>NZ_LT160640.1 GCF_900048895.1 Neglectibacter timonensis | reverse complement strand
GATTTGATCCGTGCCGGAGACCTCCAGCTTGCCGCCGTCCACGCTCACGCCGGGCGCGCCTGCAAGCAGCTTCTCGTCTGTCGCGCTGTCAAGCCCCTTGCCGCCCTGCACGGTGAACGCTTTCTCACCGGTCAGGGTCAGTGCCGCGCCGGTTGCCACCGAAATGGCGGGCTGGGCGGCGTTGCCGTCGACCGCGTCCGGCCCTGTCATCTTGCCGCCGCCCACGCTGTCGGTGGCGACGACCGGAACAGTCCCGGTCAGCGCCAGGGGACTGACTCCTGCGACGCACGTCCAGGTGTGACCCTGCAAATCGAGGGTGAAGCCGCCGAAACCGATATTGATGGACGTTTTTACGTTCTTCGTCAGGCGCACCCGATTCTTTTCCGCAAAGGATTCGCTTTTCGCGCCATCAAGCGCTTCGGTCAGCGTGTCGCAGTCGGCCCAGGTCGTGCCGCCGTCCGTGGTGTACTGCGCCACGGTGCGGTTGTCGACGATGTACTTGCCGGAAAGGGTGTCGCCGGAAACGTCCGTGACCTTTTTGCCATTCGGTGAGGCCAATGTGACCTTATAATAGTAGCAGCCCTCCGCCAGCAGCTTGCCGACCGCGCCGGTTCCTGCCGTAATGGCAGTTTTATCGTCTCCACCGCCGTCAATCATGCCGCCGGACAGTTTGGCGTTTTTCTCGCCCGCCGCGTAAAGCGCCTGCCCGTTCGTCGAATCGCCCGAGAGCGCGCCGCCGGTCATTTTGAATACGCCGTCCTCCGTCGCACGGACGGCCCAGCTGCCGTTCGTCTTTGTGTTTTCGATCGAGCCGCCCGAAAGTTCCGCCTCGCCGCCGGACACGGTGAGTACGCCGAAATTCGCCGCCGGTGTGCCGGTTCCGGGCTCGATTTTGCCGGTGCTGCCGTCGGTGACGGTAAGCTTGCCGCCCGAGACCTCGATACAGCCGTTCGCGCCCGTGCCGCCGTCAGCCAATGTGCCGAACACCGGTATGGTGAGCGTTTTGCCGTTCAAATCCAGCGTGTGCGCGCCGCTTTCCACCCTGATCGTGGTGATCAGCGTCTTGTTGTTGGTCAACTGAAGGGTGAGCGCGCCTTTTTCGCCGCTGACGGTCACATAATCGCCCAGCAGAGCGCGCAGCGCATCCGCCGTACTTTCGCTTGTCAGCGTGATCGGCGCGGGATAGGACGCCTTGATCGCCTTTACCTCGCCGGTGCCGTCATAGGTGGGGACGAGATGCCACGTGTTGGAGCCGACAAGGTGGATATAGCCCTGGTCGCCGTCCTTTGCGCCGGTGGCGATGGTGCCTCCGGGTGCGAAGCCGGACGGCAGAACGACGTACACGCTCGCGTCGGCGGTCAGGGGCTGATCGGATTGGATCTGAAAGCTCGCAACGCCGTTTGTAACGTCGGTTCCGTTGTTGATGATAATGCCCTTGTTGGTGCTGCCGCCGATCTTCGCCGCGCCGCCGACCGTGACGGAGGTGTCGCCGCCGACTACAGAAACCGTGCCGCTGCTGGCGCCGTTGGAAATGCTGCCGCCGCCGTAGACGCTTTGTGAAACCGTGCCGCTGACGGTAACGGCGGTGTTGCCGGTGACATTGCTGTTTAGTCCGCCGCCATAGACGTTTGCCGCCGTGCCGCTGACAATGACTTCGGTATTGCCGCCGACCGTGCCGGTATTGTTATAGCCGCCGCCGTAGACGCTGCCGGAAACCGCGCCGCCGATGGTGACCTTGGTATGATTGGTGACCTCGCCGCTGACACTGCCGCCGTAGACGTAGGAAGCCTTGCCGCCATTCGCAATGGTGACATCGGTGCTGTCTACCGTGCTGCCCGCGCCGCTGCCGCCGCCGCAGACGGTGCTAATGTTGCCGCCGCTTGCAATGGTTACCTTGGCGCTGCCGCTGGTGCTGGCGCCGTTGCTGCTGTTGCCGCCGCCGTAAACGTAGAGAGCCGTGTTGTCACACGCAACAGTGACCTCGGTGTCGCCGGTGACCGTGCTGGCGGTGCTGCCGGTTTTGCCGTCTTGATTGCCGCCGCCGTACACGGTGGAAGCCGAGCCACCGCTCGCAATGGTGACGGAGGTGTCGCCGGTGACCGCGCTGGCGGAGCAGCTGCTGGAGGTGTTGCTTTGATTGCCGCCGCCGAAAACGTATTTTTTTACTGTGCCGTTAATGACGACCGTGGTTTTGCCGCTGACCGTGGTTGTGCCGGAAGTGGCGCCGATGAAACCGCCGCCGTAGACGTTGCCGGAGTTGCTTGCGCTGCCGCCAACCGTGCCGTTGCTCGCAACGGTGACCTTGGTGTCGCCGGTCACTGTGCTGCCTTTGCCGCTGCCGCCGCCGTAGACGTTGCCGGAGGTGCTTACGCTGCTGCCAACCACGCCGCCGCTTGCAATGGTAACCTCGGTGCTGCCGGTGACCGCGCTGGCGGTGGTGCTGGAGGCGCTGTTTTGACAGCCGCCGCCGTAGACGTTGCCGGAAACTTTGCCGTTAATGACGACCGTGGCCTTGCCTTCGACCGTGGTTGTGCCGGCGGCATTGATGAAGCCGCCGCCGTAGACGTTGACAGCCGCGAAGTCGGTGGCGCTCGTGCCCGAGCCGCTGCCGTTGACGGTGACGGTGGTGTTGCCCTTTGCGCTATCGCCCGAACCGCCCACCGTGCCGCCGTAGCCGCCGCCGTAGACGTTTTGCGTCACCTTGCCGCCGTCCTCGATGGTGACGACGGTGTTGCCGCTGACCGTGCCGCCGGAGCTGGTGCTGCTGACATACCCCGCGCCGCCGTAGACGTTTTTCACCGAGCCGCCGCTTGCGATGGTGACATTGGTATTGCCGCTGACCGAGCCGCCGTAGCCGCCGCCGTAAACGTCGCCGCTGGAGGTGCCGATGGTGACTGTGCCGCTGACGATGACGGCGGTATTGCCACCGACCGTGCCGTTAGAGCCGCCGCCGTAGATGGTGCCGTTAGACGTGCCGCTGATGGTGACCTTGGTATCGCCGTTCACCGCGCCGCCGGCATTGTTGCCGCCGTTTGCGTTACCGCCGTCGCCGCCGTAGACGGTGACAGCCGTGCCGCTGACAGTGACGGTGGTATTGCCGGTTACTATGCCGCTGTAGTTGGTGCCTTTGATGCCGCCGCCGTAGACAGTGCCGGTAACCACGCCCTTGACGGTGACCTCGGTGCTGCCGTTCACGTCGCCGCGTCCGCCGCCGTAGACGGTGGCAGCCTTGCCGCCCGTTTCAATGGTTACCTTGGTGCTGACCGTTCCGGCGGTTGTCCCGGCGTTGCCGACCGCGCCGCCGTTGTGACCGCCGCCGTAGACAGTGCCGGCTGTGCCGGAAATGGTGACCGTGGCTGTGCCGGTGACATTAGCTTCGCTGCTGCCGCCGTAGACGCTGCTTGTGACGGTCGCGCCCGTCCCGATGGCGACCTCGGTGCTGCCGGTGACGCCGCCTTTATTGCCGCCGCCGTAAACGCTCTGAACCTTGCCGCCCGCCATGGTGATTTTTGTGCCGCCGGTGAGCGCCTTGCCGTTTCTGCCGCCGTAGACGGCGTAGCCGGAGAGATCGTAGCCGTCATCGAGAGAGCCGCTGATGTTGGTATCGCTCGTGATCGTATAGGGCAGATAGTCGCCCTCACTTCCCATTTCGCGGTAGAAAATTTTGGTTTTGGCGGCGTCAGACGTGCCCGCTTCCAGCTTCAAATCCGTGCCGTTGGCGTAAAGCTCATATTTGCCGCCGGGTTTTTCCACCGTCGGCATGGGATGGGGATAGACGCGGCCCACGGTGGCCCCGTCGGCGCGGGTGAAGTATGTGCTCAGATTGTCCACCGTGACGCCCGCATTGCTGAAATAGACGGCGTAGCCGTTTTCCGCCGTGTTTTCTACCTTTGCGCCCTCGTTTATGGTAAGATGGGTCGCGGCGGTCATTTCAATCGTGCCGTTGCTCGTCGCCGCGCAGGTGAGCGTGCCGCCGCTGACCGTCAGCGCGCCCGCGCATCCGATTGCGTACTTTTCGCTGCCGCCGTCGATTTTGCCGGTTTTTGCGGTGCTCGTGTCCGTCACGGTCAAATTGCCCGCGTTTGTCACGTAGACCGCCGGGCCGGAGACGGTAAAGCCGTTCAGATCCAGCGTGAGGGTGCTGCCGAAGTCCACCTCGTTGGTAAGCGCGATATCGGCGATCACCTGGATGGTATCACCCGCGCTCGCCCCGCCCACGGCTTCCGCCAGGGTGGAATACTCCGTGGTCGTGCCGTCTTTCGTGATTTGCGCCACGGGCGCCTGACCCGGCAGGAAAGGTTTCTGCTCGATCTGGTCGGCGGAAATGCCCGTCAGTGTGGGCAGCAGGCCGCGGTTTTTAAGGACGGTCGCATCGCTAATGCCGTCGGGATACTCCCAAGCGTCGCCGCGCCACGTTTCGCTGAACACAGTGCCGTATGTACTCGTACCCACGGTGACGGTCGCGCCGTGGACTTTTTCGCCGCCGATGTTGTTGTTGTCCGTCACCGCCGAACCGTTCACCAGCATATCACCGCGTGCGAAATTGTCTGCGAGGGTTCCCCCATCATTTCCGCACACGCGCCCGCCGCCTGTCCCCCCCGCCGCCGTGACGGCAAGCCCCAGCGCCGCGCAGTACTGGATGATCGGCGCGTCGTCGCCGATTGCGTTGGACGTTGCAAAGTCGCCCGCGACGCCGCCGACATAGTTCCAGCCGGACACGTCGCCGGTGGCGTAGCAGTGGTCGATCGTGCCGCCATTCTCGCCGACAATGCCGCCGACAAGGTTCGCGCCGTATGCTTGGTTCGTGTCGTTAATCAGGCCAATGACGTCGCCGGTGGCGTAGCAGTTTGTAACCGTGCCTAAATTATATCCCGCGACGCCGCCAAGTGAGTCCCCCTCAGAAGAGCCTTCCCATTGAACCGTGCCGGTGGAGAAGCAGCTCGTCACCGTGCCGTAAAAATTATCTCCCACGACGCCGCCCACACTGGCCACGCCGGTGACATTGCCGGTGTTTACGCAGTTTTGGACCGTGGCGGGGGCGTAATTCTGCGAAAGGCTATAAGAACTGCCATCCGCGTTTTCGCCCACAATGCCGCCGACAGGTTGCACGCCGGAGACCGCGCCGGAGTTGGTGCAGCCGATCACCATGCAGCTAACGGCTTGTCCCGCGATGCCGCCGACAAATTGCGCGCCGCTCTTGTTGCCGTCCTCGTCGGTGGCAATGCAACTGACCTTGCCTTCGTTTTTGCAGTTTTCCACCGCGCCGACGCCGATACATCCCACGATGCCGCCGAAATTTTCCGGGGTGCTGCTGTAAGCGTACTCGCTGGCAGGCGCAGGCTGTTTGGAAGCGTCGGCGATCACTTCGCCCTTAAAGGTGCAGCCGGATATGGTGAGTTCCGGGTAGTTGCCGTCGCCTTCGCAGACGAATTGCCCCGCGATGCCGCCGACACCCTTGTATCCGGTGACCGTACAGCCGCTTTCGCAGTTCGTCACCGTGCCGGGGACGGGAGAGGTCAGATCGTTGTTCAGCGAATTGATACTCATATCGTAAAAAATGCTGTACCCTACGATGCCGCCGACATACGAGCTGCCGGTGACTGCGCCGGTGCTTTCGCAGCCGCTGATCGCGCTGTTTTCTGCCCGCCCGACGATGCCGCTGACATACGAGCTGCCGATGACTGCGCCGGTGCTTTTGCAGCCGCTCACTGTGCTGTTTTCTGCGAGGCCCGCGATGCCGCCGAAATATTGGATGCTGACATTAGATTCAAGTTCGGCAACCCCGACCGTGCCCGTAAAGGTGCAGCCGATGATAACGGGGCCGACGGCGGTTTCTTCGGTGGGCGCGCCGTTGGAGGAAAGGCTGTTTTCACCGCTGCTTATCAGAGCGATACCCACAATGCCGCCGACGGATGCACAGCCGGAGACTGTGCAGGCGCTTTCGCAGTTTGCCACCGTGGCGGGGGCGAGCGACTCATTCGTCAGCAAAACGGGCTCCGGCGTGGAGCGGATGCGAGAGTTGAACCCCACGATGCCGCCGACTTGCACGTTGCCGGTGACCGTGCCGGCGCTTTTGCAGCCGCTTACCACGCTGTCCATTGCGCCGCCGACGATGCCGCCGATACTGTACTCGCCGGTGACGGCGGCGGAAGCACCGCTTCGGGACGTTATTTCGTCCCCAAAACGGCAGCCGGTGATGGTGGAATCACTCGCGCTGCCCGCAATGCCGCCAATGTTGCTCATACCTGCGACTGTGCCGGTGCTTGTGCAGCCCGTCATCGCGCAGTAATTGGCGCTTCCCACGATGCCGCCAACATAATAGATGTTGCTGCTGTAGCCGGATGCGGGTTCAGCCTCGTCAAGCTTATTGATGGAGCCACTGAAATTACAGCCGCTTATGGTGAGGTCCACGCTGCCGGTAGTGCCTTCAGCGTAGCCCACAATGCCGCCGATCCAGTGCGTGCCGTCGACTGTGACATCACTGCCGCATTCTTCTATCGTGCCGCCTATGGCTTTGCCAACGACGCCGCCGACAGACCAACTGCCGTCGACCGAGCCGGAGGCTTTGCAGCCAGTCACCGTGCCGTGGTCGCATGCGCCAACGATGACGCTGACCTGGTTGTTTCCGTTAAATGTGCCGGAGACATTCAGATTTTTCACAGTGCCATAAGACACGTAGCCGAACAGCCCGGTTCCAAGATAATATTGGTCGGTATCCTCAATGGTCAGATTGGAAATCGTATGATTACCACCGTCAAAGGTGCCCGAAAACGCGGGGGCCGGGGGCTCTGCAGACGAATCATACGTTTCATCGGTTGGCAATTTGCCGCCGATGGGCGTCATGGTTGCGCCAGCGCAGTCGATATCCTGCGTCATTGTGATGGTGTAGCCGTTATGGGTGTTCCCGTCCGCGTTTACCAATTCCGCCAGCTTTTGCAAACCCGCGGCCGTGGAAACGGTGTAGCTTGTATTCGACGCTAAAGACGTGGCATTTGCGATGTCGCCGCCGTTCTGCGCGGGAAGCGTATTATCGCTATAGGGCCTGATTTCGTTTGTCACCGGGGCTTCGCCGGAGAGGTGCACATAGGCGCTGTCCACCGAAAAAGCGGCCCTGTCGGCATCCGTCGGGAGGACCACGTACACCGCCGCGCCGTCCGTCAGCGCGGGGCCGTAGGCGAGCGCGTCCACGCCGTTTGTGACGCCGGTTCCGTTGAGATAGACGCCGCTTTCGGGCGACGCGGCCCCGATTTTGGCGACGCCGCCCACGGTGACGCGGACTGTGCCGCCGACCGTGCCGTTTTCGCCGCTGCCGCCGCCGTAGATGGACTTGACCGTGCCGCCGGTCATCGTGATGGCGGTGTCGCCGTCCACGGGCGTATCATTGCCTCCGCCGTAGACGGTGAAGCCCGAAAGGTCAAGGGAGGCTTCGCCGTCGATGAGAAACGGCGTATTTTCTTCGCCGTAGGTAACGGCGGACGTGCCGGGGCGCTCGCCCTCCGCAATGGTAAGGGCGAGGCCGTTGGCGAAGATGCAGTCTCCCTCCACCGTGGGCGCGGGGGCGTCTATCGGCTCGTCATCCGTTTCGCCCGGCAGACCGCCGATCTCCGGCGTGCCGGACAGGGTGTTATCCTCCAGCGATTCGCCGAAGGAGGTCGTATTCTGCGCAGCGGACGCGCCGCCGTCCTCTGTCGCCGCCAGCGCGGGCGTGGGCAGCGCAGCAAACGCCATCAGGCAGGAGAGTAGGAGCGCCAAGGCTTTCCGTCCGGCGCGAGAGCTCCTTTTGTAGTGTACGGTTTCTTTTCGCATGGTCAAATCCTCCCAGTCCTCAGTCCATTTGTTTGTTCGGCCAGCAGCAGATGCCCACATCCAGAGGGATCCGCTCCTTCAAATGAAAATCTGCAAATTTACAGTACCAGCATTCCTTTTCCACCGGCAGTACGGCGGCACGGGGCGTGAACGCCGGACAGCGTTGGCGCGGCCACACGCTCCCGCCCACCCGCGGTTCCTTCAGCGGACGGTCTTCGGCGCGGCGGTTGATTCCCAACTCTGTGCCCATTGCCCATCTCCTCCTCCTAACAGGTTTCCTGTTTCCGGGGGAACCCCCGGAAACAGTTGAGGGGCATGCCCCTCAACTGAATCGATCCTCTTATTGCAGGAGGCCTTGACAGACCCCCCGGTCTTTTGCTACTGTTATTCTAATGAAAAAAAGCCGGCTTGTGGGGCAAAGTGTAAATTTGGTATGGTTTTGTGCGAAATTTGCACGTCCTGGGGAAAAAGTCGCTTGACAAGGGGAACCTATCATGTTGAAAATCGCTCTTTGTGACGACGAGCCGGGGCAGCGCAGCTTGACGGGCGGACTGCTCCGGGAATATATGGAACAGCGCCCCAGCCTCGCCGCCCGGCTCACCGTGGTTTCCTCCGGGGAGGAACTGCTGGAACAGGCGGAGGCGGAAGGGGGCTTTGACCTCTATGTGCTGGACGTCATCATGCCGGAGCTGTCCGGTATCGACGTGGGCGTCAAGCTGCGGGAGCTGGGGAGCGACGCGCCCATCATTTATCTCACCACGTCGCCGGATTACGCGGTGGATTCCTATCTGGCCCAGGCATTCTATTACATTTTGAAACCAGTGGACCGGTTCCAGCTGTTTGAGGTGTTGGACCGGGCGGCGGCGCTTTTGGAAAAGCGCCGCGCCGTCTCTATGCCAATCAAGACCAAAAGCGGTGTGCGGCTGGCGCCGTTGGACGAAATCCTCTATGTGGAACTGGCGGGGCGTTTGGCGCGATACCATCTCACCGGCGGGGAGACGGTGGACACCATGACCCTTCACGGCCCGTTTCAGGCGGAAATCGCCCCGCTGCTGGAGGACGCCCGGTTTGTCCTGTGCGGCTCCAGTTTCGCGGTCAATCTCCACTATGTAACCGCTGTGGACAAGGGGGAATTGACGGTGGGGAATCATTTCAGCATCCCGCTGCCCCGCAGGCTTGTCACCCAGGTGAAAAAGCAGTGGGGGGAATATTGGCTGAAGGGAGGCGGTGGGCCGTGCTGAACAGGCAATCAAAGAAAACCGGGCGCGTCCCGGCGTGGATACCGGCACTTTGTTATCTGGCCCTGGCAGTGGCGGCGCTGGCACTGTTCCACTCCTATACGGTGACGGACGAGGAAGAGCTGTTCCTCACCCCAACGTTTGCCGACGCCGGGGGATGGGATATCTACCGGCTGGACGACGCGGGCGGGCGCGTGGCGCTCGCCCCAAAAGAGGCGGCGGAGACGACCGGCACGGTCTACCTCTCCCGGGTGCTGGACCCGGCCTATGAAGAAAGCGGTTATACCACGCTGGAACTGGATGGGCCGGTCAGCGTGTTTCTGGATGGGGAACTGCTCTACACCACGGCCCCCGGCTCCGGGGACAGGGCGGAGTGTGTGGAGCTGCCCGCGGGCTATGAGGTTCCGGCTGCCGGAGAGGTCCCCCGGCTCACCCTGCCCCCCGGCTACGGCGACAAAATGCTTACGCTGGCCTTTGAACGGGACGCAGATTCCTACGGGACGCCGAGGGTAATCCTATCCAGCCGGGCGGTGGAGATTGCCAGCACCGCCGCCACGGCAAACCGGCTGGGAATGCCCGCCGCGGCCTACATGACAGCCGCTCTTTTGTTACTGGGCCTGTTTCTCTACAGCGGGGTTCAAGGCAATTGGGACTGGCCTATGCTCCTGCTGACGCTGGCGGCTGCGCTGCAGGCGTTCTATCAGCTTTGGGAATACGGCCTGCAGCTGAAGTATCACTCCGCGCTGGATATCCCCGCGTCGGCGCTGGTTCCACCTCTTTTTGTGGCATTGCCCCTCTGCTACCTGCTGTGCCGGATGGAGCTGGGCCGCAGGAAATTGCGGGCAGCCCTGATCCTGATCCCTGCCGTCGTGGCATTGGCTCCGCCGCTGTTCTATGCGCTGGGGCTGTCCCTGCTCGCCCCCTTTTATACGCTGTGCGCCCAGGCGCTCTATCTCTCCATCGCTGCGGCGCTGGTGTACGCCGCATTGGAGGCCCGGAGCGGGAACCGGGGATTCCGGGTATTTTTTCTGGGGCTGGGAGCGCTTGTCGCGGCGCTGGCCGCGGCCTGCCTGGTTTCCCGTGGGCTTGCCGCCCAGGTAGTCGTGGTGCTGGAACAGGCGGTTCGCGGCCTGCCCACTCTGCCCCTCTACTGGTGCGGCGTGGCGCTGTTCGTGCTGTGCGCCGGGATGAGCGTGGGCGATGCGATCCATCAGATGGCGGAAAGCCGGGTTCAGGCGGACATGCTCACCCTGCAGGTATCCGCCCTGCAGGGCCGGTTGGAAGCAGCCCACTCCGCCGACGAGGCCATCCGCATTGAGCGCCATGATCTGCGGCACAAGCTGCAGGCAGTGGCCGCAATGGTAAAAAAGGGAGAAAGCGATGAGGCCCTTGCCTACATCAGCGCGTCCCAGGCCCGCCTGGACGAGCTGAAGCCGGTGCGTTGGTGCCAAAACTCCGTGCTGGACGCTATTTTTTCCTCCTACTTCAGTCAGGCGCAGCAGCAGGGGATTCAGGTGGAGGCCAGCCTCGCTGTCCCGGATAAGCTGCCCGTGGATGCCGTGGAGCTGTCCACCGTGTTTGCCAACGCTTTGGAGAACGCCATCCACGCCTGTGCGGAGCTTCCGGAAGGGGAACGGAAAATCGTCTGCAAGTGTATCAACCGTCCCCGGCTTATGTTTGAGGTGGCGAATACCTGTGTGGGAGAAGTCCGGCTGGACCAGAACGGCCTGCCCGTGACTGGACGCCGTGGCCACGGAATGGGCACACGCTCCATCGCCGCTTTCTGCGAAAAGCACGGCGCTGTCTGCTCCTACGAACAAAAGGACGGCTGGTTCAGGATACAGCTGATCCTGTAAATGGATGCAAACCGAGTTGTCTTCGGAAATTCGATGGATCAGAAAAACCGGCCCTGCGCTTTCCTATCCGGGAAGCGCAGGGCCGGTTTTTTATTTGGTCCACGATGGGAGTTGTTTTTGCAGGAAATGCGTCCTGCCGTGTTTTTTCTAGGAGACCAAAAGCCATCCCAAACAGGGTGGCCCTTTTCGGCCTAAAGGCCTTGCTGTACAATGGTTTCAGCCAGTGTGCTAGCGACTGCCATTCCTAGGTCATAAGCAGCACCGTGTCGGATATTCTGCCAATTTCCCCATAGTTGTGGGCTTCGTAGAGAAGCCCCGCCTGGGCCGCCGAGGTTTTGGGCGCCAGGTCCGTGTGGAGGAAGAAGCCTTCCGCATGCAGGCGTGAGGCTGTGTATTCCAGAAAACCCAGAAAAGCGGTTGCGTCCTTCTGCTCCACATATTCAAAATCGACATCCAGGCCCACATAGCCTTTTTTGTGCATCAAGGCAAGAATATTGTCCATCACCGTTTCCTGAAGGGCCTGGTTCTGAAAGAGGAGGCTGGCCCGTTCCCCGCTGAAATTCCCATCCTCTGTGACGGAGGAGAGCAGCATCACCGGCGCTGTACGGTATTCGTAGGCCATGCGGATGAGAGGCTCGTCGTTGATGGGAATCAGAGCACCGTCCGGCGTGAAGCCGTAGCCGAATATGGTGAGATAGGTGAGGTAGGGGAGGGCGCGGCGCAGGATATCCTCCCGGATGTAGGGATAGGCGTAGCCGTTTACGGTGATCCGCCGCTGCTTTTCCTCTTCAAAGGCGATCACAATCGTCTGTCCGACCTGCAGGTAGGGGGAATTGATCAGGCTGGGATTGTTTTGCAGCAGCGTGAGCTGGGGAATGGCAAATTTGCTGGATATGGAGGATAAGGTGTCTCCGGGACGCACCGTATACAGCACGCTGGGAATCAGAATGAGCAGAGCCTGGCCGGAGGGCAGGGCCTGAGGATTCAGAATCCCGTTATCGCTGAGAATGCGCTGGGGAGACACCCCATACTGCCGGGCAATGCTCCACACCGTATCCCCCGGGCTCACCACATGAATCGCCATAAAAACCGCCTCCTTCCCTTTATGCTATGCGAAAGGGAAGGAGGCGGTGCTTTGCGGAAAGCTTCCGGGAGGAACGGCGCTAGTTCAGCCAATAGGCGCTGCAGTCCTTCTCCCGGCTGATCCAGCCGTATTCTACCAGATAGCGGCGCAGGGTGGCAAAATCGAAGTAGATTTCCTTCAGAAGGGCATTGACTTCTCCCTCCGTGTATCTCCGCCCAGGTTCGAATTCCTGGGCAATCCGTTTCAGGATGACCACTTTTTTCTTCTCCTTGGCGGAGAAGACCTTGAGCTTCAGCGGTTCCAGGGAAGAGAACACGCCGGAGAGGATTTTTTTCTCCTCCGCTTCGGTAATTTCATATCGTTCGTCCAACATTTTTGCACCTCCGTGTACGGGAATCAGCGCCTCGTCGGCGCTCTCTCTGTTTTGTTCTGCCAATTCCATAACGAGCTCCAGAACCGCCAGGGTCATCCGGGCTGTTTTGCATTTTTCCCGGAAGGTAAACCGCTGGTGCCGCACCGTGGAGGCGGTCACACCCAGCCGTTTGGCCACGGCGGCGTCCGAAAGGCCGGAGGCGAAAAGCTCCAGCAGCTCCCGCTGGTTTTCCGTAAAGGCAAGATATTTGCTCCCGCTTTCCAGCAGGGCGGCCAGCGGGCCGCCGTGACGGTTCTCGCAGTGGCGGGCGGCAGCTCTGCGGGCGGTGAGGTAGCGGCCCTCAACGCAGAAAATCTCTTCCGCGTCAAAGCTCTCCCCGCATACCGGGCAGACAAAAGCCTCTTTTTCCCCGTCGAAGGAATAGCCCGCTTTCAGGCAGGCAATGTCCTGTTCCTCTAAGAATTTCATCTTCTTCCCTCAGTTTGTTTCGGAATAATATAAACTTATTATAATTAAGTTTATAAAATTTGTCAACATAAATTTGCTGATCTTTTGCGTCGGTTTTACTGCCTCACTTGCAAAACTGGAAAGCCGAAATACTTTACAGAACTTCGGCTGTGAAGACAGAGGAACCGTCTATTGCCGGATTGTTATGGAAAGGCTATGCTGTAGTGCCGCCCTGCGGGACGCCCGTTTTTCCGGAATTATTCCTTTATGCGTTCCAAATACTCTTCCAGGCAGATTTGCTGCTCGTAAATCTCTGCCGCCGCTTCTTTTCCAACATAGCGGTAATGCCAGACTTCCTCAGCAGTGCCCGTGATATCGGTCTTGCTGCCTGGATAACGAAAAATGAAGCCGTACTTATAACTGTTTTCCTGCAGCCAGAAATAGAGGTCATAGGTCGCGCCGTTAATATCCACCGCAAAGCCTAGTTGATGCTCGCTGTATCCAGGGGCAGCGACCCATTCCTTTGCCATTTCTGCGGCCTCCTCCACGGAATACCCCTGTTTTTGATATTCCCGGATTTTATCATTGTACAAGCTCTTTTGTTTCTCTGAAGTCCGATAGCCGGATACTACCATCGGCAGCTGATCCCAATTGTCTTCTTTAGCCGCTTCCAGCATTTCCATCAGGGGCTCGTAAATCCGTTCATCCACTTTTTCCCCGCCCGGAATCTCCGCCAGAGTGATCTCATACGTTTTCGGGAGCGGGTTCCAGCGGTTTACCAAGGTGAGATACCATGGCATAGCAGCGGACTCCGGTTCAGCAGCAGGCTCGCCGTCCTGTGGCGCGCCTGTCACTGTCACAGGAATTTTCTGCAGGGGGTATTCCACGGCAGGTTCTTGCGGGAAAGTATACCCGCTTATCCAATAAGCCGCTGCAAGGCATAGAACTAAAACAACGGGCAGCAGAAGCAGCGGCCAGCTCCGCCGCCGGCGCCTCTGACGTCTGCGGCCAAACTGTTTTTTTTCTTCCATAACGACTAAGCAGCTCCTTTCATGCAGGGCAAAGCAAAAGCCCCTGTCTGGCTGTTATTTTACCAGACAGGGGCCTTGTGATTTTAAAGATCAAACAGTTCTTTTCCTAAGAAAAAATGAAGGGATTATGCTTTTTTTGCAATGGGCAGTGTAACGGTAAAGCGTGTCCATCCGTTTTCGCTGTTGGCTGTAATCGTCCCGCCGTGCAGGGTGACGATCTCCTTTGCTATGGCAAGCCCCAGCCCCGTTCCTCCTGTGCCTGCAGCGCGGGATTCATCCAGGCGATAGAATTTTTCAAACACGGTGTCCAGCTTTTCCCCCGGAATGGTTTTTCCGTAACTGCAGACAGACACAACAACTTTTTCCCCCTTATCCTCGGCACGTACGATGACCTCTGCTCCGGATTCGCTGTATGACGCTGCGTTTTTAAGAAGATTGTTGAATACACGGGCCAGCTTCTCCGCGTCGCCGCAAACCTGCAGCGGTTCCTCCGCCTGGAAAGCGACATAGTTTCCATGTTCATTAAGAAGCGGGATGTGCTCGTCTATCACCTGTACGAGCAGATAATACAGGTCAACAGGCTTGGGGGTGATGGTGATTTGCTGGGTGTTGTAACGGGTAATTTCAAAAAACTCGTCTATCATCTTTTCCAGACGGTATGCTTTTTCCAGGGAGATGTGAATGTAGTTTGCCTTTTGCACGGCGGGGAGATCGGGAATCTCCTCCAGCAAATTCAAATACCCGATGATGGAGGTCAAGGGCGTCCGGATATCGTGCGCCAGGTACATGACCAGCTCATTCTTCCGCTGTTCAGCAGTTCTGGCCGCTTGTGCCCTTTGTGTCAGAATGTTCTGCACCGAGTTCAGCTTGTTTTCAAAGGGCTCCATCTCCGGGGAAAGCTGGATTCGCTCCGCGTGGTCAGACAGAAGGCTGTCGATTCCGGAATTGATCTCCCTGAAGTACCGGGCCATCCATCGGAACAGGTACCAGAGCAGCAGCAAAAAAACGAGAATGATCGCAACAGCAAAAAAGATTTCCCTATAGCCCCGAAAATAGTTATTATATAGGAGAAACGCCTCTTCATGGTCCATGTCCATCCACAGTTCCATCAGGGAGATGATCCAATCGCCCATGCGATGTTTCCATAAGAACAGGTAAAGGCCGACCACGATCACGGTTGAAATGATCGCGCTGATGCAGAAACGCCGCATAATCCTGACTTGAAAGGCGGTATAACCCGTTTTCTTTCTTTCAGTTCTCAATTTTGTACCCGTATCCCCAGACGGTCTTGATGTATTTTGGATTTTCATAGGAATCCCCCATTTTTTCCCGCAGATGCCGGATATGCGCGGTGATGGTGTTGTTATTTTTGGTATAATACTCGTCTTTCCAAATCTGGCGGAACAGTTCCTCCGAACTGACCACCCGCCCTTTATTTTGACATAAAATCTGCAGGATGGAAAATTCGGTAGGGGTCAGGGAGAGCGGATGCTCGTTCAGTGTACAAGTATGGGACTTTATATCCAGAGACAGTCCGGAGAGGACGATAATTTCACTGTCATGCTCCGGGCCGGCATTGTAGCGTTTATATCTTCTCAGCTGCGCTTTCACTCTGGCGACCAGTTCCAGAGGCTGGAACGGTTTTGTCATATAATCGTCCGCTCCGATGGACAGGCCGTTGATTTTGTCAATTCCCTCGCCTCTGGCCGTCAGCATGATAACCGGATATTGATGTTGTTCCCGGATCTTCTGGCACAGCTGGAAGCCGTCCATATCAGGGAGCATCACATCCAATACGGCCAAATCCAGCTTCTCTGTTTCGATGCAGCGGAGCGCATCCATAGCGTTGTAAAATTTAAAAACTTGAAAATCTTCATTTTCAAGATAAAGGGAGACGAGATCGGCTATTTCATGCTCGTCATCGACAATCAGTATTTTATCTCGTTGCATAAAGAACCCCTTTCTGCAGTTCAGGATATTTTGTCCGCGCAAGTACTCCTTCTGCTATTTTACCAGAGTTTCCCGGGTTTTTGTACTTACGCTGCATTTCTTTTAAAGCAATGCTGGGGGATTCTTCCAAAAACGAAAAGAAAATAGAGAAAAACGCTTGTACGTACAAATCGAATATGCTATCATGTGTCCATCGGGAAACCGAAACTCGAAGGTAGAAACGGGAGGAATTTGAACGATGAAAAGCAGGTCTGTGCCGGTTACGGCATTTCAGCCGGGAGAGGGCTTTCTGCCGGACTGTCAGCGGCTGGTAAAAGAGCAGGTGATTCCCTACCAGTATGAGATTCTCAACGACAGGCTGGAGGGCGTGGAGAAGAGCCATGCGCTGGAAAACTTCCGCATTGCGGCAAAGAAAACCGCCGGGAATCCTGTAACGGAAGAGTTTTACGGAATGGTGTTTCAGGACAGCGACGTGGCCAAGTGGCTGGAGGCCGCCGCCTATTCCCTGACCGTGCAGCCCGACCCGGAACTGGAAAAGGAAATCGACGGCGTGGTGGAGCTGCTGGCCTCCGCCCAGCAGGAGGACGGCTATCTCAATTCCTATTTTACCGTCAAAGAGCCGGAGCGCCGCTGGACCAACCTGCAGGAGGCACACGAGCTGTACTGCGCGGGCCATTTGATGGAGGCTGCCTGCGCCTATTATGAGGCTACGGGCAAGGACGGCTTCCTGAAGGTGATGGAAAAAAATGCAGACTGCATTTACGAGCAGTTTATGAATCACTGCCCCAAGGGGTATTCCGGCCATCCCGAGGTGGAGCTGGCCTTGATGAGGCTGTACCGGGCGTCCGGAAATTCCAAATATAAAGAGCTGGCGCAGCATTTTGTGGATGTGCGCGGCGAAGCGCCCAACTACTTTATGGAAGAGAAAGCGAAGCGGGGCTGGAACGTCTGGGGGCCTACCGGCAATGACGCCGAGGATACCGATTACACCCAGAGCACCCTGCCTGTCCGCCAGCAGAAAGACGCGGTGGGACATGCCGTGCGCGCAGTCTATCTGTATACCGCCATGGCAGACCTGGCCAACGAGACGGGGGACGCGGGCCTGAAGGAGGCCTGCGAAACGCTGTGGAAGAGCATCACCCAC
Organism: Neglectibacter timonensis; assembly: GCF_900048895.1. Lineage (GTDB taxonomy): Bacteria > Bacillota > Clostridia > Oscillospirales > Acutalibacteraceae > Acutalibacter > Acutalibacter timonensis. The sequence goes on along the minus strand of NZ_LT160640.1, from coordinate 1,654,935 downwards.
CGCAGGATGTATGTCACCGGCGGCATCGGCTCTACAGTGATCGGAGAGGCCTTTACAGTGGATTACGACCTGCCCAACGCCACCGTATATGCGGAGACCTGCGCCTCCATCGGCCTGATGTTCTTTGCCCGGCGCATGCTGGAGCTGGAGGCCAAAGGCGAATATGCGGATGTGATGGAGCGCGCCCTGTACAACACGGTGCTTGCCGGTATGCAGCTGGACGGCAAACGCTTCTTCTATGTCAACCCGCTGGAGGTGGTGCCGGGGATTTCCGGAAAAGCAGCCACCCAGCGGCATGACCTGCCCCAGCGTCCCCAGTGGTACGCCTGCGCCTGCTGCCCGCCCAATGTGGCGAGGGTACTTTCTTCCATCGGCAGCTATGCCTACAGCGAAGGGGAGGAGGCCCTGTTCCTCCATCTCTATCTGGGCGGGACCGTAAAGTCTGCCAAGGGATATTCCCTCAGCTGTGAAACCGGTTATCCCCACTGCGGCGCTGTGCGCTATGTGTTCCATGGGGAGCAGGAGGCTGTCCTGGCCCTGCGGATTCCCGGCTGGAGCCGGAACACGGCCCTCACGGTCAATGGAGAAGCTGTGGATCTGGCGGCGGCTGTCAGGGACGGCTATGCCATGCTGAACAGGCAGTTCCATGAGGGCGACGTGATCGAGCTTACTCTGGATATGACGCCCCGCAAGGTGTTTGCCTCCTCCAAAATTCCGGCGGATACCGGCTGCGCGGCGGTGCAGCGCGGGCCCCTGGTGTACTGCGCGGAGGGTGTGGACAATGGAGGCGATATCCTCTCCCTATCCCTGAACCGGGATGGGGCTCTGCGGGAGGAGGACTTTGATGCCGGACTTCTGGGCGGTGTGGTCCCAGTGCTGGCGGATGGATGGCGTACCCAGCAGATGGAAGACCTGTACACGGCCAGCCGGCCCGGAAGGGAGAAAACGGAAATCCGCATGGTGCCCTATTATACCTGGGGAAACCGCGGCCTGAACCAGATGCGCGTCTGGCTGCCGGAGGCCTGACCGGGTTCGGAAGGAATGCGGATAGAAAAACGGAGAGGCCGTCAGCAGGGGATTTTTCCCCGCTGACGGCCTTCTGCTGTATAAAAAAAGCCTTTGGCCGTCATTCTTCCAAAAGACGGCCTTTTTTAAGTGGCGGAGGGTCGTTCGCCGCGCTCCTCCCGATCATCTGACGTTCGGTTTTGTTCCCGCGTCCCTTAGCCGCTGCCGGCTTGTTCTTGCCGGGCTGCGGGCCATTGGAAAAAGTAAAGTTTTCGCCCGGCTTTTTCAAAAGGTGGTGATGGGGTGCAGAAGAGTCCGCGGCCTGCCCTTATCCCAGCGCCACATCCAAAATCATCATGATGAGAAAGCCGCCCATGACCCCCAAGGTGCCCGGGTGCGAGTGTTCCCCCAGGTGGGCCTCTGGAATCAGCTCTTCCACCACCACGTACATCATGGCCCCTGCGGCAAAGCTGAGAAGCCAGGGCATCAAGGGCTGGATGGTACCGGCTGCCAAGACCACCAGGATGCCGAAAATGGGCTCCACAATGCCGGAAAGGGAGCCGTAAAGAAAGCTTTTCCCGGCAGAGAGCCCCTCCTGCCGCAGCGGCAGGGAGATGGCTGCGCCCTCGGGAAAATTCTGTATGCCGATGCCGATGGCCAGCGCCATGGCGGAGGCATAGAGGGCCGGGTCGTTTCCGGCATGCTGGGCGGCCAAGGCAAAGGAAAGGCCCACAGCCATGCCTTCGGGAATGTTGTGCAGGGTGACGGCCAGCACCAGCAGCGTGGTGCGTTTCCAAGGGGAGGCAACGCCTTCCGCTCTGGCCGCGCCCGCATGCAGATGGGGCAGCAGGGCGTCCATCGCCATCAGGAAAAGGATTCCCAGCAGGAATCCGCCCGCAGCGGGCAGCCAGCCCGGCATGCCGGATCCCTCCGCCTGGTCAATGGCCGGGATAAGCAGGCTCCATACGGAGGCGGCGATCATCACCCCGGCTGCAAACCCCAGAAAAATGCGCTGCACGTCAGCGCTGATTTTGTTTTTGAAGAAGAAAACCAGGGCGGCGCCCAGGGTGGTCATCAGGAAGGTGAAGCCGGTTCCTCCGGCGGCCCAGAGTATGGACTGCGCAGTCATAAAAATCACCTCAAAGATTCTTTATAATCAGTTAGTATCCTCTAACATGGTACAGGAAAACCCGGGCTTTGTCAAGTGAAAAAGCCCGGGTTTTCTGGTAGTATGTAGAATTTTAAAACTAATTCTCAATTTATCCAAGAACACCCAAATGCTCCAGCAGAATCTTCAGGCCGATGAGAATCAGGATGATGCCGCCGATGAGCTCTGCGCGGCTCTTATAGCGCACGCCGAACAGGCTGCCAAGCTTCAGGCCCAGGGCGGAGAGCAGGAAGGTGATAACGCCGATAAACGAGACCGCCGGCACGATATCCACCTGCAGAAAAGCAAAGCTTACCCCCACGGCAAGGGCGTCTATGCTGGTGGCCAGCGCCAGGGGCAGCATGGAGCGGAAAGAGAGGGAAGCGTCAGCTTCGCCGCAGTCTTCGCAGCCGTCCTTTTTGGAGACCGCCTCGCGGATCATGTTGGCGCCGATCAGGCCCAGCAGCACAAAGGCGATCCAGTGGTCAAAAGCCGTGATGCTGTCCCGGAACTGGATGCCTACCAGGTACCCCAGCAGAGGCATCAGCGCTTGAAAACCGCCGAACCACAGGCCTATTATCACCATGTTCCGCGGCTTGGCGGCCTTGAGGGCCAGCCCCTTGCAGACGGCCACCGCAAAAGCGTCCATAGAAAGGCCTACAGCCAGTGTGAAAAGTTCGAAAAGTCCCATAATTTTCCAATTCCCCTCTCTGTTTCTCCGCGGCGGCCGCCCACGCAGCCAAAAAAAGACTCAGCGGAAGGCGGCAGAACGCCGCTTTCCGTGAGTCTCGTTTTTTCAGGCAGAACCAGATTTCCATCAATATGTTGGCAATGCCGCGGTATCCCGCAAACTACTCCCCCACAGGGTGTTTTATTATTTTATCTGATTATGGAAAGCTTGTCAAGCAGTTCCTTTGGGAACTGCCCTTGCCCTGTTCCGCAGTCAGATATGGTAGGCATGAATCGAGACATGGATTGTGCAAAATATTAAAAATGTATATAAAATGTGTAATTTGATATATATTTAGTGCCGATTCTTGACTTAGAGGTCGGAACGTGGTAATGTGAATTTATAAATATCAGAAACAGTCGAAAAGAGATGATTGCCTGCCGGTATTTTGGCTTGACGTAGGGAGAAAGCGGAAACAAGCGATGAGCGGCATCCGGTTCCGGATGCGAAAGGAGCGTTACCTATGTCGGATTACAAAGTGATCGTTTACGGAAACGGGCTGCAGGCGGTGTTCGCGGCGTGCAAGGCGGCGTCGCAGATCACCAGCGGGAAGGTCCTTCTGGTCGTGCCGGATACCACGGGAAAGCTGGGCGGCATCGTCACGGTCGGCGGGCAGAACTATTGGGATCAGGAAGGTACGGCAAGGGCAGACTTTCAGCAAAAGGGTTCCTTCTACTATACCTTCAGCGATTACCTGTTTGACAAAAACGGGAACAAGGTGAGCGACTACGCCGGGAAGGGCTACAGCACCGACACCCTCGCCCAGAAGTTTGCCACCATGGTGGGGAAACGGACGAATATCGAAGTGATGTACCGTACGGATATCTGCGACTTTGCCACAACCGGCAGCCCCTACCGGATCACCTCCGTCACTTTAAAGGGGATCGAGCGCAACTCCAGCGGATATATCGTCTGGAAAAATGAGACGGGAGTGGTGAAAACGGGGGATATCTTTGTGGATGCCTCCGAAGAAGGGCGCTTGGCGCGCATGGCCAATACCTCCGTCACGGTGGGCCGGTATGACTGGCCCTGGTCGGAAAATGGGAAGCAGCTGCTGGACGGAGCGGACAGCACCGGCAGGCAGCAGGCGGCGACGCTGATGTTCAAAATCAAGGGGGTTGTCCCGCCGGCTGCTCCTCCAAGCGGAACCGACCGGATCGTGGATGCAAATGGCGCAGAATGGGATTATTTTTACAGAAGCCAGAACGCTTCCGGCTCCACTTACCGCAGCGACGGAAAGTGCTGTGAATCCGCAGGCGGCAGGGTGGGCCTGGTCAACCCCAATGGCCCGATCAAGACCTTTAACGACAGCCATGGCGGAAGGTACGCTTTCAAGGGCTACAATATGGCCCGGGACGGATACGACAGCGACGAGTGGTGGATCAACACGCTGATGATTTTCCACGTGGACGGCAGGGCAAACGAACGGGACGTGGGCACTAAATTTTACCCCAACAATGTGGTGGGGGGCTGCTGGAATGTGGATAAATCCTGGGCGGAGGCCAACAACCTGCTGAACAATACAACGGAACGGAAGACGATTACGGAATGCATCCAGTCCCTGGGGCCCCAGTTCACAAATGCGGAGCTGGTAATCCGCAATGGGAAGGTGGTCACCGGCGAGGTGCTGTATCTTCGGGAGACCGTGCACATGTCGGATGTTTCCACAAACCGCGCTCATGGGACAGAGGATACCAATTATCATATCACCATGACGGCGTCGAAAGATGCGAGCACATCGGAAGCTGCACAGACGGGGGCTGATCTTGCCTATAAGCCCACCGCTGTGGGCGTCATCTACTATGGGACCGATATGCACCCCTATAAGATAGAGGAGATGAAGGTCAATGGGAATTATGTATGGGGGACGGAATATACCCGGGATTCGTCAAAGAGTCCCCCTAAGCCTGTCTATGTTCCTTACAACGCCCTGACCACGCGGTATGTGGCGAATCTGCTGCTGCCGGGCTACGCGGCCAACATGTGTTCCTATGCCTGGGCAAAGGCCAGGGTGGCGCCCAATCTGGCGGTGCTGGGGGATGCGGCGGGCGTGGCGGCTGGCTACTGCGCGGAATACAATGCGTCCTCTTCCACCAAAAAGTGGCCTTACAACCTTTCCTCCGCGGACATTACGACGCTTCGGACCAGGCTGAAAGGACAGGATGTGAGGCTGGATAAGAAGTCGTACTCTAATTCATAAAAGAGAAAGTGTGGGAGAGCGGGACAGGCTGTCCCGCCTTCCCGTCTAAACCCATTGCGATAGGAGGCTTGGTCAGATTGAAAAAAATGATTTCCCTGTTTCTGGCAGTCCTGCTAGCCTGCTGCGGTACGCTGGGCGCATCCGCGCTGGAATACCCGGATCCTTATAGAATTCTGTATGAGACGAACGGCGGATACATTGAATTTTATAAACAAGAGATGTGGCAGAAAGGAACTACGCTGCTGCTTACAAATTCTAAAGATTTGACAGGAGATTTGGTGATTCCCTCGGAGGTGGACGGATATCGGGTGACAGCGGTCTATTATGACTTTTGGAGTCAGGAATATGGGCTGCTATTTTCCGACCTGGCTTCCATCACCTTTCCGGGCACGATGGATTCTCTCCAAGAGCCCTATACGCCCGATGACCAGGCTTTCCCCGACAGCTTGCGAAAAATTGTAGTGCTTGAAGGCGTAGGACGCTTTGGCACGGCACGGTTCAGGTATCTGGAGGAGGCTCATCTTCCGGCCAGCATACGTCATATCCCGGAGGAGGCGCTGCCCTGGAGGAATGAGAACTTCACGATCTACGCGCCCACGGATTCCGGGGCGCACCGGTATGCGGTGGAGCATGGGGTGAACTTTGTGGCGGAGGGGGATCCGCCGGTGTTGTTTACGGATATCTCCGGCCATTGGGGCGAGCAGGATATCCTGTGGAGCTTCCGGAACCAACTGCTGATGGGCACGTCGGAGACGGCCTTTTCTCCCGAAGCGAATCTGACGCGGGGCATGCTGGCCGCGGTGCTGTACCGGCTGGTAAATGAACCGGATAAAGAGGTAGAAAATCCTCCTGAAATCCGATTTGATGATGTGGACGCGAACGCTTATTATTACAAAGGAGCCTGCTGGCTGAAATTCATGGGAATTGCGGACGGCGAGGGAAACAACCGGTACCGCCCGAACTCCAACATCACGCGGGAAGAGCTGGCCGCCATGCTTCGCCGTTTTACCATGATGGTCACGGAAGACAAGAACGCCAACCCCACCGGAAAACTGGATGAGTTTGCCGACGGGGGAAAGGTGCAGAGTTGGGCGAAGAATGCAATGTCCTGGGCGGTGGGCCAGGGCATTCTCAAGGGGGACGAGAAAGGCAGGCTGAACCCTCAGGGTCTGGCCACCCGCGCTGAAGTTGCCGCTATACTGCACCGGTTTGAGCTGCAGAGGGTCTATTGAGTTAAAAGCCGGGCGGCGGTTGCTTGGCGGCCGCCGTACGACACCGGTATCTGTGCCGTTCAGGATTGGGGTAATCCTATCGGAAATGAAGAGGCCGCCGCGGGCGGGCTGCATTTGCAGCTGCCGGCGGCGGCTCTTTTGACGTTTGAAATTCTACTCGGTGAATTTTGATTGCTCTTGGAACATACAGCGGCTATAATGGAGAAGAGGCCGGAGAAACTGTCCGGCGCGTGGAATTGGTAGGAGGTGCGTTCTGTGAATCTGTTTTTGTTTTCCTGTATGGCCCTGCCGCTGTGGGCGGCTATTTTTGCCCTGTATTTCCTGCTGCGACGGGACCGGCGGACGATGCGCCACAGCCTGATCGCCAAATGTGCGGGCAGCTTTCTGGCGGTGAGTTCTGCCGGTCTGGCGCTCTGCCTGCGGGGAGAAAACCCGCTGTGCCATGGGATATTCTGGTTTTTCGTACTTTGCACCATCGCGGACGCCCTGCTGGAACTGCAGTTTGTGGCGGGCATGCTGGTGTTTGGCGCGGCCCATGTGTGCCTGCTGTTCTGGCTTTGGGGGATTGCTCCGCCCACCTGGTGGAGCCTGCTGTTCTGGGCCGTGCCCTACGGGGCGTCTGCGGTGCTGTTCCGCAGGGAAATCCCCAAGCTTGGCAGGCTGACAATACCGTTCTGCCTGTATCCCGCGGTGCTCAGCGCCTCCCTGGCGCTGGCCGCGCCCCTGCCCTTCACTGCGGGTCCGGCGCTCTGGCCAGCCGCTGTGGGCGCGCTGTGCTTTTTTATTTCCGACATGCTGGTGGCAAAGGGGGAGCTCACAGGTTTGGACCCGAAATTCCACAAGCTGGTGATGCTCCTCTATTGGGGCGCCCTGTATCTGCTGGCAGCGCCGCTTTGGGCGGCTTAATCCCCAGTGGTGAGTTCGAAAAGCCGAGCGCTCATCGGATGGGGCAGTTCTGCGGTGAGGGAGCCGGCTTCCGGATTCCACCGGAAGCTGCAGTCCCCCCGGGCCGGGTAGAGGCAGCGCGCCTCCGCCTGCCTGCCCAGCAGATGCTTCACCGGCAGCGTGCAGACGGGAGAGGCGCTTCCCCTGCGCCACAGGGCCACGTAGGTCTTCGGGCCGGATTTGAGCCCCAGGGAAACCCACTCGTCCCCATAGGAGGAGAGCCCCAGCGGCCAGAAGGGGACGGCGGTTTTCAGGTTCTGCCGGATGCCCTTGTAGCAGGAAATGCCCTCCTGCACCAGTGCGAAGCGTTCCGGGCTGAGATTTGCCAGGTGGCCGCTCTGGTGGATGCGCAGAAGCATGGCGTTTACCATGTTGAAGACAACTTCCTCCTCGTCCCCCTCGGACAGGGGATAGCTCCAGATGGCGGCCTGCTCCGGCGTCAGGGCGGAGGGGGCGTTGGCGGAGATGGTGGCGTAGCGGCGGTAATCCTCCTGGTCGCTGGTGGACTGGATGCTGTGGCGGGAGAGCAGCGCGTAATCCATACGCAGGCCGCCGCTGGAGCAGTTTTCGATGATGAGCTCCGGGTACCGCGCAAACACAGAGTCGAGCCACTGCAGATAGGCGCGCTGGTGGCCCAGCAGGCCGTCGCCAAAGCTGTCGGCGTCCACCTCCGTGCCGATGCCGGGCTCTATATTGTAATCCATTTTAATATAGCCCACGCCGTATTCCCGCACCAGCCGGTCAATCACCCCGTTGGCGTGAGCAATCACTCCGGGATGCCGGAAATCCAGCTGGTACCGGCTGCGGTCGTAAACCTTTTCGCCGTGGCGCAGGAAGTACCACTCCCTGGGAACCTGGTCGGCCAGGGGACATTTGATGCCCATCACCTCGATTTCCAGCCAGACGCCGGGCACCATGCCCTTTTTCCGGATGTAATCCATCACCTCTTTCAGGCCGCCGGGAAACCGGCCTTCGGCAGGCTTCCATTCGCCCACGTTGTCCCACCAGAAGCCGTCGGAATACCAGCCCGCGTCCACACAGTAGTATTCGCACCCCGCCTCCGCCGCCTTGTCGATGAGGGGCAGCTCCTTCTCAGTGGTGGGGTCCGCCCACAGGCAGTTCATGTAGTCGTTGAAAATGACGGCCAGGGTTTCGTTGTCTCGGTTTTTCCGGCGGATGCCGCGGCGGTAGGCGGTCAGCTGGCCCATAGCCTCGTCGAAGCCTCCGGGGCAGGAGCCGACGCAGACGGGAACGGTGGTAAAGGTTTCGCCGGGCTTCAGGTTTTTCCACCAGTGGGACTGGTTCTCCGTGGGACCGGAAAGCTGCAGGTAGAGGTGGCCGTCCTGGTCGGCGATCTCCCAGTGCCAGGAGCCGTTGTGCTCAATCTGCCAGTAGAGGGAGGAATTTGTCTCCTGATTATAGAGGCAGCCCATGGGCAGATACTCCTTAGTGGACCAGTTGCCTGTGTTGGAGATGTTGATGTATTTTGAGGTGTGCATGGTTTCCGCGGGCTGGGAAACCGACATGCCCAGGTCGGCGAGAGTATAGCGGTTCCAGTGCAGCTCCTTCTGCCAGCCGTTGTGGGGCAGGTACAGGGCAAGTTTTTGGTCGAAGGGGAGCAGGCCTTCCTTTTCGACGCCGGTCAGCGCAAAGGAGGAAACGTATTCCAGGCCTCTGGGCGCGCCGCCGGAATTGACCACCTCGGTCCAGGAACGCACCGCCTGGACGCCGTCATAAAATTGGAGATGGCTGCGCACAATCAGGGAGAGGGGCTCGTCCGCCATGGTGATCACCAGCTTCCTGCCCAGTTCGTTGCGGGTGTCGGAGAAATCCTGGTATTTCAGGCGGTAACCCGGTGCGGTGCGCACATATTTCAGGCCGTGGCGCTCACCGGGACGGTCCAGGCCGGAAATCTGCACCTCTGCCAGACGGAACCCCACAGTCCCGTCCTGGGAGGTGAGGGTCCGTTCGTCAAAGGGCAGGGCTGAAAAATGCAGCAGCTTGATCTCGTTTTCCCCGTTGATTTCAAACACCAGATGAAGCCCGTTTTCTGTGACTGTCATTCGTTTCAATGAAAATTCCTCCTGCTTGTACAGACATTTATTGACCCTATTTTACAGAAAGCGGAGAGAGAAGTAAAGGCTTTTTTCAGGGGCCCCATGCCGGGAAACCCGTGAACCGAAAGTGAGAAAAAGGAGAGAGCGCTGTGAAAGAGCTGGGATTGGCCCATATGCTGGCGGAAAAGAGAAGGGAGAAGGGGGTGACCCAGGAAAAACTGGCGGCCTATCTGGGCGTTTCCAAGGCTTCGGTCTCCAAATGGGAAACCGGGCAGAGCTGCCCCGATATTTTACTGCTGCCCCAGATTGCCGCGTACTTTGACATCAGCGTGGACGCCCTGCTGGATTATAAGCCCCAGATGACCCGGGAGGAAATCCGCAGGCTCTATGCCCAGCTGTCGGAAAAATTCTGCCGGGGCGCCTTTGAGGAGGCCTGGGCGCAGTGCAGAGAAACGGTGCGGAATTACTATTCCTGTTTTCCTCTGCTGCTGCAGATGGCGGGGCTGCTGCTGAACCATTCGGCGCTGGCGGGAAACGGGAAGCTCGCCCGGCAGGTGCAGGAATATGCGGCGGAGCTCTGCGTCCGCGTGAAGGAGGGCAGCGGGGACGTCACGCTGCTGCGTGCGGCAAATTCCCTGGAAGCCGCCGCCAGTTTGATGCTGGGAAGGCCGGAAGAGGCGACTGCGCTTTTAAAAGACGTCAACCGCATGCCTGGGCTGGGGGAAGAATCCATCTATGCCGCCGCCATGCAGTCCCAGGGGGATCTCTCGGGAGCCAAAGAGGTGCTTCAGGTCTGTCTGTACCGTCATGTGACGGAGCTTTTGAGCAACCTTTCCTCCTATCTGACGCTCGTATCCGACGAGCCCGAAGGGTTTGAGGAGGGAATGCGCCGGGCAGAGGGGATTTGCAGTCTTTTTCGAGTGGAGGAGCTTCACCCCTATCTGGCGGCACAGGTTGCCTATGTGGGAGGTTACGGCTGGTACCAGCTGGGGGAGCGGGAGAAAACCATCCGGTATCTGCAGGAGTATGCTCGTCTGTGCGGTTTGATCTTTCCCGCAGCCCTCCGCGGCGACGCCTTCTTTGACCGGATTGACCCCTGGATTTCAGGGCTGGAGCTGGGGGCCTCCGCGCCGCGGAATGAAAAGCTCATCCGCAGGGGGTTGGTAGAGGCAGTGAGGGAGAATCCCCTGTTTGCCCCTCTGAAAGAGGATCCACGCTTCCGAAGGCTGGTGGAACACCTGGAACAGGAGCTGGGGGACAGGTAAAAAGATTCCCCTTCCCGGCCCTTTCATCACGGGGAGAAGAGCTGGGCCAGCAGATTTGCTTTTACCTGCTCCATAGCGGCGGGATCCGGCTGGGGCAGAGCGGCGTCGAACCGATCGGCGGCCCCCTTTGCCTCCTTCAGGCAGCTTACGGCGGTCTGAACCAGCTCCTTATAAGCGGTTTGCAGGTTCTGCAATTGGGCGGCATAGGCTTCGTCCGTACCGGGAGTGACACAGAGCTGGTACATGTCCAGGATTTCGTCTCCGGAACGGGAAGGGAAATATTCGTGGGGAGCGGTGCTGTCCAGCAGGCAGAAGCCCAGCTCCCGCACGGCGACCAAATCCAGGCTTTTGGGGTCGAGGGAGCAGTGATACCGTTCCACGGTATAGCCCCGGTTCAGGGCCGCCCGGGCGAGCTTTTTCAGGAAGGTGGATTTTCCCGTGCCGGGACGCCCCTTGATGAAATACCGCTTTGGGATGGAGGCCGTTACCTCCGGCACATAGTCCAGGTTTCCGTCGGCTGTGGCAGCGCCGAAAAAGCGGTGGATTTCCCTGCCTGGCCTGCCGGACTGTTTTCCGCCCAGCAGCAGGTCAATCATTTTTTCCGTCAGCCGGTCGGCGGCGGAAAAATCCATCTGGGAGAGGTAAATTTTTTCCTGCTCGTCGTGCAGCAGCCTGGCCTTGCCGAAAATGCTTCTGGCTTTTTCCAGATTTTCCAGGATGGGGGCCAGCTGTTCCGGAGCCAGTACGGCCAGCACATTGGGTTCCTCAGGGTCATAGACGTCAAAACCGAAAGCGCCTGCGGAGCGTTCCGGCAGAATGACGCCCTGCATGGAATTATCCAGGCGGTGGTGAACAATTTCTATCGGTGTGTTTTCCTGTTCCGCACGCCTACACACAGCGGCGAACAGCGTCTGCTGCGCGCTGTGGGGGTATCCGCTCAGGCGCACCGTCCGCTCCAGCCGGGAAAAGTTGGAGTCAAAGTAGGAGACCTGCTGGGGGCCGCTGGCATGGAGGAGATAGTGGATGGCTGAATTCAAGTGGATTCCTCCTTATTTTCATGGATATTTCATTGTATGCCGGAAGCGGATGTTCAGAACAAAAAGTCGCTTTGGCTGGGACTGTTCTGTCAAAATTTCCTGAAAAAAAGGATTCCGCTGTAAGGTTTTATCGGTTTGCTGCGTCTTCCTTGACAAGAAAATTGCCGGTTGAAAAATTTGCCCGCCGCAGGTGCGGTTTATTGGAGAAAAATACAGCGGTCCGTGGGGACGGCAGGGAGGTATCATCGATGCAACAGGAAATGGACTGGGTCAAGGACCTGGTGATCTATCAGATTTATCCGCGCAGCTTTTGTGACTCCAATGGGGATGGGGTGGGCGACCTGCCCGGCATCCTGCAAAAGCTGGACTACCTGGAGGAATTGGGCGTGAATGCGGTGTGGTTATCCCCGGTTTACCGTTCTCCAAACGACGACAACGGTTACGACATCTCCAATTATCAGGAGATCATGGAAGAATTCGGCACCATGGAGGATTGGGAACGCCTGCGGGACGCCTGTCATAGCAAAGGCATCCGTTTGATCATGGACCTGGTGGTGAACCACTCCTCCGACGAACACCGGTGGTTCCAGGAATCCCGCTGCTCCCGGGAGAACCCCAAGAGCGATTACTACATCTGGCGCGACCCGGTGGGTGGAAAAGAGCCCAATAACTGGTCTTCGGCCTTTGGCGGCAGCGCCTGGGAATATGTGCCGGAACGGGGACAGTACTATCTCCACCTTTTTTCTAAAAAGCAGCCGGACCTCAATTGGGCCTGCCCGGAACTGCGGGAGGAAATTTACCGCATGATGGAGTGGTGGGTAGAGCGCGGGGTGGACGGCTTCCGGGTGGACGCCATCAGTTATCTGGACAAGCCGGAAGATTTTCCCGATTCCCCCACCGCTCCGGAGCCCGACGGCTATTCCTTCTGTATAGCCCAGCTGGCAGGCCGTCCCGGCACCCACGCCTATATCCGGGAGATGAACGAGAGAATTTTTTCAAAGTATCACGTGATGACTGTGGGGGAGGTAGCCGCGGCCACTTCCCTGGAATTGATGAACTATGTGCGCACGGCCCGGCGGGAGTTTGATATGGCCATCCCCTTTGTTCCGCCGAAGGTGGAGATCAGCACCTGGTCTCCGGGAAAGCTGAAGCGGGATCTTCGGGAGAGCTATGAGGCGCTGCGGGATTCCGGCTGGTGGGCGCGGTTCTTCAGCAACCACGACAAGCCCAGGCAGGTTTCCCTCTATGGGGACGACGGGCGCTGTTGGGAGGTTTCCGCAAAGCTGCTGGCCATGCTGCTGCACACCCTTCCGGGAACCCCGTTCCTCTACCAGGGCGAGGAAATCGGCATGACGAACGTCAGGTTTCCCTCCATTGAGCTCTATGACGATCCGGACGCCAAAAACTGCTATCGCCAAACGCTGCTGGAAGGCGCTTCCGAGGAGGAGGCCCTTCGGCAGGCCCAGCTGGAAAGCCGCGACAATGCCAGAACCCCCATGCAGTGGGACAGTTCCCCGCAGGCAGGATTTACAGTGGGAACCCCTTGGCTTCCTGTGAACCCCAATTATAAAACAATCAATGTGGAAGCCCAGAGGAATGACCCTTATTCCATTTTGCAGTGCTACCGGCGGCTTCTTTCCCTGCGGAGGGAGCACCCGGTGCTCGCCCGGGGAGATCTGGAATTCTTTGACCTGCCGGAGGAGAGCCTGCTGGGCTACCGCCGAAGCTATGAGGGGGAAACTTTGCTGGTGTTCCACAATTTTTCCCCGGAGAGGGCAGAACTTCCTCTGGACCTGGTACCGAAGGAGGCGAAGGTCCTGCTCTCCAGCTATGACCGTGAAGGCGGGTATGGAGGGCCGCAGCTGCGGCCCTATGAATCCGTCATATTCCGGCTTGGATAAAAGATTCCGGCAGGAGGCCTGCCGGGGAAGCGGAGGCTTATGATGAAAACAGGAAGAAATGGAAAGGGCTCCGTGGGGAATCCAGACTTTGAGGATGTTTCCAGCTATTCCGCCCCCTTGAAGCGGGGGAAAAAGAAAAGGAAAAGGCTTTTTCTGTGCCTGAAACTTTGTTTGGCGCTGGTCTGCGTGTGCCTGATCGGCGCGGGCAGCGCCATGGCCTATGTCTCCACCAGCCTGATCGGCGGCCTAACCACCCAGCCGCTGTCCAAGGATCTGGAAAAGCTGGGAATCCCGGAGGACGTGGAATTGGATGACAGCGTCACCAATATCGCCCTGTTTGGACTGGATACCCGCGGGGACAGCTTTGAGGGCAATTCCGACATTATGATGATTGTGTCCGTGGACAACCGCCATAAGATGGTAAAGCTGATTTCGATCCTGCGGGATACCAAGGTTGAGCTGGAGGGCAGCCCCGCACGCATCAATGCCGCCTATGCCTACGGAGGCCCGGACCTTGCCGTCTATACGCTGAACCGAACCTTTGCCCTGGAGGATTACAGCCTCAACATCCAGGACTATGTGTCCGTCAATTTCGGAAACGCGGCAAAGGTGATCGAAGCGGTGGACGGCGTGGATTTGGAGATCACGGCGGAGGAAGCCGGGCAGATCAATGCGAACCTGAATCTGGCGCTTCAGGATGACACCCGGGCAGAGATTGTACCGGAGGATTTTATCGAGGAAAAGGCCGGAATGGCGCACCTCAATGGAAACCAGACCGTGGCCTACAGCCGGATCCGTGTGCTGGGCGGCGACGCCGCTCGGGCGGGGCGGCAGCAGAAGGTGCTGGAGGCTGTGCTGCAGAAGGTACGGGGCGGCAGGGTAAACTATGCCGAGCTCATCCGTGCGGTGATGCCGCTGTGTAAAACGTCCCTGGATCTGGAGGATATCCTGGCCCTTTCCCCAATTCTGCTGACGGATTTCACCGTGGAGACGCTCACCGTTCCGGGAGACCGCGAGGAGGCCTGGGGAGGCCTCGACCCGGATTTTGACGACAACTGGGTTTTTATTTATGACTTCGAACAGGCTGCCCGGCATATCCGCGAGTTCCTCGAAGCGGGCCCCTCACAGCCTTCCGCTCAAAGCAGCGGGGTATCGTAAGGGCTGTTGAGGAAAACCGGAACCGGGGCGTCCAGCGAGAGCGTGTCCGGGGTGACAAGGCAGTCGTATGCCAGTACCCGGACCCCCGCGGCGGCAGCGGCGCGCAGGGCCTCCCCAAATTCCGGATGGGTCCTGTCGTTGGGGATGAATCGGGAAACGCCCTTCATCTGAATGACAAACAGAATCCCCGCCCGGTAGCCTTCCCGCAGGCAGGCGCACAGCTCCTTCAGGTGTTTCACGCCGCGCTGTGTGGGGGCGTCCGGAAACATGGCCGTGCCGTCCTCTTCCAGAGTCACGCCCTTCACCTCCCAAAACCATTTGCCCCTTCCGGCCTCCGCATAGAAATCGAAGCGGGAGCTGCCGTAGACGGTTTCCGGCCGGAGCAGGGTGAGGCCGGGCAGCAGCTTCGGCAAAAACTCCGCGGCCGCCCGGTTGGGGGCCTGGCTGTCCATGTTGATGAGCAGGTTTCCCTTTTCCACGGCAATGAGGTCATACTTTGTTTTGCGTGCGGGATTCCTGCTTTCCTCCACGTAAACGGTCGCGCCGTCCAGCAGCAGTTCCCTGCAGCGCCCGGTATTCTTGACATGGCAAACACAGGTTTCGCCTGCGAGCTCTACATGGGCGATAAAGCGGTTGGGCCTGGCCCGGAAAATTCCCTGTTTTACGGTTTTATACTGCATGTGCCAACGCTTCCTTTTTCTGCTGTTTTTTTCATTATAACATTTTCTCCTGACACCGCACAACGCCTGGTTTACAGCCGGGCCGGCATGCGGTTTTTCCGTTTTGCCGGGCATACTAAAAAGGAACGGCGTGCGCCTGCGGCGGAAGTTGTCCCTGCCTTCCGGATTCCAGGAAAAATCAGGAGCCGCCGTCCTGAAAACAGATTTGCCAGAGGAAAGAAAGGAAGCGGAAATATGACGGTTACCTTCAAGGGCGTCCCTATGACGCTTTGTGGAAAAACGCTGCGGGAGGGCGGCAGTCTGCCGGATTTTACACTGACTGGGAACGGGCTGGAAACGGTCAGAGGAAGTGAGCTTACCGGTATCCGTGTGCTGCTCACAGTCCCCTCCCTGGATACCGGCGTGTGCGATCTGGAGGTGCGGCGTTTCAACGAGACAGCGGCACAGTTCGAGGGTGTTTCGGTATACGCAGTCAGCATGGACCTGCCCTTTGCCCAAAAGCGATGGTGCGGCGCCGCGGGTGTTGACCGGGTGAGATGCCTTTCCGATTACAGGGATCACAGCTTTGGAAAAGCCACAGGCACCCGCATTGAGGAGCTGGGCCTTTTGACCCGCGCAGTCTTTGTGGCGGACGAAGAGGGCAATCTTGTCTATGTGGAATATGTGCCGGAGGTGGCGGAACACCCCGATTATGAGGCTTGTTTGAACTGCTTGAAGAAGCTTCCCGGCAGCTGCCGCGCAGCTGAATAAAGGCCCGTCCGGTCTGGAAAGGGTTACAAACGCGGACCGCAGTCCACAGTTGTGTTTTTAGAGGGAAGCCGCAGAAGTTTCATTTTGCGGCTTCCCTCTTTCCTGTTTTTTTGGGGAAGTTTCTGCCGGTAAGAGAAGGGGAGAACCAACCTCTGCGTTGGCGGATGCCATATGTTTTGAAAATTTTCGAAAGAAAATTTTATGAAACAGCATTGACAGAATGAGGAAAATCGAGTATGATAACAGCTGGTTAGTTAAAGCTAACCAAATGACGCGGTTTCCGCACGCACGGATTGCCGGAGCCGCACGATGAAGAAGGGAGCACTATGATGCCATTGACACTTGCAGCAGTCGGAGAAGAAAACAGGATCAAAAAGGTAGGCGGAAAGCCGGAGGTCAGGAAACATTTGGAAAATCTTGGCTTCGTGGCGGGCGGGAATGTGACGGTGATTTCGGTGCTGGGCGGAAATGTAATCGTCAACGTCAAGGAAGCCAGGGTGGCGGTCAGCAGGGAAATGGCACAGAAAATTATGATTTGATAGTTTAGAAATTGAGTTAGGGGGACGGCATAATGAACACATTACGGCAGATTAGGGCCGGCAGTAAGGCGAAGGTGGTCAAACTGCATGGCGAGGGTGCTGTTAAGCGCCGCATTATGGATATGGGTATCACAAAGGGCGTAGAGGTGCAGGTCTGCAAAGTGGCGCCGCTGGGCGACCCCATCGAGGTCACCGTCCGCGGGTATCAGCTCTCCATCCGGAAAGCGGATGCGGAAATGATTGAGGTGGAGTGACGCGGCAGGCAGTGGGGGAATATCCCCTTATTTTTTGGCCATTAAGTTAGTTGCAACTTACCAATTGGCGGTTGACTGTAAAAGAGAGGAGCAAGAACGATGGAATTGAGAATTGCCTTGGCCGGCAACCCGAACAGCGGCAAGACCACCCTGTTCAATTCGCTGACCGGTTCCAACCAGTTCGTGGGCAACTGGCCGGGAGTGACGGTGGAGAAAAAGGAGGGCAAGCTGAAAAAGCACAGCGGCGTGATCCTTACGGATCTTCCCGGTATCTACTCCCTTTCTCCCTACACGCTGGAGGAAGTGGTGGCGAGAAATTACCTGATCGGAGAGCGCCCGGATGCGGTCCTGAACATCGTGGACGGCACGAACCTGGAGCGGAACCTGTATTTGACCACCCAGCTGACCGAACTGGGCATCCCGGTGGTGATCGCCGTTAATATGATGGACGTGGTTCGGAGAAACGGAGACAAAATCAATTTTTCAGAACTCTCCCGGGAACTGGGCTGCAGGGTTGTGGAAATTTCGGCGCTGAAGGGCGAGGGCGTTATGGAGGCGGCGCAAGCCGCTATCGACGCGGCAAAGTCAGCCAAAACTCTGCCGAGACACACCTTTTCCGGCGTGGTGGAGCATGCGCTGGCCCATATCGAGGAGGCTGCCGTACACCATATGCCCGCTGAGCAGCAGCGCTGGTACGCGGTGAAGATTTTCGAACGGGATGAAAAGGTGCTGGAACAGCTGCAGCTGAAGCCCGATCTGCTTTCCCATATCGAGCAGGATATCCGTGCGGCGGAAGAGGAATGCGATGACGACGCCGAAAGTATCATCACCAACGAACGGTATGGATACATCGCATCGCTGATGGAAAGCTGCTACAGGAAGAAAAAGGCGGGGATGCTCACCACGTCGGATAAAATCGACAGAGTGGTTACCAACCGCTGGGCCGCCCTGCCGATATTTGCCGCCGTGATGTTCGTGGTATATTTTTTATCGGTGTCCACAGTGGGCGCCTGGGCCACGGATTGGGCGAACGACGGCGTTTTCGGCGACGGCTGGCACCTGTTCGGTATCGGCTCGGCAGCCTATGAGGAGGCGGCCGAGGCGTATGTGGAGCCGGGAGCGATCAAGGACGCCTTTGAGGCTGCGGCTGAAGCGGCGGAACTTGACCCTGCGGAGGCGAAGGAGCTGACCGCAACCGCCTATCTCTACGATGACGACGGCAATGTGGAGAAAGAAATCCCCGTGACCTACAGCAGTTATCTGGCTGCATCAGAGGCAGAGGAGCCGGACCCGGCTGATTACGGCGTTTGGGTGCCGGGGATCCCCGTGCTGCTTGGAAACTGGCTGGAGAGCATCCGTTGTGCAGATTGGCTGCAGGGGCTGCTCCTGGACGGCATTGTGGCCGGAGTTGGAGCGGTACTGGGATTTGTCCCCCAGATGCTGGTGCTGTTCCTGTTGCTGGCGTTCCTGGAAAGCTGCGGCTATATGGCCAGGATCGCCTTTGTAATGGACCGCATTTTCCGCAAGTTCGGCCTTTCCGGCAAGTCCTTTATCCCTATGCTCATCGGAACCGGCTGTGGCGTTCCCGGCATCATGGCTTCCCGCACCATTGAAAATGAGAGGGACCGGCGGATGACGATTATGACCACCACCTTCATTCCCTGCGGCGCAAAGCTTCCTATCATCGCCCTGATTGCGGGCGCATTGTTCCAGGGGGCGTGGTGGGTGGCGCCCAGCGCCTATTTTGTGGGCATTGCCGCCATTATACTCTCCGGCGTTATGCTGAAGAAAACCAGGATGTTCGCGGGAGAACCGGCGCCCTTTGTCATGGAGCTTCCAGCCTATCACTGGCCCACTGCCGGCAACCTGCTCCACTCCATGTGGGAACGCGGCTGGTCTTTCATTAAGAAAGCAGGCACCATTATTCTGCTCGCCACGATCCTGGTATGGTTTGCCTCAAACTTCGGCTGGGCCGACGGCAGCTTCGGCATGGTGGAGATGAACGACAGTATCCTTGCCGCCATCGGTTCGGCAATCTGTGTGATTTTCGTCCCACTTGGCTGGGGAAACTGGCAGGGGGCTGTGGCCACCATCACCGGCCTCATTGCAAAGGAAAACGTTGTGGGCACTTTCGGCGTGCTGTTCGGCGGGTTTGATGAAGTGGCGGAAAACGGCTGGCAGATCTGGAACAATATGCAGGCTGTGTTCACCCCTCTCGCCGCTTACTCCTTCCTGGTGTTCAATCTGCTCTGCGCTCCTTGTTTTGCCGCTATGGGCGCCATCAAGCGTGAGATGAACAATGGGAAATGGACGGCGTTTGCCATCGCCTACCAGTGCGGCTTCGCCTATGCCGCCGCCCTGATTGTGTACCAGCTGGGCATGCTCTTCACCGGCGGCGGGAATGTGGCCGGTTCTATTGCAGCGCTTGTCTTGGTGGCGCTGATGGTATTCCTGTTGGTGAGGCCCTATCAGGAACCGAACGTGCTGAGAACAAAAATCAGAACGTAAAAACGGTCTGGAAACGGAGGGAAGAAAATGGCAGCCTGGTTAACAGCTCATCTCGCAACCGTACTGATCTGTCTGGTACTGGCCGCAATTGTCGTTTTGATTCTCCTGTCCCTAATCAGGGACAGAAAGAAAGGGAAATCCTCCTGCGGCTGCGGCTGCGGCGGCTGCCCGATGAACGGCAGCTGCCGCCAGAAGAAATGACCGGAAGGGAGACGTGGATTAATTCTGCGTCTCCCTTCCGGCTGCTATAGGGATTCCCGGCAGGGATGCCTGGAATGGAAGGAAAACAGCTCCGGCAGGGCGGAGGAAGAGGCAAACATTTTCTGTACATTTCCGGCAGCCTGCGCTATAATCAGGCCAAAAGCCGGAAACGGAGAGGAGATGGAAGGATGAACGGTCGGCCTGCGACGCTCCAGGAGTTCCCATCCCAAGTGCACCACCGCATCTATCTGGAACGGGCGTTTCTCGTGCCCCTGGAGGTATCCCTGCAGAATGAGGAGGACCTTCCTGCAGATCTGGCGGAGGGATGCCGCCAGTACTATGAATTTTTGCAGCGGCTGCTTTCCGGCCTGTATGACGATCCCCTTCGGTTTGGCCTGCCGGCAGGGGCCTTTGAAGCGTTTTTGAACGGCAGTAAGCCCCATGCAAAAAAACGGCAGGATCCCAAGGGCTATGACAAACTCCGCTCAGTCACCTACAGCGCCGGCACTACCTATCAGCGTTTTTTATACCGGTTCTGCCGGGAGGCAGCGCTCCGCGGAGACCAGCTTTTTCTGGAGGGAAAGGCCTGGGAAAAGCTGATGCATGAGTTCCGGGGAGACCGGAAGCAGCGGCCAGACGACTTCCTTACCGGAGTCCCGTACCCTCTCCGGCTGGCCCGGCTGCGGGAGTATGGACTGGAGCTGGAAAGCGGAGAGGCGTCCGGCGTACTGTGCTGCCCCGGCCGGCCGCTGATGCTGCGCGCCATGAAGGCGCTGGCAGACGCGGGCCAAAGGGTCAAGCCCTTTGATTGGTACGGCATCCATTACTGCGAGTTCCGCCACCTGCTCTCTCCCTGTAAACCAACCTTTGAGGATGTGGTGCGTCATTTGGATGGGGAGCGCCAGCGTCCCCTGCGGGCTATCCACCAGTATCTGCTGGACCACAAAGCGCGCCCCTCCTGTACTACCTTTCATAAGGTGGACTACAAATACCGCGGGGTGCAGGCCGTACAGATCGGCATAGACGAGTTCAGCGTCCGCAGCCTGAAAAACCAGATCTATGTCAGGGTCAACGGCGCGTACTGGTGGTGGCCGGATGGGGAAAAACTGGTCAACGGTCAGCTACTCCGCCGGGACGCAGAGCTTCAGGAGTATGCACAGCGGCATGTGAATTACTGTACGGGCTGCTCCACCTCCCACGATCACGGCGGCTATGCCACCATTTTGGGCCGCCGGAAATGCCTTTGCGGCGGCATAGATTTTAAGGCGTTCACCCCCGGAATGGAAGAGGTACCCCAGCTTGAGAAGCTGATCGACATCAGGCTGGAGCTGACGGACTGCATCAAGGCGGAAGAAAAAGAAAGACTGAGGAAGAGAGGGAGGCTGCCCTATGAAAAAGATCGATAAAGTGGCGCTCCTGTATTGGGAGCGGGGTAGACTTTTGTGCACCCGCTCCCAGGGTAAGGAGACCTACTATATCCCCGGCGGCAAGCGGGAGGCCGGGGAGACGGACGTGGAAACGCTGGTGCGGGAGCTTCAGGAGGAGCTGGGCGTGGAGGTGCGGCCCGAAACAGCCCGGCTTTACGGCGTGTTTCAGGCCCAGGCCCACGGAAAGGCGGAAGGCGTGCTGGTGAAAATGACCTGTTATACAGCGGAATTTTCCGGCACTCCCCGGCCCGGTTCAGAGATCGCGGAACTTGCCTGGCTGGACAGTTCCGGCCTGGAACGAGTCTCGCCTGTGGATAAGCTGATTTTTGCCGATTTGCGGGAAAAGGGCCTGCTGCAATAAGGCGCACAAACAGTAGAAAGGCACAGAGATGGAAATCCCTTTCCATCTCTGTGCCTTTCTAAACATATCAAAACAAGTCCGTTTTACAGAAACTTCAGCCCATCAGAATCTTGAAGACGATGGGGGAATTTCCTTGAGGGGCGTCCGTCCTGACATGCAGGGCCGCCCGATCCCTGGTCCAGGTGCAGCTGCCGCCGGAATCCAGGACTTCCACGGAACGGATCAGCCCGCGGAACTGCGAATCCTCCCCCAGCTCGCTCAGCAGGGTAAAATGGTATTCTCCCAGAGGATCCCCCTTGAGAACAGCGGCATAGAGCGCGTCTCCATTCACCGTGTAGCGGATGTCCGCAGGAGTGAATTCCTTTTTCACGCTGTCGGAAAACTGTCCGTCCGCCACCTGGGTGGGGCCTTCCCCGAATTTTTTCCAGGGCCGGGCGCCGTAGACGGCCTCTCCGTTTGTCCTGAGCCAATCCCCGATTTCCCGGAGAATGGAAGCGTCTTCCTGAGGGATGGTCCCGTCCGCCCTGGGGCCGATATTCAGCAGCAGGTTTCCATTTTTACTGACAATATCCATCAGGTCGCAGAGAATATCGGAAGCCTGCTTATAACAGTTGCCCTCGGTATAACACCAGGAGTTCAGCGCCACCGCCGTGTCGGTCTGCCAGGGGTAGCTTTTGGTTTCCGAAAATTGCCCGCGCTCCACATCCACCACCGCCGTGCCGAACAGGAAAGCGTCATGCTTGTAATTGATCAACACCTGCTCGCCCCATTCTTCAGCACGGTTATAGTAGTAGGCGGCCAGCTTTTTCAGATAGGGCTTGAAGGCCCGGTGCTGGATCCACCAGTCGAAGTAGAGCAGCTTGGGGCGGTAGCTGTCGATGAGCTCGCAGGTCCTCAGCAGCCAATCTTCCAGATATTCCCTGTCCGGCTCTGGCTGGCTGAACAGGTCGTCGATGCCGCCCTCCGGCATGGCCGGCCAGTAAAGGTCGCCGCGCTGCAGAGGCTCCTTGACGTCGCTGTCAAATTCTTTGCCGTGGCCCAGGAAGAACCAATGCTCCGCCCGGTGTGAGGAGGCTCCCAGTGTCAGGCCCTGTTTGGCCAATTCCCGGCTGAGTTCTCCCAGCACATCCCGTTTCGGCCCCATTTCAGCGGCGTTCCAGTGGGAAATATCGCTCTTGTACATCTGGAATCCGTCGTGATGCTCTGCCACGGGGACCACATACTGGGCTCCCGCTTCCCGGAAAAGCTCTGCCCACGCGGCAGGATCGAAGCGTTCCGCACAGAACAGGGGGATAAAGTCCTTGTAGCCGAAGTCCTTGTGGGGGCCGTAGGTTTTCACGTGGTGCTCGAATTCCGGAGAGCCCTGGAGATACATGTTCCTGGGATACCACTCGCTGCCGAAGGCCGGGACGGAATAGACGCCCCAGTGGATAAAAATGCCGAATTTTGCCTTGGTAAACCATTCCGGCGCCGGGTGGGAAAGCAGGCTGTCCCAATCGTCCCGGTAGGGACCTGCGGCGATGACTTGGTTGATTTGCTCCATTGTCCAGTCCATACTCTGATTCCTCTCTGTTTCAAATACAGGGCGAAGCACCTCTGCAGAGGGCGTACGCACTGTGTTTTCCGTTCAGTCTCCCGCGGCCTCCGGTCCGTTCTGTACCACGCCCTTCTGCAGGATCAGGTTGGCGTACAGGGCTGTTTCACCGGTAGCGAGCACGGCGTAGGCCCGGCGGGCTTTTTCGTAAAAGGTACAGCGGTCCAAATGCCCGATCGCCAGTTTTCCGCGGGGATCGTATTGCTCCGCAAGGCCTTCATAGACGTTCCAAATGGGAGTTTTCACCGGATCTCCCGGAACAAGCTGCATCAGGGTGAGGGGCTTCTCCACATAGCTGTCCAGGGGAAAGAAGGGCAGGATGGAACGGAGAAGCTCCGGGATACCCAGGCCGTCCATGCGCACTATCCGCGCATGTTCTCCATAGGCATTTCTGGGGAAATTCCCGTCTGCAAGTACCAGCGTGTCTCCATGGCCCATTTCACAGAGCACCTTCAGCAGCTCGGGCGACAAAAGCCTTGGAATTCCTCTCAGCATGAGATGCTCCCGTCCGGATCCCAGAGATCCTCCCAGCTCCCGGCATGGGGCCACAGAAAGACCTGGCCTTTTACCAGCCTGCAGTTCCTGTCAGCCCGGCGGATGGACTCCATCTCCGCTTCAGATAGGGGGTCCTCGGTGACGGCCTGCAGATTGCTCCGGTATTGGGGCTCCTTGACGGAAAAGGGGATGGGGATTTGGCCTCGCTGCACAGCCCATTTCAGACAAACCAGGGCGGGATGGATGCCGTGGGCGCGGGCAATCTCCGCGATCTCCGGCAGCTCTGTGTCCGCTACGTCCCCGGCGTCCCGGTCCCGTTCGGGACGGGAGGGGGAACCGATGGGGCAGTAGCCGATGGGCTGAATCCCGTGGTCCAGCGCATATTGGAACAGCTCGGGCTGCTGGAAGGAGGGATGCAGCTCCATTTCCAGAAAGGCCGGCTTGATGCGGCACAGCGGCAGCACAGCTTCCAGCTTGGGAATGGTCATGTTGGACATGCCGATGTACCGTGCAAGCCCCGCGCCGGCCAGCTCTTCGCACTGGGCCCATACCTTCATGAATTCCTGTACGCGGAAGGGACGGGAATCGGGGTTCCTGGCGTCGCCGGAACAGCCGGGCGCATGATAATTGGGAAAGGGCCAATGCACCAGATAGAGGTCCAGATAATCCTGCCGCAGATCCTTTAGGCTCTGCCTGCAGGAGGCGAGCACCTCGCCCTCTCCATGCCTGTCGTTCCAGACCTTGGAAATGAGGAACAGCTCCTCCCGCTTGGCGAGCCCTTCTTCCAGAGCATGTTCCAGCGCCTCGCCTACCTGGGCCTCATTCTGATAGACCGCGGCGCAGTCGATGAGCCGGTAGCCCTGGCGAATTCCCCCGTAAACGGCCCGGGCCACCTCTTCTGGGCCGTATTTGTCGGAACCGAAAGTGCCCAGGCCAATGGCGGGCACAGCATCGCCGCCCGGCAGAATACGGCGGGGAATCCGTTCCTGTTGGATGCTTTCTTCCTTCATATGGTTTTTCCTCTCATCCTTTCTTTCTGCGCCGGGCCGAAGTCCGGCTCTTGCTCCGGATTTATTCGAACACCACGGCCACTTTGCCGCAGCTGCCTCCCGCCATCAGGGCATAGGCATCAGAGGCTTGTTCCAACGGGAATTCGTGGGTGATGAGCTCCTCAGGGTGGATCCCCCAGCGTACCAGCCGCTCCACCAGCTCCTCCATTTTCCACAAAGAGGTCACCCAGGAGCCGTAGATAGTCTTCTGCCCGTGGATGATGTCCGGGCTGGGTTCGAAGGTGCAGGTGCCGCCTTCCCCTACGAAGGCGATTTTTCCCCGATCCCGCGTCGCCCGGATGGCCAGCTGCCGGCCCGGGTCGCTGGCGCTGGCGTCGATGGAGCGCTCCACGCCGTTTCCTCCCGTGAGCTGCAGAACCTTTTCCAGCGCCCCCTCGGGAGAGAACACATGATCCGCAAGCCCCAGCTTTTTGGCCAGCTCGATCCGGGCTTCGTTGGTCTCCACGCCAATGAGCAGATTGGCGCCCATGGCCCGGCAGAGCATGAGGGCCGCCAGACCTACAGGGCCCAAGCCGGTTACCAGCACGGCGTCGTTTCCGCTCACGCCGATCTTTTCGATGGCCTCGTAGACCGTGCCGAAGCCGCATGCCACCTGAGCGCCGTCCTTATAGGTCAGGCTGTCGGGCAGAGCGATCAAATCCTTTTCCTCCGCCAGAATGTAGGGGGCCATGCCGCCGTTGCGCTGCCAGCCATATGCCCGGCGGTAGGGGCTTTTGCAGGAGATGTAATAGCCGCGCCGGCAGTCGTTGCACAGGCCGCAGCCGGAAATGTGGTAGACGATCACCCGGTCCCCCTTGTGGAAACGCCTGAGCCCCTCGCCCTCCTCCACGATGACGCCGCAGGGCTCATGGCCTGCGATGGTGCCGGGAATGTAGCCCTCCGGCCCCTTGCCCACGTGTTCCCGGTAGATACACCGGATGTCGCTCCCGCAGATTGTGGTGGCCTTGGTCTGAATCAGCACCTCGCCGTGGCCGGGTTTGGGAATCTCAAAATCCCGCAGTTCCACCGTGCTGTTTCCTGGCAGAACCGCGCCCTTCATGCTTCTGTTTCCTTCCATATTGACAACCTCCCTTACAAATAACGTATCGGTTTTGAAACGTGCCCTCATAGTTCCTGGCCGTTCCCTGTTGTCTCCATTATAGTGTGGAAGAGAAAAAAGTATTAGAGAGGGAATCGACTACTTACAGGAATTTTTGTCGTGTCAGCGCAGGTTTTGCTTGTCTCGCTTCCGCGCATATGCTACACTGGAAGCAAAGAGGGAGGTTTCTGCGATGCGGGTGGGCTTCGGTGATTTGGATCTGAGCTTTTCCCTGGGAGGCGCTGTCTTCCAGGTACTGAACCTGGTTTATGAGCAGCTGCGGCGCACCATCCCCAGCCACAGCCATGGCGGGGGGAGCTTTGAAATTCATTATATTGCCTCCGGATACGGGACAGCGCAGGTCGGCGGCAGGCGGTATGAAATTTCTCCCGGCACGCTCTATGTAACCGGTCCCCACACGGAACACGCGCAGACGCCGGACAGCCGGGACCCCATGTGCGAATACTGCGTCTATTTCAAGCTGGAGGAAGGGCGCAGGCACGGCGGCCGGGCTCCCGGGGAGGAAGCAGTGCTCCGGGCCTTTGCCCGCACCTCCTTCTGGTTCGGAAGAGATACCCAGCGGGTGGGCGTTCTGCTGGAGGAGGTGTTTGAGGAGCTGGAGCAGCGCCGGACAGGATACGTGATTCAAGCGGAGGCGCTGCTGAAATCCCTGGTGGTGAAGCTGGTGAGAAGCTGTGAGGAATACGCCGGAACCGACGCTCCGGCAGGCCGCTCCTCTCTGACGGAGAAATCGGCGGTGATCATCGAGGATTATTTTCTCTATGAATACCAGAGCCTTTCCCTGGAGGAACTGGCGGACAGGCTGGGGCTTGGCGCCAGGCAGACGGAACGCCTGCTGAAGAAGCTTTACGGAAAGACCTTTCTCCAGAAAAAGACCGAGGCCAGGATGTCGGCTGCGGTGCTCCTGCTTTCCGACGAGGGCAGAAGCGTCACCGCCATAGCGGAACTGCTGGGCTATTCCTCGGTAGAGCATTTTTCCTCGGCGTTCAAAAGTTTCTACGGCTGCAGCCCTAGGGCGTACCGGAAGCAGGGCGCGCCGCCCGGCGCTGTTTAGGCTGTAGGCTGCGGTGGGAATTTCCTGGAAAATAGCTGCATGTAGAGTCTGCTTTAACCTGATGAAATTTAGCTGTTATGCCTAAATTTCGTTTTGAAACTAGGCGGACGGTTGACAAATCGCTGCCTGCATGCTACGATAAACCTCGGAAAAGCGGCAGGAAGCCGTCTTTGTTTGCAGGAGCAAACCCGGTTTCACTGCTCAATGTTTTGAAGGATTTACAGCCAAAGAAGGCTGTTTGGGCGCTGGAAGGTGCAACAGAATTGTTGCGCCTTCTTTTTTTATGACGGGAAAAAGCCAGGACGGGAAAGAGGGAAAGCAGAAATGAAAAAAATAGTAAGGGCGGCCGCCGCCGTAATCACAGCCGCGCTGCTCCTGACAGGATGCGCTCCTTCCGGGGATTCAGGTACGAATTTGGGAAAGGGGACGCAGGGCGAGGCACAGCCGGGAACAGCTTCCTCCGCCGGTACGATAGAGGGGTCCGGTTCAGACGGGGAGAATACCCCTGGGAAAACGGAGGTGACGATCGGGTTTTCCAGCGATCCGGATACCTGGGACCCCTGCGAGGGTTTCGGCTATTCCGGTTCGCCGCTGTTCAGTACGCTGGTCAAGGTAAACGGTGAAAACCAGCTGGAAAACGACCTGGCCACCGGCTACAGCATGAGTGAGGACGGCCTGACCTGGACCTTTCAGCTCCGGGACGGCGTGACCTTCAGCAATGGGGAAAAGCTGGACGCAGAAGACGTGGCGTTCACCTTCAATACCACAAAAGAAAAGGCAACCTATGTGGACCTCACCATGATGGAGAGCTGTACCGCACTGGACGGCTCCACAGTGGAGTTTAAAATGACCAGGCCCTGCGTCACCTTCATCTATACGGTGGCGGGTGCGGGGATTGTGCCGAAGGATTCCTATACCGACAAGTTCGGGATGGAGCCCATCGGTTCGGGGCCTTACCGGCTGACCCAGTGGGACAAGGGCCAGCAGTTTATTTTAGAGGCAAACGAGAGCTATTATGGGGAACAGCCCGCCATCAAAAAGGCGGTTTTCCTGGTGCAGGAGGAGGACGCCCGCTTTGTGGCTGCCAAAGCGGGAGAGGTAGATATCGCTTTGACCTCCGCAACCCTGGCCGGCACGGAGATCGATGGAATGCGCGTGGTCTCCGTGGACTCTGTGGACAACAGGGGGATCACCTTTCCTGTCCTGCCGGAGGAAGGCAAAACCACGGAGGACGGCTACAAAATCGGCAACAACGTCACCTCCGACCTGGCCGTCCGCAAGGCCATGTCCTATGGGATTGACCGGGACCGGATCATCAGCGAGGCCTTAAACGGGTTTGCGCATCCTGCCTATTCCGAATGCGACGGGCTTCCCTGGTGGAATGAGGAGGATGTGATTGAGACGGACGTGGACTATGCGGTGCAGCTGCTGGAAGAGGCCGGCTGGAAGGACAGCGACGGAGACGGCGTCCGGGAAAAGGACGGCCTGAAAGCGGCGTTCAACCTGATGTATTTCGCGGGGGATTCCATGCGGCAGGCGGTGGCCATGTCGGTGGCGAACCAGGCAAGGGAAAACCTGGGAATCGCCGTCACGGTGGAGGGAGTCAGCGCCAACGATACGGTGGCACGGATGTTTTCCGAGCCGATGATCATGGGCTGGGGCTCCGACAGTCCCATGACCTCGTATATGCTCTTTCACAGCAGCAACGCGGGAAAGATAGATTTTTACAACCCGGAATTTTTTACCAGCGGGACGGTGGACGGATACCTTGACAGGGCCATGAATTCCAAATCCATGGAGGAATCCCTGGAATGGTGGAAGAAAGCTCAGTGGGACGGAACCACGGGCACCTCTATGAGAGGGGAAGCGCCCTGGGCCTTCTATGTCAACATGTCCCACCTGTACTACGTGAAAGACGGGCTGGATATCGGCCGGCAGAGAATTCACGCCCATGGAGCGGCCTGGCCGCTGGTGGCGAACCTGGCCGAGTGGACCTGGACGGAATGATATGGCAGGAGGGCGGAAGCAGCTTCCGTCTTCCTTTTTCATGGGAAGGATGAGGGGGAGAAGATGAGCGGAAAAAGAATCTGGAAGAATGTAGGCAGGTATGCGCTTCGGTTTGTTACGCTTCTGATTGCCATCAGCATCGTCAGTTTTGTGCTGGTCAGCCTGTCGCCGGTGGATCCGGTGCAGCAGTATGTGGGCGCCGTGCCCAACGTGAGCATGGAGCAGCGTGAGAAAATCGCGGAATACTGGGGCCTGGATAAGCCGCCGCTGGAGCGGTTCTTTCTGTGGGCGGGCTCCATCCTGCACGGGGATTTCGGCACCTCCCTGATTTACAGGAGGCCGGTGCTGGATATCATTGGGGAAAAGTTTCTGGCCTCTCTGGCGCTGATGCTGACAGCCTGGGCCTTTTCTGGAATCCTTGGCTTCACCATCGGCTGCATCATGGGAAATTTTCATGGAAAATGGCCGGATAAAATTCTCAAAAAGCTGTGCCTGACCATGTGTTCTATCCCCACCTTTTGGATCGGCATCGTGTTCCTGATGCTCTTTTCGGTGCAGCTGGGCTGGTTCCCCATGGGTATGAGCGTCCCGAAAGGGCTGCCCGCCGATCAGGTCACCATCTGGCAGCGGATTCATCACCTAATCCTTCCTGCCCTCACGCTGAGCTTTTTGTCCTTTGCCAATATAGCGCTGCACACCCGGGAAAAGCTGGTGGACGTCCTGGAAAGCGATTATGTGCTGTTTGCGAGGGCCCGGGGGGAATCCCGGTTCCAGGTGCTGCGGCGCCATGGGCTGCGGAACATCCTGCTGCCTGCCGTCACCATGCAGTTCGGCTCCTTCAGCGAGCTGTTCGGCGGGTCTGTACTGGCGGAAAATGTGTTTTCCTATCCGGGCCTGGGGGCCGCGGCAGCCGCCGCGGGAATGGGGTCGGACATTCCCCTTCTGCTGGGCATCACCCTGTTCAGCGCGGTGTTTGTGTTTGTGGGTAATCTGCTTGCCAATATCATCTGTTCCATTGCGGATCCGCAGATCAGGGAGGGCTTCGACCATGAAACATAAGGCCTTCAAAATCAACCGGAGAACCCGTACCATTGCTGCTGCTGCAATGATTGCGGCGGTTCTGGCCGGAATTTTTCTGGCAGGCGTCCTGCTGGGGGATGAGCTGGTGCAGGCTGATTTTTCCCAAAAAGGGCTGCAGCCTTCCTGGGAACATCCCTTCGGCACGGATCTGTTGGGGAGGGATATGCTGGTGCGCACGGTCAAGGGGCTTTCCATCAGCATCATAGTGGGAACAGTGGCCTCCTCGGTAAGCGCGGTAATCGCCCTCATTGTTGGGGTGGCGGCGGCTACCGGCTCCACAAAGCTGGATCATTTCATGAATTGGCTCATTGACCTGGTGATGGGAATTCCCCACACGGTTTTGTTGATCCTCATCGCATTTGCCTGCGGCAAGGGCTTGAAGGGCGTGCTGATCGGCGTGGCGGTGACGCACTGGACAGGGCTTGCGCGTATCATTCGCAGCGAGGTGCTGCAGATCCGTTCGCAGCAATATATCGAGGTTTCCCGCAAGCTGGGGCACAGCAGCTGGTGGATTACGGGAAAGCACATTCTGCCCCACATGGTTCCCCAATTTCTGATCGGACTCATCCTCATGTTCCCTCACGCGATCATGCATGAATCTTCGCTGACTTTCCTGGGTTTTGGGCTGTCTCCGGAGCAGCCCGCCATCGGCATCATCCTGTCCGAATCCATGAAATACCTTTCTACAGGGGCCTGGTGGCTGGCATTTTTCCCCGGGCTGATGCTGGTAGTGATTGTTCTGCTGTTTGACCGGCTGGGAGAGAATTTGAAAAAAATTATGGATCCATACAGCGCGCATGAATAGGGGGAGAGAAATGGAGCGAAAGAGCACAGCTGTCGCCGGGCCTGTTTTGGAGGTGAAAAACCTCTCCGTGTCCTTCCGGATGTACGACAGGGGCCTGGAGCAGTACGACCTGAAGGTGATTTCGAACCTGAACCTGGATGTGAGGCCGGGTGAAATTGTGGCGGTAGCCGGTTCCAGCGGTTCGGGAAAAAGCTTGCTGGCCCATGCCGTTATGGGCCTTCTGCCGGAAAACGCCTCTGTGGAAGGGGAGATTTCCTATGGAGGAAAGCTCCTGGAGCAAAAGGACATGGAACGGCTCAGGGGAAAGGAATTTGCCCTGGTTCCTCAGTCGGTCACCTTTCTGGATCCTTCCATGAAGGTGGGACCGCAGGTGACGGGGCCCCGTCCCAGCCGTGAGAGGAGACAGCGGCAGAGAGAGGTGTTCGATCGGTTTCATCTGGCAGAGGCGGTAGATCGCCTTTACCCGTTTCAGCTTTCCGGCGGCATGGCCAGAAGGGTGCTGGTGTCCACGGCGGTGCTCAGCGGGGCAAGTTTGATTCTGGCGGACGAGCCCACGCCCGGCATGGATTTGGAGATGGCGCTGGAGGCTCTTCAATGTTTTCGGGAGCTGGCGGACGAGGGCAGGGCGGTGGTCCTCATCACCCATGACATCGATCTGGCCTTTCAAGTGGCCGACAGGGTGGCAGTATTCTATGCGGGAACCACGGTGGAGACCGCTCCCTCCGGGGATTTCCTCCGGGGGCCGGAGGCGCTGCGCCACCCCTATTCCAAGGCGCTGTGGAACGCGCTGCCCCAAAACGGTTTTCAGCCGGTTCCTGGCTTTCAGCCCTATGCCAAGGCGCTTCCCAAGGGCTGCCTGTACGCGCCGAGATGCCCCTGGCGGACGGAGGAATGCGGTGGGGAAATCCCCATGAGAGAGCTGCGAGGCGGGATGGTGAGGTGTATTCATGCGACTTGAAGCAAAAAACGTGAGCTTCCGGTATCGGGAACATTCCCCTTGGATTCTCCGGGAGATCAGCCTTTCCGTGGAAAAAGGGGAGCGGGTTGGGCTGGTGGGCCCCAGCGGCTACGGCAAGAGCACCCTGCTGCGGCTGATGGGAGGATATCTCAAGCCTGCTTCCGGAGAAATCCTGCTGGACGGAAAGCCGCTGCCCCAAAAGGGCGTCTGCCCGGTCCAGCTGATCTACCAGCACCCGGAAAAGGCCATCAACCCCAGGTGGAAGATGAAGAAGGTGCTGGAAGAATCCGGCATGTTCCGCCGGGAAATCATGGAGGCTTTGGGAATCGAAGAGGAATGGCTCAGCCGGTATCCCCGGGAGCTGTCGGGCGGGGAGCTGCAGCGTTTCTGCGTGGCCCGTTCCCTGTTCGAGGGCACACAATTTCTGCTGGCCGACGAGATGAGTACCATGCTGGACGTGATCACCCAGGCACAGATTTGGAACCTGGTGCTGAAAGAGGTGGAACAGCGGCAGCTGGGCCTGCTGATGGTCACCCATAACCGGGCGCTGGCAGACCGGGTGTGCCAACGGGTAGTAGAACTGTCTGTGGAGACAGACGGAGAATAGAAAAGGACACAGGATCGCATGCGAATTGCCGCACGCGGTCCTGTGTCCTTTTTCGGAAAGAGCATAGGGAAAGGCCGTTTTCAGAGAGATTTGAACCCGGACTTCCTATGCAGGCATGTGTCATATCATCTCACTTAAAAAAAGTCCAATTTTAGTATGGCTGGCTGTGTTTTTATCTAACAGCGAATCAAAAGAACCGAAAGCTTCCGGGGAGGATAAAAACAAAAAGCCTCTCCGGAAAACCCGGAAAGGCTTACAAGCAGAAGATGGATGGAAAAAAAGAGAAAGGGAAACTCAGTCGCTGCCGCCCAGGCTGGTAATTGCCTGCTTGATGGCCGTAACCACTTTTGCGTCCTTTTCACGCTCAAGATAATAACGCAGATGGGCGCTTGCATGGGCGTTTTTCATCTCGCCGAGGGCCAGGGCAGCGGCGATGCGGACGTCCGGATCGTCATCAATGAGCATATCGGGAACCATGATATTGAAGGAATCATCCTTGCCGATCTTGCCCAGGGCTGCGATGGCGGCCAGCTTCACAGTCTTGTCCTTGTCCTTTGCCAGCTTGATGAGAGCAGCTTCTTTTCCGCCTTCTACTAATTTTGGGATTTTGTCTAATTTGTTGCCGAACATAATAACAACGACCTCCAATTATGTTGTTCTTCCTTCAGCAGACTACACTTCAGTTTGTTAGTCTGCTAACAGCAAGCATACCGAAACTAGATTGCGAAATTGTTGAAAAAAGATGAACTTTTTGTGAATGGACGTAAAATTTATAACCTATTTTCCGGCTATTTTTTCTCACAGGGGAGTGAAACGGTAAAAATAACGAGCCCATTTCGGCATTCTGCCCAAATTTTACCCTTATGGACCTCCACGATGCTCCGGGCAATAGCCAGGCCGAGGCCATGGCCTCCGGTGGATTGGCGGGAAGGGTCTCCCCGGTAAAAGCGTTCAAAAATGTGGGGAAGGTCCTGTTCAGGTATGGGCTGCCCCGTATTGGAGACAGAAAGTTTTGCATTTCTGCCTGCCGTTTCCAGCCGGAGGGCGATGGTTCCGCCCTCCGGGGAATACTTCACCGCGTTGTCCAGCAGGATCTCCAGCAGCTGGGAGAGGGCAGGGGCGTCCCCCACCACATGGATTTCCTCCTCCACATCGTAGGATAAAGCTTTCCCGCTTTCGAACACCGAAGCGTCGAACAGCAGGATGCTGTCGGTCACCAGATAGGAAAAATCCACCCGTTGGAGCACCGGTTTCCGTTGGGCGTCCTCTGACCTCGTCAGGGAGAGCAGCTCCTCCGTCAGATGCTTCATACGCACCGATTCCGCCTTGATATTTTCTGCCCAGCGCCGGGGCTGCTCCTCCGGATGGCTGAGGATCATGTCGGCGTTGGATAAGATTACTGTGAGAGGGGTTTTCAGCTCGTGGGAGGCGTCTCCTACAAACTGCTTCTGCTGCTGCCAGGCCTTCTCCACGGGGCGGACTGCCCAGCGGGCTAGAAGGAGACTGGCGCCGAAGAATACCAGCAGGGTTGCGAGGCCTACGATCAGGGAGTTCTTGATCAGCTCCGCCATAGCACTGGCCTCACCCGAGGTGTCGGCAAAGGCCACGATCATGCTGTTTCCCACGTCCCTTTTCAGATAGCGGAGATGGCTGGCAGGAAGCACGCCTGAGTAGCTGGACGAAGCTGCAGCCGTACGAACCAGTTCCTCAATGGCCTCCGAGTCCAGCTCCTCCTGCAGAAAGGATACCTTGGCCTGGACAATGACATTCCCGCCGCCGTCCACCAGCGCGGTGAAGACGTTAAACCGCCCGTTCCACTTTCTGCCGTTGTTTTCTGCCTCTCCTGGAAGCAGGCCGTCCGGTACGGCCTGCTTGAAAAAGCCGTCCTTGCGCAGGGCGCTGTCCAAAGCGCTTCCCAGCATGTCCATGCCCTGCCGTTCCATCCCGGTCTGGGTGGTGACCAGCAGAATGACGAACACGGCGAGCAGAAGGAAGGCGGCTACGCCCATGACGACGGCCACAAATTTTCTGCGAAGCTTTTGAATCATACCGTGTCCGTTCCCTTCAGAAAATAGCCCAGGCGGCGGGCCGATTCAATGGTGACAGGGCAATGGATGTGAAACAGTTTCTTTCTCAGGAACGAAATATAAACCTCCACATGGTTATCCTCCGCCTGGGAATCATACCCCCATACCTTCAAAAGCAGGGTTTCCTTGGGGATGACATTTCCGCTGCCGGAAAGCAAGAGCCGCATCATCTCAAATTCCTTGGAACTCAGGCGTACGGAATGGCCCTCGTAGCTGAGCACACAGGAGGAAAGATTCAGGGAAAGGCCCTCAAAGGTCAGCTCCTCCGGCACGATTTCCTCCTGCCTGCGCAGCAGAGCCCGCAGGCAGGCCAGCAGCTCTTCGGTTTCAAAGGGCTTTGTCAGGTAGTAGTCTGCGCCATGATCCAGGCCCTCCACCTTATCGCTGGTTTCAGATTTTGCAGTGAGCATCAGCACCGGAGTGCTGACGCCTGCCTTCCGGAGCTCCTGCACCACCTGATAGCCGTTTTTTTTCGGCATCATCACATCGAGAATCACGGCGTCATAGATGCCGCTCAAAGCGTTGTCAAGTCCGGTTTCGCCGTCATACGCCGCATCTGCGGTATACCTGTGGTAAGCGAGCAGCTCACACAGTGTGTCTGCGAGCCTTTTTTCATCCTCCACAACCAGAATGCGCATCAGAAATCTCCCCTTTTTTCTTACTTGTTTCGCGCTCTCCGGCTTCTGTGGCTTTTCGGTCAGTTCCAGGCGCTGCAGGCTTTGAGGGAGAGGCGTTGTCTTTTAGATCTTATATTATATCACATTTTAGCAGTAGAATCTGAAAGGAACCTGAAATCCAGAACGTAAAATCCACGTGAAATTTTCAGGCTTGTTTAAGGCGGAGCTTCTACAATCGGGAACATCACAGAAACCGGTAACAACCGGAGAAGGGATGACTGCAATTGGAACTGAAGTACAGGCATGAATACAAGTTTGCCCTCAGCGTGAGCGACTATTTCATCGTCCGCTCCCGTCTTTTGGCGGCGCTGCGGCATGATCCCCATGCAGGAACCACAGGGGAATATGGGATTCGCAGCGTCTATTTTGACAATTTGGAAGACAAGGCCCTGCGGGAAAAGCTGGACGGCGTGAACAACCGGGAAAAATTCCGGATTCGGTATTACAACGGCGAGCTTTCCTATCTCACATTGGAAAAAAAGAGCAAACGGGACGGCCTCTGCAGCAAAAAGGGAGACAGCATCACGGCTCAGGAAGCGGACCGGCTGTTCCATGGGGACACGGGCTGGATGAAGGTGTCCGGCCGTCCGGTGGCGGCAGAACTTTACGGTAAGATGAAGACGCAGCAGCTGAGGCCGAAAACGGTGGTGGATTATCTGCGGGAGCCCTTTGTGTTCCCTCCTGGGAACGTGCGGATCACGCTGGACCGGGAGCTTCACACGGCGCCGTTTCGGCCCGATCTGCTGGAAAAGCCCCTTGCCATGCTTCCAGCGGGAAACGGCGTCCTGCTGGAGGTGAAATACGATGAATTTCTGCCGGAGATGATCCGGGATCTGGTGCAGCTGGGAAACCGGCAGGCGGGCGCGTTTTCCAAATATGCGGCCTCCCGGGCTTTCGGCTGAGGGAGAACCGGGTCAGGCGCCGTCAAAAATAAAAACAGAACAGGAGTAACCTTTATGACTTTCAGCGATATCTTCAAATCGAATTTTTTGGAAAATGTGACCAGCGTCACAGTGTTGGATATGGTCCTGGCCATTGTGCTTTCCTTTTGCGTGGGCCTGTTCATCTTCTTCGTCTATAAAAAGACCTACAGCGGCGTGATGTATTCCGCCGGCTTCGGCGTCTCTCTCATCGCCATGACCATGATCACCACCCTGGTCATTTTGGCGGTGACCAGCAATGTGGTGCTCTCTCTGGGCATGGTAGGCGCGCTCTCCATCGTCCGCTTCCGCACCGCCATCAAGGAACCGCTGGACATCGCCTTCCTCTTCTGGGCCATTGCCGCGGGAATCGTCCTGGCAGCGGGCATGATCCCTCTGGCTGTCATCGGCAGCGTAGTCATCGGGGTGATGCTGCTGGTATTTGTGAACCGGAAGCCCCATCAGAACCCCTATCTTGCGGTGATCACCTGTGAGGATGATCACGCCGAACAGATGGCTCGGGACTTTCTGGCTGCAACGGTGGAGAAAAGCGTGGTAAAAAGCAAAACCGTCACCAGGGATCAGATCGAGCTCAACTACGAAATCCGCCTGAAGGGCAGCGACACCTCCTTTGTCAACGGGCTTACCGGAATCAGCGGCGTCACCAGTGCGGTGCTCGTCAGCTACAATGGGGAGTATATGGGGTGAATGGTGCTTCCCTGGGACAAAGAATACCGGGTCAGTTGAAACATACCAAAGATAGATGGCCTAAGAAAGGGGGAAAACTCCAACTATGTCCAAAAGCAAGCGCATCGATCTCATCTGTATGGTGACGGCAGTTTTTATGGTGCTGGTCACGGTGCTGTTTCTGGGCGGAGGCGGTATATTTTTGGAAGCCGCCGCCGCAGATATGCCCTATGTGTCCAGAATTTTTGATACCAGCAGGGTTCATACGGTAGATATTGTGGCCGATGAAGACGACTGGCAGGAGATGCTCTCAAACGCCATGGCGGAGGAATATATCTCCTGCGCGCTGGTCATTGATGGGGAAAGCTATAAAAATGTGGGAATCCGGCCTAAGGGGAACACCTCCCTAAGCACGGTGGCAAATTCGGATTCCGACCGGTACAGCTTCAAAATTGAGTTTGACCATTATGACAGCACCTCTACCTATTACGGCCTCGACAAGCTCTGCCTGAACAATGTCATACAGGATAACACCTATATGAAGGATTATCTCTGCTACCAGATGATGGCCTATACGGGCGCGGAAACGCCGCTGACAAGCTATGTCTGGATCACGGTAAACGGCGAGGACTGGGGCCTCTATATCGCCGCGGAGGGTGTGGAAGAGAGTTTTGCCGAGCGGACCTACGGCTCCGATTACGGCGCGATATACAAGCCCGACAGCATGTCTATGGGCGGAGGCGGTCGGGGAGCCGAAGCCAAAAATCGAAATGAAGTGGGACAGGAACTGCCGGAAGGGATGGAAGGCGGCCCCGGCGGCGGGAATTCGTTCGGCGATTGGAAGACCTTGCTGGAAGGCCTGAAAGATGAGAGCGGCGCTTATCCTGAAGAGGTGCAAACCATTCTGGAAGAGCTGGAGTCCGGAGCTTTGGTCCTGCCGGATGACCTTCAGGCCATCCTCGCCCGTCTGGAAGAGGGCGGAATCACGCTGCCGGAAGAACTGCAGCGACTGGCGTCCCTCCTGCAGGGCGGGGGTTTCTCCGAGGGCGGGGGGATGCAGCTTCCCGATGCAGGAGAAAGCGGCGAAGGAAAAGGTTTTGGCGGCATGGCAGGGATGGGAGGCAGCTCGGACGTTCTGCTGGTCTATACGGATGAATCTTACGACAGCTACCCCAATATCTTCGACAACGCGGTATTTGATGTGACGAATGCCGATAAGGACCGGCTCATCCAGGCCCTGAAGAATTTGAACGAGGGGAACATCGAGGAATCTGTAAATGTGGATGAGGTGATCAGCTATTTTGTAGCGCACAATTTTGTGCTCAACGGCGACAGCTATACCGGCAGCATTATCCACAACTATTACCTCCATGAGGACGAAGGGCTTCTTTCCATGATCGCCTGGGACTACAACCTGGCTTTCGGGGGTATGGGGATGGGAGCTATGGGGGGTGGGGATGGCGCCACTTCCTCTGTGAATTCCCCCATCGATTCCCCCGTTTCCAGCGGCGAGCTTTCCGAACGCCCTATGGTTGCCTGGATTTTTGAAAATGACGCCTACACGCAGCAATATCACGAAGCCTTTGACGATTTTATCTCCTCCTATTTTGAAAGCGGCTATTTTGAGGAGTTCTTCGAGGAAACCCTGGCCCTGATTTCCCCTTATGTGGAGAAGGACCCCACCGCGTTCTGTACCTATGAGGAATTTCTCAAAGGGGCCGACACGCTGAAGGAATTCTGCCTGCTCCGGGCGGAGAGTATCCGGGGACAGCTGGATGGTTCCATTCCTTCCACTTCAGAGGGACAAACAGCGGATTCCAGCGCTCTCATCGACGCTTCCCACCTGACAGTATCCGACATGGGCTCCCAGGGGATGGGCGGCGGAAACGGAATGGGATTCGGCAGCTGGGGTGAAAAAGGGAAAACCGGCGCTGCGCTTCCGGAAGAGGACGAGACGGAACGGCAACAGGAGCAGCCGGAAAACAAGACGGCTGCAGCAGGAGACGAAGAAGTTGCTGAGAAAACGATAACAGTGACAGCGGCCCAGCCGGCGGCGGATGGAAGGGAAAATCAAGGTGCATTTTCGCCTCCGGACGGAATGGAGCCCCCGGATGGGGCGGAGCTTCCCAATGGAGAAGGGCAGGGAATGCAGCCCCCAGAGAACGGGAAGGTTCCGGAAGGCTTCAAGAGCGGGGGGAAAGAGGAAACCTCCTCTTCCTCTTCAGAGGCTTCCCAGGATTCCCCCGCGGATTCTGCGGAAGGGGAAAGCGGCCCGGAGACAGAGCCTCCTGCGGAACAGCCCGGACAGGATTGGGAAAACTGGAGCCGTGGGCAGGCGGGCGTCGGAATGCCGGGGATACCCGGCTCCGAGTCTGCGGGTCAGGCTGCCTCCGCTTCCCTGGAAACGGGACTTCTGCTGGGAGTTTCGGCGTTGTTTTTGGCGGGCGGGCTGATCTTTGCCAAGCTTTACCGTTGATTTCCCGCAACGCCATGTCCTATTCTCCTGAAGACGTTTCAGGCCGTTGGAAACTTGGGAGGAAACAAAAAAGGGGACGCTGCAGCTTCATCCTGCAGCGTCCCCTTTTTAAACTAATCCGGAATGTCTATCTGCGTCAGCTCCTGACCGATGTTCAGGATATGGTCGCCGATGCGCTCAAAATCGGTGAGCATTTCCGAATAAAGCACGCAGGCCTCATCAGAACAGAGGCCGTCCCGGATGCGGT
Organism: Neglectibacter timonensis; assembly: GCF_900048895.1. GTDB lineage: Bacteria > Bacillota > Clostridia > Oscillospirales > Acutalibacteraceae > Acutalibacter > Acutalibacter timonensis. The sequence continues at coordinate 1,615,675 of NZ_LT160640.1, read as the reverse complement.
CCATCTGGTTCTGGCGGTACCGCAGCGTCATGTCGTCAATTTTCTGTTCTGCGGCTGCAACCTGGGAAAGCCGTTCTACAGAAATTCCCTGCAGGTTTCCGAGCAGGTCCAAGGCAGCCAGGCTGGTCTTACGCATTTCCGCGATTTCAGCTTTGGCTGCAGGTGAAAAAGAGATTCCTTTTTCTGCGATGCGCTTGGTGTACTCGCAGATGTTCATGGCGTGGTCGCCGATGCGCTCCAGATTGCCGGAGACACGGAAGAAGGCGCTGATCTGGGCGGAATCTTTCTCGTTGTTCTCATAGACGATTACATGAGAGATATATTTGGAAATTTCCTTGTTGAGATAGTCAAGGTATTCCTCTGCCTCCTCTACCGGCCCCAACAGCTGGGGCGCTTCCTGCTCCACGGCCTGAAAGCTCTTTTCCACGTTTGAATGGACCATTTCCGACATGCGCGCCAGCTCTTTCCAGACGCCGTTAAGGGCGATGGCCGAGGTGCCGATCTGGTATTCATGGGAGCTTTCCACGGGCTTCAGGTAGAGAAGCCTGGGGCCGGCGCTTTCCTCAGAGGCATGTTCAGGCAGAATGCGCACGGCAAGCTTTGCCAGATAGTTTCCGAAGGGCAGCAGCAGAAGAGTGGTCACCACGTTGAACACAGTGTGCATATTGGCGATTTGAGCGGGCAGGTTGCCAGGGGTGAAGGATGCGACCAGCGGGGTGAGAGGAGTGAACATGCAGGCCAGGGTGAAAAGCGTTGTGCCGATTACATTGAAGAGCAGGTGAAGCACCGTGGTGCGTTTGGCGTTTCTGCTGGTGCCGATGGCGGCCAGCACCGCGGTGATGCAGGTGCCGATATTTTGGCCGAAGAGGACGTAAACCGCACTGGGCAGACCGATGAGGCCGCTGGCGACCAGGGCCTGCAAAATGCCTACCGAGGCGGAGGAAGACTGGATGACGGCGGTAAAAATCATACCTGCCAGAATTCCCAAAAGAGGGTTGCTGAACTGGGTCATCAGGTTAATGAAGGCTTTGGATTCCCGCAGGGGCATCATGGCGGAGCTCATCATTTCCATGCCGATAAACAGGATGCCAAGGCCCGCAATAATCTGGCCGTAGTGATGAAACACAGCTTTCTTCAGGAACACAACCAGGGCCACGCCGCAGAAAGCGAAGAGGGGGGCCAGAGCCCCTACGTCCAGGGCAATCAGCTGGCCGGTAATGGTAGTACCGATGTTGGCGCCCATAATAATCCATACCGCCTGTGAAAGGGTCATCATTCCGGAATTGACAAAACCGACCACCATAACTGTAGTGGCGGAGGAAGACTGAATCACCGCGGTGATTCCCGCCCCTACTGCCACGCCCAAAAAGCGATTGGAGGTCAGACGTTCCAAAATACGTTTCATGCGGTTGCCTGCGGCGGCCTCCAGGCCGGAACTCATCATCTGCATACCATACAGGAAAAGTGCCAGTCCTCCCAGCAGACCCAGAATATCAGCTACTTTCATGGCTTTCGTCCAATCCTTTCCAAAGGGGTGATTGCTGCTTTGCCTTGCAGAAAATTCCAGTCAGAAAAACAGGTATAACCCCCGCCGCCCGTAGGGACGCAGGGTTATACCTGTCCGTTTTACCAATGCAAGGGGGAAAATGTGCGGGGCAGCGTCTGAAAACGGCGTTGTCCATGGTCTCTTCCTCTCAGCAGTATAAATTCTTTGAAATAATTATACTGTTTTCTTCAAAAAAAGCAAGAAGAATACGAGGCGGTTTGTTACGGGATGCGTACCCCGGCGATGTGAAGGTACCGTACCCTGTCATAGCTGTAGCTGCTCAGGGGCCGCCTGTAGGCGTCGAAGGAATGGGCTGCCACCAATAGCTCGGGAGAGGTCTCCACCACCACCGGGCTGTGGTAAAACTGTCCGTCTGCCCGGCCCAGCTGGACAAGATCGCCGATCTCCAATTCCCCGGCTTCCGTCTCCACCGCATGAGGGCCTGGTCCCTTGCCGCGTGTCAGAAAGTCGTAGAGATACTGTACCCCTGTCCAGGACGGCGTGCGGTTGGAGGCAGAGGCGTAATACCAGCCGAAGGTGGGGGTGTAATTCATGATGCCGCTGCCCGCATACAGGCATTGTGAGGCGAAATTCGTACAGTCGCCGCCCAGCTGTTCAAAATCCAGATAGGCGGGGTTTCGGCCGAACGCCCAGGCTTTTGCATAGGCTGCGGCATCCGCCCGCCAGTATTCCCGTTCTCTCATGTCATTCCCTCCTCTGTTTCCGTGTACCATCCTATGTGGAGGGCGCCTCCGCCGTGCATTGAGCGGGAAAGCGGCCGGAAGGAATTCCTGCGGCTAAAAGGAAGAGTAGATACGCCGGATCTCATCCAGCACCTCCGGATGGCTGAAATCCCGGTGAAAGACCAGGTTGATCTCCCGGATCATGGAAGAGTTTTCAATGGGGACCACCGCCAGCCTGCCGGTGCGCAGCTCCTCCAGACAGGCGGAACGGGCGATTACCGTGACGCCCAAATTCCGTGAGACAAGTTCTTTGATGGTGGCCACGTTGTCTATTTCCATCATCACGTTGAAGCTCCGCAGCGTCTCCCCGTTGTTTTCCAGATAACGTTCGAAAAGCACCCGGGTGTTTCCCGGACGGGACCGCATGATGAATTTTTCCTTTTTCAGCTCCATCAGAGGAACGGAGGCCCGCTTGGAAAAAGGGTGCTGGGGCGACACCGCCAGACAAAGGAAATCTGTGTCCAGAAGTACGCTGGTCAGGCTGGAATCGTCAGGCTTTCCTTCCACAATGGCCAGGTCAGTTTCAAAAGATTTCAATTTATCATAAATGTTTTTTATGGTATCAGTCATGATGTTGATGTGGGCGTCGGAATTCTCCATGCAGTAGTACGCCAGCGTCTGGGGAACCAGGCTCTCCGCCACCGTGGGCGTAATGGCCACAGTGAACCGCCGCAGGTTGCTGCGGGAATCCTCAATGGCCTGCCGCGCATTGTTGTAGACGGCCAGCGCCCGCCGGGCATATTTGATCAGAACTGCGCCCGCCGGGGTGGGACGCAGCTCTTTCCTGTCCTTGTGGAAAATTTGGATGCCGAATTCCTCTTCCAGCTGGCGGATCTGATGGCTCACAGCGGGTTGGCTCAGGGAAAGCGCTTGAGCTGCCTTGGTAAAGCTGCCTTCCTGTACCAGGGTGAGCAAGGTGTTGGCCTTCTGATCAAACATCATGGGTTCCTCCTTTTTATCAAATTTTTGAATATCTGTGTTAAAAATTATTATTTGATTTTATCATACACCAGTCCTATAATCAAGCATATTCTATGGCTGCCGGGGAAATCGTTCTGCCCCGGAAAGGAGGCGCCGCCGCTTATGAAACAATTCTTAATGCTTGGGAATGAAACCTCCCAGGTGATTCTCTCCCTCTCCCTGATGCTGTTTGCCGGATTTCTGGTGACGCGGGTCACAAAGCGCCTGAAGCTGCCCAATGTGACCGGCTATATTTTTGCGGGGATTCTGCTGGGCCCCTATCTGTTGGATGCGGTTCCTGTGGAGGTGGCTTCCGGAATGGGCTTTGTCACCGATATCGCCCTGGCCTATATCGCCTTTGGCGTGGGCAGGTATTTCAAAATTGCCACCCTGAAAAAAAGCGGAGGGGGAACCCTGATAATCACTGTGCTGGAGGCGCTGCTGGCCATGGCTGCCATCACGCTGCCCATGATTTTCCTGTTCCATCTTCCAGTGCCCTTTTCCCTGCTGCTGGGCGCCATCGGCTGCGCCACGGCGCCTGCTTCCACCATTATGACCATCCGGCAGTACCATGCAAAGGGTCCCTTTGTCAACCTGATCCTCCAGGTGGTGGCCCTGGACGATGCGGTTGCGCTGGTGGCCTTTTCCGTGTGTACGGCGGTAACCCAGGCCCTGGAAGGCGGCGGGAAGGTCAACGCCATGGATGTGGCCGCCCCAGTCCTCTGGAATCTGGGAGCCGTGGTTCTGGGAATCGGCCTGGGCTGGGTCCTGCACCGGCTGATCAGTGAAAGGCGCTCCTCCGACCACCGGCTTGTGATCGCCAACGGCGTCATTTTGGGGATGACGGGACTCTGCACGCTGCTGAATATATCTCCCCTGCTTTCCTGTATGGCTCTGGGGGCTTCCTACATTAACCTTTCGGGGAACAAGCATCTGTTTAAGGAGATCAACCGCTTTACCCCGCCCGTGCTCCTGCTTTTCTTTGTGCTTTCCGGCATGCGTCTGAATATTCCCGCTCTGGCCACGGAAGGCGTAATTGGCGTCGCCTACTTTTTCCTGCGTATTGCGGGAAAATACGCTGGCGCCTTTGCCGGCTGCGCTCTTTGCCGCATGCCGGGGCGTATCAGAAATTGGCTGGGGCTGGCGTTGATCCCCCAGGCAGGCGTATCCATCGGACTGGCTGCTTTGGGGGAGCGGATGCTTCCGCCGGAGACAGGCGCGCTGCTGTCCGCCATTATCCTCTCTTCAGCAGTGCTCTACGAAACCGTGGGACCGGCCTGCGCCAAAGCCTCCCTGTTCCTGTCCCATACGCTAGAGCAGGAAGATAAGCCGGGAGGAGCGGGTCCCAAACCGCGGGATGAGGCACAGGGACAGCCGGAGGAGGGAAAACCTGTTGTGCGCGGGCACGGCAGGATACGGAAGCTGGCCCTGCGGATGCTGCAGGCCGTCCATCACTGAACGGTCTGGATCACCGTAAGGCATCCCCAGTCCGCCTCCTTTGGAAGGGCCGCCCTGTGCCGGCGTATCCGGCAGGGGCGGTTCTTTGCATCCGGCGCCAGCGGACCGTCCCCCGCACGGTTTATGGAAAAAAGCGGCTGGGAAAAATACGGAAACCCCTTGACATAGAGTGCACTTCAAGGTGTAGACTTACTCTCAACAGTGAGAAGGGTTTCCCATGGCTCCTACAGCGCCGCTGCGTTTCAGGAAGGAACGCGGTTTTCCGGATGGAAGGCTGGGCCGGAAGCCTGTACAGCATTTGAAAAAGATGGATTTGCAGGAAGCAGAGACAGATCGGAGGGCCGCCGAAGCGGTTTTCGGGTTTGTTTCTTTTCTTTATAATGGCAGCGGGGCCGTGGGAATACGGGCCGAAAGGGAGTGTGGCAAAGGATGGAATTGAAGGACTTTTTTCGGGAAAATCCCCGGGTTGCCCTGGGTTTTTCAGGAGGCACGGATTCGGCGTATCTGCTGTACGAGGCGGTGGAGCATGGCGCGCAGGTGCGGCCGTATTTTGTGAAAACTGTATTTCAGCCTGCCTTTGAGCTTGCCGACGCCAGGAGGCTCTGCGCGCAGCTGGGGGTGGAGCTGGCCGTGCTGGAAGTGGATGTCCTGTCCCAGGAAGCGGTGCGGAGCAATCCGCAGGACCGCTGCTACCACTGCAAGCGCGCCCTGTTCGGCACATTGCGGGATCAGGCGGCGCGGGACGGATACCCTGTGCTGATGGACGGCACCAATGCCTCAGACGACGCCGGAGACCGCCCCGGCATGCGGGCGATCCGGGAGCTTTCCGTAAGGTCCCCCCTGCGGGAATGCGGAATTACAAAGGCGGAGGTGCGAAGGCGGTCCAAAGAAGCCGGGCTCTTTACCTGGGACAAGCCGGCCTATGCCTGCCTTGCCACCAGAATTCCCACAGGAGAGGAGATTACAGCCGGACTGCTGCAGAAGGTGGAGCAGGCGGAGGACCGTCTCTTTTCCCTGGGGTTTACAGATTTTCGGGTAAGAGTGTTTCACAATGCGGCGCGGCTTCAGCTGCCGGAGGACCAGATGGCGGAAGCGCTGGCGCGCAGGAGGGAGATTCAGACGGAACTGAAACCGTATTTTTCAGAGGTGTTTCTGGATTTACAGGGCCGGTGAAGGCCGGCAGGACAGCCGCGGCAAGCGGAAAGGAAAAGGGAGGAAGAAATCAGGATGGATCAATTGGAAATCAAGGCTCTGCTGGAACGGGTGGCCAGCGGGGATTGCCCGGTGGGCGAGGCTCTGATGGAGCTGAAACTGGAGCCTTTCCGGGATTTGGGATTTGCCAAGGTGGACCGGCACCGGGGGCTGCGCCAGGGGATTGCCGAGGTGATTTACGGCGCTGGAAAGACGCCGGAACAGATTCGGGCTATTGCCGCGTCCATGCGGGAGGATGGTGATAAGACCATCCTGATCACCCGTATGTCCCCGGAAGCCGCGGAGCTGGTGGGGAAGGAGCTGCCCCTTGCCTACCATGAGATGGGCAGGGTCGGCATTGTGGGCGCCATGCCGAAGCCCACGGGCACGGGCCGCATCATTGTGGCCACGGGAGGTACCAGCGATATGCCTGTGGCGGAGGAGGCGGCGCTGACTGCAGAGGCGCTGGGCAACGAGGTAGTGCGCCTCTATGATGTGGGCGTGGCCGGGCTGCACCGCACGCTGTCTCATCTGGAAGATTTTATGAGTGCCCGGGTGATTGTCGCCATTGCCGGGATGGAGGGCGCTCTCGCCAGCGTGTTGGGCGGGCTGGCAGACTGCCCCGTGATTGCCGTGCCCACCAGCGTGGGGTATGGAGCGGCCTTCGGCGGTCTGGCCGCGCTGCTTTCCATGCTCAATTCCTGCGCCAGCGGTGTGAGCGTCGTCAACATCGACAACGGCTTCGGTGCAGGGTATTTGGCCAGTATGATCAACCATATCGGGGACAGGAATCCAGGCTGAAAGCGCTCCGGAAAGAAAACAAGCCGACAGAGTTTAGGAGGAATAGATTCTTATGAAAACCATTTATTTTGACTGTGCAATGGGGGCGGCGGGCGATATGCTCACAGCAGCCCTCCTGGAGCTTCATCCGGATCCGGAGGGGGTGCTCCGGCGTCTCAATGGTCTGGGACTTCCCGGCGTGGAAGTCAGCGCCGTCCCATCGGTCAAATGCGGCATTACAGGCACCCATGTTTCGGTAAAGGTGCACGGGGAAGAGGAAGAGAGTATGGATGTGAGTCATGACCATGACCACGGCCATGACCACGGCCACGACCACGACCATGACCACGGCCACGACCACGACCATGACCACGGCCACGGCCACGGCCATGAGCATGACCACGATCATGACCACGGCCACGACCACGACCATGACCACGACCATGACCACGGCCACGACCACGACCACGGCCATGAGCATGACCACGATCATGACCATGCTCACGAACACAGCCACAGCCATGGCCACCATCATGCGGGGATGCACGAGGTGGAGCATATCATCTCCCATCTGCCGGTTTCGGAAAAGGTGAGGGGGGATGCGCTGGGCGTCTACCGGCTGATCGCTGAGGCGGAAAGCCATGCCCACGGCAGGCCGGTGGAGGAAATCCACTTCCACGAAGTGGGCACGCTGGACGCCGTGGCCGATGTGGCCGCGGTCTGCCTTTTGCTGGAAGAGCTTGCCCCGGAGCAGGTGGTCTGCTCTCCCATCCACGTTGGCAGCGGCCAGGTGCGCTGCGCCCACGGCATCCTGCCCGTGCCCGCCCCTGCCACAGCCCATATTCTCCGGGAAGTACCCACCTACGGCGGTTCGGTACGCGGAGAACTCTGCACTCCCACCGGGGCGGCGCTGCTGAAGTATTTCGTGAATTCCTTCGGCCCGTCTCCGGTCATGCGGGTGGAGAAGATCGGCTATGGTATGGGAAGCAAGGAGTTCGAGGCCATGAACGGCGTCCGAGCCTTACTGGGAGAGACGGAAGAAGCGGGGGACAGTGTCCTGGAGCTTCGCTGCAATCTGGACGACATGACCCCGGAGGCTGTGGGCTTTGCCCAGGAACAGCTGTTGAAGGCGGGTGTCCTTGAGGTGTATACCACGCCGGTGGGAATGAAGAAAAACCGGCCGGGAATCCTGCTGACCTGCCTGTGCAGGCCTGAGGACAAGGAGAAGGCGCTCTCAACTCTGTTTGCGCACACCTCCACGCTTGGAGTGCGGGAATCCCTGTGCAGCAGGTACACGCTCCGCCGCAGCCAGTATACGGTGGAAACGGAGCTCGGCCCGGTTAGGGTAAAGGAATCCTCGGGCTGGGGCGTCAGCCGTTGTAAGCCGGAATATGACGATCTGGCAAGGCTGGCCGAACAACACGGCCTGAGCCTGCAGGAGGTGCTGCGCAGGGTTGAGGAAAGCCGGAGCAAGTGACAAACTGAATCGAAGAAAGAGCCGCACGGCGGAGGATTTCCCCGCCGTACGGCCTTTTTTTGCTTCGGTAAAAAAAGCTTGACTTGGAGTTCACTCCAGATGGTATGCTGTCCTTGGAAAGAAAATCCGCCGGATCGGAGACGGGTTGCATCCAATTTTGAGAAAGTGTGGTGCTTTTCATGCTCTATCAGCCGTTTCAGGAAGTAAAGCTTTCCGTTTTGGGGATGGGGAATATGCGGCTGCCCACCCAAGGGCAGGGCGGCCCTATTGACGAGGAGAAGGCCAGGGAAATCATCGAGTACGCCTATCGCCATGGGGTCAATTATTTCGATACCGCCTACCGGTACCACGGAGGGGCGTCGGAATCCTTTGTGGGCAGGGTGCTTTCCCAGTTTCCCAGGGACACCTGGTATCTGGCGTCGAAAATGCCGGGGCATATGATGAACTATCAAAACGGCAGGCTGGGCTTTCAGGGATACCTGGCAGGAGAAAAGATAGGGTCCGTGGCGGAAATTTTTGAAGAGCAGCTGGAAAAATGTGGAGTGGATTACTTTGATTTTTACCTGCTGCACAATGTCTGTGAAACCTCGCTGGAATTCTATACCAACGAAGAGCTGAACGTGGTGGGCTATCTGCTGAATCAGAAGAAGCAGGGACGCATCCGCCATCTGGGATTTTCCGCCCACGGACGTGCGGAGACCATCGAGAAGTTTCTCAACCGGTATCCCGGCATCTTTGAATTCTGCCAGATTCAGCTGAATTATGTGGATTGGACGCTTCAGGAAGCCGGAAAGAAATATGAGCTTTTGACGGGCCGCGGCATCCCGGTGGTGGTGATGGAGCCCTGCCGGGGAGGAAGTCTGGCTTCCCTGCCGGAAGGGGCGGAATCCCTGCTGCGAAAAGTGCGCCCGCAGGATTCCGCAGCCTCCTGGGCGTTCCGTTTCCTCCAGTCCCTGCCGGGGGTCCAGGTGGTGCTCAGCGGGATGACTACGCTGGAGCAGCTGAAGGAGAATATTGCTGTATTCTCCCGGGAAGACCCTGTTACGCCGGAGGAAAGACAGCTGCTGAATCAGGTGGTCTCCCTGCAGGCAGAGCTGGTTCCCTGTACAGCCTGCCGCTATTGCTGTGAGAATTGCCCTCAGGGCTTGGATATCCCCAAGCTGCTCTCTATGTACAACGAGCTGAACTACTCCAAAGGCCTGGGGACTCTGCGGTTTACCCTGGACGCCATGAAGCCGGAGGAGCTGCCCGGCGCCTGTATCGGGTGCGGCGCCTGCGCCGAGGCTTGCCCGCAGAATATCGACGTGCCGTCGTTGCTGGGAAAATTCGCCAGGGAACTGGTACCGTAGGGATAACGAAATGAAACCGAAGCTGCCCATTTCATGGGCGCGCTTCGGTTTCTGCTTCAAACTTCCCGGAATGTTCAGGCCTTCCAAAGGCCGTGGAGGTTGCAGTATTCGTAGGCGGAAACCACCTTGTCATGCTCGCTCAGCTGGAATACCGCCCTGGGTTCCTGCCCGGGGGCCAGCGGTTTCTGCTGAATCCCCTCGGAAGTCTCCAAAAGGATCCATTGGATAAAATGCTCCGGGATCATCGGATGCTCCGCGGCGCCTACGGACACGGTGACACGGGAACCGTCCTTTTCCACAAGGGGAACGTGCTTTTCCACGGAGGCGTCCACTGTTCCAGGCCTCAGTTCCTGCATCTCTTCTCCGCAGCAGACGACGGGAACCCCGGCGTCCTTCAGATAGATCACGATGTTTCCACAGTGCTCGCAGCGGTAAAACTTCATATGGCATGCATCCCTTCCTGTTGATAGGGTATAGTATCGCCTGTCCGCCGCGCAATTATGCCGAAGCTGGGAAGAAGGCTTTTTCAGGTTGCACGCATTCTTGCATTTCAGCGGTTCTGCGGATATAATAAGGAAAAACAGAGTTTGGAAAGGTGGATATTTCATGTTGAACCAATCGGTCGCTCAGCTTCTCAATGCCCAAATCACTGCGGAGTTCTATTCCGCCTATCTATATTTGGATTTTTCCAGTTATTTTCAGGAAACCGGTCTAGATGGATTTGCAAACTGGTACCAGGTGCAGGCACAGGAGGAGCGGGACCATGCCATGCTGTTCTACCAGTATCTGCACAACAACAGCGCCAAGGTGGCTTTGGAAGCAGTGGCGAAGCCGGAGCGCAAAGCTGCGGATACTATGGGGATACTCAAGGCTGGCCTGGAGCATGAGGTCTATGTGACTTCGCTGATTCACAATCTGTATGACGCAGCCCAGCAGTCGAAAGATTTCCGTACGCTCCAGTTTTTGGATTGGTTCGTCAAGGAGCAGGGGGAAGAAGAGAAGAACGCAGAGGATCTCATTCAAAAGATGGAACTTTTCGGATCGGAGGCCAAGGGACTGTATATGCTCAATTCCGAACTGGCGGCAAGAGTGTACACGGCGCCCAGCCTGGTGCTGTAAACAGGCGCTGTAAAAAAGCGCAGACCCTGTGGGCTGCGGGCCGTCTTTTGCAGGAGAAAGGCATAGCCCGAACGTGCTCTGGGGTAAAAGTGGAAAAAAGGCGGGTGTCCTACAGGGCAAAAGCCCCGGACACAGCCGCTGGATTTGAGAGGAGAGGGATTGTATGAAGCAGGTCACGTTGGGAAGAACGGGAATTGTCACAGGGAAAAATGCGTTTGGTGCGCTGCCCATTCAAAGGGTAACCAGGGAGTATGCCGCCATGCTGCTGCGCAAGGCTTTTGACGCGGGGATCACTTTCTTTGACACCGCCCGCTCTTACAGCGACAGCGAGGAAAAAATCGGTTTTGCGCTCAGCAATGTACGGGAAAAGCTGATTCTGGCGACGAAAACCCCTTCCACCACGGCGGAGGGTTTCTGGAAGGACCTGGAAACCAGCCTTTCGCTGCTGAAGACGGACTACATAGACATCTACCAGTTCCACAATCCCAGTTTCTGTCCCAAGCCCGGGGACGGCACCGGCCTGTACGAGGCCATGCTGGAAGCAAGGGAACAGGGAAAAATCCGTTTTATCGGACTTACAAACCATCGCCTGAACGTGGCGGAGGAGGCAGTGCGCTCCGGCCTGTATGACACGCTGCAGTTCCCCTTCTGCTATCTGTCCACAGAAAAGGACATTGCCCTGGTAAAGCTCTGCCAGGAGCTGAACGTGGGCTTTATCTCCATGAAGGGGCTTTCCGGCGGGCTGATCACCAATTCCGCCGCAGCCTATGCCTGGCAGGATCAATTTGAAAACGCGCTTCCCATCTGGGGCGTTCAGAGGGAGTCGGAGCTGGATGAGTTCATCAGCTATATCGAGAATCCGCCCGTTATGGACGGCGAAATCAGGGAGCTGATCGAACGAGACCGAAAAGAGCTGATCGGCAATTTCTGCAGGGCCTGCGGGTACTGTATGCCCTGTCCGGCCGGCATCGTCATCAACCAGTGCGCCCGCATGTCTCAATTGATCCGCCGGAGCCCGTCGGCCAATTGGCTGACGGAAGAAAGCCAGAAGATGATGCTGCAGGTTGAAAATTGCCTGAACTGCGGCCAGTGCAAAAAGAAATGTCCCTATGGGCTGGATACGCCGGAGCTGCTTCGGCAGAATCTGGAGGATTACAAACAGATCCTGGACGGCACGGTACAGGTGTGATTCATTCACTGCCTTGCTGAAAAACAGGACCGCCGCAAAAGGAAACTTTTGCGGCGGTTTTCAAGTTTATGGAAAGAACGGCCCACCGGAGAAAAAAGAGCTTTCAGAACAGCTCCGGAATGGAACGGCCGTGGGTCCCGGCAGGCAGGGGAACGGAGAAGTTTTCCGCCACTGCAGCGCCCAGGTCTGCAAAGGTCTCCCGGTCCGGCAGGTAGCCGCTTCTGGTCATGGCGGGTGACCAGGCAAGCAGAGGGACCATCTCCCGGGTATGGTCCGTCCCCGTGTGGACAGGGTCGTTCCCGTGGTCTGCCGTGATGCAGAGCAGGTCTGTCTGCCGAAGGCGGGGAAGAAGCCGGCTGAGAAGCAGGTCGAACCGTTCCAGCTCGGCGGCGTAGCCCAGCGGGTCCCGCCGGTGTCCCCAGAGGGCATCGAAATCCACCAGGTTGACGAAGCACAGGCCGGTAAACTCCCGCTGGGTCAGCTGGATCGTTTGTTCCATCCCCTGTACACTGCTTTCAGAGTGCAGGGATTCCGTCAGTCCCTGCCCGCAGAAAATGTCATGGATTTTACCCACGCCGATTACATCCCTGCCGGATTCCTGCAGGGCGTCCAGTACGGTTTTCCCGGAGGGAGGCAAGGCGTAATCCCGCCTGTTGGCGGTGCGCACGAATTCCCCCTTTCTTCGTCCCACATAGGGCCGTGCAATTACCCTGCCCACTCTCCATTCTTTTCGGAGGGTCAGCTCCCGGGCGATTTCACAGCAGCGGTAGAGCTCGGAAAGCCCCATGGTCTCCTCATTCCCGCAGATCTGCAGCACGGAATCCCCGGAGGTGTAGACGATGAGATCGCCCGTCTCGGTCTGATGCTCCCCCAGCTCCTCCAGAATTTTTGTGCCGCTGGCAGCTTTGTTGCCCACAATCCTGCGGCCGGTGCGAAGCTCCAGTTCCCCAATGAGTTCAGCCGGAAAACCGGTTTGGGTAAAGGTGAGAAAAGGAGCGGAGGTAATGAGCCCCATCAATTCCCAATGCCCGGTCATGGTGTCCTTGCCGGCGCTTTTTTCTTTCATCCGCATGGCGAAACCGATAGGCTTTTCCGGGGTGGGAAGCCCCGCCTCCGGGCAGAGTCCGGAAATTCCCATACGCAGCAGGCTGGGGATGGAGAGCCGTTCCGCCCGGTGCGCAATGTGCCCCAATGTGTTTGCTCCCGCGTCGCCGTAGGCCGCTGCGTCGTCCATTGCGCCGATCCCCAGGGAATCCAAAACCAGCAGGAAAATGCGGCTGTATTTCATAGAGGTCCCCTCGTTTCAAGAATAGTACGGTTTTTAGGTCAGGAAAACAGACTCAGCTGTTCCGCTTCGTCCCCTGTTTCCAGGTCGTACAGATAGCGGAATACCTGTTCCGGCGTATGCATTACCCCGCGCTTTTCACATTCGTCATGAAAGATGCGCATCAAAGCGGAATTTCGGCTGCTGCTCAGTTCATAACGCAGGCCGTAACAGCGCTCATACCGCTCCCTCAGGCCGGGGAAATGCTCCTCCAGCTTTTGATAAAAGTATTCCCGGTTTCCCTCGCGCATAGTCACCCCAATGCCGAAGCAGAGAATTCCCTTGACCCCAGCCTCGAAACAGTAGGAAAGAATTCCTCTCAGGTTTTCTTCGGTATCGTTGAGAAAAGGAAGCAGAGGGGAGAACCAAACCACCGTTGGGATGCCGTGCTCCTTCAGCGTGCACAGGGCCTCAAACCGTTCCCTGGTGGTGCTCACATGAGGTTCCAGAATCCGGCAGAGGTCCTCGTCGAAGGTGGTCAGGGTTATCTGCACCACACATTTCTCCCTTCTTTGAATCTGCTCAAACAGGTCCAGATCCCGCAGGCAAAGCGTGGATTTTGTCTGAACCGCCAGGCCGAAGCCGTACTTTTCGATGAGTTCGACGCAGCGCCGGGTGTGCAGCAGCTTTCTCTCTCCCGGAAAATAGGGGTCGCACATGGCTCCCGTCCCGATCATGCATTTCTTCCGCTTTTTGCGAAGGGCAGCCTCCAGCAGCTCCGGCGCGTTGCTCTTGACCTCCACGTCTTCGAAATCATGCTCGATATGGTAGCATTTGCTGCGGCTGTCGCAGTAGATGCAGCCGTGTGTGCACCCCCGGTAGAGGTTCATTCCGTTCTGCGGGGAGAGGATCCCCTTCGCTTCCTTAAAATGCATGGCAGCCTCCAGACGGCGGATCGCTCAGACCCGTTTTTGAAAAAGCCCGTGTTCCGTACAGTACCAGAAAAGTTGGACATGCCGCCGTTTGGGAAACCTGGCGGCGCAGGTTCCCTCCGGAAAAAGCTTCACCAGGGTGATGGAATCCCCGCTCAGGCATGCCAAAAAGGAAATATGGTGTCCCTTTTCCATAGGGTGTTCCAAAGTGAGATACCATTCATCCTCGACTTGTTCCAGCAGAAGGCGGTGCTCTCCTTCCTCCTCTTTGGCGGTCAGGGGCTCGAGTTTCCTGCCGCAGCAGGAAAGGTCCGCCTTGCCCGTGCTCCACAGGAGATTTCCGCAGACAGGACAGACGGCAAAAAGACTGTGTTTCATGGTTCCTCCAGTTTCGTCGTTCGGGGAAAGCTCCCCGGACAGCAGGGTTTCAATGCCGACAGCCAGCGCCTGGGAGAGCGCTGGGAGGAGGGAAACATCAGGCGCGCCCAGCCCGCGCTCCCATTTTGACACGGTCTTGTGGCTGATGTGCAGCTTTTGGGCCAGCTCTGCCTGGGTCAGCTTCTGTTCCAGACGCAGGCGCCGGATCAGGGCGCCTGTTTTGGCGTGGTCCAAGCCTGAAAGGAAAGCGTCAGTCATGGGAGAATCCGGTATCATGCGGTTGTCATCCTCTTTCTTTTTCTGGAACGTCTCGGCTGTGGGGCAAGGCTCCGGAAGCGGAAGCCCGCGTTCCCTCCGTGCCTTCCAGTATAGCAGACTTCCGGCACAATGCAATCTACGCTTCGTAGAGCGGGGATGCGTTTGGCGTCTTCCCTCCGGTTTTCAGCCAGTTCCTTCCCGGCGGCTTTTGTGATACAATGGAGAAATGGAAACGCCGGAGAGTGGGAAATCCGGCTTTGGGAAAGGAGCTTTGCAATGAAACTGCTCATTGATGCCGACGGCTGCCCTGTAGTGGATCTGACCGTCAGACTTGCCCGGGAGTTTGGGGTGAAGTGCCTGATTCTCTGTGATACCGCCCATGTCTTTCAAAAGGAGGGAGCGGAAACCCTGACGGTTTCCAAGGGGGCGGACAGCGTGGACTTTGCCCTGGTGAACCGGGTGGAGCCCGGTGATATCGCCGTGACCCAAGATTATGGATTGGCCGCCATGTGCCTGGCGAAAAGAGCGCTTCCGCTCAGTCAGGACGGGCTTCTCTATACAGAGGAAAACATTGGGGCGCTGCTGCAGTCCCGCTATGCAGCCCAAAAAATCAGACGTTCGGGCGGCAGACTGAAAGGGCCCAAAAAGCGTACTTCAGAGCAGGATGCCGCCTTTGAACGGACATTGCGGAGGCTGCTCCAGCTCAGGTGAGCGCGGCCTCCCATTCCCCTTCCCGGAAACCAACCAGCACAAAGCCGTCGCCGATGAGCAGGGGACGCTTAACCAGCATGCCGTCTGTGGAGAGCAGGGCGAACTGTTGGCCTTCGCTCATTTTTGGGAGCTTGTCCTTCAGCTGAAGCGACTTGTAGGAGAGGCCGCTGGTATTAAAAAAGCGCTTGAGGGGCAGTCCGCTCAGGCCCTGCCAGCGGCGAAGCTCCTCCTCGGTGGGTGGGTCTGTTTTGATGTTGCGGTATTCCGGGGAAAGCCCTTTGCTTTCCAGCCAGGCCTGGGCTTTTTTGCAGGTGGAGCAGTTGGGGTAGCAGAGCAGCATGGAACTTCATCCTTTCTTCCTGTTTTTATAGTTTATGTTGTTGCAGTAAAAATTCCAGCAGAGCTGTACAGCCCTGTTTGATGTCCCTGTAGGTTTCGTCAAAATTTCCCGTATACCAGGGGTCGGCGATATCCCGGTGTTCTCCGGCAAATTCCAGGAAAAGAAAAAATTTCCCTTCCGGGTCGCCGCCCAGAAGCCGTTCCAGATTCCGCAGGTTGGCCCGGTCCATGGCGATGATGTAGTCGTAAGCTTCATAATCGCTTTTCGTGATTTGGCGTGCCTGACGGGAGGAAAAGGGGATGCCTTCCCGTTCCAGGACGCGCCGGGTTCCGGGATGAATATCGTTGCCAAGCTCCTCGCGGCTGGTGGCGGCGGAGGCGATCTGAAATTTTCCGGCAAGCCCCTGCCTCTCCGTAAGGTCTTTCATCACGAACTCCGCCAGGGGGCTGCGACAGATATTGCCGTGGCAGATGAATAGTATGTCTAACATGGTTTTCCTGCTCCTCCTTTATGGATAGGTGGCTCCCTGCCCGCACTGAATCTTTCTCAACGGTTATTATATCACACGGATGGCCCAATTGGCAAAGCCGGAGGGTTCCTTGCTTTTTGCCGTGCAAGTGCGGTATACTGGCAAAAACGGAAATGCAAAAGCCGTCATCGGAGGATAAAAAATGATTTATTTCGCACACTGTGAATCGCCTGTGGGCGAACTCATGCTGGCAGGGGACGAGAGGCATGTCAGCGGCTTGTGGATGGAAGGCCAGAAATATTTTGGGGCCACGCTGCCGGGAGGGGCGGTGGAAAGGGAGAATCTCCCCGTGTTCTGTGCGGCGCGGCAATGGCTGCAGGACTATTTTGCGGGGAAAAAACCAGAGCCGTCGGATCTGCCGCTGGCTCCTGCGGGGGGAGCGTTCCGGCAGCTTGTCTGGAAAATTCTGCTGGAAATTCCCTATGGACAGGTGGCTGCCTACGGCTGGATTGCAAAAGAGGCGGCCAAGCGTATGGGCAGGGCAAGTATGTCCAGCCAGGCGGTGGGCGGTGCAGTGGGACACAATCCCATTTCCATCCTCATTCCCTGCCACAGGGTGGTAGGCTCAGATGGCAGCCTGACCGGGTATGCCGGCGGCCTGGATAAAAAAGTGGCTGCTGAAGCATGAAGGGGTGGATCTGTCGCGTTTCTACCTGCCGAAAAGGGGATCGGCCCTGTGAGCTACAGGGAAACGGCTGAGAATATTTGACGGGAAGAGTAGAAAATAGATTGGAATGCAGAGGAAAACGGTATTGAAGACTGGGATTGTTTTGGAAGGCGGCGCCATGCGCGGAATGTTTACTGCAGGGGTGCTGGATGTGATGATGGAACAGGATATCACTTTTGACGGCGCAGTGGGGGTGTCCGCAGGAGCCGTATTTGGCTGCAATTATAAGTCCCGGCAGCCCGGACGGGTCATCCGCTACAACAAGAGGTATTGCAGGGATCCCCGTTATGTCAGCATCCGTTCCCTGCTGAAAACAGGGGATTTGTACGGGGAGAATTTCTGTTACCATGAGCTCCCCGACAGGCTGGATCCCTTTGACGCGGCGGCCTATCGGAAAAACCCCATGGAATTCTATGTGGTCTGTACAGACGCCCTGACGGGAGAGGCCGTGTACCACCGGTGCGGCAGGGGAGACGCTCGGGATCTCCAGTGGATGCGGGCTTCCGCGTCCATGCCGATGGTTTCAAAGCTTGTAGAGCTGGAGGGGCGTCTCCTGTCGGACGGAGGCACGGCGGACTCCATCCCGGTACGTTTCCTGGAGGGGCAGGGTTATCGCCGTATTGTGGCGGTTCTGACCCAGCCAAAGGGATTTTCCAAGCAGCCCAATAAACTTTTGCCGCTGCTGCGGGTTGCCCTGCGGAACTATCCGGCGCTGGTCAGGGCTCTGGAGGTTCGTCATGAGCGCTATAATGAGACGCTCCGCTATCTTGCGCAGAGGGAGAGGGAGGGAAGCCTCCTGGTGCTCCGCCCGAGCCAGGCGCTGAAAATCGGAGCGGTGGAACGTGACGCGGAGCAGCTGGAGCGTGTTTACCAGATCGGCAGGGCGGACGCGTTGGCCGCCGTCTCAAAGATCCACACGTTCCTGTGTTCTGCTGCAGAGCGGTCCTCTGCCTGCACAGATAGGGAAACCGCCGTGTCCGGCGGTCCGGAAGGCGCGTAAAGCTTCCGGGGCCTGCCGGACACGGCGGTTCTTTTGGACTTTCCGGGTGCGGGAAAAAGCGGATTTTCGCGGCCTATGGCTGCCGCAGCATTCCCGCAATCCGCTCGGCTGCCTCTCCGATGATCTCCAGAATTTCATCCTCGCTGCAGTCCCGGTTGCTGGTCAGGGCGTAATATCCGCCGTAAACGCCGTAGCTGAAAAGAATGCCGGCGGCGGGATCCTCCCGGTACTGGGGGCAGGCGTCAAAAATCATGGTCTTTAAATCCCGTTCCAGACGGCCGATCAGCTTTCCGCTCTGTGCGCCGGAAAACAGGATGCCCAGCAGGGCGCCCTGGGAACCATAGGCTGCATGGAGTTCCCGGGTGAATTCCCTGGGCTTGATAAAAAGGTATTCCGGGTGGGGAATGTTTTCGAGGATGGATTTCACCACGCCCGCTTCCACCCTGTCCGACAGGTCATACAGGTCTGTATAATGTGCGTAAAAGGTGGATTTGTTGATCCAGGCCTTTTCGCACAGCTCCTTCACCGTGATCTTTTCCAGCGGCTTTTGGGCACGCAGCCCGATAAAGGCGTTGAGAATGCTTCTTTCTGTTTTTTCAGTGCGCAGATCCATCCGGTTCAGCCTCCCCTTTTGGTTTTCCGACCCTTGGGCGGAACTGTCGGGTTTCCAACGTTTTTGCTGATTTGACGCTCGTTCTTTGTCAAGGAAAGCGATATAATCTATTGTAGTTGGAAAAGCGACGGATGTCCATTATTTTTTGCTTTTCGTTCAAGAAAAAATGGAGTAGGAGGGCCAACGGATGGATTACTATAATTTTTATACGGGCAGGGAATTTGAAGCTTACCGGTTTCTGGGCGCCCATGTGGAGGGGGATACCGTCTGTTTCCGGACTTTCGCACCGGCCGCCGCCAGAATATCGGTGATCGGGGATTTTTCCTCTTGGCAGGAAATTGAGATGGCAAAAATCTATGACGGAAATTTCTGGGAATGCCGTGTTCCGGCCAAGGCGGGAATGCGTTATAAATACCGGATTACCCGCGGCGACGGCAGCTTTCTCGACCACTGCGACCCCTATGGTTTTTCCTCGGAGCTTCGCCCCCAGACGGCCTCGGTGATCGTCGGGCTGGACAATTATGAGTTTCAGGACAGGCAGTGGCTCCGGCGGAGGAGCACCGCAGTTCAAAAGCCTGTCAACATCTATGAGCTTCATTTCGGCTCCTGGAGGAAAAAGGCGGAAAAAGAGGACGGCTGGTATTCCTATGAGGAGCTGGGGGAGCTCCTGATCCCCTATCTGAAGGAGAACGGTTATAATTATGTGGAGCTGCTGCCGCTGAGCGAGCACTCCAGCGACGAATCCTGGGGCTACCAGAACACGGGCTTTTTTGCGCCCACCTCCCGCTATGGCACGCCGGACGGCCTGCGCGCCTTTGTGGATCAATGCCATCAAAACGGCGTCGGCGTGATTATGGATTTTGTGCCGGTACACTTTGCCGTGGACGACTATGCCCTCTGGAATTATGACGGCACGGCGCTTTACGAATATCCCCATGCCGATGTGGGGAGAAGCGAGTGGGGCAGCTGTAACTTCATGCATTCCCGGGGAGAGGTCCGCAGCTTTCTGCAGTCGGCCGCCTATTTCTGGCTGAAGGAATTTCATTTTGACGGCTTGAGGATGGACGCCGTCAGCAATCTCATCTACTGGCAGGGGGACCCGGCCCGCGGCGTCAACGACGGGGCCGTCCGCTTCCTGCGGGAGATGAACGCGGGGCTGAAGGCCCGTATGCCGGACGCCATGCTGATAGCCGAGGATTCTTCCGCCTATGAAGGCGTGACCAGGCCGGTTTCCGAAAACGGGCTGGGCTTTGATTACAAGTGGGATTTGGGCTGGATGAACGACACCCTTTCCTATTTCCAGTCTTCCCCGGAGCAGCGGGCGGAGCGCTACCACAGCCTCACCTTCTCCATGTATTATTACTATAACGAGCGCTATCTGCTGCCGCTCTCCCACGACGAGGTGGTACACGGAAAGGCGACAATCCTTCAGAAGATGAATGGCGGCTACGAGGACAAGTTCCCCCAGGCCAGGGCGCTGTATCTCTATATGACAGCCCACCCGGGAAAAAAGCTGAACTTCATGGGAAACGAGCTGGGCCAGTTCCGGGAATGGGACGAGAAGCGGGAGCAGGACTGGAGCTTGCTGGAAAATCCCAATCACGACGCCTTCCACCGCTATATCCGGGAGCTGAACCAGCTGTACCTGAAAAGCCCGGCCCTGTACCAGCTGGAGCAGTTCCGGGAAGGGTTCCGCTGGGTCGACTGCCATCAGGAGGCAAAGTGCGTTTATGTGTTCGAGCGAATCTGCCCGAAGCAGCGCATGGTGTTCCTGTTCAACTTTTCCGCATGTCCTCAGACCTATCTGCTGCAACTGGAGGGCGCCGCCGCGCTGAAGCCGCTGGTGGACAGCGACCAGCAGAAATACGGCGGGGCCGCGCCCGCGGATGCGTTTCAGAGGATCTCCCTGAAGGAGGGCGGGACAGCGCTGTTGCTGCCCCGGTTTTCCGGCAGAGGCTATTTGGTAGAGGAAAAAAAGGAACCTGAGAAGTGAAAAACGGTCCGGAGAAAGGAAGATCGCTGATGGAACAGTCCGCCTTAACGGCAGTGATCAAAGACCAGAGCAGGAGGGCTTTCTGGGAAGTGAAAAATGTGATCGACTGTATCCCGGATGGGCTTTGGGAACGGGAATATTGTTGTGCTCCATTGTGGAAGCACGTGTACCACATGCTGCACTCGCTGGATCTGTGGATGATCAATCCGAGGGACAAAGAGTTTTCGGAGCCGGAATTTCATGAGAAGGATCTGAATGACCTGGACGCGGTTTCCCGGAAAACGCTGTCCCGAAAGGAACTGGAGGCGTATTTTTTCGGAATAGAGCGGAAGCTTGCCCGATACCTGGAGGAATTGACCGACCGCCAGCTGCCGGACTGTCCGGAGGGCTGCGAATATACCAGGTTTACCCTGATCCTGGCCCAATTTCGTCATCTTCACAGCCATATGGGAATGATCATGGGATTTCTGATTGCGGATACCGGAAAGTGGCCCAGAGTTTTGGGGCTGGAAGGAGCTTTTCCGGACGGGGAGTACGACAAATTCTTTTAATTGGGATAAATTTCATTTTGTAAAAAGTTGGCGCAATCCTTTGGTTTTGCTGGACAGAGATTCCTGACAATGCTATAATTTTATCGTTTTTTGGCAGGGACAGGCCTGTTTGGCCGCTGTGTGGAAAGAAAGGATGGCGATACTATGAAAATAAGGGTTGGAATTGCAGGATACGGAAATTTGGGCCGCGGGGTGGAAAGCGCTCTGCGAAGCTGCGAAGATATGGAACTCATCGGGATTTTTTCCAGGAGGGATCCGGAAACCATAGCGCCCCGCACCGGCGTTCCCGTATACTCCATGGAGAAGGCCGGCGATATGCAGGATCAAATCGACGTGATGATCCTGTGCGGAGGCAGCCGGAGCGACCTGCCGGAGCAGACGCCCATGCTTGCCCGGCAGTTTAACGTGGTGGACAGCTTTGACACCCATGCGAGAATTCCGGAGCATTTTTCCCGTGTGGATGCAGCCAGCCGGGAGGGGAAGAAGCTCAGCGTCATTTCCGCTGGGTGGGATCCGGGCCTGTTTTCCCTGAACCGGCTGCTGGGACAGGCTATTCTGCCGGACGGCGCGGATTACACCTTTTGGGGAAAGGGCGTCAGCCAGGGACATTCCGACGCCATCCGCAGAATCCCCGGTGTAAAGGACGCCCGGCAGTACACCATTCCGGTAGAGGAGGCTTTGGAGAGCGTGCGCAGAGGGGAAACTCCAGAGCTCACAGCCAGGCAGAAGCATACCAGGGAATGCTTTGTCGTGACAGCAGAGGACGCGGATCAAAAAGCCATTGAGGAAGCCATCAAAACCATGCCCAACTATTTCGCGGAGTATGACACCACGGTGCACTTTATCAGCGAAGAGGAGCTGCACAGGGAGCATGACGGAATTCCTCATGGGGGCGTGGTGCTTCGCACCGGGCGCACCGGCTTCCACCGGGAGAACAGCCACGTCGTCGAGTACCGCCTGAAGCTGGATTCCAATCCGGAGTTCACCTCCAGCGTGCTGGTGGCCTGCGCCAGGGCGGCGTACCGCCTGTACCGGGAGGGGCAGACCGGCTGTAAAACGGTGCTGGACATTCCCCCGGCGTATCTCCACCCTGAAACAGCTGAAGAACTGCGGAAAAAACTGCTCTGAGAGAAGAGGGCCCGCCGCACAGGACGGCGCAAACCGGGGCTTCCGGCTGCGTTTCCTGTTGCCATGGGCCCTTTTTCTGATTTGCCGCTTGTTTGACTTTGCAGGGGGATTGGGGTAAAATACAGCGGTACAGTGAGATTTGGTATGGATTCCGCCGATTTGCGGCGGGGAGGAGACGGATATGGCAAAACAGAACAAAACTTCAGGGAGGAGGCTGCTTCTCCTATTGGCCGTGATTGCCGCTGCGCTGTGTGCGGCTGCTGTTCTGCTGGATCCTCTGGACATGTTCGGCGGCTCGGATTTGCCGGAGGCAAAGAAACCGTCCTCTGAGAGCTCCCAGCAGTTTTCAGACCCGGTCCAAGCGGAGGGAGTTTCGGTACAGGTCCCCATCCTGCTCTACCACCATATCTCTGAGGACACTCTGACCCAGGAACAGTTTCAAACGGAGATGCAGCTGCTGAAGGACGGCGGTTATCACACAGTCTCCTTTGATCAAATCTTTGATTTTGTGGAGAAGGGAACGCCTCTCCCGGAAAAACCGGTGTGCCTCACCTTTGACGACGGCTATCTCAGCAATTACGAAATCGCTTACCCGCTGCTCAAGGAATACGGCATGAAGGCCACCTTTTTTGCCATCGGCGCCACGGTGGGGAATACGGAGCACTATAAGGATACGGAATTCCCCATCACCCCTCATTACAGTTATGAACAGGCAAAGGAGATGTCGGATTCCGGGCTTGTCTCTATTCAAAGCCACACCTTCGATATGCACCAGTGGGCTCCCTATGAGCCGGGCGACCGGGTGCGGAACAACATTCTGCGCTGGAAAGATGAAACGGAGGAAGAATATACCGAAGCCCTTACAGCTGATTTTTCCAAATCCCGGGAAGAGCTTGAAGCCGCCACCGGAAAGCCGGTGAATGTGCTGGCCTATCCCGGCGGACAATTCGACGCGCTCAGCGAATCGGTGCTGCGCTCTCTGGGCGTAAAGGCCACCCTCACTATCCAGCCGGGCAAGGCAAAGCTGACGGAGGGAGAACCGGAGTGCCTGTATCTGATGAACCGTTTCTATGTGCAGCCGGATACCACGGAGGAGGCCTTTCTGGAATGGATTTCCTGAACGCCTCCGAAGGGCGCACAGAGGCTTCTGTGAACCATTGAAAGTAAGAAACGCTTGAGGGCCCTGCTGTGCGGCCCTCATTTTGCGTTTGCAAAGTCCGGTCATCTCTCAACTGAAGAGAAAGGCTGTCCATGCTGCCCGCCCTGAAAACGACTTTTTTTGCCGAAACAGGGCCTTGTTTTTAGAAAGGAAAGGGATCGGGATGCAGGAATACCTGGAAAAGCTCTGCAAGGAATGGGCGGAAAAGCACAATTTCAGCGGCGTCTGCCGCCTGCGGGTTGGGAAGGAACAAAGCTTCTGCGAGGCATATGGTTATGCGAACCGCGCCTTCCACATACCCAACAGGACCGATACGAGGTTTGATATGGCCTCCATCACAAAGCTTTTTACAGCGGTGGCTGTGCTGCAGCTGGTGGAACAGGGAAAGCTGCGCCTTGATGACAGAATTACGGAGGTGATCGACCTTTCCGGCACGGAAATTCCCGGAGATGTGACGGTGGAACAGCTGCTGAACCATACCTCAGGGATTGCCGACGACGCGGATGAGGAGGCAGGGGAGGATTACGCAGCGCTGTTTCTGGACAGCCCCAATTACGGGATTCGGGAATGCAGGGATTTCCTCCGGAATTTTGCCTATAAAAAGCCTAATTTTGCCGCGGGAACCCACGTGAGGTACTGTAACTGCTCCTTTATCCTGCTGGGGCTGGCAATCGAAAAAATTACCGGTATGACCTATCGCGGCTATGTCTGCCGCCATGTGTTTGAGAAAGCCGGTATGAACAGCTCCGGATTTCCTTCCATGGATGAGGTCAACGAAAATACCGCGGAGGGCTACCGGAGCATCCTGGGCCCTGACGGGAAGGCGGCAGGCTACCGGAAAAATATCTACAGCTATCCGCCCCGGGGCACGCCGGACGGAGGCGCCTATGTCACGGCAGGGGATCTGGACAGGTTTCTCACCGCACTGTGCAGCGGCCTGCTCCTGGGAAGGAAAGCCTCCGCATCCCTTCTCAGGCCGCACTGCGCGTTTACCCGGCCGGAGGACTGGTATGGGATTCCCGGATTGTATGAGAGAAACGGGTATGCCTTCGAATTCCTGATGCGGGATGGCCATACGGAGCCTTTCTGTATGTATAAGGATGGTCAGAATGCGGGCGTATCCGCAAAAGTCTCCTATTATCCGGAACGGGACATCAGCCTTATCCTGCTGTCGAACCAGGATTGCAATGTGTGGGAGATGACAAGGCTGATTCAGTTGGAACTCTATTCCCGCTTTTATGCAGGGGCGGAAAAAAAGCCTGAATGAGCGTTGCGTTAACACGGGACAAAAATAAGGAGGTTTTCTTTTACATTCCTCTGAAAAACCTCATCGAAGAAAAAGACGCACACAATAGAAGTTCTGCAGGAACTTTTCGAAAGCTTGCGGAGTGCGGGGCGCCGCTTCACACCGACGCCGGAAAGCGCAGAAGGGGGAAATCGCCTATCCCAGCACCTCTTGCTTCAGAATGCGGAAAAAAGGCTCCCTTGCATACTGCTCCCGCCAAGGATTGTGTCCGCACCGGGGGAGAAGGTGCTGACGCAGGGGGATGCCGAGATGTTCCAGCGGCGCAGAGACACCTGCCGGGGGATGAGGATCGTTTTCTCCCTGAATCAGGACGATAGGACAGCTGATTTTTGGAAAAACATCCAGCAGCCCGCCGGATTTCCGGAGACGGGAGATTTCAGGCCAGAGGGAGCCGTAGGCTCTGCTGTCAGGCGGAAAGCTTTCTGGCTCCTGAATCTGTAATTCCTGGAAATGATCCGCTTTATCGGCCAGTGTGCCCAGTCTGGCCAAATCGGCGTCTGTCCCGCCGCCTCCCTCCAACAGGGAATCCAGGCGGAGAAATTCTTCGGCGTCCTTGGGGTTGAGGTTCTGCAGCCGCCTCGTTCCAATTTGACCCGTATAGGCGGCGTCCAGCGGCCCGCAGCCCACCAGGATCAGTTTGCGAATCAGTTCCGGCCGCTCTGCCGTCAGCATGGCGCAAAGCCAGGCGCCGAAAGAGTGGCCAATCAGCACGCAGGGGGCAGGGAGGAATTCCTGCAGCTGTGCCGTCAGTTCATCCAGCAGTTCCCGGAGGGAGAGCCTGCTCTGCAAAGGCTCCAGTACGCCGCAAAATTGGGACAGGCCTAGCGCTAGACCCCCTGCAGTACCCGGCGCTCCGGGGCCTCCATGCACCACTGCCGCCCGATAAGGCGGCGCTCCATAGATTCGTACCATTTAGCGCCCTCTCCCTTGCTTTCAAGATGCTTCCATTGTAACAGAATGGAGCGCGGGAGGGAAGACGCAATCCTCCGAAAGGACGGGGAAAGGGACGGCTTGAGCCCGCAGGGGATTGTATCCGTGGGATTCCCCTAAGGATGCCGTACCCCGAGGCTTCAGGAAGCTACTGCGTTTCGGAAGAGAAACGGCAGGCCGGGCTGCTTTTCGATTCTTATCATCATTTTCCTTCCTCCCTCATAAAAATAAGGGGGACAGATTGTTTTATGCGGAAAGCATACCGCAAAAAAAGCGGAGGGGGATCAGGCCCTCCTCCGCTTTTCCCGGGTTCAGATTGTGAGCACGCCGTGTTCGTCCTTCTGCAGGAGATAGAGCTGTTCCTCCAGCCCGCTTTCCGCGTTGATATAGACCAGCACTTCGCCGCCGTCCCGGTCTTTGCAGAGGAATTCCCAGCACAGCACTTCGCTCAGGCCTGGAGTGGGAATCAAGGCAAGGGCAGAGGATTTTACGGTGAGCAGCGGGCTTACGTTCTTCTTCGCAGTTTCCGCATCCAGGGCGGGAGCCACCAGCTCCCGGCTGTGGTGGTTCATCAGGTAGCCTGTGGCGTCATATTCCAGCATGGCTCCTTCGCCCAGTTCGACGGTGACCTTGATGAGATCAGGATAGCACACCACGCCCAGGCCCTCTTCGCTGAGATAGGAAAAATTAATGGTGCATTGATTGTCATTTTTCACATAGTAGCTCTCCTGGAAAGAGGAAATCCCCGCCTCCCGGAGCATGGCGGCTGCAGCCTGCAGGGCCTCTTCATAGCTGAGCTTTTCCTCAGGGACATCCGCACTTTTTTTAAAGTAGGCGATCTCTCCGCCCAGGCGCGTGACCTGAATACGGGAATCTCCCCGGGAAAACACATAGGCTTCTATGGCGCTGCCGCCGGTTCCCAGCGCTTCCAGTTCCTCTGGCTTGCAGTGCAGGAAAGCGGCGGCTTTTTGGGCGGCTTCCCCGGCAGTGATTTCCGCTTTCCCTTTTAGAAACAGGGCTTCCCGGCGCAGGATATGGTCGGAAAAAGGACCATCGTAAAGCAGAGAGGGAAATTCTGAAAATTCCTTTGCCACTTCATCCAAGCTGTCGTCGAAGGAGGGGAGGGAATCGATCTCGTCCACATTGTTGAGCAAACTTTCCGTTTTTCCCACCGAGGCCCTTTCCACACTGAGGCGGGCCTGTATTTCCGCCAGAGCATCGGTGAGGATACCGGCGTAGCGCTCCATGGAAGAGAGATTTTGCAGCTCCTCTTCAGAAGCGGCTGCGTCCGTCAGGGATTTTCGGGAAAGCATCATGGCGTAATCCCCAATCTGGGAGAGGAAGCGGCTGATCCGGTCTGTTTTTTCCTGGGAGAAGGGAAGCACCGCCATAGCGGCCTTAGCGCCGCCGCTTTGCTCCAGCAGTTTCGCCGAAACAGTTCCCCTCAGTACAGGGGTGTTTACATAAGCTGCCTTTTTCAGGGTGGAGCGCATGCCGGAGACATAGTCGCTCAAGTCGTTCAGGGCCCGCCGGTAGGTATATTCCAGCTCAGTCTTGCTGGAATTCAGCAGCAGGCGCGTATCCAGCAGCAGTCCTCCCAGCACCAGCAGAAAGGCGGCTGAAAAAGAGGCGAGCCGAACCTTTGTCGATTTTTTCATAGCGTGTACCATCCTTGTTTTTCAGGCTGGGACGCAGGGAAGAAATGATACTGGGAAAAGCGTCCGCCCTTGTCACTTTCAGAGAAAGAAAGCATAGCTCTAGTTTCTGCTGGGCAAATGCGAAAATTCATAGTATGTTTAGAATATTTTGGCTGTTCATTGCTGGGGATTTGTGCTATAATATTACGAATATTTTTGACATCTGGGTGGTGAAGGGCTTTGCGCATACTGGGAATTGACCCGGGCTACGCCATCGTTGGCTACGGTGTGATAGAGTATCGGAGCGGCCAATATCTGCCGGTGGAATACGGGGCGGTCACCACGGAGGCGGGCGTGGAGTTTAGCCGCCGGCTTGCCGAAATCTACGACGGTATGCAGGAGCTTCTGAACCGGCTGAAGCCTGAAGCCGCAGCGGTGGAAAAACTTTATTTTTCTAACAATAAGACTACGGGAATCGGCGTGGCAGAAGCCAGAGGAGTGATTCTTCTGGCGCTGTCCCAGGCAGGCGTTCCACTGTTCGAATATACGCCCATGCAGGTCAAGCAGGCAGTGACAGGCTACGGGAAAGCGCTGAAGCCCCAAATGCAGGAAATGACGCGAAAGCTGCTCCGACTCCGCCAGGTACCGAAGCCGGACGATACGGCGGACGCGCTGGCCCTGGCGATCTGTCACGGTCAGGCGGCTGGTTCCACTCTGCGCCGGGAGCTCCTGCGGCGCGGGAAGGTGCCGGGCCAGGTGATTTGAAGCAGATGAGGTTCAAATCCTCTTGCTTTTTGAAAACCTGGAGAAGACTTTTAGGAAAAGGGGAGCGGGAGCCGCTGCCAACCGCAACGCTGCGTCAATGTTCCAGCACAGCGTTGCGCGGCGGCCGATGCGACGGAAAGATATGTTTTACAGTTTGACAGGGAAATTAATCCACACAGAGCCAGGGATGGCGGTGATCGATGTGGGCGGGGTGGCTTTCAAATGCTTTACCTCCATGAATACGCTGCGGCATCTGCCCCGGCTGATGGAGAAGGCCACGCTGTACACACACCTCAATGTGCGGGAGGATGCGCTGGACCTGTTCGGGTTTACGACACAGGCGGAGCTCAACTGCTTTAAGCTGCTTACCGCCATCAGCGGCGTGGGGCCGAAGGTGGGAGTCGCCATTCTGTCGGAGCTGACGCCGGAGGACGTGGCAATGGCTGCCGCTGCGGGAGATTCCAAACGTTTTGCCAGGGCGAACGGCGTGGGGCCGAAGCTCGCCCAGCGCATCACTTTGGAGCTCAAGGACAAGGTGAAGGATTTTTCCGGGACTTCCGGCTGGGGAGAGGACCTGGTGCAGGCGGGGGGCGTGTCCGCCTCGGGGAACGCCTCTCAGGCGGTGAGCGCCCTTACCACATTGGGCTATTCCCCCTCGGAGGCCGCCGCCGCGGTGGGAAAGCTGGATTCCAGCCTGCCGCCGGAGGAGCTGATCCGGCTGGCCCTGAAGTCCTTTGGGGGCAGAAGATGAGCGGAATATGCTGCAGCCGGTCCCGCCGCGCCGCGGCGGGCTGGCTTAGAGAGAGGAGGCGCAGCAGATGATTAAAAAAAGCGGGGGAAGGGACGACGCCGAGCTGGGCAGCCCTGGTTACGGCGGGGACTGGCGGGACGACATGGACCTGGAAAACAGGATCGTGGAGACCGGCTATACCCCGGAGGACAGCGAGGTGGAGAATCCGCTGCGGCCCCGTACCTTTTCTGAATATATTGGGCAGGATAAAGTAAAAGAAAACTTGAAGATCTTTATCGAGGCGGCGAAGAGCCGCAAGGAACCGCTGGACCATGTTCTGCTGTACGGCCCGCCTGGCCTGGGGAAGACAACCCTGGCGGGCATCGTGGCCAATGAGATGGGCGTGAATCTGCGCATCACCAGCGGTCCGGCCATCGAGAAGCCGGGCGATCTGGCGGCGCTGCTGACGAACCTGAGCCCCGGGGACGTCCTGTTTATCGACGAGGTGCACCGGCTGCCCCGCACGGTGGAAGAAATTCTGTATCCCGCCATGGAGGATTACGCCCTGGATATTATCACAGGGAAGGGGCAGATGGCGGCGTCCTATCATCTGCCGCTGCCGCATTTCACGCTGATCGGCGCCACGACCCGGGCGGGCCAGCTTTCCGCCCCTCTTCGGGACCGGTTCGGCGTAGTGCTCCGGCTGGAGCTGTACAGTCCGGAGGAGCTGGGGAAGATTGTCCTGCGCAGCGCAGGGCTTCTGCACACCGAAATTGAGGCGGACGGCGCGCTGGAAATCGCTTCGCGTTCACGGGGGACTCCCCGGATTGCGAACCGGCTCTTGAAACGCGTGCGGGATTTTGCCCAGGTGATGAGCGAGGGCGTTGTCACTTATCATACGGCTCAAATAGCGTTGGACCGGTTGGAGGTTGACGAGCTGGGCCTCGATTCCAGCGACAGGCGGATGCTTGCAGCAATCATCCAAAATTACGCTGGCGGCCCTGTGGGCCTGGATACTCTGGCCGCGGCTATCGGGGAGGAGGCCATCACCATTGAGGATGTGAACGAGCCCTATCTGATGCAGATCGGCTTTTTGACCCGCACCCCCAGAGGCAGGTGCGCCACCGCAGCAGCCTACCTTCATTTAGGCCTACCCGTGCCCCCTGCCCTTCGAGGCGGGGACCAGGGCCAGCTGACCCTGGAAAATTGAACTTTGTTTTTTTCATGCATGCTTTTGGGAACACTTTTACGATACCCACTACAATATTATTTTAGTATTTGGAAGGAAGTAATCTGAATGGGAAGATTGTTTGGAACAGACGGAATCCGCGGCATTGCAAATCAGGACCTCACCTGTGAGCTGGCCACCCAGCTGGGACGGGCAGCGGCGAAAGTGCTTACGAATAAGTCAAATCACCATCCCAAGGTGCTCATTGGAAAAGATACCCGCCTCTCCTCCGACATGCTGGAAAATGCCATGGCTGCCGGGCTGTGCAGCATCGGGGCCAGCGTGGTGACGCTGGGCGTGGTGCCGACTCCTGCAGTAGCATATCTGGTGGAAAAATATAAAGCGGACGCAGGCGTGATGATTTCCGCCTCCCATAACTCGTTTGAGTATAACGGCATCAAAATTTTCTCCGGGGACGGCTATAAGCTTCCCGACGACCTTGAGGAGAGAATTGAAGACATCATTCTGGGAAAATCCGACATTTCCCATGAATTTCCCACAGAGGCCGGTATTGGAACCGTTACCCGTGCAGAAAATGCGGTGCGGGACTATATTGACCATGTGAAGAATACGGTGCATTTTTCCTTGAACGGCCTGAAAATCGCCATTGATACGGCCAATGGTTCAGCCAGTGCCACGGCGGAAGCCCTGTTTACAGAGCTGGGAGCGGAGGTTGTCATGCTCAACGACAGGCCGGACGGCATCAATGTGAACCAGGACTGCGGCTCCACCCATATGGAGGGGCTGATTGAATATGTGAAGACCCATGAGGTGGACGCGGGCGTGGCCTTTGACGGCGACGCGGACCGCTGCCTGATGGTAGATGAGCAGGGTAATTTTGTGGACGGCGATTTCATTATGGCAATCTGCGCCATGGATATGAAGAGCCGGGGAAAGCTGGCGGGCAATACCGTTGTAGGCACTATTATGACTAATCTGGGATTCCAGCGCTTCTGCGAGGAGAACGGTATGGAATTTGAGGCCACCAAGGTAGGCGACCGGTATGTGCTGGAGGAAATGCTTCTGGATGGATACAATTTCGGCGGGGAACAGAGCGGCCATGTGATTTTCCGGGATTTTGCCACTACGGGCGACGGCCAGCTCACCGCTTGCCAGCTGCTGAGCCTGATGCGGCGCAGGGAGGCAAAGCTCTCCTCCCTTGCAACCCTGATGCAGCGCTTCCCCCAGACCATGCTCAACATTCAGGTGTCACCGGAGGGAAAGCTGGCGTTTTACACTGACCACAAGGTGAAAGCCGCCATCGACAAGGCTTCGGAAACCCTGGGCAAGGACGGCCGCGTGATTGTGCGTCCCTCCGGCACAGAGCCCCTGCTGCGTGTGATGGTGGAGGGCAAGGATGAAGAGCTGATTCAAAAATTGGCAGAGGATGTAGCCCAGGTCATTCGTGAAGAACTGGTATAAGAAAGCAGGAAAGAAGAAACCGGGGCGTCGGGAGTGGGCATGCCGGCCCGCAGCACGCGTCCCCATGAAATAAAAGTCTTAGCCGAGCTTTCTTCAGAAAGCGAAGAAAAAAGAAGAAACCGGGGCGTCGGGGAGCGGGATGCCGGCCCGCCGCGTGCGTCCCCACGAAATAAAAGTCTTTGCCAAGCTTTCTTTCAGAAAGCGAAGAAAAGAAGAAGCCGGGGCGTCGGGGAGCGGGCATGCCGGCCCGCCGCGTGCGTCCCCACGGAATAAAAGTCTTTGCCAAGCTTTCTTCAGAAAGCGAAGAAAAAAGAAGAAGCCGGGGCGTCGAGGAGCGGGCATGCCGGTCCGCCGCGTGCGTCCCCACGGAATAAAAGTCTTTGCCAAGCTTTCTTCAGAAAGCGAAGAAAAAAGAAGAAGCCGGGGCGTCGAGGAGCGGGCATGCCGGTCCGCCGCATGCGTCCCCACGGAATAAAAGTCTTTGCCAAGCTTTCTTCAGAAAGCGGGTGGAAAGCGGGAGAAACGATGCGTACAGCGGAATGGAAAGATTATGAGCTGATTGATACGGCGGACGGCGAGCGTCTGGAACGGTGGGGGGATGTGCTCCTCATCCGGCCGGACCCGCAGATCATCTGGTCGGGGGAGAAAAAAGACCCTCGTTGGCGGAATGCAGACGCCCGATACCGCCGTTCCAATTCCGGAGGCGGAAAATGGGAGGAGTACAAAAAGGTACCTCCTGTGTGGAAAATCACCTGGAACGGCCTGACTTTCCGCCTGAAAACCATGGGATTCAAGCATACGGGCATCTTTCCGGAACAGGCTGTGAATTGGAAGTTTGCCATGGAGAAAATCCGGACGGCAGGCAGGCCTGTGAAGGTGCTGAATCTGTTTGGATATACGGGAGCGGCCACCCTCTGCTGTATGAAAGCTGGGGCGGCCGTCACCCATGTGGACGCCTCCAAAGGCATGGTGCAGTGGGCGAAGGAAAACGCCGAGGCTTCCGGTATCGGGGACAAGCCTGTACGCTGGCTTGTAGATGACTGCGTCAAATTCGTGCAGAGAGAGCAGCGCAGGGGCAATACCTATGATGGAATTATCATGGATCCCCCTTCTTACGGGCGCGGCCCGGGGGGAGAGGTTTGGAAGCTGGAGGAACAGCTTCATGGGCTGGTGGAAATGTGTCTCCCCATCCTTTCGGAAGAACCGCTGTTTTTCCTGTTGAATTCCTATACCACGGGGCTTTCCCCTGCAGTGATGGAGTATCTTCTGGGGCTGCTGCTCCAGAAAAAATTCGGTGGAGCAGTTTCTTCCGATGAAATCGGCCTCCCCGTCACAAATACAGGCCTCATATTGCCGTGCGGAAGCACGGCAATATGGACTCATTCATCTGAATAAGACAAATATCCCGAGCAGCGGGATATTGTAGGAAGACGCGTCAGCGTCTCCGCTTTAAAATATCTGTTTGTGCCGGAAAATATCCGTAAAAAGTTTTAGTCCAGCTTTTGCAAAAGCTGGCAGGGCACTGGGGCAAAGCCTCAGACCGCCGGCTGCGGCGAATCCAACCGCAGAATGAAGTACAGAATGGGGGAACACTGCTTGGCTTTTATCGAGGTGCAGAATGTGCGGTTTTCATATGATACGGAATCCGTGGACAGCAGAGAAGTGCTGCATGGGATCAATCTGTCCATAGAGGCGGGCGAATTTGTAGCGCTTCTGGGGCATAACGGCTGCGGCAAGTCCACAATGGCCAAGCTTTTTAACGGCATGCTGCTGCCTACCTCCGGCAGCGTGCTTGTCGACGGTATCGATACCCAGGACGAGGCAAGGCAGTTTGAAGTGCGCAGCCGGGTAGGCCTGGTTCAGCAGAATCCGGATAACCAGCTGGTGGCCGGCGTGGTGGAGGAGGATGTGGCTTTTGGACCGGAGAATCTGGGTGTTCCGCCGCTGGAAATCCGCAAAAGGGTGGATGAGGCCCTGAAAGCGGTGGATATGTATGAGTACCGGGAACACGCCCCCCATAAGCTTTCCGGCGGACAAAAGCAGCGGGTGGCAATTGCAGGCATCATCGCCATGGAAACCCGCTGTATTGTGCTGGACGAGCCCACCGCCATGCTGGACCCCCGGGGCCGGGTGGAGGTGATGGAGACCATCCAGCGCCTGAACCGGGAAAAGCAGATTACCATCGTGCTCATCACCCACTATATGGACGAGGCCGTGCAGGCGGGACGTGTGGTGGTGATGGATGAAGGGGAAATCTTGACGGACGGCTCTCCGCGGGAGGTCTTCAGCGATGTGGAGTTTTTGAAACGGCATGATCTGGACGTGCCTCAGGCGACTGAGCTCGTGTACCGTCTGGCGGCTGCCGGGATCAAGCTTCCGGAGATACCTCTGGGTGAGGAAGAATGCGTGAGGCTGTTCCGGCGTTATTTGGCCGGAGAAGCCCATTGATCCGGGCATTTCGTGAAATCGGGGCGAAAGGAATGGATGCACTTGGCGATATTGGAGACAAAGGATCTCACCTATCAATACGGCGTGGGTACTCCCTTTCAGAAGACGGCGGTGGAACAGGTTTCCATCTCCATCCGGCAGGGAGAGTTTTTGGGTGTCATCGGCCATACGGGAAGCGGGAAATCCACCTTGATCCAGATGCTCAACGGCCTGATCAAGCCAACCTCGGGACAGGTATTGCTGGATGGAAAGGATATTTGGGAAGAACCCAAGAAAATCCGTGCGGTGCGTTTCCGCGTGGGCATGGTATTCCAGTATCCGGAGTACCAGCTTTTTGAGGAAACCGTACTGAAGGACGTGATGTTCGGTCCGAAAAATATGGGGCTTTCCGATACGGAGGCAGAGGCCAAGGCCCGGGAAGCGGCGGAATTTACAGGCTTAAAGGAAGAGTTGCTGCAAAAATCCCCCTTCGAGCTTTCCGGAGGAGAAAAACGCCGGGCTGCAATCGCCGGGGTGATCGCCATGGACCCGGACGTGTTGATTCTGGATGAACCCACTGCAGGCCTGGATCCAAGGGGCAGGGACGTACTGCTGGCACAGATCGCCCAGTACCATAAGGCGAGGAACAATACCGTGCTGCTGGTTTCCCACAGCATGGAAGATATTGGCCGGACAGCGGACCGGCTTCTGGTGATGAGCGGCGGCCATGACGTGATGCTGGATGAGACGAAGCGTGTTTTTTCCCGCGGCGAAGAACTGGAAAAAATCGGACTGCGGGTGCCCCAGATCACCAAAATCATGCAGGAGCTTCGCAGCCTGGGCTGTCCGGTGGACGGCGCTACGCTCACAGTGGACGACGC
This sequence comes from Neglectibacter timonensis, assembly GCF_900048895.1. Lineage (GTDB taxonomy): Bacteria > Bacillota > Clostridia > Oscillospirales > Acutalibacteraceae > Acutalibacter > Acutalibacter timonensis. Next base: position 1,581,014 of record NZ_LT160640.1, on the reverse strand, counting down.
CCTGCACCAGCTCATTCCTTTTTTTAAGAGGAAGGAGGAACTCCGATGATTTCCGATATCACACTGGGCCAATATTTCCCTGCCAAGTCTCCGATGCACAGGACGGATCCCCGTATGAAAATCTGCCTGACGGTCTTTGCCATTGTGCTGATTTTTGTAGCCAGGAATTTTCTGTCCCTGGCGGTTTCGGTGCTGTTTATCGGCGTTGGAATGGCCTGTTCGAAAATTCCGCTGAAGCTTTACCTGAAAAGCCTGAAGCCCATACTGTTCATCATTGTTTTTACGGCTGTACTCAATATTTTTTATGGCTCCGGAGACCCGCTGGTACAGCTCGGCTGGCTGAAAATTACGCTCAGCGGAATTCTGAACAGCGTGTTTGTCTCGATCCGCATCGTGACGCTGATTTTGGCAAGCTCGGTGCTGACGTTTACCACGTCTCCCACACAGCTGACGGACGCCATTGAACGGCTGCTGCGCCCGCTTGCAAAACTGCATGTGCCTGTTCATGAATTTGCCATGATGATGACCATTGCCCTGCGTTTTGTTCCCACCTTGCTGGAAGAGACGGATAAAATTATGAGCGCCCAGAAGGCCCGGGGAGCAGATATGGAGAGCGGCGGCATCGTGCAGCGCATCAAGGCGTTGGTGCCGGTGCTGATCCCCTTGTTTGTCTCTGCTTTCCGCCGGGCCTACGATTTGGCCACGGCCATGGAGAGCCGCTGCTATCACGGCGGGGAGGGCAGAACCAAAATGAAGATTTTGAAGTTCGGCCATACGGACTGGGTGGTGCTGGTTTTCGCTGTGCTGGCTCTGGGCCTGTTTATCACGGCCAACATTTTGATTCCGCCGGTGCTGTGAGAAAACTCGATTCAGGAAAGGAAGTAATGATATGGTTCCTATTCATCATGTGTCCGCTGCCGGGGTAGTACGCAACGAGGCGGGGGAGGTGCTGCTGATTCGGGGCCCCCTCCGGGGCTGGGAAATTCCGGGCGGCGTGGTGGAATCCCACGAAAGCGTGCAGGACGCCTTAAAACGGGAAATCTGGGAGGAAAGCGGCGTACAGGTAGAAATTACCGGATTTGCCGGCCTCTGCAAAAATGTGGAACTGGATATTGTAAATTTGGAATTTTGCTGTCGGTATCTCAGCGGCGAGCCACGCGGGAGCGAAGAAAGCCTGGAGGTGCGGTGGTTCTCTCCGGCGGAAGCCTTAAAAATAGTGGAATTTCCCCTGGCAAAAAGCTGGCTGGAATACATTTTGAACGGCGCGGAGAAGGTGCGCTGTTTCTCGTTCCGCAAGAACCCCTTTGAGATATTGGAGGACACCCTGCTGCCCGCCGGAGGTTGAGCATATGCCCGGAGGCGCGGGGAAATAATCGGAAGGAGGACAGGGCATGGAACGCAACCTGCTGCTGAAAATTTCATATGACGGTGCGCGGTATCACGGCTGGCAGATACAGGAGAACGCCCTGGCCGTACAGGAGGTTTTTCAAAAGGCGTTGTATGCCGTAACCGGGCTGAAAGAGGATATCAAGGCCTGTTCCCGAACGGATACCGGGGTGCATGCCCGGGAGTTCTGTATCAGCGTCAGAACGGAAAGCGGGATCCCTGCGGAACGGCTGCAGGCCGCGCTGAACCACCATTTGCCGGAGGATATCGCCGTCAAAGACTGTAAAGCGGTTCCCCTTGACTTTCATGCCAGGTATTCCTGTAAAGGGAAGGAATATACGTATGAAATTTGGAACCATCCGGTCCGGGAACCCTTTCTCAGGGATCGCGCCCTGCATTATTGGTATCCCATAGACGAAGAGCTTTTAGACAGGGCTGCAAAACAGTATCTGGGCAGCCATGATTTTTCCTCTTTCTGCACCCTGGACAGGCGGGAGAAGGGAAATCTAACCCGTACTGTGGCAGAATCCAAGGTGGAGCGGCGGGGAAATCTGGTGGTCTTTACTGTGGCGGCAGACGGCTTTCTATACAATATGGTCCGCATCATGGCGGGAACCCTGCTGCGGGTGCAGCAGGGAAAATTATCTGCGGAAGATATCCCGGTTGTTTTGGAGGCAAAGGACCGCTCGGCTGCAGGACCCACTGCGCCGGCCTGCGGCCTCTATTTAAACCGGGTATTCTATTGAGAGCGGATAGTGTGGAAAGGGGGCGGAGCTTTTGAAAAAAAAGGAAAAGCATGGGAATTCAAAGGATGGAGTCCGGGAATTCGCCAAGCTCAAGGACTTTCAGGATCCGGAAGCAACAATAGAATATGACGAGGAAGAGGAGGACGAGCAGCGCCAAAAAAAGGTGAAAATTCCCAAGGCAGTGTACCGGGTGGGAATCATTCTCGTTGCCGTCATTTTTGGGCTCGTGCTGTGGCTTAACCGCTCCAATCTCACACCGGACAATATCCTGGGCTGGATTAAGCTTCAGGTGATGGGCACCGGCATGGGAGAGGGCTTCCCAGTGCCGATTGCGGGCGGAAATGTGATGGATTCCAATTTTACGCAGAACAACGGTATGGCTGCGGTGCTCAGCGATACCGCTTTTACCCTGCTCAATTCCACCGGCCGCTCTGTGGTATCCCTGAGCCATGGATTTGAAAACCCTGCGCTTTGCTCAGCCTATGGGAATTACCTGCTCTACAATCAGGGGAACAAGGGATATCTTATGCAGGCCGGGGCAGATACCATACGGGACGCGCAGGCTCCCGACGATATTCTGGCGGGGGCGGTGTCCCGAAACGGGAGATATGCTTTGGGCATGCAGAGCCCTCAAGGAGCCTCCTATCTCAACGTCTATCTGAAAAACGGAACAGTCCAGTACAATTATCTATTTGCCAGGGATTATATTACCGCTGTGGCGCTGAACTACGACGCGTCCTATGGGGCGGCCTGTACGGTGCACAGTGAAAAAGGGGAAATGGTTTCCAAAATTACCATTTTTAATTTTCGGGAACAAGATCCAATTGCAGAATATGAAACCCGCGGCAACCTGCTGCTGGGGGTTTATTGGAGTGAAAACGGGAATATCTATGCGGTAGGGGATTCCTCTGTGGTGACGGCAGACGCCGCCTCCTTTGAATTTCGGGAGTACAGTTATGACGGCCGCCAGCTGACGGCTTACCAGCTGGACGCGAACCGTGCGTTCGTCTCGGTTTCTGCCTATGAGCATGCAGGCCCGGGCACCATTCTTGTATTTGACGGGAAAAAGGATCTGGTCAAAATCGAAGAAGCAGAGAGGGCTGCAGCCCTCTCTGCTTCCGGCGGCACCATCGCCGCCCTGGAAGGAACGGAAGTTGTGTTTTACGATTACAGCACGGGCCGGGAACAAGGCCGCACTTATGCAGGAACCGATGCCAGGAGCCTGGCGCTTGTCAACGAACACATAGCCTATGTACTGGGGGTCAGCGAAGTGCGTACGGTGGAACTGAGCTGAACACGCCGCTGTCGGATGAATGGATTGGATCCTACTTCTTTCAAGCCTGCAGAGCGGCGTTTGCAACGGCTGCCGTGGGAAAGCAATGCCGTTCAAACAGGAAAGAGCGAAAAAAACGGGGGAGTGTTCAGATTTCCTTAAGGGGATAGGGCTTGTGGAACGATTGCGATTGTGCTATATTTATCTGGTAGCTGTTTCCCGGCTATCAATTTCCCGGCTGTACAGGAAAGGGCAATCGTATTTATGAACTTTGCTTTGGATATCCTATTGGTTTGTATCGTCATCGTATTTGTAATTGTTGGGGTAAAGCGCGGCTTTATCAAGTCGGCGGCCCATTTTCTGGGGGCGATCGCCGCAGCATGCCTGTCGGCGGCGCTGGGAGGAATGGCTGCCCAATGGCTGTATGACACCCTGTTCCATGAGGCGCTGGTGGAGAAAATCAGCGGTACGATCGGTTCCATGGGAACGGCGGAGGCTGTCAGAAATGTGCTGGGCTCCCTGCCGGATTTTATCATCCGGGCCCTGGAAGATGCCGGTATTACCGAGGCCGCTCTCAAGGGCGGCGTCGCTTCGCAGACAGGACAGACGGCAGAATTGCTGGCGGCCTCGCTGGAACCGGTCTTCGTCGGTTTTTTGAAGGTGTTGACCGTTATCGCACTGTTTCTGCTGTTTATGGTTGTGGTGCGGATTTTGGCGAACGTTGTCTCCGCTGCTTTTGAGCTTCCGGTGCTGAGCCAGTTAAACGGGCTGCTGGGCGGCGTGTTCGGCCTTTTGCTGGGCCTTCTGTCAGTGTGGGTCGTGCTGGCCGCCTTGAAGGTGTTCCTGCCCATGCTCAGTTCCGACATGCAGCTGCAGATAGAGAATTGGCTTCAGCAGTCTGTCGTCGCAGGTACGTTTGTAGGGGCGAATCCTTTAACGGGAATGTTCCGCTGAAAGGGAGATGCCTATTTATGAAAAAGGAAAAAGTGAGGAGTCTTTGATGCCCGCTGAAAGAAAGCCAAGAAATCAGAATTTGACCGTCCCAAACGCACTCTCTGTACTGCGGATTATCATTGTTCCGTTTTTTGCCTGGTTTTTTTTGAAAGAAAACCTGGTAGCGGCGGTGGGGCTGCTGGCACTTTCCGGATTGTCCGATATGTTTGACGGAATGATTGCCAGAAGGTTTAACCAGATTACCGAGCTTGGGAAAATGCTGGATCCCTTTGCCGACAAGCTGACCCAGGGAGTGGTGGCGCTCTGCCTGGCCATCAAATTCCCCGCGATCTGTCCGGTGCTCCTGATCTTCATCGTCAAGGAGCTGGCGATGCTCTGTTGTGCCATCATTCTTTTGAAAAAGAAAAAACGGCCCTGTGCGGCCATGTGGTACGGGAAGGTGGCGACAGTAATGTTCTATCTTTCCGTTTCCGTCATAGTGATTATGGATGGCTTTTTCCAGGTAAAGACCCTGGTGTTCGATGTTGTATCCAATATCTTGCTGCTGCTGACAGCGGTGATGATGCTGTATTCCGCATTTAAATATTTCCAGATTTTTCGGGAAATTCTGCACTCGGACGATGAAAAATATGAATTGGACCTGCCGGATGAGATCCGCGCCAAAACGGTCCGGGAGAAAACCCGTAGAAATAAGTAAGCCTGATGAAAGGAACCCTATGCCATGTTGATGTGCACCCGCTGTAAAAAAAGGCCGGCTGTCGTATTTGTATCCAACTCCCTTGACGGAAATCCCCAGGGCCTGTGCCTGGTATGCGCAAAAGAACTGGGCATCAAGCCTGTCAATGATATCATGCAGAAAATGGGGATTACTGACGAGGATCTGGAAGCTGCCACGGAGCAGATGACCGAGCTGATGAATATCAATCTGCCTGAAGACGAAGACGATGAGGACGACGGCTTTATGCCGGGCGGCGCCGCCACGCTTCCTTCCGATATGATGTTGGGCGGTGCGCCGGGCAGCTCTGCCGGCGTGAAAGATAAAAAGGAAAGTTTCCACAAGAAAAAGAGAAAACACATCTCCAGTTACTGTACCGATCTGACCGGAAAAGCGCGCCGCGGCGAGCTGGACCGTATCGTGGGCAGGGAGAAGGAGATTGAGCGCGTCGTGCAGATCCTCTCCCGCCGTACGAAAAACAATCCCTGCCTGATCGGCGAGCCCGGTGTGGGCAAAACCGCCGTGGCGGAAGGGCTTGCCCTGCGGATTGCGGAGGGCAATGTGCCAGCTAAGCTGCGGGAGAAAGAAATCCAGCTTCTGGATTTGACCGCGCTGGTGGCGGGCACCCAGTTCCGGGGCCAGTTTGAAAGCCGGATCAAGGGACTGGTGGATGAAGTAAAGGCCGACGGAAACGTCATTCTCTTCATCGACGAGGTACACAACCTGGTAGGGACCGGCGACGCGGAGGGCAGCATGAACGCCGCCAATATTCTGAAGCCCGCGCTTTCCCGGGGTGAGATTCAGGTGATCGGCGCCACCACGTTTTCAGAATATAGAAAATATATTGAAAAAGACGCCGCATTGGAACGGCGTTTCCAGCCTGTGACCGTGGGAGAACCCTCCATTGAGGATGCGGTGCAGATACTCCTGGGAATCAAGAGCTATTATGAGGCCTATCACAGGGTTACGGTTTCGGAAAAGATTGCCCGCCGCATGGTAGTGCTGGCTGAACGGTACATCAATGACCGTTACCTGCCCGACAAGGCCATCGACCTGCTGGATGAATCCTGTGCCTGCGCTGCGCTGCGCAATAAAAAGCTGGCGGAATATGACAGCCAGGAGTTGGCGCTGAACAAGGAGCGGGTCAGGGAGCAGGACCTTTCCAATCCCACTGGCGGAGCCTCTGTAGATTATGAGGAATTGGCCAAAACCCATTACCGGATCGCTGCGCTGGAGGAGAGCCTCGACAAACTGAAAAATGAGGGCGTGTTTGCCGCGGTGGAAGAAAAGGACGTGGCTTACGTCATCGAGCTGTGGACAGGGATTCCAGCCGCACGAATCGAGGAAAATGAACTGAAAAAGCTGGCGGATCTGGAAACTGTGCTTTCAAAGCACATCATCGGCCAGGAGGAAGCGGTAAAGGCCATTTCTGCCGCCATTCGCCGCAGCCGCGTGCAGATCAGCCCCCGCCGTCATCCCGCTTCTTTCATTTTTGTGGGACCCACCGGCACCGGCAAGACAGAGCTGGTCAGGGTGCTTTCCAAAGAACTGTTCGATACGCCCGAAACGCTGATCCGTCTGGATATGTCGGAGTTTATGGAAAAGCATTCCGTGTCGAAAATCATCGGTTCCCCTCCCGGCTATGTGGGGTATGACGAGGCGGGCCAGCTCACGGAAAAGGTGCGCCGCCGGCCTTACTCGGTGCTGTTGTTTGATGAGATCGAGAAGGCCCATCCCGACGTGATGAACATCCTGCTTCAAATCCTGGACGAGGGCCGTATTACCGACGCCCACGGCAGGACGGTAAATTTTGAAAACACTGTGATTGTCATGACTTCCAATGCGGGCAGCGATAAAAAGGAAGGCGCGTTGGGCTTTGCCAAAACCTCCGCCGACCTGAGCAGGGAAAAGGCGCTGAAGGCGCTGAGTGAATTCCTGCGTCCCGAATTTCTGAGCCGTATTGACGAGGTAGTGGTATTCCGCCCGTTGGATCTGGAGGATTATAAGAAAATTGCCGCGCTGATGTTGAACGAGTATGTGGATTCCCTGCGGGAAAAAGGCATCCTGATGAAGTTCGACGATGCCGCCTGCGCCCTGCTGGCGGAAAAATCCATCCATGGACGCAGCGGAGCCCGTGACCTGCGGAACAATATCCGCCGGATGGTGGAGGATAGAATTGCCATGCTGCTGGTGGAAAACGGAGAAGACAGCTTTACCGCTGTTTCCGTAACCGCCGCCGACGGCGCAGTGAAAATAGAAACGCTCTGATTGGAAAGTTCTTATATGCAATAGTTTTGCGAGACAGTCAAGCAGCGACAGGAATATGATCCTGCCGCTGCATTTTTTTGTCCTTGGCAAAGTACAGTTTACAAGGAACTACGTAAGACGGGTATCTGACGGGCAGTGTGCTGTCCGTCAGATTTTTCTTTGAGAGTTACACTTTAAAAATTGCATTTTTGCAATTTTGATTTATAATGGAAATATGCGGAGAAAGTGCGTGTTATGGCTTTACTCGGAACACCGGGTAGAAGCAAAAGCCGCTTACCATAAAGGATATAACAGCGTGGCTGCCGGATAAAGCGAACAGCTTGCCCCGATGGGCCAGGAGACAACGGCCTGTTTCAGCAGTTGGCAAAAAAGTTGCTTGAGCAGGCGGGAAAATAAAATATAGCATTCATAGGAGATACTTATGGCAACAAAAGTTTTCGTTCATGGTTCGGGACAGAAAGAAACTAGTTGGAATGAAGTGATTTCATACATGCCAAGCAAAGGGGACATTATGTGTCCTGGTTTATCTTCTATTCTAGAAGGGAAAGAAGCAAGTTATGAAAATCTCTACTCTTCATTTGTGAAGTACTGTAACCAAATTGATGGAGAAATTCATTTGTGCGGCATTTCGTTGGGAGGTATTTTGGCGTTAAATTATGCTTTGGATTTCCCGCAAAAAATAAAAACATTAGTTTTAATAGGAACGCCCCATAAAATTCCGAAAGCAATGTTTGGTTTTCAAAATTTAATTTTCAGATTTTTACCAAAATCTATTTTTGAAACGATGGCATTTGACAAAAAGAATACTTTCGCTTTGGGAGACACTATGAAGAATTTAGATTTTAGTGGTAAGGTGAATACTATAAAATCCCCAACTTTAATCCTTTGTGGAAAGAAAGATACCGCAAATTTAAGATCGGCATATTACTTATCGCAAAACATAAAAAATGCAGAAATGAAAGTGATTGAAAATGCTGGTCATGTTGTAAATGAAGAAAGTCCTCAAATTTTAGCAAGGATACTGCAAGAATACTATTCATCAAATGACTAGCAGTTCAGATGGAATTATGGTTTCAAACAAATAGTGTTTAGAGAGAGGTAGATGTTCAATGAAATGTTTTAAGTGTGGAAAAGAGATGCAAAATGGATTTCTCCAGACAACCAATATTGTTGCATTCAATCAAACAAGACACAAAATATCGTTAAATCCTAAAAATGAAGCAGATGTTATGATTGCAAGAAAAGCATTTACAGGAACAGATTTTCAAGGCTATATTTGTAAAGAGTGTGGCTTAGTTGTATTTAATTATAAAAATGGGATTTCACGCTTTTGATTTTTCAGTCATCGAAAAGATAGCAACGCCAGCCGAACCAGTCAAGGCGTGTAAGCCCTGAAATGGATTTCCGCCCATTCCAATCTTATAAAAGGCTTCGGCTAAACTTGAGGAAGCTGCCAGAAGAAGAAAGAAATAAGAGAGCGATGAATTGAAAGTTGGAGATGACACAAATATGATAGAATTGGATGTGTTCAAAAAGCCGGTGGCAGAAAATGGTGGACGCCTCCCTCTTTTGACGCTTAATGGAGGAGGAGAAGATTGACAATCTGGGATAAATAGTACTATCATTGTATTGTACGCAAAGTATAGCTGCTGTTTTAAGGGAGGAGTACTGTATGAAGAAAAAGAGCAACAGGGCAATAGCGTTTTTGCTGGCGATTGTTATGTGTCTTGCGTTGATGCCGGTAGGCAGCGCGGGCGCCGTGGGCGACGCTATGAGCATGGATTCGGTGAAGAAGCTGCTCAACGCGGAAAAGCTCTATCCGCAAAAAACCGGGTATGTGGAACTGGATGAGATGCTGGAAGCCCTTGCAGCACCCTATGCGGGAAAGGATACCTACACCAGAATCAAGGCCATGTATGATTGGGCGGTGAACAACATAGACTACAGCTGGGACGGCTATTCGCAGGATTATGCCCCGGCCTACGACTGCTTTACGCTGACGTATCCGCTTACATACGAAACCGGCCTGCCGGAGGCATATCCCAAGGACATGATTTACCGGGCTTATCATATGCTTACAGCCCGTACGGGCGTGTGTTATGACTGGGGGATTTTGTTTGCGGTTATGGCCCGGTATGTGGGGATAGAAAGCTATGTGCACACGGGTATTTTGCGAATCGGCGACTGGACGGGTCATCACGGCTGGACGGAATTAAAGCTGGGCGGAAAAAACTATATTTTTGACGGCCAGCAGGATTGGCGCTCGAAGCAGAATTATGGATCTATCATATACGATCATTTCGGGATTCCCATGTCTTCCTCATGGCGGTTTTCGCAGGAAACGGCGGCAAACACCCTGCGCGATGCGAGTCTTTTGCCTGTAACGGCAGAGCGTGTCCGCACTGCAAATGTAACCGTGCACTCTTCCCGTTCGGGTCAGGTGGAAGGCGGCGGAGTTTGCCTCTGGGGGGAGGAAACCACACTTACGTCGGCAAGTGAACTGCCTGTGGTCGGCTGGTATTCTGCAGACGGCGCCTTACTCAGTACAGAGCCGGAATACACCATTGTGCCGAAAGAAAATATGACGGTGTATGCGCTGTTTGAAGGCGACCTTTTCCTCGATATCGGCGCTGATGCATGGTATCTGGACGACGTGATGGAGGCTGCAGAGCGCGGCTTGGCAGGGGGAACTTCTCTGGCGCATTTTGAACCGGAGGGAAAGATGAACCGCGCCATGTTCGCCACGGCGCTGTATAGAGCTGAAGGCGGGGAAGCGACGGCAGAGCCGGCACCCCTTGAGGATGTTAAGCCGGGAACCTGGTACACCGATGCAGTGAACTGGGCGTATGAAAGCGGTGTGGCTTACGGTGTTTCAGAGACGAAATTTGCCCCTCTGGCCAATGTTACCCGCGAGCAGGCCGCTACTATGATGGTGCGATATGTCGAAAGCCGGGGGATTTCCGTTGCGGCGGAAGAGGCCGACTTTGCGGATGCGGCGCGGATCAGCGACTACGCTAGAGAAACACTGGCAAAGGCACAGAAAATGGGACTGTTATCCGGCTATGAAGACGGCACGGTCCGCCCCCAGAACACCATCACACGGGCGGAAGGCGTTACACTGCTGATGAACACAGTACGCTTTTTAGAAGCGGCCTGAGTAAGGGCGTTTTTACAGGATAGAAATTATGGCGGCGGAACGCGCTTCTGCCGCCATTGTTATGCGGGTTTTTGCCAGGAGTTTTTTTACGGAAAAAGGGAAGAGTAAAAATCAGAAAACTCTTGACGAAATTATGCGGTCATGCTATAATAACTACCGTCGCGAAACGTGCGGGTGTAGTTCAGTGGTAGAACCCCAGCCTTCCAAGCTGGTCGTGTGGGTTCGATTCCCATCACCCGCTCCAAAAATTCCTCACAGCTGAAAGAGGAATCGAACCCGAGAGGGTCTGGCCGTAAAGAAAACATCCCGGTGGGATGTTTTTAGGCCGGAGCGGCGAGCCCGGTACCAAAAGCAAAGCTTTTGGTGGGCGAGGCATCATGTGCGGAGTACATGATCGATTCCCATCACCCGCTCCAAAAATTTCAGCGGTGAATGGCCGCGTGAGAGCCGTACAGTCGGGCCGCATGCTGGTATGCAGCCCGGTGTCTGTTCTCTCCTTTCCTGAAAGGGAATCTTGCGGGCCGAAAGTTTTAGCCCCAAATATGCGCCAATAGCTCAGCAGGATAGAGCAACTGCCTTCTAAGCAGTAGGCCAGGGGTTCGAGTCCCTTTTGGCGCGCCAATATGGTGGATGTAGCTTAGCTGGTTAAAGCGCCAGTTTGTGGCACTGGAGACCGTGGGTTCGAATCCCATCTTCCACCCCACACAGGACACGGAGTTTAATTCTAGCAATTAGGCTCCGTGTTCCATATATTGGGCCGTCGCCAAGCGGTAAGGCAACGGACTTTGACTCCGTCACCCGTGGGTTCGAATCCCGCCGGCCCAGCCATGATGGTGTGACAAAAAAGATGTCACACCATTTTTCTTAGGTTTCATGCGGGTTTGCGGGCTTTTCAGGGCAAAATTCAGAAAACGGTTTTACCGTGGATGTCCAAGTGGTAACCCGCAGCAAATCCGGCATACGCGGGGTCTCCGCCTGATTTTTCAGGACGGAGGCCCCGCTTTTTACGTTTTAACACCTTTTTCCCCATTGTCGAATGTGCAGAAGTTTCCGGCAGAGAAATAGATGGATTGACGAAACCTGAAAATAGGCCGGCAACAACTCGCAGGATGGAGACTCAAGCCCAGCCCTGCGGGCTGTTTTCCGATAAATTTCCTTTCGCCTTGTGAAAGGAGAGATGTCTATTGATTGAATTTAACTTTTTTCTAAATTTTAAAAGGTTACAAATAAAAAGTAGGCAAAAAAGAGCACGACAAAAAGACCGCCGCGCAAGCGCCAGTCAAGTTGAAAGAGTATGGAAGCGGTTAATAGTGGAGTAATGTATACAACTTGTTCTCCTTTATAAACGGTACTTACCGGACCACTTTGTAACGGTGTTATCAGAGGCAATCGTGATAAATAACGACGATTTGCCTTCAAGGTTGGTTTATGGGAGTAGCCCTTCTCGCAGGTTATCAGCGCCGCTCTTCACGGATAGCTTTTGCTCAAAGCGATCTTTTCGTGTGTCGCTCGGTATGGCGGTTGGATAATCGCCGTCAAAACAGGCGCTGCAATAAGACCTGTTTCCGATCATTTCAGATAGATTTTCTACCGATAAATATCCCAAAGAATCTGCTCCGATCCTTTCCGCTATTTCATCTACCGTGTATTTGCAGGCAATGAGGTTCCCCTCACTGTCAATATCCGTTCCGTAATAGCAGGGGTGCAAAAACGGCGGTGAAGAAATTCGCATATGTATTTCTTTGGCGCCCGCATCCCGAAGCAGCTTGACAATTCTGCCGGAGGTTGTTCCCCGCACAATGGAATCGTCAACCAAAACCACTCGTTTCCCTTTTACATTGTCCACGATAGCGGAAAGCTTTATGTTAACTTGGTCTATTCTTGTGGACTGACCGGGTGAAATAAAGGTTCTGCCAATATATTTATTCTTAATTAGGCCGATTGTATAAGGGATTCCCGATAGATGGCTGAAGCCGAGCGCCGCATCAAGTCCCGAATCGGGAACGCCGAAAACAATGTCGGCATCAGCAGGGCGGCGTTCCGCTAAAATTTCTCCGGCTCTGAATCTTGCTTTATGGACCGATATTCCGTCTATGACCGAATCGGGACGGGAAAAATAGATGTATTCAAAAGCACATAGCTTTTTAGGTTTTTTGTTGCAGTGCTCCGTGCGCGAAACAACATTCTCGCCGTCAAATACAACGATCTCACCGGGGGCGACATCCCGTATAAATTCCGCTCCCACCGCCGAGAGCGCGGCACTTTCAGAAGCGGCAACATAAATTCCGTCAGCCGTTTTACCAAAGCAAAGAGGGCGGAAGCCGTGCGGGTCACGGACCAGTATCAGCTTTTGCGGCGACATTAAAACAAGCGAATAGGCTCCCTCTAAAGAAGGAAGCGCTCGGCTGACCGCTTCCTCAATGGAACCGGAATGAAGCCTTTTTTTTGTAACAAGATAAGCGATCGTTTCGGTATCGCTTGTAGTATGAAAGATAGCGCCGGACAGCTCCAAACTGTCACGAAGCTCCGCGGCGTTGCTGAGGTTGCCGTTGTGAGCGATGGCCATCCGCCCCTTTTGGTGATTCACTTCAATAGGCTGGCAGTTATTCCGGTTGTTTCCACCTGTCGTTCCGTATCTCACATGACCGACAGCAATTTTACCTTGAGGCAGTGCGGATAACGCCCCGCCTCCGAACACTTCCCCTACAAGTCCTAAATCCTTATGAGAGGTGAATACACCGTCATCATTAATCACAATGCCGCAGCTCTCCTGCCCTCTGTGCTGGAGAGCATAAAGCCCGTAATAGACAAGATTCCCTATGTCAAGGTTCGTTTTTGCGATTGCTCCGAACACACCGCATTCTTCATGGATACTCATAGTATTCCTTCCTTCGAATGATCAAATGCTGCACGGATAAATCCCTTGAACAGAGGATGGGCACGGTTAGGGCGGCTGCCAAATTCAGGGTGATACTGAACGCCCACAAAAAACGGCCTGTCGCTGAGTTCAATCGTTTCAATCAGTCTCCCGTCCGGTGAAGTCCCTGCAAGGGTAAGACCGGCATCCTCATACTGCTTGCGGTAATCGTTGTTAAACTCATAACGGTGACGGTGGCGTTCGCTGATCTCGGTGGATCCATACAGCTTTTCCAAAACCGTATCGGGTTTAATAATACAAGGATAGGCGCCGAGCCTAAGCGTTCCGCCCTTGTCGACCTCATCACTTTGGCCTGGCATGAAATCTATCACCTTATGGGGACAAGCTTCGTCAAACTCTCCGGAGTTGGCATCACGAAGACCGAGCACATTTCTCGCATATTCGATAACCGCAACCTGCATACCAAGGCAAATGCCGAAGTACGGCAAATCATTTTCACGGGCGTATTTAGCTGCGCAAATCATTCCTTCAACGCCCCTGTCGCCGAAACCGCCGGGAACAATAATGCCGTCGAGCTTGCCTAACACATCATCGGCACTCTCCTCATTCAGAGTTTCTGAATCAATCCAGTGGATTTTAATGTGGGCGTTATAGACATAACCAGCGTGACGGAGCGCTTCCGCAACCGAGAGATAAGCATCGTGAAGCTGGGTATATTTGCCTACAAGACCAATATTGATGCAGTAGGGGCGGTTTTTGATGTTTTCGACCATCTTACGCCATTCTGTCAAATCAATAGGCTTTGTTTTGAGATTCAGTTCTCTGCATACGACCTCTGAAAAATGCGATTTTTCAAGCATAAGCGGCGCTTCATACAGAATAGGCAGCGTGATATTTTCAATAACACAATCCGGCTTTACATTACAAAAAAGCGATATTTTCCTAAAAATGGACTCTTCCAAAGGTCTATCACAGCGAAGCACAATTATATCGGGGCTGATGCCCATCCCCTGCAATTCTTTTACCGAATGTTGAGTAGGTTTGGATTTGTGTTCGTCAGAGCCGCTTAAAAACGGCACTAAAGTCACATGGATAAACAGGCTGTTTCCCTTGCCCACCTCGAGAGATACCTGCCTGATCGCTTCAAGGAATGGCTGAGATTCAATATCCCCGATCGTGCCGCCGATTTCGGTAATCACTACATCGGCGTCAGTTTGCTTGCCAACTCTGTAAATGAAAGCCTTGATTTCGTCAGTGATGTGCGGAATTACCTGAACAGTGTGTCCGAGATATTCGCCGCGGCGTTCTTTGTTCAAAACGTTCCAATAGACCTTGCCTGTGGTAAGATTGGAAAACTTATTCAGGTTTTCGTCAATAAAGCGTTCGTAGTGTCCGAGATCAAGATCGGTTTCAGCGCCATCAGCGGTGACGAACACCTCGCCATGCTGGTAGGGACTCATTGTACCGGGATCTACATTGATATACGGGTCAAGCTTTTGCGCCGCAACCTTTACTCCCCGATTCTTTAAGAGACGTCCAAGGGATGCCGCCGTGATGCCTTTGCCAAGTCCCGACACAACACCGCCGGTCACAAATATATATTTCGTCATAAATAACACCTCGTTCTGCTGTGACAGATTTTGTTATGGTTTACAGTACTCTTCATCTTCTATATTCCTTTTTTACTTGCCGCTGTTACCATAGTTAGAAAGAACGCGGGCGGTAATTTACATTGCAGCCTCCCCAAGCGTTGTTGGACATCCAGAAATCGGCGATCATTTGCTCTTGACTGCCATAATACTTTTCAAACAACTCTCGGTAAAACAGAGATTCTTTCGTGAAGGATGTTGCGTGACCGTATTTTTTACGCAGCAATTAAAATTCACTGTCGGAATAATAGTTTTCTGCATATTCCTTCAGGTTATCCACCATTGAGTGACCCACAGCGTTGGAAAAGACAGCTTTTTCACGTCACAAAATATCATCGGGCAATAGGTTTTTCCCTTCAAAGGCATGCCGGAGCAGATATTTTCTTTTGCCGTAGGCGTTGATTTTCAGTTTGAGATTTACCGACATTACATATTTTACAAATTATATTTCGCCGTTACAAACCCGTTACAAACACAAAAGCTTTTTTCAAGACGAAAAGGCTGCATTCCTTCCGGATGTAGCCCCATAATTGCCAGCCGGTGAAAGCCGAGCAGGCCTCTGCCTGTATCAATGATTCTTGTATCGTCGGACCCCTAGAGATTGTCCTTTCAAATCCCAACTTAAAAACTCTCTCTACTGCAGAGTTAGAACTCCCGCAGTAACCCATGATAGAACACATGGTTTCGCCTCCATGAATACGAACAATATTCAGCATTCCATAGGGCGAGTGCTGTTCTTGCTGTGACACCTATCTTTATCACTCTAGCGTTTCCATCAAAACTCCGCCTATTAACGCAAGGCTTACGGCGTGCCTGCCGTAGAAGCCCGATAAGTGTTATTCGCACAGAGCCTACTGTACGGCTCTCACCATCCCGCACTCGCTGTGAGCGGCTCTCTGTGTTACTTCTCCTATCTCAAACGCTCTTATTATATGGAACGCTGCCCCATACCCTGACTTCTCATGAAAAAGCTTGAGCAAAACTTTTATAGACGCAACTTTTTTTAGATAGGGTTTATCGGTAGCCCGTTGAAAGCACCTTTCAAATCATTGTTTATTCTACATCTTGAAGGGCATCGTAGCCTTCCTCACCGGTACGAACCTTGACGACGTTTTCCACATCGTAAACGAAGATCTTGCCGTCGCCGATATGTCCGGTGTAAAGGATTTTCTTCGCCGCCTCAATGACGCTTCTTACAGGCACCTGGCTGATTACGATCTCAACCTGTACTTTTGGCAAAAGCGTTGCCACAACCGGAACGCCGCGGTAATATTCTGGCTTGCCTTTCTGAATGCCGCAGCCGAGGACATGAGATACCGTCATACCGGTAATACCAAGATCCATCATAGCATTTTTAAGAGATTCCAGCCTGGCTTCCTTGCAAACAATTTCGACCTTTGTAAACTTAGGCGCATTCTCATCGTGGAATGTCGGCATTTTCTTAACCTCTACCGCTTCGGCAGCAGGAACTTCTCCGGTAACGGCAACAGCCCCTTCATATGTACCGTAATCAAGGCTCTCTACAGCCGGCACAAAATCTGCATATGCAGAGGGGAGACCGTGTTCCGTACTGTCAAGGCCCTTAATTTCTTCCTCACGCTCCACACGAAGGCCGACCGTTTTCTTGATGATAAAGAAGGTGATAGACATTGTGAGTGCGGTCCAGGCAAGGATGCATACAACGCCAAGCGCCTGAATCCCTAAAAGATTGAAACTGCCTGTATAGAACAATCCTTCCAGTCCGGCAGGAGCATTCGGGTTGGCTAAGAGGCCAACCGCAACCGTGCCCCAAACACCGTTTGCAAGATGCACGCCAACCGCACCGACGGGATCGTCAATGTGAAGCTTTAGATCAAGAAATTCAACCACAACTACCACAAGAATACCTGAAACGACGCCAACGATTATGGAACCAAGCGCATCCAGCGCGTCACAACCGGCCGTAATCCCTACCAATCCCGCTAACGACGCATTCAAACACATCGAAACGTCGGGCTTGCCGTTTTTCATCCAAGTAAACAACATAGTCACGCACGTTGCGACAGCAGGAGCGATCGTCGTGGTCAAGAAAATAGATGCCAGAGAACTTCCGTCCCATGCGGCGGCGCCGTTAAAGCCGTACCAGCCAAACCAAAGTATGAAGCAGCCAAGCGCGCCGAGCGTAATGGAGTGGCCGGGAATCGCATTCACCTTTGTAACCTTGCCAGCCTTATCCTTGACATACTTTCCAAGGCGTGGCCCGACCATAATCGCTCCTATCAGCGCCGTCAGTCCGCCGACAGAGTGAATTACCGCAGAACCGGCGAAGTCGTGGAAGCCGACTTGTGCCAGCCAACCCTGAGAGTTCCAAACCCAACCGGCTTCAATAGGATAAACTACAAGGGAAATGATGCCGGAATAAATACAGTAAGAAACAAATTTTGTCCTTTCTGCCATTGCGCCAGATACAATTGTCGCGGCCGTTGCGCAGAAAACCAAGTTGAATACGAAACTTGAAGCATTTTCTTTAATGAAACCGCCAAAGTCAGTAAAAATATCAAGGTTAGGAATACCAATCATTCCAAAAAGATAGTCTTCTGCCATCATCAGGGCAAATCCTAAAAAAACGAACATTACTGTACCGATACAGAAATCCATTAAGTTTTTCATTATGATATTTCCGGCGTTTTTTGCCCTTGTAAAGCCGGTTTCTACCATTGCAAAGCCGGCCTGCATAAAGAACACCAGGGCGGCGCCTATCAAAAACCACACTCCGAAAACTTCTGATGTAATGGCTTCCTGTACTGTCGAAACTAAGTCGTTCATACTACTCAATCTCCTTTTTGTGAAATGATTTTTACCTTACGCTGAACAACATATCGGCATAGGATGGGAAGGGCCAAAAATCCTTCGAGGTAATGGTTTCCGCCTCGTCAACGGCGGCTCTGAGTTCCGCCATCTTTACAAGTACGGTATCACGGATCATATACGCCTCTTCGTCAATACTTTCAGCATCGCTAAGTTTAATTACTGCGCTTTCAAGTTCGTCGGCGGTATTTGCAATTCTGTCGCAAAGAACGGACAAGCGCTTTACGATACCAGCTTCATATGCACAGGGGATAGTTGCATCCAGGTTCTTTTTAAACATTGCATTTTGAGCAATACTGGAGGCGTATCTTTCGATTGCCGGAGCGTAGGAACATTTCGCCATATCCGTCATCGTATTTGCTTCAATAATGACTGTCTTGCAGTAGTTTTCCAGCATAATTTCCTCACGGGACTGAAGCTCTCTGTTGGAAAATACCTTGTGTGCGGTGAGCATTTCAACATTCTTTTTATCCAGCAAATGCGGCATACAATCCGCTGTAGTACGGTAGTTCAGAAGACCACGCTGTTCAGTTGCTTCCTTAATCCAACTATCGTCATAACCGTTTCCGTTAAAGATGATTCTCTTGTGATCCTTGATCGTTTTCTTGATCATTTCATGGAGAGCGGTTTCAAAGTCCTCCGTGCCTTCAAGGCGGTCGGCATATATCTTGAGAGATTCAGCAACAGCAGCGTTCAGCATGATGTTCGCACAGGCAATGCTGTTAGAAGAACCGAGCATACGGAACTCAAATTTATTGCCGGTGAAAGCAAAGGGGGAGGTGCGGTTACGGTCGGTAGTATCTCTTGTGAATTTCGGAAGCACATTAACGCCGAGCTTCATTTTTGTCTTATCTGCGGCAACATAAGGAGTATCAGTCTCAATAGCCTCGAGGATTGCATTCAGCTCGTCGCCGAGGAACATGGAAACAACAGCAGGAGGCGCCTCGTTCGCACCGAGTCTGTGATCGTTGCCGGCAGTTGCCACTGAGATACGAAGCAGATCCTGATAATCGTCAACCGCCTTGATTACGGCGCACAGAAACAAGAGAAACTGAGCATTTTCACAAGGGGTTGCACCGGGAGACAAAAGGTTCGCACCGGTATCGGTTGAAATAGACCAGTTGTTGTGCTTGCCGCTTCCGTTTACACCGGCAAAAGGCTTTTCGTGAAGCAGACAAACAAGTTCATGGCGGATGGCAACCTTTTGCATGATTTCCATAGTGAGCTGGTTATGGTCGGTTGCAATATTAGTGGTGGTATAAATAGGAGCAAGTTCGTGCTGCGCCGGGGCAACCTCATTGTGTTCGGTTTTTGCAAGAATACCGAGCTTCCAGAGTTCTTCGTTCAGGTCTTCCATAAACTCGGCAACCCTCGGTTTAATCACACCGAAATAATGGTCATCCATTTCCTGACCCTTCGGAGGCTTTGCACCAAAAAGTGTTCTGCCGGTAAAGCGAATGTCAGGGCGGGCATCGTACATTTCCTTTGTGATGAGGAAATATTCCTGTTCGGGGCCTACTGAAGTTTTCACGCATTTTACAGCGTCGTTGCCGAACAAACGAAGGATGCGAAGCGCCTGGGTGTTGAGCGCTTCCATAGAGCGGAGCAGAGGCGTTTTCTTGTCCAGCGCCTCCCCTCCGTAAGAGCAGAAAGCGGTAGGAATACAAAGGGTTTTTCCCTTGATAAACGCATAGGATGTTGGATCCCAAGCAGTATAGCCGCGGGCTTCAAAGGTTGCCCGGATACCGCCGGACGGGAACGAGGAGGCGTCCGGCTCGCCCTTAATAAGTTCTTTGCCGGAGAACTCCATAATTATCCCACCATCGGGCGAGGGAGAAATAAAACTGTCATGCTTTTCGGCAGTAATTCCGGTAAGCGGCTGAAACCAATGAGTATAGTGGGTGGCTCCATTTTCCACTGCCCAATCCTTCATTGCAGATGCAACAGCATTTGCAACGCCGATATCCAAGTCGACGCCTTCGTCAATCGTTCTTCTCAGGGAATTGTAGATTTTCGCCGGCAGCTTTGCCTTCATAACCCGGTCATCAAAAACCTTGCTTCCGAAAATCTTTGTTACTGTACTCATAATGCTGCACCATTCCTTTCAAAAATGTACAGAGCGCCTTTCATTTGTGTTACATGAAAGACGCCCTTGCCTTTTACAATATCCAGCTTATATAATGCTTGAAACGCTCTGGTACGTCCTCAAAATGCAACTCCTTTTTGCCTCCTAAAAGAACAAAAGGCGTCTTTAAGGGTGAACTTACTCACCGCTTAAAGACGCCTTTGCCTTTTACGGGTTGCATTCTACACCCACAGAAGATGTTTGTCAACCTCTTTTGGAGAAAATTTCTCTATTTGGAATTTAGGATTGACAGTTATGCCCTTTTGCAGTACAATACCTTCCGATGAGCAAAGGCGTTCATTTCAGCACAGGACTGATTCTGTGCTGAAATGAACGCCTTTCTTTTTTTATTACAGGAGGAAAGGACACAGATCTTTATGAACAGTATTGAGGGTCAAATAAGAATTCCTTCCGGCTGCGCCATTGCTGCTGTGATATCGAAAGACGGAAACCGATTGACCGGTGAAAAGATCGTAAACTCTATGAAACCGATGCACGACCGTTCCAACGGTCTTGGCGGTGGGTTTGCGGCCTACGGCATTTATCCTGAGTATAGGGATTTTTATGCCCTACATATGTTTTTTAATGACAGAGCCGTACGAAAGAGCTGCGAAGTGTTCTTAAAGGAACGATTTGAGATTATTAGAAGCGAAATTATCCCCACAAGAAAAATTCCGGCAATTACCGACGAGCCGGTAATCTGGCGTTATTTTGTGGCTCCTCTTTTGTCTCAGCTGAACAATCTTCAGCTTGACGAAAAGGAATATGTTGCTCGTACCGTGATGAAAATCAACTGCGAAATGCCCGGCGCCTATGTTTTTTCAAGCGGCAAGAATATGGGGGCGTTTAAGGCGGTGGGATTTCCCGAAGACGTGGGAGTCTTCTATCAGTTGGACGAATACGAGGGTTATTCTTGGACTGCACACGGCAGGTATCCCACCAACACACCCGGCTGGTGGGGCGGCGCGCATCCTTTTACTTTGTTGGATTATTCTATCGTTCATAACGGTGAAATATCTTCTTATGATGCAAACCGCCGATTTATCGAAATGTTCGGTTATCAATGCACTCTGCAAACCGATACCGAGGTTATTACTTATATCATGGATTACCTCCTTCGCGTGCAGAAGCTGTCTCTCGGTGAAGCGGCAAGCGTGATTGCCGCACCGTTTTGGAGTTTAATAGAAAATAAAACCGATCTTTATGATAAAAAGAAACACGAGTTTTTGCGTACTGTTTTCCCAAGCCTGCTCATCACCGGCCCCTTTTCTATTGTCTTTGGATTTAACGGCGGTCTCATGGCACTGAACGATCGCTTAAAGCTTCGTTCCATGGTGGTCGGTGAAAAGGACGATAAAGTATTTGTTGCCAGCGAAGAAGCGGCAATTCGCGTCATGGAGCCGAATGCTGAAAATATGTATGCTCCGGCAGGCGGCGAGCCTGTTATGATCAAAGTAAAGAAAGGTGCATTTTAATGGCTATGCTGTTTTACCCCGAATTTGAAGTAGTCAGAAATGAATACAGGTGTATTGCCTGCCGTGTGTGTGAAAGACAGTGTGCAAATGAAGTGCATGCCTTCGACAGCGAATCGGGACTTATGGTTTCCAATGAAAGCAGTTGCGTAAACTGTCAGCGCTGCGTTTCGCTCTGCCCTACAAGAGCGCTTAAAATCGTCAAGAGCGACTGTACTTTTAGAGAAAATGCGAATTGGCATGACGATACCATTAAAGAAATATATAAGCAAGCCTATTCCGGCGGTGTGCTTTTGTCATCCATGGGCAACCCGGCTCCTTTCCCTGTTTATTGGGATAAGATTCTAATTAACGCTTCGCAGGTTACCAACCCTTCTATCGATCCTCTGCGCGAACCCATGGAAACGAAAGTGTTCCTCGGAAAAAAGCCGGGCAAGATCGAACGGGAGCAGGATGGTAAACTCAAATTTGACCTTCCGCCTCAACTTGAACTTTCAATGCCGGTGATGTTCTCGGCTATGAGCTACGGTTCTATCAGCTATAATGCTCATAAGTCCCTTGCAACAGCTGCAGAAAAACTCGGTGTTTATTATAATACCGGCGAGGGAGGACTTCACGAGGATTTCTATGGTTACGGTGAAAACACCATTGTTCAGGTTGCCTCCGGCCGTTTCGGCGTATACAAAGATTACCTGGAAGCCGGCGCCGCGATAGAGATTAAAATGGGCCAAGGTGCAAAGCCCGGTATCGGCGGACATCTGCCAGGAACGAAAATAGTAGGCGATGTTTCCCGCACCCGAATGATTCCCGAGGGCAGCGATGCCATTTCTCCTGCACCCCACCATGATATTTATTCCATTGAGGATTTAAGGCAGCTTGTTTACTCCTTAAAAGAATCAACTGAATATAGAAAGCCTGTTATTGTCAAGGTTGCGGCAGTTCACAATATTGCTGCTATCGCCAGCGGTATTGCCCGAAGCGGCGCCGATATTATCGCGATTGACGGATTCCGCGGCGGCACCGGCGCCGCTCCCACGAGAATTCGTGATAATGTCGGTATTCCCATAGAGCTGGCATTGGCGGCCGTTGATCAAAGGCTGCGTGACGAAGGCATCCGCAACAATGTTTCCTTGATTGTCGGCGGCAGTATTCGCTCGGCTGCGGATGTTGTTAAAGCGGTAGCTTTGGGGGCGGATGCCTGCTATATCGCAACAGCCGCGCTGCTCGCGCTGGGCTGTCATCTCTGCCGTACCTGTCAAACAGGTAACTGCAATTGGGGTATCGCCACACAACGGCCTGAGCTGGTGAAACGTCTTAACCCTGGAATCGGCCGGGAACATCTTGTCAATCTGATGAATGCCTGGCGGCATGAAATCAAGGAGCTTATGGGCGGTATGGGAATCAACGCCATCGAATCCTTGCGCGGAAACCGCCTTATGCTTCGCGGCATAGGATTAACTGACAGGGAACTTAAAATACTCGGTATTTCTCATGCGGGGGAATAAAAATGAAAAGAGTCTTTGTGAATGAAGAATGGTGCCTCGGCTGCCGCCTTTGCGAATACAACTGCGCATTCGCAAACTCCGGCAAAAAGGATATGGCAAAAGCGTTAAAAGGAAAACCGATGTATCCTAACATCCGGGTTGAAGGAGACGACAAAATCAATTTTGCTGTTTCTTGCCGTCATTGCGAAGATCCGCTGTGTGTTAAAGCTTGCATTTCAGGCGCTTTGCACAGGAAAGACGGGCGTGTTTGTATTGACAAAACCAAATGCGTAGGATGCTTTAGCTGCATTATGGTTTGTCCCTACGGCTCACTTTCTGTGGGTGAAAACGGAACGGCCAGCAAATGCGAGCTGTGTCTAGAGAACTCCTGCGGGGAGCCTGCCTGTGTAAAAGGCTGTCCCAACAGAGCTATTGTTTACGAGGAGAGGTGACGGTGATGAAACGATATGTAATTGTCGGTAACGGAATTGCAGCTGCCGGGTGCATTGAGGGTATCCGTAAGACTGATAAGAATACTCCCATTACAGTAATATCCGGTGAAAATTATCCTGTTTATTGTAGGCCGCTTATTTCTTACTATCTGCAGGGGAGAACCAGCCTTGAAAAGATGCAGTACCGGGAGGATACCTTTTATCGCAACAATGGCTGCGAGGTCGTTTACGGCGAAACAGCAGACAGAATCGATCCGGCGGAACACACTGTTTTGTTATCAAACGGTGAAACACTGCCCTATGACAAACTTCTCATAGCGACCGGCGCCTCTCCGTTTCTTCCCCATTTTGACGGAATAGAAACCGTGACGCAGCGTTTTTCTTTTCTGACACTTGACGATACCTTGGCCTTGGAAAAAGCAATATGCGAAACATCGAAGGTGCTGATCGTAGGCGCCGGACTTATCGGGCTTAAATGTGCGGAGGGCTTAAAAGATAAAGTCGGCCAGATTACCGTCTGTGATCTGGCTGACAATGTGCTTTCCAGTATTCTTGACGATGACACTGCCCCTATAGTCCAGGCACACCTTGAACAGAACGGTGTGGAGTTTCTTATGGGCGACAGTGTGAACTCCTTTCACGAAAATACTGCAGTCATGCAGAGCAGCAGGCAAGTTGAGTTTGACATTTTGGTTACGGCGGTCGGCGTTCGCCCCAATATTTCCCTCATTGCCGATATTGGCGGTGAGGTAAATCGGGGCGTTGTGGTAAATACAAAAATGGAAACAAGTATCCCCGATGTGTTTGCCGCAGGCGATTGTTCAGAAGGCTACGATCTGTCCATCGGTAAAAACCGTGTGCTTGCCTTGCTCCCCAATGCGTACATAGGAGGATTTACGGCAGGCGTTAATATGGCGGATGGAAGCAGAGATTTTGACAACGCTATTCCTATGAACTCCATCGGATTTATGGGGCTGCATATTATGACAGCCGGCAGCTATGCAGCTGAAAAGGATGGCGGCACGGTTTACAGCAAAATGCTTTCCGACAGCGCTAAAAAATTTTTTGTAAAGGAAGGCAAGTTGAAAGGATATATCTTGATCGGCGATATCCTGGGAGGGGGGATCTATACATCTCTTATCCGTGAAAAGACGCCTCTCGATACACTCGATTTTGATTCCTTGACAGAAAATGCGTCACTTTTTGCATTTCCTTGCGAAACACGTAGAAAAAAACTTGGAAGCGTGGTATAATATTATGTTATTTAATGTGACAGGTCTCGGATTTAAAGAGCTTAACGAAAAACTACGTGGCAGCAACAGCCCGGTTACCTTGTCAGGCTGCTGTGGGCAGAGATTTATCGCTTCAGGTATGAAAGATAAATGCATAACCATTGAAGGTGTTCCTGGAAACGCGCTTGGCTCCTATCTGAACGGTGCTTCTATCACGGTAAACGGCAATGCACAGGACGCCGTGGGAGATACCATGAATGACGGTGAAATTATCATTCACGGCAATATCGGAGATGCCGCAGGATACGCTATGCGCGGAGGAAAGATCTATATTAAAGGGAACGCAGGGTACCGTGCCGGAATTCATATGAAGGAGTACAAGGAAAAGGTTCCGGTTATGATTATCGGCGGTTCGGCAGGAAGTTTCCTCGGCGAATATCAGGCAGGCGGGATTATTGTGGTCTTGGCGTTAAACACCAGCGGTAAGATTGTCGGCAACTTTCCCTGTACGGGAATGCACGGCGGGAAAGTGTTTTTCAGAGGAAATGTTCTGCAAAATGATTTTCCCCAAAATATTTCCTTAAGGCCGGCAACTTCTGCGGATATGGGGTCTGTTACAGAACAGATTTCCGAGTATGCAAGTTTATTCGGATATGATAAAGAAAAAATACTGAATTCGCCATTTACAGTTGCTGTCCCCGACAGCAAAAACCCCTACAAGCAGATGTATGTGGCGAACTAGAAGAAAGAGGTGTCGCTTATGAAGTATTCTAAGGAAGAGGTCATGCAGTTTGTGCAGGAAGAGGATGTTAAATTCATTCGTCTCGCCTTCTGTGACGTATTCGGCAGACAAAAGAATATTGCGATTATGCCGTCTGAACTTTCTCGCGCTTTTGAATACGGCATAGCATTTGATGCATCTGCCATTACCGGCTTTGGTGATGAAACGCATTCGGATTTGCTTTTGCATCCCGACCCTGAAACTCTTATGTTCCTCCCTTGGCGTCCCGAACACGGCAAGGTTGTGCGTATGTTTACACACATCACCTATCCTGACGGAACTCCTTTTGAATGCGACACAAGGGATATCCTCAGACAAGCGATTGCCGATGCTGAAAAAGAAGGTTACTCTTTTGCTTTCGGTGCGGAACAGGAATTCTATCTGTTCTTGCTGGATGATAAAGGTAAGCCCACCAAAACACCCTATGATGAAGCGGGCTATATGGATATTGCTCCCGATGACAGAGGTGAGAATATCCGCCGTGAAATTTGTTTAACTCTTGAACAGATGGGGATAAAGCCCGAATCCTCTCATCACGAGGAAGGGCCGGGGCAGAATGAAATTGATTTCCGCTATTCTGATCCGCTTTCCGCTGCTGATAATACCATAACCTTCCAAACGGTTGTGAAAACAGTGGCTTACCGCAATGGCCTTTATGTGGATTTTTCGCCTAAACCGCTTGCTGATCAACCCGGTAACGGTTTCCATGTCAATGTTTCGGTGTCACCCGGAAATAACATACAGGATATGCACTATATGATTGCAGGTATACTGAACCGTGTTTGTGAAATGACAGCGTTCCTGAACCCGACTGAAAACTCTTATGCCCGTTTTGGTGAAAATAAGGCGCCTGCGTTTGTCTCTTGGTCGAGGGAAAACCGTTCTCAGCTTGTCCGTATTCCGGCCACCCCCGAATCCAGCAAACGAGCGGAACTGCGTTCTCCCGATCCGTCAGCCAATCCGTATATTGCTTTTGCTCTCGTTATCTATGCGGCACTTGAAGGATTGAAGGACAAGGCAGAACTTATGCCGGCGGCGGATATCAACCTGTTCTATGCTGACGAAGAAACAGTAAAGCCTTATAAAAAGCTGCCGCAGACCATAAAAGAAGCTTGTGCGGTTGCTGGGAGCAGCGATTTTATCAAGGCGCATATTCCGGAGAAGGTGCTTCAGATTTACTGTAATCAGTAAATTAGGATCATACTAATTCAAGAGGAGTGGCAGCAAATGAGCTTAGAAGCAAGAATTTACAGCGTTCTTGTGATTTCCTCATCGGAAACTTTTGACAAAGCAATGCTCGGACTTCTGCCACCCTCTGAGTATCAGCCGGTATATTTTATCTCCAACGTCAGTGAAGCAAAGCGGTATCTTGCGGAAAGAAGCTTTGATTTTATTATCATCAATTCACCTCTGCCTGATGACAACGGCATACGGTTTGCTACTGATTGCTGTCGGTCTATGACAACTGCTGTGCTTCTCCTTGTCCGAAACGAAATTCATGCCGAAATACATAATAAAGTTGTTTCTCACGGTGTATTTACCTTGCCAAAACCAACCACTAAAACCATGATAGCTCAGACACTCGGCTGGCTTGCCAGCGTTAGGGAACGGCTTCGTAATTTGGAAAAGAAGACGCTGTCGGTTGAAGAACGTATGGAAGAAATACGTATTGTAAACCGTGCAAAATTACTTCTTGTCAGTGAATTGCATATGACGGAGCCCGAAGCTCACCGTTATATAGAAAAGCAGGCTATGGATACCTGTGTATTGAAACAGGTAATTGCAGAAAGAATCATTAAAACCTACTCATAAGAAGGTAAAATCAATGGTTGCGCCGGCAACCTATCGGTTGCAACAAGTTTTATATCAATCTGCTGCCGTTCTGAAGGCGAATTCAGAACGGCATTTTGTTCGGTGAAGTTCCTCACACTTCAGGCTGGAGAAAAGAGATTTCATATCTTTTTGTCATTCTGGTCCCAAATAAAGAGAAGCTCCTTGCTTCTCTTTATTTTTTATGCTGGGGGTGGATTTGAACCTTCGATTTCCAACCGGCCCAGCCACGCCTGTGGTGAGCAATTTGCGCATCGCGGATTTTTCTGCCAAGTCCGCCGGACATGGCAGCTATGGAAAGACGGAGGAAAGCCAGCCTGTTTTGATTTTTCCCGCTATGGAATTGCGCCTTTACGGATAGGGACGGATCAGGGTTGGCTGTGGGTTGGCGGGACTGCTCTCGGCCCGGCTTGCATTTTTTCCCGGTTGCCGCTAGAATAAAAGAAACTCCCGCCTGAAATGGCTGGGGAGAGGAAGGGCTCGGCAACCCGTGCGGGCCGAGAGGGGAAAGGGAACATGAGCGTTGTCGGCTATATCAATGTTTCGCTGGAGCTATGGGGCTGCGTGCTGTCGTTCATTGTGGCAGTGTGCCTGTTCGTGGGCGACCGATCCCGCGGCGCGCTGAACCGGCTGTTCCTGAGGCTGCTGGTGTGCAACGCCGTGATTTTGCTTTGCGATGCCGCCGCCTGGCTGTTTAAAGGACGGCTGGACCCGGTCAGCTGGTGGGGCGTGCGGATCTCGAATTTTCTCGTGTTTGCCCTGGGCTATGTGCTGCTGGCTATTTTTA
Organism: Neglectibacter timonensis; assembly: GCF_900048895.1. GTDB lineage: Bacteria > Bacillota > Clostridia > Oscillospirales > Acutalibacteraceae > Acutalibacter > Acutalibacter timonensis. Next base: position 1,552,978 of record NZ_LT160640.1, on the reverse strand, counting down.
CCCACTATCTCACCGTTTATCTTGGACAGCATACCCGTGTTTCCCCGGTTCCGCTCCGGCTGATTCGAGGAATGGCTGTGGTCTCCATGGCGCTGGTGGTCGTCTCCCAATTCTGTGACCTTTTTTACCGGATTGACGACCAGAACGTCTACCACCGCCAGGGGTGGTTCTGGCTTTCCCAGGTCGGCGGAATTTTCGGCATGTGCGTCAACGCGGGGCTGCTGGTCCGGTACCGGGAGGCGATTGAGCGGCAGGAATCTGCGGCGCTGTGGTCCTATATCCTGCTGCCGGTTCTGGCCATGTGCGTGCAGATTTTTGTATACGGCGTGGCCTTGCTCAACCTGGCGGTCACCATCTCCATTTTGGTGATTTTCTTGTTTTTGCAGGTGGAGCAGGCCCGGCGCACCAAGGAGCGGGAGCTGGAGTTGACCCAGATGCGGATTTCGGTCATGCTCAGCCAGATACAGCCCCATTTTCTCTACAACGCGCTGACGACCATTAAGGGCCTGTGCGCCACCGACCCGCCCCAGGCGGAAAAGGCGGTGGACAGCTTTTCCCTGTTCCTGCGGGGCAACATGAATTCCCTGACGGCCCGCAGGCCCATCCCATTCTCCCAGGAGCTTACCCATTGCAGAAATTATCTGGAACTGGAGCAGCTGCGGTTCGGGGAGCGGGTAAAGGCCGTCTATGATTTGCCGGTTACGGATTTTTCGGTTCCGACGCTGACGCTGCAGCCCATCGTGGAAAACGCCGTGCGCCATGGCATCACCAAACGGCGGGAGGGCGGAACCGTGTGGATTGCCACGGAGGAAACGGAAGGCGGCTGGCGGATTACCGTGACGGACGACGGCGTGGGCTTTGACCCTGAGAAGAAACCGGAAGACGGCTGCGGCCACGCGGGCATTGAAAACGTGCGCATGCGGCTGGAAAACCAATGCGGGGGCGGACTGGACGTGGAGAGCGTTCCCGGGCGGGGAACCACCGTGAAAATCGACATTCCAAGGGAGGGGAAACCGTGTGAGCATGACTGTGTTGGCCGTGGACGACGAGCCCATCGCCCTTGAGGTGCTGGGGCGTGCCATTCGGGAAGTGGTGCCCAACTGTTCGCTGTTCGCCTTTACAGACCCTTTGGAGGCGCTGGAACAGGTGAAATGCGGCTCGTTTTATCCCGACGTGGCGTTTTTGGACGTGGAGATGTTCGATTTGACCGGGCTGGAGCTTGCCAAGCGCCTCAAGGACCTTTATAACTGTGTAAACATTGTATTTGTAACGGGATACGCGGAGTACATGGGGGAGGCGTTCCACCTGCACGCTTCGGGCTATGTTCTGAAGCCCGCGACGCCGGAAACCATCCGCTGGGAGCTGGAAGACCTGCGCCGCCCGGTGCTGCGGGAGGACGACGGCCGCCTGCGGGTGCAGTGCTTCGGCAATTTCGAGGTGTTCTTCGGCGGACTGCCTTTGAAATTTGCCCGCAGCAAAACGAAAGAGCTGTTTGCCTACCTGGTGAACCGCCGGGGGGCGGTCTGCACCGTGCGGGAGCTGGCCGCCGTGCTTTGGGAGGACCAGCCCGATTCCACCGCGCTTCAAAGCCACCTGCGGCAGCTGGTCAAGGATTTGACCGATACCATGGCGGCGGCCGGCGTGACCGGGGTGCTGGCGAAAGGGCGGGGCTGGCTGGCCGTGCTGCCGGAGGCATTTTCCTGCGACTATTACGACTTTATCCAGGGCGACGTACAGATGGTGAACGCCTATATGGGCGAGTATATGGCCCAGTACAGCTGGGCGGAATTCGTCGTCGCCTACCTGGACCGGCATTAACAGATCTGGGAAACTTCCCGAAAAATATCCGGCCTCATCTTTTTAAGATGGGGCCGGTTTTTTGTCACGCTTTTGTTACGGTTCCCTTGTCATAATAAAACAATAACAGATCAATGTGGGGAACCGGTACTTCTTATGGACGGAGTCCCCGGCAGGAGCGTGAACCAAGCCGATGAATATACTCGCGATTGACAACGACCCGAAAGAGCTGGAAGCACTGACGCGCCGCCTGCGGGAGGAAGAGCCCGGCAGCAGGGTTCTGGCCTTTACCGACCCACTGCTTGCGGTCAAGTACGGGTACAACAACCCTGTGGATAAGGTGTATGCCAAAACCGATATGCGGGGATTACGCGGTAATGACGTAGCGCGGCTATTGGAAAAGGTCCATCCCAATCTTCAAATCGAACTGCTGGACGATGAGGACGGGAGATGAGAATTCTGTGAAATCTATTCAAACCAAGTTTATCGCACTGATTCTGAGTTGTGTACTGCTTTCCTCCCTGGTGATCGGCGGGGCGGGCGTTCGCATTGCACACACGGTGGTAGACCGGGACTCCGCCCAAATCATGAACCTGCTGTGCAGCGAGAAAGCCTGCGAGCTCAACGGGCTGTTCTCGCGGATAGAACAGTCGGTAAAATCGCTGTCGCTCTATACCTCGGAGCAGCTGGAAAGCCTGGACCGGCTGAAAACCGACGCTGACTATATGGAGGCCTATACGTCGCAGCTGAAGTCCGTGGCGGTCACCGCGGCCAACAACACCGAGGGTGCGCTGGCGGTTTATGTCCGCTTTAACCCGGACTTTTCCTCGCCCACCTCGGGCCTGTTCTGGAGCAGGACCACGCGCAACGGCAGCTTCCAGGAGCTGGTCCCCACCGATTTTTCCACCTACAGCCCCAGCGACACGGAACACGTGGGCTGGTATTATATCCCGGTGAACAACGGCACGGCCACCTGGATGGAACCGTATTACAACCAAAACATCGGCGTTGAGATGGTGTCCTATGTCATTCCCATCTACCGGGACAACGAGACCGTGGGTGTGGTGGGGATGGATATTGACTTCAGCATCATTGAGGACGTGGTAAACGGCACCCGGGTTTACGACAGCGGCTATGCCTTCCTGGTGGACGCGCAGGGCAAGGTGGCCTGCCATAAAGATATTCCTATGGGCACTCCCATGGGGAGCGCGGACGAGAGCCTGATTCCCGTGGTCGCTGAGCTGGAAAACGGAACCACGGGCAGCAGCCTGTTTACCTATAGCTGGAAAGGGCAGGAGAAAGAGCTTTCCTTTCGCACCCTGCGCAACACGATGTATCTGGCTGTGACGGCGCCGGTCTCTGAGATTGACGCGGCGAGGAATGAATTGGTTCTGCACATCCTCACGGCGTTGGTGTTGATTTCCGCTTTGTCTGTGGGGTTGACCGTGCTGTTTACCCGCCGGTTGATCCGGCCGCTGAAGGAGCTGAATACAGCGGCGAAAAAAATTGCGGAGGGCGATTACAGCGTCAGCATCAGCAACCAGACCAAGGATGAGGTGGGCACCCTGGCGGAAAGCTTTCAAAAGACGGTGGACAGCCTGCAAAAATACATCACCTACATCAACGGCCTGGCTTATCGGGACCCCCTCACCGGGGTAAAGAACAAGACCGCCTACCAGGAAGCGGAGAGGCAGATGGAGGAGCGGATGCGCACCGGGCAGCCGGAATTCGCGGTGGTAGTCATGGATATCAACGGCCTGAAAACAGTAAATGATACCTGCGGCCATGATTTCGGCGATATTCTAATTATTGACGCCTGCAAGCTTATTTGCCGGACTTTTAAGCGCAGCCCAGTCTACCGCATTGGAGGGGACGAATTTGTGGCGATCCTGGAAAATGGAGATTTGGAGCATTACGCCGAGCTTTTGGATGAGTTTACCAAAGGGATGGAAGGCAGCTCCAGCGCCCGGCCGGGGGAATCGCTCTCCATTGCGAGGGGCATCGCCGTCTATGACAGTGCCACGGACCTGGTATTTGCCAACGTGTTCAAACGTGCCGACGACGCCATGTATCAAAACAAAGCGGCTATGAAAGCACAGGCTGGAAAATAATTACAGCCCATAAACGATCATTTAACAAAGCCCCATGGGGCTTTGTAGTTCCGGTAATACCGGAACTACAAAGTATTCTGATTGAGAGGAGCGCCGCGGCCCACGGTATGGCGAGGATTGGAACATTTCAGAAAACGGTAAGACACTGTGGAAGACGGCCCGGGAGAGAGGAAACCGCTCCACAGCAAAAAAGAAAATCATTCCGGTAAGGGGAGAGTATTCAATGAAAAAAATCAAGCAAATAGGAAACAAATTTCTAGCTGTGCTGCTTACGGCGGCTATGGTATTTGCACTGTCGCCTCTGCCCGCGGAGGCGGCGGTATCCAACAACAGCATGCCGGAGGTGTATGTCTACGAGCGGTCGCTCAAGTGGGATGGAACGGAAGAAAATCCCACTACCTGGGTAATGGCGCTGGATTGGGTTCAGGATGGCGGCACCGTCTATGTGATGGACGAGTCCATTTCCATCAAAAACGGAAGTGACGCAAGCACCCTGGCTGCGAAAACGGAGGGGAAGCATATCACGCTGAAACCGTATAATGGTTCGAGAACCGACCTGAACTTGGAGGATCCCCTGCTGAAATATCAGTATAGCGGCGACTGTACGGTATCGAACCTGACGTTTGACGGCGATAGCTTAGCTGCCGATACTTATAATTACAGCATGGTATATGTGGATCAGGGCACGCTTACTTTACAGAACTGCAGGCTGGAAAACCATCAAAACAACAATTACGGCGCGGCGCTAGACCTTTACAGCGGAGCAACCGTGAACCTGGAAGGTACGACAATCGCAAATAATAAAACCGGTACAAAAAGCGGAGGAGGCACAGCGGCAGCCGGAGGCGTTACGGTAAACGGCACGCTGAGGGTTGACGGAAATTCGAGCATTACGGGAAACTACCTATACGATGACGATGAGAATCCGCTGGATATTCTTGTTTCGCACGGAGGAAAAGTCTTTTTAGACGGCGGCGCGGAAGTGGGGACGATTGGATTTTCCAGCAGCAAGACAAACAGCGATAAGGTCTGTTTTACCTCTGCCCTGGAGCATGAGATTGCCTTTCGAATGCACAAATATTATAACAATACGGCCTTGCTGGCGGCTTTCAATACCGGAGATGTTCTGGCGGAGGGGATGGACGGTTTCCAGCTGACAACGGAGGACCTGGCAAAAATCAACATCACCAAAGCCAATAAACCCATCTATTATGTGGAGCAAAACAGCGGCAAACAGGCGTATGTGAACCGGGACTGCACGATCTATCTTTCTGATGAGCTGAACACGGAGCAAGGCAGTTTCTCTGTTTCAGCCCGTCCTCAAGGCCATGAGGGCAGGCCGCTGGGCAGCACAGTGACCATCAAGCCGGCGCCCAAGGAGGGATATCAGTATCGGGCGGGCACGATCCGCGTAAAAGGATACAATTATCCTTATACCGATTATACAAGTTCATTGACGCCCCTTTCCGACGGCAGCGGATGGACGCTGATTATGCCGGACGATATTGTGCTGTACGCAGAATTTGAGGACGCCAAAGCCCCGCAGACCGTTTTCGATCCCAGCCATTTAAACGAGGACGGCAGCTTCGCCTATACCCTTGTTGCGGGGGAAGACGTCAGCATGCCCCTGACGATGGAAAACAGCACGGTTTTTGAGGAGGACGATACCGTGCCCCAGCCCCTGATTTCCTTTGCCCTGGCCGACCCTGACTCTGATATTATCAGGCTGGACGGAAACGTCATAATCCCCTTAAAGCTTGGCAGTACGGTGGTAAACGCCTCGGCGGAGAAAACGGACAGCCATCGTGCGCTCCTGCAGCCCATCACGGTTAAGGTGGTCCGGCCTCTGGCTGTCGCGTTGACGGCTGCGGCCTATAAGCAGGAGAACGGCCTGGAATTTGTGCCCAGTTATACAGACGGTTCGGAAGAACCCTATACCATCGATGATACTACCCGTTTCCTGGGCCTGCGCAAAACAGGAGACACTGCGCTGACGGTCTTTCCCCAGGGAAGCTGGAACTGGGATCAGGCATATACCCAAAGCTTCGAGGGGTTGGAGGCGGATACGGAATATGAACTGGTGCTGCGGGCGGACGATCGGCGTACTTCCCCGAAAACAGCGGAATATATCCTGAAATTCCGCACTCCAGAGGCGGGTTCCGAAGATACCGGAGGAATTTCGGGCGAGGTGGAGGGAACGGGCGATATCACCGTGCGCGTGGAGCGCGGCAATACGGTCATCGCCAGCCAGACAGGACTGAAAACCGGAGAACGCTTCCAGTTTACCCACCTGCCCGACGGCTTTTACAATCTGGTTGCCACAAACGGGCAGTATACCGTCACCGTGATGGTACAGGTGCAAAACGGAGGTACGACGGAGCTGAACGTGGTATACGTGGGCACTAAGCAAAGCATCGTGAAAGTGGAACAGGGCGCGCCGCCCGTCGCTGCGGATAAGCTGGGGAGCCTGTTTGAGGAAGAAATCTACAAAGGCGACGACCAGGCCCCAGAAACGGTGAAAAATGGCGGAACAGTGGAAATTAAACTGACCGCGGCCCTCCCGGACGACACCGGCGCGGATAAAACTCCCGTAGAGGCCATTGCCGCCCGGGCCGTAAATGAAGGCAAGACAGTTGGGCTGCAGGTGAATTTAACCGTAGATATGGTTATCAAACCCAGCGATCCGGATTTGCTTGGAACCACAAAGCCCTTGACCGACACTGGCGCCCTGGTGGAGATAGCCCTGCCGCTGCCGGAGGAGGTACGGGGAAAAACCGGGTACCAGATCCTGCGCTACCACGGCGCGGCGGTAGATTCTTTGAGGAAAATCAAGGTTACCGATAAGCCCGTAGAGGAGAGCTTCTATATCTCCGGCGGCTATGCGCATATCTTCGCGCACAAATTTTCCACTTACGCCATCGCCTATGACCAGGGCGCCGGCGGGCATTCCAGCGGAGTCTGCACGCTAGTCTTTGAGACGAACGGAGGCGGGAAGCTGGCCGCCCAGGAATACCCTTATGGAACCACCGTGCGGCTGGAGAAAACGCCTTGGCGTGAGGGATACACCTTCCTCGGCTGGTATTCCGACCGGGAATTGACAAGGCCGGTGACGGAGCTGGTAATGAACGGAAGCCGCACGGTGTACGCCAAATGGAAAGTTACGGAGATACCGGCGGCGCTCAATGGAACGGACCACAACGCCTATCTGGTAGGCTTTGAGGACGGGACGGTGCGGCCTGACGCGCCGGTTACCCGTGCTGAGGTGGCCATGATTTTCTACCGTCTTCTGAAAGAGGACGTCCGTATCCAATTTGAAACAGAACAGAATCCTTTCGCGGATGTGAACGCGCCGTCTTGGTATAACACAGCCGTTTCCACGCTTGCGGGCATGGGTATTCTCAATGGCCGGACCTCCGCATCCTTTGCTCCTGGACAGCCCATCACCCGGGGAGAATTCGCAGCCGTCGCGGCGCGGTTCAGCGGGGAAAGCTATTCCGGCGGCGACCTGTTCCCAGATATTAAAACCCATTGGGCAAAGGAATCCATCAATCTGGCGGCCTCACTTGGCTGGGTTGGGGGATTGCAGGATGGGACCTTTGCCCCGGAGAGCAGTATTACCCGGGCTGAAGCGGTCACCCTGGTCAACCGTATGCTTCTCCGGCTTCCAGCCGGAAAGGAAAGCCTTCTGCCGGAGATGCGGACGTGGCCGGACAATGCAGACGAGAACCAGTGGTATTATCTTGCCGTGCAGGAGGCCAGCAATTCTCACAACTATCAATTGGATGGGGACGGAGTCCATGAAAACTGGACCAGCCTGCAGTGAACAAGGGTTGGAAAACGAGCCATAGACAACAAACCCGCTGAAGCAGAATAATAACTGAAATGCTCCCACTTAGAAAGGCAGTGAAACAGGATGCTGCAATCTGAGTGGGAGTATTTCAGTCTAATGGCGTCTGTCAGTGCCTGGTTGCCGGAACTGAAGACGATATGCCCCTGCAGCAATCGGATACAAGGGAAACGGGGCGTTCCATCGCCTTTTGAAAAGCATTGATGTGCTTCTTCTTAAATTTTATTGCTTTGGCCGACGGGTACTGCTTTAAGGAAGGATCAGCGATTTATCCATTATACATTTGCTGCTTTGATGCTTTCTGAGCATGACTGCTGATAACAGACAGGTATTGGACGGTTTTCCTTCCAAGGGTTATAATCATTTACAAAGCAGCATTCCAGCTGTATTACATCGGTGGAAGAGGTACAGATTAGAAAAATGCAGGCTGCTTTGAAGGGGAAAATTCCCGGCAGAGGAGCTTGAAACAATGGGAGGAAAAGAGACTATGGAATACACGAAGTTAGGTAACTCAGAACTGAAGGTTTCCCGAATCTGTATGGGCTGCATGGGCTTCGGAAATCCGTCCAGCGGGCAGCATTCCTGGACGCTGGATGAGGAACAATCCCGAAAGCTGATTCGGAGGGCACTGGAGTTGGGCGTCAATTTTTTCGATACCGCCATCGGGTATCAGGGAGGCACCAGCGAGGAGTATCTGGGACGCAGCCTGCGGGATTGCGCCAAACGGGAGGATGTGGTAGTGGCAACCAAATTCCCGCCCCGCACAGCGGAAGAGAGAGCCGGCGGTGTCGGCGGCAAAGAACATGTTTTGACCCTGCTGGATGCCAGCCTCCGCCATCTGGGAATGGAGTATGTAGATCTCTATCTCTGCCACATGTGGGATTATCACACTCCCATCGAGGAGATTATGGAAGGACTGCACGAGGCGGTAAAGGCGGGGAAGGTCAGGGCTATCGGAATTTCCAACTGTTTTGCCTGGCAGCTGGCCAAAGCCAATTTCATTGCGGAGAAGCACGGGTGGACAAAGTTCGTCTCTGTCCAGGGGCATTATAACCTGCTCCACAGGGAGGAAGAACGGGAGATGATCCCTTACTGCAGGGAGGAGGGAATTGCCCTTACCCCCTACAGTCCCCTGGCTTCGGGACGGCTGGTGAAAATGGGCGGCGAAACTTCGAAACGTTTGGAGGAGGACGCCTATGCCAAGGGAAAGTACGATGCCACAGCCCGCCAGGACGCTGTGATTGTGGAGCGTGTGGCAGAGCTGGCGGAGCGCAGGGGCCTTTCCAGAACTCAGGTGGCTCTGGGCTGGCTGCTCTCCAAGTCTGCCGTGCCGGTGGTTGGTGTGACTAAAATGCACCACATTGAGCAGGCTGCAGAAGCAGTGGGAGTATGCCTTTCAAAAGATGAGACGGGATATCTGGAGGAAGCCTATGTCCCCCATAGACTGGTAGGCGTTATGGGTCAGAATCAGGCCTGAGTGCGGGGCATGGAGGGAAGCAGGAGATGTACACGGAAAGAGCGATGTTTTCCAACAGGTCTTTAAAAAAACTGATTCTGCCGCTGATTATGGAACAGATTCTGGCCATGACCGTGGGAATGGCGGATACAATGATGATTTCCAGCGCCGGAGAGGCCTCAATTTCCGGTGTGGCCCTGGTGGATATGGTAAATTATCTGGTTATCACCGTCCTTTCCGCTTTGGCGACCGGCGGAGCGGTGATTGTTTCCCAGTACCTGGGAAACAGGGAAAGGGAGAAGGCCAACCATGCCGCGGGTCAGCTGATGACCGTTACGGCGCTGATCTCCGGCGGGGTTATGCTGCTTTGTCTCCTTTTTTGCAAGCCGCTGTTGAAGCTGCTGTTCGGCTCGGTGGAACCTGCCGTGATGGAGGCTGCAGTCACTTATTTTTGGATTTCCGCCATCTCCTTTCCTTTTTTGGGCTTGTATAACTCTTCTGCAGCCCTGTTCCGTTCCATGGAAAAAACCCAGACAACCATGTATGTGTCCCTTCTGATGAACGTTATTAACGTGGCGGGCAACGCCATAGGTGTTTTTCTGTTTCACGCCGGCGTGGCCGGTGTGGCGCTACCCACGCTGATTTCCCGGGCCGTGGCGGCCGTGGTGATGACCTGCCTTTCCCGCAGCGAAAAAAACACCGTGTTTATCAGAGCCGGACAGGTCTTTTCCTGGAATCCCGGCATGATACGGCGCATCCTGCGCATTGCGGTGCCCAACAGTATCGAAAACGGCCTGTTTTCACTGGGCAAAGTGTTGGTCACCAGTATTGTGGCCCTGTTTGGGACAGCGCAGATCGCTGCCAACGGGGTGGCCAACAGCATTGATATGGTTGCCATCGTAGTGGTCAACGCTGTCAATCTGGCCATTGTCACAGTGGTGGGGCATTGCGTGGGGGCAGGGGAATTTGAACAGGCATCCCGCTATATGAAGAAGTTGATGGGGGTCTCCTATCTTGCTACGGGAATTTTAAATTTGGCAGTGGCGGCAGCCCTGCCGTTCCTGCTGAACTTTTATGCTCTTTCCGAGGAAGCGCGGCGCCTCAGTTTCCTTTTGGTTCTTTTACACAACCTGCTTGCTTTTGCCCTGCATCCCACCTCCTTTGTGCTGGCCAACGGCCTGCGGGCGGCGGGAGATGCCAAATTCACCATGTATGTGGGAATTGGCTCCATGCTGGTTTTCCGGCTGGGCTCTGCGGTGCTGTTCGGCGTTGTGCTGAATCTGGGGATCCTGGGGGTCTGGATCGCCATGGGCATGGACTGGCTTGGCCGTTCTGTGGCTTTTCTGCTTCGGTATCGAAGCGGGAAATGGAAGAATTTCCGCGCAATCTGATGTACGGGATCTTTCAAAGGGGAACTGCTTGGCAATAGGCCATGCTGTCAAGTTACAGAAAGACTGATCCGCCGGTTCATCCACCGGCGGATTCTTTTTTGCGGCAAAAGCTTGACAACAGAAAAAACACTGTTTATACTAATGTTAGTATCCTAACAATACGGAAGCCGAACTAAAGTTGCGGAATAAGGGGGAAAAAGAAGTGGAGCATCGGGATGAGATTGGCTTTCAGGTGCGCACGCTGTCGAACCTCATCAAGCGGCTGGTGGATCAAACCGCTTTTCAGGGGAGAGAACGGCCTGCCACTGGAATGCACGGCTGGGTCATCGGCTATCTCTACGAAAACCGAAACAGGGATGTCTTTCAGCGGGATTTGCAGGAACAGTTTTCCATTCGGCGGTCTACCGTGACGGGAATTCTGCAGCTGATGGAAAAGAATGGGCTGATTACACGTCAGTCGGTGGATGAAGACGCACGGCTTAAAAAAATTGTACTGACGCCCAAAGCGATAGAGCAGCATGAACAGATTCACCGCAGTATCCGGAAAGTGGAAGAACAGCTCTCGGAGGGACTCACCCCGGAGGAGAAGCAGACCTTTTTGGAATTGTGCGATAAAATCCGGCGTAATATAGAATAACAGGCCGATGGCCGACGGAATCAGCTGATAACCGGCGGCTTTTCCATTGCCCATATTGTTAGCTTACTTACTGTATGGAGCCTAATTGTTAGCTACCTGATAATCATGGAAACGAATCATTTGAAGGCTTCGGTTTTGAAGGAAAGGAAGAGTGGTATGATTAAAAAACTTGCTGCCAGTATCCGGCAGTATAAGCGGGATTCTATCCTGGCGCCCGTCTTTGTCACCATGGAGGTGGTGATGGAAGTGGTAATCCCCGTCCTGATGGCAAATCTGATTGACTTCGGCATTGAGGAAGGGAATATGGGGTATATTTTAAAAATCGGCGCTGCGCTGATCCTCTCCACTGTCATCTCCCTGCTGTTCGGCGCGCTGTCCGGAAGGGCGGCGGCTAAAGCCTCGGCGGGGTATGCGGCGAATCTCAGGAAGGATATGTACTACAATGTGCAGGATTTCTCCTTCTCAAATATCGACAAATTTTCCGCCGCCAGTATCGTCACAAGGCTGACTACGGATGTGACCAACGTGCAGAACGCCTATCAGATGATTATCCGCACGGCGGTGCGGGGGCCTATGATGCTGGTTTTTTCCCTGGCAATGGCGTTTGGAATCAATCCTGAACTGTCCCTGATTTTTTTGGGAGCCATTCCCGTGCTGGGAGTAGGGCTCTTTCTGGTGGCGACGAAAGCGCATCCTATCTTTGAACGGATGTTTAAGACCTACGATAAGCTGAATACCGTGGTGCAGGAAAACCTCAGGGGAATCCGCGTGGTGAAGTCCTTTGTCCGGGAGGATTATGAAAAGGATAAATTCAGCGCCGTTTCGGAGAGTATCCGCAGGGACTCCTCCCGGGCGGAAAAAATTCTGGCCTTCAACAGCCCGCTGATGCAGTTTTCCATGTATGCCTGTATCCTGCTGATCTCCTGGTTCGGCGCAAAGCTGATTGTGGGCTCGGAAATGAGCACGGGTCAGCTGATGAGCCTGATCTCCTATGCCTCACAGATTTTGATGAGCCTGATGATGCTTTCCATGATTTTTGTCATGGTCACCATGTCCCGGGCGTCCATGGAACGAATCGTGGAAATCCTGAAAGAACGGGCGGATATCACAGACGGTGCGCAGGACTGCAGAGAGGTCAGGGATGGTTCCATCCGTTTTGAACAGGTGGAATTCCGTTATAAAAAGGAAGGCAAAGCTTGTTTGAGCGAAATCAACCTGGACATTAAATCCGGCCAGACGGTGGGGATTTTAGGCGGCACGGGCAGCGGCAAGAGCAGCCTGGTGCAGCTGATTCCCCGGCTGTATGACGTCTCCAAAGGCGCCGTGCTGGTGGGCGGCGTGGATGTGCGGGACTACAATCTGGAGGCCCTCCGGGAGGAGGTGGCCATGGTGCTGCAGAAGAACGTGCTGTTTTCCGGCACCATAAAAGACAACCTGCGCTGGGGAAATGAAACTGCTTCGGATGAGGAGCTGGAACGGGTCTGCAGGCTTGCCCAGGCAGATTCTTTTATCCGGGAGTTCCCTCAGGGTTACGACACCTACATAGAGCAGGGCGGAACCAATGTGTCGGGCGGCCAGAAGCAGCGCCTCTGCATTGCCAGGGCGCTGCTGAAAAAGCCGAAAGTGCTTATTCTGGACGACTCCACCAGCGCGGTGGATACCAAAACCGACTCCCTGATCCGCCAGGCTTTCCGGGAGGAAATCCCCGATACCACAAAGCTGATTATCGCTCAGCGGGTGGCCTCAGTACAGGACGCCGACCAGATCGTGGTGCTGGACGGGGGAAGGATCGCAGACGTGGGAACCCACGAGGAATTAATGAAGCGCAGCGGAATTTACCGGGAAGTTTACGAGTCTCAAGTGAAGGGAGAGGATGAGAATGCCTAGACCGCCTGTAGGCGCCGCATTTGCCGGCGGAAAGAAGGCCAAAAACCAAGGAAAGACCATCCGGCGGATCCTGAGTTATATCTCGGGCGGCTACCGTGTCCGCCTTGTTGTCGTGCTGTGCTGTATTCTGCTCAGCGCATTGGCCAACGTGATTGGTTCCATGTTTCTTCAAACCCTGATTGACGACTATATCACGCCCCTGCTGGGGATGAACCACCCGGTGTTCACCGGCCTGCTGCATGCTATTCTGGTGATGGGATTGATCTATCTGGTGGGAGTCGCTTCCACCTTCCTTTATAACTGGCTGATGGTCACTGTTTCCCAGGGCGTTTTGAAAAATATCAGGGACCGCATGTTTGCCCATATGCAGTCTCTGCCCATCAAATATTTCGACACCCACACCCACGGCGACACCATGAGCCACTACACCAACGATACGGATACGCTTCGCCAGATGATTTCTCAAAGCGTACCGCAGATGTTTTCCTCGGTGATTACGGTGGTATCCGTATTCTGCGCCATGGTGATGACCAGCATCCCCCTCACTCTCCTGGTGCTGGCGTTTGTGGCGTTCATGCTTTTCCTGGTCAAAAAAATCGGCGGGCAGAGCGGCAAGTACTTTGTCCGGCAGCAGCGTTCTCTGGGCGCTGTGAACGGCTACATTGAGGAAATGGTCAGCGGCCAGAAGGTGGTCAAGGTTTTCTGCCATGAGAAAAAGGCAAGGGAGGAATTCGACGCGCTCAATGAAAAGCTGCGGGAAGAGGCCTCCGCCGCCAATGTCTACGCCAATATCCTGATGCCGATTATGGGAAACCTGGGGCATCTGCAGTATGTGCTCATCGCCATGGTGGGCGGCGCGCTTGCCATCGGCGGCGTGGGCGGCCTGACCCTGGGCGGCATTGCGGCCTTCCTGCAGCTGAGCCGCAGCTTTACCCAGCCGATCAGCCAGATTTCCCAGCAGTTCAACTCGGTAATCATGGCCCTGGCCGGTGCGGAACGGATCTTTGACCTGATGGATGAAGAGCCGGAACAGGATGACGGCTATGTGACGTTGGTGCATGCAAAGCTGGAAAACGGCCAGCTGACCGAGAGTGAAACACGTACGGGAATGTGGGCGTGGAAGCATCCCCATGGGAATGGAACAGTCACCTATACCAGGCTTACCGGAGAGGTGGAATTTTTCGATGTGGACTTCGGTTACGAGCCGGAAAAGCTGGTGCTGCACAACATTACCCTGGATGCCCAGCCGGGAGAGAAGATGGCCTTCGTGGGCGCCACCGGCGCGGGCAAGACCACCATTACCAACCTGATCAACCGGTTTTATGATTTGGCGGACGGCAAAATCCGCTATGACGGCATCAATATCAACAAAATTAAAAAGAGCGACCTGCGCCGCTCCCTGGGCATCGTGCTTCAGGATACCAATCTGTTTACCGGAACGGTGGAGGAAAATATCCGCTACGGAAAGCTGGACGCCACCCAGGAGGAAATTGAAAAGGCTGCGAAGCTTGCCAATGCCGACGGATTCATCCGCAGGCTGCCCGAGGGCTATCAAACTGTGCTTTCCGGGGACGGCGGCAGCCTGTCTCAGGGACAGCGTCAGCTGCTGAGCATCGCCCGGGCTGCGGTGGCAGACCCGCCCGTCATGATTCTGGACGAGGCGACCTCCTCCATCGACACCCGCACAGAACGCCTGGTGCAGCAGGGCATGGACGGCCTAATGCAGGGCCGCACCGTGTTTGTCATCGCCCACCGGCTTTCCACGGTACAGAATTCAGACTGTATCCTGGTGCTGGAGCTGGGGCGCATCATTGAAAGCGGTACCCACGCACAGCTGATTGCCCAAAAGGGAAAATACTATCAGCTCTATACCGGCGCTTTTGAGCTGGAATAAGCGGCATCGCTGCAAAGGAGAAGAGAGCCGGCGCTCAGTCCAACCGGGCTGTACGTCGGCTCTCCTCTTTTATAAGGAAGGCAAATCCTGCGCTTTTTTTGCCGGAACGGCAGAACAGGAAAAGCGAGGGATCAGGAGGAAAAGGGGTCTTGTTCTATGCCGCAGTCTCCAAGCTCCTCGCCCTCGCCGTAGCGGCCGTGAAAATCGGAGCCTCCTGTAAGGGCCAGGCCATACTCGGCTGCCAGCCGGAGGCAGAGCTCCGTATCTTTCGGGCAGTGCTTGGGGTGACTGGCTTCCACTCCCCAAAGCCCTGCTTCCTTCAGCCCCGGCAGTCCGGCAAAGTTTCCATACTGCCCCGGATGGGCCAGCACGGCCTTCCCGCCAGCCGAAACCACGAGGCGGACGGCCTCTTCAGGAACTACAGCAGGGAAGGAGAGAGTCGCAATTCCGGGAGAACCATCCGGCTGTGTTTTGAACAGATGCCGGTAAAGCGGGCCATAGAGCTCTGTACAGAGCCCGGCGTCGATGAAAACCTGCATGATATACTGCTTGCACAGTTCACCGGAAGGCCCCGCAAGGGCCCGTACCTGTTCTTCCGTTATGGGATATCCTGCGCTTCGGAGGCGGCGGATGCTTTTAAGCAGCGCTTCTTTCCGGGCAAGACGGATGGGACGGCAGAATTCCTCCACAGCCTTCCGGCCCTCCGGCGGAATCTGATAGGCCAGCAGATGCAGCTGTCTGCCGTCCTGTTGGCGGCAGCTGATTTCAATGCCGCCGTAGACGGGAAGGGAGAATTCCTTTCCTGCAGCCTCCAGTTCCGGCAGGCCGCTCAGGGTGTCGTGATCGGTGAGGGCAAGGCCGGAGAGCCCAGCTTCTTTCGCCGCCCTCACCAGCTCCCTGGGGGAAAATTCGCCGTCGGACCAATGGGAATGTACATGAAAATCAAACATCACGGCACGGTCCCTTCCTGTTCAGGCAAAGGCTGCCAGTTCTTCCTGGGCGTAGTCCATCTTGTAGTCAATGGGCACCATTTGACGCTCCCGCATCTCATAGCGCCAATCCGCCAGGGTCTCAATGGCAATTTCGTCATGGAACACACCGACCATGGCGGCGCCTTCCTGCTTTAAATCCAGAATCATATTCATCACCCATTCTTTGCTGCGGGCGTCCAGGGAAGCGGTGGGTTCGTCCAACAGCAGAAGACGGGGCCTAGTGATCAGGGCGTTGGCGATGTTCAGCCGCTGTTTCTCACCGCCGCTGAAGGTGGCGGGATACATGTCCCAGAGTTGGGGAGAGATTCCCACTTTCTCCAGGTATTCTGCGGCCCGTTCCCGGGCGGACTTGGAGGGGATTCCACGGGCGGTCTGGGTATTGGTGAGGATGTCGATGGCGGAAACACGTGGGATAACGCTGAAAAACTGGGAGACATACCCGATTTCTGTGGCCCGCAGGCGGATGATTTCCCAGGGTTCCGCCACGGCCAGATCCACCACGTTGCCGTCTTCGCAGGTGTAGTAAGTATGGCCGCCCGTAGGCGTATAAGTTCTGTAAATACATTTGAGCAGGGAAGATTTTCCGGAACCGCTGGGGCCTGTGACGGCGATAAGAGTGCCGGCTTTTGCGGAAAAGCTGATGCAGTCAAAACCTTCAATTTCAGCGTCGCCGCGGATGTGCATGATAAATTCTTTTTCCAGGTTTTCAATTTGCAGCATGAAAGGGATCTCCTCCATTTTTGTTGAGTTTTCGGCGCACCTGTTCCGGAAAGAAGGGTTCGCATTGGCAGTAAAGCTCCATAGAGCGGAAGCCGCAGACAAAATACCGGTTTTCAGAAAGCTCGCAGGCAAAGACATGACAGCCGCGGCTGCGGAGAATCGGATAGGCAGCGGCAAAATCCCACAGCTTCAGGTGAGAATTCACGTAAAAACCGGCATGTTCCTCTCCGATTCCGCACAGTTCCAGGGAGGCACAGCCGCGGTAACGCACGCCCCGGAAACATTCTGCCAGAGCATAGGGGTCAGCGCCCAGAAGGGAAAAATCGCGCATCGTCTGAAAACCAATATGGAGAATCCCCTCTTCCGGCGGCTCACCGGAAGTCTGCCCGGCGGGCGTTTCCGATGAGCCGCCCTCGAACAGCTTCCCTCTTTCCACATCCAGCACAAAGCCGTATACAGGCCTTCCATTTCGAAGCAGAGCCAGGGAGATAGCGTATCCTCTGCCAAACTGACAGTAATTGGTGGTGCCGTCAATCGGGTCGATCACCCAGCGCCAGGGAGAGGAAGAAAGGCGCGCCGTTTCCTCCTCTCCCAGAATACCATGGTCCGGATATCGGGACAGTATTTGGCCTGATAAAAATTTTTGTGCCCAAAGATCGTGCTCTGTCACAATGTCGTTGTGCCCTGTTTTTTTCCAAATAGAAAAATCATTTTTTGTCCGTTTTTCCCGGAGCCGTGCACCGCAGTCCAGGACCAGAACTCTGGCAAAACCGGCGAGCGCCGGAAGGGAATCAGTCATAGCGCACGCCGTCCTCTCCCACAAAATCATTGCGGTAATGAAGCCTTGTCACCTCTTCGCCGTTGATCAGCACAGAGAGAATGACAGGCACAGGCCCTTTTTTGCTCACCAGAAGCAGGTCGGCGCATTTTCCAGGTTCGATGGAGCCCAGCCGGTCTTCTATCTTCACCGCCTTTGCCGGATGATAGGCGGCCATGTTGACCGCCTCCGGCAGGCTCAGAATCCCCTGCTCGTAGAGCTGGAACACAGCATGCAGGATGGCGGCTGGAAAATAGTCGGATACCAGTATATCGGCGCAGCCTGCGCGGATAGCGTCCAGTGCGGACAGATTGTTGGAATGGGACCTGCCCATAAGAATATTGGCAGCGCCCACTACAACCTGCATCCCTCTGCGGCGGGCTTCTTTTGCAACTTCCAGTTCCACGGGGAATTCACAGATTTCCGCATGCAGGCTGCCTGTGACATAATCCAGCTTTTCGGGGCTGTCGTCATCGTGGGAGGCGATGGGAATTCCTGCCTGCAGGGCCATATCCGCGGCCACAGCCAACTGCTCGTCAGTCAGCTTGGCCCGGTTCATCCGTTGGCTGAGAATGCGCTCTTTTTCTTCTTCAGACTGCTGGGAGGACATGATCTGGCTTTTGAAAAACTCCAGGTTCCTGTACTGCCCCTGTCCTGGGGTATGGTCCATAAAGGACAGCAGCTGCATATCGTGGTTGCGGATGAAACCCAGCAGCATTTGGTACCCCTCTGTGTTGGTAATCTCATACCGGCAGTGAAACCGGTGCCGGATCATGTGGTCCCCCTCATGGAAGGTGCGGATTAGTCCGACCAGCCGCTTCAGGTTTTCCGGGCTGCGAAGCTGATTGCGCTGGACGGCGTTTTCCCCACCGCCCTTTCCCAGATCCATGATGGTGAGGGAGTGGTACATGGTGGTGATACCCTGATTGACCAGCTGCTTTTCCTGTTCCCGCATGGCAAGCTCAAAATCGATCATGCTCTGGGGCCTGGGCTGGATCACGGTTTCAATATTGTCGGAATGGATGTCGATGAAGCCGGGCAGAAGAAAGGCCCCGTCCGCGTCTATTTTTCGAGCGCCGGGGTATTTGTCCGAAAAACCAGGCTGTTTTGAGATTTCTTCAATCAATTGCCCCCGGATCAGCACAGAAGCATGGGGGACGACACGGTCCTTCAGAACCGCCGTTGCGTTTTCAATGATCGTATCCTGCATAGGCGCCTCCTACAGCAATGAGCTTACTAGGGTTTGGGTGTATTCGTGCAGAGGGTCTTCCAGAATCTGGTCGGTGAGCCCCTCTTCCACCACACGGCCGCCCAGCATCACCATGGTGCGGTCGGACATCATCCGGATAACGGCCAGGTCATGGCTGACGATCATCATGGCGATGCCCAGCTCCTCCTGGATGGAACGGATCAAATCCAGCACCTTGGCCTGCACGCTCAAATCCAGGCCGGTGGTCACCTCATCCAGGAGCAGGATGGGAGGATTGTTGGCGATGGCTTTGGAAATCTGTACGCGCTGCTGCATGCCGCCGGAAAATACCCGGGGTTGGTCCCGCATGCGTTCTGTGGGGATTTCCACATGCTCCAGCAGCTCCGTGCTGCGGTCGATCATGCTGCCCGCATTCCGGTTTCCGGCGGCGATGAGCTTTTCCGCCACATTGGAGCCCGAAGAGAGCTTCATGCGCAGCCCCAGCATGGGGTTCTGGTAGACCATCCCCATCAGATGATTGCGCAGATAGCGCTTCTGCTGGCTGCTGGCCTCTAAAATATTTTTTTGCCCGTCCTGGTACAGGGAGAGATAAGCGCCGCCGGAAGTGGCGGCCTGGTCAAAATAGAGTGTTTTCAGCAGCGTGCTTTTTCCAGATCCAGATTCGCCAACTATTCCCAGGATCTCTCCGGGATACAGCTGGAAGCTGACGTCCCGCACACCCCAGATAGTGTGACAGACCGGGCACCTGCCCTTTTCCAGTTCCGGATGGCTCCGGCAGTAGCTGCAGCCGTCGCCGAAGCGGACTGTGATATTTTTACCCTCCATAACGGGAGTTCTCTTATCCATGGGCCTTATCTCCCTCCTTCGATTCCTGCGCCTCCCGGCGTTTCAGACAATAGCCTGTGTCGGAGCATTGATAGAACCGCTCCCCTGTCTGTGAGTCGAACATCTCGTCAAAATAGACGTTTTCCGCGCCGCACAGACGGCATTTGCGGCCGGACATGTCCTCCTGGCGGAAGGGATAATCCTCAAAAGCCAGGGATTTCACATCGGTATAAGGAGGCACTGCGTAAATCTTTTTTTCACGCCCCGCGCCAAACAGAAAAAGGCATTGTGCCTGATTGAGCTTGGGGTTGTCATAGCGGGGGATGGGGCTGGGATTCATCACATAACGGCCGTCCGTCATCACGGGATGGTCGGCGCCCCGGAAAGGAGATCCCCGGGTGAGCAGCTGTTCAAACAAGTTCACCCAAATTCCGGTGTATTCTGCATCCGCGTGCAGTTGGCGGGTCACCGCCTCGTGAGCGTCTACGCTGCGCAGAGGCTCCGGCGTGGGGACCTGCAGCACCAGGACCTGGTCTTCCCGCAGCGGTTCTTCCGGCACCCTGTGGCGGGATTGGATGATGTCCGCCTCTGCGGCGTCGGTGGTGGTCTTTACGCCGGTTGTGGCGCTGATCAGCCTTTTGATGCTCACGGCATTTACACTGTCGTCGTTTCCCTGGTCGATCACCTTCAGAATGTCGTCCGGTCCGATGAGGGACATGGTCAGCTGAATTCCGCCTGTGCCCCAGCCCCTGCCGATGGGCAGTTCCCGGGAACCAAAGGGCACCTGATAGCCCGGCACCGCGATGGCATGCAGGATGGCCCGGCGGATTTCCCGCTTGGAGCCTTCGTCCAAAAAGGCAAAATTGTACTCGCTTCCGTTAATCGTTTCCTTCATGTTCAAGGCTCCTTTTTCGGTTTCTCAAGCCGTCCAGCTTGGACTGGAACGTGACGTAGTGGGGCAGCTTCAAATGAGAAATGAAGCCGTTCATCTCCAGACAGTCCCCGTGCAGCAGTACGAACTCCATGTCGCTTGTGGGGCTGTCGATGGAGAGGGTGAGGGCATGGTCCAGCACCGACATGGCGATGGCTTTGGTATCGTTTCTGCCGAATACGCAGCCGTAACCTACGCCGATCCCTTCCCCTCCGGCCCTGGCGCCCATCAGACCCTCCACCTCTGTGACAAAGATTTCACCCACGTACCAAACACCGCCCCCTTCCAGAGGATAGTCCACTTCAATTTCCAGGCTCCCGTACCGGAGTTCCCCAATGGTGGGGTGGGACATGCCGAAACCGCGGATATCGCTGTAAGCAAGGCCGGAGACAAAACCTGTGTCCGCCCGTGTGAGTGTTTGCAGAATAGCACTGCGCGGCGCGGGGAGAGGTAAATTTTCCATGGTCACGTCGCAGGGTTCGGAGCGGTCTTCCTGGACCTGCTCCAACAGCCCCTCCTGCCGGAGCAGGTCCAGCACCCGGGGAGCCGTGTCGGAAAGAGAGACCTCGCCGGCCTGCGCAGCTTTTTCTTCGAAGGCTGCGCGCCACTGCTGAAGCTCTTCTTCTTTTTCCTCCGTCAAGCTGAAATTCAGCAGGCGGTGTACGTAATCGTAGGTGGGGCCGAGCATCTGCCCGCCGGGAATATCCTTGAAGGCAGAGCTGATTCTCCGCCGGATGTGCATTTCATCTCCATGCACGGTGCGCGAGGTATAATTTCTGGACAGGGTGCTGCGGTAGGCGCGCAGCAGGAATACGGCTTCTTCCGTGCTTCCTTCGCATTGTTTGAGGGCCAGCGCGGCATAGTCCGGCGCGTAAAGCCCGGCCTCCGACATAACCCGGTCGATTAAAAGTTTCATGCGGTCCCGGAGGATCTCTGTGTCCACAGGAAGTTTTCCGCCGGAACGGTATTCTCTCAGCAGTTCAATGGAAGCGTCAATGGCATCCTGGCCGCCGGTAACTGCAACATATCCCATCAGTTGTTTCCTTTCAGTTTGATTTTTCTCGGGACACCCATCAATTCCCCTTGGGGGGTGAGAAAATAGAGTTCGATTCCACAGGGGAATTCATAACCGATCTGCTGCCGTGCCTCAATCCATCTTCTTCCTTCCTGAGGCAGAGAGATCTGAATGTTTCCGTTTATCCCCGGGCCGCTCAGCGTACAGGGTTCGCCGCCGGTCAGGGCGTCGAGCATCAAAAACAGCGTGGCGCTTTTATGGGGTTCCGCCAGTGTTCCCGCTTTGGCCTCTTCCAGAATCTCCCGGCAGGAAAGCCCGGCAGTCTGCTCCTTGGTCAGAAAGAGGTAGTCGGCCTCTGAAAGCACGTCGGGAACTCCATAGGTCAGCTCCCGCAGCTCCTTTTCCAGCTGCGGGTCGCCGCAGACACAGAACCTGCGCCAGTTGTCCAGCAGGGCGAGGCCTGCTGCCAGAAGAGCCGCGTTTTCTCCCTCCAGTTTTTCCACGTTTTTTTCCATGGAGACAATGGTTCCGGGCCGGGCCAGTGCATTCATCAGCGTCTTGAACACCTGTTGGCAGTCAAAGACCGGATCAAACGGGTTTTCTTTAAACATATGTGATTTCCTCCTAAGCGCCGGGGCGTCAATATTCCACGTCCAGTGTGTTGAACTGTACACGCGACGAGGCATGTTTTCTGATTTCCTGCCGGCGGCTTTCCGCTATTTTTTCTTCTTCTGCCAGAAGGGCGTCTTCAATGGCTTTTCTTTCCGGAAGCCGGCTTTTGCACACGGCGTCCAGCACTGCGGCACAGAGAACCTTCTGTGTGTCGTCACCTGCCATCAGGGCAAAGCCTTTTTGACCTTCCACTTCCACCAGCGCTTCACAAGCCAGCAGCTCGCCCAGAAAAAAATCTGCCTTTGCCACGGTTTCCTGCATCCGTACCATTACCAGTGTCTTTGTAGGCTTGCGGATAACGGAAACAGAGCGGGTCTCCATCACCGGGCCGGCCAGTGCTTCTATGGTCTCTTTGGGGCAGTTCCCCAATATCTTTGATAATCTCTGTGCTTCCATAAAGGGCAGAGCCTCCATCTATTTGATTTTCCCGTTCTTTTCCTTCACAGCAGTGAAGGCCAGCTCCATGATATAAGTAAACAGCAGCACCATGACGATTGCCACAATGGCCTGGCCGTAGGCATAGCGTGTCATGCAGTTGGAGATGACGTAGCCGATGCCGCCCGCGCCCACGGTGCCCAGCACAGCCGAAGCTTCAAAATTGCTTTCAAAGCTGATGGAGGTCCAGGCTAAAATTCCGGTAAAGGCGGAGGGGAGCACGGCGCTGAAAAAGATTTTGACGCGCCCCGCACCCATGGCCCGCAGGGCCTCTAATGTTTCCTCGGGCACCTCTTCAAAGCATTGGGCAAAGGACCGGGCAAAGAAGGAGGTGCTGAAAATGCAGATGCCGATGATACCGGCGGAAGGGCCAAAGCCCACGCATACCAAAACCAGCAGTACCCAGATGATGGAGGGAATGGCCCGCAGGAAGGTCAGCGCAGCGGAAAGCACCGTGGCGACCCATTTGAAGGGGGTCAGGTTTTTCGCCAGAAATACGGCGAGAATCATACCGCCCACCATGCTGTATACCGTGGAGAGCACGGCGACGCCGATGGATTCCAGCAGGGAGGAAAAGGTGATGTCAATCTGACTGAAATCAATTTGAATCAGCTTTCCCAAAGCTTCTGGGATGCGGACCAGGCCTTCACAGAACTGAAGCCAGTCAATCTTCATCAGCAGCATCGCGGCGATGCCGATCACCAGAAAGGCGGCCAAAAACAATTTTAAAGTGCGGTCTCTCGCCGGATCTTTTGTGCGGATGCGCCCCTTGCGGTCCCTGAGAAGAGAACTGTCCTCTTCCGGGGTCTCCCGGGGAAGAGGGAAGCGGCCTCCCAGGGCGTCTGTCAAGTCTGTCATGCCAGCACCTTCTTTCTCAGGAAATTGGTCAGCATATCCACCAAGATGACGATTCCTGCAATGAGCAGAATCACACCCATGGCAGAGTGGTAGCGGAACTGTTTGATATAACCCATCATCACCAGACCGATGCCGCCGCCTCCCACGGCGCCTACCAGGGTGGAGGAACGGATATTTACCTCCAACGAATAGAGCAGCCAGGAAAGGAACCCCGGTAGGGATGCGGGGATAATCACCTGCGTGATGGTGGTGAGGCGTCCGGCGCCCACTGCCTGCAGCGCTTCCAGGCTTTCGCCGCCCACCTCGTCGATGGTCTCAATGAAGGAACGGATCAGGAATCCACAGGTGGTGATGAGCAGGGCCAGAGCGCCCACGACGGTGCCGATGCCGAAGGCCATAATCAGAAGAAATGTCCAGATCATGCTGGGGATGTTCCGCTGGAGCGACGCGAAAAAGCGGATGATTTTTTTCAACGGTTTCCAGGGCGCCGTGGTGTTGGAGCCAAGGAAGGCGAACGCCAGCGATATCACAGCGGAAATCATGCTGGCGGCAATTGCCATGCAGACCGTCTGCAAGATGCCTTCGGCGATGGCGCCGAAATCGGCAATCTTCGGCGGCAGCAGGTCTTCAAAGATAAACAGCCAGAAATTCTCCATGCTCATGAGGAATTCAAAGGGCTGAAACTGCGTCTGCGCGGTGGCCAGGAGGAACAGTGCCGCAACGATAAGAAAGGATGCGGTTGCGGCACGCTTTTCCCGTTTTGGGGTTAAAAGAATTTTTTCTGGATTACGCATTGGCTGCTATTCCCTCCTCGATGCCCACAGTCAGCTGTTCCAGAGGCGCATCGTAAATGGTCTCGATCATAGCGCCGGTGAGCTTGGAAGGCACGTCGTCAAAGACAATGGTTCCCCGGTGAATTCCCACGATGCGGTCCGCATAGGCCAGCGCCACATCCACCTGGTGCAGGTTTACAATGCAGGCGATATTCCTTGTTTTGGCCATCTGCTTGATCTGGTCCATGATGACTTTGGAAGAGCTGGGGTCCAGGGAAGCGATGGGTTCGTCGCACAGAAGAAGGGCGGGGTCCTGCATCAGAGCCCTGGCGATTCCCACCCGCTGCTTCTGCCCGCCGGAGAGTTCGCCTGCTTTTTTATAAATCATCTCCTCCAGTCCGATCATTTTCAGGATATCCAGCGCTTTGCGCTTATCCTCTTCCGTATACCGTCCGGCTACGGCATGGAAGGTGGACATATAACCGAGCCTGCCATGCAGGACATTTTGGAAAACGGAAAGCCGGTAGACCAGGTTAAAGGATTGAAAAATCATGCCGATACGCCGCCGGATTGCTTTTAGCTCCTTTTCTTTTTTTACCCTTGCCATATCCTGACCCTCGAAAAGGATGTTTCCGTCCGTGGGATCAATCATGCGGTTGATGCACCGCAGAACAGTGGATTTTCCAGCCCCTGAGGGGCCGATGATCACCACGACTTCGCCGGCGTTTACGTGGAAGCTGACGTCCTCCACAGCATGTGTCTGGCCGTAGTATTTTTTTAAGTGTGAGAGTTCCAGTACTTTTTCCATATTGATTCCTTTCCCCGCGGCAATCAGTCGGAGAGGTTGAATTTTTCTTTCAGTTCCTGCAGGTAATCGTAATCGCTGTCATTGGCCTCGATAAAGCGCTGGATCTCTTTTCCCTCTTCAATTCTTTCTGCATCGCTGAAATAATCGGCATCATCATAAGAGAGAAGAAATTCCTTTACCTTATCCTTGAGTGCCTGGGGCAGGTCTTTCTGGATGGCGATGGGGTCGCTGGGAATGGTGGGAGATTCATGGAGGATTTTCAGATCGTCTTCTTTGGCGTTACCGGCCTGAATCTGGTTTTCGTAGGTGGAAGACGCCACCGCGCCGGCATCTACATTGCCCTGAATGACGGCCTGCATGGAGCCGGGATGCGTGCCGGCAAACATGGCGGACTTGAAAAACTTTCCGTCTGTGTGCAGGTCGTCAAAGGTCAGTCCCAAATCCGGAAATGCGTTCAGAAGTTCGTTGCACGGCACCACGTTGCCGGAGGTGGATTCCGGGTCCACAAAGGAGAAGGTTTTGCCCTGAAGGTCCTCCAAAGTATGGAGGCCGCTGTCGGATTTTACCACGATATAGGACTGGTAGCCGCTCACTCCATCCTTGGTGCCCCGTACTGCCAACGCCTCAGCGCCGGCGCGTTCTCTGGCTGTCACGTAGGAAAAAGGACCGAATTCAGCCAGCTGTGCGTTTCCGGTGCGCATTGCCTCAACTGCGGCGCTGTAGTCGGTAGCACGGTAGGTGGTCACTGGGATTCCCAGGGCCTTGCTCATGTCTTCCGCCATGTTATCCCGCAGCTGTACGGATTTTTCTGTATCCTCGCCGGGGATCATGACCATGACGAATTCTTTCAATCCGTAATCATCCGCCGATGCCGCCGCAGTGGAAGCGCTGCTCTGGGAGGAGTTCCCAGCGTTGCTTCCGGTGGAAGGGCCGGAGCTTGTGCCTGATTCGGAGCAGCCCGTCATAGAAGCTGCCGCCATGAGTGCTGTGAGCGTTAATGCCGCGATTTTTTTTGCTTTCATTTTTGTCTGCCTCCTTGCAATTTCTGGTAGGGGGCGGCGGGAAGCCGTGGCTGTTGTCCTCTGCGGCTTTGTCCCGCGAACCGATTTCATCATAAAGTCCGCGTGTAAAACTGCCAGGGGGATTCGGTTAAAAGGCAGTTAAAGCTTTTTCGGCTTTTCGCCCCGTCTTCTTCCCCGAAAACAGAAAATCCGCCCAGCGCAGGGCGGATCAATGGAAAGGCCGAACCTTTTGAATAAGGTTCGGCCTTCTGGGGTTATTCAGCACGAAATGGAACGTTCAGCCACCGGCCAGCTGCTCCGCAAGCGTATGGCAGATTTCACAGACCGACCAGTAGGAAGAGGGGTCAAGCGCGATCCCTCTGCATTTCGCATAGCTGAGGAGGGCGGCCACACCGCCCTCCAAAACGGCGCGCATCCCTTCGCTGGCCCGGGGATCGTAGCGGGAGACAATTTCAGCAATATCGCCGGTATAGAGATTGCCGATGACAAAGCCGCAGACCAGGACGTCCCCGTTTGGAGCGATAGAAAGGGAGGACACGTCCGTCAGCGGGGCGGTGTACGGCATGGAGCCGCATTTCACGGAAAGGTCCAGGGGCTGCCTCTCGTAGTACGCCTCCAGATACTCCCTGGCGTTTCCTTCCAGCACAATGTTGTTCCCGGAGGAGACCGGGAGATTCAGATCCCCAAAGGCAGAGAGGATTTCCCGTGTCTTTTCATTGTAGGGATTCCTATGAGATTGGCTGACCACCCAGGCGGGATGAAGCTTTGAGGGGATTCCGGCGGCTATGGCGCAGCGAGCAAAATGGTGAACAGCGTCCAGCGGAATGGTCTCTTGGTGGAACGCGTCCACGGAGAGGAGCAGCTGGGTCAGGCCTGCTTCCGCCAAGCTTTCGGCGGTGCGCCGGACTGTTTTGGAATCTTTGGAGAAATACCCGTTTGTGATGAGTTGGCGCGTGGGAATGCCGCGTTCTGCCGCTTTTCTGTGGACTGCGCACACCACGTCGGGATACAGCAGAGGTTCCCCGCCGAAGGTCATCACCGAGGAGATGGGAAAAATCCGGGAAAGCGTTTCAACGGCCTGTACGGTTTTATCTGCGGAAAGATGGCTCTGCCCGCCCCGGTTCAGCTTTGGCGCGACGGAGCAGTGCCTGCATTTGCCGCTGCAGCGATAGGTCACAATAAATTCAATCCGGTTCAGATTCAGAAAACTGTTTTTGTTCATCGCAATACCTCTTTTCCATGTTGCGTAGATTCGGACGTCGGTACAGCGATCCGGCAGCGGGGAGGGTTCTCTCAGTACAGGGCGCCGCCAGAAACAGGCTGTACCGAGCAGTTACTTCGCATGGTTTTTCTCATGGCTTTGTACAACATCCTTTCGGGAGCATTTATGCCCGTCGGTACGGCGTCCTTTCCGGCCGCGCAGGGGGAAAGGTTACTGCTGTTCGGCGGCTGTCATGGCTGCCAGCGTTTTTGCAGCCAGCTCAGGGACCGTGAGGCCCAACATCTCAGCGCCCTGCGCAATCACCTCGCGGGAACAGCCGGCTGCGAACTTTTTGTCTTTGAATTTTTTCATGACGGACTTTGCCTCCATACCCTCAAAGCCGGTGGGGCGCATCAGGGCAGCGGCGCCGATCAGCCCGGTAAGCTCGTCCACGGCGAAAAGGTATTTTTCCATCAGGCGTTCCGGCTCCACCTCGGAGCATAGGCCGTAGCCGTGGCTGACGACTGCATGGATCACGCTTTCATCGATGTCCAGCTCCCGCAGAAGTTCCTGCGCTTTTGAGCAGTGCTGTTCAGGCCACAGTTCAAAGTCGATGTCGTGCAGGATGCCCACGGCAATCCAATAGGCCTCGTTACCGGGATCGTACTCTCTGGAAAGAACCCCCAGAACTTTTCCTACCGTCTCTGCATGGTGGATGTGGAAATCTTCCTTGTTGTATGTTTTCGTAAGCTCTAAAGCCTGTTCCGGCGTAGGAATATAACTCATGCGGCGTTCCTCCAATTGTTATGATAGCAGATGGCGTCCGGGTAAAATGTTTCGTTTTTCCGGCTCGTTTGCATCTATTATACCAGCACGGCAGAAAAAGTCGAGGGTTTCTTCGAAGTTCCAGGACAGGTAGCATGGCCTCTTTACAAGTGCTGGTAGAAGGTGTAAAGAAAATTAGAAAATCTGCCTGAGGGGGCTGGTTTGTATAGGTCTGTTTGGCGTCGATACCTCTCTGGAATACAGGGCGCTGCTCCCCTGGGAAGGGGGAGAGGAATGTTGGGACGCCGTAGAGGAACGCTGCCAGGAAGAGTTCCGGACCGGCGAAAGCGGGGAACTGCTGATACAGGGCGGCAGGTTTTTAGATTTCGCGGGCCAGTATGGAAGAGCAATACAACCTCTATCCTGAAACAAAATCGGGGAGAGCCCGCTGTAACGGCGGACCCTGCTCTGCGGGACTCCGCAATTTGGACTCCCATATACTCTGCTCCGCTTGGTTTCCGAATTACCGTCGGAACCATTTGGCTGTTTTCCTTTCAAGAGAAAGGGAATAGAAAAAACTTGAAAATTTATCAGAAAAGAAGTTGACAAGTTTCGCACCCGATGCTATAATATTCAAGCGTCAAGTGAAAAGCTTGGTTGCATCGCAAGGCAGACTCGAGCGCCTTGCACCGGTTTTTTAGTTTTCTTTTCCGTGTTCAAACGTTAGCAAACGTCCAAAAGAAAACACAATATGCGGGTATGGCGGAATTGGCAGACGCGTATGGTTCAGGTCCATATGAATGCAAGTTCATGCAGGTTCAAGTCCTGTTACCCGCACCACGAGGAATGTAATCTTATTTGATTACATTCCTTTTGTTTTTCTTGATATAACAGGCATTTTAGGGCGCACTCAAACCCTAACTAAGTCCTATAAGAACACTCGTAACTTGACCATCCATTAATTTCACTAACTTTTTCGTGTAAATCCTATAGTACCACCTGCACCATAATCAGCATCGTTGAATTTGACAGTGCTGATTTTAATATACCGTTCATCTCCTAGGGCAATATAAGTTTATCGTTATGAACACCCGCACAAATACCACAAATCTGAACCTTGTCCCCGTTGGGGGCAAGGTTCAGATTTGATTTATTGATAGAAAAAATGTTTTTATTCAAGCTGTCGAAAGGCTAGAAATAGTAAAAAGATGCATCAATACTAACTTCCATGGATTTGTCGTTCCAAATAGCCGATCAAAATATATGGCACGATAGGAATAGTTTTCAGGAAGAATGGCTCAGATGTTATTCCTTTTCCCGCAACCGTTCGATAAGCGTTGCCTTTGCAATGGAACGATAGATGATTTCCGGAACAATGAGGCAAACGGTAAATATCATCAAAAACACTAAGCCTACCGGAAGAATCGGGTAAGTAAACGTGGCGTAATCCACCTGGAGTTTGAACAGGGTGAAAATGCCATAGACAGCCCCATTGCCTAAGGTAGCACTTAACAGCAGTGTCATAACAGCATAGCCTAATCCCTCAAAGAGCAGCATCCGGCGCACCTTTCTTTTTTCCATGCCGATACTTTCCAAAATAGCCAATTCCATTTTTCTCACCGTAATATCCATAGACATGACGTTGATGAAATTCAGGATTCCGACAAAAGCAAGGAGCAGCGCCGCCCCGCCGCCCAAAACGAGCATCACCGTCCGGGCACCGGACATCACAGATACCGCCTCTATTTTGGATACTCTTCTGATTGCGGAATTGTTGCCGGAAATTTGCTTTAAGGCTTCCAGCGCCTGCTTCTCATATCCGTCCGCAACATCGATCCGAATTTCCCGTATGGCGGGAGAGTGATAAAGACTGCTCAAAAAAGATTTGGATACAACAATCGTGGGGGCCAAGCTGCCGTCCGACTCCAAGGATTGGGGCGCAAAGCCGCCAAAAGGAATCTGGACTTCCGTACCGTGGGAAGGATTTTCTCCGTCTGTGCTCAACTCCATGGGTGTGACATGAAGCTGAGAAACCCGGGGAAAATAAGCGGGATTGTCTGTTGCGATCAAGGCGATTTCACCGCGGTCAAAGGCGGAAATATCGATTTTTTGATCCGCAGCACTTTGCAATTCTGTCAATTCCATTCCATCGATTCCCACCAAAAATCCGATAAAGCTCTTACGGATATCCTCTTCGGTGAAGGCTTCCTTGCCTTCATACAGCTTTTCCAGGCGGCTCTCTGCGTATTCGCCGAATTCCTCTGGAGAATAGCCGAGCTGCATATACTCCTGCAGCAGGGTGTGACAGCTTTCCAGGCCGGGCAATGCGGCTATTTGCTCCATAAAAGAATCGTCGAAAGGCTGGGCCGGCTGATCGCTGAATAGAGATTGATCGTATAGCACGAAGTCATTTTGATAAAGCGAATCAATATATTGATCCACTCCCATGCTGTAGGCCAAGGTTGTAACAGCAGTGAAGGCGGTAATCCCCAAAAACAGGCTGAGCAGCACCACAGCGGCACGCTTCCTGTTTCTAAAGATGTTGCGCAAAGCCATTTTATATGGTTTTCCATGGGCGGGCCGATGCAAGTGCGGTCTGCTTATGCCTGTGAATTTTTGTGCTTCCACGGGGGAAACCTCCGCCGCCTTTTTTGCCGGAAGAAATGCGCCCAAAAGTGAGGTGCACAGAGCGAAGGCCGCGGCGCCAAAATAGATAATGGGAGAAAAAGACAGCACCGCTCCGGTAGACACGAACTTCCATGCGCCAATTGCCGCCGGAATCGCAATGACAGAAAACAGAAAAGCGGCAGATGCGCCGATTGGGATGCCGATCATGCACAGGCGCAGGATTTGTCCAACCACGAGACGCTTTAACTGCTTTGGCGTGGTCCCCAATGTTTTTAAGAGTCCGTAAAAGCGTACATCTCTGGACACTGAAATGTAGAGAACGTTGTAGATCAACAGGTAGCCGGTCAAGATAAAAAAGACGGCGACAGCGCCCAACGCCAACAGCATGGGAACTTGCGCTTCCTCGCCTCTCTCGTTTGACTGGGAGACCGCTGCGGCCTGATCCGCCGGGATATCGAGATCAAGCTTCAGCCTCTCAAAATATTCTGAAACCTGTTTTTCCTCTACAAATAGAATATCCGCCGCAAGGTATTTTTCCCGGGAAGCTTCAAACTTCTCCGCAAAAGCTTCGGAAACCAAGAGACTATCCGTTTGAGTCATGAGAGAATAGCTGGTAAACCAGCCGGAAAGGCGAAAAGTTTTGTTTTGTAAATCATTTTCCTCGCCGCCGGGGCAATAGGAAAGAGGAATTTCCATTCCGACAACGGGCTCATGTATGCCCAATAAATCCAGCGCCCCACGGGAGGCCATGATCTCATCCTCCGCCTGTGGGTAATCTCCCATGATATCCGTATTTGCCGGGGCGCGAAACTGTTCCCAATCCGTTTTGTCGAAGAAATGCAGAAAGAGATAGGCGCCGCCCATTTCCGGCGTGTTTCTGATATCGGCTACTTGGTAGCCTGTACCCACACTCTTCACATAGGGGAGCTGCTTGAGCTGCTCCAGCTGCGAGGCTGTCGGGCGACCGACCGCGGCATGTGCTGTGGTCCCGCTGAGCCGCAGTTGTTCCATTTTCACCGAATCTAAGATGCTGAAGCCTATGCTGAATATAGAACCCAGCAGCAAGGTGGTGAGAGCGATTGCAGCCACAAGAAAAAAATTTCTCTTTCGGTTGGCCTTGAGATTGCGTCGAATCAGCCTGTGAATCACGGCAGTATTGTTGTTTTTCATCGTCTACCGCACCCTTCCCGGATCATCTTCCCATCCTCAATATGAATGATCCGGTCTGCAAGCTGGGCAATCTGCTCATTGTGGGTAATCATTATGATAGTTTGGTGAAACTGTGTAGAGGTCAGTTTTAAAACGCCCAATACATCCTGGCTGGTTTTGCTGTCCAAATTGCCGGTGGGTTCGTCTGCCAACAGGATAGACGGTTTTGTAGCAAGAGCCCGGGCGATCGCTACTCGCTGCTGCTGGCCGCCGGAAAGCTCATTTGGAAAATTACCGCGTTTTCCATCCAAGCCCAAGGTATTTACAATTTCACTTACAAAATCGGTATCGATTGTGTTGCCGTCTAGCTCGATCGGCAGCACAATATTTTCGTAAACATTCAAAATCGGAACGAGATTATAGTTTTGAAATACGAACCCGATATTCCGCCGGCGGAATATTGTAAGCTGTTCGTCAGACATCCCGTTCAGTTCGTGCCCCTCCACAACGACATATCCGCTGGTGGGCTGATCAAGACCGCCGAGCATATGCAGCAGCGTACTCTTACCGGAGCCCGATTGCCCAACCACGGCAACAAATTCCCCCGTTTCCACGGTTAAATTCACACCGTCGAGAGCGCGAACCATATTCGGCTCCCTTCCATAATACTTTTTCAGTTCATGGGTTTCTAATAATGGCATCGATCACACACCCCTTTCGTGTGTTTTATCTTACCCGGGAAATCTTACAGGCTCCTAACAGCTTTCACCTTATTTCTTACAGTTTTGCAAGAACATGGAGAAGGTCGTATCCTTGTTTGGCTCGGAATCGACCAGAATATAACCTCCTTGCTTTTCTAAAATCAAGGAGGCCAGGTAAAGGCCCAGTCCGGCCCCATCTGTCATTTTTACGTTCTTTCCCCGGTAGAACCGTTTGAAGATGGAATTCCATTCTTCGGGCGCGATTCCAACCCCATGGTCTGTAAAATTGATCTTTGTATAAAGGGGCAGTGCTTCTACAGAAATACAAATTTTACTGTTGGCTTCCGAATATTTTACAGCATTTTCCAGAACATTTGCCATGGCTTCCACAGTCCATTTTCTGTCGTGAAGCAAAGGGGTATCCATAAAGGGTTCCGCCTGAATCGAGATGTTCTTTTTGGCAGCTGCGGCCAACACCATACTGATGCTGTCTGAAATGGTTTGTTTGATCCCGGCTGGAACGGGAGCGAGTTCAATGGCGCCGACTTCCAACCTTGACATTTTGATCAGGCTGTCCATCAGCCAGCCCAGCTTTTCCGTGCCGGCTTTTATACGGGTAAAAAACTCCCGCTGTTCTCCGCTGGAAAGATTGCCCTCCAGCAGTAAATCGATATACATAGAGATGCTGGAAAGCGGCGTTTTCATCTGATGAGACATATCAGACAGTAAGCTTTGTATGGTTTGCTTTTCCTGCCCCAATTGGACAACGTCGGCACTGTTCATTTGAACTATTTTTATGGCCTTATGTGTCAGTTTGGAAAGCCGGCTGTCCAATTCTGTTTCAAAGGAGAGACCGGCTTTCTGAGCCAGAATGCTGTCGAATATAGTATCAATGGCCGCATATGTCTTTTGAATATACCGCCAGCTCAAAAATACGCTCAAAACGCAGCATAATGCCGCGAGGCAAATTGTCATCGCGAGAACCACTTATTGACCTCCATTCCACACATAACCGATACCGTGTATGGTCTTAATCACTTTCGGATGTTTGGGATCGACCTCTATTTTGGAACGTAAGCGGCTGATGTTCACGGACACCGTGTTTTCATCAACAAAATTGCCGTCGTTATCCCATAATGCAGATAAGATTTGCTCTTTTGAAAGTACCTGTCCGGAGTTTGCCATCAAATAGGACAGCAGTCTGTATTCGGTGGTACTGATTGCTATCTCTTCTTTTTCCCGGTAAAACTTACAGAGATTTGTGTTCAGCCGGTAGATGCCGTCCTGTATCACAGAATCAGCGCTTGTCTCTGTGCGGCGAAGAAGGGCTTCTGCCCTGGCTCTCAAAACAGAAAGCGAAAACGGTTTTATGACGTAATCATCCGCGCCGGCCAACAAACCCGATACTTGATCTGTCTCTAAATCTCGGGCAGTAAGCATGATAATCGGCATAGTAGAGCCTGAACGAATTTCTTTGCAAAAAGTGATTCCGTCTCCATCTGGTAAACCAAGATCCAGAATCATCAAGTCTGCCTTGTGCAGTTTCAGCAAACTCTTTGCCTTCGCAATGGTATTTGCCGATAGTATTTGATAACCGTCCCTTTCAAAAGCAAAAGCAATCCCGCGGCTCAGGTTCTCGTCGTCTTCCACAATTAGAAAACACTTCATATTCTATCCCCATTCGCTGTCCGA
The DNA here is from genome assembly GCF_900048895.1 of Neglectibacter timonensis. GTDB lineage: Bacteria > Bacillota > Clostridia > Oscillospirales > Acutalibacteraceae > Acutalibacter > Acutalibacter timonensis. Next base: position 1,518,744 of record NZ_LT160640.1, on the reverse strand, counting down.
TTATTTTTGATTCCGGCAGTCCTAAGGCTTTTCCGCTTTCCTGGAAATCGTCCGCATGCGGCTGCAACGCCCCGCGCTGGGAACACGGTTTTCTTCACAAAGCTTCTGCGCTCTTCGTTCTGAAATTCCCCGTTTCTCAACAGCTGTCCTGTCTCAGTTAATTTAAATTATTATATACCGGATGACTGAACAATAACAACTGCAATATGTCATCTGAATTGCACTTTGTCGCGGGATAAAATGTAATTAAAGGAAACTCTGCTGAAAATGATGGAAGGTAAGAATCCATGAACGCGGGAACTATGCCCGGTATTCTTCTGATAACCAGCGGAAAGAAAGCATTGAGGGTCAGCTTCGGAAATGTAAGGCATATGCCGAAAAGAACAGCACAGGGCATCCTTTAGTTCTGCCGCCTGCTTTTCCAGTCTTTTCTGTATCTCTCGCAGTTCTGTCTCGTTGGTGATGTCAATAAAAATTGTGAGATAGATCGGCTTATCATCCTGCCAGCCAACACAGATCATACTCGTCTGAAGCCAGACGTCCTCACCGTGCTGTCCATCCGGGCCGTAAGGGAGACAGGCTCTCCTCTTAAAAGTTCGTCCCAGTGGACCGCCAAAACGTCCAGATTTTTCTCCAAATCTCTTCGATATAGCTTATTTCCGGGTTCCATAATATCGTCCCCAAAAAAACTGCATAAATTTAAAAATTACCATGCGCTGGAAAATTGGAGGACAGACCCACAGGTGCGTGTTTAGCGCCCCGCGGATATGAGGGGAAACGCCAAAATGAACTCACTGCCTTGTTCTTTATAACTGCGGACCCGGACAAAGCCGTCACATAATGTGCAGACGTGCTGGACAAGGCTCAGGCCAATTCCGTAACCGTCCTTGTTTAAAGCCCTAATTTGATAGCCATGCTCGAAAATCGGTTCCTCTTCCTCCTCGCTCATACCGTGGCCGTGATCCCGCACATGGAGCAAAACGCTGTCGTGCTGCTGCTCCAAGGTCACCACGACTGGGTTTCCGCCCCCATATTTGACGGCGTTGTCCAGTAAATTATCCACGGCCCGCCGCAGCCACTGCTCCTTCCCCAGAATCGTATAGGAGCCGTCTTCGTCAAACTGAAAGGTTAAACTGCGGCACACCCCCTGGTAGGCGTCACATTCCTCCGCCGCAATCAACGCCAGGTCCACCGTCTCCCGGCTGGTGTCCCGGTGTGCGGAGATCGTGAGAATGTCGTCCACCGATTGGGCCAGCTTGTCGATGTCCTTGACCAGTAGCGGATCGGATGCCGGATTGAGCCGGGCTTTGATCAGCATGATTAAATTCTTTTGCTCGTGGGCGATGAAGGAGTGGAGCCGCCGCTGGTCTTCCTCATATGCGGAAAGCCGTTCATGGATGCCCTGATACTCTTCTTTCAAATCCATCTCACGGACGCGATCCAGCTCCGCTTCCGTCAAGTCACGCAAATCGCTGGCAATGACCCTGTTGTGCCTGCGCTCCAGGGCACGGACACCTAACAGCAGCACGCAGGAAAACAACAGGACCAGCAGGCATACTGCGGCAATCAACATGGGCAAGTAGCGGAAAAAAGCCGCCCGGAAGTAGTCATGGAGCTCCGCCGAAGTGATGGAGTTGTCCGGAACGGCCTGCCCACTTCGTGTGTAGAACAATATCTTCGGCAGCTCGCTGGTATCCGCGCTGGAATTACGCACGAACAGGTAAAAACACAAGACGATGCACAGACTGAGCAAGAGGGTATAACCTGCAATCAGAAGCCAGGTCCGCTTTTTTACTCCAGACACAGATAATACCCCTTTCCTTTTTCGTTGCACAGGATGGATGTGCCTCCTGTTTTCAGCTTTTTCTTGATATTCGCCATGTGGACCCGGATGACTCCGGAAAAGGGATCGAAATCCTCGTCATAGACATGCTCTGCCAGTTCCTCGTTGGAGATGATCCGGGGGTGACAACTGGCCAAGTATTCCAAAATGTCGAATTCCTTGGCGGAAAGGGGAATTTCCTGCCCGTCCAACGTGACATGCCGGGTAGCCGGATCGATTGACAGTCCGCCGATGATAATTGCCGGATTAGCCCGGCCACGAAACCGACGGATCACCGCCTGGATGCGGGCGTCAAGCTCAACGAATACAAAGGGCTTCGTGATATAGTCGTCACTGCCGAGCCGCAGTCCTTTGACCCGCTGTTCCAGTTCACCCCGGGCGGTTACGATCAGCACGGGCACGGAAAGCCCCCGGTCCCGCCAATCCTCCAGCAGGCCGAAGCCATCCCGGTCCGGCAGGTTCAGGTCCAGCAGGACCGCATCGTAATCGTTATCTGAAATTTTTAAGTCTCCGTTTTCTCCGTCATAGGCCACGTCGCATACGTATCCAAAGCCGGACAGTTTCTCCTTCATCAGGTCCGCCAGCTCCCGGTTGTCCTCAATCACCAATAAGCGCATTGCCATCACCCACCATGATTTTAATAAATTTATAAAATAGTATACCACAGGCAATGTTAATTCTGCGGCAAGACGGAACAGTACTGAAAAACGCCTTGCTTTTGCGTTAACATTGCCTGTGCTATACTCAGGTCAATCCCAAGAGAAACGAGTGAACACCCGATGTATATTTTAAAAAATGCGCTTCAAAACCTGTTCCGAAACACAGGACGAAACCTTTTGACGGCAGCGATCTTTCTGTTGGTTATCACCATGAGCTGTGTGGCGCTGGTAGTTTACAACGGCTCCAACTCCATGGCGGAGCAGTATAAGGACCGGCTGAGCACCGAGGTGCTCCTGAACGTGGACGATAGGAAGGTCAGCGAGGCGGCAGGAGAGGACGATACATTCCGAAGGCCCACCCTCACCGACGAACTAATCCAAAAGCTGGCCGCCTCCCCATACCTGAAAAAGACGGTGTACAGCGCTCAGATGGAGGCCATCGCCGACGAGCTGAAGTACAGCAATCCAGTGGACAAACGGGACATCGAGATGCAGCGGGCGGGCGAGGACCTTGTAAAGACCCGCCGCCCCCAGTACTACCTCTATGGCTTCGAGGATGTGAGCCAGGCCGAGGCATTCCAGGGTGGAAAAGTCAAGCTCATCGAGGGGGGGTTCCCCACGGCGGAGGACGAATGCGTAATCTCCGACACCTTGGCGGAACTGAACGGCCTGAAGCCCGGAGATACTTTTCAAGCCAAGAGCATCTACTATACCGACAAGCAGGGCCGGGCCCTGGAGAAGATGACCCTCAAGGTCAGCGGCGTCTATCACTGGGACTATGACGAGGGAGAGATGAATGTCGACAGCGATATCTTCACCAAATACCGTCTTTTGACAGATCCGCGCTATACCTACGAGCCCGTATTCCAAGCCTCCTTTTTCCTGAAGAATCCCAGGGATCTGGACGCCTTCGCACAGGAGGCTTACGCCGCCGGCCTTTCTGAATACTACAAGTTGAGCACCGACGCCGTCGCCTACGACGCCTTTGTGAAGCCCGTGGAGCAGATGGGCACCATCTCGCTGATCTTCCTCTGTGTGGTCCTGGCGCTGGGCGCCGCCGTCCTGCTCATCCTCTCTTCACTGGTGGTGCGGGAGCGGAAATATGAGATCGGCGTCCTGCGGGCCATGGGCATGAAAAAGGGAAAAGTCGCGGCCCAACTGATCTTGGAGTCCGTGCTCATCATGGCGGTCTGCCTGGCCCTTGGCGTCGCCCTGGGCAGCCTGTTTTCCCAACCGATCACTGATCTGCTGCTCTCGCACCAGATGTCCCAGGCACTTGGTGGGCCGACCCTCGCCGGCGGAACAGGCGCGTACTCCTTCGGCGGACTGGCCACCGAAAACACGCCCATCACCCATATCAGCGCGGCACTGAGCCTCACCACCGTCACGGAGCTAGCGGGTATCGCCCTGGTCCTGACGGCGGCGGCAGGCGCGGTCAGCACCGCCTGCGCGATGAAATACGAGCCCATGCGCATCCTGCGCGAGCGGAACTGACAAAGGAGAAAACCACATGGCTGTTTTATCACTGAAAGACGTGGGGTACACCTACGAAAAAACCACGAAACCGGTATTCCGGGGACTGAGCGCGGACTTCGAGGCAGGCAGGGTCTACTGCATCGTCGGAAAATCCGGCGCGGGCAAAACCTCCCTGCTCTCCCTGTTGGCCGGTTTGGACACCTGCACGGAGGGGACGATCCTGTATGAGGGCGAGGACCTGAGCAGGCTGGACCGGGACGACTACCGAGCCAAAAAGATCGGCGTCGTCTTCCAGGGCTACAACCTGCTTCTCAATAAAAGTGCGTTGGAGAACATCGAGCTGTCCATGGCCATCAGCGGCGTCCGCCGGAAGGACAGCCGGGCCTATGCCCTGGCCCTGCTGGAGAGCGTGGGCATCGACGAAGAGACGGCGGGCCGCCGCGTGCTGAGCCTCTCCGGCGGAGAGCAGCAGCGGGTGGCTATCGCCCGCGCCCTGTCCCACGAGCCGGATCTTCTGCTGGCCGACGAGCCCAGCGGAAACCTGGACCGGGTGACAGAGAAGGACGTGATGAAGATATTGGTCGATTTGGCCCACTCACAGAACAAGTGCGTGATCATTGTGACCCATTCGCAGAAGGTCACCCGCTGCGCGGACGAAATCTGGGGGCTCAACAAGGGCGGCGGCCTTGTCTATATGGGGACGGGAGGGGAAGCCGGATGACGGAAAAGAAACGGCGGCGCATTGGCATCGCCTGCCTTGTCCTGGGCCTGGCATTCGTCGGGTTCGGACTTCTGCGGGAGGAGCACCTGACTGTGCTCAAAAAGGCGGCGGCCATCTGCTTGGAATGTATCGGTATCGGTTAAGGAGGGCGTATGAAAGTCAAAGAAAACACGGCCCCACGGCGGCCGAAAAAGGGTATCCGCCTCTGGATACAGATCATCTTCGCCGCGCTGACCAACGGCTATGTAAATGGGTTCCTCCAATCGAAAATCTACACCGGCCCCACGAAGGCTATCTGTGTACCGGGCCTGAACTGCTACTCCTGCCCTGGTGCACTGGGGGCCTGCCCCATCGGTTCCCTTCAGGCGGTCATCGGCAGCCGGAACTATCAGTTCTCCTTTTACGTCATCGGCATCCTGGTGGCGGTGGGCGCGTTCTGTGGGCGGTTCGTTTGCGGGTTCCTCTGTCCCTTCGGGTTGGTACAGGACTTGCTTCATAAAATCCCCGTGCCGAAGCTCAAAAAGCTGCCGGGAGAAAAGTACTTAAAGTATCTCAAATATGTTGTCCTGGCAGTGTTCGTCCTGATGCTGCCCATGTTTGCAGTAAACATCATCGGCCAGGGAGATCCCTGGTTCTGCAAGTGGATCTGTCCTTCTGGCACGTTGCTGGGCGGCATCCCCCTGGTGGCGGGGAACCCCGATCTGCAGGCTGCCATTGGCTGGCTGTTTGATTGGAAGGTCTTCCTGCTGCTGTCCATAGTGGTGCTTTCCATGTTCACCTACCGGCCCTTCTGCAAGTTTCTCTGTCCTCTGGGGGCGATTTACGGCGTATTCAATCCCATCTCCCTTTACCACTTGCGTCTAGACGAGGACAAATGCGTCAACTGCGGTCTCTGTGAAAAGACCTGCAAAATGGGCATTGATCCCCGGAAGACGCCCAACAGCCCCGAATGCATCCGCTGCGGCGACTGTGTCCGGGCCTGCCCCACAGGGGCCCTCTCCAAGGGCTTCGGCACGGGTAAACAAGCAACGGCGCCCGCCTGTACGGGTTCCTGCGCCTCCTGCTCCAAGACCTGCGCCGGAAGCTCCGGCTTAAAAGAAAATAGATATTCTGACAAAGGAAAGGAAATAAACAAATGAAAAAGCTAATGACCTTACTTCTGGCACTGGGCCTGATCGCCTCTCTGGCCGCCTGCGGCCCCACGAGTATATCCAACCCCAGCTCCACGTCCTCTCTCAGCTCTGCGTCCGCGTCCAACGATAGCGAGCCCCCCTCTCTGGACGACATCGTACAGCAGGATCCCGTTTCCGACGAGGAGCAGGCGCTGATGGAGCGCAGCGTCCGCTTTACGTCAGACAAACTGCTCAGCTATGATACATGGAAAAAGGTGATGGCGCTTCCCGGTGTGGAGTGTCAGAACCACATCTCAGGATATCTTGACGATGTGATGCTGGGCGATGAGAAAGACCTGCGCCTCAGCGGTGAGCCGGAGCTGGAGGAGGACGGCTTGTTCGTCACCTACAAGCTCACCGAGGGCAAGGTCCCGGCGGATGGTTCCACCGGCGGCTGCGTGATCCCCGCGTCCATGGCTCAGAAGATGGGCAAAAAAGTGGGCGACAAGGTGACGCTGGATACCCCTCTGGGCAAGGCAGAATATGAAATCACCGGCCTGTACGGATACAGTGAAAAAGGCGAGGTGGGCGGTCTCACCGAGGAGAACGCGCCGCTGTTCGAGATTTTTGTCACCCCCGAGGACATAGCCAAGCTGACCGGCGAGACCACGGACGGCTATTTTCTCGGCGGAAACGTCACCTTCGCCACCCCGGAGGAGGCAAAAAGCTTTGTGGAAGAGGCCAACAAGATTTTGAAGGACTCTGGCGATAAGGCGATGCTGGCCAGCGATTCCTCCGCCGAAATGTACTACGCGGACGGCGACGAGATGTTCACCAGTGTAGCGCTGGAAGGTACCGGTCTGGACGGCAGTGCCCTGCCGGAGGACCTGCTGGCAAAGAACGGGGTGACGATGGTGAACGTCTGGGCGACCTTCTGCAACCCCTGCCTGGCGGAGATGCCTCACCTGGAAGAGCTGAACAATGAATTTGCTAAGGCCGGGAAAAACTTCAAGGTCGTGGGTGTTGTGGCCGACGTCCTGAACGAAAAGGGAGAGACTAACCAGGATCTGCTGGACCTGGCCAAGGAGATCGTGGCCAAGACCGGCGTAACTTATCAGAACATCCTCCCCGGCGAGACGCTCCGGTCCGACACCCTGGCGAACGTAACCGCCTTCCCCACCAGCTTCTTCCTCAACGACAAGGGCGAGGTACTCAAGACCGCCATGGGGGCCACCACCAAGGATGATTGGGCAAAAACCGTGAACGAGCTTTTGGAGGATTTGAAGTAAGCTATCAGCAAAACAATTTAGTTCCCTCACAATTTGAGAAAATTTCTGTTTCTTGTATTCTATTTTTAACTTTCATTTTAAATGGAAATTTCGCTGATGCTTTCAGCTGCGTTTAATTTGTCAAAGGTTGTCGTCTCCAATTACCTGAAAAGTCATTCTTTCAGTTCAGCCTCCCTATTGGGAGGCTGGCACTTGTAAATCCGCCTTCCGTGTTCGCGTTTCACACAAGCCAGACGGCGGCTGTCAAACGGAAAACGCATCGACGGTTGGCGCCGCGCATACTAAAAGGCCGCTCAGTACGTACACCCCCTGTGCCGGTTCCAGGAAAGCGGCGGCTTTGATGGGAAAGAAGCATTTTATGTTCACAAAATTCCTCATTTGTCAAGCAAATACGGAAAAGAAAAAAATTAAATTTTGTTAATTTTCGTTTTTGAGAAAAAAACGAGTTATAATGAAAGCGCAAGCAGAGAAAACACCGGACGTCCCGCGGAAGCGGGCGCCGGTGCTTTCGCCGTTTTAGGGGACTTTTTTGCGGAAAAAGGAGGCGGGAATCCATGCAATGAGCGGGAAATACAGGATTGCGGAAGCGCTGGTGGAGTGGATGAAGCAGGCGGAGGAGCGGGGCGTGTACCTGGAATACCGGTTCTCGGGGGCCGCGCCCGTGCTCTGCGAAGCGGACGGAAAGCTGCTGGGAGAGATTGGAAGCGTGGTGAGCACCATGCTGGACGCCTGCGGCAGGCTGCCGGAAGCAGAGCGTTGGATGAGTTTAGAGCTGGACCGGGACGCGGAGGGCCTGCATCTATCCTGCACGGCTTCGGGAGACTGCGAGGTGGAGCCGGGGGAAATCAATTCCTCGGGGCTGCGGGCGGTGTTTCGCCGGGACGAAGACGGGACGCGGCTGGAGCTGGAGACGAAGGCCGAAGGAACAACAGGGAAAGACAGTCAAGGGGGTACCCCCTTGTGTTGTTGGAAAGAGAATTCTTTCCAACACAATCCCCTCTGGCTGGACAAACAGGAGGAGAGAACAAAACCAAAGGAGGAAACGATATGAAACAGATGGGAAGAAAGCTGATGGGACTGGCCATGAGCCTGGTGCTGCTGGCAGTGCTGCTGCCGGGGACGGCAAAGGCAGAGAGCGTACCGCCAACGGGCCCGGCGGGGCTGGATTTGACCGGTGAAGATGCAAAGAAAAGCATGACGTATGCCTATGGGGAGGGAACGGCAGAATGGGTTTACAGCAGCGACCCAAGTACAACACCCCACACCCTCACCCTCAGCGGGGACGGGGAAATAATCAACGCGACAGAGGGATTCGGCATTTTCCTTCCCGCGGGCAGCAAGCTGGTGGTGGCGGAAAACGCCCACTGGACGGTGAAGGGAGCAGACGGTGCATCAGCCGGTTACGACGGTATCCGTGTCAACGGAGACTTGACACTGGAGGTAAAAGGAAACGCTTCCCTGGATACCGCCGGAGGGACTTGCAGTAACACATATACGGGCGGACACGGCCTTTATGCAGGTGGCGAACTCACCGCGGAGGTGGAGGAAACCGGCAGTCTCACCGCCACAGGAGGGGATAGCCAGAAGTTCAGCGGCACTGGAATCGCGTGCGATTTGCTCCATCTGGCTAACAACGGGACGGTAAAAGCAAGCGCTGGGAAAGCTAACGGCGCATACTCCAGTATAGGGCTTAAGTCTTATTCCGGCGATGGAGTTTCCACCATCTCCGGCACGGGCCGCCTGCTCTGTATGGGGCTTACTGGGATTACCGTGCAAAAAAAGGTAAGCGGCCTCGCCGGCGCCCTTGAAATCACAAGTGGAACCGTGATCGCGGTGGGGCAGTCAAGTTACGGCGCCGAGACGCTCACCGGCACGGTGACGGTGAAATCCGGCGCGGCTCTCACCGCCGTGGGAGCCCAGAACGGCATTGAAGGCTCCGTATTGGGCGATGGCACGGTATTTCAGCTTACCGCCGCGCTGGGCGCGGATTTTGGCCCGGAGGATATTGTGACCGAGGACAAGAGCACCGGGCTGGATTTGAGCGAGGTGAAAAAAAGCAAGCTCTATACCAACGTGGGCGGCGGCACGGCGCTGTGGGAATACAGCAGCGAGCCGGGTACAACGCCCCACACCCTCACCCTCAGCGGGGACGGGAAAATCGAGGCGGAAGGGGACAACAAGGGCATTACTCTTCCTGCGGGCAGCCAGCTGGTGGTGGCGGAAAACGCCCACTGGACGGTGAAGGGAGCGGACAGTGAATCAGCAGGATACCATGGTATCTATGCCGACGGAGACTTGGAGCTGGAAATAAAGCAAAACGCTTCCCTGGATCTTGCCGGAGGGAATAGTAACGATACATTTTTTGGCGGATATTTTGGCGGACACGGCCTTTATGTGAAAGGCGCGCTCACTGCGGAGGTGGCGAAATCCGGCAGTCTCACCGCTGTTGGCGGGGACAGCAGCGTGACAGGCGGTTATGGAATCTGGTCCGGTTTGCTTCATCTTACCAACAACGGAACGGTGAGGGCGGCCAGTGGGAAAACCAAAGACGCATACTCCAGTATAGGGCTTTGGTCCTATTGCGGAGATGGATTTTCCACTATCTCCGGTACGGGCCGCCTGCTCTGTATGGGAGATCTCGGGATCACTGTGCAAAAAGAGGAAAGCGGCCACTCCGGCGCCCTCAAAATAAAGGGTGGAACTGTAATCGCGGTAGGGCAGTCCCTTAGCGGCGTATATATGTTTGGCGGCATGGTGACGGTAGAATCCGACGCGTCCCTCACCGCCGTAGGAGCCGAGGTCGGCATTAACGGCGCCGTATCGGGCGGGGGTAAGGTGTTTCAGTTTACCGCCGCGCTGGACGCGGATTTCGGCCCGGAGGACGTCGTGACCGACTATCAGTCTGAGGAACTTGACCTGACCGGTGTGACGAAAACCACGCTGTACACCAACGTGAGGGGCGGTATGGCGCTGTGGGAGCCCGGTCAAACGTCCAACCTTCTGACCCTGAACGGGGCTGGACTGTCCGGTGGCCTCGGCGGACTGCTCCTGCCGGCCGGGGAGAACGAAATCGCCCTCCTGGGGGAAAATATCATGGAGAGCGGCATCACCCTGGCGGAGGGAAATTCCAATTCCTTGACCCTTTCCGGTTCCGGCAGCTTGAAGCTTAGAAAATTGACGCCGGAAGCCATAGCCGTAAAGCCGCTTATCGGCACGGACAGCATAATCATCGCCGCGCCCGAGCCCGGCTGGTATGCCACGGCGGTGGCAGGGGCAAATGGATCCGACGCCAGGGGCATCCCCGGCAGCGTGTTCCGGGAGGGAACCGGAGGATATTACACCCTCCGAAACAGTGACCGCTATTTTGAGCTGAATTACCGTCAAAAAAGCGGGGTGTCGGAGCTCCTTCTGACCGTGGAAGGGGGCTTCGGCGGCGGGGTGTACGGGCAGGGAACCAACACCCCCATCGAGTATGAGGGCGGCAACCCCTACGTGACGTTTCGAAAATGGGAGCTTGCCGAGGGAGACGGGACTATAAAAAACCCGGGCCGTGCATCCACCAGCTTTACCATGGGAACAGAGGACGCGGTGGTAAAGGCGCTTGTGGACGAGGGCGGGCCCAAGCCCAACCCCGGCCCCACGCTGGAAACAGGGGAGCACCGGGTATACCTGCACGGATACGAAGACGGAACGCTTCGCCCCAACGGGACCTTGACCCGAGAGGAAACAGCCATGATCTTCTATAACCTGCTGGACGAGGCCAGCAGGGAAAAATACGAAACAGAGGAATGCCCGTTTTCGGATTTGAGAGCGGGGAGCTGGTCTTACAAGGCAGTGTGCACCCTGGCAAACGCGGGGCTGCTGAAGGGGGATTCCGGCGGGCTCTGCCGTCCCGGAGACCCGGTGACAAGAGCGGAATATGTGACCATCCTCACCCGGTTCGAGCCGGGGACGTATGAGGGGGAAGACCTGTTCCCGGACATTGGGAAACACTGGGCGCGAGGGAATATCAACTACGCCGCGTCCAAGGGATGGATCGAAGGGTATGAGGACGGGACGTTCCGGCCCGATGAAAAGATCACCCGTGCCGAGGCAGCAGCGGTGCTGAACCGAGCGCTGCTGCGCCTGCCGGAGTCGGAGGACGACCTGCTGCCGGGAAGAAAGGTGTTCCCGGACAATACGGATCCAAAGCAGTGGTATTACCTGATTCTGGAGGAGGCCGCAAATCCCCACGAATACCAGCGCAAGAGCGACGGCATCCACGAAAGCTGGACAGAGCTCAAGTGAACTATTGATCGAAATTATTTCAAGGGGGTACCCCCTTGAAAGGAGAGACTGCGTCTCTCCTTTCAATCCTCCCCCGATTGCCAAAAACAAGGAGGAACGTTGTGATGAAGCGAAGAATAGAAAAGTTGATTGCACTGATGCTGAGTGTCGTGATGCTGGCCGGCGCGCTACCCGTGTCCGCGTGGGCAGAGCAGACGTCCGTTTCCGATAAGGGAATGGACGTGGCGAACGCGGGAGATCCCGATAAAATCGCAGTGGGCGGGCTCATTTTGGACAAGGCCGGCCCTTATGCCAAGACCGATGAAGAGGGGCGGGTCGTTGCGGGGGACGTGGAGAATCACACGATCCATTGGGATGCCGATACCGGCACCCTGACGCTTCTTGGGGCTGCCATAAGCGCGTCCGATTTTTCCGGCCCGGCGCTGATTTCCGCGCACAGACCGGAATTGACAGTCGCGCTCAGCGGAACGAATACCATATCGGCCGACCGCAAGGGCAACGCAGACTTTTTCGCCCTTCAGAACACCGGCGGAATCTCCATAAAAGATGGGGAAGGCGGCCCGGGCTCGCTGGATATTGAAATCACCCGTAAAGCGGGTGAGACCCTGGGCGGGATTGCCCTGTCCGGCAGTTTCCAAAATGCTTCTACGATTCGGATTCAAATTTCCCAGAAGGCGGACAATGCCTCCTTTTATGGATATCTTTACGGAATCAAAGCGGACGGTCCCCGGTTTGTCAATAGCGGGACGCTGGAAATCGGCCTGTATAATGACAATTTAGACACCAGTTCCAATTCTGTCGTGATCGGCATCGGGACGGACATCTGGGCGGGCATGGATGAGCTGCAGAACAGCGGGCGGATTACCGTGACCGGCAGAACCACAAACGGCAATATTTTTGGGCTGTTTTCCGAGGGTTTGGGCTCCGGCCGTTGGGAAAACCAGAAGGGCGGTACGCTGGAGGCGGAGGTTTCCGCGTACGGCGGAAACGTGACGGACTTTCAGGAGGGTACTTACAAATACTCCAATTTTGCCTGCGGGGTTTATATGGCTGGAGATGCCGGAGAATCGCGGGAATTCTTGAACAATGGGGTGGTGACGGCCTCCGCGGAAAATACGGCGGAGAATTTCGATTCCGAGCAGGCCATGGGGATTTTGCTGGAAGGCCCGGGCGGGGGAAGCCTGGTCAATAACGGAACCATGACCGCTAAGGGGCTTGAGAGCAGCCACTCCTGCGGGATTGATCTGTTAAGCTATGGCGGCAGCGATTTGAACTTGACCAACCGGGGAAAGCTCGACGTTCTCGCCACCACCCGCGGACTGGTTTTTGATGGGGGCGATTTCCATTCGGTCGCCGTCGGAATCTGTCTCGATTTATACAACGAAGAGGGAGTTAAGCACCAAACTGCGCTGGTTCTGGAAAACGGCAGCACCCTGACCGCTTCCGCCATGGCCTCCGACTGGGTGGAGGAAGCGGAACGGAAACAGGTCACCGCTCGGGATTGCCAGGCAATCCTGTGTCAAAAAGTCTACAAAAAAACGAATCCGGGCTATCAGGAACCGCCCCAGGAAATCGTTTTGGGTGATAAACTGACCATCCAGGAAGGCGGCAAGCCCTTTGCCCTGCTCTTAGAGGAGCTGGTGCCGGACGAGCTTTGGGTCTATATCAATACCATTGGCATTGATGAATCGGAGGGGCCGGCCCAAACGGTTAAAATCGTTCCCCCGCATCCCTCCCAGCCGAGCCAGGCGGAACCTACAACGGAGAAAGCGCGGGGATGGAACAACATCCAAACCCAGCTGGATGGCACGGCGGACGGCGAAACCGTCACGGTGGAAATGAACGGAACCACGCAGCTTCCCGGCAGGATATTGGAGACGATTGCCGGAACGGGCGTGACGCTGGAACTCCATATGAACGGCGCCGTCTGGAGCATCAAGGGCAGGGAAGTCCCCGCCGGGGGTTCTTTCTCAGACCTGGACATGGGGATCAGCTGCAACGGCACGTCGATTCCCGCTGCGCTTCTTCGCGCAATGGCCGGGGAGCAGGAAACCATGCAGCTGGAGTTGGCTCATGACGGCGCGTTCGGCTTCCCGCTGACCCTCCGGCTGGAAACCGGAACGGAAAACGCCGGCCTTTGGGCGGACCTCTACGAGTATCAGGAAGCTGTGGAAAGCCTGCTTTACCTATCCTCCGCCCGCATCGGCGGGGACGGCAGGGCGGAGCTGCCGTTCCCGCACGCTTCCAGCTACGCGGTCGTCATCGGGGAAAATCCATTTGACGATGTAAAGCCTGGGGACTGGTTTTACAGCGCCGGGCGGTTCGCCCATCATAGAAACTTATTTTTTGGAACCTCCGAGACCACGTTCAGTCCGGAACAAACCATGACCCGGGGAATGCTGGCCGCGGTGTTGTGGCGGATGGCTGGCGAGCCGGAACCGCCGGAAAACCGGGACGATCCGTTTGTGGATGTGGACGCGGAGCAGTATTATGCGTCCGCCGTTTATTGGGCACGGGAAAACGGTATCCTGTACGGCGTCGGCCAGAACAGATTCGCGCCGGAGGAGCCTGTGACCCGGGAACAGCTGGCCACAGTGCTGTACCGCTATGCGGGCAGCCCGGAAACCGCCGGAGAGCTGGAAGGCTTTGCGGATGCGGGCAAAGTGTCCTCCTATGCCCGGAATGCGGTGGAATGGGCAGTGGAACGGAAGATCCTTGCCGGCAAGGGCAACGGCATTCTCGACCCGCGGGGTAGCGCCACCCGTGCCGAGGTGGCGGCAGTGCTGATGCGCTATGAAATGAGCAGGCTTTTATTGTCTCCGCAATAAAATTGCAGCAAACGATATCTGAGTTTGCATCTCAAGATACGAAAAAGCCCCTGTGTAGGAAATATTAAGTATTAAGCGGAGTGGCGCAGCGTCAGCGGCGCCACTTCCGTCTTTAGCTGGATACGCTTGTGGTTATAGAAGTAGAGATAGCGGTCAATCATTTCATTTGCTTCTGCGAAAGTCTTTGGTTTGAAACGATAGATACATTCTGATTTCAGAATTGAGAAGAAGTTTACCGCCTTCATATTTTCATCAGCAAAATTACCGCCGTTATCCCATAATGCGGATAAAATTTGCTCTTTTATGCCTAGTTCTGCATTTTCAAAAATAAAATTTTTTTATCTTTGTAAATCGATGACAGATTTTGATTTTTTACAGCGTTTAAAGAGTATTAGTCATTGTGGTTTTCTTTTTATTGGTACATTTGAGTTGTAAATCCGGAGGGAAGAGCTTATGTCAATAAAGGATGTTGCCTTCGTGGCGGTTATTTTTGGGGTTTTGGGGATCCTGATTTTGGCAATGCTGATTTCATTTGGATACTTTGTCCTTTTTAAAAGATTGATGAAGGGGCAGAAAAAATTGACGCTCAGGCGGACCGCCTTACAGATGCTGCTGATTGCTTGCGTCTTTATCGTATTGGGCGCTACGCTGCTTCTGCGCACGGCTTCCGGTTCGGGAAGGACAGACCTGCAGCCGTTTAGTCAATATCGTTCTGCCTGGTACAATTTTTCATATCCGGAATGGCGGAATATTGTTCTGAACATAGCCATGTTTATTCCCTTCGGCGTTTTGATTCCCGTTCTTTATCCCAAATTGAGAGCGGTCTGGAAGATAACAGCGATTTGCCTTGTGGGGACGCTGTTGATTGAAACCACGCAGCTTATCACCCATAGAGGTATTTTTGCGGTGGATGACATCCTTCATAATGTCCTCGGAGGGGTAATTGGGTACGGGTTATTTTGTTTTGTGTTTTTGCTTATGGGGAAACGGTTTCAGGCGGGACGGCTTCTTGCGGCGCTTCTCCCGCTGCTGGTTACCATCGCGTCCTTCAGCGGGATCTATGCGTACTACCAGGGAAAGGAATACGGAATCGTCACGGAGACTTATATCAACAGGATTGATATGAAAAATATCTCTCTGTCGAATGAAGCAGAGCTTTCTAATGAGCCCGCCGAGGCGCTCCTGTATCAAACCTCGGGGATGGCCAGCCAGGAACAAATACATGCTTTCGCAGATGGATTCTTTTCCGCGATAGGCGCGGCGCCGGATGAGAGTCTGACCCAGAAGCATGACAGAGGCACATACTTCTATGCAAATTCTCCTGCTGGAGATGAGCTGTGCCTGGGGGTTCGCAATTTTGCAATGACCTATACCTACGAGGATTTTTCAGCTTTCCAGCACGAGAAGACAATGCCCGGTGAAGGGGAAATACGAAAGCAGCTGGATGAGCTGGGAGTACAGGTTCCTGAAACTGCCGAATTCTCACAGGAAAAGAAATCTCGCAGTCGTTTCGATGCCGTGCCTGACTCGAAAGGCGCTTTGTCCATGTGGGGGTATCTGGAATGTGAATCTTACGATGACGGCACAATCAAATACGTTGAAAACAATATTGTCCGATGTTATCCCCTGAAGCCGGCAACAATTATCAGCGAACAGGCCGCCTATGAGAAAATTGCAAAGGGCATGTTTCGCTGCGGCTCCCAGCTTCCTGTTGCCGCGCTGCACGTAAAGGCTGTGGGACTTACCTATTGCATGGACACAAAGGGCTTCTTGCAGCCCGCCTACTGCTTTCAGACAGAGATAGACGGACAGGAGCAGAAGCTTGTCATTCCTGCAATGTAATTGTTTTTCTACAAATTCACGTTCTTTGTTTGCAATATTGAAAATAACGCTTTGTAACTGTCTCTGCAAAGAAACGCATCTACGATTCCTCCTACCGTGCGTTGTAGTGCGTTTCTGCCTCAAGTCCATTTTGTAACCAAATTTGTGCCGATGTGATTCCGGCAGAATGGAGATTAATATGGAATATCCTTATCAACACAAAACCTCGTTTTATAAGGAAGGTCGGCTGGGGTATTCAGAGGAAGCGGTTCAGCTTATAACAGACCTTGTCCCCTCCCTTCATTCTGTAATTGCCGATATCGGTTCCGGAACGGGAATCTTCTCTTCTGCGCTTTTGGAGAAGGGCTATATCGTTTACGGTGTGGAACCCAATTCGGAACTCCAGAAAAAGGCGAAATCATATCTTTATCAATACAAAAGGTTTTTTCCTGTTGATGCATTTGCAGAGAACACCGCTTTGCCAGACTGCAGTATGGATGCCATAACAGTAGCCTCCGCTTTTCATTGGTTGAAAGCTTCTCCGTTTTTATACGAGTGCCGCCGCATTTTAAAACCTGAAGCCTATGTTTTTCTTCTCTATAACGTCAGGCAGACCGATGATATGTTCAGCCAAAAGCAGGCGTGTATCTGCAAGCGGTATTGCCCTGGTTTTTTCAGTTTTTCCCACGGAGCGGAGAAAGCCAAACAGCGTTGCTCCGCATTCTTTGTCAACGGCTATGAGGAAAGGCTTTACTCCCACAATTTGGTATATACTGAAGAACAATTTCTATCTCGGTGTATGTCCTCCTCATATTCACTCAACCACACTCAAAAAGATTATATTCTATACAAACAGGAACTGGAAAACCTGATTGCAGAATATTCCAAGGAGAACCTGATTACTATCCATAACCAGACTGCCGTTTGGTACGGAAAGGTAAAATAGGATATCCACGATCCGGCACGGACTTCTTGCTCCAGTGGTGTTTTTATGGGGAAGATCAATATCCTGACTTATCTCTTTTTCCATAAGCTGTCAGATGCGCTCCCCTTAAAATCCCACCACGTTGTGGGCGGTGTACGGTTCTTCCAGGTAGCGGGTCTCTTCCTCGGTCAATTTCACATTGTCCAGCCCAATCACGGCCTCTTCCAAATGGTTCAGCTTGGTAGCCCCCAAAATCGGCGCGGTGACGACGGGCTTGCTCAGCAGCCACGCCAGGGAAATCTGAATCATCGGCACGCCCCGTTTTCCGGCCAGCTCCTCCACCCGGCGGATAATCTCCAAATCGGACTGATCCTCCAACGGGAAAAAGCGCTTACCCACCGCCTCGCTGTCGTAGCGCCGGGTGACTGTACCGGGCTTGCGGGCCAGCCGGCCCTTGGCGTTGGGGCTCCAGGGGGTAAGGCCCACGCCCATGTCCCGGCAGAGGGGAATCATGTCTCGCTCCTCCTCCCGGTAGATGAGGTTATAGAGGTTCTGCATGGTGACAAACTTTGTCCATCCGTACTTCTCCGCCGCATGCTGCGCCTTTGCAAACTGCCACGCGCCCATGCTGGACGCCCCCAGGTACAGCACCTTGCCGGACTTCACCACATCGTTAAGGGCGTCCATGGTCTCCTCAATGGGGGTATCGGAATCCCAGCGGTGAATGGTGTACAGGTCGATATAATCCGTGCCCAGCCGCTTCAGGCTCTGGTCCACCTCATACAGGATTTCTTTCCGGGACAGTCCCCGGCAGTTGCGGCCCTCTCCCGTGGGAAAGTGGACCTTTGTGGCCAGCACGATCTCGTTCCGGTTGGCCATATCTTTCAGCGCCCGGCCCACAAATTCCTCGCTGGTACCCGCCGAGTACACATTGGCTGTATCAAAATAGTTGATTCCCAGCTCCAAGGCCCGCTTGATGACCGCCCGGCTGCTCTGCTCGTCGATGGCCCAGCCCTTGCCGGTAATGCCCTTGCTGTTGTCGCCGAAGCTCATGCACCCCAAGCAGATTCGCGAGACCTCCGCGCCGGTGTTACCCAATCTTGTGTATTCCATCAAAGCTCCTCCTTGCCGCGTCCCGCGGCCCTGTTTTATCGAATGATTTCCGGCTTGCTGATTCTCTTCGACGCGGCGTCTTTCAATCCCATTTGATTTAACGCTTCGTCAATTTTGGCGATTTCCTCCGCCGTCAGCGCCACGTCCGCGGAAGCCAGGTTCTCTTTCATACGTTCCGGGCTGCGGGTGCCGGGAATGGGCACAATCCAAGGCTTTTTCCGAATCATCCACGCAAGGCAGACCTGGGCCATCGTGGCGCCCTTTTCCTCCGCCGTGGAGCGAATCAAATCCAGCGCCTGCTGGTAATAGCGGAAGCCCTCTTCGGAAAACTGGAACCGTCCAGAGCGGTTGTCCTCCGGGTGGTCAAACTGGGGCCGCTCCTGATACCGGCCGGAGAGGAAGCCCTTTGCCAGGGGCGTGAACGCCACCAGGGTGACGCCCAGCTCTTCCAGCACGGGAAACAGCTTTTCCGTCTCCCGGTCAATCACGGAGTACACGTTCTGTACCGCCGATACAGGACAGACGGCATGGGCGCGCCGCAGATAATCTTCCTCCACGCAGGAGATGCCCCAAGCGCGGATTTTGCCCTCTTTTTTCAGCTGGGCCATGGTCTCAGCCACCGTCTCCGGCTCTACCTTGGGGTCGACCCGGTGCTGGTAGTAGAGGTCGATGTAATCCGTTTGCAGCCGCTTTAAGCTGCCCTCCACAGACCTGCGAATGGTCTCCGGATTGCTGTCCAGAAGCATCTGGTTTTCATCAAACCTCACACCGCACTTTGTGGCCAGCACAATTTTATCCCGAAAGGGCTTGATGCCCATTCCCACGGCTTCCTCATTATAAGCGGTGGTACCGTCCGGATTGGTGCCGGTATAACATTCGGCGGTGTCGAAAAACGTGTAGCCCATGTCATAGGCCGCCTGGATTTTCTCCGCCGCCTTGGCCTTTTCCAGCGGCGTGCCAAAGGCGTGGCTGAGGCCCATGCACCCCAAGCCCACGGGGGAAATGCTTCTGTCGGTATTGCCTAAAATCCTGTTGTTCATAGCAAATCTGCTCCCTTTCCGAATCAATTATGAATTGTTAACCGCTTTCTTTGCCCACTGCGCTATCTGCTCCCCAGACTCTGCCGCCCGGCTGCCCAGCACTGCCAGACCCTCGCCCAAAACAGCCCCGGTGCAAAGCGCTTTCAGGTCCTGCTCACAGCGGCCCAGACCGCTGCCCTCGTGGGTCATTATTGGGAAAACCCGTTTGCCGGTAAAATCCAGCCGCTCCAACTGGCTGAACACTGCGCAGGGGAACGTCCCCCACCAGCACGGCCCGCAAACGAACACGTTGCCGTATCCGTCCAGGCTCTTCCAATACCGTTTCAGCTGGGGCCGGGCGTTTTCCTGCAGCTCGGCTTTCGCTTCCGCGATGCATTGGTCATAGCTTGCGGCGTAGGGCTTCACGGTTTCCAGCTCAAACAAATCGCCGCCCACCGCCTGTTGGATGGCTTCTGCCACCCGCTCCGTGTTGCCCTTTTCCAGGCGGACGATGGAGCCGCCCGCGTAGTTTTCTCCCTTGCGGGAGTAAAAGAGAATTAAGTTTTTCATCATCACGCCTCCTTTCGGCCATATCTGGCTGCGGTCAAACCGTTTTACCCATCTCATAAGCCTTATCCAGCCATTCCGTCCCCTCAATGCTGCCAGGGGCATAACAGCCCGACGCGTTCAGGATTCCGCCCTCTTCCACGGACCGCAGGCACTTCAGGAAGCCCCGGAAAGCGCCGTTGGCGGCTTCGTGGTTTTCCTTTGCCCGGGCCTCCGGCGCAGCGCTGACGGAGATGAAATAGGCTTTCTTCCCGCTGGACTGCCGCATAAACTGCTCTCCGGCGATAAAGCGGTCCATGAATGTCTTAAGCTGCGCGCTGACCGTCATAAAATAAATGGGGGTCGCCAGCACGAACACGTCGGCTTGATGCATTTTTTCAATCAACTCCGCCATGTCGTCCTGCTGAACGCAGCCCTTGCCGGTCTTCACGCAGGCCTCGCAGCCCTGGCAGAACCGGATGTTCTTTTCCCGGAGAGGAATAAGCTCCACCTGGCCGCCAGCCTCCTCCGCGCCTTTGGCGAACGCTCTGCACAACAGCCCGCTGTTGGCGTTTTCGACCGGGCTGGATGAAAGAATCAACACTTTTTTCATGTCGCCGCCTCCTTTTTGATACGTTTATCCTACCAAATTCCCAGAGGCGGAATCAATTCGGATTTCCACAGGAAAGCATAAGTAAAACTTATAGAAAAAACGCACCGGATTTTTACCGGTGCGTTCTCTAGAATCATTATGTTTCCGATTATGTTATTTTCGGCGTCTCGGGAAACTCTTTCCCCAGCAATTCTGCAAATTCCTCCACATAGTAACCTGAATTTTCCCGGCTCCAAAAGGCGCAGTAATTGTGCAGAAGGGGCTTGCCGTTTCGCAGCAGCGGGACGCGGCGCAGGCCGGCGGCAGGCTCGCTTCCACCGCCCTCCAGCAGCAGAAAGCCTTTTCCTCCCACCGCCAGCAATCTGCCCTCCTCCAGGCTTCCCACCGGGAGGAATTCCCCCTGCAGCCCCACAATCTCCCGGTAGTAGGCCCGCTCGGTATCCCACTGCTCCGCCGAGCTTACGATGATACAGGGGAAATCTTTCAGCTCCTCTCCCGCCACGGCTTCCCGCTGGGCAATGGGGTGGCGGGCTACCAGCTCCGCCTGGTAGGGCCGTGCGGCTAGAATCTCGTTGTAATATCCCTCCGAAAAGGCCCGCCGCTGGTCGCTCAGCAGCAAGTCTGCTTGGCCGGACACCAGCAGTCCGTACAGCTCCTCGTGACTGCCTGTGGTCAAGTGCAGCTCCACATTGGAATGGCGTTCCGAAAACGCCGCCACCGCCCGGTGAAATTCCGGCCCGCCATAGCTGCGCAGGCAGCCCAGCCGCAGGCGCGCCTTTCCGCCGCTCTCCATCTGGCGCATCTCCTGGCAAAGCCGTTCCCAATCCGCCGTAATGGAAAGGCTTTTCTGGTAAAATACCTCCCCCGCCGGGGTCAGCGAAAACCTGCGGCCCTCCCGGCGCAGCAGCGTCACCCCCACCTCTTCCTCCAGCGCCCGCACCTGCTGGCTGATGGCCGATTGTGAAATAAAGCATTCCTCCGCCGCTTTCGA
Source organism: Neglectibacter timonensis (assembly GCF_900048895.1). GTDB lineage: Bacteria > Bacillota > Clostridia > Oscillospirales > Acutalibacteraceae > Acutalibacter > Acutalibacter timonensis. The sequence continues at coordinate 1,497,501 of NZ_LT160640.1, read as the reverse complement.
AAAGCTCCGATGGTACACCACGGATTGAAAGTATTTCAGCTGTTTGAGCATTCTTCCGCCTCCTTTGCCTGACCGCGCAAAGCATCATGAATTGATAACCCCTGATTGGGTTTCAAAGAAAAGTCTATTATTTTATCATAAAGGATGCATCCATGATAAGTCAAGCCGTTCGGTTGCGGAAAGGAAATCTGGCAGAAGCAAACTGCGGCCTGCACTCTCCGGGATGCCGCCCTTGTGTATGGAACATGTTTTCGTCCGGTCAGCAGAATCCGCAAGAACCGGAGCTGCCTGCATAGCGGTCTTTATCAAAAGCATCTGCCTTGAGACGGCGCAGCCTGCTGGAAAGGATTGAAAAATTACCGTCGATTCTCAGTCCCGTTTATGATAGAATAGAGAACAGAAAACCAGGGAAGCTGGAAGAGACGCAGGGAGGAATGCACCGTGCAGGACAATCTCGGGAACACGCCGGTTTATGAAGTGGGCAATGTGGCGGAATATATGGAATGCATAAGGCGGCATCACCTGGAAGGGTGTATTTCCAGAGGGGAGGACAGGGCCTACCCTCATTTGAGCGCTGCGGCGTTCCGGCGGAATTCCAGTCTGGACATTCGGAAAATGGTGGGCGCTTTTGAACGGCATATCGGGAATTCCCTTACTGAGATGCAGAGGAAACATTTCCTGGCCTTTTCCCAACACTACGGTCTGCCCACAAACCTGCTGGACTTCACGTTTTCTCCGCTGATTTCCCTCTATTTTTCCTGTGGCGGTGAACCGGGAGACAACGGATATGTCTATTTCATCAAAAAGGACCGGCTCATTGATATCTCTGAAAACCTGGAGCTGATAAACTCTGTGATTTTATCAAGATTCCTTTTTGCCCCGGAAGAGCTGGAAGACCTTTTCAGAGGGATTACAGACGTGTTTTTGAAAGAAGAAGCTTATATATTTGAATTTCTGGAGGAGATTGACAGGCTGACAGGCAGCTGTCCGGGAAACGAATCCATTCAGCTGGAGCTTTACAAACTAAGGAAGAACCGGAACGCTTATTCCATTGATCAGCTGGACAAGCTGCTTGCTTCCATGAAAAAACGGCTGAAATACCTGAAGGGGTATCAACCGGAAATCCTTTCCGATGGCTTGGGGTCGTATGGCCGTCTTTTTGTACGGTTCCTATGGATTTTGATTTTTTTTGTGAGGCACGACGGCCCCTTTTCCGTACCCTTCTATTTCACTTATGAACCTGCCAACATTACCAACCGTGTGTCCAACCAATCCTCTATCTTCCTTTATCAGCTTTATGGGATCAACGAAATTCGGCAGGAAATACAGCCGGATTTCAGGCTGAAGATCAGCAACAAGACGGAAATTTTGGAAGAGCTGGATTGTCTCGGAATCAACGAGCAGTTTGTTTTTAACGATTACGATCACATTGCGTCTTACATCAAGAAAAAATATTTGAAGCTTTCGGATGAAAGAGCGCAGACGGTTTTGAACTTGAAACGTATGAGCCGCCCCTGCCTTCGGGAAGAAGCGGAGGAAACGGATCAACAGCCATAATTTCTGTTCTGTTCATGCGCTGTAAAAGGAGCCTGACTATGTCAAAGATCATCGAGGTCACCGACCTGTCCCTTCCCGGCCTGGAAGTTTATACGCGCCTGACGGAAGCGCAGCTGCGCAGCCGTTTGGAACCGGAAAAAGGGGTTTTTATTGCCGAGAGCCCCAAGGTTATCGGTACCGCACTGGACGCCGGGCTTGAGCCGGTTTCGCTGTTGATGGAACGCAGGCACGTGGAGGGCCAGGCGCGGGGAATCATTGCCCGCTGCGGGGAGATTCCGGTCTATGCCGCCGGCGGCAGCCTTCTGGAGGGCTTGACCGGTTACCGGCTTACCCGCGGCGTCCTGTGCGCCATGCGCCGGCCTCGGCCGCACGGCGTGGAGGAGGTGTGCACCGGAAAACGGCGGATAGCTGTCCTGGAGAATATAGTGGACGCCACCAATATCGGCGCGATTTTTCGCTCTGCCGCTGCGCTGGGTATGGATGCAGTCCTGGTGACCCCCGGCTGCTGCGATCCGTTGAACAGGCGCGCCGTAAGGGTCAGCATGGGCGCTGTTTTCCAAGTGCCCTGGACCTGTATCGGCAGTGAATCCCCGGACTGGCCGCAGCCGGGAATTTTGAGCCTGCAAAGGCTGGGATTCAAGACCGCAGCGATGGCTTTAAGCGACGCTTCTGTCGGCATAGACGCGCCCCAGCTGCAGGAGGAAGAAAAGCTGGCGATTGTCTTGGGGGCAGAGGGGGATGGTCTTGCCCCCCGTACCATTGCGGCCTGTGATTATTCTGTGCGCATTCCCATGTCCCACAATGTGGATTCGCTGAATGTTGCGGCTGCCAGCGCGGTGGCGTTCTGGCAGTTGAGGGGTCGCTGAATAAGTGCTGTACCGCCGCAGAAATATGCGGCGGTACTTTTTTTAAAAAGCTGCAAACACTTTTCCTGTTTGGCGCGTCTCAGAGAATGAAGGGAGATGGAGAAATTGCTGATCGAAGCTGCTTATCAGAAATACAGCGGACGAATGCTGCAGGCGATGATCCGTTTCTCCCGGGATGAGGCGGCGGCCAGAGACGCTGTCTCGCAGGCGTTCACCCAGGCCTTGATGAATCAGACGCTGCTGGAAACCATGCCTGAACCGGCCGTAAGGGCGTGGCTGTATGCGGCGGCGCGCAATGCGCTGGTGGACATGAAGAGAAAAGAGGCAAGAGTGACAGTTGTACAGGAGCTGCCGGAAACAGAGGATCCGCAGCCGGACCCAACGGACCGTCTCCTGGTAAAGTCCATGCTGGACAGGCTGAATCCGGAATTGAGGATGCCTGTCTGCCTGAAGTATTACCAGGGGCTTACTTCCACGGAAATCGGCAGGATCATGGGGATTCCGCCGGCGACGGTGCGCACCAGGCTCCGCGTCGCGCTGAAGCTTATGCGCGCCATGATGTGCAGAGAAAATTAAAGAAGCCTGTTTCAGAGGCGGGGACTGTGTTCCGGACTTTGAAAAAAGCCGGAATACCTCTGCAAGGAAGTCCTCCTATGGCGGCATCCTGCGCCTCCGGAAAGAAAGAGGAATGAGAGTAATGCTGCTGGACGGTTTGCTGTATATGGCGGCGCGCAATGCAATGGCGGAAGGAAAGAGAAAACAGCGGGGGATTCCAGCCTTTCCAGACTCTCCGAAGCCGGGAAAGCCGCAGCCGGAAATCGGAGAACAATCCCGCGGAACATGTGCGGCGGAAAGAAAGGGGAAAAATAGCAATGTTGCTTGAAGGTCTTTTAAACCAAAACAGATTAAACATCAACTGCAGTATCGCCTGTATGATCCACGATAGGGAGGACTTGCTGGAGCGGTACGATTCCGTCAACCTGAACTGCGAAGTCCTGATTACCTCGGAAGCGGTGTATGCTAAGCTTTTGGGAAAAGGCGCAAATATCAATGCAGGAAATGTAGTGGTCACGGATTATGAAGGGGAATTCGTTCAGCTTTCAGGCGGGACTTTGGAGGACGGAGCGGATTACAGCGGAAAATTTGTCATCGTCTCCGGCGACCTCCTGTTGAAGGGGAGAGGCGTTCATGCCTTTGAAAATGCGGAGAGCGTCGTGGTCGCGGGCACCGTATATTATCCGGAATCCTGCGGTCAGAGCCTGCTCTCGCGTGTTCAGGGAGAAAAGCGTCCTTATCCGGACGGCGCGTATGTCCTGCTGGGCGACCGCGAACTACCCCGCATTCTGGCGGAAATTCCTTCGGATGCCCGGTCTGTCTGGGTGGCGGGGGAAGTATCGGCTTTGGAGGAGAGCGCGCTGGAATTGGCGAAGGCCAGGGAACTGCGGATTGCCTGCGACAGGCTGCTGATCTATGCAAAGGCGCAGGAAGTATACGGAAACCTGTTTGGAACCTCCGCGCCGGAGCTGGTCCCCGAGGGATTTACGGTGACCGGGCCCTTAACCCTGGACGAGACGGCGGCCCTGTACGGGGAAAAGCTGTATGTGCGCGGGGCACTTTTCATGGAGGAAAAAGCCTGCGGCTGCTTGCAGGAACTGCAGGCAATTCTTGTCAAAGGCTGCGCCAGCCTGCCATCCTCCTGTGCAAAAGCCTTCCGGGCTATTGGCAGGGCGGACAGCTACCGGATTTATGAGGGCAATCTGGTCCGGATCAACGGATGGGAATATTTCTCGCACGAAAGGCTGAAGACCATGGTGGACCGCGGGGAAAAAATAACCCTGGAGATCAATGGCTTCGCTGTTTTCGGTGAGGATGTCACCGCGGAAGATATGGGGGCGATTGCTGCCCTGAACTGCAACGGTTTTCTCATTCTGCCCGGGGAAGCCCAGGGCGCGCTGGGCGGGAAGATGGGCGAAATCAATGGCTTTACCATGGATTCGGCTGCAGTTCAGCAGATGGCAGGGCTGTCGCTGGAGGAGCTGATCCAGAAAACCATAGGGAAGAATTTCCAGGGAAGCAACGTCAATGCCGAGATCTATTTTCTTCCGTAGCCTTCCAATCCTGTTGATTTCTCAGGTCTGAATATACAAAACGGATTCCGCCCTTTCTCTGATAGAGGGCGGAATCCGCATGTTTGAAAGGTTCTTCCAGAATTCGGTGGTCTTTTGGCCGGGGCGGAAAGTCGGACCGGGACAGCATGCGGACGGCTTACGAAAGGGCAAGGGCCGGAAGCACAAAAATATACGCGGTATGGCCTGGCAATTGGAGCAGCGACCTGTTCCTCATAGACGATTTGGACGCTTTCACCGAGAAATGGGAGCTGGTCTGAGCAGCTCTTTTGAGCAGCGTTCAAAAGCTGCCGCTTCGGCGGCCCTCAACCCGGCACAGGAAAAGCCCGGCGCATTTGCGCCGGGCTTTCGGTTTAGCAAAGGAAGTTTTTCGGTTCTGCTTCGGAACAAAAGGGCTTTTACTGCATGTGGGCCCGAATCTGCTCTTCCAGGGACTGGGTCATTTCCAGTACGCAGGACCGCAGCTCCAAACCGCTTTGGGCAAAGAAGAGCCGTAGATAAAAGCTGCCGGAGAAGGCGGGCTCCAGATTGAGCGTCACGGTTTTCCACTGGGTCTCTTCACCGGTGAGGGTGATCGTATCCAGAAGCTTTCTGTCCTGGAAGACAGAGACGGGAAGCTGGGAGAGGGGGCTGCCTCCGCTGCTGCGGAGAGTGAGGGACAGGGTATACAGGCCGCGTTCCTGCAGGGAGACGGAGAACTGGGTGTTGCGGCCCTTTTCCGTGTTGATCACGGAGACGTCCAGCTCGGTGCGGTTTCCTGCCTGCACGTAGTACATCTCGCCGAGACCATCCTCCTCCAGCCCTGCGCTTTCAGCCAGCTGGCGGTCCAGTTCTGTTTCGATCCCGCGCAGGCGGAGCAGCGCGGGCATGCGCAGCAACACCCGGCAGATATTGCAGGCACTGCGCTGGAATTCGGCCCGGGAAACAGCTCCGCTGCGGAGGCCTTCGGCGGAATTGTCCTGCATGGAGTTCTGCTGCGCATTCTCCACCACCATGAACAGGTCGTTCTGTCCACGCACCATGGCGCTGGTGTTGGTGCGTTCCCCAGGTTTGCCCTCGTCATTGCTCTTGGCCCACCAGTCTGTCATGACAATGCCCTGGTAGCCCCACTGTCCCCGCAGGACGGTGGTCAGCAGGTCGTAGTTGCTGGCGGACCAGAAGCCGTTGACTGGGTTATAGCTGGTCATGACGGAATAAGCGCCGCCCTCTTTCACGGCAAGTTCAAAGCCCTTCAGGTAGAGTTCCCGCAGGGCGCGTTCAGAAACCACGGCCTCTACGTCGTTACGGCGGAATTCCTGATTGTTGCAGGCAAAATGCTTGATGGTGCCGGTGACGCCGTAGGGGTGCATGCCCTGCAGCTGAGCCGCGGCCATCTTTCCGGTGAGCAGCGGATCTTCGGAAAAGTATTCGAAGTTTCGCCCGTTCAGGGGATGCCGGTGCAGGTTGATGCCGGGTCCCAGAAGGGTGTCCACTTTATTTTTGCGCAGCTCTTTGCCCTCGAATTCATACAGCTCGCGCACCAGCTCCAGGTTGAAGCTGCAGGCGAGGCAGGTGCCGTTGGGCATGGAGAAAGCGATGGTGCCGCAGTCCATGCGGATGCCGCTGGGGCCGTCCGCGCAGCAGCCCACTGGAATGCCGTAGGAGAGCAGGGCGTCTGTGACGCCGCCGAAAGCGCCGGCTGTGCCGGGGGTGACCTTGGGGGAACACATGCCCTCGCCGCGGACGATGCAGCACAGCTCTTCATCGGAGAGCTGGCCCACAAATTCCTCCAGCGTCACCTTCCCGTCGGCCACGTCGCCCAGCTTCCAGCCCTTATCCCCGGTATAGGGGAGTTCCTCCGGCAGACGTTCTTTCCGACGTTCCTGGGGATTTACTGTACGCAAGGGGACTTCCTCTTTACACGGCAGGTAAGTGCCGGAAGCTGTGGCTTCCCCGGGCCTGAGACGTTCAAAGGGAACCACGGGGGCCATGGCCTCTTCCAGCTGCTCCAGCACAAGTTCCGGCAGGCTGGTTTCCAATACGCAGGCGGCACTTCTCACATCCGTACCCAGATAAAACCGGTAGGTCCCTGCTTCCAAAATCCAGCAGGATTTGTGACCTGTGACGCCGCTGTCGTCATAGGAAGAGAAGGCGCCGAAAGCTGCGGTGAGCGTCAGGGTCTCCCTCTCGCCGGGAGCCAGCAGACTGGTTTTTCCAAAGGCGCAGAGGGTGCGGGCCGGTTTGCCCAGTTTGCCCTGGGGCGCTTCGCAGTAAACCTGCACCACCTCTTTGCCGGGCGCGTCTCCTGTGTTTTCCACGGTGACGCTGAAACGGACGGCGTCTTTTCCCATTTCCGCAGCGCCTGGGGTGACGGAAAAGTCGGTGTAGGTCAGGCCGAAGCCGAAGGGATAGAGCACCTTATCCGGGGCAAAGGTCTCAAAGTAGCGGTATCCCACATAAATGTCTTCGCCATAGAAATTGCGGGTCTCACTGCCGTAATTCCCGAACGCCGGGTAATCCTCGATGCGCCGGGCAATGGTGTCGGTCAGCTTCCCTGAGGGGGCGCGGTATCCCAGCAGCACGTCTGCTGCGCTCAGGCCGCCCTCCTGGCCGCCCTGCCACACGTACAGCACAGCGCCGGGCCGGTAGTCCTCCACCCAGCTCATGTCCAGAATGCCGCCGGTGTTCAGCACCACAGCCACCCGGGGGAAGGTTTTGCACACCTGTTCCAGCACCTGGCGCTCTGCGGCAGCCAACAGGTAGCTGCCCTCTTCTGCGCTGTTGTCCTTGTCCTCGCCGGCTGTGCGGCCCAGAATCACCAGCGCGGCATCGTTTCTTTCCCGGGCTTCCTGTACCAGCTGGGGATCAAGGGGCATCTCCTCCTGATACCAGGGCTCCGCCGCCCAGCCTTCGCCCGCGTCGAAGGGATGGTCCTGGAGCCAGGCCTCATAGCAGGCCTTCACCGGGGCGTCTATCTGAACGCCGCCGCTCTGCTCCAGCGCTTCCAGAATCCCGGGAACATGCCCGGTGTTCACCAGTCCTCCGGAGCCGGTCCCGCTTTTGTAATAGTTGAACTGGCTGCGTCCAAATACGGCCAGGCGGGTGCCCGGGGCAAAGGGCAGCGTATGGGCTTCGTTGCGAAGCAGGACGGAGCCCTCTGCGACGGCTTCCCTCGCCTTGGCAGCGTAGGCTTTCCGGTCAAAAATCGTCTGTTCCATCAATCGTTCATCCTTTCGGTCCTTTATTTTTCAGAACTGGGGCTGCAGGCCTGGTTTTGGGAGCCTCGGCAGCCTTGTCCTGTACGTTCCAAAAAGGTTTCAGTTTTATTCTTGCTTCCATTATACCGGGAATCGTTCCCGGGAACAATGTTCATTTTGTTCTTTTTGGTGCTGATTTTTCAGACTGGTGGGCCTGACGGCGCCGGGAGGCGGGCACAGACAGCGGAGATCCCGGAATATAGGAATGCGGGGACCGGCGAACCCGGGAAAGACTCCGTACAGGCGGCTTCGTATGCTTGCCCGTGTGCAGGCCGTCATTCATTCTGCTTCCTGCCGCTTTTTCTCCGGCTTGCCCGCCTCTGCGGTGTCCCTGCCCAGTTCGCAGAGAATCCGCTCGGCGGCCGCCCGTTTGGCATAGGCTTCTATGGCCAGACGCAGGGCCTTCTGTTTCAGGTTTTCCCCTGTGTCGCAGTTTTCTGCCAGCGTGACGCAGGTCTCCTGCAGGGCAGCCGTATGCGTTGTGAGAAACAGGTTATAGAGCTCTTCAGAAAGCTCCTCCCCAGCCAGCAGAGTTTTAATGTCCTGGATGGACAAAACCTGTTTGAGCATACACACGGCCAGAAGTGCGGCCAGATGTTCCCTTCGGTATTTCTTTTTTTCAGGATGGGGCAAAACCCCTGTTTTCACATAGTTGTTAATCATGGAGCTGGTCAGCAGGCTGGACTGCCCATCCCTCTCAAAAAAACGCAGGTTTTCCCCCAGGTAAAAAATCACCTGATCCATATAAAGTGGGATGGTGGGCAGCTCGTTCCAGTCCGGCAGCGCAGTGTCCTCTCCAGCTTTCGCCCAGCGGCGGATCCGCTCAGAGGCGTCTTCCATGGCAATTCCTCTTTTCCTGTATGGATTTTTCTATGAGAACAGTCTAAACAAATTCTGTGGGGATGTCAAATCCCTGCCGAACCTTTGTCTGGTTTTGTATTTTATGGGTTTCTCCAATCCCGTCCTTATGTTATAATAACCGCAGGTGCAGTGTCATTGCAGCGGAAGTACACTGCGGCCGACAGGAAGATGCCCTGAGGCATGAAATGCCTCATTTCTATTTGGGAAAAGCATTGGGCTTCTTCCAACACGGTTTCTATGATATAATGAATAGCTTGCGGTAGGAGAAGGTCCGTGGCCCGTACCGCGGACCGAAAATTGCAGAGATCGGATCGCGTACACTTCAGGCGCGCAGATGGAATAACCATAGGGAAAGGGAACGGTTCAGTTCATGGCATTTTTGAAAGAAGAAATTTTAAAGATTCGGAAACAGGTAATGGAGAAGGATTTCTCCCGGATGAACGACCGCCAACGGCAGGCGGTTTTTACAACAGAGGGTCCTCTGCTGGTGTTGGCGGGCGCTGGCAGCGGAAAGACCACGGTGCTGGTAAACCGCATCGCCAACCTGGTGCGCTACGGTAAGGCCTATGAGAGCAGCTTTGTGCAGGATACCCTGACAGATGAGGATGTGGAGTGCTGTAAAGCATTTTTACTTGGCGGAGAGCTGCCGGATCTGGTGAGAGCGCGGCTTTCCGTGTCGGCCTGCCCCCCCTGGAAGGTAATGGCAATTACCTTTACGAACAAGGCGGCAGGGGAACTGAAGGAACGGCTTTGCAGCATGCTGGGGGAGGATGGGAACGACATCTGGGCTTCCACCTTTCATTCCAGCTGCGCCCGCATTCTGCGCAGGGACGGGGACCGGCTGGGCTACACCTCTCATTTCACCATCTACGATTCTGATGACAGCAAAAGGCTGATGAAGGAAGTGATGCGGGAGCTGGATATCTCGGAAAAATCCCTTTCTCCCAAGGCCGTTTTAGGGGAGATTTCCCGTGCCAAGGACGAGCTGACCTCACCCGAGGAATTCGAAAGCGGGGCTGGGGATGATTTTCGCCTGAAGCTGGTAGCCAGGGCATACCGGCTGTACCAGCGCAGGCTGGAGGATTCCGACGCCATGGACTTCGATGATCTCATCGTCAATACGGTGAGACTGTTTCAGAAATGCCCCGAAGTGTTGGAATATTACCAGGACAGGTTCCGGTACATCATGGTGGACGAGTACCAGGATACCAATCATGCCCAGTATGAATTTGTCAACCTTCTGGCGAGGAAGAGCAATAATCTCTGCGTGGTGGGCGACGACGACCAGAGCATCTATAAATTCCGGGGCGCCACCATTGAGAACATCATGAACTTTGAACAGGATTTCCGGGGCGCCGCGGTCATCCGGCTGGAACAGAACTACCGCTCCACCCAGAATATCCTGGACGCGGCCAACGCCGTGATCTCCAACAATACCGAGCGGAAAGGAAAAAATCTGTGGACCGCAGCAGGGGCGGGCGAGCAGGTAAAACTGCACACCGCGGAAAACGAACAGGACGAGGCCGACAGAATTGCGCGCATGATCCTGGAGGGCGTGTCGGCGGGACGGAAATTTTCCGACTATGCCATCCTGTACCGTATGAATTCCCAGTCTGTGATGTTTGAACGGATGTTTGCAAAACAGGGAATTCCTCACCGCATTATTGGAGGCACCCGGTTTTTCGACCGTAAGGAAGTGCGGGACATGATCTCCTACCTGAGTGTGGTGAACAATCCCGGCGACGAAATCCGTCTCCGGCGGGTGATCAATACGCCAAAACGGGGGATCGGCGACAGGACCGTAGATACGGCGGCGCAGATCGGCCAACAGGTGGGGGAGAGTCTCTTCGAGGTGATTTCCCATGCGTCGGAGTATCCGCCCATCTCCCGGGCGGCGGGGAAGCTGGCCCAGTTTTCCGGCATGATGCAGGAGTTCATTGATAAAAATGAAGCCGGCGGTCTGCTGCCCAGCGAACTCTATGGGGAACTTCTGGAACGGATAGGCTATGTGGAATTCCTCAGGGAAGACGAACCGGAAAAGGCGGAAGACCGTATTGAAAACGTACAGGAACTCTCCTCCATGCTGCAGCGCTATGAACAGGAAGCGGGGGAGGAAGCCAGCCTTTCCGGATTTTTGGAGGAGGTCGCCCTGTTCACCGACATTGACAATTACGATCATGACGCGGATTCCGTGGTGCTGATGACCATTCATTCCGCAAAGGGCTTGGAATTCCCGGTGGTATTCCTGCCGGGCTGGGAAGAGGGGATTTTTCCGGGCATGTCGGTGCTTTACAATCCCGCAGAAGTGGAAGAGGAGCGCAGGCTTGCCTATGTGGCTATCACCCGTGCCAGGGAGGAGCTGCTGATTTACAACGCCGAATCCCGTATGATTTTCGGCACTACTTCCCGGAATAAGCTTTCCCGGTTTGCTGAAGAGATTCCGGAGGAGCTGGTGGAGCGCAGCCGTTCCAGGGAGTACGCTTACCGTACGGGCGTGACCATGCCCACATTTACAGGCGGAGGCGTAGCGCAGGCCGGCGGCCAGGGACAGGACGCACGGACGAAGCAGGGAGGCTTCTCGTCGCAGATTTATAAGCCAAACCCAGTCAAACCGGCGCCGGCAGGAACTTTCCGCGCAGGGGATTCCGTGGAGCATAAAACCTTTGGCACGGGCCTGGTTCTGACGGCTACGCCCATGGCAAACGATACTCTACTGGAAATTGCCTTTGAAAAGGTGGGTACGAAAAAGCTGTTCGCCAATTTTGCCAGATTGAATAAACTGTCGTAAAACCGCTGAATAAGACAGAAAAAGCCTTCCTTGGAGGAGCGCGGAACAGCCGCTTCCCTCCGGAGAAAGGCTTTTTGTTTTTCGGACCTGGTTTCAATCCGATTCTCTTAATTGGCAGAAATCCTGCCTTGGAAATCTCAGGAAAAGAGGTTTTTGATGCGCTCCCAAAGATTGGTATCAGACTTCTGCGGCTTATGGATTTCTTCTTCGGTATCTGTAGGAGCAGGTTCCGCCTCGTTGGATTCTGCTGCTGCAGTACGCATTACCAGCTTGACGGTGAAGGTCTCGCCGTCTGAGCGGCCTGCGCCCTCATACTCCCCCGCCTGTTCCTTCATAGCGGAAAGCGTCTGTCCCAGGGCGGAATCGGGGTCTGCAAGTCCGGTGAGCTTTTCAATGCCTTCAGAGGCGTAAGCGTTCAGGCCTTCCCGCAGTTGGGAGGTTCCATCCTTCAGCTCCGCGCCTCCGTCTTGGAACTGAGCAATGGAAGAGGAAACGGTCTTGCTGGAACTGGAGAGGGTCTGCAGGCCGGCCCACAGACTGTCGGCCCCACTCTGCAGCTCGCCTGCACCGGAGGCAAAGGTATTTGTCCCGTTGGATAGAGCGGACGCGCCCTGGCTCAGACTGTCGGCTCCGGCGGCAAGCGCGTCAGCGGCCCCCACTACGGTTGCGGAATCTTCCGGGTTTTGGGTATTGTAAAGCGCGCCGGTCAGAACATCCACAGAGTCCAGCATTGCAGAGGCCTCTCCGGACAGGTCCTGGAATTCATCCAGCAGCGTATAGAATTGGGAGGCGTCCAAATCTGGAACTGCGCTTACCACCTGGCTTACCGCCTGTTCTCTGACACCGCTCATACCGGCAGTGATCTGCTGGGCTACAGCGTCAGGGTCTACCCCCACGTTCTGATCGATGGAAGCGTTGACGGCGGCGATACATTGGCCTGCCAGACCGCTCTGATCCGCTGGAGGAGAGACGGACACGCCGGACATCTCAGCCAGAATGGCGTTCATGGCGTCTTCCGATAGGGCTCCCGCCTCCACTTGGCTTTGCAATATGCCGGAAAGGGCGTCGTTATACTGGGCGGCTGCATCCTCTGCAGAAGCCTGGGAGGCCGAATTCAGCACAGCGCTGATGGCTCCCGCCGCCGCCTCCTTGCAGCCTTCTCGGATACCGGAAGACACATTCTGTGCTGTAGCGCTGGAAGCGCCGTAAGCGGCGGTGTCAAATACCTGTTGGACGCCGCCCGCCAGCTGATTCCTGATTCCGGAGGTGTCGGGGATGGTGACGGAATCCACCTGCTGGAAGAGCTCTTCCATTTTGCTGCGCAGGTCGTCCTTTTGGGTTCCGGCCTGAATAAGACCGGGCACCAGCTGTGTGTTGAGCAGGCCTGCAAGCTGGGCAGTCCCGTCCCGCAGCTGAGAAGCGCCGTTCGCCAGCTCCGCGGATTTATCGGAAAGCAGAGCCACGTTATCCAGCAGGTTTTCACTGCCCGCGGCAAGGAGCCGGGAGCCGTCCAGGGCGGAATCCACGCCCGCGTCGAATTCCGAATAGCCGTCGGCAAACTCGCCCAGCTTCTCCTGCAGAGTTGCCGCAGCGTCATCTAGCACGCCCGCTCCGTCCTGCAGTTCCCTTGTGGCGTTCTGCAGGTCCTGCAGTTCGCTTAAACTTCCCTCTCCATCCAGGCTCAATCCCTCCAGGGTGGGAGAGGAGGCAAACAGGAAGGAGGGTACCCGGCAGTCCGTCACATCAGCTTCCAGAGTGATTTCGTCCAGCATCAGGCTGTCCAGGCCGGTAAAATTTTCCGGAAGTAATCCGGAAAGGCTCTCGGAGACGCCGGGCATGGCCAGAAAGCAGACCAGGTTGGTTTTGGAATCTGTCTGTACGGTACCGTGCTCTGCGGTGATGTTGGTATAGGAATCTGCGGGAAGCATGGCTGCCGCCACCGTGAAAAAGGGAGTGAAAACAGTGCGTTGTTCCCCGGCGATGGCAATTTGCCTGCTCTCGTTGTTTTTCAGGGCAACATGTACGCTGAGATGTCCGCTTTTCCCATTTAGGTCGATTGCGTCTATCTCTTTCCCGTCCAGCAGATAGGTGATTGCTACGGACACAGGGGGCTGAAGCTCGCTTTTTCCCTGATAGTAGATGTCTTTGTCCTCTGTGTTCCAAATGAGCATACCGGCGTCCTGTTCCGGCAGCACGTCGCTTTTCAGGTTTTCCACGTCCTGAAGGCCGCTCTTGTCCCGAAAGCTGTGGAAACCGGTATCGCTGTGGAGCCAGTCGCTGACAATCTGTTCCCGGACAGAACCGTCTCCGTTTAGGATGAGGTAAATGGTTTCCTCTTTTTTGACGGGTTCAGAGGCGGCCGAGGCCGGTGCCGCACAGCTCACGGCAAGCGCCGCGGCCATAAACGCGGAAAATGCTTTCTGTCTGAATTGTTTCATAGCAGTGCTTCATCCTTTCTGCAGTTGTCGCTGCATATTTCTGCTTTTTGGGGTTGGATCCAATGAAATGTGGTCTTTTTCAAAATTGGGGCGGTAAGCACCAGCAGGGCGGGCAGTACCAGAAGAATAACGGCCATGCTGATCAGCGCGCCGCGGCTGATCAGTCTGCACAAACTGCCGATGAGTTCCATACGGGAGACCAGGGAGACGCTGAAGGTGGCGGCGAAAAAGGTCAGTCCGCTGGTCAGAATGCTTTGGCTGCACTGCTCCACCGCGGTCTGGGCGGCTTCCTTTGCAGTGCGGCCCAGGTTCATTTCCTCACGGAATCGGGTGGTCATCAGGATGGCGTAATCTACCGTAGCGCCAAGCTGGATGGTACCGATAACAATGCTGGCTACGAAGGGCAGCACCGCGCCGCTGAAATAGGGGATACCCATATTGATTGTGATAGCGCTTTCAATTGCAGCTACCAGAAGCACCGGTACGGAAGCGGAGCGGAACACGACGGCTACAATGAGAAATACCACCAGGATGCTTGTGATGCTTACATTTCGGAAATCTACGTCAGCTACCTCGATCAGGTCCTTGGTCATAGCGCCTTCCCCGGTAATGACGCCGGCAGGATCGTAGGATTTTACGATTTTTGTCATCTGTGCCAGCTGCTCATTCTGATCTTCGCTGCCGCTTTCATAGGAAGAATTGGCCAGGATCAGTTTGCGGCCGCCCGCCTCGAAAATATCCCGCGCCTCTTGGGGCAGCATCTGCCTAGGAATCCCTGCGCCCAGGAATTTTTCGTAGCTGAGCACCTGTTGGATGCCGCCGACCTGTTCCAGATCTTCTGTCAGGTTTTCCAGCTGTGACTCCGGCAGGCTGTCGTCCACAATGATGAAGTGAGAAGTGGTCATGCCGAAATCTTCCTTGAGCCGGTTGGTGCCTACAATGCCGGGCAAGTCTTGGGGAAGACTGTCGAAAATAGTGTAGTAAACCGGAACCTTTGCCTGGGCGAAGGCGAAGGGAAGGAAGCAAAGCAGGAATCCCACCAGAATCGGTACACGCCGCTTCACGACGAAGCGGGAGGTTTTACTCAGCTTCGGTATGAAGGTGCGGTGTGTATGGCGGGCAATTGACTTCCGGAAGGTCATCAGCAGGGCGGGCAGCACGGTTATGGTGCAGGCCACACCCAGGAATACGCCCTTGGCCATCACCAGACCGATGTCGGCGCCCAGGGTCAGGGTCATGGTACACATGGCGAGAAATCCGGCAATGGTGGTAAGCGAGCTGCCTAGGATGGAGGAAAAGGTCTTGCGGATTGCCTGCACCATAGCTTCTTCATCCTCAAAGCCCCGTTCCTTCTCTTCCTCAAACCGGTGCAGCAGGAAGATGGAAAAATCCATGGTCACACCCAGCTGCAGCACTGTGGCCAGCGCCTCGGTGATATAACTGATCTGCCCCAAAAAATAGTTGGTGCCGAAATTATAGGCGATGGGGAAAATCATGCCCAGCATGAAGAGCAGGGGAACCATGGTTTCCTTCATGCTCAAAAACAGGATGAGCAGGGAGGCCCCCGCCGCACAGAGGATATAGAGCGGCATTTCCTGGTTTACCAGGTTTTTGGTGTCCTCCAGAATGGCGGACATGCCGCCGATAAAGCAGTTTTTCTGCAGGATGGCTTTTATGGCGTGCTGGGCTTCCATGGTTTTCTTGTCTGCGCTGGGATTTTCGAATTGTACCAGCATCATCGTGGCGCCGCTGTCGTTATAAAAAAATTTCTGCAGGTCTGCCGGCAGCATTTCCTTCGGTGTGGTGACGTCCAGAATGTCGCTGGTCCACATCACGCTCTTTACGCCCTCCACCTGCTCCAGGTCTGCTTTCAGCTTCAGCGTATCGGCGGTGGTCATGTTTTCGACGGTGATCATACCGGTAGACGCCATATTGAAATCGTTTTCCAGGTATCCCTCTCCCACCATGGAGTCCAATTCCTTGGGCAGATAGGTGAGGATGTCATAGTTGATATAGGTCCCCGCGGCGCCGAATACCGATGGGATCAACAGCAGAACAGACAGAATCAAAATGAGCTTCCTGTGCCGTACCACCCATCGTGCAAATCGATCCATATGCAGCTCTCCTTTCCTGAGGGTTGGAAAAATACGGTAGATTACGGCTGCCGGTCCGGATAGAATCCTGCGGCCGGGTTTGTACCGGCCACAAATGTGCCGGAGGCTTGGAATTTCAATTCATCGGTATTCTTCCCTTGGCCCTCATCACGGTGTAAAGTGTACTTCAAAAATGACTATTGGTCAATATTCAAGATCACGAAGAAAAACCGGGTTGATAATTGACTATTGGTCATTTTTAATAAACGTATGGTTTGCCCTTGCGCTTTCGGGGGTTCAAGCCTTATACTAAAAGTGAAACATGCAGAAGGGAGGAAGGGGCAATGCGGGAAAAAATTGAGCTGAAGAAAGAACAAAAAAAGCAAAGCCTGCTGGACGCAGCCTACCGGCTGTTTCTGGAGAAGGGCGTGGCTAAAACTTCGGTGGATGAAATCGTGCGGGGGGCCAATGTGGCGAAAGGCACCTTCTACCTTTATTTCCACGATAAGGATCAGCTGCTGCAGCAGCTTACCTATCAGATTTCGGCCCGTATCCTGGGGGAAGCCTATGAATTCGTGCGGCAGAGCCATGCGGAGGATTTTGTGGAGAAGGTGGTGATGCTGATCGATTATGTGGTGGAATACTTCCGAAAGAGCAAGCTTACCCTGCGTCTGATGGAACGGAATTTTTCCTGGCCCATGGTGAAAAAGCAGCTGAGTCTGAGGGAAGACCCTCTTTGGGACAAGCTGATGACGGAGCTGGAAAAAAGCACCTTTGCAAGGAAGCATACGGAGGACGAGCTGTTTAAAATCATGTTTGTGATCATTGAGATGATCGGCTCCACCTGCTTTTCTTCCATCATTGAAGGGCGGCCTGATACCATCGACAACATGAAACCGGTGCTGTATGGAATTGTGAGAAAGGTTTTGGCCTGAGCAGCAGTCTGGCATGTGTTTAGGCGGGGCCGCCGTAAATCTCTCTGTTCCCCTCACCAAATCTCCCCTTTGTCATACAATGGAAAGAGAACCCCCAAAGGAGGAGATTTCTATGGCCGAGAACGAGAGTACTCCCGAATATGATTGCCGGGATTACTTCAAGGAGGCCGTCTGTATCGATGCAATGCGAATCTACGATTCGTGTTCCGATAAAGACTGTCTCGAGGACATAAGGGTGTTGTTTCCGGCGGCGCGCCAGCCGCTGGTGGACAGCGCCACAAATGTGCGCATCCGGGATGTGAGCGTGATTACCGTCTATATCGATCTGCAGCCCATTCCGTTCAACAAGGGCTTCTATTCCGTCGATATGACCTTTTTCTTCGATGTGTCCCTGGACCTGTTTGGCGGCCCCACATCGTGCCCCGTCCCTGTAAACGGCGTGTCTATCTTCAACAAAAAGGTGATCCTATACGGCAGCGAGGGCAACGTGAAGATGTACTCATCCGACCGCTGCATCGACGATGTGGATCCCCAGGACTGCAAAGTGCTGCCTAAGGCTACGGTGCAGGTGGCCGAGCCGGTGGCGCTCTCCGCCAAGCTGTGCGACCATCCGGTATGCGGATGCGAACCCTACTGCCGGATTCCGGAATGTATCTGCCAGAGGTATGGAGACAACTTTGAGTGCTGCCAGTGCAAAAATACGGTCTACGCCACCATCGGCCTGTTCATCATCGTACAGATCGTGCGCAATGTGCAGATGCTGATTCCTGCCTACGACTTCTGTATCCCGGAAAAGGAATGCGTGACGTCCAGCGACAATCCCTGCGAGCTGTTCCGGCGCATTGAATTCCCCACCAACGAGTTTTTCCCGCCCCGCGCCACGGATCTGGGCGACGGGGGAAGATGCTGCAAGTAAAGTACCGGCGTCCGAAGAAATGGGAGAATTACAGAGTTACTCTGCAGTCTCCCACGAAGTGCCGGTAAACCCAGATTGCGGGGTATTCGGGGAGAGGAAGGGTGAGGAAAAAATCAGGCTTCCTCTCTCTCGATGATTCCGGAGACCGGTTTTTACAGGAAAGTGTTCCTGACAAACGGTTTGTCTCCACAGACTTGCCCGGCGATGCGGAACGTTATTTTTCGAAAAACGGAGGAGGGCTGCAGATTTTTTCTGCAGCCCTCCTCCATGTATATGCTGAACAGCCGGTATGACGGAAAAGCCGCCCCGTCTACCCGCCATCCTGCGGCAGCGGGGAGCAAAGGCGGCACCGGAATGCCCCGCTCAGTAGGTTTGAAGAATGGCGGAATTCTCCGGCCGCTCCCCTTTTCCGATGCTTTCCTTGTACTGGCCGTGGTTGAAAGAGAACGTATCAATGACAAAAATACCGCCCAGAATCACTGCTGCGGCTGTCAGAACAAGGATCGCAACCGACAGGATTCGGATCACCCTTCCCTTTAAGCGGATTTTTTCCTGTACTTCTTTGAAGTCCTCTTCCTGCAGGAAGGACTGGGCGATCCCGGCGGGATCTCCAAAGCGATGGACAAGATCTGCCTCTGTGGCGTGGGGGTGATCTGCCAGAAATTCGTCAATGCTGCTTTCCAGCTCTTCAAGAAATTTCCGTTTTTCCTCTTCCGGACAGGTTAAGTAATTTTTGATTTCCTTCAGGTATTTGTGCAGGTTTGCATCTGGCATTTTTCACATGCTCCCTTCGCTTTGAAAGTCTTTCAGGAGTTTTTGAATGGCGTTATTGACGACGTTGTATTCGTATACCAAAGTGTGGAGCCGTTTTTCCCCCAGCGGCTCCATGTGATAATAAACACGCGTTCTGCGTTCTCCCACCAGCTTTTTGTAAGAGGTAATGCATTTCTCTTTTTCCAGGCGGTAGAGGGTGGGGTACAGGGAGCCCTCAGGCATGGTAATCACACTGGAACTGCGGTCTCCGATGGTCTGAGAGATCTCATATCCATATTTATCTCCGCCCTGTAAAAGGACTAAAATTAACATTTCCAAAGAACCTTTTTTAAAGCTGTCCCTGACGCTCATATCCACAGCTCCTTTTCTGACAAAAGTATAATACAAAGCCAAGGCTTTGTAAATTATTATTTTGTATTGATAAAGTTTTAAAAATAGTATATTATAAAAATAAAATTTAAGAGCATTTGGAACAGCAGCTGGATAGCGAGAGGGTAAAATGGTTGGTACATAACGGCAGCCTCGTCATGCTGCCGCGCCGGTCTGATGGAAAAGATGAAGGAAAAGGGAAGTTTGTGCCGTCAGTGCAGGGACCTTGTGCCCGCTTATATACCTGGCTGTTAGTGGCGCTCAAACAGGAATGAAAATGAATGGATGACTAGGGAGGCGGCTATGAAAAGAATACTGAGTTTGGTTCTTTGTCTGCTGGCAGCTGGGATATTTGCTTCCTGCAGTACAAAGGTCTCTTCGGACGGCGTATCGGAATCCGGCCGTTCTTCAGACGGCGGCAGGACAGGCGGTGTGTCGGAAACCCTCAGGCCGCAAAGCTCTTCTCAGCTGGAAACCAGGGCGGATTCCGAGAATTCCGGCCTTCCGGAATCCAAAATCCCGCTATTGCTTCCCATAGAGGCAAAGGAGGGGAAGCCAAGATATGAGGTCTGCAGGTGGAATATGGAAAGCGGCCGTCTGGAAAAGCAGAACACGGTTGTCGAGAGCCTTGAACCGGAAGGCCTGCAGATCTTTTGGAACGGCAGAGACTATCTGGTATCAAATCCCCCTGTCCGCTGTGAGGACGAGACATTGGAAGTGAAGGGTACGGCATTTGGTTCGGCATGCTATCAGGGCGGCATACTCCGTTATACGGACGGTTTTGAAAACAGTATCTGGGGAGACAGAACAAAGCTGACGCTGACAACAGACGGCGCCGACGCTGTGCTTGACCTATCAGGGATGACGACGCCGGATGGAAAGTATCGGCCGGAAGAACTGCTCCTGTCTGGTTTTTTGTTGGAAGAGGAAACGCTGTATGTGCTGTTTTGCCCGGATATGATGCTGGAAGAAAATCTTCAGCTCTATCTTGTGGAAATGAACTTGGAGGACCGGTCGATTACAAGGGTCACCGCAATCGATGCGCCGGAGAACTGTTCTCCGGCGGATCCTCCCATAGCGAACAACGTGTTCGCAAAAGCAGAAGAGGGGTTCTTTGTGTTTGGTTCCGACTCCGTTGTGAGGGTGGATCCTCATGGCGGAACGGTATCGACGGTATTTTCTCCCTCATCCTTTGAGGAGGGAACAGCGCCCCATTTCTACATCAAGAAGATCGGAACTTACCAGGATTTCCTGTTGGTAGAGGGAGAAGATGCGGATTGGAACTACTACCTGTTCGCGGTGAAGGACGGGAAAGTAGCCGGAACGCTGGAGACGGGTGAGCAGTCCTTTCACATGCCGAACCTGGTTTAGGGTTCAAACGCGCCGCCGCAATTGGTCAGGCAGACAAGTGGACGGGAAAGGGCCTATTCTCAGGAATGTTGTTCGTGGGCGTGAGAACGGAATAATCTGCGCTGTGGAATCCTGAACTTTGGGGCTTCACAGGAAGCGGTGCGGCGGAAAGTTTTCCTTTGGGGACGCTTTCCGCCGCACCTTATCGTATTGCCTCCCGGGGGGTAAGTCCGGCGCGGCGCAGTCTTCCGAAAGGGAATGTGAAAAGACTTGGGAAAGAAGCAATGGAATTTATTCCGAGAGGATAAACAAAAAATGACATACAAATTGTAAATGTGAAGAATAAATTAAGAATTTCTGTCGTTTTTTTATTCGAGTTCCCAATCTGACGCTTGATTCTTTCTTAATAATGCGTTAAAATAATCAAATACGGGCACTTTTAAAAGGGATGGAGTGCAAGGAGAAGGCCGCGGCGGTAGATTCCGGAAAGATGGAATTCGGCGGCAGAGGAGGCCGGGGTTGGCATGAACGAAGGATGCGGCGGACAAAGGGAAGCATACCAGATGCTGCTGGATAATATCCCTGGGGGCGTGCAGCAGCACTTGAATGATGAAGCCTATACCCTGGTAGAAGTCAATCAGGGATTTTTGGAATTGTTCGGTTATACGAAGCAGGAACTGCAGGAGCAATTTGAGAATCAATATATGCAGATGATCCACCCCGAAGACCGTCAGAGCGTTGTGAAGCAGGTGGCGGAGCAGCTTCTTCTGAAAAAAAGAGTTGCGCTGGAATACAGGGTGTTCTGCCGGGATGGAAGCTATAAATGGGTGCTGGACAACAGCCAGATGATCTCCTGTGCGGGGGAGAAGGAGCGGTTTTTCTGTGTGTTGGTGGATATCACCGAGAACAGGAAGGTCCGTGAAGAACTGCGTCTTTCCCTGGAACGCCATCAGATTATTATGGATCAGACCACGGACGTCATTTTTGAATGGGATATCCGGGAGGATACCCTGGTCTTCTCCTCCAACTGGGAAAAGCGGTTTGGATATGAGCCCATACGCACGCAGGTGAAGGATAGGCTGCTGCTGAACAGCCATGTGCATTCCGATGATATTCCGGTACTGCGGCAGCTGTTGACCGGGGCCTACCGGGGGATCCCCTTTTCTTCGGCGGATCTCCGGATTCAGAAGGCAGATGGGGAGTATCCCTGGTGCCGGATTCGTGTCACCGACCAGTTTGACGAGAGCGGTAAACCGGTAAAGGCGGTGGGGGTCATCGCCGATATAGACGAGCAGAAAAAGGCAATTGATGAATTGAAGCAGCGGGCGGAGCGGGATGCCCTCACAGGCCTGTATAACCGGATGGAGACGGAACTGCAGGTCAAAACTTTTCTCGCGTCGGAGCCGGCGGTTTCCTGTGCGTTGATTATGGTGGACACCGATAATTTTAAACATGTCAACGATACCAACGGCCATCTATATGGGGACGCGGTGTTGTCTGAGATAGCGTCCGGCATGAAGAAACTGCTTCGGCAGAGCGATGTGGTCGGCCGGATCGGTGGGGATGAATTTATCCTGTTTTTAAAAGGCATCCCTCCTTTCGCAGTTGAAAAGAAGGCGGAAGAGCTCTTGCAAATGTTCCGGCAGCTCTTTCGGCAGGACAAGCAGGCGCTGGAGATCACCTGCAGTGTGGGAATTGCCCGGTATCCGGAGGATGGCACAGATTACCAGACCCTTTACCGCTGTGCGGACCAGGCCCTTTATCGTGCAAAGAGCAGGGGGAAGGATCGGTACGTGCTGTACGACAGGGAAAACGCTGTCTCCGTGGAGAATACGGGCTATGTCTCAGCCGGAACGTCAATCGATTCCAATCAATCGGCCGTTCCATCTGATTTGATCGGCTATGTGTTCCAGATTTTGTTTGACTCTCGGGATTTGGAACACGCACTGGGACTTATTCTGGAGATTATAGGAAAACGGTTTGACGTGAGCCGCGCCTATATCTTTGAAAGCACCCCGGACGGGCGGTATTGCGATAATACCTATGAATGGTGCAACAGCGGAATCGAGCCGGAGAAAGATCGCCTGCAGCATCTCTCCTACGCAGAGTTGGATCATTTTGAAAAGCTTTACAGGGATAGTTCTGTCTTTTACTGCAGAGACATCCACACACTTTCTCCGAAGCAGGCGGCGTTTTTGGAGGCGCAGGGCATCCGTTCCACCTTGCAGTGCGCGATTCGTGAGGGAGAAAGGCTTCACGGGTTTGTGGGATTTGATGAATGTACTGGTAAGCGGCTGTGGACCAAAGAAGAGGTGGAAACCCTCTCCCTGGTCGCCAGGATGCTCGCCGTTTTCCTGCAGAAAAGACGCGCCTCGGACAGGGATAGGCAGGCGGCCCAGCAGATGAAGGCTCTTTTAGACGCACAGGAGGCCTATCTCTATGTCGTGGACATGCAAAGCCGGGAACTGCTGTACCTGAACCGGAAGGCCAGAGAGATGGATCCCCTGGTACGAACGGGGAATACGTGCCATCAAGCCTTTTTTGGCAGCGAGACGCCTTGCGCACATTGTCCGCTTTGTAAGCAGGAGCCTGCGGAATGCTATATTCCGCAGTATCATATGTGGATGAAAGTTCATACGGGAATCCTGTGCTGGGATGAGCGTGAGGCGTATCTGCTTTCTTGTTATGACATCACGGAATACAAAGGGCAACAGGAGGAAAAGCAATGAAAGGTCGCTTGAAGGGCGGGCTGGCTCTGCTGTTTCTCTCCCTTTTGCTGCTGGGTGTCATCACGATACATACAGTTGTTCAGATTCAATCCTATGGGAAGCTGATCAATTATGTGGGGATTGTGCGCGGAGCCACGCAGCGCCTGGTCAAGCTGGAGCTGGAGGGGTTTGCGCGGGATGATATTCTGGAATATCTGGATGGGATTTTGCTGGAGTTGAATGGGGAAGAGGGAGCCTATGGCCTTCCTTCCCCCCGTGATGCACGGTATCAGGAAGATTTGACGGAGCTCAACCGGATGTGGGAAGACGTGAGGGAGAGCATCTCCGCATACCGGGCTGGTCTGGAGGACGGCGCTATGCTGCTGGAAACCAGCGAGGCGTATTTTGAGCAGGCGAATAAAACGGTCTTTTCCGCGGAGGCCTATTCCTCGGGACAGAGCCAGAAACTTCTGCTGATCTGTGCCGGCATGTTCGGGATTATGCTGCTGACCTGGTCCTTTATCTTCTGGGCGTATGCCAAGAAGCTGCTGCTCCTGGAGAGCACGAACGAGAAACTGAATGATCTGGCGAAAAGGGACCCGCTGACCGGCGCTTACCAGATGGACATCTTTCGGGAAGAGGCGCAGCGGCTGCTGGAACAGCAGCGTGAGGATCATTATGCCGTGCTGTATACGGATTTCGCCGATTTCAAATACTTTAATGATGTTTACGGTTACACTTTCGGGGACGACGTTCTCGCTCACTACGGCGGGATTCTCAGCGCGGAGATGCGGGAGGGCGAGCTTTTCGGCAGGGTGGCTGCAGACAATTTTGTGCTTTTGCTGCGCTATCGGGAAAAGGGGGAGATTACGGTCCGGCAGCGCCGTGCGGACCGGGAGATCGAGGAGTATCTTACCCGAAGCCGGAACGGGCAGAGTATCTCCACCTGCTGCGGTATTTGTTGCGTGGAGGACGTGGTGGAAGCCCTCAATATCGACGGCTTTTTGGATCGGGCCAATTTCGCACGCAAGACGGTTAAAAATGGAACAAATCCCAACTATGTTTATTACAACGAAAAGATACGCCAACGCCTATGGGCGGAAAAGAGGATTGAAAATCGGATTCAGGAGGCATTGGATGCCCATGAGTTTGAGGTGTTTTATCAGCCTAAGGTACTGCTCAGTACCGGGCAGATCGCCTGTTCAGAAGCGCTTGTCCGCTGGCGCAGCGCAGAGGGGAATATTGTGTCCCCGGACCTTTTTATCCCGGTTTTCGAGCGAAAATTCATGATTAACCGGCTGGACCAATATGTTTTTGAAGAGGTATGCCGCTGGCTGCACCGCCTCTTGCTGGAAGGGAAAAAGGCCCTGCCGGTTTCAGTGAATGTTTCCCGCCTCCAGTTTTACGACCAGGATTTCGTTCACCGCTATGTGGAAATACGGGATCGCTATGAAATTCCGCCGGAACTGCTTGAGATAGAGTTTACAGAGTCCATCCTGGTGGACAATATCCCCCTGCTGCTCAAAACGGTGGGGGAGCTGAAAAAGGCTGGCTTTTCCTGTTCCATTGATGATTTTGGAAAAGGGTACTCTTCACTGAGCCTGCTCAAAAACCTGCCGGTGGATGTGCTGAAAATTGACCGGCTTTTCTTTGTGGATGAGGATGGAAGAGAGCAGGATCTGGAATTGGCGCACAGCGTGATTGACCTTGTTCGGAAGTTCCATATCCGCACGGTGGCAGAGGGAGTGGAATCTGAAGAGCAGGTGGAGCAGCTGAAAGAATTTGGTTGTGATTATGTCCAAGGATATGTGTTCTACAGGCCTATGCCGCAGGAGGAGTATGAAGGACTGCTGTCACATTTACTTTTAGAATGAATGGAGGAAATCCGGAATGACAATAGAAGAGTGCTATACCAATATGGGCGCTGACTATGGGGATGTGCTTCGCAGGTTGGGAAATGAGGACCGGGTAAAGCGGTTTCTTGGAAAGATCCCGGAAGATACAAGCTTTTCCCTGCTGTGTGAGGCCTACGAAAAGGGAGATGGCCGGGAGGCGTTTCGCGCCGCCCATTCCCTGAAAGGCATCTGTATGAACCTGGGGTTGACGGTGCTGTATACCTCATCTGCAGCGCTGGCGGAGGAACTGCGGGGCGGCGCTTTGACGGAAGCGTCCGCATCGATGCTGGAACAGGTAAAAAAGGATTACCAGATTGTCACAGAATGCATCCGAAAGTTCTTGCAAGGCTGATAACAGGGAAAGAGAGACGCTATGGGAAAACAAGGCAAGATATTGATTGTGGACGACACGGAGATGAACCGGTCCATGCTCGCGGATATGCTTCAGGAGGATTATGAGATTCTGGAAGCGGAAAACGGGCTGGAAGCGGCCAAGCTGCTGTACCAGCTGCACGATGGGATTTCATTGGTACTGCTGGATATTATCATGCCGGAAATGGACGGCTTTGAAGTACTGACCCTTATGAGTAAGAATGATTGGATTGAACGTATCCCCGTTATCACCATATCATCGGAGACCGCCTCTGCCTATATTGACCATGCCTATGATTTGGGCGCCACAGATTATATCAGCCGTCCTTTTGATGAAAAGACGGTGCAGCGCCGCGTGCGCAATACGATTATGCTTTATTCCAAGCAAAAAGCGCTGGAAAGTTTGGTGGCGGAGCAGATCGTGGAGAAGGAGCAAAATAATTTCCTGATGGTGGAAATCTTGTCCAATATCGTGGAATTCCGAAATGGAGAAAGCGGACTGCATGTTCTGCATATCCGTATCCTGACGGAGATTCTGCTGCGAAAGCTGCAGGAGATAACGGACCGCTACCCTCTCACGGCCGCTCAGATCGCCCTGATTGTCAACGCTTCCGCCCTGCACGATGTGGGAAAAATCTCCATTCCGGAAGAAATCCTGAATAAGCCGGGCCGGCTGACGCCGGAGGAGTTTGAGGTGATGAAGACCCACAGTGCGATAGGTGGACAAATCATGGAAGAAGCCCTGCAGCGGCACCGGGAGGAACTGATTCAGGTAGCCTACAATATCTGCCGTTGGCACCATGAACGTTATGACGGACGCGGATACCCGGATGGGCTGAAGGGGGAGAAGATTCCAATAGAGGCGCAGGTTGTGGCTTTGGCAGATGTCTACGATGCCCTGACCAGTGTGCGCGTATACAAACCGGCCTATTCCCATGAAGAAGCGATGCAGATGATCCTCAACGGAGAATGCGGCTCGTTTAACCCTCTTCTGCTGGAGTGCCTGCAGCAGGTGGGCCCCCGCCTGGAGGAGGAACTCAAACTCCGCTCTCTCAGAGGGGTTTCCGAGGCCAGCATCCAGGAACTCTCCACACAGATGATCGCCAACGGCAAGGTTTCAAGCCGTACGCTGACACTGCTGGACCAGGAGCGCACCAGATACCAATTTTTTGCGTCCATGTCCAATGAAATCCAGTTTGAGTACAGCTTTCAAAGTGATCTGCTCACCCTCTCAGAATGGGGGGCTCAGTTGCTGGGACTGAGTGTGCTGTTGGAGCATCCGGAGGAGAATGAGGAACTGGGCCGTGTTTTCTCTCGTGATGATTTTGCAGATCTCAAGCGGCGTCTCCGCCGTGCGACAGCGGAAAGGCCCATTGTAAGCGTCTCTTACTGCCTGCAGGTCAAGGGTGAACCTAGATGGTTCAAGGCGGTGGCCAGGCCCCTCTGGGAGAACGAGGAGGAGGGCAAGGTAGTCAGTATCATCGGCAAGTTTATGGATGTCCATGAAGAACGTCTTCAGATGAACCGCCTGAAGAAGCTGGCTGAACAGGATCCCCTGACCAAGCTTCACAATCAGGCGTCAGCAAAAAAGACGGTGTCCAAGGCGCTGGATATAAAAGGAGCGCATACCGCTCTGGCCCTGTTTGATTTGGATAATTTTAAGGATGCCAATGATCGGTTCGGCCATATGTTTGGGGATCAAGTACTGAAGCATGTGGCGGATATTGTGCGGAAAAGCGTACGGAGCAGTGATATTGCCGCCCGGGTCGGCGGGGATGAATTCCTGTTGTTTTTAGCATATCAGGGAGATGTGAGACCAGTGGTTGACCGCATATTCAGGGCGCTTTACAGCGGGTATCAGTCCTTTCAGGTATCTGTAAGCATGGGGATTGCGCTGGCCCCGGAAAATGGCGCGGATTATGATACCTTGTTCCATGCGGCGGATCAGGCGCTGTATGCTGCAAAGAAAGGCGGAAAGAACCGGTACTGTTTTTACGACGATTCCATGCGAAGGCTGCTGAGCGTACTTTCGCCCATGGACCATTAAAGCAAAGCAGAAATCGGAAAACAAAATGTATTCTTAAAAAGAGAAAGCGACTACCGCTAAACAGACCCTCAAAAAATTGTAGAAAAAGCCCTTGAATTTGGCCGTAAAAGGTCGAATTCAAGGGCTCTCTTTTTTAGAAAGCTGTTTTGGCAAAGATTGCTGTGAGGGGAGGCATACACTCCTTTGGCGGTGAAACTACAGGATGGAGAAGTGGAATGAGCATTAATGAAATTTATAATCAAATAATAATATATAATTTTTCATGATGAAATAAATATGATATGCTTTTGAAAGAAAAGGCGGAAGAAATCCCTGGACATGATGTTAGACGGAGATCACT
The DNA here is from genome assembly GCF_900048895.1 of Neglectibacter timonensis. Taxonomy (GTDB): domain Bacteria; phylum Bacillota; class Clostridia; order Oscillospirales; family Acutalibacteraceae; genus Acutalibacter; species Acutalibacter timonensis. The sequence continues at coordinate 1,469,830 of NZ_LT160640.1, read as the reverse complement.
CCTGACAGCAGGTACCGGAAAGTCTTATGGTTTTGAACGGCCGCCGAATAAAAGGAGGAAAAACCATGTATGATATTGCAGTGATCGGAGCCGGACCGGCGGGAGTCAGCGCGGCTATTTATGGAGCGAGCCGCGGAAAAACCGTGCTTGTGTTGGAGCAGGAAGCGGTGGGAGGCGTAATCGGAAAAGTTTCCACAGTGACCCATTATGCTGGAATATTGGAAAGCGAGACAGGAAGAAGCTTTGCGGCCCGCTTGAAGCGTCAGACGGAGAAATCGGGTGTGGAGCTGGTCTACGAACGGGTGACGGGAGTACGTCTGAAGGGTGAGGTCAAGAAAATTTTTACAGAAGGGCATGTTTACGAGGCGGGCAGAGTGATCCTGGCAAACGGTACCACCCCAAACCGGCTGAACATTCCCGGAGAAGAAGAGCTTACCGGACTGGGAATGAATATGAACGCGGCCAGGGATGGGGAACAATACCGCGGACGCCATGTCTATGTGGTGGGCGGGGCTGATGGAGCGGTTAAGGAGGCCATTTACCTCTCTGGGCTGGCGGAAAAGGTGACGGTTCTCCATTTTGAAGAAACCCTGGGCGCCATTTCGGAGTTCCAGCAGAAGGTCAAAGCTGCGGGCAATATTGAAGTAAAACTTCACACCCGGCTCACCGCCGTGGCAGGGAAAGGCAGGATAGAGAAGCTGGAACTTACAGATGTGAGAGATGGTAGTACTTTCTGGCGGGAAGATCCGGGCTGCGGCATCTTCGTTTACGCAGGGGCTGCTCCCAATACGGAGCTGTATCCGGAGCTGGAGCTGGCGGAGGGATACATCCCGGTCAATGACAAGATGGAAACGGAGCTGCCCGGTGTATACGCCGTGGGAGATATCAGGGTCAAGCAGGTGCGTCAGGCCGCCACGGCCGTGGCAGACGGAGCCATTGCTGCAATCAATGCGGCGCTTTTCTGAATGCCGGCCGAAGCGGGCTCCTATCATGAGCTGCTGGCCGGAAATATCCAGACGCCGATCCAAACTGTAAAACAAAGCCGTTCCAGATGCTGCGGCGCATACGGGCTCATTCACAAAAAGTTTACAGAATTGAGGCCAAGGAGGCGTTCTTGTATCCCGTTTTTCTGCATGCTAAAATAGTTGTAGAAAGGGGAAGGATGCCATTGAGACGAGAAAAAATAACAAGTGCAGTTCAGAGGGTAAGGGCGAGTATCTGCAAAAATTTCCGTTTTGCAACTCTGGATATGGTCTTTATCCTGATTTTTGTCAATGTGTTTCAAGCCGTATTCGGGATAGAAAATTCCATAGTCGGGGTGATTTTTACCATTTTGATGGCGGCGTCCATGGCACGAGATTTGACATCGAGGCCGGTCAAACATTTTCTGACACAAGCATTTGTACTGATACTTATGGCCACTGCGGCCAGTTTTGTGGGGGCTTTGGGTCCGCTGGCAGCTCTCCCCATTAACCTTGCCATGATTTTTCTGATTCTGTATGCCTTTACCTATGAGTATGCCAGCCACCTCTACTTTCCCTATATTCTTTCCTATCTGTTCCTTGTATTTATCTCCCCTGTTACGCCGGAACAGCTGCCGAAGCGTTTGGCCGGTGTACTGACGGGGGCGGTGTGCGTCATGCTCTACCAGTTTATCATGGGCGGACATCGGGTACACGATGTAGTGCGCAGCTCATTGACCGGGATTTTGGATGAGGCGGAGGACTGTATCCGCTGTCTGTTGGAGGGAAAGGGGAAGCCGGATGATCCGGAGCAGGTTCGGGAAAATTTATGCGAACTCATCCGGATTGTCTATGAGAGGCGCAAACGGGTGCTCTGTGTGTCAGACGCCAGCTTTGCCGCCATCGATGCAGGAAGGGGCCTGGAGCATCTGATCCTGCTCCTGTACGGCCTGGAAGGTTCCGTGACGCCTGAGAGGGAAAATCTGCTTCGGGAAATCCTACTTTGGCTTGAGGAATGCCGGATGTTTCTGGAAAAAAAGAAGGGGGAGCCTCCGGTACTGAAACGGGAATGCTTTGTGGCTGGCTCCGAGGATCAGACCGGAGAAGAATTTTTCCGAGCGCTTACCTACCTGCGGGAACAGTTGGTGCGCATGACCCAGAGGCAGGAGCGTACCCGGTATCAAAAGACGGCGCTCTCTTTTTGGGTGCGCTGCAAAGCGGCGTTGAATCTCAGTCAGGTTCGTGTAGTTTACGCCCTGCGGGTGGCGGTTTTGCTGGCACTATCTACTTTCGCTGTGCAGGCGCTGCAGCTTCCCCATGGAAAATGGCTGCTGTTCACTGTTGCATCCGTCTCTCTGCCCTATGCGGAGGATGTGGGGGGAAAGGCCAAAAAGAGATTTGCGGCCACGCTCATTGGAACCCTGATAAGCCTGCTGGTTTTTTCCCTGGTACCTTCGGTACAGGCAAGGAGCTTGCTGATGATGCTTTCCGGATATCTTTCGTTTTACTTTTCCGGCTATACGGGAACCTTTGCCTGTTCTACGGTAGGGGCTCTGGGCGGCGCAGTCTATCTCAGCAGCTTCGGCTGGGGACAGGTGGGCGGCATCATTATGATCCGGATCGGCTATGTCGCGGTAGGAATACTGCTTGCCTGGATCGCCAACTGTGTGGTTCTGCCCTATCGCCGCAAAAATGCAAGCGCTCAGCTTTGGAAAAAGTATGGGGAGGCCTGCGGACTGCTGGTCAAGGTCTGCCGTCAGGAAAACGCGGATAAACAGCTCTATTACAGTCTGGTGATTCAGGTTCATCTGATGGAGGAAAAGCTATGCCAGAACAGTAAAGCGGCAGGATGGGACGGAATGCAGGAGCTCTTGTCCCATTACCGCCGACAGGTGAGGGAAGCCCACCGCGGCAGATACGTGCCTGCTTAATACTGTAGAGGAAGGGCAGGGTTGCAGCAGGACAGTTGCCCTGCCTCGTCCAGAGATGCGGCGTCCGTTCCTGAAGAAAGTAAATGCATGCGCTGGGGCTCCCATGGAAAAAAATAAGGCGCTCAAAGACGGAAACCCTCCGGCAAGGAAAAATGCCGGAGGGCCCTTTTATATTCCAGAAAAAACAACTATTTTACCGATTTCCTTCCCGCTTGTTCTGTGCTATGATAGGGGCGGGAACAGGCTGTGGGAGCTGTCTGTTATCAGAAAGCGGAGGAGAAAGGAAGGATAAGATGAAATACCGGTTGTTTGCTTCTTCCTATACCGGCGGAAAGCCCGGTGATGGGATCTATGCCTTGGAGTTCGATGGAGAGCAGCTCCGCTGCAGGGATGTGTGTGCGGAGCTGGTCAATCCCTCCTATATACAGCCGGACGGGGACCGGCTGTTTGCAGTGGAGGAGACGGAAAACGGGGCGGCGATGGCCGTATTTGAAACGGAGAAGGGCCTGGCGCTGCAGGCGCGCTATGAGACGCCGGGCTCCGGTATGTGCCATGTGACGAGGTGCGGAGCCTGCCTTTATGGTTCCAGCTATGCGGGCGGAAGCATCACGGGGATACGCTGGGAAAACGGCGAATTGTGCAGCTTCCGGCAGCATGAAGGGCAGGGCCCCAACGCACAGCGTCAGGAAGGGCCTCATGCGCATTCCGCCCAGCCGTCGCCGGATGGGCAGCACCTGTTTGTGGCGGATTTGGGGACAGACCGGCTGTACCAATATGATATTGCGTCGGGAGGGGAGCTTTTTCCCCATGAGGCCCAGCCCTGGATACAGGTTCCTCCCGGGCGGGGGCCGAGGCATTTTGCGTTCCATCCCAACGGGCGCTGGCTGTATCTGGTGGCGGAGCTGGAAAATTCCCTGCTGGTATACTCCTACGAGCCCCATGAGTCTGTGCTGCGTCCGGCGGGAGAGTATTCCCTGCGGGGAGGGAACTGTCCGCCTGAGGCGTTGGCGGCGGATGTACACCTGACCGGGACGGGGGATTTTCTGTATGCCTCGGTCCGGGGGTCGGACCGCATTTTCGGATTCCAGGTGAAAGGAGACGGCGGAGAGCTGGAACCCGCAGGAAACTGGCCCAGCTTCGGCAGGGGGCCGAGAAGCTTTGATTTGAGTCCGGACGGGAGGTTCCTGGCTATTGCCAACCAGGATTCCGGCAGTCTGGCGCTGTGCTCTCGGAACGCTGCTTCGGGAGCTGTAGACCGGCTGGTGGCTGAGCTTTCCCTGCCCCAGGTCTGCTGTGTGAAATGGGAGCCTTCAGCCGGCGCGTAAGCCTTTGGCAGAGTACGGCTCCGGAACGGATTATGTTGTGAACAGACATTGCTGTTCAAATTCAGAGAATCTTCGTCCCGGTTTGGAACGGGGCGGAAGGAGGAGTTGCATTGGAGAGAAAGAAAGCGATCGTGACGGGAGCCAGCCGGGGGATCGGGCGGGGCATTGCCCTGTGCCTTGCCCGGGAGGGTTATGATTTGGCGGTTTCCTATGCCACACAGGAAGAGAGCGCCGTTTCTCTGGCAAAAGAGGCGGAGGAACGCTATGGGGTGCGCTGCCACTATTTTCAGGCGTCGCTGGAGCAGCCCGGGGAGGGCGTCAAGCTCTTTGAGCGCTGCGCGGAAGCACTGGGCGGCGTGGATCTGTTGGTCAACAATGCCGGAGTGACGCGTTTTGAAAATCTTTTGGACCTCACCCCGGAAACCTTTCACCTGCTGGTGGAACTGGATTTCAAAAACTATATCCTGATGATGCAGGCGGCCGCACGCCACATGGTGGAGCACAGGGTGCGGGGCAGCCTGATCAATATCACTTCCTCCCGCGGGGAACGAGCCTATCCGGGTGATTTCCTTTACGGCGGCCTCAAGGCGGGCCTCAACCGGGCCATCCAGTCCATTGCGCTGGATCTGGCTCCCTACGGTATCCGCGTCAATAATGTGGCGCCGGGAGCAACCCGGGTAAGGGAGAAAGGGGAGCTTCAGCAGGGAGACGGCATGGATTTCTGGGAAGAGCTGGGCGCAAGAATTCCCCTGGAACGGGCCGGTGTGCCGGAGGATATCGGAGAAGCGGTGGCCTTTCTGGCTTCGGAGCGGGCAGGTTATATCACCGGCATCACACTGCGGGTGGACGGAGGCCTCATCCTGCCCGGTATGCCGGAGCATTTAGAAGAGACTGCCGCACCGGAGGGCTGGGGAAGAACGGAATCGGCCTTTGCAAAAGAAGTTTTGGAGACGGACAATTAGGAGAAGAGGAGTGTATTGAGATGTCGGCAATTACGATTCGTAAAATCAAAACTATTTTAACCGCGCCGCGTGGGATTGACCTGGTGGTGGTCAAGGTGGAAACCAGCGAGCCGGGACTCTATGGCCTGGGGTGCGCCACCTTTACCCAGCGTTATTTGGCAGTGGCTTCGGCGGTGGAGGAATACCTGAAACCCCTTTTGGAGGGCAGGTGTGTGGACGATATCGAGGATATTTGGCAGAGCGCTATGGGCAGCTCCTATTGGCGCAACGGCCCTGTCCTGAACAATGCCATTTCCGGTGTGGATGAAGCCTTGTGGGATATCAAAGGGAAGCTTGCCAATATGCCGGTATACGAGCTGTTCGGGGGCAAGTGCAGGGAAGCGGCGGCGGTTTACCGCCATACCGATGGAAGCAGTCCGGAAGAGGTGGAAGAAAACGTGCTGCGCTATCTGGAAGAAGGGTACCGCTACCTGCGCTGCCAGATGGGAACCTATGGCGGGCAGATGGGGAAGGGCAGCAGGCAGGTGATCGTGTCCCCGGAAAACAGCAAGCCGGGCGCCTATTTCGACCCCGCGCAGTATTGTGAGAGCACGGTGCGGCTGTTTGCCCATCTGCGGGAAAAGGTGGGGTATGGCGTGGAACTGCTCCATGATGTGCATGAACGCCTCACCCCGATTCAGGCCTTGAATCTGGCGAAGCAGCTGGAACCCTACCGCCTGTTTTTCCTGGAGGATGCCCTGCCTCCGGAGCAGGTGGAATGGTTTGAACGGTTCCGCAGCCAAACTGCGGTGCCGCTGGCAATGGGAGAACTGTTCAACAATCCCCTAGAGTGGAAAGATTTGATTTCCAGAAGGCTGATCGATTACATCCGGGTTCATCTCAGCCAAATCGGCGGCCTGACCCCGGCGCGGAAGCTGGCGGCGCTGTGTGAAGCGTTTGGCGTGCGCACCGCCTGGCACGGCCCTGGAGACCTCAGCCCGGTTGGGGCGGCGGCGCAGCTGCACCTGGACCTTTCCTCCCCCAATTTCGGAATCCAGGAGTTTTCCGGCTTTTCCGAAGAGGAACAAGAGGTGTTCCCGGGCTGTCCAGAGGTCAGAAACGGCTATCTCTATGCAAATACAAAGCCGGGCCTGGGCGTGGATCTGGACGAAGAGAAGGCTGCGAAGTATCCGTGCAGCTACCGGGAACCGGGCTGGCTTTTGGCGCGTACCACAGACGGCACCGCTGTGCGGCCATAATTTTCTGAAGGGGGCGTTTTCAATTGGAGTGGAAGAAAAGAACAGTGGAAAAGCAGGAAATTTCCTGGCTTTGGAAATCGGCTCAGGCTGTCCCGGCTCCCTTGCTGGTCTGTCTGGCGGGTAATTGTGAGGAAGCGGAAGCCTGTATGCGGATTCTTTCGGAAGAATCGGACGGCAGCGTTGCTGTGGTGGTGCTTCCAAAGGAAATTATTCCTTCCCTGGAGCAGGCGTTGGGCGATCTGATCTATGAGTGGAAGCAGTCCTCTGAGGTTGAGGGGACAAGGCTCTCTCTGACCGGGAGCAGTTCCTGTGCAGATGCCGTCTGGCAGGTTGCCTCTCATTTTCCGCAGTGGTTCTCTGCGGTCTGCGTGGTGGGCGGCCATGGGGATCCCTATGAAGCCAGAAATCTGCGCGGTACGCCTTTGCTGGCCTATCTTCCGGAGGAAACCGGGACCGTGGTCCATGGGGGAAAGGTGAAAGCGGATGCGGAGCGCCTGGTGATGGGACTTCGCATTTCCGGCAGCGAAATGGTGGAGTGCAGAAGACCGGCCCCGGGTACGAAACCGGAAGAGGCCTGGCGGCAGGCGTTCCTCACGGAGAAAACCCAGGACTGGATGCTTGCCCAGGACAGAAAGCGGCAATGGCAAGTCACTCTGGTGAAACCCGGTGTCTGGAGGATCGACGACTACTTTACAGCCTCCTGTTATCTGGTGGAGGGAACGGAAAAAGCGGTGCTGGTGGATACAGGCATGGGAGAGGGAGACCTGACCGGCCTGCTTGCCGCCCTGACGCGCCTGCCTGTGGAACTGGCTGTCACGCATCCCCACGGGGACCACATGTATCATGCGGAACGGTTTTCCAGGGTCTACCTGCATGAGAACGATATTGCGCGGCTTCAGGAGGCGCCGCAGCAGTTTCGGAACGCTTTTTCTGCAGACTGCCAAAGCCTGCCGGAGCTCTGTCCCATTGGAGAGGGCAGCCGCATTGAGTTGGGCGGAGGCGTCGTGCTGGAGGTGGCGGAGCTGAGCGGCCACACGCCGGATTCCGTGGTTTTTATTGACGATGCGCATCGGGCTCTGTATACCGGGGACGCGGTGGGTTCCGGTTATATCGCCCTGATGATCTGCCGGGAAGAGGAACTGGAGCAGACTGTTTCCGCTTATCGGGAGGGCCTGGAGAAATTTAAAAAGCATCTTCCCCGCGTGAGGGATTACGCCTGGCTGGGCGGCCATGCCGTACAGGAAAACGGTTGCGATGAGCGGCATCAGCCGGATCATTTTTCCGGCTGTTCCCATTACTTCAATCCCATCCGTGCGGAAGTAGTGCTGGATATGAAAGCGCTGTGTGAGGATATTCTTTCTGAACGGGTCACAAGAGCAGAGTTGATGGCTGCGGAGGAACATTACTGCAGCCATGGCTGTGCGGGTATGTTTTTCCGCTTTCTGCCCTGATCGCGGGGAACGTCCGTACCTGGCGGAAGAATGCTCTGCCTTGCCGCTATGGGATAGGGCAGACGCCTTCCTCAAACGGGGGCGAAAAACTTATTTGAAAAAGTATGAACAGAAAAAGCGCCGGTAAAATAAAATCCGGCGCCGGGGAGGAAAGAGCTGCGAATGAAGAAGACAGTGATGATTACCGGTGCGGACCGCGGAGTCGGGTTCGCCATGTGCAGGCTTTTTGCAGAGGCTGGCTGGCAGGTATTTGCGGGCCGGTTTTTGGATTACTGGAACGAGCTGGACGAGCTGAAGGAGGAGTTTCCGGAAACGTTGGAACTGATCTCCCTGGATGTGAGCAGTACGGATTCCGTGCAGAAAGCTGTTCTTCAGGTACAGGAGAAGACGGACTGCATCGACATGCTCATCCACTGCGCGGGAATTGCCAGGGCGGACGGGGACGACGCCCTGCGGAAAATTTTACAGGTGAACAGTGTGGGAGCGCTGCGTGTGGCGGAAAGCTTTCTGCCTGTAATGCGACAGGGAATGAAACGTCTCTGCTTCGTGTCTTCCGAGGCGGGCAGCATTACCGTGGCCCACCGGAAGGATGGATATGCCTACTGCATGTCCAAGGCGTCCCTCAATATGGCGGTGAAGCTTATGTTCAACGAACTGCGGCCTCAGGGCTACACTTTCCGCCTGTATCATCCCGGATGGGTCAATTCCTATATGGGCGGAGACCAGAAGGGCACGTCGGGGAAATATGAGCCGGAGGACGCCGCACGTACGGCGTTTCAGCAGTTTACCGAAGACCGCGCCTGGGAGGATGCCCTGGTACTGACGGATGTGGAAAACCAGTCATGGCCGTTTTAGACGTGTTCTGGAAATGCAGTACCTGTTATGCTGAAATGAGGATACAGCCCAAAGAAAGGAAGATAGCCAACCTATGAATCAAGTTGTTTTTATATCGTCTCTTCAGAATGAGGATGCGAAAGAGACAGCCCTGCAGTTTGCAGCAGACGGCTGCCACGTGTACGGCGCTTATACCGACGGGGCTGCCCTGCCCTGCGACGGCCTGGAAACTATTGTGCAGCTGGTTCTTGACCCTATGGATGCCGGCAGCCTGAACCGTGCAGTGGAACTGGTGAGCAGCCGGGAGGGAAAGCTGGATATTCTGGTGCTGAAAGCCGGTCTCCATGCGGAAAATGACGGCGGCCTGGGCGCGCACGACTATGACGCCGTGGCGGATGTCATCTACCGTGGGGCGGATGGGATGCGGCGGATTTTGGAAGCCTTCCTGCCGCTGCTGCGGGCCGGGGAGACCAAACGGATCGCGGTGCTTTCCGAGTCCTGCGCAGGGATTGGGTTTTGTGAGGATACCGGAGAATATGGCTACCACATGGCTATGGCGGCGCTGAACATGATGGAAAAAATCGCCTTTAATGCATTGCGGCCTGAGGGATTTACCTTCCGGAATTTTGTCACGGATGGGCCGAAGACAGGTATGGATGCCAAGACCTATATCCAGCGCGACCTGTCCAATCTCCCCGAAGACGATTACATCCATTCCGATGAGAACCGCCTGGTGCGCAGGGACAGCCTGTTCCGGGAGCTGGCCTGGTAACGGGAACAGACGCTTAGAAAGAAAAGCTCCTGCCGGTGTAAATCCCGGCAGGAGCTTCCTTGTTCCATAGGGGCTGCCACATTTTCAAAGCCTGGTTATGGGCACTTTGCCCCGCATGGTGTCATGATAAAATCGTAATTTTCCTTATCCCAGTTGTCCCGGCGTTTCTTGTGAGGAAAAGAACAAATGGGTTTTTTGGTCTGCCATGGCCTGGTCGTCAGCACTTAGATTCGTAAACCAGACTAGCCAGTTCATATCCCGCGAGGCCAGCTCTGGATTTCTGTCGGCTTGCAGGAAGTAGTAACTCCACCAGAGGTCGGGATTTCCCACATGCTCTTTCACGGTTTGCAAAACTGCAGGATCCAATTCCTTCATTTTGCCGTCCAGCTTTCCAACGGCGGGTTCCAGAGTATTTGGCTGCCATTGATCCAACCTGTAATTGCTGAACATCTGCTGTTCTTCAGGCATTCTTGTAAATTGAATCAACCAATTTTCCACGAATTCCTGGGATATTTTACTGTCCTTTTCTGGAAGGGAGGCATACCATACCCACCAGCTGTCAGGATCGGGGTTGTTTTCTGCAAGAAGCGACACGATTTCAGGTCCCAGTTCCTCTTTTAGGGAACCTATGGAAGTTTCCTGACAGGTTCCAAAAGCATAGGGGCGGTAGAGGATCTTCTGTTTATCTTCGTCGGTTTTGCCTGCAAACCAGCTGAGCCACAGGTCTGTCTCTGCCTTTTCGGCCTGAGTCAGCGCTTCATAAGCTTCATGCCACCCTGCCGGCATCCACTGGCTTATCAGGCTTTCCTTCTCCGGAACAGGCAGCGGCGCTGTTTTTAAAATGGCCGGGACACAGCATGCGAAAGCCAGAAGGAAAGCCAGCACGGCCAGAAAAAGGGTTTTGCTTTGCTTCATACGTTTTCCGCCGCCTTTCTTAATTGTCTGTACTCATGAAAAAACCATCTGATGCCATTGTAGCGCATGGAAATGAAAAAGTACACATGGACAGAAAAATTTTTCCAGAGGGCAGCTTGCGCCGCCTTCGTCCTGACAAAAGCGGCGCGGCAGGAGAAAATGCCTCCGCCGCGCCGCCCGCCGTATGATGCTGGTGAATGATAAGCGAATCAATGACCATGACAGCTGCCGCCGCAGTCATGTCCATGGTTTCCACACCCGGAAGAGCCGCAGCTGCCGTGCTGTTCCTCGTGATGGCGGCACGTGACGTCGGGCTGGAAGCTGAGGGTGCCCGCCAGGAAATCAGCCACAGCCTGATCAGCGCTGCCGCTGACGCCGCCGAACAGCTGAATGCCCGCCTGGCTGAGCGCCGTCCTGGCACCGCCGCCGATCCCGCCGCAGATCAGGATTTCCACGCCGTGCTGTTTCAGAAAACCAGCCAGTGCGCCATGACCGCTGCCTGCAGCAGACACCGTCTGCGCTTCTTTTACGGTTCCGTTTTCCACTTCGTAAATCTGAAACTGTTCCGTGTGGCCGAAATGCTGAAAAATCTGTCCATCCTCATAGGTTACTGCAATTCTCATAGAGCTTATTTTCTCCCTTTCTCCGGTTGGGATGGGTGCTCCTGCAGGAGACTCTGCGCCGCAGGATGCTCCCACGTCCTGTTTTTCCTTTACCAGTATCTGCCTTTTTTCATGACGGCAGCGCCCGTGCCCGCAGGCACAGCGATTGAAGTCTCCGTCACAGAGCACATAATCGCCGCCTTCAATGGCAAGCTCACAGCCCTGCACCAGGCACTGCGCAAGCTTTTTGCGTGCCGCGGCATAGATGGACTGCACAGTGGCTCGGGCAACCTCCATCTGCTGGGCGCATTCCTGCTGGCTCAGCCCCTCCAGATCAATGAGGCGGACAGCTTCAAACTCATCCAGCGTCATAACGATTTGGACGGAAGCTGTTTTCCGGTCCAGATCGCCGAAGCGCCGGCAGCCGGGGAGAGAACAGATTCTTCTTCGCTTGCAGGGTCTGGGCATGGGGATCTCCTCTCTGACGGCTGCCTGATGAAACAGAGTTTTTGGCATATGCCGGTAATCTGAACCTATCATACTGCGGTTTATGGCATATGTCAATAACTTTTCAAGAGGAAATCAATTGATGCAGTTGGGGAAACAGCTCTAAACTGCGTTTTAGAATCCCTTTCAGATGGGCGATGGTGATGCCGTAGTTGGTAAAGGGGATCCCGGCGTCGGCGGCAGTCTTTCTGCGGTACTGCATTTCCCGCTCATTGAGCATGCAGCCGCCGCAGTGGATGATAAGGCGGTAGGGGGAAAGGTCTTCCGGGAATTCCCTTCCGGCGGAGTGCTCCAAATTCAGCTTTTTCCGGGTGTACTCCGTCAGCCAGCGGGGCAGCTTGACTGTGCCGATATCCTCACATTGCCGGTGGTGGGTGCAGCCCTCGGAGATCAGCACCCGGTCGCCGTCCTGCAGTCGTTCGATAGCCGCCACCCCTTTGACCGCATCCTCCAGAAAACCCTTGTACCGGGCCATCAGGATGGAAAAAGAGGTGAGGGGGATATTCGGAGGGGTATCCCGGTCAGCCTGGGAAAAGGCCTGGCTGTCGGTGATGACCAGGGCGGGGCGGGTCTGCAGCTTTTTCAGGGCGTCCTTCAAGCTGTTTTCCTTTACAACTACTGCACAGGCGTCAGCATCCAGAATATCCCGTATGGCCTGCTGCTGGGGCAGAATCAGCCTGCCCTTTGGGGCTGCGCTGTCAATAGGCGTCACCAGCACCGCCAGGTCGCCCGGTGAGAGGAGATCACTGACCAGTTTTCTTGGAAAGCTTTCTGCCTTTACAAGCTGTGCGATCCGTTCCTTCAGCTCCGTGATATTCTGCCTTTTCAGCGCGCTGATGGAGATTTCCTGTCCGGCGGCAGAGTGTACCGGCCCTAAATCGCTTTTGTTATAGGCCACCAGGTAGGGGATTTCCTTTTCCTGGAACAGGGAGATCAGTTCTTCGTCCGCCGGTGTTTTTCCCACTGCGGCATCCACCACCAGGACGGCGCAGTCGGCCCGGTTTAAAACCTGCTTTGTCTTCTTGACGCGCAGCTCCCCCAGCGCGCCCTCGTCGTCGAAGCCGGGGGTGTCGATGATCACTACCGGCCCCAGGGGAAGCAGCTCCATGGATTTGTAGACCGGGTCTGTGGTTGTGCCCTTGACTTCGGAAACCACAGAGAGCTCCTGCCCAGTGACGGCGTTGACCACACTGGATTTTCCAGCGTTTCTGCGGCCGAAAAAGCCGATGTGAATTCGTTCTCCGGAGGGTGTGTCGTTGAGTCCCATACGATTCTCCTTTCCCAGCAGGACAGGGTTCCGAAATACCCTGCCCTCTTTCAGTTAAAACCGGAAGTCCCGGATGCCGGCTTCGATTTTCTCCAGATTATCTGCGGCGATCTGCTTTACCTTTTCCTTGGGGATGTTCTCCAGCTCCCGTTTGATCAGGGCTTCACCGATTTCCCGGGTCTCCGGGGAAGCATAGTCGATCAGGTATTCCTTCAGGGTCATCAGGGCGTTGGGATGGCAGCAGTTCTGAATCTGCCCGCTCTTGCACAGGCTCATGAAACGGTCTCCCGTACGCCCTTCCCGGTAACAGGCGGTGCAGAAACTGGGGATGTAGCCCAAATCCATTAGCCAATGGACCACCTCATCCAGGGTGCGTTTGTCGCTGACGTCGAACTGCTCGGAATTTTCGTCCTCCGGCTCTGGCTCGCAATAGCCGCCCACGCTGGTACGGGAAGCGCCGCTGATTTGGGAGACGCCCAGACGGATCACCTTTTCCCGCACCGCCTTGCTTTCCCGGGTGGAAATGATCATGCCGGTATAGGGCACAGCCACACGGATACAGGCACAGATTTTGGCGAAGATGTCGTCGCTGATGCCGTTGTCAAACGCGGTGGGGTCGATGTCGTCCGCATGCTTGACCCGGGGAACGCTGATGGTGTGCGGGCCTACGCCGTGCACCGCCTCCAGATGCTCCGCGTGCATGAGCAGTCCGGCGAATTCATATTTATAGAGCTCCAGGCCGAACAGAACGCCAAGGCCTACGTCGTCGATGCCGCCGTCCATGGCCCGGTCCATAGCCTCAGTGTGGTAGGCATAATTGTGTTTAGGTCCCGTGGGATGGAGCTTTTCATAGCTCTCTTTGTGGTAAGTTTCCTGGAACAGGATATAGGTTCCGATGCCTGCTTCCTTCAGCTTGCGGTAATTCTCCACCGTGGTGGCGGCAATATTGACGTTTACCCGGCGGATTGCCCCGTTTTTATGCTTGATGGAGTAGATCGTGTTGATGCACTCCAAAATGTAATCCAGGGGATTGTTCACCGGATCCTCCCCCGCTTCGATGGCCAGACGCTTATGCCCCATATCCTGCAGGGCGGTGACCTCCCGGACAACTTCTTCCTGGGTCAGCTTTTTTCTGGCGATATGCTTGTTTTTCAGGTGGTAAGGGCAGTATACACAGCCGTTGACGCAGTAATTGGAAAGATACAGCGGCGCGAACATGACGATGCGGTTTCCGTAAAAATCTTTTTTTATCTGTTCGGCCAGATCGTAGAGCTCCTGAATTTTGTCCGGCATTTCGCAGGCCAGCAGAATGGAGGCTTCCCTGTGGGTCAGCCCCTTGCGCAGCCGCGCCTTGTCCAGGATACTGTCTATGAGCGCTCGGTTTTCTTTATTCTGCTCCGCATACTCCAGCGTGTCCAGAATCTCCTCGTGGGAGATGAATTCTTCTGCTTTTAATGATTTGGGATCATACATGTTTGACCATTCCTTTCTTCCAGGTCAGCCAGTTTTTTTCCTGAAAGATATTATCTTTCAGCAGCGGGGCAATCCTTCAGGGAAAGTCCTGCCGGGTTGGAAATGAACGCTTCCCTGTCAGGTGTTTTTTATGAGACCAGGCTGTCGCCTTTGGCGGCTACGGCCCGATAACCGATGTTTTCCAGACTCTCCCGCAGCAGGAAGACGCTTTCGGCAGCCTCGGCGCCGGAGGAGAGTTTGTTGTCGTAGAGCAGGTATTTTCCCCGGGCATCCTCAGGGGACAGGTTCGGCATCACCACGTTTGCGCCGCAGAGGATTCCCTCCTCCCGGCCCCGGGGCAGCAGGGTGCCCAGCGCGGTGGTGGCGGGCAGAAGCACCTCGGGCAGCAGCAGGCGGATCACGGAGAGCAGGAACAGCGTCAGCTCCCCGGAGCCATTGGGCTCCGCCCGGAACGGGGTGTCGCGCTGGGAAAGGTAAGGACCGATCCCCACCATGTGCGGCTGGAACTCCTTCAGAAACCGCAAATCCCTTACCAGGTCTTCGGAGGTCTGAAAGGGAGAGCCCACCATAAAGCCGCAGCCTGTCTGGTAACCGATATCGCGGAGCGCCTGCAGGCAGGAAAGCCTGTTTTTCAGGCTCAGTTCAGGCGGATGAAGTTTTTTATAATGGCTTTCCGTGGCCGTTTCGTGCCGCAGAAGATACCGGTCGGCTCCGGCGTCAAAGAGCCTTTGATAACTTTCCCTGCTGCGTTCCCCCACAGAGAGGGTGACGGCGCAGTCGGGATACCGCTTTTTGATGGCGGCCACCAGCTTGCAAAGCCGTTCGTCTGTAAACCAGGGATCCTCCCCGCCCTGCAGCACAAAGGTGCGAAAACCCAGGGGGTAGCCCATGTCGCAGCAGGCGAGAACCTCCTCCTGTGTGAGCCGGTAGCGCTCAGCCCGCCGGTTGCTTTTGCGGATGCCGCAGTAGTAGCAGTCGTTTTTGCAAAAATTGGTAAATTCTATGAGCCCGCGCAGATAGATCTCTTTTCCGTAGATTCGGTCGCACAGGGCGCGGGCTTCCGCCTTTAGAAAGCTGGAGGCTCCGGGATTCCGCCGTCGGATCAGAACGAGCAGTTCGTCGTCCGGAAGATCGTGTGTCTGCGCCAGCCTTTCCGCCAGCTCCAGAATATGGTTCATAACTGTGTTCTCTCCCTTGTTCAGACTGGCGGGCGTGGCTGTGTTTCAGCTTTTCACTCCTGAATAGGCTGTTTTAGAACTGATGCCGGGCAGCTTTCCCACCTTGCCGGAAAGGGCTGAAATCACATCCTGGGGGGCGTCTACCGCGATGCTGATGATGCTCAGCTTTTTCTGCCGGTAGGGGATCCCCATGCGGCCGATGATATACTCCCGGTACTCATGGAGGATTTCGTTGAGCGCTTCCACAGAGCTTTCCAGCTCCACCACAATGCCGATCACGGCGATTCGGGTTTCCATCTGTATCTCTCCCTCCCTATATGGGTATCCTCCGCAGCAGGCTTCCGGAGCATAAAAAAACTGCGCCCGGTTCCAGGCGCAGCAAAATAAAATCCCACCAGAGGGCAATTCTTTTTTCACTGAACCTTTCGCCTCAAATCCTGTTTTCAGCGTTAGGATACAAGAAAATAATACCACTTCCTATTCGAAAATGCAAGTTAAGAATAATTCTTTTTATAATTTATTTCTTGCTTTTCGCTGGGATTTGGGAATGGAAACAGGCAGGGGGCGGTGGAAAATCTTGCCTTGCACGCGCCCTCCGCCTGGAGTAAAATAAAGTCAGAACATACAGGCCGGGAAACAGGGCGTTTTCCGGAAAGGGAGGGCATTTACTTGGATAAAATTGAACTGATCACCGGGGAAAGCGGTCCGGTGGTAGACGAACGGCTTCACAGCCAATTTATCGAATTTCTGGGCGCCTGCATTGCGGAGGGAATCTGGGTGGGGGAGGATTCGGAAATACCCAATATCCATGGGCTGCGAAGGGATACGGTGGAAGCTCTTCGGGAACTGCAGCCGCCGGTCGTGCGCTGGCCGGGAGGATGTTTTGCCGATACCTATCATTGGCGGGACGGGATTGGAGAGAGAGCAAAACGTCCTGTCACCTATAACAACAATTTTGGCACCAGAAGTCTGGAATACAATCAATTCGGCACCCATGAGTTCATGGAGTTCTGCAGGCTGATCGGGGCAAAGCCGTGGTTCAACGGCAATGTCCTCTCCGGCTCAGTGGGGGAGCTGAGGGAATGGGCGGAGTACTGCAACAGGGGAAAAGGCACCGCCCTTGCAGAGGAGCGCGCCGAAAACGGAAGCGCTGAGCCTTTCGGCGTAGAATATTGGGGAATTGGCAATGAGAGCTGGGGAGGGGGAGGCTGCTATACCGCTCAAGGCTACGCGGAGGAATACCGAAAGTACGCTTCGGCGTTTCCCTCCTTCGGCACGCCGGAGAAGCCTTTTTCCTCTGGAATGAAGCTGATTGCCGTGGGACCTGACGGAAATAAGCCGCAGGAGAGGGTAGCCTGGACAAAGGATTTCTTTGAAGCTTTTTCCCAGTACCGCCAGCCTCCGCTGTACGGTTATGACCTGCACTTCTACAATTGGAATATCCAGGATCCAGAAGACAGAATTACAGCGTTTTCTGAGGAAGCCTGGTACCGGGTTATCAGCGGCTGTTTGGAGCTGGAGGATGTGATAGAAGAGCAGTACTGCCTTCTGCAGGAAGGCGTCTCCAAAATCAGGCGGCCGGAAGGGTGGCAGGTCTCCGGGGATAACTGCAGGCTGGTGGTGGGAGAGTGGGGCAACTGGCACCGCCCGCCTGAGGACGCGCCTTCAGCACTCTGGCAGCAGTGTACCATGCGGGATGCGGTCACTTCGGCCCTGACGCTGGACATTTTCCACCGCAACTGCGGTAAGGTGAGCATGGCCTGTGCGGCGCAGGCGGTAAACGTGCTCAATTCGGTATTGCTGACGTTCGGGGATAAAACCGTTAAAACCCCCAATTACTATGTGTTTCAAATGTATAAGGAACACCGCAACGCCAAAGCGGTGAAGCTGAACGTCACTTCGGAAACCCTTTTCCGCGGGGAAAAGGGAAAGGTGGAAAGCGTTTTTGCTTTTGCATCCTGCAAGGCTGGAAAGGTCACTGTGAACCTGGTCAATCCTTCCTACAGGGAAGAGCGGGAGGTGCTGCTCTGTTTTGACAGCAAAGCGGAATATTGTTCCGGGCAGCAGCTGGGAGGAATGGATCCCACGGCCCACAATACGCCGGAGCAGCCGGATGCAGTCTCCATTCAGGAAGCGCCGTCTCCGGCAGCCTGCGAAGAGGGATGGCGTACGGTACTGCCGAAAGCTTCCATTACCGTATATCAGTTCAGGCTGTAGTATGCCTTGGAAGCCGCCGTCCGAAGGAGCGCGGTCTTTTCCCGCCGGGAAAAGACACGGGGGAAGGATTTATCTGTCAATGGGGCAGAGGGGTTTGGCGATGCTCTTTTCCAGAAGAGTCCGGAGGATTCATTCTGCAGAAGAATGGTTTGGAACCGTTTCCTTCTCTCTTTCGTATGGCAGTCGGCAGGGATCCCCGGGTGCAGCGGGAGTGTATGCCGCTGTGTTCCAAAGCGCTAAAAAATCCCGGGCGCTTTGGGTCAGATATTTGTTCTTGTGCCAGATTGCGGTGATCTTCCGCTGCAGGGTGATTCCCTGTACCGTGAACAGGGCGATTTCCTCCCTCTGTACATATTCTTCCGCCAGCAGATAGGGGAGGATGGAAATCCCCAGGCCGGCCTGTACGGCCCGGAGAATGGCATGGTTGCTTACGCTTTGCCAGGCCGGAGCGGCTTCAAGGCCGTTTGCCAGGGCCAGCTCGTCGAAGCGTTCCCGGCTGGCGCTGCCTTTTTCCCGCAGAAGAAAAACTTCTTTTTGAAGCCGGGAGACGGGCACGTTCTGCCTGCCTGCCAATGGATGGCTGACGGAGCAGAGAAAGGTGAGCCTGTCGTCCAGCAGTGGTTTTTGGAGCAGATAGGGATTGTGTACCGCCCCTTCGATGACAGCGACGTCCAGCCCGTTTTCCGTCACCGCTTTTTCAATGGCGTCGGAATTGTCCACAGTGGCGCTGATCTGGAGTTCAGGATATTTTCGCATCAGCTGTTTTACAATATCAGGCAGATAGCAGCTTCCCACGGTGATGCTGGCTCCTATCCGCAGCTTTCCCACGGAATCCCAGTTCTTGATTCCCTGCTCCATCTCGTCAAAAAGCTGTACGATGTGTTCTGCGTACTGGAGCAGCTGGGTGCCCGCCTCTGTGATGTGCAGGCGCCGGGAGATGCGGTCAAACAGCTTGACGCCGTAGTTCTGTTCCAGCTCGGAGATGGCCTGGCTCACCGAGGGTTGGGAGAGAAACAGCCGCTTTCCCGCAGCTGTGATGCTGCCGGTGCGGCAGACAGCAACAAAAATTTTCATATGCCGCAAAGTCATAAAACCACTTCTTTCAATCATAGGTAAAACGATATATATTTTATAAAATTATACTATTTTACATATGGATTTACAAGCGGTATACTGTTTTCAGAAAGGGTGGCTTTTATGAAAGCGGATAAAAATGTATATGGAAAGCTTTTTTTATCATCCTTCGGCCTGAGTGCGTTTACTTTTGGCGGGGGATATGTGATTATCCCGCTGATGAAGAGGAAGTTTGTGGAGGAGCTTCATTGGCTGGAAGAGGAGGAGATGCTCAATTTTACCGCCATAGCCCAATCCTCGCCGGGAGCGGTAGCGGTGAATGCCGCAGTTTTGGTGGGATACCGGGTGGCGGGTCTGCCCGGGGCGCTGACAGCGGTCCTGGGCACCATACTGCCCCCCATGATTGTGCTGTCCGTGATTTCGCTGTTCTATACGGCTTTTCGGGAAAGCCTTGTGGTAGCCGCGGTGCTCAAGGGGATGCGGGCAGGCGTGGTCGCCGTGATTGCCGACGTGGTCTACACCATGGGGAGAGGCGTTTTTAAGGAGAAGCGTATCTCTTCTGTTCTGGTGATGGCGGCGGCTTTCCTTGCGGCCTGGGCATTCGGCGTCAATGTAATCTTTGTCATTCTGGCCTGCGGCCTTTTCGGAGCCCTGCGCGCCATAGCGGATGCGAAAAGGGGGAAGCTGCAGTGATTCTGGTGTTTCTTAAGCTGTTCTGGAGCTTTGCCCAGGTGGGGCTTTTCAGCTTTGGCGGCGGAATGGCCGCCATGCCGCTGATCCAGTCTCAGGTAGTAGACCTGCACCAATGGCTGACGCTGACAGAGTTTACCGATCTGGTGACCATAGCGGAGATGACTCCTGGACCTATCGCCGTCAATGCGGCCACTTTTGTAGGCATCCGTGTGGCGGGCCTGCCCGGGGCGCTGATTGCCACCTTCGGTTGTGTGCTTCCCTCCTTTCTCATCGTCACACTGCTGGCAAAGGTGTATTTCAAATTCCGTTCCCAGCCGGTATTCAGCGGAGTTCTCAGCGGCCTGCGGCCGGCGGTGGTAGCGCTGATTGCCTGCGCCGGGGTCAACATGCTGCTGCTGGCCCTGTGGGGAGAAGCGGGCTTAAGCAGCGGGTTCCGAATTCCGGATTGGATCTCCGCTGTGCTGGTGCTCGGCTGCTTTTTCGTACTGCGCAAGTGGAAGCCCAGCCCCATCACGGTGATGCTGGGATCTGGCGTTCTGGGCGGAGCTGCTTTTTTGATTCAGCAGGCTCTAAACTGAGAAAGGGTGATTCTTCTTGCATTCTGTGATTTTCTCCCCGGACGAGATGCGCGCTTCCAGCCTTTCCTCCTATGGAAATCCGGCGGCCACATCGAATTTTCAGCCGCCGGTCTGATCCCCATTACTATCTGAAAATGCGCCGGCAGCAGGAGGTCTCTGAAAGCGTCTTACGCAGCAGCCGGTATAATTAGCGGCGTATACCAAATGGAAAAGAGAACTCTATGATTGGAGGCCGGCCCACAGGAACTCAAAAATGCAACGGGGGCTCCGGAGCTTCGGGAGGTGCAGGCGGAACTGGAGAAAGAGCTGCTGTGCTGGTTCCTGCATACCTCTTACGTGGTTCCTCGAAGGTGATTTGAAACGGAAAAAACCGGCGAAACGCCGGTTCTGAGAAAGGAAGATGAACAGCAATATGGAACGAAAACCCAATGTGATCCTCATCAACTGTGATGATATGGGCTACGGCGACCTGGGTTGCTATGGCTCGAAAGTCAATCACACCCCTACCATCGATAAACTGGCTGAAGAGGGGGTGCGCTTTACCTCTTTTTATGCGGCATCCCCGGTCTGTTCCCCTTCCCGGGCGTCGCTGATGACGGGCTGCTTCCCCACGAGGGTGGACATTACCCGGGTGCTCTTTCCCGGCGAGCCCTACGGCCTGAATCCGGCTGAGTACACCATGCCGCAGATGTTTCATGACGCGGGCTATGCCACGATGATTGTGGGAAAATGGCATTGCGGGGATCAGCCGGAAAGCCTGCCCTGCAGATTTGGATTCGACGATTATTACGGTCTTCCCTACAGCAATGATATGGGAATGCAGCAGAGGAAGGATAAGAACTTTCTCCAGATGCCGCCCTTGCCGCTGGTGTCCGGAGACGAGGTGATCGAGCAGCAGCCAGACCAGGAAAGCCTGACGGAACGTTATGTGGAGCAGTGCATCCGCTTTATGCGTAAGAACAAGGATACCCCCTTCTTCCTGTACTTTGCCCAGATGCATGTCCACCTTCCGCTGTATGCCGCCCACCATTTTGTCACGTCTTCGGAAAACGGGGACTTCGGCGCATGCATGGCCAGTGTGGACTGGTCGGTGGCGGCGCTGGTGGCGGAACTAAAGCGCTTGGGCCTTTATGAGGATACCATGGTGATCTTCACTTCCGACAACGGCTCCCGCGGGGATCACGGCGCCAGCAATGCGCCGCTGCGGGGCACAAAATTTACCGTCTGGGAGGGCGGTATGCGTGTGCCGTTTATCGTTCACTGGAAAGGGCATGTAAAGGAGGGGGCGGTGGTGGAAAACATGGCTTCCAACATTGACCTGCTGCCCACCTTTGCTTCCATACTGGGAATGCCCCTGCAGGGCGGTCCCATTGACGGTGTGGACGTTTCAGAGCTGTTGTTGGGGGAGGACAAACCGGTCAGAAAGGAAATGCTCTATTACCGGGATAAGAACCTGGCCGCCTACCGGTCGGGCAGGTGGAAGCTGCACAGAACATTGGAAGGAAAGCCCAATCCTGCTCTGTACGACCTGGAAACGGATATCGGCGAAGCCCATGATCTTTATCAGGAAAAACCGGAAATCGCAGCGGAGCTGGAAGCGCGTGCCCGGGAGCTCTCAGGGCGGCTGGGAGACGAGTGCGGCGGCGTTTCGGGTTCGGAGATCCGCCCCTGCCTGTGTGTTCCTGATCCCAAGCCGCTCACGGAATACGACGAGAATCATCCCTATATTGTAGCCCTTTATGATAAATCCGATGCGGGCTGACAGGCAGCACAGCCGAAATCCGGTACTGTAAAATCCGCCCTGGAGGTCCTGCGCCCTGCAGGCCTGGGGTTGTAATAAAAAGGAGTTGTTTTTATGCGTGTTATCATGTTCGATATCGACACCCTGCGCAGCGACCATCTGGGATGCTACGGCTACGGACGCAATACCTCTCCGGCCATAGATTCCGTTGCAGCGGAAGGGGTTCGTTTTGAGGACTATTACTGTCCCAACGCGCCCTGCCTGCCCTCCCGTGCCTCCCTGATCACGGGCAGGTACGGCATCCGCAACGGGGTGGTGGGCCACGGCGGCACAGCCGCAGACCTGCGCCTGCAGGGGGAGAGCCGTCATTTCACCGACGACTGCAGCGAAAACGGCCTGTTCATGCAGTTCCGGAGAGCAGGAATGCACACCGTGTCCTTTTCCACCTTTGCGGAGCGCCATTCCGCCTGGTGGTTCAATGCAGGCTTCAACGAGTGCTTTAACGTGGGCGGCCGCGGCGGGGAGTCCGCTGAAGCAGTAACTCCTCACGTGCTGGACTGGATCGAGCGCAACGGGGATCAGGACAGCTGGTTCCTGCATGTCCATTTCTGGGATCCCCACACCCCTTACAGGGCGCCGGAATCCTTTGGGAATCCCTTTGCGGACGAACCGCTGCCGGCCCCGTGGATCACGGAGGAGGTGTTTTCAGAGCACCTGATGCATGTGGGGCCGCACAGCGCCAACGAAATTGCCATGTGGGACGATTCCACCTCGCCCCAGTTCCCGCGTCATCCCGGCAGGCTGGAAAACATGGCGGACATGAAGGACATGATCGACCAGTATGACTGCGGTGTCCGCTATACGGACGACAATATAGCGCAGATTCTGGACTTGCTGAAGAAAAAAGGCCTCTATGGGGATGATCTGGCTGTCATCATCACCTCGGACCACGGTGAAAACATGGGAGAGCTGGGCATTTACGGCGAGCATGCCACGGCGGACGAACCCACCTGCCACATTCCCATGATCATCAAATGGCCGGGAGCCAAAAAGAACTTTGTCGCCAGGGGCCTTCATGACAATGTGGATCTTCTCCCCACCGTGCAGGAGCTTCTTGGAACGAAAATTGCGGGCAATTATGATTACGATGGGGTTTCCTATGCCGGAACCCTGCTGGAAGGGGAGGACTGCGCCAGAGAGAGCGTGGTGCTCACCCAGTGCTGCCATGTCTGCCAGCGCAGCGCCCGGTTTGGGGATTACCTCTATGTGCGCACAATACACGGAGGCTATCATCTGCTTCCCCGGGAGATGCTGTTCAACCTGAAGGAAGATCCCCACCAGCAGCACAATTTGGCGGAGGAGCATCCGGAACTCTGTGCCCAGGGCGCCAGAATCGTGCTGGACTGGACAGATGAGATGATGAAAAAGTCCGACTATGCGGAGGATCCCCTCTGGACCGTGATGCGGGAAGGCGGCCCGGAGCACTGCCGCGGTATGCTGGAGTCCTATATCAAGCGTCTGGAAGGTACGCCTAGAGCAGGCTTGATTTCGAAATTGCGGGAACAGTACCCCAGAGGATAAAAAGCGGCTTTGCCGTGTTCAGGAGTCTCCCCGGAGCATGGAGTATTTTCCTTTTTCAGAATGGAAAAATCCTTATGATCGGAATGAAAAAATCTGCGGCAGAGAATCCTCTGCCGCAGTCTCCTTTTTCAGCGGATTTCACCGCAGGCGATTCTTTTGCCTGAGTTCCCGGCAGGCTGGGTGGTGAAATCGTCCGGACTCCCGTGAATGATGAGAGTGCGCCCCAAAACCTGGCGAATGGTGAAACGGCTGGTAAGAAAGGCGCTCCACGCGTAGCCGTGGTTTGCAAATAGAGGAGGCAGGTCCCCCGCGTGCGCCGGATGGGGGCAGCCGTCCGGGTTAAAGTGGCCCTCTGCCGCCGAAAATTCTTCCTGGGTCATACCGTCGCAGGAACGCCCCTCATGAATGTGAAATCCAAAAACGCTGTTTTCGCAGGGGCCCTGCTCATAGGGCAGATTGTGGATTTCCGCAAGGACCAGGACCCCGGCCTGGGTTTGAAAAAATTTTACGGTCCCCAGCAGCCGCGGGTATTCCTGACCGCCGCGGATGGCCGCCCATGCGTTTGCCCGTCCTGAAAGCCGGTGCGCAAAGGCCTGTGTATAACTGTTAATCACTTTCTTCACCGTACCTTTCCCGAAAAAACAGAAAATTCCGTTTCATTGTTATGCTGCAATCTTTTTGATTACTACCTTTCCAAAAAAACGCCAGGTATATTTATTTGCCCGGCGCCGAAAAATAACGGGGAAGGAGTGTGAAGCAGCAATGGAAGATACAGGGAAAAAGATAAATTACCGGGAGCATGAAACGCCGGATCCGGAAATGTTTCCGGACATTTCCAATGTGGCGTCGGCCAACGAGTGTACGGGGCTGATGTACCGCGTGCCCATCAACAATGCCGAGCTGGAGTCCTATCAGCAGCTCTCACCCATGGAGATTCCCAGGGAGATGGAGGATGCGGACGACAGCGTGCAGGCGCTGCTGCACCGGCACAGCAAAAATGCCAAGGAGGCGGCGGAGTCGGTAATAGAGGCCTCCGGAGAAAAGCATCCCTGAACGGATATCCCGGAAAAACGGAGGGAGACGGACGCAGACAAAAGCCTGCGCCCGTCGTTTTTTTTATTGGAAGATTACTCATTTTTCCACCAGCTCCGCCAGTCGGCCCAGCTGAGGCCCCCTGACTTGGTACCAAATGCCCCTCACCAAAATTGATCTGGAAGTAAACTGAAAACCGACAGATTCCCCGCCGGTCTGAATCCAAAGGACGTATTCGTACCCGCCCCTGGCCACGGGAGGGTCGGGAATCCAGGCCCAGTAGCGAAGGGAGTTCAGCGTGTCCAGCAGGTCGGAAAAGCCTTCCTCTCCCTCGGCGTAGTTACAGGTAACGCCGGTGGACCCGTTTGTGATGCGGACACTCTCCACCTCTCCGGCCTTTAGCCGGAAGATTTGCCCGGTGAAGGGAACATAGGTGGAATAGCCGCTGTATCGGGTAGCCGCGAAAACGGCATATCCCACCAAGCAGAGAACCAGCAGGAATATTGAGAACCTCTTTTTTCTGTCTGGCGCTTTTTGAGTTTTCATCGTGGGATCCTCTTAAAAATAGACTTCCCAATATTCGTCGTTGTCTATGGAATCTATATGTTAATAATCCGTCCCCTCAAACGATTCATTGGTATCACCTCTTGCCTTTCACTATAGCACATGATCCGGGATTTGTAAATAAAAAATAAAAATTGTAAAATTTGTTAATTTTTTTTGATAAATATAAATTATTTCTAAAAGATACAAACAATTTATAGAAAGAGATAAAACTTTTCTGAAATGATTCGGGAGAAATATATTATCTGAAAAATTTACTTTCCCTTACTTGCTGTCTGGTACAATAAAGGTTTCTGTGATATACTTAAAAAAACCGGAAGGAACCCTGTGCGGGCTTCAGGCGGCTCTGCGGCCTTGGGGGTCCCTCGTTCCCGGGAAAAACGGAAAGGATGATCTGTCATGGCAATTGAACTGCGCTGGCTGGGGCATGCGTGCTTCCAGGTTACTTGTGAGGACTATTCCATTGTGTTGGATCCCTTTGAACCCGGCAGCGTGCCGGGCTGTGCCGATATTGACATACAGGCGGACGAGGTGCTCTGCAGCCACGGCCACCACGACCATAATTATACTGCCGGGGTGCGGCTGCCCCGGGAGAAAAAAGAGAGCCCCTTTCAGGTTACGGTGATTTCCACCTACCACGACGATCAGGAGGGAGCGCTCCGCGGGGAAAATAAAATCCATGTTTTGGAGGCCGGCGGGATTAAGGTTGCCCATTTTGGGGATATCGGCTGTGAGCTGACGTCGGAGCAGAAAAAGCAGCTGCAGGGTTTGGATGCGGCGATGCTGCCGGTGGGCGGTTTTTACACAGTGGACGCTGCCGGGGCCTGGGAGATTGCGGAGGAGCTTCGGCCCACTGTGATCCTTCCCATGCACTACCGTTCGGAAACCTTTGGCCTGAAGCCCATCTCCGGCGTGGAAGAGTTTTTGGAGCTCTGCGGGAAGTGGGTCAGGTATCCCGGGGATACCATCTCCATCATCAAGGGGATGGAGCGGCAGACCGCGCTTCTCACCTATGGAGCCGGCAGATGAAGCTCAGCGCCTCCTGCATGGCCTGTATGGTCAGCCGGCAGGAAGAGGCCATCCGAAATTTGCCGGGGGAAGAGGAAAAATCCGCTTTTTTCCGAGAAGTTCTCCGAACCGTCGCCAATGCGCGGGAAGAGGATTCCGCCCCGGTGGTAACGGAGCAGCTCAGCCTTCTGCACGAACGCTTTTTTGGGAAACCCTACAGCTTCCGGGAGTTGAAGCGCAGGTATAATGGGGAACTTTTGCGGAGGGAGGCCGGGATTTCCCAGGAGATAGAAAAATCTGCCGATCCCCTGCTGGCGGCGCTCCGTTTTTCCAGGGTGGGGAATTACATCGATTTTGGCGCTATGGGCAGTGTGGACGATGAAAAACTGGACAGTCTGCTCAAAAGGGCCTCTGAAGAACAGGTGGACGCCGCCGAGTATGCTGCATTCCGCGCCGACCTGGCGAAAGCGTCGCGTCTGGCGTTCTGTGCGGATAACTGCGGGGAAATTGTGCTGGACCGGCTGCTTCTCCGTGAAATCCGCAGGCAGTACCCATCACTTTC
Source organism: Neglectibacter timonensis (assembly GCF_900048895.1). Taxonomy (GTDB): domain Bacteria; phylum Bacillota; class Clostridia; order Oscillospirales; family Acutalibacteraceae; genus Acutalibacter; species Acutalibacter timonensis. The sequence continues at coordinate 1,443,363 of NZ_LT160640.1, read as the reverse complement.
CATCACTGTGCTGGTGCGGGGGAGCGAGGTGCTCAACGACGTCACCTTGGAGGACACGGAGGAGATAGGCCTTACAGAGGAGTTCCGTATCCTTCCCAACGGAACGGGGATTGCGGGGACAGAGCTTTCCCGAATCTGTCCGGAGGCGCACGCTGCTTTGGAGGAAGCGGATGTGATCGTTTCCAAGGGACAGGGGAATTTTGAAACCCTTCATGGCTGCGGCCTTAATGTTTATTACCTGTTTCTGTGTAAATGCCAGTGGTTTACCCAGCGTTTCGGCTTAGAACAGTTCCGGGGCGTTTTTGTCAATGAAAAGAATCAGAAAATTCGCTGAAACGGGGAAAGCTGCCGTTAAATAGCTTTAAAAGTCCACAGGAAAAGTGCCTCTGAAACTGGCGGTGAACAACCGGTTTCAAAGGCACTTTTTGGGATTCAAGAATCAAACCTCAGCTGCAGAGAATCGGGCCGGTATTTGGGCGGCAAATAATTGATCAAACCGCCTTCCAGTTTTTATACAGATGCGCGCTGTGGAGTGAAAGATAGTTTGCATTTAAACAAAATAAGGATTCGGTTTACATAATAGCACTATGAGATCGATCAGCCACCCAATGCCGAACAATCCGGCTGTAAAAATGTATAGAATCCCCATGCCGGTCTTCCCCTCATAGAATTTGTGCGCTCCGAGAAGGCCCAGAAAGAAGCAGAGAAGAAATGCGACCCATTTGCTCCTTGCCCTGGAAGCCATATATGCGTCCATTCGGTGATTTGTGTTCACGCTGGTGTTCACATTGGCGTTTACACTGTCGTTGGAGTTGTTGATGACAATGTTGCGGGAACCCATATTAAGTTCTTCCACCTGACGTCCGCAAAGGGCACAGATCACGGCATCTGCGGGAATTCTGCCGCCGCAGAATTTACAGAATTTTTGAGGCATATGCTGTTCCTGCGGTGCTCCCTGGAACGCCCAGTCCTGCTCCGGGTTTTCCAGCCGCGGTGCCCAGCCCTGCGGCGCGCCGGTCTGCCGGTTCCCCATGGGCGGCTGGGACCAGCCCTGCTGTGGGTTTTCCGGCTGCGGCGTCCAGCCTTGCGGCGCGCCGGTCTGCCGGTTCCCCATGGGTGGCTGGGACCAACCCTGCTGTGGATTTTCCGGCCGCGGCGTCCAGCCCTGCGGCGCGCCGGTCTGCCGGTTCCCCATGGGTGGCTGGGACCAGCCCTGCTGTGGATTTTCCGGCCGCGGCGCCCAGTCCTGCGGCGCGCCGGTCTGCCGGTTCCCCATGGGCGGCTGGGACCAGCCCTGCTGTGGATTTTCCGGCCGCGGCGTCCAGCCCTGCGGCGCGCCGGTCTGCCGGTTTCTTATGGGCGGCTGAGACCAGCCCTGCTGTGGGTTTTCCGGCTGCGGCGCGCTGGTCTGCTGTTGATATCCCCCGTTTGGCCGGGGCTGCATGTTCGGTTCCATATCCATTGCGGTTTCCTCCTGGACAACGCTTTTTGCCATTATAACATTGACGCACCTATGCGTCAAATACCCAGCTGGGAGAAATGAAAAAGAACCGCCCGAAAGCGGTTCTTCCAGTGATGGCGTCAAAAAACGGTTTTACTTATTCCGATAAGGCTCTGGTGAGCCAAGCGTCGGCAATGTCAAGTGCCAAATAAAGGCCGTTCTTTTCGCTGGTTTTTACGATCTGTTTCCTGGTACGGATTTCAGGATCCGTGTACATGAGCTGTACCGTCACCCTGTCTGCCACGTCCAGGTCGCCGACCTTTTTCTTTGACTTGATGTCCATTTTGATGACGTATTTGTCCTTCATGCTGCCGTAATAAATGGTATCACCGCACCGCACCAAGGGCTTTCCCTTGTAGGTGGGAAACTGCTGCTTGTTCTGTTCGCTCAAAAAATCACCGCGCTTTCTAAAAGTTTGTCATTCGCCCAGATAAGAACGCACCATGGCTTTCAACAGCTCGTCGCGGTCGATTCTTCTGATCAGGCTGCGTGCATTGTTGTGGGTTGTGATATACGTGGGATCCTCGGAAAGGATGTATCCCACAATCTGGCTGATGGGGTTATAACCCTTTTCCTTAAGCGCATCGTACACCGTAAGCAGGATCTTCTTCATATCTGCTTCACGTACCTCTTCCAGGGAAAAGGTAATCGTATTGTTCGAATAATCCTCCGGCATGTGGAACACCTCCAAATCGTTTCAAAACTTTCCTACTTTAAATAATACATGATAACAGCGTGAAATTCAAGCCGTTTCTCAAAGAATTTCCCGATCAGCCTCGCAGGATTACACCCAGGGACTTCCAGCTTTCCACAATTTTGTCCACATAGGGCTGTACTTCATCCTTGGAGAGAGTCTTTTCCTGAGAGGAAAACGCGAATCTCAGGGTGACGCTGCGTGCGCCCGCCAGTTCGAAGGAGTCAATCAGGGAGACTCCGGCGAGCAGATCCTGCTGCATTCCAGTCCAAGCGGGCTCCAGATCGGCAAATTTTTTGCCCTCCGGCAGAACCACGGAGAGATCGATATCGATCCCTGGGAATTTTGAGGGTTCCCGGTATACGGGGTCGGCGGCAGGGATGGCGGCAAATTCGTCCATATCCAGCTGAGCAACCGCCACAGCAGCCTTTTTATCCAGCTTGCCCAGCACGGAGGGATGGACCGTGCAGAGCCAGCCCAGCGTTTTTCCGCCGCAGGTTACGGAGGCTGTGTTGCGGGGATGTTGCCAGCTGTGCAGCGGGGCCGTATTTGCAAAGGTGAACCCGGCGCGTTTGATATCTCGGCCCAGGGTCTTAAGCATGCCCAACAGCTCAAAATACAGCTCTTTTTCTGATTTTTGGCGGCTGTACAGTGCAATGCCCAGCTTTTTCCGCTCGTTGCATTCACCGTTTTCCTTCAGACCTTCCGCCACACGGGCGATTTCGAAAATGCCGAAATCGGGGGAGAAAGTCTTGTTTTCATTGAGGAAGACAAGGAGCGTGGGACCCATATTGTTGCGCAGAATTTCGTGGTCAGGGGTCTGGGCGTTCAGGAGCCTGACGTTTTGTTCCGTCTCCATGCCCAATTCCCTGCATTTTTTGGCGTCGAACCAGATGTAGGAATTCACCTCGTGCAGGTGATACCGCTGTACCAGAATATCCTTTGCAAAATTGTCCGATTTATTTCCAGCGCTCTTCTTCTCCGGCACCAGGGCGCTGTGAGTGGTGGAAATCCGGAAATTGTCATATCCGTAAATCCGGGTGATTTCCTCGATGATGTCGGCCTTGATGGTCACGTCCTTGGTGGCGCGCCAGGAGGGAACCTTTACCTGGAAGACGCCGTCTTCATATCGGGTGCAGAAGCCCAAAGAATTTAAGGTCTGCAGAATCTGTTCGTTTTCAATGTCGATTCCCGTGTAACGGTCCACATAATGCTTGTCAAAGCTGAGGGTAATTTCGGGATAATGCCTTTCATATACGTCGGTCAGCCGGGAGATCACCTGGGCCTCGGGGTCGATGTCCAGCAGCAGCTTTAGGAACCTGCCGATGGCAGGCATGGTCATCTCAGGATCCAGCGTCTTCTCGTACCGCATTGAGGCGTCTGTGCGAAGCCCCAGCCTGGTAGAGGATTTCCGCACGCTCACCGCGTCGAAATTGGCGGATTCCAGCAGCAGGCTGTCGGTGTCGTCCTCAATTTCGGAATCCAGGCCGCCCATGATGCCGGCCACGGCCACGGGGTTCCCCTTGGAGCAGATCATCAGGGTGTTTTCATCAATCCGGCGCTCCGTACCGTCCAGCGTTTGGAAGGAGAAGGGGGCGTCGAACCGTTTGACCTCGATGCAGTCCACCTTGGCGCAGTCGAAAGCGTGCATGGGCTGGCCCATTTCCAGCATCAGATAGTTGGTGAGGTCTGCCAGCAGGTTGATGGCCCGGGTGCCGCAGTAGAACAAGCGGATGCGCATATCCACCGGACTTACCTTTTTCTGAATGTTGCGCACCTTCAAGCCAGTGTAACGGTAGCACAGCTCCTTGTCGAGAATCTGAATATCAATGGGGGGGAGGGAATCAAACCGGGAGAGCTCTACCGTCTCCAAGGGCTTCAGCCCGCGGCCGGTAAGGGCGGAAAATTCCCGGGCGATGCCGTAATGTCCCCAAAGGTCGGGACGGTTGGTGAGAGACTTGTTATCCACCTCGAACACAATGTCCCGGATGGCGTAAAGCTCGGTGATATCCATGCCCACCGGCGTATCCCCGGGAAGCTCCATCAAACCGGAGTGGTCGGCGGAAATGCCCAGTTCGTGTTCCGAGCAGCACATGCCGTGGGATTCGTATCCGGCGATTTTGGCGCAGCGGATGTCCATACCGGCCACCCTGCCGCCTTCTTTGACGAAGGGGACGATCAGGCCTTCACGCACATTGGGCGCTCCGCAGACCACATCATAAACCCGGTCTCCTCCGTCCACCTTGAGCAGATGGAGCTTTTTGGAATCGGGATGGGCTTCTACGGAGAGGATTTTTCCAGCGACAACGTCCTTCAGATCCTCTCCCATGTGGAAAATATCCTCCACCTCGGCGGTGGAAAGGGTGAACCTGCGGATTAAAGCCTCCAGGTCCAGCCCGGAAAGATCGACGAAATCGCCGATCCAGTTCATTGAAATTAACATTTGCCTACCGTCCTTTCCTTGTACTTCTCAGCAGCCTCCGCAACCCAACGGAGACGTTCCATACTGATGTCCCCGGGTACAGTGCAGTCTGCCCCCAGGATAAAGCCGCGGCCGCCAACTTCTTGAATCAAGCCGGCGGTGAATTCCGAAACCTCTTCCTTACTCCCTCGGTAGAGGACGCCGTCCTTGGTGTTCTGGAAGCCGCCCAGCACACAGCGTCCGCCGAAAAATTCTTTCCCTTTGGGAAGAGGTAGGCCCTCCACATATACGGCCCAGTTGACCGCGGCGCCGGGGTAATCCTGCCAGACCTCAACCCGGTTTTTATCCCCTGCCCAACCGCAGCAGTGCAGGATGTTATATGGGCTGTATTTTTCAGCCTCCAGCAATACGGCCTTGTCGGAAGGGGTGACGTATTTCCGGTACTCCTCGAAGGAGAAGCGGGAAAGCTCGGCGTTCTGAACGCTGTAGTAGACCCCGTCGCAGCCGGCCTCGGTGATGAGAAGCCTTGCCAGGCGGGAGGCGTCTTCGGCAACCACGGACAAGCCGTAGGCAAAGGCCTCCGGATCCTCCCGATAAAAAGCCATCACCTGTTCCTCGGACGTGCCGAACCTCAGGTAGGACATGGGGCAGAAAATGCTGTAAAAGACAAAGCATTCCTCTTTCAGTTCCCTGACGATGCGGGCCGCCCGCTCCACCTGCTCCCGGAAATAGGGATGGCCGGGGTCCATGGGCTTCAGCTGATACAGATCTTTTGCGCGATGGACTTCCTTCAGGCCCGGGTTGGGATAAGAAAAGTACCCGTCGCACATGATCTTGCAGAAATCCATTCCGCTTTCCCGGTAAAAGCGGAGCTGGGATTCCACCACGTCCGCCCCATCGGGAAAATGGTACCAGAAACCCACGGGCGGACGGTCGGTTTCCCGGTTTTCCAAGGCGGCTGCCAGCCGCTCTCTCTTATTCATGGCGGAACTGGGACAGCGCTTTGAGGTTCCCGCTGTTCAGGTCGCGGATATCTTTGACGCCGTACTTCATCATCACCAGGCGTGTCAGCCCCAGGCCGAAGGCAAAGCCGGTGTATTCCTCGGGGTCGATACCGCCTGCCGTGAGCACATTGGGATGGATCATGCCGCAGGGGCACAGCTCCAGCCAGCCGGAGTTCTTACAGGAGGGACATCCCTCGCCGCCGCAGATCAGGCAGGAGATGTCCAGCTCGAAGCCGGGCTCCACGAAGGGGAAGAAACCGGGGCGCAGGCGCACGTTAATGTCCCGCTCAAAGACCTCGGACAGCATGGTCTTCATGAAGTAGATCAGGTTGGAAATAGAGATGTTCTTGTCAATCATAATGCCTTCCATCTGGAAGAAAGTGTTTTCATGACAGGCGTCCGTGGCCTCGTTGCGGAAGCAGCGGCCCGGGAAGATGGCGCGCAGGGGTGCGCCATATTTTTTCATGATGGCGTTCTGGGCGGCCGAAGTGTGGGTCTTCAGCAGCTGGCCGTTTTCCAGATAATAGGTGTCCTGCATATCCCGGGCGGGATGATGCTTCGGGATATTCAGAGCCTCAAAGCAGTGGTAGTCGTCCACGATTTCAGAATAGTCCTCAATGGTGAAGCCCATGGAGGCGAAGATTTCCTCCAGCTGGCGCTGTACCAGGGTGATGGGGTGATAGGAGCCTTCTGCCTCCGTTACAGGCAGCGTGACGTCGTACTGCTCTGCGGAAGCCACCAACGCTTCCTCTTCAGCGGCCTTGATCTTTTCGATCTGCGCGCCGATTTTTTCCTCCACCTGTTTTTTCAGCAGATTGATGTGCTGGCCCATTTCTTTTTTCTGTTCGCCGCTGACGTCCTTCAGGCCCTTCAAAAGCTCTGTAACAGAACCTTTTTTGCCGAGATAGGCCACCCTCAGTTTTTCGACGGCCTCGCTGTTCTTAGCAGCTTCCAGCTCCCGCTCGAAGCTTTCTCTCAGCGAACTGATTTTTTCATTCATTTGCTTCGATCCTTTCTCAGTTTTTCTGTGCGTTCCGGCTTTGGGCAAAAAGAAACTTCGCCCCAAAAACCATGGGGCGAAGTGTAAACTACGCGGTACCACCCAATTTCGGCAGAAAGCTTTCCTCCTGTTGGGAAAAAAGCGGTTTGCCCTCTTTTACGGCCGGTAACGTGCCGCTCACGTCGGAACCTACAGCCGGCAATCTGCGCCGGGTTCAGCTCCGCCGCTCCAAAGGGAACTTCATCCTGCCCGCAGCGTACCTGTGCTTTCAGCCGGTGGCACATGCTCTCTGTTCGCGCCGACAGCGGGACTACTTTCCTTTTTCACAGCGTTTGCCTTATGATAGCACAAAAGGCCGGCGGTTTCAAGTTCCTTTCCTGATGGATTGCGGCGAAAATTTTTCGCGCACTTGTACTGGGGAGAGAAATCTTTTATAATTGAGAAAGAGTGATTTTAAAACACAAAACAGGAAGGAAGATGGAGTTTGAGACAGAATATTGAGGAGCTGCTGCTGCAGCCCTTTGCCCAGGAGTCTCTTGCCCAGATGGGCAAGCTGAAATCTGCCGCGGAATACACCGAAGAAGAGGTCAAAGAATTGGAGCCTTTATGGAAACGGGTGGAGGCCACCAGCGTGCCTCTTCACGTGCCGGTCAGAGGAGAGTACGAGCGCACGTGGTGGAAGGAAGCCGTGATGTACCAGATCTACCCCATGAGCTTTTGCGATTCAAACGGGGACGGAATCGGTGACCTCAACGGAATCCGCTCCAAGCTGGATTATTTGAAGGGCCTGGGGGTCGACGTGCTGTGGCTCAGCCCGATCTACGATTCTCCCAATGACGACAACGGCTATGATATCCGGGATTATCAAAAAATCCATCCGGATTACGGAACCATGGAGGATTTCGACTGCTTGCTGGAGGAGGCGCACGCCCGGGGCATGCGCCTCATTATGGATATGGTGCTCAACCACACCTCTGACGAGCATGCATGGTTCCAAGCCGCTCTTTCTGATCCTTCCTCCAAATATAAGGATTACTATATCTGGAGAAAGGGAAAGGGAGATGGAGTTCCGCCCAACAACTGGCGCTCCTTTTTCTCGGAGCCCGCCTGGAATTACTATCCGCAGACAGGGGAATGGGCGCTGCACCTGTTCAGCCGGAAACAGATGGATTTAAATTGGGAAAATCCGGAGCTGCGGGAGGAAATTTACGGCATGCTCAACTGGTGGATGCAGAAGGGGGTTGACGGTTTCCGCTTGGATGTGATCAACCTGATTTCCAAATTTGACGGTCTGCCGGACGGTGAAGAAGCTGGAGGAATCACCGGAATGGAGCATTATGTGTACGGCCCCCGTCTGCACCAGTATCTCCAGGAAATGAACCGCCGTGTCTTTTCCCGTTATGACAGCTATACGGTGGGAGAGGGCTGCGGCCTGGGAGCAGCCACCCAGGTCAGCATGACGCTGAACAGCCGGAAGGAATTGAATACCACCTTCTGCTTCAGCCATTTTGACACTCCCGGGCACGACAAATACAGCATTTACCGCTATGACCTGAATTATTTGAAGGAATACCTGCTGGACACCCAGGCGGTACAGGACACCGACAACTGGATGACCCTGGTGTTTGACAACCACGACAATCCGCGGTTCCTGTCGAAAATCACCAGGAAAGAAACGGAGCGGGAGCCGGCCGCCAAGCTTATGGCCCTGCTGGAAATGACCCTGTGCGGCACGGCTTTCCTGTATGAGGGCCAGGAGCTGGGCATGTGCCATGTGGAATTCCGCGACTCTTCTGAATTCCGGGATGTGGAAGCGGTCAACTACTATAAAAAGCTGCTGTCAGAGGGCAAAACAGAGCGGGAGGCCTTTTCCATTGTCGCCCCGGGCACCCGGGATCAGAGCCGAGCCCCCATGCAGTGGACTGCCGGAGAGAACGCAGGCTTTACCACAGGAACGCCCTGGCTGCGCCTGAACGACAATTATACTGCGATCAATGCGGAAGCAGAAGAGAAGGAAGAAAACTCTGTGCTCAATTTTTACCGCAGGGCCATTGCGCTGCGAAAGCAGTACAAGACTCTGGTTTACGGCAGCTTCGAACCGGTCTGCCGGGAGCGGAAGGATTTCTTTGGCTATGTGCGCAGGGACGAAGAAGGAACCTTCTATGTAGAACTGAACCTTTCCTGCGGGGAACTGAAACGCCCTGTGGAAAAGGGCGGAGCGCTTCTGTTGGGAAGCTATGGAAATATTCAGGAAACGCTGCGGCCTTATGAGGCAAACCTGTACCGTCTGGATTGATACGTATCCTTCGAAAAGTTTCCAAAAGTTTTATTGAATCGGCGCGGCAGATGTGCTACAATATCAATTATTATGCACGCTGTGCCCTGACAGGGCCGTTGAAAGGATGAGAGGAAAGCATGGGCGACGTTTTTATCGAGAGGATGGTTAAGAAGAAATTCGATACCAAGGATATTTTGATTATAGTGGGAATTGTGCTTGCAGTGATGGTTCTGATGCCGATTCTCCTGCTGCTGAGCATGCAATACGGCCTGTTTATGATTGGCCTGCTGGCTGCTGCCGGTCTGGTGTTCGGCGGCTACAAGCTGCTGACCATGCGGATGCTGGAATATGAATACAGCCTGACCAACGGCTATATCTCCATCGATAAAATCATGAACCGTTCTTCCAGAAAACGCATGACGGCGTTCGAGTGCAGCAGTGCGGAGGATATCGGGGTGTATACCCAGGCGGAAGCCCGGCTGAAAAACCGTTCGTTTGATTCCCGTATCTTTGCTGTCAGAACGGCGGCTTGCGAGGGATCCTGGTATATGATTGTGCAGAGCAGCAAAACCGGCAAGACCCTGGTGGTGTTTGACCCGGATGAGGATCTGCAGGAGGCCATCAAGAAGTTTATCCCCCGTACGCTCAAATTTGAGGTGTTTGGCAGGAATTCCTGATCGTATCGTCTGCGCTGAAAATTGAGACGTTGTTTCCCTTTGGCCAAGGGATCAGCGTCTTTATTTTTTCGGTTGGGAACAGCGGTACTTTCCGGGGGAAACGCCTGTTTTCTGTTTGAACAGATTGGAAAAATAATGCTCGTCGGAAAAGGCGAGCCGATAGGCGATTTCCTTGACGGAAAGCCCTGTGTTTTTCAGCAGCATGCAGGCCGCCGTTATCTTTTGGGAGAGCAGGTAGTCGTAGGGGGCGCAGCCATATTCCCGGCGGAATATTCTGGTCAGCTGGGAAGGCGAGAGATTTGCCTCGCGGGAAAAATCGGAAATGCTGAGGCTGTCGTATAGATGCCGGTCCAATAGGGCGCGGAGCCTGGCGGCGGGCTGGGGAATCCGGCTGTTCTGCCCCTCGGTGTGCGCGGCCAGGTTCTGCAGGATTTCGTGGAACAGCAGCGGCGTCCTCCGGTACAGGGCCTCTTCGTTTTCTTCCCTGTTCTCACACAGCCGCAGGAATTCCTGAAACAGGGGCAGAATCGGACAGGCGGGAAACAGGGTTTGGCTTCCCAGCCCATAGCTGCGTACAAGAAAATCACACAGGCTGCCCCGAACATTCATCCATATTTTTTCCCAGGGATGGGAGGGATCCGACCGGTAACAATGAGCTGACCCGACGGGGAGAAGGTAAACGTCTCCCTGGCTGGGCCGAAAAAGCCTGCCGCCTGTCTCAATCTGGCCCTCCCCGGCAATCACATACTCCAGACAATAGATGTCGGAGCACTCCCGCTCAATCCGGTACCGGCTGTCCGGATAGGTGATCCCTGTCATCTCGACGCAGAAGAAATCTTCTTTGGCAAATTGACCCGGCAAAAAGGTGACAATATGTTCCATAAGGATTGAATTCCTCACTTTTATGCGTGTTTCTTTTATTTCTTTCCGTTGATTATAGCGGTATACTGCAAGAAATGCAAGCGGGGTGAAAACCTTGCCTCAAGGGCGGCCGGCGTGCCGCGGCTGCAGACCGCTGCTTTCAAGGGAAGCGCTGAACAAGGCCGGTGCTCAGACCTATTGTGGTGCAGCGCCGGAAAACGCTGTCCGCAGGAGGGGATTTAGGCCGTCCGGCGCGGTTTGTCTCTCAGTGACGCAAAAGGCGAGGCAAAGCAGGAAATGTCCTGCAGCAAAATAGAATACCCCAAGAAAGGAAGTAAGTTGAAGTATGACAATGGAAACAATGCCAAGACCGGAACACCCATTTCCGCAGTTTGAGCGGAAGAACTGGAGAAGCCTGAACGGAACCTGGGATTTTGCATTTGATATGAACAGAAGCGGCCTGGAAAAGGGCTTTGCACAGCGCACGGAATTTGAGGAAAAAATTTTGGTACCCTTTTGCCCGGAAAGCGATTTGAGCGGGATTGGTTATAAGGATTTTATCCCTGCGGTCTGGTACCACCGCACCCTGGAGATCACAGAGCAGGAGCTGGAAGGTAAGGTTTATCTGCATTTTGGAGCGGTGGACTATGACTGCCGGGTTTTTGTCAACGGAAAAGAGGCTGGCCGGCACCAGGGTGGCTATGTCTCCTTTGCCTTTGAAATCTCCTCCCTGCTGCAGGCAGGAGAGAACCATCTTGTGGTCTATGCGGAGGACGACACCAGAAGCCCGCTGCAGCCCACAGGCAAGCAGAGCGACCGCTATGCCTCCTATGCCTGCTCTTATACCCGTACCACGGGAATCTGGCAGACGGTATGGCTGGAATTCACACCGGAATGCCATGTAAAAAACGCTCGGTATTATCCTAATTATAAGACGGGAACCCTTACCATAGTGGCGGAAGTGCTGGGAGAAGGCACGCTGCAGGCACAGGCTTCCTATGAGGGAAAGGCCTGCGGCGCCGCTGCGACGGAAGCCGGCGGAGGAACCGTTTCCCTGACTTTGCCGCTAGAGGAAATCCACCTGTGGGAGGCCGGCGCGGGCCGGCTGTACGATTTGGAGCTCACCTACGGGGAAGACCGCGTCAAGAGTTATTTCGGGCTGCGTGAGGTGAAGCTGGACGGGTATCGCTTCCTGATCAATGGAAAGTCCGTATTTCAGCGGCTGGTGCTGGATCAGGGCTTTTATCCGGACGGCATCTACACAGCGCCCACGGAGGAGGCGCTGGTACGTGACATCCGCCTTTCCCTTGCCGCCGGTTTCAATGGAGCCAGGCTGCATCAGAAGGTGTTTGAACCCCGCTTCCTGTACCACTGCGACAGGCTGGGTTATCTGGTATGGGGCGAGATGGCCAGCTGGGGCCTGGACCATTCCGAGCCTGAGGCTTTCGAGCCATTCCTCAATGAATGGACAGAATCGGTGCAGAGGGATTTCAATCACCCTGCCATTGTGGGCTGGTGCCCCTTCAATGAAACCTGGGACTGCCAGGGAAGAAAGCAGATTGACGGCCTTTTGGCTTTGACCTACCGGATGACCAAACGGCTGGATCCCACGCGTCCCTGTATTGACACCAGCGGGAATTTCCATGTGGAGACGGATATCTTTGACGTTCACGATTACGAACAGGATGTCGCCGCTTTCGCAGAGACTTACCGCCCCTTCAAAGAAGGAACGGGCCTCTTCTTCGACCGTTTCGCGGAGCGGCAGCAGTATCAGGAAGGCCAGCCTATGTTTGTCAGCGAATACGGCGGGATCAAATGGGCGGCGGACAGTCAGGATGAAAAGGCATGGGGTTATGGAAACGGCCCCAAGACTTTGAAAGAATACCAGCAGCGCTATCAGGGGCTGACGGATGAATTGCTGGACAATCCCCGCATGTTTGGTTTCTGTTACACCCAGCTTACAGATGTGGAGCAGGAACAGAACGGCGTATATTACTACGACCGTACTCCCAAAATGGATGTGGAATTTTTCCGGCAGGTGAATAGCAGGAAAGCGGCTATTGAGGACTGAACATCCCCTGGCACAGCGGAAAACTGAAAACAGGAGCGATTCCCCGGCCGTTACGGCAGGTATCGCTCCTGTTTCTTTTATAGAAGTGGAAGGGTATGGGAGGCTGCCGTTTCCTTGTGCTTTCAAAATCAGATCACGCCTGCCAGGGCGAGCGCGCCCAGAATCAGGGTGGAAAGCAGCGCCAGGGACACCAGAATCACGCCGGCATGCACTTTGGTTTGGGTTTCGCCCTCCGGCGTTTCCAAAACGTGCGCCCGGCGGAGGGCGGTGACCAGGGGTTTATAGAGAAGCAGAATCAGCACGCCGTTGATGCCGCCCTTGATCAGGTTGAAGGGCAGGAAGACCGGCAGCAGCATGGCCGCCACCGCCTCTCTGGGATAGCCCATATAGAGAGGGGTAATCAGATAATTCCACAAAAGCATGGCCGCAGTCATCAGCACGCAGCCGCTCAGCAATCCGGTGACCGCGCCGGTAAGGGTTTTCTTTTTCTTGTAAATGTACGCGGCCAAACAGGAAAAGCAGCAGGTGGACAGAATATTCATAATCAGCCCGATCCACCCTGTGGAACTGATGGTGATCATCTCCACAAAGGAGACAAGCACGGAGATGACGAACGCAGTCAGCGGCCCGAACAGGAAGCCGCCGATGGTGATGACAACGTCCTTCGGCTCGTAGCTGAGGAACATCACGACGGGGATGCGGATCAGCGCGACCGCCGCAAAGGCGAGCGCGGCCAATACCGCGGTCATGGTCATCTGTCTGACATTGGTCTTTTTCATAGCAACCGGTCCTTTCAAATGGGATTTGCAAAAAATCGGACTCGGAATTGGATAGAAAAAAGTCCCCGAACAGCAGATGTGTTCGGGGACGGAACGCGCAAAAAGCGGCTATCCAATCTTCTGCCATCCGGACTGTCACCGTCGGTACCGGAATTTCACCGGTTCGGCGGAACATGCGGAAACGCACGCCCCGTTCGCAGACTATACTGCCGGTAAGGATTTTCACCTTGCCCCGAAGATTAATTGCTGGTATTATTCTATTACGAAAGCCAAAATGTGTCAAGACCGGAAAACCCTGCTTCACGGTGAAAAAAGGGTCGGGACCGGAGAAGGGAAGAGGAGGCTCGAGATGAAACTTTTTAGCAGTGCGGAAATCCGGCGGCTGGAGGAACTGGCCGGGGAAGAGGGCGTTTCTCTGGAGAGACTGATGGAACAGGCGGGGACCGCTGTGGCGGTGGAAGCGGAAAAACTCCTCCATCCTCTGGAAGGGAAACGTGTGGCAATTCTCTGCGGAAAGGGAAACAACGGCGGGGACGGTTTTGTATGCGCCCGGCTGCTGTGGGAGAAAGGCGCTTGCGTCCGGGTGCTTCTGCTGCAGGGCCCACCGCAGACAGGGCTTGCGCATCAAGCCTTTCTGCGTATGCCGGAGGCTGTGGAGACGGTCTGTGCGGGGCATGAGCCGGAACGGGCGGAACGGATGTTGGAAGAATCCGACTTGATCGTGGACGCGGTGTATGGCTTTGGATTCCATGGGGAGCTTTCCGGAGAACCGGCCCGTTTTCTGGCCCTGGCCAATGCCCAGAATTGTTTGAAGCTGGCATGCGACCTGCCCAGCGGCGCGGAATGCGACACAGGAAGAGTGAGCCCCGGCGCCTTCCGGGCAGATATCACGGTAACATTTACCGGAAAGAAGCCTGCCTGTGCCTCCTATCCCGCCAAGGAATACTGCGGGGAGACCGTGGTAGCGCAGGTGGGGATTCCAGCGCGCCTGCTGCAGGAAGCCGAGGCTTCCTGCAAGCGGTTTGAGATAGAGGCGGAGTTTTCCGCCCAAGTGCTCCCCTCTCCCGGCGTCCAAAGCAACAAGGGGGACTTAGGGCGGCTGCTGCTGGTGTGCGGAAGCTACGGGATGGCAGGGGCCTGCCTGATGGCGGCGCGGGCGGCGCTCCGGTGCGGGGTTGGGCTGCTGCATCTTGCGGTGGAGGAGCGTATCTATCCCATCGCCGCTCAGGCGGTTCCGGAAGCCGTGTTCACCATCCTTCCCTGGCGGAGCGATGAAAGGGCCTGCGAGGGGTTGCTGCGGGAGGCCCTCTCCAAGGCGACGGCCTGCCTTTTAGGCTGCGGGCTGGGGGAACTGTCCGAGCAGGCCTGTCCCCCTGTTTTCCGGCACTGCAGAATTCCACTGGTACTTGACGCGGACGGCCTCAATTTCCTCTCCAGGCATCCGGAATGGAGAAGGGAATGTCAGGCGCCTCTTGTTTTGACGCCGCATCCCGGTGAAATGGCAAGGCTGCTGGGAAAGGGTGTTCGGGAAATTCAGGCGGATCGTTTGGCTGCAGCCGGGGAAGCGGCAGAAAAATTTCAAGCGGTCTCTGTACTGAAAGGGGCGGGTACCGTAATAACCTCGCCGGATGGCCGGACGGCAGTCAACCCCACGGGCAATCCTGGAATGGCCAAGGGGGGCAGCGGAGACGTGCTGGCCGGAATGGTCGCCTCATTTGCGGCGCAGGGAATGCCTCTGTTTGAATCGGCTGTGGCGGGCGTTTCTCTCCATGGCAGGGCTGGGGACCTCTGTGCTGAGAGGTTTTCCCCCAGGGCCATGCTGCCCACGGATCTTTTAGAGGCTTTGCCGGAGCTTTTCAGGGGAGACTGAGCGGCATTCTGTGGACCGTCATTTCTTAAACTTCTCTTTCCGAAGGCGCTCCTGTTTACAGGGAACGCCTTGTTTGTTATAATAATATTATTGCTGTTTCGGAGGGAATCGGGACGGAGGGAGTGGCAGGGGAACGACATGTATACATATGTATGGTGCTTTTTTATCTTTGCTTTTCTGGGCTGGTGCAGTGAGGTGGCCTTTGCTGCGGTGCGCGATAGGCATTTTGTCAACCGTGGCTTTCTCAATGGGCCACTGTGTCCAATTTATGGCTTCGGTGTTGTGCTTATCGATTTCATCATGCGCCCCTTCGGCGGGAATCTGGCGGCTCTGCTGGTGGGTTCTATGGTGCTGGGGTCGGCGCTGGAATGGTTTGCCGGTTTTGTACTGGAAAAGGTATTTCGTCAGAAATGGTGGGATTATTCCAACCAGCCTCACAACCTGAACGGCTATATCTGCCTGAAGTTTTCCATTGTCTGGGCAATAGCGGGCGCGATGGTGGTGCGTTTTGTAATGCCCCTGACAAGATATTTTGTCTCTCTGATTCCCCGTACGGTGGGCGTGGTGGTGCTGCTGGTGCTTTTGGGCCTGGCTTTGGCAGATTTTACCGTCACCGTGGTGGCGATTATCGGGCTGAACCGGAAACTGAAGAACCTGGAATATGTTTCCAGTAAAATCCGGGCCGGCTCTGATAAGCTGGGAGAGGGGATTTCGGCGGGGGCTATTGCCGTCAAAGAAAAGCAGAAAGAATTTGAGAAGGAGTGGCAGAAGGAAGCTGCCCGCCTGAAAGAAAAATATGAACAGACGCTGCATGCAAACAAGCTGCACAAGCGTCTGCTCAAGGCTTTCCCTGATCTGAAATCCCTGAAGCACAATGAACAGCTGGAGCTGCTGCGTCAGAATGTGGATGTGTTCCGGCGCCGTTCCGGCGAGCTGATCCGGAAGCATAATGAAGCGGCTGTTGCAGCCTATGAGCAGAGGCTGCCCGAAGGTGCGGAAAAACCCTTTGCCTACGGCATGTGTTATTCCAAGCTGTTTTGGATTTTTATGATCGGCAATCTTGTGGGTTTTGTACTGGAAACCCTGTATGCGCTGGCAATGCCGCCCCACAAATTTGAGCTGCGGGTCAGCGTAGTGTTCGGGCCGTTTATCCTTATCTATGGGTTTGGAGCCATTGCCATTACGCTGTTCCTCTATAAGATGTACAACCAGAAGGATGTGCTCATTTTTTTGGCCAGCATGGTAATTGGGGGAGGGTTTGAATACCTGTGCAGTTTCCTGCAGCAGGTCATGTTCGGCACGGTCTCCTGGGAGTACAGTGATTCCGCCTTGAATATCGGCGGGCGGACCAATTTGATGTATTCCTTTTTCTGGGGGATTCTGGGCCTAATTTGGGTGAAGGACCTGTACCCAATCCTCTCCAGGACGATCCAGCGGATCCCTAAAAAAGTGGGCCGTCCCCTGACAATCGCTGTGTCGCTGTTCATGGTGGCGGATATGGCGCTTTCTGCCGGGGCGGTGTACCGTCAGTCTGAACGAGTGAATAACGTGCCTGCTTCCAACGTGGTACAGGAGTTTTTTGACGAGTATTTTCCGGATGAATTTCTTAAAATCATTTATCCGCATATGCAGTATGTGGGCAAACCGGAAATTGTGAAACCTGAAAATTTGCCCCCTCTTGATCCGATGGGATAAGTAAACAAAGCTGCTGTAGATGGAAATAGTTTCCGGAAACAGCAGCTTTTTTCACTGATTTACAATTTCACTTGCAAAAAAATACATTTGTATTACAATAGAAACAAAAGGGGGCAAAGCTGTGGGAGATCCGAAATTGAAAATCGCACCGAAGCGGTACGGCGGAGAGTCCATGGTGATATCCATGCGGCTGTCACGGGAAATGCTGCAGGAAATAGACGGAGCGGCAAGGGCTACCGGCCGCACGCGCAATGAAATTATGAGTATGGCTCTGGAATTTGCGCTGGATCATATGGAGGTATCCAGCGGGGCAGAGCAGGGGGCAGAAAATCAGCAGGAGAAGGAGTAGGAACGAATGACGGTTATCAAGTGTAAAATGTGCGGCGGGGATATGGAGCTTTCCACGGATAAAACCTTTGGCTCCTGTGAATACTGCGGCAGTGTGATGACGCTGCCAAAAGTGGACGGCGAACAGACGGCGGCGGCGTTTAACCGGGGCAATCATTTTCGCCGGGCGGGGGAATTCGATAAGGCACTGGCGGTATATGAACGCATCGTGGAGCAGGACGACAAAAATGCCGAGGCTCACTGGTGCTGCGCGCTTTGCCGGTTTGGAATCGAATACGTGGAGGATCCGGAAAGCGGGGAATGGTTCCCTACCTGCCACAGGCTGAGCTTCGACAGCTTTTTGGAGGATGTGGACTATCTCGCCGCTCTGGAATATGCCGACGCGGCCGCCAAAAGCCAGTACCGGAAGGACGGAGAGAAAATCGCCCAGGTGCAAAAAGGGATTTTGGCCACGTCCCAACGGGAAGAGGCCTTCGATGTGTTTCTGTGCTACAAAGAGTCTGAGGAAGATGGCAGCCGCACGAAGGACAGCGTGCTGGCTCAGGAAATCTATTACGAGCTGACGGAAGAGGGGCGAAGGGTGTTCTTTGCCCGGATCACTTTGGAGGATAAGGCGGGTGTGGAATACGAACCCTACATCTTTGCGGCGCTGCAGTCCGCCAAAGTGATGGTAGTGTTGGGCACCACAGCGGAGCATTTCAATGCAGTGTGGGTGAAAAACGAGTGGAGCCGGTTCCTGGCCCTGATGAAGAAAGATCGTTCCAAGCTGCTGATTCCCTGCTACCGGGACATGAATCCCTACGACCTGCCGGAACAGCTGTCCATCCTGCAGGCCTACGACATGAGTAAAATCGGCTTCATCCAGGACCTGATCCGGGGAATCGACAAGGTGCTGGGCGCGGGCGGAGAAGAGGAAAAGGAGAATGGGGAAATCCAGGGAGAAACCGGAAACCTGTCCGCCCTTTTAAAACGGGGAGAACTGGCCCTGGAGGACGGGGATTGGCTGAAAGCGGACGGCTTTTTTGAACAGGCGCTGAACCTGGATGCGGAAAACGGCAGGGCATATCTGGGGAAATTCCTGGCAGAGAAAAAAAGTCCCACACTGGAAGCTCTGGCCGAGAACCGGAAGAAACTCCACGTTTCCGTGGAAGCGGAAAGGACGGAAGCCTGTCCGGAGGCGGTGGGACGAATCGAGGAAGCCGTGTCCCGCTTTTTTGTGAGGGAGCGTTTGACCAGGAAGGATATCTGCGAAAGATTTGAGTTTGACCGTACCTATCCTGCTTACCTCCCCTCTTGGCGGAAGGTGATCGCGGAGGAAGAGGCGTTTTGGGGAAATAAACTGTTTCAGCGGGCTTTGAAATTTTCCAAAGAGGAGGACGCAGAGAGACTCAGCCGGGTTCTGGGCGATGTGATTCAAGTATTGCGGCAAAGACAGGAAGCGGCGCTGCCCTCGGATGAGGAAGCCAGGAAAAGTGTAGAAAAAGCTTATCGGGAAAAATTGGATCAGGCTGAGAAATGGGCGGCTGAAAAAAGTGCGGAAGCCAGGCTGAAGGCGGAAGAGGAGAGGCGGCAGGCCTATGAAGCTGCCTGTAAGAAGCGGGATGAGTCCAAAAACTCTTTGGATTTACGAAATGCTATGGATCAGTTCCAGGCCTTGGAGGATTATCTGGACAGCATGGAGCAGGTGAAAGCCTGCGAAAAAAGGATAGAGGAGCTCCGGGAGGCCGAACGGGAAGCCAGCCGGATCGAGGAGGAGCGGAACCGGGTTCGGATGCATAGAAAAATGAGGATTATTTCTATCCTTGTAGTGGCTGTACTGCTCGTGTCAACTGGGGTTGCTGTGTTGATGACACAGGTGATTCTTCCCGGACGGGATTATTCCGCTGCAATGGAACAGATGGAATCCGGTCATTACCGGGAAGCCTATCTTGCTTTCCGAAAGCTGGGTTCCTATCGGGATGCCAGTTTACAGATGAAAAAAGCCGTACCGCTGCTTCAGAAATCTTTGTTTGATTCGAAAAAGCTTTCCGTCGGGGGACGCCAATGCCTGGCGGTCACACAGAGCGGCGCCGTACTTGTCGCTGGCGAGGACCCGGCGCCGGGGGTAAAGGGCTGGACAGATATTACGGCTGTTTCTGCTTCCGCGGCATATGGTGGATTCGCTTTGGGCCTGAAAGAGGACGGTACCGTGGTAGCTGCTGGAAAAAATGAGGATGGGCAATGCGATGTGGAGAGTTGGACCGATGTGATTGATGTTGCGGCTGGAGTATCTCATTCTGTGGGCCTGAAAGCAGATGGAACTGTGGTGGCGGCAGGAAATAATTGGGGCCATCCAAAGGACGTGGAGTCCTGGACAAACATTGTCGCCGTAGGGGCAGGGGATGCCTTTACCGTGGGACTGAAGGCGGACGGCTCGGTGGTGGTACAGGGTCATCTCAAGAGAGATGAGGGTGAAATCAGGGTAGACGACTGGACGGATATTGTGGCGATTTCTGTGGAACCGGACGGCGTCATGGGGCTGAGGGCGGACGGCACGGTGGTGTACACCGGAACCAATACCGCGATAGAAAGCAACGTAAAATCCTGGAAGGATGTCATAGCTATTTCGGTAGGTAACTATTTTTCCGCTGCGATTACGGCGCAGGGGGAACTGCTTATTGCTGGGAACACCTACCATTCAGCCTCTAATAAGCTGATAATCAGTGTCAGCAAGGTGGAAGAAGAGGTTGAGGATCCGGTTGCGCTTTCGGTAGGAACCAGTTATATGGTAGTTCAGGAAAGGGATGGACGGTACAGCGGCTTCGGCGGCAATTCCAGTTACTATTCCGGAATTTCAGATTGGAATTCATAAACAAAAAAGAGGAAAAACTGTACTGAAATATTACCATGATCAGGAGGAGATTATCGTGGCTGAAAAGAATACGGAACGCAGACATCTGATAAACGTCATCAAATTTGAGGGGGAAGACGACGCGCTGGTATGGAAGCATCCGGTGGAGGATTTCAACCTGGGCTCCCAGCTTATTGTACATGAGAGCCAGGAGGCGCTGTTCTTCCGGGATGGTCAGGCCTTGGATCTGTTCGGGCCTGGCCGTTATCTGCTGGAAACAGACCGCCTGCCCATGCTGGGAAAAATTTATGAACTGCCCGCCGGCGGGCAGAGCCCCTTTCACTCCGAGGTGTATTTTATCAGCCTTGCCACACAAATGGGAATCAAATGGGGCACGGATACGAAGGTGCGGCTGTTTGACCCGGCTTCCGGGCTGCATGTGGAACTGGGGGCCAGCGGCGAGTTTTCCATCCGCGTCACGGATTCCCGGCAGCTGCTCCTCAGGGTGGTGGGCACTGCTTCCAGCCTGGGGCAGGAGGATTTGCTGGGCGGAGGCAAGGGCTTTTTCCGGGCCATGGTCATGACCCAGGTGAAAAGCTATCTGGCCCAGGCCATTAAGGATAATGGAATCAACGTACTGGAGATCGACGAGCGGCTCCTGGAGCTTTCCGCCGCGCTGCGGGAGCGGATCAACGGTTCCCTGGGCGAATATGGCCTGACCATGCCGGAATTCTATGTCAGCCGGGTGGTCACTCCGGATGACGACCCCAACTTCCGAAGAATGAAGGAACAGTATGCCGAGCAGTATCTTACCGTGAGGCAGGAGGAGATCCGCTGCAAAGAGGCCGAAGCTGCGGCGGAACGCCGGGCTGTGGAGGCCTACACCGACGCCCGGATGAAAATTCTCGGTGCACAGGGGGAAGCGGAGGCGCTGAAGATTCAGAAGGCGGCAGAGGCGGAGGCCTACCGCATGCAGGCAGAGGCGGAAGCCCAGGAGATGAGGATGAAGGGGTACAGCTACCAGCAGGAAACCGCCAGGCAGGTTGGCATGGAGGCAATGAAAAACGGCATTGCCGGAGAGGGTTCCGGAGGACTTGGGGAGATCGCCGGACTGGGCGTGACGTTGGGGGCCATGGGCGGCGTGATGAATCTGACAAAGGAAGCCCTGAATCCCGTGCTGAACTGTGCTGAAAACGCAGGGCGGACCGTCAGCGCGGCGATTTCCGATTCTTGGGACTGCACCTGCGGCCAAAAGGCTGTGACCAGCAATTTTTGTCCGAACTGCGGTGCGAAACGACCCCTCCCAGCTGCGGCGGGAACCTGGGATTGTACCTGCGGCGAGAAGGGTATTTCCAGCAATTTCTGCCCCAACTGCGGTGCCAAACGCCCCGCTCCGTCTGCAGCAGAAACCTGGAGCTGCTCCTGCGGGCAGCGGGAAATATCTGGAAATTTTTGTCCCAACTGCGGGAAAAAGAGAGGGGAAAGCTGACGGCCATAGGACACAGCACATTCAAATTATTTATAACGGTATCATAGCAGTGCTTCCAGGCAAGCATGAAAAAACGGCATAGCCGGTGCTTACGGCTATGCCGAATTTTTCAAGGGAATAAAATCTCTTAAACGCTCCCTCTGAAAGCGAAGTGCGTTTCCTGGAAGCGGCAGGGACGCAGACTTCCTGCCCCTCCCCCAGCGGGAAGGCAGGCGCTGGGATTGGCGGCGCTCTTAGGTCTTTTCTTCCTCCATCTGCGGTTCCTGGATGCGTCCGATGACAACCATGGCTGTGATAAACAGCAGGAAGGTGAAAGCGAAAGGCAGGCGGCGGTCCAGGCTGGAAAGCCAGCCGGCCAGGTATCCGAAGGGGGAGGAGAGGGCGATGGTAGAGGCCATGATCAGGGCGTTCAGGCGGGCCCGCTCCTGGGGATTGATGTTGAGCTGAAGCAGCGCGTCCTTGCGGGGATTCACCAGCGCGGCGGCCACGGCGGCGGCAAACACGTAAACCAGCACAAATCCCAGATTGTCAGCGGGAGAGAAAATCAACGCCAGGGCAGCTACACAGTACAGCCCCAGGCCGACCCATAAAGGGACACGGAATTTTGCGGCGCTCATGCGATGCTGAATGCCCACCATGAAGATCAGCATGACAGCCGCGTTCAAAATGGGAAACAGCGCCAGATAGTTTTCTGAAAGGCCCAGCCGCTGGGTTACGTACAGGCTGAAAAAATTTGTACTCACTATGTTTGTGATATAAAGGATGACTGAGACAGCTACCGCTTTGAGAACGCCCTTGTCCTTCAGCAGGAGGGGGATCAGCTGGCGGTATTCCCCCAGCATATGGAAGACGGATACGCCCTTTGTCTCTGCCCGGCGTATTTTGCCTTGCTTTGTTTCATGGCAGAATTTGAAGGTGATGAAGGTTTTCGTGACCATAGTCAGCGAAAAGAGGGCGTACAGCACCCGTACCACCGGCACCACGGAATAGGAGCTGACGAACAGCCCGGAGAGGGGTGCAAAAAAAATAGCAACCAGCCCGCCGATGTTCACCCAGGTGTAAATACCCACCAAATCCTTTGGATTGGCATCCTCGATGAGCAGGCAGTACCACGCTGTCTGGTTGATCTGTTCAAAACAGTTGAGGATAGCTGCGGCTAAAAACAGCCAGAAATTGTTGGAAATGGCCCAAATCAGGCAGGCCAGCGTCCAGCCGAAAAAGTCGCCCATCATGGTGGTGAACTTCCGTCCCAGCTTGTCAGTAAGAATACCGCCAAAGAAGGAGAAAAATACCTGGACGACCATAGTGATGGAGAGGATCAAGCCGATTTGTACATCCGTGATGCCCTGGGTGTACATGTAAAGGGTGGCGAACGGCGCGATAAGGTTGTAGGGGATGCCCCACAAGGGCTCAATCAGCACCAGTGTCCGGGGGTTTCCCTTGTTACCTGCCAGTACCAGGCTGAGAGGGTGCTCCCTCAGTCTGCTTATCCTTGCTTTCAAACTCATATACAATCTCCCTGTTTCTTCTGATTTTCCATCAATTCTATCACACTCAAGGGCAATCGGGAAGAGACTTTTCAGCTTAATTTTTTCTTCTGTCTGAACGGCGTATGGATCAGAGTTTCAGGACCTAGCTGTACAAAAGATCGGAGCCGTCCGGATGGGAGGTTCCGATCTTTTGTGTTAGAATATCTATAGTTTTCCGTCCTATAGGGTGAGGGGAGGGAGGAATCGTGAAGGACAGTCAGATCGTGGAATTGTACTGGAATAGGGATGAGAGGGCGATCCGGGAGACGAGCACGCGGTACGGCAGGTATTGCTATGCCATTGCGGACAACATTCTGCACGACCCGGAGGACGCTGAAGAGTGCGTAAACGACACCTGGATGCGGGCATGGAACGCCATGCCGCCGCAGCGGCCGGGAAGGCTGCGGATGTTTCTGGCGAAGATCACTAGAAACTTGTCCTTTGACAGGTTTCAGGCCAGGCGGGCACAGAAGCGTGGCGGCGGGGAAATGCCGCTGGTTTTGGAGGAGCTGGAGGAATGCCTGCCCAGCCGGGACGACGTGGAGGGCGAGGTGCAGGCCAGGGAACTGGAACGGGCGGTGTCGGAATTTCTGCGCGTTCTGCCGGAGCGGGAATGCAGCGTGTTTTTGCGGCGGTATTTCTTTGT
Organism: Neglectibacter timonensis; assembly: GCF_900048895.1. Taxonomy (GTDB): domain Bacteria; phylum Bacillota; class Clostridia; order Oscillospirales; family Acutalibacteraceae; genus Acutalibacter; species Acutalibacter timonensis. Next base: position 1,419,669 of record NZ_LT160640.1, on the reverse strand, counting down.
GGAGCCGGTTTCCCAGATTGGGCGGCGCTACGGCCTGAAGGAGGGGCATGTGTTGGTGATCCTTTCCCGTACCCGTCAAAAACTGCGGGAGTTTCTGCGGAAGGAGGAGTATGTGTGATGAAACGGGAAGATCTCTTTGACGTGATCGGAACTGCTGCCGACACCGAGCTGCTGGAGCGCAGCGAGCAATTTGAAAAGTCCCGGAACAGAGGTGTGATCTGGCTCAAGTGGAGCGCTCTGGCCGCCTGCCTCTGTTTTCTTCTTCTGGTGGGGAGCAGTTTGCCTTGGGAGAGCCTTGTCCCCGGGACGGCGGGGACGCCTTCTACATCAGGACCGGGCGGCGTCTCTTCCCAGGAAGTGGGCGAACCGTCCTCCTCGGGGCTGGAAAGCTCTATCCCGGAAGCGGCACAGCCGCCGGAAAGCGCGCCCGAGCCGCCTGCCATCCCCACGCCTCCGCCCGCGGATGGGACGGAAGGGCTGCCCATGCTGGAGGGCCGCTATGGACGGATGGGGGGCATGGGGTATGATGCCGTCATGTGCTACGACGTTTCGGAAAACATGGGCTCCAACCCCTGGACGGAGGACGCGGAGCTGGAGACGCTGCCGGTGTACCGCAATCTGGCCTACAGCAGCTCGGGCTACAGGGTCTATTTGAGCGAGGAGCAGCTGCTTTCCCTGGCGGAATGGTCCGCCTACTGCCTGGGTACCCGGGTGGAAAGCACAGAATTTGAACGGATCCGCAAGGAAAACCTATGGCCGGAGGAGGACCGTCTCACCGGCGGAGAGGCAGAGGGGATTTTTGCGCGTACGGAGGCAGGAGACGAAATCCGGGCCTTTGGAAACGGCGGGCAGAGCATCATTTTTGCCCAGCCCAAGCCGCTGCCGGACGATTACAGCTTTACCTTGGCTGATACCACCAGCGAACAGGCGGAGGCGGCGGTGAAATATCTGCTGCGGGAACACGCCTCCTTGTTGGAACAGCTTTCCGGCATGGAAAACGTGGAGGATTTTGCAGTAAATACCTGGTGCGATTACTCTTTTTCCGGGGAGATGTTCCGAAACTACTCCGCCTACAATGACAACGGTACGCTGGAAGAACGCATCCTGAACTATAACTTTCACAGGATAACCCTTCATCCAGGGATGGAGGAGAGCGCCTGGGAAGGCATCGGATTGTGGAGCGTGCTCCCCAGCGCGCAGAAGCTGGGGGACTATCCCCTGATTTCTCCCGAAACGGCCCGCGCCCTGCTGCTGCAGGGGGACTATATCGCCAGCGTGCCCAAGGATTATATCCGGGACGGGACCATCTATGACGAGGATATCGCCGGGGTCACGCTGGTCTACCGCACAGAACCCAAAAACCAGTATTACCAGCCCTATTACCTGTTTTATGTAGAGCTTCCGGAGGAGCTGGACGTAGAGGGGCTCAAGAGCTTCGGAAGGTTTTACGTTCCCGCCGTGAGCGGGGAATACCTGTCGGATTTTCCGTCCTGGAATGGAAGCTATAAATAGGAAAATGGTTTTGGAAAGGAGATACGGCATAGTACTCTTAGCGGGTATTATGCCGTTTTTTCATGCGGTTTTGCAAGCGTTGCCTCCGTTAAAACAAGCGGATATGCAAGAAGGATGGAATAGACGGATGAATTCGAATTGTCTGCCCTGTGCTTTTCTTTAAAAATTTGCACGTTTTTTCTTATCGTTCAAATGACAAAAAGAAAATGCGGCCTCGAAAAGCCGCATAATCACTGGGTTTTAGAAAGAAAACAGCATTGATAAAACAGATACCTGCCGCAAATAATACGGACAAACAAGTTGGAAAACAGAAACACCTGCGGTGCGCGAGTTGTTTCACGCAGGTGTGCCGCGATTGGGGGCACTCCACCGTGGCTTCCACTCTTTCTTTTCCCCAGCTTTGTCCTTCAGGCCGTCCGTTGAGCTTTGTCTCGCACGTGTTTTTTACGAAACGCCGGCAGCGCCGCACGGCCCAGCTCAGTGACAGGGCGCACCCACTTGCCCGAATACATGTGCACCTGCATTAGAACAAACCGGATGGGCTCGTCGATGTAGCAGCAGGCGAAGACCAGCAAAAACGGCGCCTTCCATACGAGGCCCGTCAGGCAGACGCAGGGCAGCACCACTGCGTACATGAATGAGATCTCGAGAATCGTGCCGTACGCCGCATCGCCGGCCGATCGGTAGGTATCGTTCTGCGTCCAGTTGCACATACGGATGACGGCAGCGACGCTGTAAATCATCAACAACCCGGTGCCGATTTCCAGCGATTCGCCCGAAAGGCTCATCACGGTCAAAAGAGGCCGGTGCACCGCGATCAGTGTCACGCACAGCATAAAAATACTGCATCCGCACAGCAGCACGAGCCGCTTTGCGCGCTCGTAGGCGGTGTCCAGTTCGCCCGCGCCTACGCTCTTGCCAACGAGGACAGAAGCCGCGTTGGAAAAGCCCGAGAAGAAGCCAATAACCAGGCCTTCCAGCGTGCGGAACACCGCGATGGCGGCGATGGCCTGCTCAGACTGGCGGCCCAGCACGATGTTGATAACCATATTGCCGACACCGATTAAAATCTCATTGCAGAGAATTGGAAAGCATTTTACGAAATACGACCGCACAAACGAACTGTTCCAGCGATAATGCTTCGAAAAATGAAACAGATACGGATACCCCTGCGCCCGGCTGAGAATCAGGATGACCGCCATATTGACGGCGGCCGCGCAGGTTGTGGCCAGTGCCGCGCCCCGCACGCCCATAGCAGGCAGGCCGAACTTGCCGTAAATGAACACCCAGTTGAGGCCCATATTAGTAGCGACGGATGCGATCGCCGCAAAGAGCGGGATGCGCACGCGCTCAGTGGAGCGCAGCAGAGCGCTCATCGCCATGGAGATCACCTGCATCGGATAGGCGAAGCCGACGATGCGCAGGTAATCCACGCCGATCGCCTGAATCGCTGTTTTGTCCGTATAAATACGCATTACCAGCTCCGGCGCCAGCAGCGCAAGACCGGTGAAGATAGATGCGGAGGCAAGCATACAGACCAGCGTCAGACCAAAGGAGCGGTCGATGCCGTCCTCGTCCTTCGCGCCCCAATATTGTGAGAAAAACAGCATGCCGCCGCCCACAAAGCCCCAGTATCCCGAAAACATCAGCGACGAAAACTGGGCGCAAAGACCCACAGCGCCCACAGACGTTTCGCCAAGCGGAGCGATCATCATCGTGTCGACCATGCTGCCCGTCGTCGTCAGAAGGTTCTGCAGTGCCACCGGGATGGCAATCACTGCGAGATTCCGCAGGAAATTTCCCCAGGAAAACCCGGATTTTGTTTTCAATACCCTCTCTCCATTTCCATCGAATTTCCGCGTAAGTATAGCACAAGTCGACCGCAAACGCAATGCCGCCCCACACTCAAATGCAGATGGGCGGCGAATTTTGAGGGTTTGATTCCTTTGTTTTCTGAGTCATGATACAGGGATGGAGAGGAGAGGAACAATCCTGCGGGCGTCATTTGTAAAACGCGAAAAGGCTTGAAAAGGCGGTGGAAGGTGACAGCCAAAAAGAAAGGTAGACTTCTCCCTGAAGTGAATAATCGATATGCAGAAAAAGAATCCTTCCAGTGGAAGCTCTTTTTTTGAGCTTATGGGCAGTGATACCTGCAATAAACGCGAGGTATCAGGAAAAAGAAAAGGCCGAGCTTTGAACGCGAATTGCGTTCAAACTCAGCCTGCTGGCGGAGACGGTGGGATTCGAACCCACGAGCCCGTGAGGACTACCTGATTTCGAGTCAGGCCCGTTATGACCACTTCGATACGTCTCCATATAATAAATATTCAGTTTCACGGAACGCTTATTAACAGCATACTGGATCATTTTATCTTGATGGTATACAAAAGTCAAGCGCTTTCCGGCAAAAAGGTTGACACAAACGGTAAATTAAGGGTAGAATACTAAAAGAATCCGAAAGGATTGACAAGACGACAGATGTTGCCCTGATTTTCTGGGCAGAGGAATCATATTTTGCAGAGAAAGCGGGTTGTATCGAAAATGAAGACAAAAATCAGTACGATACGTCGGTGGCTGGCGTGTATGCTCTGCGCAGTTATGGTCACCGTATCACTTTCCGGGTGTGAGAATATGGGGAAGATAGGGAATATTGTTTCCGGAGTAACTGCTGCCGGTGAATTTCCTGTGGAGATAAACGGCGTCACTATTTCTGCAAAGCCTACGAAGGCAATTGTACTTTCCCCCGGTCTGGCTGACGTCATTCTGGCTCTTGGCTGTGAAACGCAGCTGTTGGCTGGCAGTGAAAGCTGTACTCAGGATAGCTTGCGGGATTTGCAGAAAATTTCCGGAGAAGACGCGCAGGCGGTGATTGGCCTGGCGCCGGATCTGGTAATCTCCGATTCCTTTGACGAAGGAATGACCTCTGCACTGTCGGATGCAGGTATAACCATGCTGGCCGTGAGTCCGGCCACTGACCGGGAAGATTTTGAGCGGCTTTACTCCCAGGTTTCCGCAGCCTTTTCCGGCGGCGGCGCCGGTTACGATGCAGGAATCGTACGGGCACAGGAAATCTTTACGGTCCTGGACGACATCAACCGCATTGTGCCCAAAGAGACAGTGACCACTGCCTGCTATCTGTACGACCTGGACGGAACTGCGGTAACGGGAGATATGTTTGCCAGCACACTCATGTCCTGCGCGGGCGTGACAAATGCATTTAGCAGTGATAAGGGCGGTACCTATCAGTTCCAATCTCTCCGCATTTCCAACCCCAATGTGATTTTCTGTGTGCCTGGACTGAAGGAACAGATGAAAGCCAACGCTGATTTCTCCAAGCTGCGCGCAGTGAAGGAAAATAAAGTGTTCGAGTTGGATCCCAGCTTGATGGAATGGCAGGGAAGGACCGTAATCGACGCCGCTTATGAAATCAGCGCATCCGCTTTTCCGGAGTTGCTGGAAGAAAAATCTTCGACAGTATCGCTGCCGGGAGAAGAGAGCAGTTCCTCTTCAGAACTCTCCTCTGAGGAGGAGTCCGACACTACCTCTTACACAAAACTCTCTGAAGGGGATTCCAACGACGAGGTTTATAAGCTTCAGGAAAGGCTGGAAGAATTGGGGTATCTGGATACGGAGTATGACGGGCATTTTGGAGAGTACACGACCGGCTGCGTCAAAGAATTCCAAAAAGCCAACGGTTTGGAAGAGACTGGTATCGCAGATGCAGAAACACAGCGGGCACTGTTCTCCAAGAAAGCCAAGGCAAAAGGAAATGCTTCCAGTTCCTCCAACGCGTCCAGTTCTTCCGAGACATCCGCCTCCTCCGAAGGACCGGAGACGCCCTGACGGGTTAGATTTTGCCAGTCTGCCTCCCTCTGTTGAGGGAGGTTTTTTGTTGGAGCAGTTTGAATGCCAGTGTGGTTTTTTGAGGAATTAAGGCTTTACTTGCCCATTCGTGTATAGTATAATCACATTCGGTATGGAAAAATGCACCGGATGCCGGTGCGGAGGGGATAGTTGTATTATGGTCATGACAAAAGACAGATCGTTCTATCGAAACCTGTTCATGCTGGCGATTCCCATATCCCTGCAGAACCTGATCACCTTCGCGGTCAATTTCGCGGATAACCTGATGATTGGTTCTCTGGGGGATAATGCGATTTCAGGCGTGTACATGGGGAACCAGCTGCAGTCCGTACTGCAGATGTTTGTCGGCGGGATTGAAGGCGCTATTTTGATCCTTGCAGCACAGTATTGGGGGAAAAAGGATACCTCGAGTATCCGGAAGGTAGTGTCTATCGGCGTCAAGTTTGCAGTGGCGGTGGGCATTGTGATGTCTGCCGTCTCAATGGCGTTTCCCGCCCCCATCATCCGTATTTTTACGGAAGACCAGGGCGTGATTGCAGAAGGCGCCGATTACCTGCGGATAGTGGGAGCTACCTATCTGTTTTTCTGTATCTCCCAGGTGATGGTTGCCTCCATGCGCAGTGTAGAGACGGCGAGGATCGGCATGTACATATCTATTATGACGCTGGCGGTCAATGTTTCTCTCAACTACGTGCTAATTTTCGGTAAGCTGGGCTTTCCTGCCATGGGCGTCAAGGGTGCGGCGGTCGCCACGCTGGTTTCCCGCGTTCTGGAGGCGGCTGTGAGCGTGATTTATGTGTTTGCCATAGACCAAAAGCTGCGGTTGAAATTCAGCGACCTTCTGAAGACGGACCGCCAGCTGCTGAAGGATTTTATCCGCTACGGGCTGCCGGTAATCGGCGGGCAGGTGGTATGGTCCGCCAATATGATGGCGAATTCCATGATCCTGGGCCGTTACAGCGCCGGAGTGATTGCGGCTACCAGCATCACCGGCATGCTTCATAATTTGATTTATGTCTGGATGAACGGCCTTTCTTCAGCGGTGGGCATTCTCACGGGAAAGACGGTGGGAGCCGGGCAGTACGAAAAGATGAAGGAATACGCAAAGACGGTACAGGTGATCTTCCTGATCGTAGGCCTGCTTTCCGGAGCGGCGGTGTTCCTAGCCCGGGACGGCTTTATCTCCCTTTACAATGCCAGCCCGGAGGCACAGGAGTACTCCCGGCAGTTTATCAATGTCATCTCCGTCACCATCATCGGCACCTGCTATCAGGCGGCCTGCCTGTTCGGCCTGGTCAAGTCGGGCGGAGACATCTCTTTTGTATTTAAAAACGATACGATTTTTGTGTTCGGCGTAGTTATACCTTCGGCATTGATTGCCATGTGGCTGGGAGCGCCGCCTTGGGTGGTGTTTGCCTGTCTCAAATGCGACCAGATTCTGAAATGCTTTGTGGCTGTGGTGAAAATCAACCGGTTTAACTGGATGAAAAATTTGACCAGGGATACACAAAAGACTCTGGAAGAACACGGATAAGGAACATCCGGCGTGCGCACACCGCCTTGGCACGCCGGATGATTTTTCCAAAGGGCGGAAATGGACAGAGGAAGGGAAGAAGATGGGAATGGGTAAGAACAGGGAGCAGATTCAAGGCGGCGCCATGTTGATGCTGTGCGCGGTGATCTGGGGTGTGGCTTTTGTAGCGCAGAGCGCTGGTATGGACTATGTAGGTCCCTGTACCTTCAACGGAGTGCGGAACTTTATCGCCTGTCTTGCCCTGGTGCCTGTTATGCTGTTTGCCAGGTCGATTCGCGCAAAAGGGGTCAAAACGGAAAAAGGCGCGGTAAGGCCTGGAGATAACAGAAAGTTATTAGTAGGCGGAGGCGTTCTCTGTGGAATTTTTCTGTGCGCGGCCAGCCTGCTGCAGCAGATGGGAATCCAATATACCACAGTAGGCAAGGCCGGGTTCCTGACGGCCCTGTATATTGTCATTGTGCCTCTGTTGGGTATTTTTCTGGGGAAGATGCCCAGCCTGAAGGTATGGGCCGGTGTCTTCCTTGCTTTGGTGGGAACATACCTGCTGAGTGTGCAGGAGGGGTTTTCCATTTCCAGCGGAGATGTGCTGGTAATCCTCTGCGCTGTGCTTTTCTCCTTCCACATCCTTCTGGTAGACAGAGTGGCGCCTCATGTAGATGGTGTAAAGCTCTCCTGCATTCAGTTTTTTGTCAGCGGCGTCATTTCTATGGTGCTGGCATTTATTTTGGAAAAACCGGAGCTGGGTTCCATCCTTCAGGCGTGGCTCCCTCTGCTTTATACGGGTTTGCTTTCCAGCGGTGTGGGATACACACTACAGATTTTGGGACAGCGAAAGGCAAGCCCCACTGTGGCTTCGCTGATTTTGAGTCTGGAATCCGTCTTTGCGGCTCTGGCTGGGTGGCTGCTCAAGGGTGAAGCGCTTCTGCCCAAAGAGCTTTTCGGCTGCGTGCTGGTGTTTGCCGCAGTTGTGATTGCACAGCTGCCCTCTTGGAAGAAAAAGCGGGCATCGGATTAACTGAACGGAAAAAGGTGGATGTAAAGGGATATCCCTGTTCAGATTTTCACAGCTGTTTCCGAATACGGAGTGGCGTTTTTAAGAAGAATCATTCAAATTTTGTCAGAATGTACTGGACTTTCTGACAAAAAAATGGGAATTTCTCATATGGACTATTCTTTGAAAATAGAATAAGATGATGGCAGAATGAACAAGGAGGAGTACATTGGCTATGAGAATACTTGAGACAAACAGTTATGAGGAAATGAGTCTGCTGGCCGCCAGGATGATTGGCGCGCAGGTGCTGCTGAAACCGGACTGTGTGCTGGGGCTTGCGACGGGAACATCGCCGCTGGGAACCTACAGTGAGCTGGTGAAGGACTGTAAGGCGGGCATCCTGGATTTTTCCCGGGTGCGTACTGTAAATTTGGACGAATACTGCGGCCTCGCTGCGGATCATGTTCAAAGCTACCGTTATTTTATGAACACCAATCTTTTCCATCACATCAATATTGACCCGGAGAATACCTTCCTTCCTGATGGAACGGCAGAGGATATGGAGGCGGAGTGCCGCCGTTACGAAGCTCTTGTGCAGGGGCTGGGCGGGGCGGACCTGCAGCTTCTGGGCATCGGAAATAATGGGCATATCGGGTTCAATGAGCCCACGGAGGATTTTCCCAGGGACGTACATACCGTGCAGCTGACTCAGAGTACGATTCAGGCCAATTCCAGACTGTTTGAACGCATTGAGGATGTGCCCACTTCGGCGGTAACCATGGGGATCGGCACAATCATGAAAGCGAAGAGGATTCTGTTGATTGCGGGAGCGGAAAAGAAGGAGATCGTTCACGAAGCGTTGTTCGGAAAGGTGACGCCCATGGTTCCGGCCTCGGTGCTGCAGCTGCACCGTGACGTGACGGTGATCACCTGTAAATAGGCGAAAAAAGTGGGTCCGTCTTGGATGGACCCGGGAGAGGAGTAATGCAATGGAACAGAAAATTCCGGAAGTTTTGCAGGACGCAGCTGGGGCAGTCATCACTGACAGAAAAGTTTGGGAGCAGCAGCGGGGACGGATTTATGAGCTGCTTTGCGATCAGGAATACGGCTTTTTGCCGCCGCCTCCGGAGCAGATCAGCTTTCGGACAGTGGAGAGGCAGGAGGATTTTTGCGCTTCCAAGGCGGTTTATGAGAGAGTAGAAATTCGGGTTCAAGTGTCGGGTAAGGAATTTGCATTCCCTGTCCATGCGGTTGTGCCTGCGGTCGTTTCGGAAAAACCGATGGCGTTTGTGCACATCAATTTCCGCAGTAACGTGCCGGACGAATATATGCCCAGCGAGGAGCTGGCGGACGGCGGATTCGCCGTGTTTTCTTTCGGCTATGAGGATGTCACAAAGGATAACAGAGATTTCAGCGATGGGCTTGCCGCGCTGTTTCCGGCAGGCAGCCGGAACGGGAATGCGCCCGGCAAGATTGCACTGTGGGCCTGGGCTGCCCTGCGGGTGATGGATTACCTGCAAACCCGTGAGGACGTTGACCTCAAAAACGTGGCTGTTGTAGGACATTCCCGTTTGGGAAAAACGGCCCTGCTGGCAGCTGCCTCTGATGAGCGCTTTGCCTTTGCCATCTCCAATGATTCCGGCTGCAGCGGCGCGGCGGTCACACGGGGAAAGAAAGGGGAACGGGTGGCGGATATCACAAAGATGTTCCCCTACTGGTTCTGTGAAAATTATAAGGCCTATGCCGGCCGGGAAGAGGAGATGCCCTTTGACCAGCATTTTCTGCTTGCGTTGATCGCTCCCCGAAAACTCTATGTGTCCAGCGCCCAGGAGGATCAGTGGGCCGATCCGCCGGCTGAGCTTGCCGGTTGCCGGGCGGCTTCTCCTGTTTATGGTCTGTACGGACTGGGCGGGTTGGTCTGCGGGGAGGAATCCCCCGAGGCAAATGCGGTGTTCCCAGAGGGAAACATCGGCTATCATGTGAGGAAGGGAACCCATTATCTCAGCCGTTATGACTGGCAGAGATTTATGGAGTATCTCCGGCTGCATCGGAATTGACCGTAAAGCAAAGATTTATTTTTGAAAAAAAGCTTATAAATAAGCCGCCGGTTCAGTTTAGAATCCGAACCGGCGGCTTGTTATTGTTCAGGCCTTTGCTGGGATATTGCGCACTTTGCCTTTGGAACCCCGTTTTTTCTGCTTGCCCTTTGGCTTTGGTATGCACTTCAGCCAGGCTACGGTATCGGTAATGGTAGTGCGAAGATCCCGGGGATGGTAGCCGAGCTCCCGGGTGGCCTTATCATGGGAAAAGCGGTCGTTGCTCTGCAGAGTGTGGAGGGAATATCTGGTGTAAAGGGGACGTTCTTTCCTGTGCTTTGCAATCCAACCCAGAAGCGGCGCGCCGGCCCTGGCCATCCACATGGGCAGTACGGGCAGTTTTCTGCCTCCGTTCGAGCTGCGGACCATGGAAAGTACATCCTTTACCTCATAATGCCGGTTGGAAAGAATGTAACATTCTCCCCGCTTTCCTTTTTCAGCTGCGGCAAGACATCCGTCCGCCACGTCCCGGACATCGACGAAATCGTAACCTCCCCTCACACAGGCAGGCAATTTACCGTGGAGGTAGTCGGCAATCATCTGAACCAGGTGGTTGTGAGAAGAATCGTAGGGGCCAAGGATGCCGGAAGGCTGCACCACTACGGCATCCAGCCCTTCCCGTACGGCCTCCAGCACCAGTTGGGTGGCTTCAGCTTTGGTCTTGGCATAGCCCCCAATTACTGCCTCAGGGGAAAAATTTTGAACTTCTTCCAGTACTTGAAGCTTTTCCTGTTCCGGAATGGCATGGACGGAACTGACATAGACCAGGCGTTTCACATTTTTCTCCCGGCATAGAGCTATTATGTTGCGCGTACCGTTGACGTTTACATCGTAGAGGGCGGGAGAAACATGTTCGGAGATATCCACAATACCCGCTGCGTGGATAACGATAACCTCTGCATCCTCAGTGTTCTCAAAGAGAGGAAGAAGGCTTTCCCGGTTGCGGACGTCTCCCTTATAATAAGATACGCGGGCATTCCGTATTGCCTGTTCGTTGGGAAGGATCAACCCGCGCACGGTGTTTCCCCGTGCAGTGAGTTTGCGAACCAGGGTGCTTCCCAAATGGCCGGCAGCGCCAGTCACCAGATAAAGTTGTTTCATAGGGCGCACTCCTTTCAAATAGCGGACATACTGTTGATTATTTTTGCTATTTGTATTATAATAGTCAAAACGTCTTATAACAACCGACAAACTTGACCGGCGCGGATGCTTACCGAACACATTGAACAAAAACTGTTTATTAGGAGGGGCTGTTTTGAGAAAAGTTACAAATGACCATCGGACCAGGCTGACAAAAATGATGATCCGCAAGGCCTTTATGGATTTGTTGAAGCAGAAGCCCATCCAGAGTATATCGATCCGGGAGTTATGTGAAACTGCAGGTATCAATAGAGGAACCTTCTACACCCATTATGCGGATATTTACGATCTGATGCAGCGCATAGAGGAGGAGATGCTGGCAGATTTTGAAAAGGCCCTGGAGCCGCTCTTCCAGCTTCAGGAGGAGCCGTTCAATCCAGTGACCATCAGCACAGGGATTTTTCAATGCCTGAGGGATAACTCGGATTTATGCACGGTCACCCTGGGGGATTATGGGGATAAGCGTTTTGCGGCGAAGTTGATCAATATCGGGAGGGAACGCTGTGTGGATACCTACTTGAAGTATTTTAAGGGGGCCTCTCCCAAACAGATTGAATACTTTTACGCCTTTGTCAGCGCGGGTTGTATCGGTCTGCTGAGAAAATGGCTGGATGACGGCATGACCTGTTCGGCGCAGGAGATTGCGGAAATGGCAGAAAATATTATGCTGTACGGGCTTGGCATATTTTCAAAAGAAAGCGCGGCTTTGCAATAAAGGAAGGAACGGGCGTCACCGGTTAGGATGTGCCCGTTCCTTCTGGTTATGTGTCTGGATTCTTTGAGCGTTCAGCAGAGGGATTCACTCCGATTACCTTTTTATAAACCTGAGAAAAATAGGAATAATTTTCAAACCCTACCCGAGCGGCTACCACAGCCACAGGCAGATTGGTCGAACGCAGGATAGCCTGAGCTGTTTTCATCTTTTCGCATATGATGTACTCTTTAAGGGACATTCCTTTTTCCTTCCGGAAGAGCCGGGAAAGGTAATCTGGATTCAAATAGACTGCCTCTGCAATATCGGAACGGCGGAGTTCCTCGCTGAGATGATGTTGAATATATTCTACAATACGGTTCATCTGGTCCTTTTCTGAGTCCTTTCCTTCGAAGGCTGGCAACTGCTGCAAAATTCTCCGGATAAATGCCAAAGTGCCTTCCAGGCTTTCCGAGGCAAGAGAGAAAAAGTCCTGGATTTCGGGCTGAATCAATATATCCCGGAAATCTTTTTCCTGTAGAAGCTTTGCAAGCATACGGATGAAGTCGCCGCAGAACTGTTCGAGAAATTCGTGAGTCATGGCGCCGGACTCCTCCGCTTGACGCAGATAGGCAAAGATCTCCTCTTCTGCCATTTGGGGACAGCCATTGAGCAGAAGATTTTTCCAGTAGGGGAGTTTATCTGTGCGGATGAGGGCTGGAGGAAGCAGTTTGGGCTGTTCGTAGATGAATACGCCGCTTTGCCGGGAGACATTGTCCAGCTGCATCTTTTTTAAAGACTGTGTCAGTGTGGGAGAGTCTTTTATGGGAACAGAGGCTCCTATATAGCATGCAGTTTCGCAGTGGAGGTGAACTTGAAAGGCCTCGGAAAGCCGAACCAGTTGGGCTTCTAAAACTGCATCTTCCGGTAGGTTATGCCGGATCTTGGGAAACAGTAAGAGCAGATAACTGTTTTTTTCCAGGCGCAGCAGTAAAAGTCCCTGGCCAAGCTGTTCGAAGAGCTCGGCAGCGATGTTTTCCAAGGCGGTATAAAGAGGAGCGGCCTCCCAGGGTTCATCGTGCCAGCGCAGTAAATGTACCATGGCAATACGGATCTGGGAATCCTCCCTTATGAGGATTCCCAGATCTCCAAAGCATTTCAGGATTTCCTTGAACTGAAGGGAGGCTCCGGTGAGCCAGTCCTTGAGGATGCCCTGAAGGAAGAGATCCCGATTTCGGTATACCGCCTTTCCGTAGGAGTACATCTGCTGTGTCTCACGGTTTTGCTGTATTTTTTCCACAGCCCTGTGGACGGCACCGCAGATTTCCTCATACCGGGCGGGCTGCAAAAGATAATCAAAGCTGCCCAGTTTCAGAGCCTCCGTTGCGTAGATAAAATCCGCATGAGAGGTGAGAAAAATACACTCTACAGAAAGCTTTTTGCCGCGTACCCATCGGAAGAGGCTTAAACCGTCTTCCACAGGCATTTCAATATCGCTCAGCAGAATGTCCACCGGCTGGCATTCCAGAATTTCCCGGGCCATCGATGCGTTGTAAGCGTGCAGTACCTTTGAGATGCCCGCAGTTTCCCAATCCACACCGGAAACAATGCCGTTGACCACATTTATCTGGTCGTCCACTACCAAAATGGTCATAGGGGATCCTCCTCTTTAATATTAGATTCGTTTTGAGGTAAAAAAAGCTCTGCACAGGGAGACCCGGCTGAATTATATAGCGAAAGAGCTGCGGCTTCACCGTACAGCAGCTGTAGGCGATATCGAATGTTGATGATGCCCACATGCTGGGAACGGTAGATCTGGGGCTCCGGCTCCGCCGCTTCCTTTATTATGGAATCGGGAAAAGCCGGCCCGTTATTGGAGACGAGCAGACTCACGTAATCCCCTGTTTTACTTTTTATTAGCGATACACGGATATTGATAATAAGAGGATGGTCCAAGGTGGTTCCGTGCTGTACGGAGTTCTCCACAAAGGTGACCAGAGAAAGGGGCGGAATCAGGAAATCATCCAGGCTGGCGTCGATGTCCATACGGCATTGGGGCGGATTGGCATCACAGAGAGTCTGAAGCTGCATATAGTCCCGGATGCTGCGAAGCTCCTGAGAAAGAGGGATTCGCTTCATGCTGTCCCTAAAAATAAAACGCAAATATCCTGAAAGAGCCAAAATAGCACTTTGGATACTGCCATACTTCCGAGCCTCTGCCAGAGCATACAGATTCTTCAGACAGTTTAGATAGAAATGTGGACGGATCTGTAGCTGAAGATATTGGAGCTTGGCATGTTTTGCCTCTAGCTCCTTTTCATAGGAAGAAATTTTTAGTTGCCGGATCCGCTCTACCATGTTATTGAAGGAAATTCGAACACTCTCAAATTCCTGGATGGAAAAGGGAGCCTCCATCTTTGCGTACAGATCGCCGTCTCCCAGTTTTTCAATGGTTCCGGTCATCTCCTGCAAGGGTGCAAATAATGACTTTTGCAGCAGCAAATAGCAGACGGGGATCAGTCCGATCAGTGCACAGCTTAAAAGCAAAAGTGTGATCTGTACTCCGTCCATCCCGCTGAAAAGGCCAAGATATGGAGTGGCGTAGCCGATGGAGATTCCCATGTTTTCAATGGGTTCCTGTACAATGAGGTATTTCTGTATTCCGCCGCTGATATAATAGCCGGTTTTCTGCGGACGCAAGACAATGCCTGTCCCTTCAAATCTGGTGATACTGCTGAGAGGAAGCGCGCCGTCTTCAGCGTCAGAGGCAAGAAAGAAAGCAAATGCTCCTGATGCGGTAGGATTGCTGCGTATTTTCTGAGGGACAATGGCCCGGTTCAGATCCAACATCGCAACACAATAGGTATGTGTGTCTTTTCTTCCAAAGAAACGGAAAAGGAAAGACTTGCCGCCGATTTCCCGTAGAGTCCATCCTTTGGCGGAACAGTTGTCATCCTGAACCGCGCATTCCTTCAAAAATTTCAGGATATCCGCCTTTACCTCCATGGAATAATCCTCCACATTATAAGCGCCTCGAAAGAGATTGTTCTCCGGAGTGAGGATGAACAGTGCGCCTAAAGAAGGATTTCCTTCCAGCTGGAGTTTGAATTTCTGCACCAGGTCGTAGGAGCTGAGATGGGCGTCTAGATAGGATCTGCGGTAGCAGAGCTGCTGAAAGTCATAGTCGATGGACAGTAAATTCGCCAGATAAGAAGAAATGTTCTGTGCATCGGATTCAAAGGCGTTTTGATAGTAAGAAAGCGTATTCCCGGCGCTTTCTGAGAGCTGGTCATTTTGGCGCTGTATGGTATAGGCGGCAAAGCTGCCAATAAAAATCAATAGCGGCAGCACGAGAATTAAGAGGACGACTATAGCTTTCCGTTTAAAGGACATAGAGCCGAAAGTGCGGTTGAGTTTCATATTTACGGTTAAACCTCTCTTGCGGTTAGGAACTCGGTTCAGGAAACCTTGGCCGTGCTTCGGTGCACTCCCGAGCCCATGCGCTGCCGTCCCTGTTTTGCCGGGTGTATATTGATTTGCCCCGCTCAACCCTCTGCATCCGGGCGATTGGATAGATTATCTGTGCCAAATTCATATGCTTCTTTTTTTGTTGTTTTTTCAGCATACCACATGCATGGTGTTGGAACAATCGACTGTTGGTTTACCGTGCGCAATTTCTTAGATTGGCTGCAGTTGTTTCCATCAAAGCGCTCCGCCTACTCTTGACGGATATTTATTACAAGACTAAAAACCCGGAATTCATCCGAGTTTCAACCTGACGAAGAGGGGCGCCCCTCTTCAGTTTTTGAAAACAAAGTTTTCAAAAAAAGAGTTTTGTTGGGCGCACAACCAGTCGCGATCAGCTTCTTTTCTTGCCGGCAACGGCTTAATAATTTATACAGGCCGTTTCTCTCCAAGTTTCACCAGCAACAGCCCTATGGCATCATCAAACTGTACCCTGTTCAGAATGCGGAGATGGATCCATCCTCCATCCCCACAGGGGTATTTCCCGTCAATTTCTCTCTGCGTGGATTCCGACAATTTGTCATAAACACTTTCAAATTGCCTGTTTGTCATTCTGAGCATTACGGTAAAGGCACCGGCTTCGGCAAAAATATCGCAGATATACCTGCTTTTTTTACAGTGTTTCACGCCCCAGCCATACTTTTTTCCATAGGGAAATCGGATTAATGTCTGCGTGTGGAATTCTGCTCTGAGCATCCTGTTCAATTCTTGGAATAGAGTTCCGGCGCCGCCGCAATAGAGGATCATGTCCTCATAAGTGGGTGGAGTTTGCCTCTCCAGCATACGTTCGTACATGGCTGCCTCCTTTATATAGCAGTACCGCTCCGGAGAGGGAATGCAGTGCTTCCGACAAGTTGATGAACCAGGAGAATCTCCAATGTTTTTTATTATAAAGGGTTTCTGTTTTTTGGTCAATTGATTTCAGACCGTTTTGTACAGAATTAAGAAAAGTAAAAAGGGAAAAAGAAAAGAAGGTCAGATTCTTAACAGAAATAATCATTTTTTTAATACTGAACACCAATGATAATTTAGATAGGTCAGAAAATTAACAGGAATAAGTCACAAAGATTCTTTCGGGGCAATAGTGGATATGCTAGGATAAATGTACTCCCGGATAGGGAATTTTGGTGAATATAAAGGAGATGCAGTAACATGAAGCTGAAAAAAATCATGTCGGCGATCCTGGCGGCAGCAATGCTGACGGCCACGATGGCAGCCTGCGGTGGAGACGGAAATTCTTCCGCGGCACCGTCCTCCAGTACCGATGGGAACAGCGCTACGAATACTTCCGCTCCGGCTGAATCCGGCAGTGGGGTTTCCGCGGAGGACTTGAGCACGCAGGAAGAATATACTGTAAAGATCATGTACTTCGGCGACGCCAAAACAGAGGACACAAATGAGGTGGCGGCAAAGTTGTCGGAGCTTACCAAGGCCAAGTACAACACTGTCATTGAAATGGTTCGTGTGGGTTTTGGTTCTTATAAGGATCAGGCGAACCTAGCGCTGAATTCCGGAGAAAAGCTGGATGTCATTTCATCCTTTGGATTTGTGCCGGCAACCATGATGTCTCAAAATCAGATCTTGCCATTGAACGACTATCTGGATCAATACGCTCCTGACACCAAGGCTGCAATCAGCGATCTGGACTGGCAGTGCGTTACGATCAACGGAAATATTACGGGTGTTCCCTATAACATCGAAAAGGCCAGCGCTTTCGGTCTGCTAATGGTGAAGGACGTTGTGGACGCTATGGGTATCGATTGGGAGAGCATAAAAACGCTGAAGGACGCTGAGCCCATCTTTGAAAAGGTTAAGGCGGAACATCCGGAAATGTATATGCTCATTGCGGATTTCGGCGACATCCGCCGTCCTTTGCGGATCGATTCCCTGTGCGATGACAGCTGCCTGGGCGTGCTGGAGGATGCATTGACCACTGAGGTCGACCCTAAGGTTGTCAACCTGTTTGAGACGGCCTCTTATGTGGACTGGATCAACACCATGTACGATTTTAACCAGAAGGGATACATGCAGCCCGACGCTGCCAGTAGTACGGAATCCGCCAACAGTTTGCTGGGCGCTGGCAAAGCATTCTCCTTTATTACCAATATCAAGCCCGGTATAGAGGCAGAATGGGTCCGCAATTGCGGTAAAGAGGTCTATATCGCTCCTTTAGTGGAGGAA
The DNA here is from genome assembly GCF_900048895.1 of Neglectibacter timonensis. Lineage (GTDB taxonomy): Bacteria > Bacillota > Clostridia > Oscillospirales > Acutalibacteraceae > Acutalibacter > Acutalibacter timonensis. The sequence goes on along the minus strand of NZ_LT160640.1, from coordinate 1,402,135 downwards.
TACAGCACCTCTGCGAACATTGGTCTGCGCTGGTGCATTGCCAACAATAGCGAAAAGCCGGAACGCGCCATGCAGGTGATTAACGAAATGTACATGAATCCTGATTTCTCCAACATTTTTATCTACGGTATCGAAGGAAAGCACTGGAAATTTGTGGATGAGGAGCAGGGGATCGTCGGTTACGCCGACGGTGTGGAGGCTGGCTCCACCGGTTACTCCAACCTGGCCTGGGGTGCTGCCAACGAACAGATTTCTTATGTATTTGAAGGCGATGATCCCGACCTCTGGAAGAAACTGGGGGAGTTTAATGCCAATGCCCCTGCGTCCGTCGCAAAGGGATTTGTGTGGGATAACGCGGACGTCATCAATGAGGTTACTTCCTGCACAAATGTGCTCAATAAATACGTCAAGGCGCTGCAATCCGGCGCGTTAAATCCGGAAACCGACCTAGGCAAGTTTAACCAAGAGCTCAGGGACGCCGGTCTTGATACAATTATCCAGGATAAGCAGAGCAAACTGGATGCTTGGATGGCGGAAAATAAATGATTTATGCATGACTGAAAAAGGCGGGTGGAAGGCAGCGCGCCCGGCGGAGCTTTCCCGGTAGGATGGCTCCTTCTCCGGGTGCGGGCCGACTGCCCGCACTTTTTTGAACCGCCAGCTAAATTTCGATAAGGAGGATTTGCCGTGGCAAAAGTATCAGCCGTACGGCCGGTAAAAGAGAAAAAGCATTTTGTTCGATATCTACCGCTCTATCTGATGATGGTTCCCGGCATTGCCTATATCATTATCAATAACTATATCCCAATGACGGGTATTGTAGTGGCGTTCAAGCAGTACAATACCCGCCTGGGCCTTTATAACAGTCCAAACATAGGGCTAAAGAATTTTGAGTTTCTGTTCCGCACCAAAGATGCACTGCTGATCACTAGAAATACGCTGTTGTACAATCTGGCGTTCATCGTCATAGGTACGCTGTTTGCCATAGCGGTAGCGGTACTGCTCAATGAAATCAAGATAAAAAAAGCCCAGCAGGTATATCAAACTATTGTACTAGTGCCGTTTTTGATCTCCATCGTTATAGTCAGCTATCTGGTCAACGCTTTTTTGGCCACGGACACAGGTTTTGTCAATAACTCTATTTTAGGCGCCATGGGAAAAGAACCGGTTTCCTGGTATGCGTCTCCGCAGTATTGGCCATTTATCCTGATTCTGGTACAGGTATGGAAAGTATTCGGATATAACAGCATCATCTATTTTTCTGTACTGGTAGGGATTGACCAAGGTTATTACGAAGCTGCAGTAATCGACGGGGCCAATCGTTGGAAACAATTCCTGCATGTCACCCTCCCGGGGTTGAAGCCTACCATCATCACGCTGACTCTGATGAGTATAGGCCGCATCTTTTATTCTGATTTCGGCCTGTTCTATCAGGTGCCTATGAATTCGGGAGCACTGATGGATGTAACCAACACCATCGACACCTTTGTTTACCGCAGTATGATGCAGCTGAACAACGTGGGCATGGCGTCGGCTGCAGGGGTATATCAATCCTTGGTAGGTTTTGTACTGGTACTGACGGCAAACTTTGTCGTCAGGAAGCTCGATTCTGAGAACGCGCTGTTTTGAGGGGGCAGTATTTATGGTAGAGAGAAATAAAACTTTTCAGGTTGTTGTGCATGGTATCATGGTTTTGCTGTGCCTCGTGTGTGTTCTGCCCTTCCTGCTGCTGATTATGTCCTCCTTTGCAGATGAAAACTGGCTAATCATGAACGGGTACTCCTTCTTTCCGGCCAAGCTCAGCGCAGATGCATATCAATATCTACTGGTGGATTCCAGTTCTATTGTAAGAGGATATATGATTTCTGCCTTCGTCACAGTGGCAGGCACCTGTATCAGCCTGGTTATGACCACCCTGATGGCCTACCCTCTGTCCCGAAAGGATCTGCCAGGCCGCTATATTTTCTCTTTCTTCATCTTTTTCACCATGCTTTTTAACGGCGGCCTGGTGCCTACATATATTATGTGGACCCAAACCTTCCACATCAAAAATACCATTTTTGCACTGTTGGTTCCCAACCTGCTGATGGGTGCGTTCTATGTCATTATGATGCGTACCTATTTTTCTTCCAATATTCCCGATGCTGTCATTGAGGCGGCCAGAATTGACGGAGCAGGGGAAATGCGGATTCTGCTGAAAATTGTGCTGCCCATGTCGCTGCCGATTATTGCCACGCTGGCACTTCTGACGGGGCTTGGCTATTGGAATGATTGGCTCAACGGCCTGTATTATATTCAAAATGACAGTCTGTACAGCATTCAAGTGTTGCTCAACCGGATGTTGATGGATGTGCAGTTCCTGATGAGCAGCGCCAATACGGCGGCTGCCGGAAACCAGCAGATGGGCCCGCTGCCCTCCACGGGAATCAAGATGGCGGTAGCTGTACTGGGTGCGCTGCCAGCACTTATCATTTATCCTTTCTTCCAGAAGTATTTTGTAAAAGGAATCACCATCGGCGCAGTAAAAGGGTGATAAAATTAAGAAACGGCAGATTTGGAAAAAATCAAAGGAGTTTATTCAGATGAAACAATTTCAATTAGACGTGAATTCTGCGGTCAAACCGCTGCAAAAATATTGGGAGCTGTGTGTAGGAAGCTGCCATGGAACCACTGCGCTACGGGAGGACTACCGCAAGCAACTGGAACAGTGTCAGAGAGAGATCGGCTTTCGTTATGTGCGGTTCCACGGCCTGTTCGACGACGATATGAGTGTGTTGGTACAGGAGCGTTTCGGCAATGGCGTGCAGCTTTCTTTTACCAATATCGACAGTGTGTTTGATTTTCTTCTCTCCATCAACATGAAGCCCTTCATTGAGCTGGGCTTCATGCCAGACTGCCTGAAGAGCAAGAATGCCACAGTGTTCCATTATAAGGGAAACACAGCTCCGCCGGCAGACCATGATAAGTGGTCCTGGTTTATCCGCACCTTTGTGCGGCATTTGCTGGACCGGTATGGACGCACAGAAGTGCGCCAGTGGTTCTTTGAGGTATGGAATGAGCCTAATCTTGGGGGACCTGATTCTCCAGACGGTTTTTTTGCAGGCTCTATGGAGGATTACTTCAAACTGTATCAGGTGACAGCTGAAGCAGTCAAATCCGAGGATCGATTCCTGCGAGTTGGAGGTCCCGCCACCTCCAACAATGCATGGATTCCGGAAATGGTGGAATTCTGTCGAAAAAATCAGGCGCCTATAGATTTTATCTCCACTCATCACTACCCTACAGATGTGGTTTTGGGATATGGCGTGGAGGACAGTGCCAATTTTGGGCGTCCAACGCCGGAACAGATGGAAGATCCGGAATTTAGAAAGACCTTTCGGGAAAAGATGGAGGCCTTTCAGGCACATTTGTGGGAACGCGTGGACCGGGGTGTTGTCACACAGATGACCAGAAAGGCAGTTCAGGAGGCTGACGGTCTGCCAGTCTATTATACCGAATGGAACAGTCTGGCGGGCCTTCCTTCGGATGGTCCTTTCGGTTCTTCTTTCATCGCCAAGACGGTATTGGACGGCGTAGGGCTAGTAAATGGGTATTCCTACTGGACCTTCAGCGATATTTTCGAAGAAAATGGAATGCCCAGCGCGGAATTTCATGGCGGTTTCGGCCTTCTGACGCTGCATGGCGTTCCAAAAGCGTCTTACCGAGCTTTTCAGCTGCTGCATATGCTGGGAGATTCCCTCTATGAGCAGAGACTGGCTGAGGGGACGCTGGATCTCTATGCGATAAAACATGCTGCTGCCGGCGCGATACAGCTTTTGGCGGTGAATCATCATTCCCTACTGCATCCTATTGAGGAGGAAGAGGTTCAGATTACACTGAAAGGCCTGAAGATCTCTGAGGAAGCTGTGCTGAAAGCCCAGGTGGAACGTGTCGACGACACCCATGCTAATGCCATTGCCCGCTGGAGGGAGCAAGGATCCCCTGAGTATGTCACAAAATCACAGCTAGAAGAGTTGAAAGCTGCCTCTGAACTGGAGCGTGAGCTTTTGGAGATTCCAGTTGAACAGGAGGAAGCTTCCGTCACGTTAAAGATACCTGCAATGGGTATGGCATTGCTTACGGTCTATTTGACATGAAAAAACGTCCAGATTTATGTTTACGGATGTTTTGACATTCCCCTTTAAGCGGCGGCATCTTGCGGTTTATAAACGATGCCCGTTAACAGTCCCTGGTTTCAGCCGTGAAACCAGGGACTGTTGCCGTTTTATAAGGCAGTGAAATTTCCAGAAGAATCCTTGCAGATTGGGGGAATTTATGCTATATTGAAAGTTACTTTGCTACAGCCGTCTGTCCCGTCTGTTCAGGCTGCTTGGAAAATATGAGCTGATTTTGGAGGAAAATGGTTTGGAAGAAAAAAGTGGTTTTTTGCAGAAGCTCCGGCGGCTGTCCCCTTTGAGCCTGCCGCTGTGCTTTCTCAGTTTTGTATTTCTGGATTTTTCTTTCCGGTATTTTTACCGGTTTGTGGGAGGCACGTCCGTGCTTTCCTATAAACCTATGCTGTTTACAGCGGGCTGGGCGCTGCTGCTGACCGGATTACTGGGCCTGCTGCCGCGCCTTGCCCGGCGGATCGCCATGATGCTCCTGATTCTGCTGTTTTCGGTGCTGACCCTGGTGCATTGCGCCATGTTCAACATTTTTGGGAATTTTTTTACTTTTTCCGACACCAATTTTGCCGGAGACGGCGCCAGGTTTTTCAGCTGGAGCTATCTCAATTTCCGAAAAGCGCTGCTGTTGTGCATCGTGCTCGCCGTCCTGATGATGGCGTTTGCCGCATTTCTCGTACCGCCCAAACCGGAAAGCCGGAAGAAGCGGATCATCAGTAAATCTGCTGCAGGCGCTGCGGCGCTGTTGTCTCTGGTCCCGATTCTTTGCATGCATTTCTCCCTGCAGCCCAAATCAGACACCATGTGGTGGGGCAATACCTATGACCCCAACGCGGAGACGGAAATCTATTCTGAATTTACCAACACAAACCGCTGCGTTATGCTGACCGGCCTCTATCAGTACACTTTCCGGAATTTCACGGTGTCCTTCGGCATTGGGCAGAGCCACCAGGGCGCCGACAAGCTGGACGCTTATTACGAAAGCCGGGAGGTGAGCCCGGACAACGGGAAAACCGGGCTTTTCAAGGATAAAAATCTGCTGATGGTGATGCTGGAATCGGCGGATACCTGGCTGTTGACAGAGGATTATATGCCCAATCTTTATGCCCTTCAGCAGAAAAGCATCAATTTTGCCAACCATTATACGCCCCTTTACCTTTCAGCGGGCACTTTCAACACGGAGATCGTCTCCCTGACTGGCTTGATTCCAGCTGTATCCGGCCTGCCCAGCCGGGCCTATTCCACCAACAGTTTCCCTCTCTCCTTGCCGAATCTGTTCCGGGATGCGGGCTACACGGTGAATTCCTTCCATTCGGCAAGCCCGGCAATTTACAGCCGCGGTTCTATCCACACCAATCTGGGATTTGAAGCGTACCACAGTTATGTGGATATGGGAATGGACGACTATATGCTGGACAGCCAGCTGATCCGTGCCTATGACCAGATGACCTCCGGCAATAAATTCTATTCCTACCTTATCACCTATTCCGGACACGGGCCCTATACGGAGGAGATGCGGAATATTTCCGATCCCCATTATGAGGCGGCAAAAGCGGAGGTGGCCAAATCCGGCGTTACAGGCAGTGCTGAGAATATGGAGGAATATACCCTTGCAGTGGCCCACGCCATGGAAACGGACGAATACATCGGCGAGTTGGTGGACAAACTCACGGGGGACGGCCACATGGAGGATACAGTGCTGGTGTTCTATGCGGACCATTATGGAAAATATATGAGCGACGACGCTTTCCTGAAACAGGTGAAGGGAGTAGGGGAGAATAAAAACGAGCTGTACCGTACCCCGTTTTTCCTGTATTCTGCGGATCAAAAGCCGGAAACCGTGGAAAAATACACTTCCAGCGTAGACATCGTACCCACGCTGGTCAATCTTTTCGGCTTGGATGCGGACCGGCGGTACTATGTGGGAGACGATATTTTCGGTGACAGGGGCGGAGCGGTTCTCATGCCAAACTATGCCTGGTTTGACGAAAACGTCTACTATTCGGATGCCTACCAGGGGGAGATGACCGAGGCAATGCAGGAGCGCACTGCCGATTTCAGGGAGCGGGTAAACGCTTCCTGGGATACTCTGAAGAGCGATTATTTTGCTACCTGGAAGGGCGACGAAACAAAAGGCAGGAAGAAATAGTACTGGATAGCATTGAACAGAAAAAGGCGGCTGCAGAGGAATTCTTTCTGCAGCCGCCTTTTTTCAGTGGAACCAGTTCTTTTTTTTAAAATAAATGATTTCAATTACCGTTACAGCAATGCTGATTGCAATGACGATGGGATAGGCGTAGGGAGCATGGAGCTCCGGCATATCAGAAAAATTCATACCGTACCATCCGGCGATCAGCGTCAGAGGCATGAAAAGCGTGGTGACAACCGTGAGGAACTGCATGATCTTGTTTTGCCGTACATCGATTTTGGACTGATAAATCTCCTGCAGCTGCAGGGAATATTCCCGCAGTGCCCGGATGTGGGAGGAAAGCCGGGAAACCCGGTCGGAAAACAGTTCAAAATTCCTGCACTCCTTGGCGGAAAACAAGCCGTTGCGATTATCCGCCAGGGAATCTGCCAAATCTGTAAGCTGAGAATAATAGGAGCCCAACCGGAGAAGTCCCCGTCGGTAAAAGTGGAGTTTGCTGCCGAAATCCTTCCCGTCGCTTTCCAACAGCAGCTCTTCCAGACCGTCCAGGCGTTTTTCATATCGTTGGAGAAACAGGGCGTCCTCACGGATCAGGGATTCCAAAAACTCGAAGAAAAGCCATGCGGAGCCGCTGTCTTTCGGGATGTTCACGGCGGAGAACCCCTCCAAAAACTGTCCGGCTGTTCCGCTGTCGTCCAAAAAGATCAGACGGTGGCGATCCAGTATGAAGGCCAGGGCGGTCCCTTCCCCGGAAAGGCCGGCTTTCTGGGGCAGCAGAAGAGTGCCCGCCGCACAGTTAGGGAGCAATTCCGCCTTGCAGTAATGGGGGTGTTCCAGACTTCGCAATAGGGCACGGTCTGCGGAAAATTCGGGATAATTTTTTTCGAATTCCTCCCTGCTTAAAATTTCCGCATAACATTCTGTTTCAGAGTGCCCTTTTTCCTGGGGACAAGGTTCCAATTTTGCCGAAAGCCGATACCGCACGTAATCGCCGCCTTTGCCGTCATAGTCTGTCAGGTCTGAGAAAGAAAACAGCTTTACAGAGTTTCTGACGAATGGTATAGAAAGCTCCGAGTGTAAAGCAGTTGTACTTTTCAAAAAGAAAACCGCATTGTGTTCTTGCGGATTCAAATTCATTATACAGGGCGCGGCTCCCTCTGGCAAGAGGCAGTGCTCTCCATTTCGTGCAGAAAGAGAGAGGATATGATATACTAAATCAAGTATACTTGTTATTGGAGGTTGACCGATATGCAGTGGCTGGAAAGACTGAATGAATCCTTGGATTATATCGAAGGGAATCTGGAAAAGGGGCCTGTAACGGCGGAGGCTGCTAAAATAGCCTGCTGTTCTGCCTATCATTATCAGAGAATGTTTTCCTATCTGGCGGGGGTACCCCTGTCGGAATATGTACGGCGCAGGCGTATGACCAAGGCGGCGTTTGACCTTCAGAACGGCGAAAAGGTATTGGATACCGCCGTCAAGTATGGGTATGAATCGCCGACAGCCTTCAACAGGGCCTTCCGATCCGTACACGGGATTTCCCCATCCGCAGCCCAAAAGGAGGGGGCCGGCCTGAAAGCCTACCAGCGGATCAGCTTTACTATCAGTATTAAGGGAGAAACAGAGATGGAATACCGCATTGAAACGAAAGAGGCTTTCCGTATTGTAGGGGTCAGCGCACCTCTGGAAAAGGAAATTGAGAAAAACTTCGATACAGTCCCCGCCATGTGGGGAAAGGCTGCAACAGACGGCACTGTGCCGCGTCTGGCTCAGATGATGGACAGTGAGCCCAAGGGGATTCTGGGCGTCAGCGCCTGTATGGGGGAGGACCAGTGGGCCTATTATATTTCCGCTGCCAGCACCCAGCCGGTTCCGGAGGGGATGACGGAGTATATGGTGCCTGCATGTACCTGGGCCATTTTTCCAGGCTGCGGGGCCATGCCCAACGGAATACAGGAGCTGGAAAAGAGAGTGGTCAGCGAATGGCTGCCCGGTTCCGGCTATGAATATGCCGACGCTCCCGATATCGAGGTGTATCTGGAGCCCAATCCGGTAAATGCCAAGTTTGAGGTTTGGGTACCGGTAAAGAAGAAATCATAAAACACCTGATGCAAAGAAAAGCCTGTGTCCCGGAGCTGCTACGGTTAAAACCGTACAGGCCGCCTGGACACAGGCTTTTTTACAGGAACTGAGATCAGGCGGCACGATCCGTAAACAGCTTTCTGCCGAAGAACAGAATGCAGCCGCCCACGGCAAACAGCAGGGCCAGACTGATGACGCCGATGGAGTCCCGGCCGGTCATCTGCGTAAAGGCGGCCACCAGGAGGGGACCGATCACAGCGGCAAATTTGCCGAAAATGTCGAAGAAACCAAAGTATTCGTTGGAACGCTCCGGGGGAATCAGTTTTCCGAAATAGGACCGGGAAATGGCCTGGATGCCGCCCTGCACGGTGCCCACCAAAAAGGCCATGCACCAGAAGAGAATCAGGGAAAACTGCAGCGCCTGCTGGCTGCCTGGATTCTGTTCAATGTTGAAGCCCATAAAAAAGCCCACTAGGCAGACCAGAAAGTAAATGCATACCGCTCCCAGCAGAACTCTGACAGACCCCAGCCGTTCAGCCAGCTTTCCGAAAAGGATGGAAAAGGGGACGGCCACAATCTGGGTCAGCAGAAGGGCCAGAATCATCCCCACGTTGTCCAGATTCAGTTTGGAACCATAAGAGGTGGAAATAGAGATAATGGTATTTACGCCGTCAATATAAAAGAAATAGGCAAGGATAAAGAGCAGCACACGTTTATTTTTAGCAATATCCTTTGCTGTTTTCCAGAGATTGGAGAAAGTCGATCGGAACAGGCGGCCTCTTTTTGCCTCTACATAATGAACCTGTTTTACATGCAGAAGAGTGGGAATGCTGAAAACCAGCCACCATATGCTGGTGAGGATAATGACGAGCTTGAAAGCCAGCATATTTGTCATGCCCATGGTAAACAGGATGACGATGGAGATAATGAAAGGAATGGTGCTGCCGCCGATGTAGCCCATGGCATAGCCCCAAGAGGAAACACGGTCCATCCGTTCCGGTGTGGTGACGTCGGTAAGGAAAGAATCGTAAAAAAGGCAGGAGCCCGAAAACCCGATATGGGAGAGCACATAGCCCAGCAGAAGAAGACGGTAATCCTCTACAAAGGCGTTCGAGAGCGTAAAGGCCACTCCCACAAACAGCGAAGCGGCAAAAAGTTTTTTCTTATGCCCTTTATGATCCGCCAGGGAGCCGAGCACCGGCGCCAGAATTGCCACCAGAAAAGTGGCCGCCGAAGTGCCGTAAGACCAAAGAACCAGATTGTCCGCACCGCTTTGTTCACAGACCGCCCCAAAATAGATGGGGAAAAGCACGGCCAATATGTTTGTGGCATAGACGGAATTGGCCCAGTCGTACATGATCCAGCTCTTTTCGACTTTTGTAAACTTTTTTTCCTTCGCTTTCTCCATAAAACAACACCTCAAGAAAAAGTTTCTTTAGGATATCATCTCATGTTTCGGTTAAATTTACAATAGAATTTTGTTAAAAGAATAAAATTTGTCCTTTTTACTGAAAATTTACAGACAAATCCGTCTGAGAAATATAGAACTGGAATTCTTTCAGTTTTGCACAATTTCTCCCGTACAGGCAGATTCCAGAACACCGGTCAGCCGGACCGGCAGAAGCAGCCCATGTAAAGGCCTGGAGGAAACTGCCAGAACGGGGGTATAGTTGCGGGTATAGCCCTCATAGACATTTTTTTCCCGTTCCTGTTCGAACAGCACTTCTTCTACCCGGCCTAACTGTGCCTGAAAAAAATCAGCCTGGGTCGTCTTTGTGACTGCAATCATTTCCCGGCTGCGTGCCTCCTTGACCCGGTTGGTACACTGGTTCGGGGCAAGATAGGCTTTGGTGCCGGGCCTGCGGGAATAGGCGAATACATGCACCTTTGCAAAGGCAATCTCTTTGGCAAAAGCCAAAGAAGCCTGGAATTCCTCCTCTGTCTCCCCGGCAAAGCCCACCATGATGTCTGTGGTGACGGCGCAGTTATCAAAGGTTCTGCGCAGAGCCTGTACAATATGCCTGTATTCCTCTGTGGTGTAGTGCCTGTTCATGCGCCGAAGCGTGGCGTCGCAGCCGCTCTGCAGGGATAGGTGAAATTGAGGGCAGAGTTTTTCCTGGCGGCTGAGCCGGAGAATCACCTCGTCGGAAAGCTGTTCCGGTTCCAGCGAACCCAGGCGTACCCGGCCGATCCCCTCCTGAGCGCAGGCGGCCTCCACAGCGTCGCAGAGGTGCAGACCCAGATCCTGGCCGTAAGCGGGGAGGTTGATCCCGGTGAGCACTACCTCCCGGTAGCCATGCTCCGCAAGCTTTTTTACCTCCGCACGGATTTCCTCCAGCGGCTTTGACCTGACTCGGCCCCTGGCATAGGGGATAATGCAGTAGGAGCAGAAACGGTTGCAGCCATCCTCTATCTTCAGGAATGCCCTGGTGCGTCCGTGAAAGGCGGACACTGTCATCGGCTCGAATTTTTCTCCGGTTTCGTGAGGCGTGATCTCCACAATCCGTTGTTTGGAGGAAAGATAATTCAGAATATGGGGCAGAAGGGAGGCGCGGTTCCTGGTTCCCAGAACGATGTCCGCCTCCAGAAGCTGTTCCGCCTCTTGAGGAAAGGCCTGGGGCATGCAGCCGGTGAGAACTGTAACGGCGTCGGGGTTCTCCTTCTTCGCCCGCCGCAGGGTCTGGCGGGCCTTTTGATCGCTGGTAGCGGTAACGGTGCAGGAGTTCACCACCACCACATCCGCAGGCTCCTTCTCATCAGCTTTCTGAAAGCCGCCGCTGAGCAGCTGTTCCAGCATGGCCTCCGATTCATATTGATTGACCTTGCAGCCAAGGGTGACAAATTTTACCTTCATCGCTGGGGGAGTCCTTTCTCAGTTAAAGTTTTCCCGGCAAGCGCTTCCGCACGTGCTACAACGCTTCTGCTGAAACCTGTCAGCGAGAGCAGGGCGATGGCGTTTCGGGAGTTTGAGGGGCCGGGGTACAGTTTGTAATCAAAGGTGATCCCTTCAGGGGAGAGCGTCTCCTGGAAATGATAATTTTCATACTGGGGGCTGAGCCTCTGCGGCAGTTCCTCATCGTGGGTGGCTGCGATGCAGAAGCAGTCCCGGCGATGCAGCTCCTCCAGCACAGCTTGGGAGGCCGCGAGCCTTTCGACGGTATTGGTGCCTTTCAAAATTTCGTCGATCAGCAGAAAGCAGGATTCGGCCCGGGCGGCGTCGGCAACCCTCTTTAACGACTTGATCTCTGCCATGAAATAGCTTTCCCCCGCAGTGAGGTTGTCCTGGACAGCCATGGAAGAGAGTACAGGGCCGGGCCGGAAGGAAAAATGCTCCGCCGTACAGGTGAAAAGGCTTTGTGCCAAGATGGCATTAACACCCAATGCCTTGAGAAAGGTGGATTTTCCAGAAGCATTGGAACCAGTCAGCAAAACATCTGAGCTGAAAGATCCGCTGTTGGGCGCCGGTGTGCGCAGCAGAGGGTGGTACAGTTTGGAAAAGATGACCGTGTTTTTTTCCTGGAAGCTGGGTGAAGCCCAATATGGCAGGCTTTTTCGGAAGGACAAGGTGCTGAGAGCGGCATCCAGCAGGCCGGCGCTTTCGAAGAGGAGGCGCAGTTCGGCACGATGGGCAGAGATCGTCTGCATTGCCCTGCGATAAATCCTCAGATCCCGCAGGGTGAGAATATGAAGGTATTCCTGAAGCAGTTCCAAATCGGAATATCCCTTTTGCATTCTACCGGAGAGCCTTCCCCGCAGAAAGCGATAAGCAGGCAAACAGGAAAGAACCCGTTCCCGCAAAGGAGAATAGGTCAGAACGGAAACTAGTTTTTCGCTGAACCATAAAAGGGAAGAAAGCGTCCGCAGGCGGTCCAAATCCCCCTGGATTTCACGTTTTACCCGGTAATACAAGTAGAAATTGAGGCATATTGAGAGAAACATTATGCAGAAGCCTGCTCCGGGAAAGAAGAAACAGACTGGCAAAGCGGCAAATGGCAGAAAGGCAAGAAGGGAATAGAGCGGTGCAAGAGGCATAGAATATATTCTGGACTCTTCCAGAAAATGAGGCAGCCCTCCGGATGCTTTTTTTCCCAACCTGGCCAGAAGAACCATGATTTTTTCCTGTTCCTCAGGGTTTTGGGAAAAATGGGAACACAGAGCGCTCAATTCATCGTTTCCCCACGGGGAGTGAGACGGTGCAGCCTTTCATAGAGAAATTGTTCTCCCACAGTGCTTTGACAGTTGTTGACCCGCCGAAATACCGCATCCACATTCAGGTCTTCCCAAGTGAAGTCGTCTACTGTGAAAAGGTCCTGACGTTCTTTCCTGCAGAGCTTGGCGTAGGAAACAATATCACCCAGCTCATAGTCCCCTTCCGGGATTCTGCCAAAGCCTTTCAGCGCTTTTTCCCGGATGCGGCGATTGGCGGAAATTTCTGAATAAACTACTCCTCCGGCGAAGGCCAGAAGCAAAACGGTACAGATGACCAGTACAGGCATAGCATAAACTCCTTTCCGGCATGCGGCCGGCGGGAAGAAGGATCGGCACTGCCTTTGGGCAGGTTATTCCACAGAATTTTCCCGTTCCAGTTCCTCCAGCGCTTCGGAAAGCTCTGTCCAATTCAGCAGCAATTTATCCGCCTTTTCATGAAGGGCGGCGATTGCCTCGGAAGTTTCGGTGACGGCTTCATAATCGGCCGCCACCTCCGGGTCTTCCAGATGTTCTTCCAGCGCCTTGATACTGGCATCGTTTTCCTCAATTTCTGCCTCAACGCGGGAAAGGGCGCCGCGGCGTCTACGTAGCTCGGCATCCCGCTCCTTGCGCAGTTTATAGAGGTTTACCTTGGGGGAAACGACCGCTTCCTCCTGCGCCAGTTCGGTTTCCCGTCTTTCCAGATAATAGTCGTAATTACCGGGGTAGAGCCGGGCTCCATCTTTTTCCAGCACATAGACCTTGTCAGCCAGCTTGTTGATCAGATACCGGTCGTGGGATACCACGAACAGGGTGCCGTCATAGCCTGCCAGGGCGTCCTCCAACGCTTCACAGGAGCCGATGTCCAAATGGTTGGTGGGCTCGTCCAGCAGCAGAAAATTGGCCTTGGAAAGCATGAGCTTAAGCAGGAGGATGCGTGCGCGCTCTCCGCCGCTCAACCCTCCCACGGGCTTAAAGACGTCCTCACCCCGGAACAGGAAAACCGCCAGAGCGCTGCGCACCTCCGTCTGGCTCATTCGGGGATGGAGGTCCCAAATTTCATCGATGACGGTTTTGGAATCATCCAGACTCAGCTGGGACTGCTCGTAGTATCCCAGGTCAATGCCCGCCCCAAGCCGTACAAAGCCGTCGTCGGGCTGATACTGGCCCAGTAAAATTTTGAACAGAGAGGTCTTTCCGCAGCCGTTGGGTCCGATGAGAAAGATTTTCTCCCCCCGTTTGATTTCCAGGTTCACGTTCCGGAACAACGGTTCTCCGCCGTCGAAAGATAGGGAAAGGTCCTCCGCAGTAAGCACGTCGTTGCCGCTGCGGCGGCTGGCATGAAACTGGAACTTGATGCTCTCCGGTTCAGCCTCCGGCTTTTCCAGGGTGGCCTCCAGCCTGTCGATAGCCTTTTGCTTGCTGGCGATGGTGACATAGTTCCGTTCCTGGTTCCACCGTTTCTGCTGTTCGATGATTCCCTCAATGCGGGAAATTTCCCGCCGGGTGCTTTCGTACACCCGCTCCATGGCCAAACGTTGTTCTGCCTTCAGCTTCAGGTAATTGCTGTAATTTCCCTTGTAAGCGGCAAGCCCCTTTCCTTCCATCTCGAAGGTGCGGGAGGTGATTTTGTCAAGAAAGTACCGGTCGTGGGAGATGACAATGTAAGAGCCGCCGTAAGTTTTGAGGAAATCCTCCAGCCATTCCACAGAGCTGATGTCCAAATGGTTGGTGGGCTCGTCCAGCAGCAGCAGATTTGCCCCGCCCAACAGCATTTTGGCGAGCTGCAGCTTGGCCTTTTGGCCGCCGCTCAAAACCCCCACCTTGTTTCCGATCTGCTCGTCCGAAAAGCCCAGCCCCATCAAGGCGCTGCGGGCCCGGGAGCGGCAGGTGAGTCCGCCTCTGTCCACAAAGCGGTCGTTGAGCTCGGTCTGCCGGAGAATCAGGGCATGCAGTTCCTCCTCCGGAAGAGTTTGGGACAGCCGGTCGGTCAGCTCTTCCAGCTCCCGCTCCATGGCGAGCAGAGGAGCAAAGACGGTCATCACTTCCTCGAAGGCCGTCCGTTCAAAATCCCGGCATACATGCTGCTCCATATAGCCGAGAGCGGTATCTTTGGAGAAAACGACGCTGCCGTTGTCCGGAATGTATTCGCCGTTGAGAATCTTAAACAGGGTGGTTTTCCCACTGCCGTTGACACCCACGAGGCCGATATGCTCACCTTTTTGCATTTCAAAGGTGATATGCTCCAGAATCGTTTCTTCTCCAAAGCTTAAGGTGATGTCGTTAACGGTCAAAATTGCCATATTGGGTTCGTCTCCGCCTAATTGAGGTATCGTTGCATAAGTCTCTTTATTATACCGGATAACGCTGGCCTGCGCAAGTCCTGCGGAGAATTTGCAAAGGCATGGGCGCTGGTGTATAATCAGGTTCAGACAGGAAAAAGGGGGGAGCGTTTTGAAAACGGGAATCAGCACTGCGTGCCTCTATCCGTTAGAGACGGAAAAATCCCTGGAACTGCTGCTTCAGCTTGGCTTCCGTCTTTTTGAGGTGTTTTTGAACGCGGAGCAGGAATTGGCCCCTGCCTTTCTGAAAGGGCTGAGGGAGAAAGCGAAGGAGTACGGAGCTGAGTTCGTATCGGTGCACCCCTATACCTCCTCCAGTGAATCGCTGCTGCTTTTTGGCAACTACCCCAGAAGAACTGCGGAGGGGTTTGCCCTGTACCGCCGATATCTGGAGGCTGCCGCGGTTTTGGGGGCAGGCTATGTGGTAATTCACGGACAGCCCCAGGGACATGGCAAGCTTTCCGACGCGGAGTATTGGGAGCGGTTTGGAGAGCTGTCGCTTTTGGGAGAGGGCCTTGGCGTTTCGCCGGCCCAGGAAAATGTGCGGCAGCACAGGGGAAGCGTTCCATCCTTTTTACAGGGGATGCGGGAGGCCCTGGGCAGCCGCTGCGCGTTTGTGCTGGACGTGAAGCAATGTGTGATGTCTGGGTTTTCCATAGAGGATACAGCCAGGGCGATGGGGAACAGGCTCTGTCATATACATTTGAGCGACCATACGGCAGAAAGGCCCTGCCTGCTTCCGGGAGAAGGAGATTTCGATTTTGAAGCCTTTCGCTCCCTGCTTCTGGAGCTGCAGTATAAGGGGGCTGTCGTCACTGAAGTGTACCGGGATAACTTCTCTGAGCCGGCAGAGCTGGAAAAAGTTCTGAGATATACAAAAAACGTCTTTAATCGGTAGGTTTCGCAAAGCTTTTTCCTTGCTTTTCTGACAGAATCTGGTGTATAATGACAGGCAGATTAGTTGGAGGTGTCAGCATTGAAATGTCCATTCTGCGGCTACAGCGAGAGCCGTGTGATTGATTCCCGCCCCACGGATGAGGGTGAGAGAATCCGGCGCAGGAGAGAATGCCTGAAGTGCTCAAAACGTTTTACGACCTATGAGATCATAGAAAACGTGCCTATTGTGGTGATTAAAAAGGACAAATCCCGGGAGACTTTCGACCGGAATAAGCTTTTGAGCGGCCTGCTCCGTGCCTGCGAAAAGCGTCCGGTATCCATTGACACGCTGGAGCGCATTGTGGATGAAATTGAAACGCTGCTTCAGAATTCGCTGGACAGGGAGGTTTCCTCTCAGCGCATTGGTACTTATGCCATGGAAAAATTAAAGACTGTAGACGAGGTGGCCTATGTGCGGTTTGCTTCAGTCTATCGTCAATTTAAAGATATCAACAGCTTTATGGAAGAGTTGAGCAAGATTATCAACAGTAAGAAAGACTGAACTTCAAAAGGACAGCGGACAAAGTTCACCGCTGTCCTTTTTGCTGTTTTTTCCCGCCGGCTGCCTGGCCCTCTCCTTCCCGAAGAAAGTTCGGCTTTTAGGGAGACGGAAGGATTGAAGTTTTTCTCCGGGAGGGATATAATCAAACGGAACCGGAAGTGCTGGGCGTACAGCGCTGAAGCAGTAGGGGGAGAGGCGCGAAGTCCGCGGCCGCCTCTTCAGAAATGCGGAGGGCTGTCCCCGGCTCGGGAAGCGGGAATCCAGGAAGAAGCCATGCGTGGCAGGTTTTTTAAAGCGCGGTTATGACCGGGGTGCGAAGAGATAAAGACAGAGATGTCCGGAAACTAGAGCTGGACTGCAGCTGTCTTTTGGAGGAGGATACCGATGGAAGGAGAACGGAAAATTCCGGGGCAGAAACGGGAGGAACTCCTGGAAAACTGGGTTTTGGGAGAAATCATGGACAGCATAGGCGCATATGTCTATGTGACGGATGTGGAGACGGATGAGATTCTCTTTATGAACCGGGCTATGAAAGAGGCTTTCTCCCTGGAGCAGCCAGAGGGCAAGGTGTGCTGGCAGGTCCTGCAGAAGGGTATGGAACGGCGGTGTGAATTCTGCCCGCGGCAGATACTGCGGGAAGGGGCCGATCCCTACTTCTGGGAAGAGACCAATACCAAAACAGGACGGGTTTATGAAAATTATGACAGCCTGATTCATTGGACAGACGGGCGGCTGGCCCATGTACAGCAATCTATTGATATCACGGAAAGAAAGAAGCTGGTGGCGGAGGCTGAAGTGGATGAGCTTACAGGCGTCCTGAACCGCCGGGCGGGCCGGATTGCCTTTGAGGCCATGAAGAAAAAGGCCCATAGTGAGGCTGTGCCTTTTACCCTGTGCATGTATGACCTCAACGACCTGAAGCGGGTGAATGATTCTTTTGGCCACAGCGAGGGGGACAACTACCTCCAAATCTGTGCCGGGGCAATGCAGAAAGGGCTTTCTCCAGAAGATGTGTTCTTCCGGATGAGCGGAGATGAATTCATCATTTTGATGTACGGCTGCGGGGAGCGGGAGGCTTCAAAACGGATGCAGGAGGCTCAGCGGCTGGCGGAGCAGGGGACTGCCCGGAGCGGCGAAGCGGCAGAGCTGCTTCCCGGGTTTTCCTATGGGGTATTCGAGCTTGGCTCGGATGAAAACATAGGATTTCAGGCGGCCTTTGACGAGGCTGATGCCAGAATGTATGTGCAAAAGCGCAAAAGGCATATCCAGTGGGCAGAAAAACGGGCGGCGCAGATGAAGCCCGCGGAAAAAGTGGCTGCAGCCGACTTCGAGTATGACCAGAGCCTCCTCTATGACGCATTGGTAAAAAGCACAGAGGATTATATCTATCTCTGCAATATGAAAACAGGCATGTTCCGGTACCCGAAAAGCATGGTGGAGGAGTTTGACCTGCCGGGTGAGGTGCTGCAGAACGCCGCAGCAGTGTGGAGCGAACGGATACATGAGCATGACCGCAAGGCTTTCCTGGAATCGAATCAGGAGATATCGGATGGACGCACGGATTCCCACAGCGTGGAGTTCCGCGCCAGAAACCGCAGGGGCGAATGGATCTGGCTGCGCTGCCGCGGGCATTTGGAACGGGATGAGAAGGGAGAGCCTGTGCTCTTTGCCGGAATCATGGAAAACCTGGGCAGAAAAAACAGGGTGGATCATCTGACAGGACTGCCCAATAAGGTAGTTCTGGAACACCAGGTGGATACCTTGCTGGAAAGCAATTCCGGAAAAGGCTTTGCCTTTTTGCTGTTGGATCTGGATGATTTCAAGAATATCAACGACCTTTATGACCGGTTGTTCGGAGACCGGGTTCTGCGGCTGCTTTCCAGAAGAATTCAGTCTCTGCTTCCCCCCTATGCCTCCGCATACCGGATGGACGGCGATGAATTCGCCGTCCTGTTCCGCGGCGGCGGAAAGAACGCGGTGCTGGAATTCTATGCCGCCCTGAAGGAGTCTTTTGAAAGGCAGCAGGAAAGCGATGGAAAAAAATTTTTCTGTACGCTGTCGGCAGGCTGTACCTTCTGTCCAAGGGACGGCGCCTCTTACCTGGATTTGGTGAAGCACGCCCATTATTCCCTGGAATATGCCAAGGCTGCAGGGAAAAACCGCCTGCTGTTTTTTTCGGAAGAAATTCTGCAGTCCAAAAAGCATGCTCTGGGAATGACGGAAGAGCTGCGTTACTGTGTGGAAAATGGCATGCAGGGGTTTTCGGTCTTTTACCAGCCTCAGGTGATTGCGGAAACCGGCGGTTTCTGCGGCGCGGAGGCGCTGCTGCGCTGGAATTCGGAAAAGTACGGTTCTGTGCCTCCTTCAGAATTTATCCCGCTGCTGGAGGAAAGTGGGTTGATCCACCCTGTGGGGCGTTGGGTTTTTACGCAGGCTGCGGCGGCCTGCGCCCAATGGGAGGCTTACAGGAAGGGCTCGCCCATCAGCGTAAATGTGTCCTATCTTCAGCTGGAACGGGAGGATTTCCTGGATTTCCTGACGGGGACCCTCCAGAAGACGGGGGCGTCTCCGGAGCATATGGTGCTGGAATTCACGGAAAGCTGTATCGCTTATAATCTGGATGCCCTTTCAGAAAGTTTCCGTTCCATCCGGAAGCTGGGGATTAAAATCGCCATGGACGATTTTGGAACGGGATATTCTTCTCTGGGAATTCTGAAACAGTCTCCCGCGGATATTGTCAAGATAGACAGGGCCTTTGTACGGGACATCCGGAACAGCTCCTTCGACAGTACCTTTATCCGCTTTATTGTGGAGCTTTGCCATGACGTAGGGATCACGGTCTGTCTGGAAGGGGTGGAAACCTGGGAGGAATACGAGACGGTGCGTCCCATGGCGCTGGACAGCATTCAGGGGTTCCTGTTTGGCAAGCCTATGCCGCAGGAAAATTTTGACGCCCTGCTGCGGCAAAGCGGGTGATAGCGGCCGGACCGGACAAACAGCAAAAAGGAAGGGAGCGTCCCCCAGAATTCCTGGGGGCGCTCCCTTCCTTTTCATGTGGGTGAGTTCCCGTCAGCCGGCCTTTTTTTGTTCCTTCCGGATGATTTTATGGGTGCCGTCCATGCGGGCGGTCATCAGAAAAACCTCCTGCAGGGAAAGTCCGGCTTTGGCAATGCAGCCCAACACCCAGGCACGGTCCTTTTTGCAGAGCTTGACAGAGTTGTCGGAAATTTCTCCGTCGCTGACCACAACCACCTCGAGTCCGTCGAATTTGACCTTGACTCCCATCTCTTTTGGGGTCAGGAAGTCATATTCCGGGTTTTTGATCACGCTCATCATGCCGTTGGTTTCAATGATGGCGTAGGCAATTTCCTGCAGATAAAACACATCGTTTTGGCGCAGCTGCTCAAAAAGGTCCTCCGTGCTCATGCGCAGCTTCCGCATCTGATCCTGCAGGATTCTGCCGTTTTCAATCACTACAATGGGTTTTCCGCAGACAGCCCGGCGGAATTTTCCGCTTTTGAGCATGACGAGGGAGACGATAATCTCACAGAGAATAAGCACTATAATGGGCAGCAGCCCATTCAGAATGGGTTCGTCGTGCTCCTGGATAGGCATGACGGCCAGTTCGGAAATGAGCAGGGTTACCACCAATTCCGAGGTTTGCAGCTGGCTGATTTGCCGCTTCCCCATGATGCGGACGCCGATGAGAATGACAATGTATAGGAGAATGGTGCGGATTAGGCTGATGAGCATGGGTTTTCCTCTCTTCCTTCCGGGATCGCTGTTTCACAACAACAGCTTTACGTTAGTATCGCCCGGCCATTGATTTTTATGAGGCGGCGGCATAAAAGAAACGTGACAGGGGAACTCTATAGAGAAACGTGCGGCGGAAAAAGGAAGGATGACAGCGTCATGCAGGAACTGGAGCAGGTGTCCTCAAGCCTGGAGGAAAACAAGGCGTTCTTCCAGGAAAAATTTAAAAACGCGATGGATTTTATGCTTAGGGAGCTGGAGCTTTCCGGTACGAAAGCGGCGCTTATTGCGCTGGACGGCCTGGTGAGCAAACAGGTGATCACCCTGAGCATTCTCAACCCTCTTCTGAGCCACGCGGCGGAGATGCCGGGAAACGATGGGCCGGAAAAGATGAAATTTATCGAAGAGCATGTGCTGGGATCGATGGAACAGAAGCATGAGGCGGACATAGACAATTTGCTGGTGGCCCTGATGAGCGGCTTTGCCCTGCTGTTTCTGGATGGTTGTCCGGACGCCCTGATTTTCGGCGTGCAGGGCTTTGCCACCCGCGGCCCGGAGGAACCCCAAAACGAGGTGATGCAGCGGGGAGCAAAGGACGGGTTCACAGAGAGCTACCAGAATAATATGGCCATGATCCGCCGCAGAATGAAATCAACTTCGCTAAAATTTGAAAAGGCGGAGGCGGGCTCTCAGAGCCGGACTCCGCTGGCACTGTGCTATTTGGAGGGCGTGGCTTCCGAAGCGATCCTCCGCAGGGTGCGAAAGGCAATTCAGAACTGCGACCTGAAAACTACCCTGGGGGCTGGATATCTCAGCGCCTACTTGGAGAAAAAAACCGGGATTTTCAGCTCTGTAGGACTTACGGAACGGCCCGATGTAGTATGTGGAAAAATAGAGGAGGGCCGCATCGCCATTTTGGTGGAGGGAACTCCCAGCGTGCTGTTGGTCCCGTTTCTGTTTGTAGAAAATTTTCAGACCCTGGATGATTACCTGACCCGGCCGTTTTACGGCACTTTTATCCGCTGGCTCAAATATTTGGCTTTTTTTCTCAGCGCCTTTCTGCCGGGGCTTTATGTGGCCATCACCACACACCATCCCGAACTGCTGCCGGAAACGCTGCTGCTGAAAATTGCGGAGACCCAGGCGCAGACGCCGTTTCCCGTGATGCTGGAATCCCTGCTGCTCTATTTCATGTACGAGGTGATGCGGGAAGCCGGTCTTCGGGCGCCCAGGGGCCTGAGCACCACGGTGAGTATTGTGGGCGGTCTGGTCATTGGAGATACGGCAGTTTCCGCCGGGCTTGTCAGCGCGCCCTCACTGCTGGTTATTGCCCTGACGGCTATTGCCGGTTATGCCATTCCGCGGCTGTATGAACCGCTGGCGCTTCTCCGGCTGGCCTTCATCGTCGTGGGAAATTTTTTGGGTGTCTGGGGCGTGATGATCGGCCTTGTGTTCGTGGTGATGAACCTGTGCGGAGAAAGCGAATTCGGCGTGCCGCTGCTCTCTCCCATAGCGCCTTTCCGCGGAGGGCTGGTTCTGCGTGACGTGTTGGCAAGGGAGAACTGGAAAAAGCTGTCCCGTAAGGACGCCAAGGTGCAGGATATGCCGGGCAGCCGGGAGATCGGAGAATAGTCGGGGAAAGGAGAACGGTCAAAACGATGGAGAGAAAAACAAATATCAGCTCGGCGCAGTTCTTTCTTATGATGTTCGTCTCCCGTGTTGTAGTCACCATTGCGCTCAATGCGCAGTATCTGGGCGGGGAAAACATGGTGGACAGCATTGCGGCCTACCTTCTGTCCATGGTACTGGGTTTTTTCATCGCCCTCCCCATCTGGATTTTAAACCGGAAGTACCCCTATCTCAACGTAGGGGATGTGGCAAAACTGGCGCTGGGCAAAGCGGGGAAGCTTGTGCCTGTCTGCTATATTCTTTATTTTGTGCTGACAAACGGAGCATCCCTTGCTCTGTTTGAGATTTTCCTGCTGGATACGGTGAATCCGGACTTTTCCTCCATACTGGTGCTGTTAGCGATTGTAGGTGTGGCGCTGTATGGCGCGTTTCGGGGAATCGAGACTATTTCCCGGTGCGCCACCTGCGTATTTGCCGTGTTGCTTCTGGGGGTGGCGCTGGTATTTGGAATCGTCCTGTTCCGGTTCCGTACGGAAAACCTGGAACCCCTGTTTGCCGGCGGCCTGGAGCAGACGGCCCGCAGCGTCATGCTGTTTGTGGCCCGCACCTCCATCTTCGCGGATATGGCCGTACTGCTTCCCATGGTGCGGGGGAAGAAGGCGCTGGGATTCTCCCTGTGGAGCGTGGGTACGGCGGCTTTTGTGTCGGCGCTGCTCCTGCTGCTGGCAGGCTGTCTGGGACGGTATGCCGCCACTCAAAATTTTCCAGTCTATGTGTTGGCCTCCATCACGGAGGTGCGTTCCCTGCAGCGTCTGGACGCGGTATTTATCGGGGTTTGGATGATGGGCGTCGTTACAAAGCTGGCCTGCGATGTGTATGCCTGCCGCGTCTGCTTTTCCTCCTTGACCCGGAAAAAGGAGCCGAGATGGGCTTCCTTTGGAGCTGCGCTGCTGATGCTGGGGACGGCGTTTTTTGCAGTGCGCAGCTTTTCCATGCAGAAAGTTGCGCTCAACACTTCGATTCTTTTTCTGACCACCCTGTTTACCGGATTCCTCCTGCCCGCTTTGGTGCTGCTGGCAGATTGGCTGAAGAACCGGAGAAAGGAGGGGAAAGACAGTGAATAAATGGTGTAAAAGCGCGGTGTGTCTGGCGCTCTGTACAGGGCTTTTCCTCTCCCTGAGCGCCTGTACCAGCTTTATGGAGCTTTATGAAAGGCTGTTGATTCATGGCATCGGTATCGACTGTGGAAAAAATGGCTATGTGGTTACCGTCCGTTCCTCTACCTCGTCGGAGGAGGAGGGGGAGGAATTCTTTAAAAGCGAGGGGGAAACGGTGCTGGAGGCACTGAATAACCTTTCGCTGCTTACGGGGAGAGAACCTTTTTATTCCCACAATTATCTGGTGGTGTTCGGCAGGGAATGCGCGAAAGAAGGGCTTGACAGCTCGCTGGATTTCTTTGTGCGCTACTATAATACCCGCCCCGCGGTGAAAATGTTTCTGGCTGAAAACACGGCGGAAGAGGTGCTGGGAGCGGAAAAGGACGGCAAACTTCTCAGGATGTCGGAGCTTCAGCAGCTGGCAAACAGCAGCCGTTATAACGGAAAGACCGTGGGAATGGATATTCTGGAATTTGTAAACGGCGTCAGGAGGGAAGGCTCCTCCCCTTACCTGCCGGTGCTGAAGGCAGGGGAGGACGGCGTGAAAGTGGTTGCCACAGCGATTTTTGACGGATACCGCCTGCAGGATTATCTGACCCTGGAGGAAACCCGGGGATTGCTGATGATCCGGAATCAGGTGGAAAAAGGAGAGTCCGTTATTTCGGATGAGGCGTTCGGCACAGTCACGCTTTCCATCTCCACAAGGGAGGGGAAAACCCAGGTGACACTGGGAGAAGACGGCCGGCCCAGATTTCTGGTAAAAATCCAGGCCGAGGCCGATATCAGCGCAATATCCGGCGGCAGAACACGCTTTGAAAGCGGCGCTTACGGAAAGCTGGAAGCCTGCGTCGGAGAAGAGCTTCAGAGGCAGGCCGAGGACGCTATCCGGACGGCTGTGCTGAAAAATTCCTGCGACATTTTTGGCTTTGGCAATTTATTGTACCAAAAATACCCCTCTTTTTGGAAGGGCCTGGATTGGGAAAAGCAGATGGCGGAATGCAGCTATGTGGTTCAGGTGGAGACAAAGGTTCAGCGGATTGAGGAGGAAACCTTTGATGTGCTGGGCGGAAAAAGAAACGCCTAAAGCTTCAGATAAATGCCGTAATGAAGCAGCCAGTAGTTTACCTGAATGAGCGCAGACGCTGTCAGCGGATCTGACGGCAGCGGCCCGGCCAGAAATTGCTTGACGGCTTCCGGAGAGAGCAGCTTTTGAATGGGCTGCAGGCTGTCCTGCAGAATGTAGGTGAGCCGCTGTTTGAGAAGGGGACCGTACTCCGGGCCGGACGGGCCGGATTGCGGGCCCCCTTCCGGTTTCGGGGCGTCCTTGGGCAGGAAGGCTTTCCTAAGTTCTGTGAAAAGGTTTTTCTGCGGACCGCATTTCCACTCCCATGGAAGGTTGAACACATATTGAATCAACCGGTGGTCCGTATAGGGGGAACGCAGTTCCAAGCCGTTTGCCATGCTGCATCGGTCCTCCCTTTCCAACAGGGAGGGCAGGTACCGGGTAAGGGTGAGATAGCTGAGTTCCCGCATCTGTCTGGAATGGGCCGGCTCACCCCGCAGGACGGGGCAGGAATCCAGGGCTTCCTGCAGACGTACGGCGGCGTACTCTTCCATGCGGAGAAGCTGGAGCAGCTCCGGCTTCAGCAGGGACGCCCACAGGGACGACATGCCGGGCCAGGGGAAACGGGACGGATCAAAGCCGGACTGAAACCAGGAAGAACTGCAGAAAAGTTCTTCGGCGCCGGCTGAACACAGCGCGGCCCGGTGCCTTTTTTGAATGAGCCGCCCAAAGGGGAAGAGAAGGCTTTCCCTGCCTGGGATTCCTGGAAGATCCCGGGCAATTACCTCTTCGAAAAGGCAGTCCCCCAAAGTGTCGGCGGCGCACACCAGAGTGGTGTGGTCTGCAGACAGGGCGCGGCTCAGCTCCTCCATGCGGCTTTCCTCCGAGTTTTCCCAGGCGGGCGCAGGAGGCAGGGGGGCTCCGAACCCCTCCAGTTCGAAGGAATAGGCGCACAGCTGCCTGCCGCGCCTGCCCAGCTCTTTTGCGGCGATGGCCGCGGCCAGCTCGGAACCGGGGCTTTCTTCCAGAAAAGCGCACAGCGGCCCTCCGTCGTCCAGCCTGCATGCCACCGCTTCGGTGAGCAGGTCCTGCAGAGTGCGGGCTGTCTCTTCGTACTCTTCCAGGTGGGGACGGGCCTCCAGGTGAAAATATTCCCTGTCCCGCAGGCCGTCCGCATCGAACAGGACCGTATGCCCGGGCTTCACCTCCTGAATGTGCTCAAAGACAGCGCAGCCCGGAGTGCGGACGGAGTCCAGCCCCAACACTTCACAGAGCCCTTCTCTTCCCACCTCCGGGGCCAGACCGGGATATTCGAAAAGTCCCTTGAGTTCCGAGGCAAAGGCCAGCCTGTCGTTCTGAAGGCTGTAAAACAGCGGCCTTCCGCCGAAACGGTCCCGGCAGAGAAAGGTGAGGCGGCGCAGGGAATCGTCCACCACAAAGGCGTAGCTGCCGCAAAGCCTGGGGGCGCAGGCCTCTCCATAACAAAGATAGGCTTTGAGTACAACTTCGGTGTCGCTGCTCGTATGAAAATGGAAGCACTGCGCCTCCAATTCCCGGCGGAGCTCCGCGGCGTTCCAGAGTTCTCCGTCATAGGCGATGGTAAAAGCGCAGCCGCCCTGATGCACTGTCATGGGCTGCAGCCCGTTTTCCGGATCCTGCAGGGCAAGCCGTACGTGGGCCAGCGCGCAGTGCTCGGAAACGTGAGCGCCCCGGTCGTCCGGCCCCCGGTGGGAAATCCTGCGCGCCATCCTGCGCGCCAGGGCCATCCACAGGTATTTTTCTTCCGTCAGGCTCTCTGTGTACACGGAGAATCCTGCAATGCCGCTCATCTCAAATCAAACCCCTTCCCATTTTCAGATAGTTTCAGTATATGCGCGAAAAATCCTTTGTTATACGAAAGGCTTGACAGCGGGGAAAATTTGAGGTAAGATAACTTACATACCGACGGTATGTATCAGAGGGGATGAGTCATGGCGCGAAATAAGTATCCGGAAGAGACGGTAAAAAAAATATTGAATACGGCGATCAGCCTGTTTTTGGAGAATGGCTACGAGAAGACCTCCATGCAGGATATCGTCAATGCACTGGGTATGTCCAAGGGTGCGATCTACCACCATTTTAAATCCAAGGAAGAGCTGTTCGAGCGGGCCGTGCTGGAATTCTACGCCAGAGACGACAGGTTCGACGCCATTCTGAAGGATGAGACCACCAGCGGCCTGGAAAAACTGCGGGCCATGTTCCGCACGGAGATGGCCGACGAGGAAAAGCTGGCGATGGACCAGCTGTACTTCACCCAGATTTCCGACCCCCGTGTTTTCATGGAGCATATGCGCTTGAATATCGTGGAGAGCGGGCCCGAGGTGGCGAAGGTGATTGAGCAGGGGAACAGGGACGGCTCCCTTCAGGTGGAATATCCTCTGGAGACGGCGGAGCTGATTTTGATGATGGCCAACGTGTGGATCGGTCTATTTGGAGATACCAGGGATAAGTTTGAGCGGCAGGTAAGAGTCTGCCAGACTGCCCTGGAAGCCCTCGGCATCCCCTTGATCGAGGAAACCATGGTCAGCCTGTTGCTTCGGTATTATGACCGCACTCTGCTCTGGGCGCATGACAGGCTGGAAAGGGAAGCGCCGCAGCCCAGACAGGGCAGCGGCTGAAAAAATAAGGTGGTACGGCCTTATTTTTTTGGAATAATACATACCGTCGGTCGGTATGTATTGAAACCGGCAAATTTCCGGAAAAGGAAATGCAGCCCCGGAAGGGCTGCGTGAGAATGGAATTTTGAAGTGCCTTATGGCACAAAGAAAGGAAGAAAGCACAATGACACAAGCTCAGAAGAAGAAACTTTTTGGAAGGGATTTTACCCTGATGGTGGCGGGGCAGATTATCTCCCTGTTCGGCAACGCGGCTCTGCGGTTCGCGCTGTCCATGGCGGTGCTGGATTTGACGGGCTCCGCCGCCTTATTCGGTGTGATTTCGGCAATTTCCATGGTACCCACCGTGCTGTTTTCGCCCTTCGGCGGAATTTTGGCCGACCGGGTGAGCAAAAAGCGGATTATGGCGGCGCTGGATTTTACCACGGCGGGCCTTCTGCTTCTGTATGCGCTGGCGTGGGGGGCAAAGGCTCCGGTTCTGGCCATAGCGGTCATGCTGGTGGCGCTTTCCGTGATTCAGTCCTTTTACCAGCCCTCGGTGCAGTCCAGCATTCCGCTGTTGGTGGGGGAGGAACATCTGATGGCGGCAAACGGCGTTACGGTGCAGGTGAACGCGCTTTCAAATCTGCTCGGCCCCATTCTGGGCGGCCTTTTTTACGGCTTTTTCGGCATTGCCCCCATCCTGTATGTGAGCGTGATCTGCTTTTTCCTCTCCGCGGTAATGGAGTGCTTCCTGCACATCCCCTTTGAAAAGAGAGAGAAGAAGGGGAATATGTTTCAATTGGTCCGCTCGGAATTTGGAGAGGCAGGCCGGTTTTTCCTGCGGCAGCAGCGCCCGCTGCTGAAACTGCTCTTTTTGGCGGCAGGGCTCAACCTGTTCCTTTCCTCCATGCTGACGGTGGGGCTGCCGTTCCTGGTAAAGCTGTACCTGGGGCTTTCCAACCAGCACTACGGCTTTGTGGAAGCGGCCATGGGCGTAGGCTCCATACTGGGCGGGCTAACCGCGGGCCTGGTGGCCGGAAAGCTGCCCTTTACGCGGGCCCATCTGCTGCTGACGGCTTCGGCCGTGCTGACCCTTCCCATTGGGGCTGCTGTGCTCACGGCGGGCGCGCCCTATCTTTCCTATGGGGTGATCCTGGTCAGCGTGACGGCGCTGATGTGCTGCACCACCCTGTTCAGCGTATACGCACAGACGCTCATTCAAAAGCTGACGCCGGAAGGGCTGCTGGGCAAGGTGTCTTCCGCGGTTACCGTAATCTGCATGTGCGCCTTTCCGCTGGGGCAGGCGCTGTACGGCTTCCTGTTCGACGGCGCGGGCGGGCTGTCCTTTTTGGTGGTATTCCTTTCGGCAGTCTTCTGTTTCCTGATTTCCCTGATGTCACGGCGGGCGTTGAAGCAGATTGAGGCCTGAAAGACGGCTTCCCTTCAGATGGCATGAAATTCTTCCGGGGCCTGCCTGCCGGGCTGCAGAAGCCGTTTCCTGTATTGCAGGGGGGTAATGCCGAACCGGGCGCGGAAAGCGCGGTAAAAGGTGCGCTGGCTTTCGAAGCCGGAATCCGCCGCGATTTCCGTGATGGACTGTTCGCCGCCCGCAATCAGGCTGACCGCACAGTTGAGGCGGATGCTCTGCAGGTATTCCGGAAAGCTCATGCCCATTTTTTCTGAAAAGACATGGGAAAGATAGTATTTGCTCACCCCCAGGCTCCGGGACAGGGAGTCCAGAGAGAGGGGGTCCCGGAAATGGTTGGAGATGTAGTGGACGATTTGATAGGTCAGATCCAGAGAATCGGAGCTCAGGTTCTGGTGCAGGGGCAGGCCGGGCAGCACCCGGGCCAAAATCAGCTGCAGCAGGGGCCCGCATACGCCGTCGTTTCCACCTTCTGCGGATTCCTTCAGAATTTCCTGCAGGGCGTATTCCACATTGGGGTGAAGCAGTTCCGGCGGCAGAAAGGGATCGGAAGGATGCTGGGACAGCAGGATGCCGCCGTATACGCCCGCCAGGGTGGGATCGCTGATCAGCAGGGCGGCGCGGCTTCCCGAAGGTTCCGACCGGTAGGAATGCACCTGGTTGGGGAAAATGACAGCCAGCGCCCCTTTTTCAAGGCGCTTTGCCTGCCTGCGAACCGTCACCTCTGCGCAGCCGTCCAGAAGATAAAAAAGCTCCAAATGCCCGTGCTGATGCAGGGGGAAAGTGAGGTTTTCCGCCACGGAAGCAGAAAAGCTGTCGTTTCGGTTCTCAAAAAAGGGAAGCATTGGCACCTCCAAAAGCGCAATTTATGGCGCAATTTTTTCTTCATTTGGCACGTATTTTATCACGGGTTGTGGTAGAATGCAACCGGAGCAATGGAAAAACGGACGGAAAAATGCGTTCCGCCCGCTCCGGGGAGTTTGATGCGGAGAGGGGAGTCCCTCTCTTGGCTTATAGGGAAAAAGCGGAAGCCCCGCTGCCAATTTTGGCAGCGGGGCTTCCGCTTTTCGAAATAACAACAGGATATTCCGCAGCTTCAGGGGCTCAGCAGGGCCTTGGCCGCAATGACGTAGGCTGCCGCGCCGTAAGAAAGGCTGTCCTCCTGGAACCGCACCTTGGGATGATGGATGCCGTGGGAAAAGCCCTCCTCCCGGGAGCCGCCGCCCAGCAGGAAGCAGAGGGAGGGCACGCGGTCCGTCACCTCTGCAAAGTCCTCTGAACCGCACATGGGCTCATGGCTTTCCACAGCCTTGCCGCCCAGCTCCCTTTGAAAAGCAGCCCCCGCCGGGTTTACCACTGCGGGATCGGCCTTCAGCGGAAGCACGGAGGAGGTGACAAGGAACTCCCCTTCGGCGCGGAACGCCTTTGCGGTAAGCTCTACCATCTCCCGCATGCGGGGCAGTAAAAAATCCCGTACTTTCTTGTTATAGGTGCGCAGGGTTCCCGTCATCACGGCCTCGGAGGGGATGACGTTATCCGCCGTCCCTGCGTGGAAGGTACCGATGGTGAGCACGGCCGGGTCCGCCGCATCCGTCTCCCGGCTGATCAGCTCCTGCAGGGAGAGGTGGATGTGGGCGGCGGCATTGATAGGGTCGACTGAGAGATGGGGCCTTGCCCCGTGTCCGCCTTTTCCGCGCACGGTGATGCGGAAGGGGTCGCTGGAGGCAGCCACGGTCCCGGACCCATAGAACACCATACCGGTGGGGAGCAGGGGGGCCATGTGCATCATTACCGCCGCATCCACGTGAGGCTGCTCCAATATGCCGTCCGCAACCATGCTTTTGGCCCCCTGCAGGGTTTCCTCCCCGGGCTGGAACATAAATTTCACTGTGCCGGGCAGAGCATCCTCCTCTTCCTTCAGCAGTTTGGCAGCGCCCAGCAGCGCGGCTGTGTGCATGTCGTGCCCGCAGGTGTGGGCAATCCCTTCCCGGCAGGAAGCGAAGGGCAGGCCGCTCTCCTCCTTCATGGGCAGCGCGTCCATATCCGCCCGCAGAAGCACGGTTTTTCCAGGACGCTTTCCGCCCGCCAGGGCCGTGATGCCGCCGTGAGGCAGCTCGGCGGGTTCAAAACCCATCTCCCGCAGGCGCTCCAGCACAAAAGCCGAGGTTTCCGGCAGCGCCATGCCTGTTTCAGGGTGGCGGTGCAGATACCGGCGCCATGCCGTAAGTTCCGCCTGCAGCGCCTGCGCCCGCTTGAGGTCTTCCATGCTGCGATCCCTTCTTTCCGAGGGACGCCGGTTCAGTCCGCCGTCCCTCCTTTTTTTGTCAGATAGGCCCGGTAGGCGGCATAGCCGCCGTCAAAGCTGTCTATACGGCGCTCCCGCAGGGTGGTGATGCGGGAGGCCGTTTTTTCGATAAAGTACCTGTCGTGGGAAATGAACAGCAGCGTGCCGCTGTATTCCAGGAGGGCGTCCTCCAGCATTTCCCGGGTTTCAATGTCGATGTGGTTGGTGGGTTCGTCCAGAATGAGAAAATTTACCTGGTTCTGCAGCAGGATACAGAGCTTCAGCAGCACCTTTTCGCCGCCGGAAAGGGAGGAAACACGCTTGAACACATTTGCGCCGAGGAAGAAATACTTGGCCAGCAGGTTCCTAGCTTCCCCTTCGCTGCACACGTGTTCCCTGCGGAAGGCTTCCAGCACGCTGTCCTTCTCCACGGGGAAGCGGATTTCCTGCGGGATATAGCCCAGCTGGACGCTGGGGTTCAGGACAATCTCCCCGGAATAATCCGCCAGTTCCCCCAGAACCGCCTTGATCAGCGAGGTCTTTCCCGTGCCGTTGTCTCCCATCAGGCAGACCTTTTCCTTTTCCCGGACCAGCAGCCCGGCGTGTTCCAGCAGGACCGTCTCCCCAAAGGCCAGGGAAAAATCCCGGAGCCTGAGTACCTCGGCGCCGGTGCGGGCCCCAGAAAATTTGATGGGGACTTTGGGCTTCTCCAGCTGGGGACGTTCCAGAATTTCCAGCTTTTCCAAGCGCTTTTCCAGTTCCTTTGCCTTGCGGAAGAATTTTGGGTTGTCCGCCTGGGCGCCCCATTCCCGGAACCGCTTGATGGCGGCCTTCATGGCGGCGATCTTTTTCTGCTGGGTTTTGTACTGCTCGAATTCCTGCAGCATCAGCCGCTCCTGCTCCTGCATGCTGAAGGTGTAGTTCCCGGGATAGGAGACGCACTGCCCCGCTTCCAACACGATGGTGCGGTTCGCCACGCGGTCCAGAAAGTACCGGTCGTGGGACACCAGCAGCACGGTGCCTCGGTATTTCGCAAGGAACCCTTCAAACCATTCCAGGGTTTTTACGTCCAGGTGGTTGGTGGGTTCGTCCAGCAGCAGGATATCCGGCTGCCGCAGCACGGCTGCCGCCAGGTTCACCACGGTTTTCTGGCCCCCGCTTAAGACATTGTACTCCCTGTCCAGCAGCCCGGCGAGGCGGAAGCCCTGCACCACCTTGGCGGTGCGCTCCTCCTGCTCGTAGCCGCCCAGCGCCGTGTAGCGCTCCTGCAGGACGGAGTAGCGTTCCATCACCGTGTCGAAGTCCGCCGCGGGGGAGGCCATTTCCGCTTCCAGGGCCCGCAGCTCCCGCTCGGCGGCAAGCACGTCGGCGAAGGGCTCCAGCAGCACCTCCTCCACGGTCTTTCCCGGTTCCCGCAGGCGGGGAATCTGCTCCAGCACGCCAAGGGTTGCGCCCCGGCGGATGCTGATCTCTCCGGAATCCGGGCTTTCTTCCCCGGAGATGAGCTTCAGGATAGTGGATTTTCCGGTTCCGTTGCGTCCGACAATGGCGGCCCGTTCTCCAGTCATCACTTCCAGACAGGCTTTATCGAGAATCTTTTTAAATCCAAAATTTTTGACAATATGGTTCATTCCTATTTCGATCATTGCACTAGGCTCCTGTTCTTTTGAGTAGTAGGTTCAAAAGACAAGCCCATGCCATGCGAAACCCCGCGTCCGGCGGGTGCAAAAAAGGCGATCCGAAAATCGCTCCATACAATGGATCGGCCAGTTTAGTCCGCATTCATCGGGCTTGTATGGAGCACATCGGAACCGATTCTGAAGCAGAACCGGTCATTTTTCATCAGAACCAATTGTACCACCTCCTTTTTCCTTGGCTCTCCGCCCACATCTCTGTTTTACAGAGGCGCAGGCGGGAAGAAATTGTACCAAGTATACAGGGAAAAGGCGGAAAAAGCAAGCGGCACGGGGGTTCCCGCGCCGCTTGCTTTTAAAAGGGGATAGGGTCAGTTCTCCGGAACGGAGGGAAAAAACTCCAGAACAGATACCTGGAACAGGCTGGACAGCTGGCACAGCTTGGCGATGTCGGGAATGATCCTTCCCGTTTCATAGTAGACATAGGTGCTCCGGCTGATTTTCAGAAAATCGGCGGCTTCCTGCTGGCTGACGTTCTGTTCCGCACGCAGCCTGCGCAGCGTGAGGGTAAGATGCCTGCGGATCAGGGCCTTCAGCTGTGCATCCTTCTGTTCTTCCGCGGTGAGGCCCGTTGGGGCGGAGTGTTGTTCTTTCATTGGTAGCAGCTCCTTTTTATAGTTATTGTTGAATATTGTCACTATTATAGGGTTTGTAAATCAACTTGTCAACCCAAATTAATGAATTGAATAACTCAAAACAATAAATCCACACATACTGGATATAGGGTACAATAAAAACACAAGGAGGTGAGGACATGACAGTTGCAGAATCCATTCGATATTTGATGGATCAGCGCGGTTGGACAGTGGCAGATTTGACCAGGGCGTCCGGTGTTGCAAGATCTACAATTGATAACATGTTCTCACGTGGTACGGGAATAACGAATTCTACTTTAGAGGCTATTGCAGAGGCGTTTGGCTTGACGGCGGTTCAGGTCTTGAGTATGGGGAATGCCATGGTGGAACTGACGCCGGAACAGCAGGAATTTTTCATGGACTGGGCCGCGCTTACCGGAGAACAAAAACAGATCGTCGCGGAAGTGGTGCGGCAGTTTCATCGGACAAGGCCGTGACTTTTTACAATTGCAGAGAAATGAGTACTCCGGCAGCCAATGGGCTGCCGGAGTTTCAGTCTGTCGCCAAACCTAAAATCCAACGATTTCGGAGGGAGGAAGGGTGTGGGAGGGAACCGTCAGGGTTCCTCTCCCGCGTTGATTTAGAAACAAGTTTGCACGGGAAGAGGCTTTCTAACGAAAGCTTTTTCTTCCTTGCAAACTTGTGCAGCTTGGCGAAATGCTCTTTTTCGACAAGCTGCATTCCGGCAGCCAATGGGCTGCCGGAGTTTTTTGATTTGGAAAAGAGTTAAAATGATTGATTATTCGTACCGAATACCCTATAATAAATGCAAAGGGGGCGGTTTGTCTGGACACGCGTCTGACTCAAATTATCATCAGCAAAGCTGGGGGAACCGCTGCGAAGGGTTCCAAGACCTGCAAGGTCGCGCTGCCAAACGCCTGGGTGGAAGCGTTGGGGCTGAGCCGGGAGAACCGGGAAATAGAACTTGCTTTCGATGAAGACCGTATCGTCCTGTCCCGCCGTCTTTCAGGGCGGGAATTCGCCGAAAAAAAACTGGCTTTGGGGCACAGGGTGTCTTGCCTGCGCTATTATGATGGCAGCAGGCTCTGTACAATTCTTTATGCGGATTTTACCGATGAAACGCTCATTGCGGAAAACTGCGTGAACGACCCTGTGAAAACAGCTTTCGGCAATCAACCTCTGCCCAGCTGGGCGGAGTTCCAAGCCTTTTTGAGGGAACGCTGTATCCCGGAAGAACGCGACGGACTTCGGGAGTACCTGGAAACTTTGGGGCTCGAGGAATACGACCCTCTGAGGCTGATTCAAAAGACCGGCGGGCGCATGGCGGAGGATCAGCAGTGGCTGGAAGTGGAGGAGATTTCCCAGGAAAGTCTCTCCGGCTCTTCAAAACCGCTTTCGGATGATTCCGGGGAACGCGGTAAGCCGGAGGAAAGGAAGAAAAGGAAATGACGGTACGCCTTGTTTCCGATGAAAAAATCGCGGAGACCTCTTCCAAGGGGAATCAGGAAAAATGGCTGGACCGTGCGGAAAACTGTTGGTATAAACTGGACCAGTTTGGCTATGAGGCGCTGGCGGAAACGGCTGTTTCAGCCTTGCTGGAAAAAAGTAATATTGAAACCGGCCTGCCCTTTTCCTTTGTGCGCTACCGAATGGAAAGGCTGCATGTTCACGGCTGGGACCGGACGGGCTGTGTGAGTGAAAATTTTCTTGGGCCGGGCCAGTCGTTGATCACGGTTAACCGTCTGCTGAGCAATTTTCTCGGAGTGCCGCTCAAACAGAAGCTGGCGCAGCTTTCCAGCGACAAAAAGCGGGTGGCTTTTTTGGCCGAGGCGGTTGCGGAGTATACCGGTCTGGACAAATTTCCCCAGTATTTAACGCTGCTTTTTGAGGTGGACGCTCTGTTTTGCAATGACGACCGGCATCTCAACAACATCGCCGTCATAGAACAGGAGGGGCGCTACAGCTATTGCCCGATTTTTGACAACGGCGCGGGGCTGCTCTCCAACACCAGGCTTCTTCAGATGGATATTGATCCCGAACCTCTGGTTTCCTCCTTGCGGGCCAGGCCGTTCCAAACCACATTCACCCGGCAGAGGAACGCCGCCCGCAGCCTTACCGGGAAACAGCTTGTACTGCCAAGGCTGACTGCGGAGCAAATCCGGGAAACGGTGCGGCCCTTGCTGGAATACTATCCCGCCCGGGACCGGGACGGTATTATGCAACGGGTTTCCGCCTGCATTTTAATCCGTCAAAAGGCAGTGTAACAGTGAAAGCCGCCGGATTTTTCCGGCGGCTCGGTCTGTCGATAAACGTAAGAGCCAACGCCTTCGGAGGGAGGAAGGGTGTGGGAGGGAACCGTCAGGGTTCCTCTCCCGCGTTGATTCAGAAACAAGTTTGCACAGGGAGAGGATTTCTGAGAAAACTCTTTCTTCCCTGCAAACTTGTTCAGCTTGGCGAAATGCTCTTTTTCGACAAGCTGAGCCGCCGGATTTTTCCGGCGGCTTTCGTCTTGGAAAGAGGCTTGTCCTTCGTCCTGTCTGGCATCCAGTTTCACAGCTTTGCAATCAATTCCTCCAGCCTGTCCGCGTCCATGGGCGGGACGCCCTGCAGGGGGAAGGGGATTCCCATGGACTGGTACTTTTCCAGGCAGAGGTTGTGGAAGGGCAGCCATTCCAGCTTTTTCAAATTGGGGAAGCCCTCCGCCATATCCCTGATGCGGCGCATGTCCTCCACAGTATCGTTGAGGCCGGGGACCACCACATGGCGCACCCAGAGGGGAATGTTCCTCTCCGCGGTGAGGGCGGCAAAGCGCAGGACAGCAGAAAGGCTGCCCCTGCAGTGCCTCCGGTATTCTTCTTCCGCGGCAAATTTCAGATCCAGCAGGGTTAGGTCCGTGTGGGCGAGCACCCGCTCCGCGGCAGCCGGATCCCCAATGCCGGAGGTGTCCAGAGCAGTGTGGACGCCCTCCCGGCGGAGGCGGGAAAACAATTCCTCCACAAAGGCGGGCTGGGCGAGGGGCTCCCCGCCGGAGACGGTGACGCCGCCCTTGTCCCCGAAATAGGGGCGGTAACGGAGAATCTGCCTGACCAGCTCCTCCGCGCCGCGTTCCTCCCCGGCGCCGTATTCCCAGGTGTCGGGGTTATGGCAGTAGGCGCAGCGCAGGGGGCAGCCCTGCAGAAACACTACATACCGCAGTCCGGGTCCGTCCACAGCCCCCAGGGACTGCACGGAATGCACATGCCCCTTCATCACAGGGAGACGTGGAACGTGCGGGAGATGACCTCGCGCTGCTGTTCCCGGGAGAGCTTGTAAAAGTTCACCGCATAGCCGGAAACCCGGATTGTGAGGTTGGGATATTTTTCGGGGTGCTCATAGGCGTCCATCAGGGTTTCCCGGTTTAAAACGTTGACGTTCAGGTGGTGGGCCCTCTGTCCGAAATAGCCGGTGAGGATGGAAACCAGGTTGTCCACCCGCTCCTCTTCGGTTTTTCCCAGAGCCTGGGGCGTGATGGAGAAGGTGTTGGAAATGCCGTCCCGGCAGGTGTCGTAGGAGAGCTTTGCCACGGAGTTGAGGGAGGCCAGCGCTCCGGATTTGTCCCGGCCTGACATGGGGTTGGCGCCGGGGGCCAGGGGTTCGCCGTGCTTGCGGCCGTCCGGCGTGTTTCCGGTTTTCTTGCCGTACATCACGTTGGAGGTGATGGTGAGGATGGAAAGGGTGTGGTAAGCGCCCCGATACAGGGAATACTGGCAGAGGGCATGGTAGAATTTTTCCGCCTGCTCCCGGGCGATGGCGTCCACCCGGTCGTCGTCGTTGCCGAAGGCGGGGTACTCTCCCTGAATTTCAAAATCAGTGACAAGGCCGGTTTCCGGATTGCGGATGCAGCGCACCTTGGCGTATTTCACAGCGGAAAGGGAATCGGCCATGCAGCTCATGCCCGCGATGCCGAAAGCCATCAAACGGCGCACCGTGCTGTCGTGAAGGGCCATCTGGCTTCTTTCGTAGGAATATTTGTCGTGCATATAGTGGATGATATTCATAGCGTTGACGTAGGTTTTCGCAAGCCAGGGGCGGTAGAAGTCGATGCGCTCGATGAGGGCGTCGTAGTCCAGGTATTCCTCGTCCCACACAGGCTTTTTGGGCCCAACCTGGTCGCCCTTCAATTCATCGCGGCCGCCGTTGATGGCCAGCAGCACCAGCTTTGCAAGATTTGCCCGTGCGCCGAAAAACTGCATGTCCTTGCCCACGCGCATGGCGGAAACGCAGCAGGCGATGGCGTAATCGTCCCCGTACACGGGGCGCATGATATCGTCGTTTTCGTACTGCAGGGCGTCGGTGTCGCAGGAGACCTTGGCGGTGAACTTTTTCCAGTTCTCCGGGAGCCTGTCCGACCAGAGCACGGTCAGGTTGGGTTCCGGCGCAGGGCCCAGGTTGTACAGGGTGTTGAGCATGCGGAAGCAGGACCTGGTAACAAGGGATCTGCCGTCCTCGCCGATGCCGCCCACAGACTCGGTGATCCACATGGGGTCGCCGCCGAAGAGCTCGTTGTAATCCGGGGTGCGCAGATGGCGGGCCATACGCAGCTTCAAAACAAAGTCGTCAAAAATCTCCTGCGCCTCTGTTTCGGTGAGGAGGCCTGCGTTCAGGTCCCGCTCAAAATAGATGTCCAGGAAGGTGGAGACGCGGCCCAGGCTCATGGCTGCGCCGTTCTGCTCCTTGATGGCGGCAAGGTAGCCGAAATACAGCCACTGCACCGCCTCCTTGGCAGTTACTGCGGGCCGGGAGATGTCAAAGCCGTACATGGCGGCCATGGCCTTCATGTCCTCCAGAGCTTTCACCTGGTCGTGAAGCTCTTCCGCGGCGCGGATGGAGGGGGAGCTCATCACGCAGTCGCCCAGGGCGATTTTATCCGCTTTCTTCTGTTCAATGAGGCGGTCGATGCCGTACAGGGCCACCCTGCGGTAATCTCCGATGATGCGGCCCCGGCCGTAGGCGTCCGGCAGGCCGGTGATGAGGCCGCAGTGCCGGGCTTCCTTGATCTCGGGGGTGTAGGCGGAAAACACGCCGTCGTTGTGGGTTTTGTGCAGGCGGAATTCCTGCTCGATTTTATCCGACACGGTGTACCCGTAGGCCTTGCAGGCGCTGCGCACCATGCGCATGCCGCCAAAGGGATTGCAGGCCCGTTTCAGGGGCTCGTCGGTCTGCAGGCCCACAATGATATCCTTTTCCTTGTCCAAATAACCGGGGCCGAAGGAGGTGACGGTGATGACCGTATCCGTGTCCACCTTCAGCGCGCCGCCGTTTTCATGCTCCTGCCGGAGCAGTTCTTCAAATTTGGCGCGCACTGCCTGGGTGCGGGCCGTGGGCCCTGCCAGAAAACCGGCGCTGCCGTCATAAGGCGTGTAGTTCTTCTGGATGAAGTCCCGCACGTCGATCTCAGTTTCCCAATTGCCGCCTGTAAAGCCTTTCCATGCTTTCTGTTCCATATGGATGACTCCCTTTCTCATAACCGGATGATGCGCCCCGGATTCCCTGCCCTTTTTCTTCCCCACGCCAGGGAAATCAAAAAGGGCAGCATCGCACGGCGACGCTGCCCAGACGGTCGGCAAATAAGGCTTGTTCCTCCGCTCCCCGGTGGTTGCCCACCTGACCCGTCAGTTGCGGAGACCTTGTGTCATTACTATAGCAAAAAGCTCTGGGAAAAGCAACCGGAAAAATGAGAAAAATTCTTTTTTGTCGGGATTTGACAAATCTTTTTCCAAAATCAAAAAAGGTTTATCCGGCCCAAGGATACCGGTTCCTTTGTTTTTGTGTTAAAATGATAACAATCTGGAAGGCGGCGCACATGCTGGACGGCCTGCGCAGCGCCGCCGCTTTTTAAAACGCAGGCGGAAGAAATGCAGAGAACAGAGAAGGAGGGGACCCGGTTGAAGAAGCTGCTGGTCTACATGAAGGAGTACAAGAAGGAGAGCATCCTCGGGCCGCTTTTTAAGCTGCTGGAAGCCACGTTCGAGCTGCTGGTGCCTCTGGTGATGGCCTCGGTGATCGACGTGGGCATTCACAACCGGGATCAGAATTATATTATCCGTATGTGTCTGCTTCTGGTGGGGCTGGGGGTGGTGGGGCTTATATGCTCCATAACGGCCCAGTATTTTGCAGCAAAGGCCTCTGTGGGGTTTGCCGCAAACCTGCGGCGCGCCCTGTTTTCCCACATTCAGAGCCTGAGCTTTACGGAGATGGACCGGGTAGGCGGGGCGACCCTCATCACCCGGATGACCAGCGATGTGAACCAGGTGCAGAACGGCGTGAACCTGACGCTGCGCCTGCTGCTGCGGTCCCCCTTCGTGGTGTTTGGCGCCATGGTGATGGCCTTTACGGTGGATTGGAAAGCGGCGCTGGTGTTCGCCGCGGTGATACCGCTGCTGGCGGCGGTGGTGTTCGGTATTATGCTGTGGACCATGCCCCGGTATAAAAAGGTGCAGGCCGGACTGGACAGGGTGCTGGGCATCACCCGGGAAAACCTGACGGGCGTGCGCGTGGTGAGGGCCTTCGGCAGGGAGGAGGCGGAAACCAGGCGCTTTCAGGAGAGCAACCGCGAGCTGACAAACCTGCAGGTTTTTGTGGGCAGAATCTCCTCCCTGATGAACCCGCTGACCTTTGTGCTGATCAATGTGGCGGCGGCAGTGCTGATCTGGGTGGGAGCCGTGCGGGTGGACGCCGGTTTCCTCACCCAGGGCGCGGTGGTAGCGCTTCTGAATTATATGTCGCAGATTCTGGTGGAGCTGATCAAGATGGCGAACCTGATCATCAACATTTCCAAGGCGTTGGCCTGCGCCAACCGGATATCCAATGTGCTGGAGACGGAATCCACCCTCGCTTCGCCGGTTTCCCCAAAGGCTTCCGGGGAAGAGCGGGGCACGGTGGTATTTGAAAATGTAAGCCTCACCTATGCGGGGGCAGGCGCGCCCTCGCTGACGAACCTGAGCTTCCGGGCCGGGCCGGGGGAAACCATCGGCATCATCGGCGGTACGGGCAGCGGAAAGTCCACGGTGGTCAACCTGATTCCCCGTTTTTACGACGTTACGGAGGGCAGGGTGCTGGTGGACGGCGTGGACGTGCGGGAGTATGATGTGAACGTGCTGCGGGGGAAGATCGGCGCCGTGATGCAGAAGGCCGTGCTGTTCACGGGTACCATCCGGGAAAATCTGCTGTGGGGCAGGGAAGATGCCGGTGAGGAGGAGCTTTGGCAGGCCCTGGAAACCGCCCAGGCCCGGGAGTTTGTGGAGCAGAAGCCGGGAAAGCTGGAGGAGGCCGTCTCCCAGGGTGGAAAGAACCTTTCCGGCGGGCAGAAGCAGCGGCTGACCATTGCCCGGGCCCTGGTGCGGCGTCCTGAAATCCTGATTCTGGACGACAGCGCCAGCGCCCTGGATTTCGCCACGGACGCAAAGCTTCGCAAGGCCATACGGGAGATGCCTGGGGCGCCCACGGTGTTTCTGGTTTCCCAGCGGGCTTCCTCCCTGCAGTACGCCGATCAGATCATTGTGCTGGACGACGGGGAAGCCGTGGGTATCGGCACCCACAGTGAGCTGTTGGAAAGCTGTGAAGTGTACCGCGAAATCTATGAATCACAATTCCAGAAGGCTGGGAAGGAGGCCGCCGTATGAAAGGGAAGGAAGTGCAGAAGGGCACGCTGAAAAAGGTGCTCCGGCGGATCAGGAGCTACTGGATGTTCCTGGCGCTCTCCGTGCTGCTGGCCGCGGTTACTGTGGCGGCCACGCTTTATATCCCCATTTTGACAGGCCGCGCCGTGGATTTGGTGATCGGGCGGGGCGAGGTGGATTTCTCCGGAATTTTCCGGATTCTTCTGCAGATCGGCGTCTTTATCGGCATCGCCGCACTCTCTCAGTGGGGTATGAATTTGAGCAACAACCGCGTTGCCTACAGGGTGGTTCGGGATATCCGGAACGAGGCCATGGAAAAAATCCAGATTCTTCCCCTGCGCTATCTGGACGCCCATCCCTCCGGCGATTTGGTGAGCCGGGTGATCGCCGATGTGGACCAGTTTGCAGACGGCCTTTTGATGGGATTTACCCAGCTGTTTACCGGGGTGATTACCATACTGGGCACCCTGCTGTTCATGCTTCATGAGGACGTGACTATCACCGTGGTAGTGGTGCTGATCACACCGGTTTCCCTGCTGGTGGCGGCCTTCATCGCCAAGCGCACCTATGCCATGTTCCGCAAACAGTCTCAGGTGCGGGGCGAGCAGACTGGTTTCATTGAGGAAATGGTGGGAAACCAGAAGGTGGTGCAGGCTTTCGGGCACGAGGAGAAATCCATGCAGCAGTTTGAAGAAATCAACGAGCGGCTGCGGAAATGTTCCTTGCGGGCCATCTTCTTTTCCTCCATCACCAATCCTTCCACCCGGTTTGTGAATTCCCTGGTGTATACCGGCGTGGGGATTGTAGGGGCGCTTTCTGTGGTGTCGGGCGGCATCACGGTGGGGACGCTCTCCTGTTTTCTCAGCTATGCCAACCAGTATACCAAGCCCTTCAATGAGATTTCCGGCGTGGTGACGGAGCTGCAGAACGCCTTGGCCTGTGCCTCCCGGGTATTTGAGCTGATCGAGGAAGAACCCCAGCAGCCGGACGCTCAGGACGCCCGGGTGCTGGAGGAGGCGGACGGTTCTGTGAACATCGAGCAGGTAGGCTTCTCCTATGTGAAAAGCCGGAAGCTGATCGAGAACTTTACCCTGAAGGTGGCCCCGGGCCAGCGGGTTGCGCTGGTGGGACCCACGGGCTGCGGCAAAACCACGGTAATCAACCTGTTGATGCGGTTTTACGATGTGGATTCCGGCGCTATTTCGGTGAGCGGAACGGATATTCGGCGGCTGACGCGAAAAAGCCTCCGGCGGAATTA
This sequence comes from Neglectibacter timonensis, assembly GCF_900048895.1. Classification (GTDB taxonomy): domain Bacteria; phylum Bacillota; class Clostridia; order Oscillospirales; family Acutalibacteraceae; genus Acutalibacter; species Acutalibacter timonensis. The sequence continues at coordinate 1,360,619 of NZ_LT160640.1, read as the reverse complement.
CGGGATGGTGCTGCAGGATACCTGGCTCAAGCGTGGGACTATCCGGGAAAATATCGCCTACGGCAGGCCGGAGGCCAGCCTGGAAGAAGTGGTGGAGGCCGCCAAGGCGGCCCACGCCCACAGCTTTATCAAGCGCCTGCCGGAGGGATATGATACGGTGATTTCCGAGGATGGCGGGAATATCAGCCAGGGGCAGAAGCAGCTTTTATGCATCGCCAGGGTGATGCTCTGCCTGCCGCCCATGCTGATTCTGGACGAGGCTACCTCCTCTATTGACACCAGGACGGAGCAGCGCATTCAAAAGGCGTTCCAAAAAATGATGCAGGGCCGCACCAGCTTTATCGTGGCCCACCGGCTTTCCACCATCATGGACGCGGACGTGATCCTGGTGATGCGGGACGGCCACATCATCGAGCAGGGTACCCACCGGGAACTGCTGGAGCGCGGCGGCTTCTATTCCGAACTCTACAACAGCCAGTTTGTCCAGACCTGATTCTTTAAGCCGCCTTGCCGCTCCGCCAGGATTTCCACCGGGCCGGAAGATGGCTCCGCCGTCTTTTTTCACTTGAGTTTTAAAGCCTCCTGGTGTAAAATAACAGGGTTTTACACCAATATCAGGATAGGGAGAGAAACTAAAATGAATGAAAAGGAAATCGCGGAAATCCGCCGCCGGTTCCGTGGGGACAAAAGCAATATCAATCATATTCGCGGATGTTATGTAAACGAAAAGCGGGAGATTATCTCTCAGTTTGACCAGGCGCTTTCCATGATGCCTCAGGAGGAAACGGAAAATATGCTGGGGGTTCTCAAGCGGACCCTTTCGGGAACCCTGGGAAAGAATCTGATCGACATCTCCTTTGCCACCCAGCAGGTGGTGGACAGCGACGAGCACAGGCTGCTGATGGCTCTGCGGGATTCTGCCCTGAAGGAAGAAGAAATGGTGCAGGTGTTTTTTCAGCGCGTGATCGAGACCCTTGCCCTGGAAGGGAATTATTTGATCCTGCTGGCTTATGACACGTATGATATCCCCTTCCGTTCCAGGGATGGGGAGACCCAGAAGGACGCCTCGTCGGAGGTATACTCTTATATTTTGTGCAGCATCTGTCCGGTGAAGATGACAAAGCCGATGCTGAGCTACGATGTGCCCCAGAACACGTTCCATAACCGGGATGTGGATTGGATTGTGGCCCCGCCGGAGCTGGGATTCCTGTTCCCGGCCTTTGACGACCGCAGCGCCAATATTTACAACGCCCTCTACTATTCCCGGAATATTGAGGAGAACCATCAGGAATTCGTGGATACGGTGTTCCGCACCGAGCTGCCCATGCCGGCGGCGGTGCAGAAGGAGACCTTCCAGGGCCTTCTGGCGGAAACTCTGGAAGAGGACTGCAGCCTGGACGTGGTGCAGGCGGTGAACGAACAACTTTGCAGCATGATGGAGGAACACAAGGCCAATAAAGAGGAAGAACCTCTGGTGATTTCCAGAGGAACTGTAAAGCGGGTTTTGGAATCTTGCGGCGTGGCGGAAGAACATGTGGCCGCTTTTGAGGAAAAATATGAGAGCGAGTTCGGCGCTGAAACCGAGCTCAGGCCGGTGAATCTTGTAGAGAAGCAGTTCGAGGTGCGCACGCCCGATGTAACCATTCAGGTGAACCCGGAGCGGGGCGATTTGATCGAAACCAGGGTGATCGACGGCAAGCGCTATATCCTCATCCACGCGGAAGCTGGCGTAGAGGTAAACGGCGTGCCCGTGCGCATCCTCTCCTGAACAGGGGGACGGCACAGCTCTACAGCGCTTCGGGAAAAGCATCCAGTCCCGGCTGGGGGGCTCTCAGAAGAAGCTGGGCGGCTTCCGGGTCCAGCAGCCATTCCTCCAGCCGGTCCCGTGGGAGGATAACCGGCATCCGGTCATGGACTGGAGCCACGGAGGCGTTTGCCGCTGTGGTAAGGATGACGAATTTCCGTTCCTCTCCGTAATCGTTCCAAAGCCCGGCCATGTAAAGGGCTTCGGTTTCCGGCAGGCGGAAGCAGTGCTTCCTCTTGCCGGGTCCCCATTCGTAAAAGCCGGTGCTGGGCACCGCGCAGCGCGAGACGCGCAGGGGTTTTTGAAAGGTTCTCTTTTCCGCAGCCGTCTCTGCCCTGGCGTTGATCAGCACGCCCCGGCCCTGAAAACCCGGAAAGCCCCAGACAGCGGCTTCCGCCTGAATCCGCTGACGGCTGCAGGTCAGGATAGGGGCCAGGTTGGTGGGGAAAATCTCCCCGGTTTTTAGGGGCGCGCTTCCGGCCTGCCGCTGGGCGGCCTCGATGATCTCCCGGATTTCACGGGCTTCGGTATCGGTGAACAGGGTGTATCTGCCGCACATAGCTGTCATCCTTTGCTGTTGTCTTGGGCGCGGAAAACGGCGGGCGGCTTTTCAGCGCGGCGCTTCCACAAACCAGGCGGGATTTTCAAACCACAGATACCGCTCCCTGCCCTGGATGCGCACGGTGTACCGGGTACCGATGCCTCCCGCTTTCCGGCTGGCCGCACGCTGGGCGTCCAGCACCCGGTCAATGGGGAATTCCCGGCCGTCCTCCCAGGTGAGGGAGAGGGGGCTGAGAAAGCCTGCCGTGTCAAATTCCGCTTTCACTTTTACATATACTTTTCGCATACTGCATGCCTCTGGGAATAGTCTGCGCCGAATCCCTCTCTTTTATTTCAGAAAGGAGACGGGGTGGATCACATGGTCGTTTTTGGGGTCCAGGCGGGAGAGCGCCGGGTCTGTAAGGGCAATGCCCCTCTGGATGCTGAAATGGCCGAAGCGGCGGCGGACGCCGTCTACCGCGTGCTCCAGGTCATCCTGGCGCTGGGAGCGCCGCACCTCGCCATACAGGGAGGCCTGCAGGTTTTCGCAGAGGGAAAGCTGACAGGCCCGCACGCCCAGGCTGCGGACAGGCCTGTTCAGGGGACTGCGGCAGCAGAGCCCGTAGGCGGCCTCAAACAGCCCTCTGGAATTGCACAGGGGAGCGTCCAGCTTTTTCTGGCGTTCGAAAGAAAACAAATTGTCGTAGCGGACGCCCACCTGTACGGTGGAACACTGCAGATTCTGTTCCCGCAGGCGTTCTGCCACAGATTCGCAGAGAATGTAGAGCGTGAGCTTTAAATCCTGCCCGGGCAGCAGATCCCGGGGCAGGGTGGCGCTGTTGCCGATGCTTTTGACGGCGGGCTGCAGCCCGGACCGGGTCACCGGGGAGACGTCCAGGCCGTTGGCAAAGGCCCAGAGCATTTCACCGGCTTTCCCCAGCAGGGAGGAAAGCAGCTTCCGCTCCGTCCCGGCCAGCTCCCCGATGGTGCGGATGGCATATTTCTTCAGCAGCTTTTCCGTGGCGGGGCCCACATACAGAAGGGCGGAGGCGGGCAGGGGCCACAGGGCTTCCCGGTAATTCTCCCGGGTGAACACGGTGGTGGCGTCCGGCTTTTTGTAATCGCTGCCCAGCTTGGCGAACACCTTGTTGAAGGAGACGCCCACCGACGCCGTGATGCCCAGTTCCCGGCGGATGCGGGCGCGCAGCTTGTCTGCGATTTGCTCTCCGGAGCCGAACAGGCCGGCGCTTCCGGTCACATCCAGCCAGCATTCGTCCAGGCCGAAACTTTCCACCTGGTCGGTATAAGCCTCGCAGAGCTCCCTGGCCAGCCGGGAAAATTTCAGGTATCGGTCAAAATGGGGCGGTACGAAAATGATCTCCGGGCAAAGCTGCTTTGCCAGCCAGAGAGGGTTGCCCGTGGCTACGCCGAACCGCTTGGCTTCGTAGTTCTTAGCCAGTACGATGCCGTGCCGCGCCTCCGGGTCTCCGGCCACGGCCACAGGTTTTCCCCGCAGTCCGGGTTGGTACAGGCATTCCACGGAGGCGTAAAAGTTGTTCATATCCGCGTGAAGGATCACCCTTTCCATTCCGCTTTTCCACTCCTTTTTGTGATGCGGCTGTAAAACATGAAGACAAAAATCGAACGTGTGTTTGAATTTATTATAGAACGCATGTTCTGCAAAATCTACTGGGAATAATTGGGAACCGCTTTTGCAAGCCCCAACAGAAACTCCCGAGTCCCTCAAAGCGAGGAACTCGGGAGTCTTTTTTTGCCGTTGGTATATTTTGAACCGGCGGCTTGGGAAATGTATGAAATTACAGAAGGCAAGCACACTAGAAGGAGAGAAGAAACAGGCGGACCGCAATTTTTCAGCGCAGCTCCTGTAAAGCCAAACAGCATTACAGGAGCTGAAGCATCGGAAAATTCCAGGCGGCCGCCTGAGAGGAAAAGCGGAAGGGAGATTCCTATTAAAATGAAACATGAGCTCACACAACGCTGTCTGAAAGGGTTTGAAGCATATCTGCAGGAGGAGGAACGGAGCGGAGCCACCAGGGAAAAATACCTGCGGGACCTGCGGGCCTTCCAGCGTTTTCTGGAGGATGGAAAAACCCTGGATAAACTGGCGGTGCTCCGTTATAAAGAATGGCTGGTGCAGAACTATGCCCCGGCCAGCGTGAATTCCATGCTGGCGGCGCTCAACAGCTTTTTCGCCTTTGCAGGCTGGGGCGAATGCCGGATCAAACCCCTGCGCCTGCAGCGTAGGATGTTCCGCGACCCGGAGCGGGAGCTGACCCGGGAAGAATACGGAAGGCTGGTTACGGCGGCGGAAAGGCGGGGGGACGAAAGGCTGTGCCTGCTGCTGCAGGCCGTATGCTCTACGGGAATCCGGGTTTCCGAGCTGGAATATATCACGGTGGAGGCGGCGCGCCTGGGCCGGGCGGAGGTGGCCTGCAAAGGGAAGCGGAGGATGGTGTTCCTGCCCAGGCAACTGAGCCGGCGTCTGATGGAGTACGCCCGCCGGATGGGCGTGAAAAAAGGGCCCCTGTTCCTGAGCCGGAACGGGCTGCCCCTGGGCAGATCCTATATCTGGGCGTTGATGAAATCCCTGTGCGCGGAGGCGGGGGTGGAAAAGAGCAAGGTTTTCCCCCATAACCTAAGGCACCTGTTCGCCCGCGTGTTCTATTCGGCGGAACGGAACCTGGTGCGCCTGGCAGACCTGCTGGGGCACAGCAACATCAATACCACCCGTATTTACACCATGGAGAGCGGGGAGGAACAGGAAAAGCGCCTGGACCGTCTCGGCCTGGTACTGCGCTGCAGCGCCACATAATTTGCATTATGTAGCGAAAGGGTTTGGAAGATTTACGAAAACAACACAATTTCGCGTAATTTTCCCTTTCATTATACTCCTTGTCATGGTGAAATTCAAGCTCAATACGCAAAAAGTGCAGTAGGAAATAACCGGAAGATTTCAGAAAACTTCCGGTGCTATTTCCCGCTTCTTTTTTTGTTTTATGGCGACGTTTTTATACTTCCCTACGGGAAAATATTCCTCCGTCACCACAAAATAAATGACATAATGCAAATTATGTAGCCATGAAACTGAAACGGGCCTTTAAGGAGGAGATGCCAATGGGGTAAAAACTCCACATAATGCAAATTATGTGCTGTAAGACAAATGCGGTCCCTGAATGGGCTGCAGCGGGCGGGGGATTTGGTTCATGCGTACGGGGAAAAACAAGTAGAAATCCCCCAAAGACAACCATCGTGTAAAAAAGGAGGAAAAGACGTGAAAAGAAAATGCAGAAAGCTTTTGTCCCTACTGACAGCGCTTTGCCTGGTGTTCTCTATGACACCTCTGGCGGCGTTGGCGGATGAAGGTGCTACATTACAGAGTCAAATTAATGAAGCAGCAGAGAACACGGAAACGAAAATCTCTCTTGCCGCTGACACTACTGAGAGCATTACGATTCCGAAAAACAAAATAATTGTTTTGGATTTGGTGGGGCATACACTGACAGGCGGTTCCAGCCATACCATTACAAACAATGGTACGCTGACCGTGATCGACTCCGGCAGTGCAGGTGGCGTTTCTGCGCCTGCCAGCGGGAGCTTTGGCGCAATTCATAATGCTGTTGGGGCGACTGCCAATCTTTATGACGGCACTTGGACTCAGGGTACTTGGTATTTGATCGATAACGTCGGCACCATGATGATCGGTGAACAGGTCGGCGCTGGTATCAATGTTATTGGTAAAAGCACCTCGAGCTCTGTTGTACATAACGGCTGGTATAGCTATCCCAGCGGGAGTAGTGACACTGCTGTTATGACCATCAACGGTCTGAATTTTACAAACGATGCTGAAGGTACTGTTGATAGCACCTCTTCTCTAATCAAAAACGATGACGGCAGCCAGCTGACTATCAATGGCGGTGATTTTACTCAGGCACCTGCGTGGGTCGTTTTGAATTATAATGAGTGTGAAATTACAGGAGGCACATTTGGTTCGGAAAATGGAACCGCTGACATTGTGGGCAATTACTATGCTGACCCCAATGTTGACCAGGGTAAGATGACAATCAGCGGCGGAACCTTCAACGGAAATGTGTATAATATTGATAACGGCAGAGGTTATGGGACGCTGACCATCAGTGGCGGTACCTATAACGGGAGTGTGGCAAACGGGACACAGTCAGGAGGTGGCGCAGCTACACCCACGCCTGCCAATCTTACTATTTCCGGAGGTTCTTTTGCTTCGGACGTGAGCCAATATGTGGCAGAAGGCTACATCTGCACAGGGACAGGGGATAGCTTCACGGTGTCTCTCGGTGCGGAGAATGCCGTTGCACAGGCTGGAAGCAACTACTATAAGTCATTGGCGGATGCCGTTAACGCAGCGCAGAATGGCGAAACAGTGAAGGTGTTGAAGGACGCAGCTGTTGATGAAACCATCACGATCACAGGAAAAGCGGTTGTGCTTGACCTGAACGGGAAAACTGTCAATGCTACTAAAGCTATCCAGATTATCGAAGCCGGTGGTTTGACCATTGACGGAAACGGTGCGATTGCGATGACCCAAGACGCTCGTATTGGTATTTGGGGAAATACTAGTGTAACAGGTGATCCTGTTGCATCACGCCTAACTGTCAAAAGCGGTGTAATCACCAGCAGTTCCATGGAAAATATTGCTGTGTTCGGTTACGGTGCCATTGTGAACATCGAGGGCGGCAAGATTATCAATACTTATAAAAACGGCGATACAGACGGCAATTTTGCTATTGCCACAAACGGCACACGTAACGCAACAGAAAACTTTGGCCGTGTGACGCTGAATATAACCGGCGGCGAAATTATCAGCGAGCAGGATTGCGCTATTTATCTGCCGGGTCAGACGGATACCACCATTTCCGGTGACGCCGTCGTAAAGGGCTGGGCAGGCATTGAAATTGATTCCGGTAACCTGACCATAAAAGGTGGTACGATTGAGTCCACCTATATGGGTGAAGGAAAAAGGATGTATAAGCAAACCGGCGACGGCAACTACAATTTCGGCACAGCGCTAGCGGTTGTCTCCAAGGGAAACCAGGATGCGACTAGTGGGTACTATGGACATATGAACATCGATATTCAGGGTGGTACGCTCAAGAGCGCTTCTTATTATGCTGTTGATGAGTACAATCTGAATGATGTTAGAGACCATACAACGGATGGAGCCTATATTGACTCTTTGAAAATTTCCGGCGGCAATTTTTCCGGCGCTGAGGGCGCTGTCTTGTCCGATAATAAGACGAAGTTTATTGAAGGCGGCTATTTTACCAGCGATCCCAGTCCCTATGTCGCTGCTGACTGGGCAGCTATTGCCAGCGATAAGGCGGGCTACGCCTTTATGGTCGGCAAAAAGGGAGAGACCCCTGCAGAGGTAGCGCCGCCTGCACCGCCTGCAGTGGACACAACAGTTTCAGACGATAAATTAAAGGCAGAGGAGAAAACTCTTGTCGAAAATGTCACCAAGGCGCTGCAAGGAACCACCGAAGGTGGCAGCGGCACTAGCACTCCTCCCGCTATCAAAGGCGCAGGTATCGAAGCCGCAGCTAAATTAGAGGCTAACAACAACACCCATAAGGCAGAGGACTCTTTGGAGGCACTGAAAGAGGCTACCGAAAAAGAGAATATCAATGTAGATGACGTGAAGATTGTAGTCCAGCCCTATATGGACATCAAGATCACAGATGTAAAAGTTGATGATACTAACAGTGCAAAGACCCTGACCCTGGACATTACGCCGATGTACCGTACAGTGGCAACAACGGCAAACCTTGAAAATGATGACGAGATTGTCCTAAAAAATGAAGACAATACCCAAGTCAATGCTGTGGAAATCCAGGGGGCGTCTGGGGAACTGAAAGTGAAAGAGGCGGTTACGGTCACGATTCCCCTGCCAACGGGTTTTGTAACGCAGGGCAGCACTACGCTCTATGTCCGCCACATAAAGAATGGTCGCACCTATGTCTATACCGGAACGGTAGATAACAACGTACTCACCTTTACGAACCCTCACGGCTTCAGCGAATTCACCCTTACAAGTGAAGCGCCTGCAGCGAAAATCGGGGAAATCGGTTATACCTCTCTGCAGGATGCGGTAGACGCTGTTCAGAACGGCGAGACAATTACTGTTTTGGAGTCTGATGAGACTGCCACAGTCAGCCGTACGGTTTCCTTCAAGGTAGAGGCGGCAGGGAATATCACATATACCATCACGCCCGGCGCTAACACTACGGCTGGGGAAAGTAACGGCATTGACGGCCAGTACACCTTCACCTACAACGGCGGTGGTGGAGGCGGCGGGGAAGAGCCGGAAGAATGGGTCAACCCCTTTAAGGATGTGAAGGAGAAGGACTGGTTCTATGACGCTGTGAAGTACACGAACCAGAAGAAACTGTTCGGCGGCACAGCTGCAGACAAGTTCAGCCCGGAAGATACCATGACCCGCGGCATGCTGGTCACGGTGCTGCACCGTCTGGAGGGTGAGCCCGCTGTGGATACGGTAGCGGATTTCTCCGACGTGAAGGCTACGGAATACTATGCCAAGCCTGTAAACTGGGCGGCTGCCAACAAGATTGTGGGCGGCTTTGACGGAAAGTTCAATCCCGAGGATCCGGTCACCCGCGAGGAAATGGCCGCCATTCTGCACCGCTATGCCTCATATAAGGCATATGATGTGAGCGCCACCGCCACTCTGGACAGCTTCCGGGACGGCGGGAAGACCTCCAGCTGGGCAGTCGGCGATATGAAGTGGGCCGTTGGCGCAGGCATGATCTATGGCCGCGAAAACAACACGCTGGCCCCGGGCGGCACCGCCACCCGTGCGGAAGTGGCGCAGATTATGATGCGTTTCTGTGAAAAGTTTATCACAGAATGAAAAGTAATTTAGCTTTACAGAGTTTTTAAAAGTAAAAGGATGGGCCGCAGGATATTCCTGCGGCCCATTCCTTTTTGTTTCATACAGCAAACAGACAGATTGTATAGGAATAACCCGGTCCCTCCCAGCAGGTCAGTCCAATGCTTTTTCCAGGGCGTCCACCACAATCTGCAGGGCTTTGATACGGGCATATTTCTTGTCGACAGATTCCAGAATGTGCCAGGGGGCAAAGGAAGTGCTGGTCTTCTGCAGCATCTCGTCCACCGCCACCTCGTATTCGTCCCATTTTTCCCGGTTCCGCCAGTCCTCATCCGTGATTTTCCACTGCTTTGCCGGGGTGTTCTGGCGTTCGGTAAAACGCTCCAGCTGGGTGTTCTTGTCAATCTGCACCCAGAATTTCAGAATCACAGCGCCCCAGCTGTGCAGCTCCTGCTCAAACTCGTTCATCTCGTAATAGGCGCGCTGCCAGTCGTTCTCCGTGCAGAAGCCCTCCAGGCGCTCCACCATGACGCGGCCGTACCAGCTGCGGTCAAAAATGGCGATGTGGCCGTCCTTGGGCAGGCGGGTCCAGAAACGCCAGAGATAGTGGCGGGCCTTCTCGTGAGGCTCTGGGCTGGCGATGGGGTGCACCTCGTAGCCTCTGGGGTCAAGCGCCCCGGTGAGTCGTTTGATGTTGCCGCCCTTTCCGGCGGCGTCCCAGCCCTCATACACGATAATGACGGGCACCCGCTTGCGGTACAGACGGTTATGCAGCATGCCCAGCTTCTTCTGCAGACGGTTCAGTTCCTTTTTATATTCCTCGTCCTCCACTGTTTTATTGAGCGGTACTTCCCGCAGCCTGGGCATCTTCACCAGCGGGAAGACGTTCTGCAGCAGCGGAACAGCCAGGCTGTCGTTGTGCAGGGCTGTCTCAATGCCGGTGCACATGATTTCCAGGGTCTGCAGCTCTGCAAATTTTTTTGATTTGGAATCGATCAGGTACCAGGGGGCGCTGGGGGCGTTGGTGTCGTCCAGGTAACGGTCGTATACCTCCTCGCAGGTCTTGTAGTTGCGGTTCTGCCAGATGTCGTTTTTGCTGACGCGCCAAGCGGTATCCTTATTTTCCAGCAAAGCGGCAATGCGGCGTCCCTGCTCCTTCTCGCTGATGTGGAAGAAGAATTTGAGCACCAGGTAACCGTTGTCCGTCAGCTGCCGTTCAAAGCGTTTAATGCTGTCCACTCGGGAGGCGTAGGCCTCGCCGTCTAGCTCGCCGTGAAGCCGGGCCCGCACGGTTTCATCCATCCAGCCGGAATCCAGAAAGGTGAATTTCCCGGCCTCTGGAATGCGCTCAAAATAGCGGTACAAAAAAGGTTTGCGGCGCTCTTCCTCCGTGGGGGAAGCCATGGAGAACACCTTGAAAAAGCGCGGATCAATGTTGCGGATGATCTGGCCGATGGCGCTGCCCTTTCCAGCGGCGCCCCAGCCCTCAATGAGCACCAGAACAGGCAGTTTTCGGTCTTTCAGCTTCATTTGCAGAGAGGCAAGGCGTTCCTGCACGTTTTTCAGGCGCAGCTTTATTTCCTCGCCTTCCGGTTTTTCCGGACGGTTCCAGTTCTTTAACATGGTTTTCACCTCAATGGCAGATTTGCAGAGGGCCTTTGTTTCCCAATGGCCCTGCCGCATTTATTTGATAAGCGGGATAAGATACAACAATTCTATTATATTATACCAGATTTTAGGAAAAATCCCAGAACTTTCTTTGCTCTTTTTGTGATCTGTAAAAACCGGCATTTATTTGGTATGGAGGAAACAGAAAAGAGATATTTTTTGCGTAATTCGCAGGGAAAACCTGCTGTATTTGCGGAACAGAGGTTATTTTTTCTTGCAAAATCAGAGAAATGTTATTGTGAATTTGTGAAATATGATGAGAAAATATGAATAAATTTTGAAAATAAGCTTGACAGAATGGAAATAGAATGGTATTGTTTAGGCAACGAAAGAGTAAAGTTACTTAATTTGTTACTTTGATGTTTCTTAAAATTAAACAAAATGGGTAGCGATATGCTTTTTGTTTCCAGAATATCGCTGTAAAATCTTTGGAATATAAAGACAGGGGTTCCTGAAAAAGAAAGTTTTGAACAACCGGAAATTTTATTTCCTGTCTTGCAAAAGGGAAACGTTTCCCTTTTTTCTGCGCCATGGAATGGCGCAGAAGGGTTTTTATTCAGGGGGAAGAAAGCCAAAGAGGCTTTTTAGCACCAATTTATCATATGATAGGAGGAAAAAGGAAAATGAAAACCAATCTTAAAAAGCTGTTGGCAGGTTTGCTTACAGCCGCGTTGCTGGTATCAGCGGCGGGCTGCAGCGGCGGCAACAGCAGCAGCACAGCTCCGGAATCCAAACCGGAGAGCAAGCCGGCTGCAGAAAGCAGCAAGGCGGAATCGGGAGAGACCAGCACAGAAGAGCCCGCGGGCGATTCCGGCCTCACCTATGACGGCGACGAAGTGACCATTACGTACTGGCACACCCACGGTGATTCCGAAGAGGTTGTGCTGAAGGAACAGATTGTTCCGGAGTTCGAAAAGCAGTTCCCGAAAATCCATGTGAAGCTGGTCCGTATGCCTTATGACGGCCTCAAGCAGTAGGTGATCCAGGGTGTTTCCAGCGGCACGGCTCCCGATTTGATGCGTATGGACATTATCTGGGTTCCCGAGTTTGCCAAGATGGGCGCTTTGACGGCGGTGGATGATCTTCCCGGTTTTGCCGAGATGAAGGACACCCTGTTCGAAGGCCCCCTGAGCACCAACTACTACGACGGCAAGTATTACGGCGTCCCGCTGAACACCAACTGCCTCTCCGGCTGCTGGAGCAAATCCCTGCTGGACCAGCTGGGCCTGAAGGAAGTTCCGAAGACCTATGACGACGTCATCGCGCTGAAGGATCAGCTGAAGGACGGCCAGTACCTCTTCTCCACAGAAGACACCAACACCTGGGCTACCGCTCCGCTGTTCTATTCTCTGGGCGGTACGTATACCAACGAGGATTACACCGAGGCCAGCGGCTACTTGAATGGCGACGCCAGCGTCAAGGCGCTGGAAACCATTGTAAAGTGGTACGATGAAGGAATCCTCGGGCCGGCAACACTGGGCGGAAAGCCCGACGTTTCCAACGGCGTGTTCCGCGGCGAATATCTCTTTGCCTATCAGGGCCCCTGGTTCTATACCAACAATAAGGAAGAGGACATTGCGAAGGTGCAGTCCGGTCTTCTGCCTGCAGGGGACGGCGGTTCCGCTTCCGTAGTCGGCGGCGAGGACCTGTGCATGTTCAACAGCGGCAAGAATCAGGAAGCTGCATGGGTATTTGCCCGCTTCCTCATGGGTGAATTCGCTCAGACTGCCCAGGCAGTTGGCGGCGGCCACTTGATCCCCACTGTGAAGGATATCGCCAATTCCGAAGAAGTTATGTCAGTGGAAAACATGGATATCTACGTCCAGCAGCTGGAAGGCGCTGTTTCCAGAACGCCTCATCCCGCTTGGGAAAAGATGTCCGACAAGATCGGCAAGCTGTTCCAGAGCTGCCTGCGCCATGAGTCAGAGCCCAAAGCAGCGCTGGATAAGCTGGCGCCTGAAATTGACGCTTTGCTGGCTGAAAAATAACTGAGGGTATGGCCGGAAGAGCGTGCTCTTCCGGCCGTCTCATTTCATCACAAAAAATGGGAGGAATATACGTGGAAAAGGAATCACTGGCGGTGCGGTTCCGAAAGGGAGCCCGCCAATGGGGTGCGGTACTGCCCTTCCTCTCGGTAGGGTTAATCCTGTTTATCACGTTCGTGCTGTTCCCGCAGATCAAGAACGTGTACATAGCACTCACCGATTACAGCATCATGCCTGGTTCGGAAAATCCTTTCGTGGGCCTGGATAACTTTAAACGGGCTTTTGAAGGAATGTTTGAGCCGGGAACGGACGCCAACTATTTCTGGATCGCTTTTCGCAACAACCTGCTGGCTGTACTGGTCACCGTGCCGGGGCAGCTGGTGCTGGGCCTGCTGGTTGCGGTTATGATCCACAACCTGAAGATGGGCAAGAACACCTATAAGGTCATGTTCTATATCGCCGTAATCTGCGATTGGGTTGTGGTGGCCAATATTTTCGACTACATTTTCCAGCCGGACAGCGGCAGCCTGGTGAATTTTGTGCTCATGAAGCTGCATGTGATCCAGGAGCCGATAGCCTGGCTGAAGGAGACCTGGACAGGCAACTTTGTTATCTGGGTATTCAGCATCTGGAAGGGTTTCGGCTGGGTAATGATCATCTATACCGCGGCGCTTCAGGGTGTTTCCAACGACCTGTACGAGGCGGCCACCATTGACGGCGCCAATACCATGGATAAGTTTTTCCATGTGACCCTGCCCTGCATCAAGGGTACCACCTTCTATCTGCTCATCAACCTCATCAACGGCGCTATGAACATCTTTATTCAGGTGTTCCTGCTCACGAAGGGAGACCCTGTGGGAACCACGGACGTTATGATGAACTATATTTACACCCGGGCCTTCAGCTATTTTGAATTTGGCTATGCGGCGGCCTGCGGTTTGATGATGGGTATCTTTGTATTTACTACGTCGATGTGCCTCAAGCGCTTCCTGCGCTATGGGCAGGATCAGTGAGGAGGGCAGCAGCATGAAACGGAAAAAAACAATTGCACAGGTAGTCATCCATGTGATACTGGTTGTGCTGGCAGTGGTCTGCCTGACGCCTTTCCTTTCGATGATCTCCTCTTCCTTTATGGATATCCGCGGCGTACTGCCGGACACTCCCGTCATTTTCCCGGAGGTGCCCCTGTTTACGGAAAACTATGTCAAGGTGTGGACGGCCAATAACTTCTCCCGTTACTTTGTGAACACTCTGCTGATCTCAGTTTGCGGACTGGTGATCAACGTGTTGATTTCCGTCACGATGGCGTACAGCTTTTCCCGGTTCAAATTCCCGGGCAGAGAGATTCTTTTCAATGTGTTTTTGCTGACCATGATGGTTCCTGCGCAGCTGGCGTTGATTTCCCAGTACACAGTGCTGAACGGTCTGCATTTGATCGACAATTACGCCGGCGTCCTGCTGCTGTGGGGCGGCACCTGTGTGGCAGGCAACACCTTCTTTTACCGTGGCTTTTTCGAAAGCGTGCCCAAGGAGCTGGAAGAATCCATGTTCCTGGACGGCGCCTCCCGGTTCCAGGTACTGCTGCACTGCATCATCCCGCTGTGCAAACCTGCCATTGCAACCTCAGCCATCTTTGCGTTCAACGGTTATTGGGGCGATCTGTTCAATATCCTCACCTTTATTAAGACTGAGGAAAAACGGACTCTCTCTGTGGCGCTGCAGCTGTTCCGCGGCCAGCATACCACGGAATACGGCTTGATGTTTGCGGCCTCTGTCATCGTGGTCATCCCGGTCATCGTGATCTTCGTCATCTTCCAGAAGCAGTTCATGCAGCAGGGCCTGATGGAAGGCGCAGTCAAGGGCTAAGCAGCATGCAGGCGGCGTGCTGGCTGCGTGTCAGTAAAACGCAGAACCCAGCAGAAGAAAAGTCTGGAATGCTTTCCTGAGGAAAGCGTTCAGAGTACCTTTCTTCAGAAAGGTACAGAAAGGAGAGAAAGAGAATGGCAATCAGAGTAACAGTGTGGAACGAATACCTGCATGAGGTACAGTTTCCGGAGATCGCTGAGGTGTACCCGAAGGGGATACACGGGTGCATCGCGGACTTTTTGAGGGAAGCGGGGATGGAGGTAAAGACGGCGACCTTAAAGGAGCCGGAGCACGGTCTGACGCAGGAAGTGCTGGACAACACGGACGTGCTGATCTGGTGGGGGCATATGGCCCACGACCAGGTACAGGATGAGATAGTGGACCGGGTGCACCAGAGAATCCAGGACGGAATGGGTCTGATCGTGCTGCATTCAGGTCATGCATCAAAGATCTTCAGGAAGGTGTGCGGAACCAATTCCGGGTACCTGAAATGGAGAGAGGACGGAGAGAAGGAGATCCTGTGGGTGATCGACCCGAGCCATCCGATTGTGGAGGGCTTGGACGAGAAGATCATCATCCCGCACGAGGAGATGTACGGAGAGCGGTTCAACATCCCGCAGCCCGACGAGCTGGTGTTCATCAGCTGGTTTGAGGGAGGGGAAGTGTTCCGAAGCGGCTGCTGCTACCACAGAGGGAAGGGGAAAGTGTTCTACTTCCGTCCCGGCCATGAGGTATTCCCGATCTACCATCAGCCGGAGATCCAGAAGGTGATCACGAATGCGGTAAAGTGGGCCGCGCCCATCAACTTCCCCAATGTCACCTATGGCAATCCCCCGCCAATCATGGAAGTTAAGAGCCATGTAGAGGGTATTACCGGTAATCCCGGCCTGCACGAACCCAAAACAGTTTGATGCGTCGGCTCCAAGGCCCGGGAGGCTTTGGAGCCTTTTCCGTCAACAGAACGAAAAAGGAGAGTGGGATCCGTACTTTATTGTGATTGCGCGGATTCCGGCCCGGCAAAGAAAGGATGGGCCATGATGAGAAAAGAAACAAAACGTACCGTTGGAATCCTGTTATGCGCGTTTCTGCTGTGCTTCTCCGGATGTGCGGCCAAAGAGGCGAAGCTTCCGTCCCCCGGAGTAGAGCTTCCCGGACAAGACCGGCTGATTGCGGATTTTTATACAGACAAAAGCGCTTACCAACCGGGAGATGAGGTGCGCTTTACCCTGGAACTGAAGAACGAAACGCAGGAAGAATTCAAAGGGAAAATCGAATTTGCCTGGTACGACCTGACCCAAAAAACGGAGCTTCCCGCCTTGGAGGCGCAGGTGGATGCCGGCGGGGAGAAGACGCTGGAGTTTTCCTGGACGCCGCCGGAGGAAGATTACCGCGGCTATCTGGTGACGGCGCTTGCCCGTACCGGGAAAGAAACTGTGGACAGGAGAAATACGGCGGTGGACGTCTCCTCGGATTGGAGCCGGTATCCCCGGTACGGCTATCTCTGCGAATTCGGCGATTTGGGAGAAGAGGAGATTGAAGCTGTGGTCTCCCGGCTGTCCCGGTATCATATCAACGGCCTGCAGTTTTACGACTGGCAGGATGAGCACGATAAACCCCTGGCGGGTACCCGGGAGGAGCCGGCAGAAAAGTGGCAGGACATTGCAAAACGGGATGTGTATGCCAAAACGGTGTCCGGGTATATTGAGGCGCTGCACGCCAGAAACATGATGGCGGCAAACTATAACCTGATGTTCGGCGCTTATGAGGACTATGAGGAAAAGGGCGCAAAAAAGGAATGGGGCCTTTACCAGGATGAGCATCATGAGGTTCAGGATAACCACCCGCTGCCCAACTGGGAGAGCAGCCTTTATTTGATGGACCCTTCCAACCCGGAGTGGCAGGATTATCTGCTTTCCAGGGAAGCGGATGTATTTGCTGTGTACGATTTTGATGTGTTCCATGTGGATACCTTGGGCTACCGGGGCTATGTCTATGATTATGAGGGGGAGGAAGTGGAGCTTTCCACCTCTTACGGGGGATTTCTGCAGCAGGCCGGAGAAAGGCTGGGGAAGCGAATCCTGTTGAATCCGGTGAATGGATATGGAGCGATGGATGCTGCACAGAGCTGTGCCGATTTTCTCTATGAGGAGGTATGGCCCGGCAGTTATCCGGAATATGCCCATTTGAAGCAGGTTGCAGATACCAACTACGACCTCTCTCAGAATCAGAAAGCCTGCGTCATTGCCGCCTACCTAAACTATGAGGTTGCTGAGGGGGAGTTTAACGCCAATGCGGTAAAGCTGGCGGACGCGGTGCTGTTTGCTTCAGGGGCGGGTCATCTGGAACTGGGGGATACAGGAATGCTCTCCAGCGAATATTTTCCCAATCGTAAGCTGGCGGTTTCGGAAGAGCTTGCCAGGGATTTGCGGGATTACTACGACTTTTTTACCGCCTATGAAACTGTGCTGAGACATCCGGAGGACCGACGGGAGTGGAATGGGAGCTTGTCCGGGTATCAGCTGGGCAAGGATGGTGAACCGGGGGAAGTGTGGATGTTCGGTTCGGAAAATGAACGTTTTTGTACGGTTCAGCTGATCAATCTGCTTTCCCGAACAGACGCTGGCTGGCGGGACGATGGGAATACCTGCGAGGACCCTTTGCTGGTGCGGGACACGGAGCTCAGCCTGGAAGTGGGGGAGATTACCGTAAAGCAGGTGGCTCTGGCTTCGCCGGATATTGCCGGAGGAACGCCATACCCCTTGGAATATAGCTTGGAAAATGGTATACTAAAAATCCAGATTCCCTATCTCGCCTACTGGGATATGATTATGATCGAAAAATAAAGGTAAATCCGCCGGCATTCCTGGCGGCTTATAGGCGGGGAAAGGAATGTGCTGGAAGAAATGTATTTCTAAAGTTCAACCAGAGCGATTGCGCTCGGGGGATATCCTTTAAAAGGAATGGTCAATGGATATGGCAAAAAAACCGACGATTCGGGAGGTGGCCAAAGCGGCCAGGGTCTCTGTGGCTACTGTTTCCCGTGTGCTTAACGGGCAGCAGGGATTTTCTTCCCAAACAGAAAGACAGGTCCGTCAGGTTGTGAAGGAGATGGGGTACTCTGGAGGCGGCTTGGCCCGCGCAGTCAAAAACAAAGTGCCGAAAACAATCGCACTTATTGTGCCGGAGGTCAGTGAATATTTTTGCGGCTCGCTGGCACAGGGAATCGAGGATGCGGCGCGCAGGCGCGGTTATGTGGTGATACTCTGCAACACGGGAGCTGACGCCATGTATGGAGAAAGCTATGTGGAAATGCTGCGGCAGCAGTACGTGGACGGTGTGATAGCCTGCAGCATCCCGCCGGATTCCCCGCTCAACAGAAAAATCCGGGAAACCGGAATTCCCTGTGTGCTGTTGGACAGCATCTCCTATGACTGTCCGTTTCCCTACGTAAAAATAGATGACTTCCAGGGAATGTATACGGCGACGAAATACCTGCTTGACCGGGGGCATCGGCGCATAGCGATTCTTTCCGGGAACGTGAAGGACCCGGTGGCGGGCTGGCCGCGTCTTGAAGGGTACCGCCAGGCACTGCGGGATGCTGGGGTGGAACTGGATCCGGAATTGGAAGCCTTTGCAAACCACTTCAATTATGAGAGCGGAAAGACTGCTTTTGAGGAGCTGCTTTCCAGAAACAGTTCCTTTACAGGAATTGTCACCTGCAGCGATATGGTGGCGGCGGCAGTGCTCTCTTCAGCGGGAAAGCTGGGAATCCGGGTGCCGGAAGAGCTCTCAGTGGTGGGATTTGATGATTCTCAGATCGCCTCCGTGATGAATCCGCCGCTTACCTCGGTGGCTCAGCCGTACCGGGAGATGGGAAAGGCGGCGGTAGATATTCTGTTAAAGGAGCTTGACGGAGCTACCATGGTAGGAAGCAGGGTGCTCCCTGTACAGGTGGTTGAACGGGAAAGCACCCGGAGCCTGGAATAAAGCTGTTGGGGCAGATGTTTTTTGAATGGGGGAAAGGACGCTGTGTGCGGGTAACCGATGCAGCGTCCTTTTTTATTGACGGCTGACGGAAAAACGGCTCGCAGCGGGATGGAAACCATGATATACTTGAAAGTACAGCAAAGCCGCTGGGAGAATTTGACGGATCGTGCAAGATTGGCCGTGTTATCGGGCTGCCTGTACTGGAATTGATTTTTGGGATGGGGAGTTGTCATGCGGTTCACGTTTTCTTTCGTACTTTGGGCTTTTATCTCACTTAAACCAGATTGTGCAGTGTGCTGCAGGAGAGGATGGGTTGTAAACATGACAATGCTGAAATTTGACGAGCAGAAACAGATTGACAGTGTGGCAGGCGCTCTTGACCTGCGGGGACAAATCGAAGAGGCGGTAGACACGCTCTGCCGGACAGGATGCCGGGAAGCCTATTATCTGGGAATCGGCGGTACGTATGCCTCCGCCCTGCAGGCGGAGGCGCATGGCAGGGAAAAAAGCGCGTTCCCCGTCTTTGCGGAAAATGCAGCCCGTTATATCACTTCCGGCAACCGCAGGATAGGGAAGGGAAGCGCTGTGGTGATATCATCAGTAACGGGAACAACCCCGGAGATGCTGGAGGCTGTCAAGCGGGCGAAAGCGGCGGGCGCCTTGGTGCTGGGCTTTGTAGATGATGCCGCCGCGCCGTTGGCCGGTCTGGTGGATTTTGAGATTGCCTATCCGGGATGCGAGCAGCTGAAGTTTTTTATGGCGACGGATCGCTTCTTTTGGAATAACGGAGATTTTCCGGAATATGTGGAATACCATCGGGAAATGGAACAATATCTGCCGCGGGCGTTGGCAGAGGCAGAGAAGAAGGCTGATGAATTTGGAAAGGAGTTTGCCCAGCGGCACCATGCCGACCCCATCCATTATTTTGTAGGCGCAGGCAGCCAGTATGGAGCCGCATATTCCTATGCCATGTGTTATTGGGAGGAGCAGCACTGGCTGCGCGCCAAGGCTGTGCATGCGGGAGAGTTTTTTCACGGCACACTGGAAATTATAGACAGGGATACGCCGGTCACTGTGTTTCTGGGGGAGGATGCGGAGCGTCCGCTGGCGGAACGGGTAGCGAATTTTCTGCCGCGTATCTGCGGGAACTTCACCCTGATCGACAGCCGTGACTACGAACTTGCGGGTATCCGTCCGGAGTATAGAGGAAGCCTGTCTCATCTGGTGACCCATGCAGTCACTCAGAGGATTGATGCGCATATTGAACTTTTGAACCGCCACCCCATGGAGATCAGACGGTATTACCGCTGCCTCGACTATTAAACAGTCAAGAAAGGAATTCGTCTTAACAGCTGAAACTGCTGGAAGATTATGGTTCAGTGGATAGGAGCATCTGTTTTTATGCTGAGACTTGCTGCAGTAGGCGACAACTGCATGGATGTGTACGATCAGACCGGAGAAGCCTATCCGGGTGGGAATCCGGTTAATGTGGCGGTTTACTTCACCCGCATCGGAGGGCGCGCCTCCTATATCGGTGCGGTGGGGACCGACCGCTATGCCGGTCTTCTGACCCGGGCGCTGGAAAAAAAGAAGATTGATTTGTCCCATATCCAGGTCTTAAAGGGAAGTACGGCGGTCACCCATGTGAGCCTGGTAAACGGAGAACGGGTGTTGGGGGAGTATGAAGAAGGGGTGCTGCCCCGGTTCCGTCTGACCGAGGAGGATATTCGGTTCATTTGCTCTCATGATATGATGGTCACGGGGCTGTGGGGCATGGTGGAGCAGGATTTGGGCAGGATCAGGGCGCAGGGAGTACCCGTTGCTTTTGATTTTGCCGATAAACCCAGGGGGCCTGTTCTGGAAGCTGCTGTGGGCAATGTGGATTATGCCTTCTTTGGGCTGGACTGTTCCGGAGGCCCGGAATTAGAGGCATTTCTGCGGGAAATACAGGCACGCGGGCCAAAAGTGGTGACTGCCACTCTTGGAGAGAAGGGCAGTTTGGCCTACGATGGCAGGCGGTTTGTCTCCTGCGGTATCGTTCCCTGTCGGGTTGTTGATACCATGGGGGCGGGGGATAGTTATATCGCCGGATTTTTAAAGGGGATTCTGGAGGGCAGGCCTTTGGAGGATTGCATGCGTCAGGGAGCGGAGTGCAGCAGTGAAACACTGAAGTACAGCGGCGCATGGTGACCGGAAGGCGGTTATTCCTTTGCCTGTTTTTTTACAAGAAAGAACCATTATTGCCGGAACTGCCGTACTTTGCCCCTTTACAGAATCTGAGTTGTTATGCAGGGAAAAAGTCTTCTGATAGGAAATGAACTGAGCGTATTCCTGAAAATTCCGGGACGCTGTGAGGATGTCCATGGGGTTTTGCATATTTTTTCGACAGAATTTCTCATAACTGGCGGTTAAACGCCAATTGAGGACAAAAAAATTGAAAAAAAGCCAAATGTGGCTTGCATTTCACTATAAAAAGGCTATAATAGTGATGTAAGTGCACTATAACATACGAAAGGAAGCGCTATTTATGGAAGAGGCAATAAAAGAGTACGACGGGGAACAAGTAAAGCGATTGATTTCTTCCCGTTTGCGGGAACTGCGTATTAAGCGGGAAATGAGCCAGAAAGAGGTGGCTGAACGGCTTCATATGTGCCGCAGCACCTATACGTATTATGAGGCGGGAAAAACCTTGCCGGATATTACGATGCTGCTGAAGCTTTCCGGTCTTTATCGGATGCCGTTGTGTGAATTGCTGCAGGGGTTGGATTGAAGAGAATACCGACTGATGAGGAGCGGGCTTAACCGCTCCTTTTTTTATGTGACAAAGAACGGCAGCAATCTAACTGAAAATAAAACGACGTTTAAAACTTTATATTTATCGCATAAGGGCGTACTGCATAAAAATAAATAGAATTTATTACTGTTTTACGACAATGTGTAAAATGTATAGAATTAATTCGGAAAATACGTGAATTTAGCTATTGAAAACAACGGAAAGTGCTGTTATACTATGCCCATCAAGTAAAGTTTTATATGAAAGTTTAGAAAAATTTCGATCAAAATTTTTAAATCTAAATTTAAATAAACGGAAATATAAAACTTGAACGAACGGTTGAACCAAATTTTTTTATGAGGTGACAAACGATGAAAAAGACAGCAAAAATCCTGTCCTTGGCGCTGGCGGCTGCCATGACGCTATCAGCCTTTGCGGGCTGCGGAAATGGGAACGGAGGCAGCAACGCTTCCAGCGGCACGGAAAGCAAGGGAACCTCCTCCGCTGCGTCCCAGAACAGCGAGGCTAGTACAGAGTCCACCGCTGCGGGTGGAGACGGTTACACCATCACCATGGCATATCTCGGCAACGAACAGCCCAATCAGGATGCCGTCATGGCCAAGATCGATGAACAGGTTCAAAAGGACTTGGGAATGTCCTTTGAGGGACTTCTGATGGGCTTCGGCGAATACCAGCAAAAACTGAACCTGATGCTTTCCGGCGGCGACAAACTGGACATTCTTCCTGTTGTGAGTAATCTGGCCAACTCTTATATCAATGCAAAACAGATTGTCAATTTGGCGGATTACATAGACGAGTATGGGAAGGGCATTCTGGAGTTTATGGGAGAAGACGTGGCAAAAAGCGGTGCGGTCAACGGCTTTATCTATGGAATCCCCTCCAACAAGGAAAGTGCCTCTCAAGCAGGCATTGTTATGCGAAAAGACATTGTGGACGAGCTGCAGATCGACGTGGACGCGATCAAAACTTACGACGACCTGACCCCCATCTTCGAGAAGGTGAAGGCGGCTCATCCGGAATTGGACTGCATTTCTGGCACCAATCTGGTCACTCAGATCCAGACCTGGGATCCGCTCTCCGATTCCTTCGGCGTGTTGATGAATGATGGACAAGACACTACTGTGGTTAACCTCTATGAGACGGAGGAATACAAGGTTCGTCTTAACCGCATTAAAGATTGGTATCAGACCGGCTATATCAAGCTGGACGCAGCCACTACCACGGAAACCTCCTCAAATCTGGTGAAGGCTGGAACCCTATTCTCTTATCTTTCTCCTATCAAGCCAGGATTCCTGGTACAGGAAAACGTGAGCTGCGGCCAGGAGATGGTCACTGCCTATATCGGTAAGGATGACGGCAGCGTCTCCAACATCATCTGCTCTGGAAATGTGAATTACATAGATTGGGGAATCGCCCAGCAGTCCGAAGACAAGGTAAAAGCCATGCAGTTCCTGAATTACGCCTATACCAGTCCCGAATGGAACAACCTGATGAATTTCGGCATCGAGGGCGAGGACTATGCACGGGTAGAAGGCAGCGAGGTCTATATCGACTATCCGGAGGGCAAGGACGCTTCTTCCGCCTACCATCTGAACATGGGCTGGCATCTGCCCAACCAGTTCAAGGGATATGTGTGGAACGGCCAGCCTGAGGATGTATGGCAGCAGTATAAGGATTTTAATGCTTCCGCCACTTATTCCAAGGCGTTCGGTTTCTTCTATGATTCCTCCAGCGTAGCAACCGAGCTTACAGCACTTTCCGGCGTGGAAAGCGAGTACAAGAAGCCCCTGGAAACCGGTTCCGTCTCCGATGTGGAAGCGACACTGAAGGACTTCAACGACAAGCTCTACGCCGCGGGCCTGCAGAAGGTGATGGATCTGAAACAGGAACAGCTGGACGCCTGGCTGGCAACACAGGAATAAACTGATTTTCGGGTTCCGAAAATTCAATCAAGTTTCTCTTCAGAAACTTGATTGAAGATGTCCTATTTGATGGAAATGAAAAGGGAGTTCTCTTCCCAAATCAGGATTTTATGTAAGCGCTGATGCTTTCAGGGCGCAGAGCGACAAACATTGCCCTTTGACGGGCGAGTTTTGAAGCATTCTGGAAAAACAGGCGAAAATCTTCCGTGTTTAGGATGTTTTTGACGCAGCAGGGTTCTAAAATATATCCGGAAGGCTGTGCGCTGGGCTGCCGGTGCGACGGGTTCGGCGGTTATTCTATGAAACGGGGGTGTCTCTACTTGCGTGGCAAACGGAGGCTCCCCTTTCTTTATCACGAAACAAAAGGATGCGGCTGGGACGGATGCCGCAGTCCTATCCGGTTTTAAAAATCAAAGCTGTTATGTATCACTGAGAGGTGTGAAATGGAAAAGAAAGCGAGAGCGGCGGTGAAGAGGGGAAGCCGGAGCGAGAAGGTCAAGAAATGGCTTCCGCTGTACCTGATGATGCTGCCGGGGGCGATCTATCTGATCGTAAACAACTATATCCCAATGTTCGGAATGATCATCGCGTTCAAAAAGGTGGATTTCTCCAAGGGGATTTTCGCCAGCGACTGGATCGGGCTGAAGAACTTCGAATTCCTATTTGCGTCCGATGACGCGGCTGTCATCACAAGGAATACTATTTTGTACAATGTGGCGTTCATCTTTTTGAACACCACCCTGGGAATTCTGTTCGCAATCTTCATCTGCGATATTCTCAACAAGCGCCTGAAGAAGCTGTACCAGAGCGCAATCCTGTTCCCATTCCTCATGTCCATGGTCATTGTGGGATACATCGTATATGCGTTTTTCAGCATGCAGAGCGGCATTGTGAATAAGACGATTCTGCCCCTGCTGGGGAAAGATCCCATCTTCTGGTACAACGAGCCGAAATACTGGCCGGCCATCCTGATCTTTGTGAACACGTGGAAAGGCATCGGATACGGCTGCCTGATCTACATCTCGGCTATTAACGGAATCGACCCCACCTACTATGAGGCGGCGGAACTGGATGGGGCCGGGAAGCTCAAGCAGATCTGGCATATCACGCTGCCCTGCATCCTGCCATCGATTATTACGCTGACGCTGCTGAGCATCGGCAAGATCTTCTACTCGGATTTCGGACTGTTTTATCAGGTGCCGAGAGACAGCGGTATGCTATATTCGACGACCAACGTGATCGATACCTATGTGTACCGCGGCCTGATGAAGCAGGGGAACATCGGGATGTCATCGGCGGCAGGCGTGTATCAGTCCGTGGTAGGCTTTGTGCTGGTGCTGCTGTCAAACCTGGTGGTACGCAAGGTCAGCAAAGAGAACGCGTTGTTCTGAGCGGGGGGAGTAGAGATGAAAAAAAAGAATTCAGGGTATCAAATCACCGCGAACGTGGTGATGATGCTTGTAGCGGTAATGGTAGTACTGCCCTTCCTGCTGCTGTTCCTGTCCTCCATTACGGATGAGAGCACGCTGCTGAAAAATGGCTATTCGTTCTTTCCTGAGAAGTTCAGCCTGGGGGCCTATGAGTACATCTTCCGGTCCGGAGAAAAAATCTTCAGGGCCTATGGCATGACGATTCTTGTGACCGTGATCGGCACGGTGGTGAACGTGGCGCTGTCTGCGCTGTTCTCTTACCCGCTGTCGCTGAAAAACCTGCCGGGACGCAGGGTGATTACCTTCTTTGTCTTCTTCACCATGCTTTTTAACGGCGGGTTGGTGCCCTCCTACATCCTGTGGTCCAACTACGTCGGAGTGAAGGATACAATCTGGGGCCTGCTGCTGCCGAACCTGCTGATGGGGGCGATGAACATCCTCTTGATCCGGACCTATTTTTCCACCAGCATCCCGGATACGCTGTTTGAGGCGGCGCAGATAGACGGAGCCAGCCAGGTGAGGATCTTCACAAAGATTGTGCTGCCCCTGGGCAAACCGATCCTGGTGACCATCGGGACCTTCTCCGGGTTGGCATATTGGAACGATTGGACAAACGGTCTGTATTATATCAATAAGAAAACGGAACTGTTCACGATACAGAACCTGCTGAACAGGATGGTCTCAGACTTACAATATCTGTCGCAGAACAGTGGCAACGTCTCGTCGGACTTGGCGGCCGAGATATCCAAGGTGCCCAGCACCGGCGTGCAGATGGCTATCGCCTTTGTCGCCATTCTTCCCATCATCCTCGTTTTTCCCTTCCTCCAGAAGTACTATTCCAAGGGCATTGCACTGGGCGCGGTTAAGGGATAAGAAAACAGGACAATTAAATCCCCGGTCTTGCCGCCGGAATTGGGAAAAAAGCTTCCGGCGGCCCGGAAAAGGAGGACCTATGTTCCAATATGCATTTGAAGTGCCGGAGAATAAAAAAGTCCGGCTGCTGATTCACACAGACTGCAAAAATGAAGCTGACGACCAGTTTGCTTTGGCACACCACCTGATGACGCCGAAATTCAAGGTGCGGGGGATCGTTGCCGGGCATTTTGAAAAGAACCCCCAGGAGTACGGGCCTGGAAACACGGTGGACGCAAGCTATGAGGAGATTCTGAAGGTGATGGGCCTGATGGGCCTTTCCGGAGAATATCCCGTATGGAGGGGCGCCCGGGGACCGCTGCCGGATGAGAGGACGGCTGTGCCTTCAGAGGGTGCGGACGCCATCATTGCAGAGGCGATGCGGGAAGATCCGCTGCCCCTGTATGTGGTGTTCCAGGGCTGTCTCACCGACCTGGCGTCCGCTTACCTCAAGGAGCCCCGGATTGCGGAGCGTATGACCGCCATCTGGATTGGCGGCGGAAAGTGGCCGGAGGGCGGTTTTGAGTTTAATCTATTGCAGGACATCCACGCCGCCAACGTGGTGTTTTCCTCTGAGATTCCTCTGTGGCAGATCCCCATCAACGTCTATAAGCAGGCCGCCGTATCCTTGGCTGAGCTGCAGTACCGGGTACAGCCCTGCGGTGAAATCGGCAATTATCTGTTTACCCAGATGGTGGAGTTCAACAGGAAATGCGCGCAGGTACAGCACTGGCCCCATGGAGAGAGCTGGGGGCTGGGAGACCAGGGAACTGTCACTGTGCTGCTGGAGGAGAGCGAGCGAATGAATTGGGACCCTCATCCTGCTCCGCGGTTTGCACCGGATATGAAGTATATCCACGGTCAGGATAACCGTGAAATCAGGGTGTACCATACATTGGATTCCCGGCTGACCATGGAGGATTTCTATGCGAAGCTGGCCCTCAACTTTGGAGGGAAATACTGAGAAAAGCCCGTGCGGCAATGGGAAGGAGTTATAAATATGCTCAAGGAAATGAAACTAATACCCGTGACAGAACAGTCCTATCCGTTTGAAACGGCTGATTTCCATTGTAGACTTTCGGAATTTGGCTATGTGGAGGACGAGTTTTTTATGTCCGGTACAGCCAATGTCTATCGGGAAGGGGAACATTACAGGCCCGAGGTCATTTGTTCGGATGCGCCCTACACTACCAGGGTGCTGGTCCGCAGGCCGGAAACTCCCGCGAAGTTCAGCGGCAATGTGGTGGTAGAAGTGCTGAACGCCTCCGCCATGATGGACATTGACCGTATGTGGGTGGACAGCTGGAAATTCTTCACCCGCAGCGGCGATATCTATGTGGGAATTACCAGCAAGGGCCATGTGGTGGATGCTCTGAAGCGGTTTGACCCGGAACGCTATGCCCCCATCAATTGGGCAAATCCCATGCCGGAACGCAAGGCTCCTGAAAAGCTGGATCAGTTCGGCTTCCTGCCCCAGTTTGAATCGGGCCTGTTCTGGGATATGCTGACAGACCTTGCAAAACTTCTGCGTTCTGAAGAGGACGCCAATCCGCTGCGGGAGTACGGCAAAAAATATCTCTATCTCACCGGCTGGTCCCAGTCCGGCAGCTATCTGTGCAGGTATGTCAATTCCTTTGCCTACCTGCCGGAAAACAGGGTGGGCGGCCCTGTTTTTGACGGCTATCTGGCCGCAGGATGCGGGGCTGATATGGCGCCCATGAATGCTTACGAGCCCAGAACGCCCATGATGGCCTCAAACGGTATTCCCAAGGGCAGCGTGATGGGGGCCAGGGAACCTTATATCAATATCAACACGGAAAGCGAGAACAGGATGGTGCGCTGGTCGGACGATTATGACAGGCCTGACTATAAATTCCGCACCTACCAGATCCCTGCTTCCAGCCACGATTCCAAATATAACCTGCTGGATTACTACGAAGGGAAGGGCAGGGAGGATTGCCGGCGTATCGGCATGGAACTGACCTATGACGGCGTGGAGGGAGAGCCGCTGGACAATCCCTATGAGCTGGTGTTTAACGCTGCCTGGCGGAACCTTTATCTCTGGGTGCGGGAGGGAATGCCGGCGCCGCACGCGCCAAAAATCGAAACAGAGTTCACTTCCCCGGAGGAAGCGGATCCCTTCGGCGCATGGGTGCGCAACAAGCCGGATTCCTTCGGGAACGCTGTGGGCGGGATCCGCACGCCGGGCGCAGATTATCCGGTTGGCGTCTATTCCAGCAGCAGTAAAATGGCCAATGGAAAATATCAGGCCATGTTCGGCCAGGTGATTCCCTTCTCCCCGCAAAAGCTTCAGGCGCTTTACGGCACGTTGGAGCATTACCGGAAACTGGTATCTGGAAAAGCAGATGAAATGATCGCCCTGGGCTTCCTCCTTCCTGAGGACAGGGAAGAGATGATTGAGTTGACAGTGGAACTGGCCGCAAAGCGCGGCCTGAAATGAGCTGGAAAAGCGCGGCCTGCGGAATATTTGCTGCGATTCATCGTTTCTCTGCAGGAGCGGGGCCAGCCTGCAGAGAATTTTTTTGAGCATCTAAATATTCTACTGAAAATTTAGTAGCAATTTTTAATCTCGGGTGGTATAGTATCCTTATAAGAAAAAGTTACTGCAGAAAAACAGAAACAAAGAGGGCGGGCTTACCTATGAAGATCAATATCAAAACAATCAGTGAATTGACCGGTTTTTCCCAGGCGACGGTTTCCAACGCGCTAAACAACAAGCGCGGGGTCAACAAGGAGACGGCGGAACGGATTTTGGCAGTGGCCAGGGAGCATGGGTATCTTCCGGAACTGAAGATCGACAACATCAAGCTTGTCATCTACAAAAAGCAGGGCGTGGTTGTTTCCGATACGCCGTTCTTTTCCGCTCTGATCGAAGGCGTTGAGGCGGAGAGCAGGAGCGCGGGCTATGAGACCACAATCTGCAATCTGAACCAAAAGGATCCTAATTTTGAAGCGGTGCGGGATCAGCTCCTTTCCGACCCGAACTGCGCGATTCTGCTGCTGGCAACTGAAATGCAGGAAGAGGATATGAAACCCTTTGAAAATGCCCTGGCCCCCATCGTGGTGCTGGACAGCTGGTTTGAAGAGATGACCTTTGACGCCGTATTGATCAGCAATACGGATTCTGTGTGCAATGCTGTGAAATATCTGATCAATAAGGGACATAAGAGAATCGGCTACCTGCGCGGGAATATCCGGATCAAGAACTTTTTTTACCGGGATATGGGGTATCAGCGCGCCTTGTCGGGCGCTGGACTTCCGGTAGAACAAAAGTATACTTTTTCCCTCACTCCCACAATGGAGGGCGCTTATGAGGATATGAAGAACCTGCTCCGGCAGCAGCCGGAGCTTCCCACCGCCTTTTTTGCCGATAACGACATCATTGCCCTGGGCGCCATGCGCGCCCTGCAGGAATGCGGCTACAAGGTGCCCGGAGACGTATCGGTAATCGGTTTTGACGACCTTCCCTTCGGGATGATTTCCTATCCGGCGCTCACCACCATCCGTGTGCACAAGCAGGAGATGGGAAGAACCGCCGTGCGCAGGCTGATTGAAATTATGAAGAACAATACAGGCGTAAAGACGAAGGTACAGGTGTGCAACACCTTTGTAGAGCGGGACAGCGTGCGGGATCTTAACGCCTGAATAGAAAGGATAGAGGAATATGGCAAAAGCGACCATCAAACTGGGCTACGCGCCCACGCGCCGGAGTATTTTTAGTGCGCCGGACGCCATTAAGTACCGCGGACTCACCCGGGACCGGCTTCAGGAGCTGGGTGTGGAGTTCGTGGACATCGACGACATCAACCCGGAGGGCCTCCTGTATGACGATAGGGATGTGGCGCCCATTCTGAAAAAATTTCGGGAGGCCGGCGTGGACGGCCTGTTCGTGCCCCACTGTAATTTCGGAACGGAGTATGTGGTGGCAAGGCTGGCCCGGGAGCTGAAGCTTCCGGTGCTGCTCTGGGGCCCCAGGGATGAGCGGCCCGATGAAAACGGCGTGCGCCTGCGGGACAGCCAGTGCGGCCTGTTCGCCACAGGCAAGGTGCTGCGGCGTTTTCAGGTACCCTTTACATACATGACCAACTGCCGCCTGACAGATCCCGAATTTGAACGGGGCATCAGGGACTTTCTGGCAGTGTGCAACGTGGTGCGGGTGTTCCGGCACACCCGGATCCTGCAGATTGCGCCCAGGCCTTTTGATTTTTGGTCCACTATGTGCAATGAGGGCGAGCTTCTGGAAAAGTTTAACATTCAGCTTTCTCCCATTCCCATGCCTGAGCTCACCGGTATGGTGAAAAAGGTAAAGGAAGAGAAAACGGAAGTCCGGCAGGTTATGGACTACTGCCGGGAAAACATGGAGGTCAAAATCAAGGAGAAAGAGCTGGAGAATGTGGCCGCGCTGAAGGTGGCGATGAAACGTTTGGCAGAGCAGTACGGCTGCAATGCCGTGGCGATTCAGTGCTGGAACGCCCTGCAAGGCGAGCTGGGCATTATGCCCTGTGCGGCCAATTCCCTGATGAATGAAGAGGGAATCCCGGTGGTGTGCGAAACCGATATTCACGGCGCGGTGACAGCTGTGCTGGCGGAGGCTGCCGCTATGAATAACACCCCCTCCTTCTTTGCAGACTGGACCGTCCGCCATCCCGACAATGAAAACGGCGAACTGCTGCAGCACTGCGGCCCCTGGCCCATTTCCTGCGCCAGGGAGAAGCCCTGCATCGGCTATCCGCTTGCTTTCGACCATCCTGGCGCGGTAGAGGCAGAGGCAAAACACGGAGAAGTGACCCTCTGCCGGTTCGACGGCGACAACGGCGAGTACAGCCTGCTCCTGGGCAAGGCAAAGGGCATTGACGGGCCCTATACCAAAGGCACTTACCTCTGGATAGAGGTGGAAAATTGGAAGAGGCTGGAAGCAAAGCTGGTGGAGGGGCCCTATATCCACCACTGTGTAGGCATTCACAAAGATGTGGTTCCCGTGCTTTATGAGGCCTGTAAGTATATGAAGGTAAAGCCGGACCTGTACGACGGCAACGAGGAAGCGGTAAAGGCCTATCTCCGGGGCGAATGAGCCGGAAAGGAATGTTTGGCATGGAAAAAAACTATCAGGCGTTGAGGGCAAAGTCCTTTGCCCTCCGTCAAAAAGCGCTCGACATGGTTTACCGGGCAAAAACCGGCCATATAGGCGGGGATTTCAGTGTGTGCGACATCCTGAATGTGCTCTATAACAGCCAGATGAATGTGACGCCGGAAAATTTTGATAAGCCCGGGCATGACCACTTGATCCTGAGCAAGGGGCATTCGGTGGAGGCGCTGTACAGCGTGCTCTGCGACAAGGGCTTTTTTCCGGAATCGGATCTGGAGACATTTTCTCAGTTTGGCTCCAAATATATCGGCCATCCCAACAACAAAGTCAATGGTGTTGAAATGAATTCCGGCTCGCTGGGCCACGGCCTTTCCGTGTCGGTAGGGCTGGCCCTGGCGGAGCGCATGAACGGTTCCGGCGCCCGGGTCTATGTGGTAATGGGGGACGGCGAACTGGCGGAAGGCTCCGTTTGGGAAGGAGCCATGGCGGGCGGCCATTATAAGCTCTCTAACCTGTGCGCCGTGGTGGACCGCAACAGACTGCAGATTTCCGGGGGCACCGAAGAGGTGATGGCCCAGGACAGCCAGGACGCGCGCTGGTCTGCCTTTGGTTGGAACGTGCTCCACGCGGAGGGCAATCATGTGGAGGCTCTCGACGAGGCTTTCGAGCAGTCCAGGGCCTGCAGCGGGAAACCGACGGTTGTCATTGCGGACACCACCAAGGGCTATGGCGTCTCCTTTATGGAAAACCAGGCTGTATGGCACCATAAGGTGCCTACGGACGAGGAATATCAGAAAGCTATGGAAGAGCTGAAACGAAAGGAGGCGGCGTGCTGTGAATAAGATTCCGAACAGACAGGTAATCTGCGACGTGCTGCTGGAGCACGCGAAAGAAGACCGGGATATTGTGGTTCTCTGCAGCGATTCCAGAGGCTCTGCCTCCCTTTCCGGATTTGCGGAGGCTTTCCCGACACAGTTTTTTGAGATGGGCATTGCAGAGCAGAGCCTGGTTTCCACCGCTGCAGGCTTGGCCCGGGGTGGGAAGAAGCCGTTTGCAGCCTCTCCGGCCTGTTTCCTCTCCACCCGCAGCATGGAGCAGGTGAAGGTGGACGTGGCCTATTCCCGTACAAATGTCAAGCTCATTGGCATCTCCGGAGGCGTCAGCTATGGGGCACTGGGAATGACCCATCACAGCGCCCAGGATATTGCCGCGCTGGGCTCGATCCCGGGGATGCGGGTCTACCTGCCCAGCGACAGGCATCAGACCAGAGCCCTGATGGAAGCTTTGCTGCAGGATGATAAGCCCGCTTACATCCGGGTGGGCAGAAATCCGGTGGAGGATATCTACACGCCGGATTCGATGAAATTTGAACTGGATCAGGCTGTGACACTATGTGAAGGTGATGACCTTGCCATTATAGCCTGCGGTGAAATGGTGAAGCCCGCTGTGGAAGCGGCGAAGCTGCTGGCAGCAGAGGGAATCTCCGTGCAGGTGCTGGATCTGTATTGTGTGAAGCCTCTGGACCGGGACGCTGTGCTGAATTCTGCACGTAAAGTCAAAGCCCTTGTCACGGTTGAAGAACACAGCGTGATCGGCGGTATGGGGGCTATGGTAAGCCAGCTGGTGGCAGAGTACTGTCCCAAGCGGGTAAAAAACCTGGCTCTGCCGGATGAGCCGGCAATCGCGGGAAAATCCCAGGAAGTGTTCGACTATTACGGCCTGAATGCAGAGGGAATTGCAAAGGCTGCCAGGGAGCTGATGGGCCGATGAAGCGGTATATCCTGGCAATTGACCAGAGCACGTCCGGCACAAAGGCGCTGCTCTTCGACGAAACCGGATTGCTTCTGGACCGGAGCGACCTGCCCCATGAGCAGAAGATTTCCGAAAACGGCTGGGTTTCTCACGATCCGATGGAGATTTGGCGCAACACGCTGCAGACGGTGAAAAACCTGGTGGAGAAGACCGGGATCGACAAAACGGAAATCGCAGCGGTGGGGCTCAGCAATCAGCGGGAGACTGCGCTAATCTGGGACAGGAAGACAGGCCTGCCGGTGGCGGATGCCGTGGTGTGGCAGTGTGCGAGAGGCGCAGAAATCTGTGAAAGGCTTTCTGCGCAGGGGGAAAAGGTGAAAGAGAAAACCGGCATCAACCTCTCCCCTTATTTTCCGGCGGCAAAGTGGGCCTGGATTTTGGAACACACGCCTGGCCTGGAGGATAAGCGGCTTTGTGCCGGCACCATCGATACCTGGCTGATCTACCGGCTGACCGGCGGGAAAAGCTTTAAAACCGATTATTCCAATGCTTCCCGGACGCAGCTGTTCAACATTCAGGAGCTCTGCTGGGATGAGGAACTCTGCAGCATGTTCGGCGTTGCCTCCGACATGCTTCCTGAGGTATGCTTCAGTGATTCCCTGTTTGGCGAAACGGATTTTGCGGGCTATCTGCCGCAGCCTGTCCCCATTCACGGTGTGCTTGGGGATTCCCACGGAGCCCTGTTCGGACAGGGCTGCCTGGAGCCGGGGATGATGAAGGCAACTTATGGCACGGGCTCTTCCGTGATGCTGAATATTGGGGAAGCCCCGGTGTTCAGCAGCAAGGGTGTTGTGACCTCCCTTGCCTGGGGGATGGAAGGGAAGGTCACTTATGTATTGGAAGGCAATATCAATTATACCGGAGCCGTGATGAAGTGGATTGTAGATGATCTCCATCTGCTTTCATCCTCCAAGGAATCGGGGAAGGTGGCGCAGGAGGCCAACCAGGAGGATTCTACCTATCTGGTCCCCGCTTTCACAGGCCTGGGCGCTCCTTATTGGAAAAGCGATGTGAGGGCGATTCTCTGCGGTATGAGCCGCAGCACCGGCAGGGCGGAGCTTGTCAAAGCAGCGGAAGAGTGTATTGCCTACCAGATCGCTGATGTGGTGAATGCCATGGGCGGCGAGTCAGGCGTGAAGATCAGCGAGCTGCGTGTGGACGGGGGCCCTACCAGGGATAGCTTTCTGATGCAGTTTCAAAGCGATATTCTCAACATACCGGTGGCAGTGCCGGAAAAGGAAGAGCTTTCCGGCATCGGAGCAGCCTATGCGGCGGGAATTGCCGTGGGCCTCTATGATAAGTCGATTTTCAGCAGGATGTCGCACGTCAGGTTTGTCCCGGCAATGTCCTCACTGGAACGGGAAAAACGCTATGGCGGCTGGAAGGCAGCGGTGAACATGCTGCTGTGAATGAGAAGGGCGAAGCAGCCGGAAGGCAGGGCGGCCTTCCGGCTGCTTCGCAGGACGGAATAAAAAAGGGCCGCCGGTCAGGCGGCCTTGAGAAAGGAAAAGGAGCGGTATGATGCAGACAGTGGAAAAATGGGACATATTTGAAGTGTCCGCCAGCGGCCGCACAGAGGGAAATCCCTTTACAGATTATACGGTGAAAGGAATTTTCCGCGGGAAGAATGAGACGGTGGAGGCTGATGGTTTCTACGATGGAGAAGGCGTTTACAAGGTAAGGTTTATGCCTTCGTTTGAAGGGGAATATACCTACGAGATAAGCGGCAGTTTTTCTGAGGAAAAAACCACAGGCGCTTTCCTGGTAACGCCGCCTTCTCCGAAGAACCACGGCCCGGTGCGGGTGGCCAACACCTATCATTTTGCCTATGAGGATGGGACGCCCTATTACAGCGTGGGCACCACCTGCTATGTCTGGTCCCACCAGCCGGAAGAAATTCGCAAGCAGACCTTGGAAGAACTCTCCAAGGGATATTTCAACAAGATGAGATTCTGCGTGTTTCCCAAACATTATATCCACAATTTCCGCGATCCCGAAACCTTCCCCTATGAGGGTACGCCGGTGGACAATTCCGGACTGACGGAGGAAAATTTTTCCTACAATGTGGACTTCAGCGGGAACCACTGGGATTTCAAACGCTTTCATCCCGAGCATTTCCGACGGTTTGAAGCCTGCATTGCGGAGCTTCGGGACAGGGGGATTGAGGCGGACATCATTGTGATGCACCCCTATGACCGCTGGGGATTTTCCGCCATGAGCAGGGAAGAGGACGATCTTTACTGGAAGTATGTGGTGGCGAGATTTGCAGCTTACCGGAATGTGTGGTGGAGCCTTGCCAACGAATACGACCTGCTGCGTGCCAAAACGCTGGAGGACTGGGAGCGTTATGCGTCCATCCTTTGTGAGAAGGATCCCTACAACCATCTGCGCTCCGTGCATAACTGCATTGATTTCTATGACTATACCCGTCCCTGGATTACCCATTGCAGCATGCAGCGGCAGGACCTGTATCGCCATGTGGAATACACTGACGATTACCGCGTCCGGTACGGCAAACCTGTGGTGTGGGATGAGATTGCCTACGAGGGGAATATCGATCAGGGCTGGGGCAATATTTCGGGTCAGGAGCTGACCCGGCGGTTTTGGGAGGCCTCTCTCCGGGGCGGCTATGCAGGGCATGGGGAGACCTTTGTGAATCCAGAGGATGTGCTGTGGTGGAGCCATGGGGGGAAGCTGCACGGGGACAGCCCTGAAAGGATTCGTTTTCTGCATCAGATTCTCTGTGAAACCCCCGGCTTGGGCCTGAAGAGGGGGACAGGTTCCTTTGATGAAACCGTGGGTGTGCCGGAGGGCATGGCGCCTGACAGCGGCTATGAGATTCATTATTACGGTTTTGGCCGTCCCACCTTCCGGGAATTCAGAAAAGAGCCTGACGCAAGGTATCAGGCGGAAGTGATTGACACCTGGGGAATGACGGTGACGGACGCCGGAATTCACAGCGGTAAATTCCGTATTCCGCTGCCCGGCAGAGAGTATATGGCCATCCGTTTGCGCAGGCTGCCGGAGTGAAGGGTTCCGCAGCAGGGGAATATAATAAACCAGAAAGAGGGGACGCGCCAGTTTGACGCGTCCCCTCTTTCTGGTTTTTTCTGCAAGCTGTCAATCCCGCAGGATGACGCCGTTTCCATCGTATTGGCGAGGACCGTTGCCCGAAAGGATGAGGATACCTTCGATAAATCCCCAAACCCACATGGCAAAGGTAGCGACGCCGCAGGTGAGAAGCCCGCCTGCCAGGCTCACAATGAGCTGTACAACGGCCTTGGTGTTAAAGCCCAGGTAGAAGTTGTGAATGCCCAGGCTGCCGAAGATGATGCCGAGAAGGCCTGCCGCAAGCCGGCTCTTCTGGGCATAACCGGCAGGCGGTACATTGTACTGCTGGTAATAGGACGTTCCGTAGGACTGCTGGTATTGGGATGAACCGTAGGGCTGCTGCGGGGCTCCGTAAGAGCCGTTGTCATAGCCGCCGTAGGGGTTGGGGTCCGGATTGGTATACTGCGGCGCGCCGTACTGGGGTACGGAATCATAAGGGAAGGGGTTCTGGGGAGGCGTTTGCTGTCCGTTTCCGGCAGCGGCTTCCGGCGCTTTATCGGAGGCTTCAGCTTTTCCTGACGGCGCGGCCCCGGCTTCCGCATCGGCAATTACCTGCTCGGCCTGTGCGGCAACCTCTTCGGCACGAGCGGCGCTCTCTTCGAAATCCGGAGCCGGCGTAAAGGTGGGCTGCGGAATATCGTTCTGAGGATTGGGGTTGTTCTCAAATTCATTATTCATCATAGTATCTCCTTATTCCAGTGGTTTCCTGCGTCAATCCTTCAGAAAGACACCGTTTGCATCTGTGTTGATTCTGCCGTCGAGAAT
This sequence comes from Neglectibacter timonensis, assembly GCF_900048895.1. GTDB lineage: Bacteria > Bacillota > Clostridia > Oscillospirales > Acutalibacteraceae > Acutalibacter > Acutalibacter timonensis. The sequence continues at coordinate 1,324,015 of NZ_LT160640.1, read as the reverse complement.
TTTTACGCCCTCCAGAATGCCCCAGATCCAAATGACAATGGCGCCGATCCCGCAGGTGAGCAGGGAGAGGAGCAGCTGCATCAATCCCCGGGAGGTGTTTCCCAGGTAGAAACTGTGGATGCCGTAGGTGCCCAGCAGGATCGCCAGCACCCCGGCGGCCGTGCGGCTCTTCTGCACGTAGCCCGGAGGGGGCTCCATGCCCGTCTGCGGCTGATACTGGGGAGGATTATACATGGGCTGCTGCCCGGAGTTCTGCTGGTACCCGTTCCCGTTATTATAATAGTCTGCCATTCAAGTGACACCTCTTTTGCTTTGTTGATTCTATCTTACACTATGGTTTTTTGGAAATCAATATGCGGAAAGTCAAAGTAAGAGAAAATTAAAGAAGGAAAGATTTTTATCGAGATATGTCAGGATTTTATCGGGTTTTACAGCATTTGCCTTAGTGCGGCGTTTTTTGAAGAAGGCCTTGATCCGGCCGGGGGAAAAGAAAGAATTGACGGGAGAAAAATAGTATACTATGATTAAGGCAGTTGCAGCGGAGAGCGTGAAACGAAGCCCCGTGGAATATCTTCAGCCGTGTCAACAGAGGATTCTTCCCACAGGCTTTCTTCCGCTCTTCCGGCGTCTGCAATTGTTTCCCGGCGTTTCCGGGAGAAGAGCAAAGGAAAGGGGAAAGCAGCTGTTCAGCTGCTTCCAAAAATGTGGGAACAGCGCGGAAGGCTGTTTTCCCCGAAGGACGTCCGCGCCGTGAGGCGCATGGAGGTCAGTGTGACGGAGGGATTGCTTTGTACGAAACGGAAGAAAAACAGGAGCGTGCGCTCCTTGTCTGTCTGGATACTGGAGAATATGACGCGGAGAGCTCTCTTGCGGAGCTTTCCGAACTTGTCAAAAGCGCAGGGGCTGATCCGGCGTTTACCCTGGCGCAGAAGCGGCCTGCGCCGGATACCGCAACCTGTGTGGGTTCCGGCATGGCCCAGGAAGTGGCTGAGCTGTGCAGAAAGGAAGAATTGGACCTGGTGATTTTTGACCGGGAACTCTCTCCCACCCAGATCCGGAACCTGGAAAAGCTGTGCAGCATCCGGGTGATCGACCGCACCATGCTCATACTTGATATCTTTGCCCTGCGGGCCCAGAGCAGGGAGGGGAAACTGCAGGTGGAACTCGCCCAGCTCAAATATCTGCTGCCCAGGCTCACGGGGCAGGGGACCGCTCTGTCCCGCCTTGGTGCGGGCATCGGGACGAGAGGTCCCGGCGAAACCAAGCTGGAAACGGACCGCCGGCATATCCGGAGGCGCATTAACAGCCTCCGGGAGCAGCTCAAAGGTGTGGAGGCGGCCCGGAGCGAAATCAACCGCCGCCGCAAGAAGGACGGCACAATCACCGTGGCATTGGTGGGATACACCAACGCGGGGAAGAGTACCCTGATGAACCAGCTGACACAGGCCGGCGTGCTGGCGGAGGATAAGCTTTTTGCCACGCTGGACCCCACGGCCAGGGCGCTGAAGCTGCCCTGCGGCAAGACTGTGATGCTGATCGACACGGTCGGCCTGCTGCGCCGCCTGCCCCACCACCTGGTGGAGGCGTTCAAATCCACGTTGGAGCAGGCCGCTACGGCGGATATCATCCTGAACGTGTGCGATGCCTCCAGCGAGGAGGCTGGGGAGCATCTGGCGGTGACCAACGAGCTGCTGCAGGAGCTGGGCAGCGCGGACCGGCCGGTCATCCCGGTGCTCAACAAATGGGATGCGGTGGAGGACAGGACGTTGGCTGTACGGGTACAAGGAGCGGTACGCATCAGCGCCCTTACGGGAGAGGGTGTGGAGGAACTGCTGAAGGCTGTAGAGGAAAACCTGCCGCAGAAAACCTTCGAGGTGGAGCTTTTGCTGCCTTTTGCCAAAAGCGGTCTGGCTGCCAGGCTGCGGGAAGAGGGAGCCGTCCTATCAGAGGAATATGTGGAAGAAGGCCTCAGGATAACAGCCAGGGTGGATGAACGCCTCTATGCCCCTGTGCAGGAATTTGACCAGAGAGAAAAAAGCGGCGTTTTGTAAGCGGCAGCTTTGAATAAGAAGCTGTGCAGTTCGGAACCGAAAGCAGAGACCGGAAGGGTTGTTTCCTTCCGGTTGATTTATATGCCTGAAAGTTAACTCGAAATCCCTTGAAGCCGGAAGGACAGGGGACTATAATCGGGAAGAAAAGCAAAAAGGGCCGTTTTCTTTGTTTGAGAGAAGGACCCGAGGAAAGAGGAGGATAACATGCTTTCCATCAATCATCTCACAAAGACCTATCCTGGAGGCAAAAGGGCGGTGGACGATCTGTCGCTCACGGTAGAGCCCGGCGAAATTTTGGGGTTCATCGGCCATAACGGCGCGGGGAAAACAACCACCCTCCGCTGTGTGGCGGGGATCATGGAGTTCGACGCCGGGGAAGTTTTGATAGACGGGAAATCCATTGAAAAGCAGCCGGTGGAGGCCAAGCGCAAAATGGCTTTTCTGCCGGATAATCCTGATATTTACGAGTTTATGACAGGCATCGCCTATCTGAACTTTATTGCCGATATCTACGGTCTTTCCAAGGCGCAACGGGAAGAGCGCATCGGGAAGTATGGGCAGGCCTTCGAGCTCACCGGTTCCCTGGGCAGCAGGGTTGGCAGCTACAGCCACGGCATGAAACAAAAGTTGGCCCTGATTTCCGCCTTTATCCGGGAACCCGCACTGCTCATTCTCGACGAACCTTTCGTGGGGTTGGATCCGGCCGCCGCCTTTACCATGAAGCAATTCCTCAAAGAGCTCTGCGAACAGGGCGGAAGCGTGTTTTTTTCCACCCATGTGCTGGAAGTGGCGGAAAAGCTCTGCGACCGCATCGCTATCATCCGCGGCGGCAGACTGATCGAAATCGGCCGTACAGAAGATGTGGTGGGCAATTCCGACCTGGAAAGCGTGTTTCTGGAGCTGGCCAAGGAAGGGGCTGGAGAATAACATGAAAATCATTGAGCCGAGCATATGGGAAAACTGCCCTGCTCTTCCTTTGGGCCGTGCCGGCGCCGCCCGGAAATGCGGCTTGGAACAGAAAAAAGGGGGGAATAGCCATGCGTGAAACTCTGGCGCTGATGCGCGTGAATCTGTTGGGAATGCTCACCTCCTTCAGCAACAACAAGCAGGGGAAAAAGAAGGCTTCCGGCGCGTTGATCGTATTGTTGATGGGCGGGCTGTCCGTCTATATCTCTGTGGTGTACAGCTTACTGTTGGCGCAGTCGCTGCAGCCTGTGGGCCTTTTGGAGCTGCTGCCCATACTCATGGCGGTGGTGGCCTGCGCCGCTTCTTTGATGTTTGCTTCTATGGGAGCCAGCGGCATCGTGTTTGGCGGCAGGGATATGGACTTGTTGTTTTCCCTGCCGGTATCTGCTTTTTCCGTCATGCTCTCCAAGTTGTTGGCTCTCTATTTGGAAAACCTGATTTTCAACGTGTTTCTGTTGATCCCGGCAGGAGTGATCTACCTGGTATACGGAGGGGGAGGCGGGGTTCTGTTCTGTATGGCCCTGATGATCTCCACCCTGTTCCTGTCTCTGCTTTCCACCCTGCTCTCCGCAGTGGTGGGCTTCTTCCTGGCGTTGATCCAAAGCCGTTCCCAGGGAAAGGCGCTGGTGACAAATCTGGTATATCTGGTGTTCCTGGCGTTGGTGTTTGTTGCAGCCTTTCAGATCAATCAGGCGGTGGGGGACATTGCGGCCCATCAGGGAGCAATCGAGGGAGCGCTGGGAAGCTGGCTGCTGCCTTTTGGCCTGCTGCGTCTGGGCCTTGCCGGAAGCCTGCCGGCTTATCTGGGTTTCGCGGCCATCACGCTGGTCCCTTTTCTTTTGGCGGTGTGGCTGTTCAGCCGTTTTTATACGGGAATCCTGACGAGGCTTCTAACACATTCCTCCCGTTCCGACTACCGTTTGGGTTCTCTTGCCGCAGGCAGCCAGTTTTCAGCGCTGCTGAAAAAGGAAGCCGGCCGTTTTTTCGGAACGCCCATCTATTTGTTTAATTTGGGGATCGGCGCCATGATGGCTCTGGCGGGCAGTATTTTTGCCGCGTTTCAGAGGGATGCGCTGCAGCTGATGCTGGCGCAGATTCCGGGAGTTCCGGCAGTTTTGCTGGTAGCGGCGGCACTTTCTTTCCTGTTTCTCATGACGGTGCCCGCCTGTGCATCCATCAGCCTGGAAGGGAAATATCTCTGGATTCTGAAGGAGGCGCCGATCCGCAGCAGTACGCTGTTTCTTGTGAAAGCTCTTCTCAACGCATTGCTGATCTGGGGACCGGCACTTTTGTGCCTGCCCCTGCTTTGGTACGGTTTTTCCCTCACACCCCAGGCTTTGCTGGCTCTTTTCTGCCTCTGCGCCTCGCTGGGGTGCTTTGTGCCCTGCTTCGGTCTCGCGGTCAACCTCCGGTTTCCCAAAATGGACGCTGTAAACGATACGCTGGTTGTCAAGCAGTCCGCCTCTACTATGATTGGCGTCTTCGCCAGTATGCTCATTCCTGCTGCAGCCGCGCTGGTTTATTGGAAATTGGGAACGTTTTTGGCTGCGGAGAGCTTTCTTCTCTGCTGCAGCGGCCTCTTTTTGGTGCTGGCCGCGGTACTCTGGCATTGGGTTTTGAAAAAGGGACCGGGTATTTTGAAAGAGCTGTGATCGCTCTGCTTAATTAATTTTTTAACAGGCCTTTTTTGCTTGAATTACCTATGCAGAATTGCTATAATGAATTTGATGATAAATATATGACATGTGCAATCTGTCAATGCTTTGTCAATCTTTTCAGAACATTTCAAGAAGGAGGTCTGTCTTATGCCAGAAAAGAAGGAACCTTTGCTGTTGCTCGATAACAGCACCATGTATGTGGTGGGGGCCGGAGACTATCATTCCACCAATCTCAGCTTTGAAGAGGCCAAGGCTATCATCGATATGTATGAAACCGAGGATATTCTCCGCTGCTTTACAGATCGGTCCATTGAGGATGTTCTGCATGAATACGTGGGGATAGAGCGGCGGGATTTCGCCTATAAGCCGGTAAGGAAGATGCGTGTCGGTCAGGATGCCATTGCCATTAAGCTGTATGTCACAAAGTCGGAAACCCAACCCGAAGTAGAGACTGAGGATGGGGTTGCGGCAAAAAAAATTCAGAATATCTATGTGTATTGTCAGTACATTACCAGGGTTTCCTGAGAAAAGAGAAGAAAACTGGGCTGCCGTATCAGAAGGTTACGGCAGAACCTGGTGACAAGAAAAGCGTTCCAACAGAAAATGCCCTTGAATGCGGCCTGCTTCGGCCAAATTCAGGGGCATTTTTATACGGCTGCTTCAGGCGCCAGCCACAGATTCTCTGCTTCTGCGGAAAGGTTAAAATTTTTTCAGCGCCTGCTCTACACATCGCAGCAGCGCTTCACAGTCCGCGGCGTTGGGATGATCTGCTGCGCGGTCAAAGTTTTCCAGCAGCTGGCGCACCTTGCTGTCGCCAGGATTTTGACGCAGCAGTTCCTCGTAACGCCTGCGTACCGGAGCCGGCATTTTACCCTGGCACAGAAAAGCACCCAGAATCCGGTTGGAAGGGTCTATTAGCTCTTTCACCTGAGTCAGGATGGCCTCATAATAGGAATCATTGCCGCTGAAGCCCGCAGTGCCGAACAGAAAAATCCGCTTGTTGTGCACGGCGTTAAGAAAAAGAGAAGTGTCGCTGTCGCAGGCGCCCTTATCAGTCCAGAAGCCGATAAAGAGCAGGGAGGATTTCAAAGCCCTGCGTTCTGCAGGACCGAAATATTCACAGCTTTCCTGAGGCAGCGCTTCCCGGATTGCCCGGGCCAGAAATTCAGTGTTTCCAGTACGGCTGCTGTAGACAATGGAATACTTGTAGGCTTTCATCTAACACACCTCCGGTTATGGGCTTTCACTACTCAACTGCGGGAAGCACCCGCTTTCCTCCAGAAGAGCCGCTAGGGCCAGACGCGCCTGTGTTTTTGTTTTTTCCGGTACATTGCCAAACCGTTCCCGGTCCCACTGCAGAAAAAGATTATAGCAGCGGTGAAAGGTTTTTTCTCCCTGGGGCGTCAGCCACAGCCGGCGTACGCGCCGGTCCAGGGCAGAAGCGTCCCGGCGCACAAATCCTCCCTCAATCATCCTGTTGACACATCGTGTCGTATGTCCATTATCGCTTCCCAGGTAGGCGGAAACCTCCCCGTGTGTACAGCCCGGATGTTTTCCAATATAAAGCAGAAAAAAGAGCAGACCCTTGGACAGCCCGGATTCCTGCAGGATGCTTTCACAGAAGTCGGAAAAATCCCTGTATAGTACGGTTACGGCAAGAGATAGCGTTTTTTTCATTTGTTTTTCTCAATCTCCCTATTTTTCTATACTTATTCTACAATGATTTCTTGACTTTGTCAAATAATCGAACTATAGTGGACATAAGAAAAAAGGCTCTAGCGTCGTGTTTGGAGCCGCCGCGGTTTGAATGTTCAGAAAGGAAGGGCAGCTGCTATGATGAAATTGCTGGAACCGATCAAAATTAAAAATGTCACGTTTCCAAACCGTATTATGTTCCCGCCTCTGACTACCGGCTATGAGGAGAGGGACGGTTCTATCGGGGAGCAGAGCTTTCACTTTTATAAGCGCCTGGCGGAGGGCGGGACCGGTTATATTGTCTTGGGGGATGTGGCGCCCATCAGCACCTTCTCCCCAACGCCCCGCCTGTTTGACGACCGGCAGATTCCAGGTTTCCAAAGGCTCGCAGAGGCGGTGCACAGCTTTGGCGCCCGTCTGGCTATCCAGCTTTTTTATCCTGAATATGACGTTCCGGGTTTGACGAAGCTTTTTCAGAAGGGGAATATGGAGGAAGCCAGAAAGAAGCTGCACTATGACATGACTCACTTTATCGACGAGGTGTCGGAGAGCCAGCTTGGAGAGGTGCTGAAAAGCTATGCCGCCTGTGCCAAAAGGGCGGAAAAAGCAGGCGTGGACGTCATTGAAATCCACGGGGACCGGCTGGTGGGGGCGCTGTGCTCCAAAGTGCTCAATCACCGTGCGGACGCCTACGGAGGCTCCTTCGGGAACCGCATCCGTTTTGCCCTGCAGGTGGTGGAAACCCTGCGGGAAGCAGTCCCGGGGCTGCTGCTGGAGTACAAGCTGCCCGTGATCTCTGTGAATCCGCTGACGGCGGAACGGGTAGGCAAGGGGGGATTGGAACCGGAGGAGGCGGTGGAGCTTGCCAGGCGTCTGGAACAGGCGGGCGTAGACTTTTTCCATGTGGCCCAGGCAAACCACACGGGGAATATGGGCGATACCATCCCGCCGATGGGCGCCGAACCCTACGGCTTTTTTGAACCCTACTCCAGGGCGGTCAAAGAGGCGGTGAGCGTACCGGTCTCCACGGTGGGACGCATCGTCTCGCCGGAATATGCGGAAGCTATGCTGGAAAACGGCTGCTGCGATATGGTGGGGTTGGGCCGTCCGCTGCTGTGCGATCCGGATTGGGGGGAAAAGCTGCAGGAGGGCGTACCGGAACGCATCCGCCAGTGTATCATGTGCAACAAGGGCTGTACTGACGCCGTTCAGCAGCGCAGGTTTATCAGCTGTGTGCTCAATGCAGAAAATGGATATGAGGCGAAAAAAAGGCTGGAGCCTGCCGCGGCCAGGAAACGCGTGGCGGTGGTGGGCGGAGGTCCGGCAGGACTGGAAGCTGCCAGGGTGGCAGCCCTGCGGGGGCATCGTGTCACGCTCTTTGAAAGGGAATTGTGTCTGGGTGGGCAGCTGGGCATTGCCAGCGAACCTCCCCGGAAGCATGAAGTGATGCGGGCCGGAGATTTCCTTATGCAGGAGGCGCAGAGGCTGGGGGTGGAATTCTTCCTGGGCAGGGTTCCCACTCAGGAGGAGTTGATTGAACTCGAACCGGATTGTGTGATTGTGGCGGTGGGAGCGCATAACCGTTTGATCCCTGTGGAGGGAGCGCAGCTTCCTCATGTGTTGGACGCTTGGAAGGTGCTTTCCGGCCGGCAGATGTGCGGCGGTGAGGTCATCGTAATAGGAGGCGGCTTGGTAGGCGTGGAGACGGCGGAACTGCTGGCGTCCCGTGGATGCAACATCACAATCGTGGAGATGCTGGACGCCATTGCAAAGGAGGAATCGGATACGGTACGCCCCATCCTGCTAAGGGAGCTGGAGCTGGCAGGCGTCAGGCTGCTGACAGGCCATAAGCTCAGCCGGATCACCTCCCGTTCAGTGATCTGCACGGTGGAGGATGGAACAGAAAAGGAGCTTCCCTGCAGTTTTGTTGTCATGGCGGCGGGCGCCAGTCCGGAAGCCTTTGCTTCAGAGCAGCTGGAAGCGTCCGGAATTTCCGTGATCCGGGTGGGAGACTGCGCAGGAAGCCCGGCCGATCTCTGCCAGGCCGTTCACAGCGCCTACGACGCGGCAAGCGTCATATAAGGGGGAGCGGCTAAGCCAATTGGATAAAAAACCGTTTCTCCTGAAGCCTCAACGGTTTTTTAGTGGGAAGCCAATACAAGAGAACTGTTCCGGGAAGCATGCAAGTAGATGTTCAGGAGGGACGCCGCAAAAGGGGGATTTTGCGGCGCCCCTTTCTTTCTGTGCAGGCGAGACAGCTCAACTCCGGATGAATGCGGCGGCTCCTTTGGCGGAATAACGGCGCTGAAAAATACTTCGGCTGAGGCGCAACCATCATAAAAAACACAGAGGCAGCCTGCGGGCAGCGAATGCTCCGGGAGTAGGAGCTTTGATACAAGCTTCTTTTTCAGTTCTGTAAGATATCGCAAGCTTTTCGTAAGGAACTTTTGAGGAAAATTTGATATTCTTCCCCTATATTATAGGAAACGTTGTAAAAACCCGCGCCGGGCCATCCGGCATGATTCGCTCGGCGGTTACTGACAATACAGGAAGTCAGGGGTGCAGTTGTACTTGACGGCCCACGGGAGGCTTCCCACTGCCAGGGAATTTTGGAAAACAGGAAAAGGGAGAGAATACGGCATGAAAAGAGACAAAAAGAAAAGGATCGCGGCGGTAGCCAGTCTGGCGGTGTTTTTGATTTTTACCGGCGCCATATGCTGGTTTGTGGGAAAACCGATGGTGGAATTTGTATCCGAGCCGGAGAAATTCCGCGCCTGGGTAGACGCCAGCGGGGCCTGGGGCAGGCTGGCGTTCATAGGCATGATGGCGTTTCAAATCGTGGTGGCGTTCATTCCCGGAGAGCCTCTGGAAATCGGCGCGGGCTATGCCTTTGGCGCGGTGGAGGGTACGGGCCTCTGCCTTCTGGGGGCGCTGCTGGGTAGCGTCACCGTGTTTCTGTTCGTCAAAAAATTCGGCATGCGCTTTGTCGCCCTGTTCGTGTCCGAGGAAAAGATACGTTCCCTGAAATTCCTGCAAAATGAAAAACGGCTGAATCTGATTGCCTATATCCTGTTTCTGATTCCAGGAACGCCCAAGGATGTAATGACCTATATTGTGGGGCTTACACCGATGAAGCTTTCCTTCTGGATTTTTATCACCCTCACGGCGAGAATTCCTTCGGTAATCACCTCCACTATCGGCGGGGACGCCTTGGGCACCCAGAATTACCTCTTTGCCGTTATCGTGTTTGCCGCTACCGCCGTTCTGAGCGGTCTGGGAATTCTGCTGTACCGCTGCTATATGAAAAAGCGGGAAGAAAGGGACAGGCGGGAAAAAGCGGAAAAAATCCCTCAGGCGAAAAGAATATCCCTCTGCAGGCAGACAGAGAACCCGGTTGCATAATCATATGCATAAGGTGCATAAAACGGCTTTTTCTTCCTGTGAATATGCATGCTTACAAAGCGAAAAAGGGTGATATACAACAAAAAACAGTGGCACGGCGCGGAAAATTCCGCGCCGTTTTCCGTTTTTTGAATTGATATGAATAATTATACAATTTACTCTTGATTTTTCCAGAAACGGGTGTATAATAGCAATTGTTTGGGAAGCGCTGAATGAATCCGGCGCGATTTGTTCAGCGGTTATTTTACTGAGGAACAATCAGAATTGAAGGAAAGCATCCACTGAAAATAATCTGCAAAGAGAGGGCGTTACTTATGGCAAACGAAATCAAAAAGGTAGTATTGGCATATTCCGGCGGTCTGGATACCTCGATCATTATCCCCTGGCTGAAGGAAAATTACAACAACTGCGAGGTGATCGCCGTTTCGGGCGACGTCGGCCAGGGCACCGAGCTGGACGGGCTGGAGGAGAAGGCGAAGAAAACCGGAGCTTCCAAGCTCTATGTGCTGGATCTGAAGGAAGAGTTCATAACCGATTATGTGTATCCCACCGTCAAGGCGGGCGCCGTATATGAAAATAAATATTTGCTGGGCACCTCCTTCGCCCGGCCCATCATTGCCAAGGGAATTGTGGAAATCGCCAAGAAAGAAGGGGCGGACGCCATCTGCCACGGCTGCACCGGAAAGGGCAACGACCAGGTGCGGTTCGAGCTTGCCATCAAGGCCTACGCGCCCGACTTGAAAATTATCGCCCCCTGGCGAATCTGGGATCTGAAATCCAGAGAAGAGGAAATTGAATATGCGGAGGCCCACAACATCCCGCTGAAAATCAACCGGGAGACCAACTATTCCAAGGATAAGAACCTGTGGCATCTTTCTCATGAGGGCCTGGACCTGGAGAACCCCGCCAATGAGCCTCAGTATAATAAGCCTGGATTCCTGGAGATGGGCGTTTCTCCGGAACAGGCTCCCGATGAGCCCACCTATATCACCCTGCATTTTGAAAAGGGTGTGCCTACACAGCTCGATGGCAAAACCCTTTCAGGCACGGAAATGGTGACTGCGCTCAACGAGCTGGGCGGCAAAAACGGCATTGGTTTGGCCGATATTGTGGAGAACAGGCTGGTGGGCATGAAGTCCCGCGGTGTGTACGAAACTCCCGGCGGCGCCATCCTGTATCATGCCCACAATAAGCTGGAGGAAATCTGCCTTGACAGGGACACCTTCCACTACAAGCAGCAGGTAGCTTTGAAGTTTGCAGAGCTGGTCTATTTCGGCCAGTGGTATACTCCCCTGCGGCAGGCTCTCTCAGCTTTTGTGGATTCCACACAGGAAACCGTGACCGGCGATGTAAAGCTTAAGCTCTACAAGGGAAATATTATCGACGCCGGCGTCACTTCTCCCTATTCCCTGTATGACGAAGAAATCGCCACCTTTGACGAGGACGAGGTATACGACCAGAACGATTCCGCCGGTTTTATCAACCTCTTTGGCCTGCCTATCAAGGTACAGGCGAAGAAGGGGCTGACCTACGATAAATAATTGAGGGCGATCAAGTTGGATGGGGTGGACGGCAGGCTGTCTGCCCTTTCCCTGTTGGAGGGCGGAACGTGGAACGGGTGGATATTTACGATCAGGACGGCAACCGCACCGGCAAAGTGATTGCCAGAGGCGAGGCTTTGCAGGAAGGCGAATACCTTTTGACGGTGGGTATCTGGATTGTGGACAGGGACGACCGGATTTTTCTCACCAAGCGAAGCATGGAAAAAAGCTTTGCCCCCGGAAAATGGGAGAATACTTCCGGCCATGTACAAGCAGGAGAAGACTGTGTGCATGCCATTCTGCGGGAACTTTGGGAGGAGACAGGCATTGAAGCCGGAGAAGGCCAGCTCACCCTGTTGGGCAGCGCCTGTTCCGCCCCCTATTTGGGCAGGAACTACGGCGTGCATCTGAACGTGGCATTGGAGGATGTGAAATTCCAGGAAGGGGAAACCTGTGAGGCCAAGTGGGTGGATTTCCCGGAATTTGTACGGATGGCCAAAGCGGGGGAACTCTCCCCGTCCCTGCTGTCCCATCTGCCGGGCTACAGGGAAAATTTTTTAAAATTTATCGGGCAGCCGGACAGCGCCCTGCTTTGAAAGGAAGATACGGCAATGAAGCTTTGGAAAGGCCGCTTCCAGAAGGAAGCCGATCCCAAAACAAATGATTTCAATTCCAGCATTTCGATTGACAGCCGCATGTACCGAGAGGATATCGAGGGCAGCATCGCTCATGCCTCCATGCTGGGGGAGTGTGGGATCATCGAGCAGAGTGAGAGTGAGAAAATTTGTGCCGGACTCCGGCAGATCCGGGAAGAGCTGGAAAGCGGCGCGCTCACCATCGATCCGGACGCCGAGGATATCCACACCTTTATCGAGGGGGAACTGACCGCCAGAATCGGGGATGCGGGCAAACGCCTGCATACGGCGCGCAGCCGGAACGATCAGGTGGCGCTGGACGTACGCCTTACCCTGCGCGGCGAATGTGCCGGGCTGAAGGAACAGCTGAAGTCCCTGATCCGGGTCCTGTGCGGAAAGGCCGAGCAGTACAGCGAAGCAGTGATGCCGGGGTACACCCATCTGCAGCGGGCCCAGCCCACCACCTTTGGGCACCACATGATGGCCTATGCGGAAATGCTGCTGCGGGATTTGTCCCGGTTTGACGACGCCCTCGCCCGCATGGATGTGATGCCGCTGGGCAGCGGGGCCCTGGCAGGAACAACTTACCCGCTGGACCGGGAACTGACGGCAAAGCTGCTGGGCTTTTCCAAGGTGAGCCAGAACAGCCTGGACGGCGTGTCCGACCGGGACTTCTGCGCAGAAATCGCCTTTGCCGTGTCCATGGCTATGGTGCATCTCTCCCGGCTCTGTGAGGAGCTGGTGCTGTGGTGCTCCTGGGAATACAAATTTATCGAGCTGGACGACGCTTTCTCTACCGGCTCCAGCATCATGCCGCAGAAAAAGAACCCTGACATTGCGGAGTTAATCCGCGGCAAGAGCGGCAGGGTATTCGGTGATCTGATGGGCCTGCTCACCATGATGAAGGGACTGCCACTGGCATACAACAAGGATATGCAGGAGGATAAGGAGGCGGTGTTCGACGCGGTGGATACCCTGAAGCTCTGCCTCACACCCCTGATTCCCATGCTTCAGACCATGACGGTGCTGGAGGATACTATGCGAAACGCCGCAGCACGGGGCTTTATCAACGCCACGGACTGCGCGGACTATCTGGTGGCGGAAAAAGGGCTGCCCTTCCGGGATGCCTATAAAATCACCGGGGAGCTGGTCGCGCTGTGCATTGCGAAAGGCCTGACCCTGGAGACGCTTCCGCTGGAGGAGTACCAGAAGATATGCGATAGCTTTGACGAGGGCGTGTATCAGGCGATCTCTCTGGAAAAATGTGTGGGCGGCCGCAGGGTTCTGGGCGGCCCGGCTCCGGAAAATGTCAGGTTCCAGGCCCGCAGGGTGCTGGAACTGGTGGGAAAGGAATGAGCCTGTATGGAAAAGATAAAAGTGGGTGTCGTAGGCGCTACGGGTTATGCGGGCAGTGAGATCTGCCGGCTGATTTTAGGCCATCCTCAGGCAGAGCTTAAGGCAATCAGCTCTGTGAGCTTTGAGGGGATGGAGCTTTCTAAGGTATATCCTGCCTATTACCAACTCTGCGATATGGTCTGCGGTACGGAAGATGAAGCGGTAGAGAAGAGCGATGTGATTTTTGCCGCCCTGCCCCACGGCCTTTCCCAGGAGCTTGCCGCCCGGTGCGACCGTGAGGGGAAAACCTTTATCGACATGGGGGCGGATTTCCGCCTGCAGAGCGAGGATATTTATAAAGAGTGGTACGGCGGGGAGTACACGGATAAGGCCCTGCATGAAAAGGCGGTGTATGGCCTACCGGAATTTTTCCGGGAAGAGATCAGGGGGAAAAAGCTGATTGCAAATCCGGGCTGCTATACCACGGCAGTGCCTATGGCCCTGGTGCCAGCGCTGAAAAACGGTTTGATCGAAACCGCCGGCATCATTGCGGACTGCAAGTCCGGCGTAACGGGAGCAGGCCGGAAACCTGTACAATCGAACCATTATCCGGAGCTCAACGAGAGCTTTACCGCTTACAAGGTGGCAAACCACCGCCACACGCCGGAAATCGAACAGACCCTTTCCCGGATCTCCGGAGAAGCGATGAAGATCACATTCGTGCCTCATCTGCTGCCCATTAACCGGGGAATTCTGGCAACCTGCTATGCAAGGCTGAAGCCCGGTGTGACGGAGGAACAGATCTGGGACGCCTACCGAACCCAGTATGAAGAAGAGTTTTTTGTTCGCCTGCTGCCGAAGGGCCAGGCGGCCAATGTGAAAAATGTGCATTACACCAATTTCTGTGATGTGTCATTGTTTACTGATCCCCGCACCGGCACCTTTGTGGCGATTTCCGCCATCGACAATATGGGGAAGGGCGCTGCGGGCCAGGCGGTTCAGAACATGAACCTGTCCTTTGGGCTGGAGGAAACCATGGGCTTGAAGCTGGTGCCGCCCGCTTTTTGAGTGCGGCTTGAAAATCGGAGCGTGCAAGAAGATTCCCGCGTTTTTGTGGAAAGAATTTTTGCGGTCCTTGCCATCCCAGCGGCGGTGTTATCATTGATTAAAATTCAGAAAAGGTAGAGTGAAAATTTATGGAATACATATCCAGCGGTGTTACCGCGGCTCAGGGCTTTGTGGCGGGCGGCATCCACTGCGGCATCCGTAAGAATAAGGCAAAGCCAGACCTGGCTATGATTTACAGCGAAACGCCCTGCAATGCGGCGGCGGTCTATACCACCAACCTGGTCAAAGGCGCGCCCATCCTGGTGACGAAGAAAAATCTTGCGGATGGTAAGGCCAAAGCCGTCATCTGCAATTCGGGCAACGCCAACACCTGCAACGCCGACGGGGCGGAAAAGGCGGAAAAGATGTGCAGAATCGCCGCAGAGGTTTTGGGGATTGAACCCCAGGACGTGATTGTGGCTTCCACCGGCGTGATCGGCCAAGTGCTTCCCATCGAACCCATCGAGAATGCGGCCCAGGCGCTGAAGGATTCCCTCAGCCCGGACGGTTCCTCAGCCGCTGCCGCTGCCATTATGACCACTGATACCATCCCGAAGGAGGTGGCGGTTCAGACCGTAATCGGCGGCAAAACAGTGAAGCTGGGCGGCATTTCAAAGGGCAGCGGGATGATTCACCCCAACATGGCCACCATGCTGTGCTTCCTCACCACGGACTGCGCCATCTCCACCGCCATGCTGGACCGGGCGATTCACAAAGTGACTGGAAATACCTTCAACATGATCAGCATAGACGGGGACACCTCCACCAACGACACCTTCGCGGTGCTGGCAAACGGCGTGGCGGGAAATCCTGAAATTGTGGAGGAAAATGAGGATTACGCAGCCTTTACAGAGGCTTTGGAGGCTGTGTGCAGAGAGCTCTCCAAGCTGATGGCGGGAGATGGAGAGGGCGCTACAAAGCTCCTGGTCTGCAGCGTGGATGGAGCGGAGGACGAGGAAACGGCCAAGACGGTGGCCAAATCAGTAATCTGCTCCACCCTGTTCAAGGCCGCCATGTTCGGCGCGGATGCCAACTGGGGCCGTGTGCTGTGCGCCATCGGCTATTCTGGAGCGGCAGTGGATGTGGAAAAAATCGACGTTTCCTTCCGGTCCGTAAAGGGGCAGGTGGATGTCTGCAGGAACGGCGCGGGCATCGAATTCTCGGAAGAGAAGGCCAGCGAAGTGCTGGGGGAAAAGGAGATCACCATATTGGTTTCCCTGCATATGGGCGGTGAGAGCGCTGAGGCATACGGCTGCGACCTGACCTACGATTATGTGAAAATCAATGGAGATTACCGCACATGAAAAAACAGAAGGCTCTCCGGAACTCTCCCTGGGATATGGCTGCTTTCTGCTTTGGCTGCGCGGTGGCAGGGTTCTCTCTGCTTTTCGCAGTGCTGCTGTTTACCGGCAGTATGCTGCTTTTCCATCCGGCTGCCAGCCTGGTGTTCGCAGCCCTGGAGCTTGCCGTGTTCTTTTTCCTGCTGCTTTCGAAGAGGCTGGGAATCTCCAGATGGATCCGGCGGTTCCTGCTGGTCTCCCTGGTTTTGGGAATTCTGGTGGTCTTATGTGTGTTCGTGGTGTTTGTATTGCTGCTGCTGGTCTGAATGAACTTATAGCGAAGGGGTAGATTGCTGATGGATATCTCGAATTCGGAACGGGCCGCCGTGCTGGTGCAGGCCCTGCCATACATCAAGAAATATGCAGGCGCCACCGTCGTGGTCAAATACGGCGGAAACGCTATGATCAATGAAGAGCTCAAGGACGCCGTGATGAGCGACATTGTACTGATGCAGCTGGTGGGCATCAATGTGGTGCTGGTGCACGGCGGCGGTCCGGAAATCAGCGCCATGCTGAAGAAGATCGGCAAAGAGAGCAAATTTGTGGGCGGTATGCGGTATACGGATCAGGAGACCATGGACATTGTCCAGCAGGTGTTGGCCGGAAAGGTAAACAAGGATCTGGTACAGCTGTTGGAGGCCCAGGGCGGCAAGGCGGTGGGGCTTTGCGGTATGGACGGTTCCATGCTCAAGGCCGACAAGCTGGAAGACGATTTAGGATTTGTGGGAGAGATCCGGGAGGTCAATTCTGAAATCATTGAGAATGCGGCCAAAAACGGATACATCCCGGTTGTTTCCACCGTGGCTTCCGGGTACCACGGGGAGGCCTACAACATCAATGCCGATGTGGCGGCGGCCCGCATTGCGGCGGAGCTTGGAGCCATGAAGCTCATCCTGATGACCGACGTGCGCGGCCTTCTGCGGGATAAGGAAGATGAATCCACCATCATTCCCGTGGTAAACGTCAGCGATGTAAGCCGCTTGAAAAAGGAAGGCATCATCAGCGGCGGTATGATTCCGAAAATCGACTGCTGTGTGGATGCGGTGCGCCGCGGCGTGGGGCGCGCCCACATCATCGACGGCCGCATCCCTCATTCCATCCTGGTGGAGCTCTTTACCGACGAGGGTATCGGCACCATGTTCTATTGAGAAACGTATTCCTTCATTCGTGTCGTGTAGTTTTCAGTACTTTGCTGGACGGCGACCGCAAGCGAGATACCGCGGTTTAGGAGGACACTGCCGAAGCTGTTCCGCAGGTCGGATGAAATATGACGGCGCGGCGTACGGGGACACACGAGTAAGCTTTGGCTTGTACTTTCGGTTGGTCCAGAAAGCTGAAAACAAGCGAAAGCTAACGCTGCGAAGGAAAAAAGTCTTGCGCAGCTTTTAAAAAGCTGCAGGAGGAAGAGATGGGAGAATTGGCAAAGCTGCCGAATATCGGGAGCGTTGTAGAGGAACAGCTCCGGCAAGTGGGGATCACCACCCTGAAGCAGCTGGAGGAAACCGGCGCGCAAGAGGCTTGGCTGAAAATTCAGGCCATTGATCCTTCCGCCTGTATCCAACGGCTGCAGGGCTTGGAGGGTGCGGTCCGTGGAATTCCCAAAAAGGAACTGCCCGAAGAGGTCAAGGCCGAACTGAAAGAGTTTTACAGGCAGCATAAATTGTGAAAGGAATTGGCGTATGACATTTCAGGAGATCAAGGATCAGGATCAAAGCTATATCCTGCACACATACGGCAGGGTGGACGCATCTCTGGTGAAGGGAAGGAATGCCCGGGCCTGGGACACGGAAGGCAAAGAGTATATCGATTTTACCTCCGGCATCGGGGTCAACGCCCTGGGGTACAGCGACCCTGCATGGGCGTCGGCGGTAGCCGCGCAGGCAGCGGAGATTCAGCATCTGTGCAACTATTATTACAGCCCCCAGAATACATCGCTCGCAGAGGAACTGTGCAAGGCTTCCGGCATGGCGAAGGCGTTTTTCTGCAATTCAGGGGCAGAAGCCAATGAATGCGCCGTCAAGGTCGCTCGGAAGTATGGGGAGAAGCGGGGCGCGTATCAGATTGTCACTCTGAACAATTCCTTTCACGGCAGAACGCTGACCACGCTGGCCGCTACAGGGCAGGCTGCATTCCATCAGGACTTTCTGCCGCTGACAGAAGGGTTTGTCTATGCGGAGGGCAACGACCTTTCCAGCGTGGAAGCACTGCTGGACGGCACTGTCTGCGCCGTGCTCATCGAAACCGTGCAGGGCGAGGGCGGCGTGGTTCCCATGGAGGAGGCTTTTGTGCAGGGCCTGCGGAAGCTGTGCACGGAGCAGGACGTGCTGCTGATGATCGACGAAGTGCAGACAGGCGTGGGCCGTACCGGCAGCTTTTACAGCTACCAGGGCTACGGCGTGGAACCGGATGTGGCGACCACCGCCAAGGGCCTGGCAGGAGGCCTGCCTATCGGAGCCTGCCTGGTGAACGAGAAGCTGAAGGATATTTTGCAGCCCGGCATGCAGGGGTCCACCTTCGGCGGAAATCCCGTGGTGTGCGCGGGGGCCAGAGAGGTGGTTAAGCGGGTAAAGGATCCTGCTTTCCTCCGGGAGGTGCAGGAAAAAGGGGCCTATCTGAAAGAGAGGCTGGAAGAGCTGCCCCAGGTGGAATACGTGCGGGGCAAGGGATTGATGCTGGGCGTGAAGCTCAAAACAGGCGACGCTCACGATGTGCTGGTGCGCTGTGCGGAGGAGGGTCTTTTGGTTCTCACAGCCAAAGAATTGGTCCGCTTTTTGCCGCCGCTGACCATCACAAAGGAAGAGATTGACAAGGGGCTTGCTGTCTTTGAAAAGGTTTTAGGTGAGCTATGATAAAGTGGGGAGGCCAGCTGCCGATTGAGACGCCCCGCCTGACCCTTGTCCCCATGCAGGAAGAGGATGGAGCGGACCTTTTTGCCTATTATACGGAGGAGATTGCGCACTACCAATACCCGAAGCCCTACGGCTCTCCGGAGGAGGCGGTACGGGAAATTCTGCAGTTTGCGGAAGGGGACAGCGTGGGTTCCGTTCTCTTCACCCTGCGGGATAGGAAAAACCAATTTCTCGGCGTCGCGGATATCCACGGCCTCTCCGACAGGGAGCCGGAGGTGGGAGTGTGGATCAGGAAAGAATTCTGGCGGCAGGGTTACGCCCGTGAGGCTGTCGGCGCGATGCTCGGCTATTACGGGCAAAAGGGCTATGCCTCTTTCCGCTGGGAGGCGGACCGCCGGAATCCGGCCAGCATACATCTGGCGGAATCGCTGGGCGGCGTCCTTAAGGGGACGGACGAATATGAAAATATGCGGGGAATGCTGCTGCAGCTCAACGTGTACAGCATTCCGGCTCCGGAAGTATAACGGAAAGCTATTTGTCCTTGGAATGTAGACGAAATCAGAATATTTAAGTGCGCCGGCCCGAAAAGAACGAGGACAGGCGCGGGAAAGGAAGGGTCATCAAGATGAAACATCTGCTGAAGCTGCTGGATCTGACCGGGGAGGAGATTATTGAAATTCTCAACCTGGCCGATCAATTGAAATATGAAACCAAACATGGGATCGAGCACCCCTACCTGAAGGGAAAATGCCTGGGTATGATCTTTGAAAAGTCCTCCACCCGCACCAGGGTGTCCTTTGAGGTGGGCATCAACCAGCTGGGCGGATATGCGGTGGTGCTTTCCTCCGACGGTTCTCAGATCGGCCGGGGCGAACCGGTGCAGGATACGGCCCGGGTGCTTTCCCGCTATGTGGACGGCATTATGATCCGCACCTTCGATCAGGATGAAGTGGAGGCTTTGGCGGAGTACGGCAGCGTACCTGTAATCAATGGGCTCACCGATTTTTGCCATCCCTGCCAAATTTTGGCGGACCTGATGACCATCCGGGAGTATAAGGGCTCTCTGGAAGGGCTGAAAATGTGCTTTATCGGCGACGGTAACAACATGATGAACTCCTTAATTGTGGGTTGCCTCAAGGTGGGAATGAGCGTGTCTGTGGCCTGTCCCGAAGGATATCGTCCCCCCCGGGAGATCCTGGAATTCGCCTCGCAGTACAACTGCTTTGAGCTGACGGATTCCCCCCTGCAGGCGGCAAAGGACGCCGACGTGGTGATCACCGACGTATGGACTTCCATGGGTCAGGAGGAGGAACGGGCGAAGCGGGAAGCTGCATTCAAGGGCTACTGCGTGGATGAAAAGCTGATGGCCCAGGCCAAGCCGGACGCCATGGTCCAGCACTGCCTGCCCGCCCACCGCGGCGAAGAGATCACGGCAGAGGTATTTGAACAAAATGCCGGGTGCATTTTTGAGGAGGCGGAAAACCGTCTCCATGCGCAGAAGGCCGTGCTGGTGAAAACTATGGGGGCGCAGGCCTGAGCGGATAACAGACAGGGGCAGCCGGAGCCAGGCTTCCCCTGTTTTCCTACCAGAGAAAGGGGAGACAAGCTTGACTTACCGGATCATGCGGGCAGAGGATTATGACGGAGCGTTCGCCTTGTGGCAGAGCACCCCGGGAATGGGCCTGAACAGCCTGGACGACTCCCGGGAAGGGATTGTCCGATATTTGGAACGCAATCCCCAAACCTGTTTTGTGGCGGAAGAGGCAGATCGGATATGCGGCACGGTTCTTAGCGGCCACGACGGGAGACGGGGATATTTTTACCATACCGCTGTGGCCCGGGAAAAGCAGGGGCAGGGCGTCGGAAGCAGGCTGGTGGAGCTGGCGGTAGAGGCGCTGAAAGCCCAGGGGATCACTAAAGTGGCTCTGGTGGCCTTTTCGGAGAATGAAAATGGAAATGCCTTTTGGGAGCACCAGGGCTTTACCCTGCGGGAGGATCTTTCCTACCGAAACCTCAGGCTGAAGCCCTTGTAAATCAGAACGCCCTTCCCGCTCTTAAACGGGAAGGGCGTTCTGCACGGCGGGCTTTACCAAGTGAATGCCGCTATTGTTTTTTTACTCACTCTCTGTTAAGATAAATGTTACTCAAACAAGAGCGTTCTAAAATGACGAACATTCTTGTTTAGGCAGCATGATGCGCCTCTCTTATGATAAAATCAGGCAGTAAATGTTCGGACACCAGAACGTTTGAGGCGGCGCTATGAGCGGTCAAAAACGGAAGCAGGATATCGGTATTGGGCACAATATTAAAAAGCTGAAGATACAGCTGTTGGGCTGTGCTTATTTATCATAGGAAAGAGAAAGAAGGCGGTGCAATGAAATTCTATGTCACCCGTCATGGAGAAACGGCGTGGAATAGAGAAAATAAGGTTTGCGGCGTGACGGACCTGGAACTTAACGAGACAGGCCGGAAACAGGCGGAAAAGACGGCGGAACTGCTGCGGGAAAAGGAAATTTCCCGGATTCTCTGTTCGCCCATGAGACGGGCGCAGGAGACGGCGGGAATCATCAACGCGGGCAGGGGCCTGCCCCTTCTCACCGACGTTCGTCTTCGTGAACAGGATTACGGGATATTTGAGGGTGCGCCAAGGGATGATTCCGGTTTTCTCTCCCACAAAAGGATGTTTGCCACAAGGTATCCCGGTGGGGAATCCCACATGCTTACGGCCGGCCGGGTTTACTCTCTGCTGGAGGAGGCGCGGGAGCGATATGCGGGAGAAAGCCTTCTGCTGGTGTGCCATGGGGGAATCTGCCGGATTATCGAAAGTTATTTTCACGATATGACCAATGAGGAATTTTTTTGTTTCTCCATGAAAAACTGTGAAGTAAGGGAATATGAGGGGTGAATTCCTCAACTCCGCCGCAGCTGGATAAAGAAGAGGATCGGCAGAAAACAAATGACAGAGTAGTTTAATAGAAAGAAGGATGTGGACATGCTGAAGTTTTATGGTTCCCATATCTGCAGCGGCTGCCGGGAAGCGCTGGAGCTGTTCCGTGAAAAAGGGTTTACTGATTTTACATTTGTGGAAATCACAGAGAACACCAATAACCTGCGGGAGTTTTTGAAGCTGCGGGATACCCGCCCGGAGCTTCAGGAAGCAAAGCGGGAAGGGCGTATCGGCATTCCCTGTTTTCTGCTGGAAAACGGCGAGATGCTGCTGGAGGCGGAAGCGGTTTTAGCCCTGCCGGCCTCCTGAGGTTCTCTGGGAGAAACGGGTAGATGCAAAAAGAAAAAACTTATCGCCCCAGGAGCGATAAGTTTTATTTTTTCTTTCATTTCGGGCAAAAACCCATTTTTAGGCACATCTAGTATATAACATACCATATCCGGAATTATAAGTCTAGTCTTTTTTTCTTTTTTTGTTATACTTTTGGGGGTGGGACGCATGAGACGGCGCCGTGCCCGGGGTAATCTGGTAACCACTGAATAAATCAGTTGGCTCGGTGTCCATCCGCAGGATGGGAGCCGGATTGATTCAGCGCTTACCAAAAGAACAGTTTGAAACATGTAAGGAGGTTTGTCATGGCGAGGGAAGACGTAAAAACACAGCAGGAGAATTTATCGGAAATTGCCGCGGCTTTTCCGGAGGAAATCGTCCATCTGGAGAACATAACGGAGAAAATCTGCCTGGAACTGGCGGAGGCGGAAAGATCCGTGGAGCAGATGGACGAGGAGTACCGGGAAACGCAGCTCTACATGGCGGAACACCGGAATGAGGGCGACGCAAAGGAGATGTTCCAGAGCGAGATGGCCCTGCGCCAGATCGACTCTCTGGGGGCTTCGGCAGTGGTTTTCCGCGATAAGCTGCGGAAGACGAAAGCGTCCCCTTACTTTGCCCGCATTGACTTTCTGCCCGAAACCGGGGACGAAGGGGCTCTCGCCTACTACATAGGGCTCTATGCTTTCCGCCATGAGAGGCAGCTGCTCATCATAGACTGGCGTTCCCCGGTGGCCAGTATGTTTTATGATTTTGAACTGGGCCATGCCAGCTATGACGCGCCCCGGGACCATGTGGAGGGGGAGCTTGTCCTGAAGCGGCAGTTCAAAATCAAAAATGGGGAAATCGAATTCGCTTTCGACAGCTCCCAGAATATCCAGGATGATATCCTGCAGCAGGAGCTGGCCCATACTTCGGATGAAAAGATGAAATCCATCATCTCCACCATTCAGAAGGAGCAGAACAAGATCATTCGGAACGAAAAGGCCCATACCCTGATCATCCAGGGAGTAGCGGGTTCTGGAAAAACCAGTATAGCTCTGCACCGAGTGGCCTTTCTGCTGTACCGGTTCCGGAACACCATTAAAGCCCAAAATGTGACGATTCTCTCCCCAAACAAGGTATTTGGGGACTACATTTCAAACGTCCTGCCGGAACTGGGCGAGGAGCCCATCTTTGAAGCCAGCCTTGAGGATCTGGCGTTGGTGCAAATGGAAGAGGGCGTGGATTTTGTAGGGGACAGGAACCCGCTGGAGACTGAGGACAAGGCCTGGGAGGAACGGGTGAAATTCAAAGCTACTGCGGAGTTTGTCAGGGAGATGGACGCCTATATAGAAAAGCTGCCGGAAACCGCCTTTCAGGCCCAGGATTTTGTATTTGAATCCTTCCTTGTTCCGGCGGACTGGATTCAGGCCAGGGTGAACGTCTACACCAGGTTTCCCCTGATGCAGCGTCTGGAGGCGGTTGCCGACGATATTCACAGCAGGCTTGAAAATGAGTTCCTGCGGGAGGAAAAGCCGCCCCATCGGAACCGGATTTTTATCGCGCTGAAAAAGATGCTTCCGTTTAAAACCACGCTGGCCCTTTACAAGGATTTCTACCGGCAGCTGGGCAAACCGAAGATGTATACGCCGGTCAAAAAGGGCGTCTTGGAATGGAACGATGTGTTTCCCTACCTGTATCTGCAGGCTGCCTTTACCGGCCTGCAGGAAAGCCGGCTGATCAAGCATCTGGTGGTGGATGAAATGCAGGATTACAGCCCCATCCAATACGCGGTGATCAACCGGCTGTTCAAATGCCCCAAGACCATCCTGGGGGATTTCGGGCAGTCCATCAACCCCAACTGCCAGTACACGCTGGAGGAACTGCACCAGCTGTACGAGGGCTCGGAGCTGGTCAGGCTGGAAAAGAGCTACCGTTCCACCTATGAGATCATCCATTTTGCCAAAAGCATTGTGGAGATGCAGGATTTTGAGGCGGTGGAGCGCCACGGGGACGCTCCTGAATTGTTGGCAGCGGAAACTGCGGAGGAGGAAATCGGCCTGCTGGCGGACCGGATCAGCGCTTTTCACAGGGGTGGCTACAACGCGCTGGGGATCATCACCAGGACGAATACGGAGGCCAAAGAGCTTTTTGACCGGCTGAAGGAACGGCAGGCTGAGGTGAACCTGATAACGCCGGAAAGCAAATCCTTTCAGAACGGCGCTACGGTATTGTCGATTCAAATGTCCAAGGGCCTGGAATTTGACGAGGTGATTCTCCCGTTTGCAGACGACCGGACCTATTGCACGGAGTTTGACCGAAACCTGCTCTATGTAGCCTGCACCAGGGCCATGCACAGGCTGACGCTCACCTGCACGGGCCGTCCGTCCCGGCTGCTTCAGGGCCTGCTGTAAAGGAAACGGGGGCTGCGGCGGGGAGAGTGCCCTTTCACAGAGGGACATCCCCGCGGCAGCCCTTTTCTTCCTGCGTAGGGATGTTAATTTTTCGACAAACCACTTGAATCAAATGGAGATTGCGATTATAATAAAAAAAGATTGGTATTTCGGCCGGGCAGCCGCGCCGAAAGAATTATAAAACCGAAAGGAGTACCAATATGAACTATTCCCATGAAGTGGAAAATATGTGCACGGTGAAAAAGGGTCCCCATCACGGCCCGGCCCCCATCCCTGAAGAGGGCAAGTGGGTGAAGGCTTATGAGATTAAGGACATTTCCGGCCTTTCCCACGGCATTGGTTGGTGCGCTCCCCAGCAGGGCACCTGCAAATTGACGCTGAACGTAAAAGAGGGCATCGTGCAGGAGGCTCTGGTAGAAACCATCGGCTGCTCCGGTATGACACACTCCGCGGCTATGGCTGCAGAAATCCTTCCCGGCAAGACTCTGCTTGAGTGCCTGAATACCGACCTGGTGTGCGACGCCATCAACGTTGCCATGCGTGAGATCTTCAAGCAGCTGGCCTATGGCCGCAGCCAGACCGCTTTCTCCGAGGACGGCCTGCCTATCGGCGCCGGTCTGGAAGATCTGGGCAAGGGCCTGCGTTCTCAGGTGGGCACCATGTTCTCCACAGGCGCCAAGGGCGTCCGCTATATGGAGATGGCAGAGGGTTATGTGCTGAAAATGGCTCTGGACGAAGAGGGCGAGGTCATTGGCTACCAGTTCGTCAAGGTGGGCAAGATGCTGGAAGACATCCGTCACGGCGTTTCTCCGGACGAGGCCTTCAAGAACAACATAGGCCAGTATGGCCGCTTCGACGGTGCTGCCAAGTACATCGACCCCAGAGAAGAATAATTGCTGACCAACCATAGATTAGGAGGACAACTAAATGGCTAATGACGTCATGTTTGAAGGCAAGGAAAGAAGAATGCCCAAAATCGAGAAGTGCCTCGCCGAGTATGGCCTGGGCAGCCTCGAGGAAGCAAGAGAGCTCTGCAAGAGCAAGGGCTTTGATCCCTATGAAATCGTCAAGGGCGTACAGCCCATCGCTTTTGAAAACGCCGGCTGGGCCTACACTCTGGGCTGCGCTGTCGCGATCAAGAAAGGCACCAAAACAGCTGCCGACGCCGCCGAGGCCATCGGTATCGGTTTGGAAGCGTTCTGCATCCCCGGCTCCGTAGCCGAGCAGAGAAACGTCGGTCTGGGCCACGGCAACCTGGGCGCTATGCTGCTCAGGGATGAGACCAAGTGCTTTGCCTTCCTGGCAGGCCACGAATCCTTTGCCGCCGCAGAAGGCGCTATCGGCATTGCCAAAACAGCCAACCGCGCCCGCAAAGAGCCCCTGCGCATCATTCTCAACGGTTTGGGCAAGGACGCAGCTTACATCATTTCCAGAATTAACGGTTTCACCTATGTGAAGACAGACTATGATTTCTATACCGGCGAGCTGAATGTGCTCGAGACGAAGCCCTTCTCCGAGGGAGAGCGCGCTGCAGTCAAGTGCTACGGCGCTAACGACGTGCTCGAGGGCGTGGCCATCATGAAGGCTGAAGGCGTGGATGTTTCCATCACCGGAAACTCCACCAATCCCACCCGTTTCCAGCATCTGGTTGCCGGCACCTATAAAAAGTGGGCCAACGAGAACGGCAAGAAATATTTCTCCGTGGCTTCCGGTGGCGGCACGGGCCGTACCCTGCACCCCGACAACATGGCGGCGGGCCCCGCTTCCTACGGGCTGACCGACTCCATGGGCCGTATGCACGGCGACGCCCAGTTCGCTGGCTCCTCCTCCGTGCCTGCCCACGTAGAGATGATGGGCCTTATCGGCATGGGCAACAACCCCATGGTTGGCGCCACTGTAGCCTGCGCTGTGGCGGTTTATGAGGGAACGAAGTAAGAACGGAAGGTTGAAATACAGTTTTTGTGAAAGGGGCTGCCTGCAGGCAGCCCCTTTTTTTGTGCCTTTCAGGCTCATGCCGAAAGGTAAGTTGTATAGTCCGGCTTCCACATACGGATAAAAGAAAAATCCCCGGGACAGCAAGGCTGCTGCCCCGGGAGGACGGTGGAAACCAGGGATTCGAGGGACGGCGCTACATTTTCCTGAGGAAGCTTTCAATGGCCTGGTACAGCCGGTCCGGGTCAATGGGCTTTGCCAGGTGCCCGTTCATTCCCGCCTCTCTTGCTTTGACCACGTCCTCATGGAAGGCGTCGGCGGTCATGGCCAAAATGGGAATCGAGCCGGCTCGAGGATGCCCGGAGGCACGGATCACGCGGGTGGCTTCATAGCCGTCCATCACCGGCATCTGCACGTCCATCAGAATCAGGTCGTAGCAGTCTCCTTTTTCGGCAAACATCTGTACCGCTTCCCGCCCGTCGCCCGCGCAGTCCACCTCCATGCCTGTCATGCTTAAAAGCTCCACGGCGATTTCCCGGTTGAGCTCATTATCCTCTGCCAGCAGAGCCCTGCGTCCAGCCAGGACGGGACGAGCCAAACCAGGATCGCACGCCCGAACCGCCTTTTCAATGCCGGTGATGGAAAGAAGGGTGTTATAAAGGGTGGAGGCAAAGATGGGCTTAGAGAGGAAAGCGTTGGCTCCGGCCTTCCGCGCATCCTCTTCGATGGAGCTCCAATCATATGCCGTGATGATGATAATGGTGGTATCCGGCCCGACAAATTCCCGGACCCTGCGGGTCACCTCGATGCCGTCGATATCAGGCATCTTCCAATCGATGAGGCATACATCGTACTCTTCGCCTGTCTTATGGGCAGCCAGAACCTTCTCCACACATTCCGTGCCAGTCAGCACCCAGTGGGACAGGATGCCCAGGTTTTCCAGAAGCAGAGACGTGTGAATGCAGCAGTCCCGGTCATCGTCGGCCACCAAAACCTTCAGCGCCTCCAATGCCTGCCGGTCATGCGTGGAGCCTTGCTCCGCCGTTTCTGCGATGTCAAAGTCCAGTTCTACGGTGAACACGCTGCCCTTATGAGGCTCGCTCTTAACTGAGATGGTTCCGCCCATCAGGGTTACCAAATTTTTGGTGATCGACATGCCGAGCCCTGTGCCGCCCAGCTTTTGTCCTACAGAAGGGGCTTCCTGTTCAAATGGCTGAAACAGTTTTTCTAGGAATTCTCTGCCCATTCCAATGCCGGTATCACTGACGGTAAAACGAAGCCGGACACGGCCGTTTCTCTTTTGGATCTGCCTGATTTCCAGTTTCACAGAGCCGCCGGCTGGAGTAAATTTGAGGGCGTTGGAAAGCAGGTTGAGCAGTATCTGATTCAACCGCAGAGAGTCGCCGGAAAGAACGGTATCTGTAAGGTCTATCAGGGGCATGGAAAAAGAAAGGCCTTTTTCCAATGCCTGTGGATAGATGATGGAGGTAATGGATTCCGCAACGCTTGACAGATCAAAGGCTTCATGGGAAATGCTCATCTTGCCCTCGTCGATTTTCGACATGTCCAGCACATCGTTGATCAGGGTCATCAGATGCTTGGAGGAATAGCCGATCTTTTCCAGGCAGCTTTCCACCCGTTTCCGGTCCTCTATGTAGGCGGCCGCAATGGTGGTCATGCCAATGATGGCATTCATGGGGGTTCGGATTTCATGACTCATGCGGGAGAGAAAGTTCTGTTTGGCAGCGTTGGCGTTCTCGGCGTTGAGAAGCGCGTCCTTGAGCACCTGCTCCCTGCGGATGTCCTCGGTCTGGTCGGAGATGGAGATGATATAGCGGACAACTTTGTGATTGACAATTTCAGGAAAGCTCTGCACCAGGATCCAGCGGGTTTCGCCTGAGGGAAAGCGCAGTCTCAGCTTTTCACTCTTACGTGCATCTGTACCTGCAGGCTTAAGAAATTCCGCGAAGGCTGCCCGGTCCTCCGGGTCCACCCGGTCCAGCAGAAGCTCCGTGTCATAGATAAACCCATCCTCTTCCACCTCCAACACCCGTTTGCTGTTGGCGCTGACATATTCCATCGCCCCCATTTCCTGATTGTAAATCAGAAAGACCTCGTCTACGTTGGTGGAGAGGACATCGAACAGCCGCTCCCGGTAACGGATTTCCCGAATGCTCTTCCGTTCCTGCCAAAAGACGAACAGGAAGTAGGCAGGCAGGAAGACGGTAAGCAAAACGGCAGAAACGATAGCGTTGGTGGAGGCAGCAGAGGAGCGCTGCTCCAGTCCCTGAATCTTGTTGTCGGCAAAGTCAAGAATCCTGAGTAGGATGCTGTTCACGGCGTCATATTTTGGGTACAGATATTTTTCCACATAAGCGGCCGTTCCGCTGCTTTCCATGGGAAGGATGACAGGAAGCGCCTCATCCTGCGTTTTTTTCAGATCCTCCATGGCGGCTAGCAGCTCCTGTGTGTCCTCTTCCGGCCCCAGGTATCGTTGGGCGATGGTGTTGATGGAGTCAAAATGCAAGGAATACCGCTCGTCGAGCATCTGCTGGATCTTTTCCACCTCATGGGTGGGCTCGGCGATGAGGCCTAACAGAAAGCTCCGCATGTCCAGCAGCCGTGTGTACATGGCGCGAGCCTCATTAGAGACGGTATAGGGATGATCGTAGATCATCAGAGTGATAGTTTTCACTTGGTAGGTGGAGTAAATGCTAAAAATTGACAGGAGGACTGCCACAAGGCAGACCAAAGCCATGCCGATCTCTATAGACTTGCTTCTTTTCTTCCGATAATCCATTGAACCATCTCCCTCCGCCAGAACCCTGCCGTTTCCATACAGGGCATCTTGGGCAGCAATACTCTATTTTGTTTTATTGCCCATTTATTTTAACTGATAAACGGACAAAACTCAACGGTCTTCCTATACTAGAGGTATTTTTTTCCAAATTTTAGTATGTCATGGCATTTCATAAGAAATGAAGTCGTCTGCCGGAATTGAATTTGACAGAGATTCGTTCTGGTGCTATGCTGGGCGTAAGGGCCTGTGAGCGAAGCTTGCCTAACCGGTCTGAGCGGATAGAGAGGGGAATTGGGATGGGTTCAAAAGAAAGCTGCTGTTTTACAGGGCACCGCATACTTCCCGCCGGAGAGCTGCCGGCGCTGCGTGCTGCTCTGCGCAGGGAGATATCAAACCTGGCAGAAGCAGGGGTAGGACGTTTCCTGGCAGGAGGGGCAAGGGGCTTTGACATGCTGGCTGCACAGGAGGTGCTTTGGCTTCGGGAAGAGCGTTATGCATTGGAACTGGTTCTTGTTCTTCCATGCCCCGAGCAGGCTGACCGGTGGAACGCCAGAGAAAGGCAGGCTTACAGGGAAATGGTGCAGGAAGCCGATGAGGTGATCTATGTGTCGGAAGTCTATACGCCGGACTGTATGTTCCGGCGGAACAGAAAACTTGTAGAGGAAAGCGGCAGCTGCATTTGCTATCTCAACAGAGAAAGGGGCGGCACTGCTTACACGGTGAAATATGCAGAAAAGCTGGGTTTGTCAATTGTCAATCTGGCAGTTCCCCGGCCCAATTCAGCTGCTCAGGAAAAGACTTTATTTATTTAAAGCTTTTACGGAATGCAGTATCTGCAATTTTCAATGGGGAATTCTGCAGGAAGCCGCAGAATTCCCTGAGAATTTTGCAGGAATGCACCTTAAAATGAATAATGCATGGAAAGAAAAATATTTTATTAAAAGTGTATATATATGTTGAAAAAATACTGGGTATGTGGTAGAATAATTCTGGAGAAAGGGGAACGGTTGTTCCTCAAAACACATAAAATGTTTTAACCCAAAGCATTTGCTTTGCGAGGAAAGGAAGGATTTTGATGTATGACTTTGTAGAGCAGCCTGTCACAATCAGGAACAGTGAGTTCCCGATGCTCCGCAAGGAACCGTCTCACGTGTTTATGCAGTATGGCCTGCAGCCCACGTTCTTCCTGCGGAGCGATGTGGAGGCGGAAGAAAGACCTCAGCCTATCTTTAAGGCTTACTTCAAAAGAAGAAAGAGAAAAGCCTGAATTTTGCCCCCACAGGGAAGAAGCCGCGCAGTCTGATGCGGCGGCGCCCTGAATTGAAGAAAGCCTTGGAACCTGACAGTAGGGTTCCAAGGCTTTCTTTTGTATCTGCGGTTTTCAGGGAGCCGTCTTTTAACCGGCTTTTTCCAGATCTTTTTTCAGGCGGTGGATAATGCGTTTTTCCAGGCGGGAAATGTAGGATTGGGAGATACCCAGCTCGTCTGCCACTTCCTTTTGGGTGTGCTCTTTGGTGGATTCCAGGCCGAAGCGCAGCTTCATGATCTTTTTTTCCCGCGGAGACAGCTTTCCCACGGCATTTAAGAGCATATCCTTTTCCGCTTCCTGCTCAATATCCCGGTTGACGGCGTCGGGGTCGCTTCCCAATAAGTCGGAGAGCAGCAGCTCGTTGCCGTCCCAGTCTACATTCAGGGGATCGTCGATGGAAATCTCGTTGCGCAGCTGGGAACTTTTACGCAGGTACATGAGAATCTCGTTTTCAATGCACCGGGAGGCGTATGTGGCCAGTTTGATGTTGCGTTCCAGGCTGAAGGTGTTCACTGCCTTGATCAACCCGATGGTGCCGATGGAGATCAGGTCCTCCACACCTGCGCCGGGACTTTCGAATTTTTTGGCAATATAGACCACAAGCCGCAGGTTGTGGGTGATGAGGGGCTCCCGGGCGCCGGGCGCCCCGCTGCGGATATTGTCCATCACTCTGGCTTCCTCCTCTTTGGTGAGGGGGGGAGGAAGGGTTTCCGGACCGTTGATGTAGTGGCATTCCTCCGCACCTGTCAGCGGAAAGAAACGCCGGACCAGAGTCTGGCCCCAAAAGGCGAGCACCGAGAGAAATTCCGTAATCATAAGATGCCTCCATTCGGTTCAAAGGAAATAGTTTCGGGGAATAGGTCGGGATTATACAAGCCATTGAACTGACCTGCAGAAAGCTTTCTGGGACACAGGGCCACATAGCATTCCAGGGATTCTCCGCTGCGCTGCAGATAGACGCGGTCCGGCCGGAAGGCCGGGAGAAGTCCGCTGCCGCCCATAGACTCAAAGGGCACCAGCCTCAGCTTTCCATCTGCAGAGCTGCTTTCCAGGTAGGAAAGGACGGAGAGGGGTGCAACAGGCTTCAGAAGTCCTGCTTCGGCCACCAGTACCGGCAGTCCGGAAAAGGGTTCATGCAGAGAGCAGCCGGTGTCGGCTTTACAGAGAACCACGGCTGTACGCCCCTGATTCTCCACACAAATGCGGCAGTAACGGGCGGGAGCTGATTTTGGGAACAGTTTTTGCAGCAGGGAAAAGACCAGGTAAGCAGCACAAGTGGCGCAGAGAAGAAAGAGAGGGGAAAAGTCGAAATAGACGGCGTTGCCCAGCACGGCAAGACCGCTTGTGGGGAGATAGGTGAGCAGGAAAAGCAGAAAGCCTGCAAGCAGGAAGGAGAAGACCCAGAAGGCAAGCGCGGCCTTCCAGAAGAGAAAGGGCTTCAGGGGAGCAAAGGCAGCTGCGGTGGCTGCCAGCGCGGACAATGCGCCAAACAAAAGCAGAATCAACCTGGAGACGGGCAGCAGAACCAGCAGAGCGGAAAGGGCCCCGGCCAGGGCGCCCAGTACAAGTCTTCCTTTACCCGGATGCAGGTGCAGAAACTTTTTGACGCACCACAGCAGGAAAAAATCTATGTAGAGATTATTGAGCACAAGGATATCCGCATAAATGGTCAAGGGCATCCCTCCGGTTTCCATTTTATCTTTTGCGTCCTGAATCAAATTATAGAGGCGTGCGGCGGACGAACTTGTCGGTTTGTGGGCCTGTCTCCCAAGTTTTCAGAAGTCTTTTTCTTGATTTTTCCAACGGATTCTGGTATGATAAAAACAGTAAATATTCTTATTATTTTATTGATTTACAAACAAGACTCGTTGCCTGTTCAGAGAATCTGCAAAGAGCAGACCGCTGTTTTTCATAGCGGCGGTCAAACGACGCACAATAGAAAAAAGGCTGCCGGGCCATGGGACCGGCGGGACCAGAAAGAAAGGAAGGAAAACGATGTTTTTGAACAAAAGGAAGATCGTACTTGTGGGCACGGGGATGGTCGGCATGAGCTTTGCCTACTCAGCGCTCAATCAGGCGGTCTGTGATGAACTGGTGCTGGTGGACATCGACAAAAAGCGTGCGGAGGGAGAGGCGATGGATCTGAACCACGGCGTCGCTTTTGCCAGTTCCAGCATGAGGATTTATGCCGGCGACTACAGTGACTGCTCCGATGCAGACTTGGTGGTGATCTGCGCCGGAGTGAGCCAGAAACCCGGAGAATCCCGGCTGGAGCTGCTGCAGAGAAATACGGCAGTGTTTCAGTCCATCATCTCTCCCATCACCCGTTCCGGCTTCAGCGGTATTTTTCTGGTGGCCACCAACCCTGTGGACATTATGACCCGCGTGACCTACGAGCTCTCCGGCTTCAATGCCAGCCGGGTGTTTGGCACGGGCACCACCCTGGACACTGCAAGGCTGCGTTACCTGCTGGGAGACTATTTTTCCGTAGACCCCCGCAACATGCACGCCTATGTGATCGGCGAGCACGGCGACAGTGAATTTGTCCCGTGGAGCCAGGCTATGCTGGCCACCAAATCCGTCATCGATATCTGCGAACAGTCGGACGGGAAATTCTGTCTGGAAGAGATGCAGAAAATCAGCATTGAGGTGCGGGATGCAGCTCAGAAAATCATCGAGGCAAAAAAGGCCACCTATTATGGAATCGGCATGTCGCTGGTGCGAATTGTGCGGGCGGTGCTATCCAATGAAAACAGTGTTCTCACCGTGTCGGCCAGGCTGCGGGGGGAATATGGTCAGAAGGACGTGTATATCGGCGTGCCCTGCATCGTCAACCGAAACGGAGTGGACAGAGTGTTGGAACTGACGCTGACGGAGGAGGAACAGCAGAAGTTTACGGAATCCTGTGCTGTCCTGGAGGAAAACTACGAGGGCTTGCGGCTGTAGGCACGGAAGGCCGTTGGGCCCGTCAGGGGAAATCGAAGAGAAGCACCGGAAACCATGCCTGTACTTGACAGCATTGCGGAAAAGCGGGTATACTGTCGATAAGAAAGGGGAGATGTGGTATGAACAGACGTCCTTTAGGAAAAAGCGGCCTGCTGGTCAGCGAGGTAGGCCTGGGCTGCGAGCACCTGCAGGGAATGGAGTACGGGCAGATTAAGGCGGTAGTTGACGCTGCCCTGGATGCGGGAATCAATATTTTCGACATATTTATGTCGGAACCCCAGGTGCGCTCGGATTTGGGGAAAGCCCTGAGGGGCAGAAGAGACGAGGTCTTGCTTCAGGGCCACATCGGCGCAGCCTGGCTGAACGGCCAGTACTGCCGCACCCGGGATTTGGAACAGTGCCGGTTGTTCTTTGAGGATTTTCTCACCCGGCTTGAAACGGATACCGTCGATTTGGGGATGCTCCATTTTGTGGATACGGAGGAGGACTACGCCAGTGTGTTCGACAGCGCCGTAATTGATTACGCACTGGAGCTGAAAGCCTCTGGGAAAATCAGGGCGCTTGGGATGAGTTCTCACAATCCCTACATTGCCCGCAGGGCCGTGGAGACCGGGCTGCTGGACGCCCTGCTGTTCAGCGTGAATCCGGCCTATGACCTGCTGCCGGAAACAGTGGATATCGACGGGCTTTTCCGCGGGGAAACCTATCTGGACGATTCGCTTTCCGGAACTGATCCCGCAAGGGCCGCCCTTTACCGTGCCTGCGAAGCGCAGCAGGTAGGGATTACCGTTATGAAAGGCTTTGGCGCCGGCGCGCTGCTGAAGGAAGAATCCTCCCCCTTTGGGGTGGCACTTAGTCCGGTGCAGTGCATTCACTATGCGCTGACCCGGCCTGCTGTTGCCAGTGTGCTGGTGGGGTGCAGAACACCCGAAGAGGTGGCAAAGGCTGCGGCCTATGAACAGGCTTCGCCGGAGGAGCGGGATTATTCTGCCATTCTGGCGTCCACACCCAAATACTCCCTACGGGGGAAATGCATGTACTGCAACCACTGTCTGCCCTGTCCGGTGGAGATTGACGTGGCGCAGGTGAACAAATACCTGGACCTGGTGCAGAATGAGAGCGGCCCTGCTACAGCTGCAGAGCATTACCGTGCGCTGAAGGTTCATGGCTCCGACTGCATTCAGTGCGGCGCCTGTGAGGAACGCTGTCCCTTTGGCGTGCCGGTCCGGGTGCGTATGCAGCAGGCGGAAGAGCTCTTCGGCATCTGAACCGACGGGAATAGGCGTGTGTCTTTTCCAATGCAAAGTAAAAACCCCAAAGCTTGGAGCGGCCTTTGCGGCCGTTTTCAGCTTTGGGGTTTTCCAATTTCAGGCAGGTCAAGTGGATTTCAACGCAGCCTCCGCTTCCAGGCGTCTTTGCAAAGCCTCATCGCTGAGGTTCTTTTTGGCCCAGACCAGGAAGGCGATTGTGGTGACGGTAGCGGCCAAAATATCTGCAATGGGCTCCGCTACAAAGACGCCGAACAATTTATTGGTACAGAACAAAGGCAGAATGTAGATCAGGGGGATGAGCAGGACGATCTTCCGCAGCAGGGCCAGAAGAAGGGAGACCTTGGCCTGTCCCAAAGCCAGGAAGGACTGCTGCAGTCCGCACTGAGCGCCAAAGGCAAAACAGCCGAAAAGAAAAATGCGGGTAGCCCATACGGCGGTGCCGATCAGTTCCGGATCGCTGGTGAACACGCTTACCAGCAGCTGCGGCGCCAGCATCAGCAGCAGCCAGAACAGCACGCAGTAGGCCATGGTGCAGCAGAGCAGCAGCTTGACGGATTTTCGCACCCGGACATAATTTTTCGCGCCGTAATTGAAGCTGGTGATGGGCTGTGCGCCCTGGGTAAGGCCCTGAAGCGGCAGATTGACAATCTGCAGGATGCTTGCCAGCACAGTATAGGCGCCTACGGCGATATCGCCGCCGTATTTGAGCAGGGAGGTGTTGAGCACGATACTCAGCAGGCTCTCCGTGCTCTGCATGATAAAGGGGGAAACGCCTAAAGCCAGCACGGGAAGCAGGATGTCCCAGCGGATTTTCAAATTTTTACGGCGGATGCGGAGAGAGGTTTTCTTACCGCACAGGAAACAGAGCACCCATACTGCGGAAACTGCCTGAGAGAAAACAGTGGCGATGGCCGCTCCCTGAACGCCCATGTCGAATACAAAGATGAACAGGGGGTCCAGCACAATATTGAGCACTGCACCGATCACTACGGTGAGCATGCTGGTTTTTGCAAAGCCCTGGGTGGTGATGAACATGTTCATGCCCAGGGAAATCTGTACAAAGATGGTGCCGCAGACGTAAATCTGCATATAGGACAAGGCATAGGGAATTGTATTTTCACTGGCGCCGAAAGCCCAGAGAATCGGTTCGTCAAAAATCAGGAACACTGCGGTGAGCACCACAGAAATGACCAGCAGCGCAGAAAAGCAGGTACCCAGGATTTTCTCCGCCTTTTCGTGGTTTTTCTCCCCCAGGGCAATGGCGGCCCGGGGAGCGCCGCCCATAGCAACCAGAGAGCTGAACGCCATAATGAGCACGATGATGGGGAAGGTGATCCCCACGCCGGTAAGGGCGGAGGTGCCGGTCTTAGGGATATGGCCGATGTAGATGCGGTCTACGATGTTATAGAGCATATTGACGAACTGGGCGGTAATGGCAGGCACCGCCAGGGAAAAAAGCAGTTTGCCGATGCTGCCGGTACCCAGGTCGTTCCCCAATTTTGGCTGAGGTTCGGTTTGAGATTCACTCATATTGACTTTCTTCCTTTCATCCCTGTCTTATATTCCGCGGGAAGCGGTGGGATTCTTCTGTTATTTCTCTTCGCGGTCCTCCTGCTCCTCTTTCGCGGGCTCCTTGACCAGAAGAAGGCGGGAAAGGCGCTGGTCTTCAATTTCCAGGACGGTGATGGAAAGCCTGCCTATCTGAACCTGAGGATGCTCCCCTTCTTTTGGAATCCGTCCCAACTGTTCCGTTACAAGCCCTGCAATGGTATCATAGTCGCCCTCGGGCAGTGAAATGCCTGTCAGGTCTGATATTTCGTCAATTGAGGTAGCGCCGTCTACCGTAAATTCCGTTTCACTTACCCGGTGGATTTCCTCCTCTTCGTGGTCGTATTCATCCTGGATGTTGCCGACAATGGATTCCATCAAGTCTTCCAGAGTGATTAGGCCGGCCGTACCTCCGTATTCGTCCACCACAATGGCGATTTGCACCTTGCGCTCGGTCATCTCGGTAAAAAGCTGGCTGCACTTTTTGGATTCCGGAATAAAGTAGGCGGGGCGCATCAGATCTGTGAGCGTGATGAACTGGGGAACCTCCCTGCCCACATAAGGCAGCAGATCCTTCACATAACAGATGCCCACCACCGTGTCGATATCCTCATGGAAGACCGGTACCCGGGAGCAGCCGTTTTCCACGGATGCCTCCACCACTTCTTCGATTGAAGCGCTGTCTTCCACAGCCACGATGTCGGTGCGGTGGGTCATGGTTTCCCCGGCAGTGGTGTCGTTAAAGTCCAGAATATTGCGGATCATATCCTTTTCCGTCTCTTCTATGACGCCCTTCTCTTCCCCTTCGCCCACCATCTGAAGGATTTCCTCCTCTGTGACGGCATCGTCCAGACTGTGGGGATCGATGCGCGCCAACCGCAGCAGTCCGCCCACAATCAAGCTGCACAGGGAGAGAAAGGGCTTGGCAAGAAGGGAAAGGCCGGAAATCACTCCGGTGAACTGCCGGGAGAACCCCTTCGCATTATGCCGGGCCCCTTTTTTGGGCAGCAGGTCGCACAGGATAAAGAACAGGAGCGCATAAAGCAGGGCCACCAGCAGGAACGAGAGCAGAGAACGCAGCCCTTCGGACCAGCGGGCGGGAAGCCAGCCGGTTAACGGCCTCCAGAAAGCGGCCTGGGCAAAGGCAAGCCCCAGAAATCCCCAGAGCAGCAGGCCTGTCTGCATGGGAGAGACAGGCTCAGTCTGCGCTTCCACGGTTTTCAGCAGGGTTTTCGATTTTGCATTGCCGCTTTCTGCCTCCTTTTTCAGCTGGGAAAGGCTCAGGTTTTCCAGAGCGGATTCGCCAGCTGCGTAGAGGGCGCAGAGCAGAAGCGAGAAAAGAGTGAGGCAAAAACACAGGATAAAAGTGCCGTCAGGTTCGGGAGGCATGGAGCGGATAACTTCCTTTCAGAGGGTTTGAATTCCCTTGTTAATTTATTTGCATTTGACAGCGGTGTTTTCTGAGTGGAAAACACTTCTGTATTATTTTTATTCTACTAAAAAGGGGCTGAGATGTCAAATCAGGGGTTGGGATGGAAAGAGGCGGAAGTTGTTAAAAAATCCTCAAATTCTTCTGCTTTTGCCTTTACACATCCCGGAAAAAATGCTAAAATAAATCAGTACGGGTCTACGGGTCTTTCTCTGGCGGAGCGCCCACGGCACACCCGTCACAGTTTTTATAGATCATCCTAAAAGGAGGAACTACTTCAATGGCAAGAAAAATGAAATCCATGGATGGTAACAACGCTGCGGCGCATGTCTCTTATGCGTTTACCGACGTTGCTGCCATCTACCCCATCACACCTTCTTCCGTGATGGCCGACGAAACGGACAAGTATGCCGCCGCAGGACGTAAGAACCTGTTTGGCAGGGAGGTCCGTGTTACTGAAATGCAGTCCGAGGCAGGCGCGGCAGGCGCTGTGCACGGCTCTCTGGCGGCGGGCGCCCTCACCACCACTTATACCGCTTCCCAGGGCCTTCTGCTCATGATTCCCAACATGTATAAGATGGCCGGTGAACTGCTGCCCAGCGTTATCCATGTTTCCGCCCGTACCGTGGCGACTCATGCGCTGAACATTTTCGGCGACCACTCCGACATTTACGCCTGCCGTCAGACAGGATACGGCATGCTGTGCGCCAACAGCCCGCAGGAGGTTATGGACCTGGGCGCGGTTGCACACCTTTCCGCAATCAAAGGCAAGGTTCCGTTCCTCCATTTCTTCGATGGTTTCCGCACCTCTCACGAGGTTCAGAAAATCGAGGTTTGGGATTATGAGGATCTGGGCGAAATGCTGGATTGGGACGCAGTGAACGCGTTCCGCCGCAATGCTCTGAACCCCGAGCACCCTGTGCTGCGCGGACAGGCTCAGAACGGCGACATTTTCTTCCAGGCCCGTGAAGCCTGCAACAAGTATTATGACGCTGTGCCTGAGGTTGTCGTGGACTATATGAATCAGGTCAACGCAAAAATCGGCACGGACTATAAGCCCTTCAACTACTATGGCGCACCCGATGCGGAGAAGGTCATCATCGCGATGGGTTCCGCCTGCGAGACCATGGAAGAGGTCATCGATTACCTGACCGCTGCCGGCGAGAAGGTGGGTCTCATCAAGGTCCGCCTGTACCGCCCCTTTGTGGCAAAATACCTCCTGGACGTGATGCCCAAAACTGTGAAGAAGATCTCCGTGCTCGACCGTACCAAGGAGCCTGGCTCCATCGGCGAGCCCCTGTATCTGGATGTGCTGGCCGCTATCAACGGCACCGAGTTTGGCTGCTGCCCCGTATATTCCGGCCGTTATGGTCTGGGCTCCAAGGACACCAAGCCCAGCGACATCATTGCCGTGTACCGCAACATGGAAGCGGACGAGCCCAAGAAGCGCTTCACCATCGGCATTGTGGACGACGTGACCCATCTGTCTCTGGATGCCAAGGAAGATCCGGATACCGCTCCTGCGGGCACCACTTCCTGCAAGTTCTGGGGCCTGGGTTCCGACGGCACCGTAGGCGCCAACAAGAACTCCATCAAGATCATCGGCGACCATACCGATATGTATGCCCAGGGCTACTTTGATTACGATTCCAAGAAGTCCGGCGGTCTGACCATTTCCCATCTGCGTTTTGGTCATACCCCCATTAAATCCACCTATTATATCAGCAAGGCCGACTTCGTTGCCTGCCATAATCCGGCTTATCTCGATAAGTACGACATGGTGCAGGATCTGAAGAAGGGCGGAAGCTTCCTGCTCAACTGTGCATGGGATGCCGAAGAGCTTAATGAGCGCCTGCCCGGCAAAGTGAAGAGGTATATTGCCGACAACGAGATCAACCTCTACACCATCGACGGCTTCAAGATCGGCAAGGAAATCGGCCTCGGCACCCGCATCAACACGGTGCTTCAGTCTGCTTTCTTCAGCATTGCAAAGATCATCCCCGAAGAGGATGCCATCAAGTATATGAAGGACGCCGCCACCAAGTCCTACAGCAAGAAGGGCGACGCCATCGTCAAGATGAACCATGACGCCATCGACCGCGGCGCTACCGGCTATGTAAAGGTTGAAGTTCCCGCTTCCTGGAAGGATGCCGTGGACGATTCCCAGCCCATGGTTGCCACCGGCTCCCGCAAGGATCTGGTCGACTACGTCAACAATGTGGTATTCCCGGTCAATACCTTCCACGGCAAGGATCTGCCTGTCTCCACTTTTGAAAAGTATGCGGACGGCACTTCTCCCCAGGGCACGGCCGCCTATGAGAAGCGTGGCGTGGCTGTGGACGTTCCCGAGTGGATTGTGGATAACTGCATCCAGTGCAACCAGTGCTCCTATGTGTGCCCCCATGCGGTAATCCGTCC
The DNA here is from genome assembly GCF_900048895.1 of Neglectibacter timonensis. Taxonomy (GTDB): domain Bacteria; phylum Bacillota; class Clostridia; order Oscillospirales; family Acutalibacteraceae; genus Acutalibacter; species Acutalibacter timonensis. The sequence continues at coordinate 1,284,110 of NZ_LT160640.1, read as the reverse complement.
CATCGCCATGACTGACGAGGAACTGAAGAACGCTCCCGCCGGCACGAAGGCGAAGCCCATGACCGGTGTGCCCGGCATGAATTTTGCCATGGTCATCTCCACCTTGGACTGCACGGGCTGCGGCTCTTGCGTAACCACCTGCCCTGCCAAGGAGAAGGCCCTGAAGATGGCTCCCATCGACTCTCAGAGAGCGCAGGAAGCCGTATTCGAATATGCCATCGATCTGCCTGCCAAGGAAGAGGTCGCCGTGAAATTTAAGGAAACCTCCGTCAAAGGCAGCCAGTTTAAGCAGCCCCTGCTTGAGTTCTCCGGCGCTTGCGGCGGCTGTGGTGAAACACCCTATGCGAAGCTGGCTACCCAGCTGTTCGGCGATAAGATGTTCATTGCCAACGCCACCGGCTGCTCCTCCATCTGGGGCGGTTCTGCTCCCGCCACGCCTTACACGGTGAACAAGAAGGGCCACGGTCCGGCTTGGGAGAACTCCCTGTTTGAGGACAACGCCGAGTTCGGCCTGGGCATGACCCTGGCTCAGAACGCAGTGCGCGGCCGTTTGGCTGAGCTGACCGAGAAACTCATCGCCATCGATTATTGCGTGCCTGAGATCAAAGAGACCGCAAAGAACTGGCTGGAGACCATGACCGACAGCAAGGCCAACGGCCCTGCCGCCGAGGCTTATATCGCAGCTCTCGAGAACGGCGTGATGACGGTGGACGAGAACATTGCCTTTATGGAGAGCCCGGCTGCCGCAGGCGTTTTCGGCGCTGAACTGCCGAAGATGCTGGAGCACTCCAAGGCCCGCAAGGCTGCCGGAGAGACTTATTGCGACTGCGAGGCCTGCACGCTGGCTCTCGAGATCCTGAAGGATAAGGATTATCTGGCCAAGAAGTCCATGTGGATTCTGGGTGGCGACGGCTGGGCCTACGACATCGGCTTCGGCGGCGTGGACCATGCTCTTGCTTCCGGTGAGAACATCAACATCCTGGTGTTTGATACCGAGGTGTACTCCAACACCGGCGGACAGGCCTCTAAAGCGACTCCCTGCGGCTCTGTTGCCCAGTTTGCCGCTACCGGCAAGGCCACGAAGAAGAAAGACCTGGCTGCCATTGCCATGAGCTATGGATATGTCTATGTGGCTCAGGTTGCCATGGGAGCTGATATGAATCAGTGCATCAAGGCCTTCCACGAGGCTGAGAGCTATAACGGCCCCTCCATCATCCTTGCATATGCTCCCTGCATCAACCACGGTATCAAGGGCGGCATGGGTGTTTCCATGGTGGAAGAGAAGAAGGCTGTGGCCGCAGGCTACTGGCACAACTTCCGCTTTGATCCCCGCAGGGCTGACAACGGAGAAAATCCGTTCCAGCTGGACAGCAAGGCTCCGTCTGCTTCCTACCGCGACTTCATCATGGGCGAGGTTCGCTACAACAGCTTGACCCGTGCGTTCCCCGATCGTGCTGAGACGCTGTTTGCAAACGCTGAGAAGTATGCTGCGGAGAAGTACGAGAAATTGAAGAAGATGGCTGAATAAGCTGTCTGCTGTGAATAGGAAAAAACCTGCCGGTATTCCGGCAGGTTTTTTTCATTGATTGAAACAGAATCGCTTACAGAAGCCCGGGTCGTATTTTGACGGTTAGGACGGAGGGAACAGTCCTAACTTCTACAACTCAGCTTCCAGCACATCCGCGTAGGATTGAATATCCGGACCAAGGGAGGCGGCCCACTTCTGGTAGGCGAGGGTGTCCCGGTACAACAGAGGATGTTTACGGACTTCAAGCGCTTTTCGCAGGGATTGTTCTACGGGACAGAGCCCGTTTTGAAGAGCCCATTCTCCGGCGGCAGTCTTAGCAGCCACTCTTCCGGTCTGGAGGGTGTAGAGGCAGCGGGAGATATCAAGAAGCCAGCCGCAGGCATAGAGGCTGGAATCTGGAGCAGCTCCATACCTTCGAATGGTATGAAAATGAGAAAGCACCCCGCACTGCAGTTCCTTGAGGCATGGGGGAGAAAAGCAGCTCCGTACCTCATCTCCGGACAGAAGGAGTCCCTGGGTGAGCAGGGAAGTCATACTGAAAACGTCAAGGGTATAGTTCTCTGTGACGCGCTGACCGCTGGTTCCCCAATAAACAGCCCTGCCGGAAGAACCGTGGAGAAACTGTTTCAAGGGGAGAAACGCGCCTTCAAAACTTCTGAAATAGGGATTGGCGGGCTCGTCCAGTAGCAGTTCTTGGCGCAGGAAAAGCAGGGATTCCACCTGTTTATCAGTAAGCGGAAGCCTGGTAAAGCAGAGAATGTCGATGTCGCTCCATCCCTGCTGAAAATCATTCAGCGCCACTGAACCATAGAGATAGAGGGCCAGAAGGCTGTTGCCGAGAATACCGGATATGGAATGTGTCATACGGTCCAGGGATTGTTTCATTGGATTCCTCCCAGAGGCGGAAAGATGCAAGAGACGGCCTTTCCTGCATTTTAGCACAATCATCTCTTTTTGACGATAGTTTGAGGAAAAAAGGAAATTCTGCAGAATGGAGGAAGGGATTGTCTTTCTTTGGTTTTTACGATTTTATGTATACTGATTTATAATAAAAATCAGAAATTTTGCATAATATTTATAAGTTCTCTTAAATATTATGGAAACATAATTTATAAAATGTTTATGCTTTGTAAGAAAAACGTAAAAATTTATAAAGCTTATTTGTAATAATTTTGCTTTAAATTAAATACTGTTAAGTGTTCAGGGCTTCTCTGAACGGCTGACAGTATTCCATTCTATATTGATTGGGTGAACCGGTGGAAATTCCAGTGAAACAGCTGGAATTTCGAGAAAAAATCAGAAAACCGGTATTTTAGCCCACAAAGAAAGGACGAATTTGAAGATGAAAAAAGTACTTGCAGCAATTATGGTTCTCGCAATGGCAGTGACGATGGCGGCCTGCAGCAACGATAACAGCAGCTCCACATCCGGAACTTCCTCTGCAGCAGGAACCTCCTCTACAGTTTCAACTCCTGCTTCTTCCGCCGCTGGCAGCAGTTCTGCTGCAGGCTGAGTAAAACTAACATAACAACAGGTTAAGGGCCGCAGCATTTGCTGCGGCCCTTAACCTGTCAACGAGCCTTTATGATAAAATCAGTGGGAGGAAAGCTGCGGCGAACAAAGAAGATGGCCTCACGCTGTTCGGCCATCTTCTTGCCACCTTATCAGCCGCCTTTGAACTTAGCCTTCCCCTCGAGGGGAGAGGTGGAACAGATTCCTGCGGAATCTGCTGGATGAGGTGGAGCCCACTGCTCTCTCTGCAGCGGCAGAGTACGGGGTAGAACCACCTCATCAGTCACCTTTGGTGACAGCTTCCCCTCAAGGGGAAGCCTTGGGCCGCGGGAGCAAGGCCAAAAACTAAAGAGACGAGCGTAGCGGAGCGAGCGATCAACGCGACTTAAAAGTCTTTGGCCGTCTTTCTTCAGAAAGACGGGGCGACTTAAAAAAAGGAGATGTTTTTTTATGGGCAGGAGTTTGAGCGCTTTTTTGGCGCAGAATGTGGAGAAGGTTCAGGCTGTAAGGTATGCGGCCACGGAGAGGATTCAGGAGGACGGGAAGCCTGTGGAATGGGAGATCGGCTGCATTACCGGGGCCCAGGACGCGGCCTTGCGCAACCAGTGCACCAAGCAGGTGCTGGTGAGAAAGCACCAGTACAGGGAGACCTTTGACGCCAACGCTTACCTGGTGAAGCTGGCCGCGGCCAGCACGCTTTTCCCCGACCTGAACAACGGGGAGCTGCAGAAAAGCTATGGCGCTGTGGACGCGGAAAGCCTGCTGACCGCCATGCTCACCCCTGGAGAGCTGAGCGCCTATGAGCTCAAGGTGCAGGAGGCAAACGGGTTTGACAAGCCTATGGAAGACACGGTGGAAGAGGCAAAAAACTGATTGTGGAGGGCGACCCGGAGGCGGCTTACGCCCATTACGTCCTCCACAAGTTTCACATTCTGCCCTCTGCGTTTCTGGCCTTGTCCAGAAACGAGAAGGCCTTTGTCATGGCTTCTGTGGACGAGCAGGTGAAGGCTGAGAAAAAACAGGCCGCCAGGATAAAGAGATGAGGAAAGAAAATACAATCTAGACAAAGGTTTCCTTCCTGTGATATACTCTTACCAAAAGGAGGGGTACCTTATGAAATGTAAACCAGTCATTTTGTCTATTCTGTGTGCGGCAGTCTTTCTGACGGCGGCTGGATGCCAGAGCGGCAGTGGGACCGCCGGTACGGCGTCGGGAAAGCAGCCGGCGGTTTCCAGCGCTGCTTCTGAACCGGGCGGCGCTTCGTCCGGGGAGGACAGCCAGATTGCAAAAGAGGACAGCCAGGCCGCGAAAACGGAACCGGAGGAAAGTGTTTCGGAGCCCGAGGAAAGCATTTTGGAGATGGGCACGGAAGGGACGCTGAAAACCTGGAACGTGACCGTATCGAGCATGGATTTCACCGACAGCATTTCCGACAATGAATATACGGCCTTTAAGCCCCAAGAGGGAAATCTTTATCTGTCCATTGCCATCTCGGTAAAGAATACCGGCAAACAGGCGGACATTTTCCTTCCTTCCTACGGATTTGGAGATGATATCTCTGCAAAGGTCTTATACGGGGACGGGTACGAGTACAGCTCCACAAATTTGCTGGGATATTCAAAAGAGCTTCACAACGTGTCGCTGAATCCGCTGTCCTCCACGGACAGTGAGATCACCTTTGCGCTGCCCATAGAAGTGGCGGAGTCCTCTGAGCCGCTGGTGTTACGGTTGACTTCCGGCAAAGAAACGCTTTCCTATCGTTTGAGATGATTGCGGTACGGTTACTTCTTAAATTTTTCCGGGAGGGGATTTTATGGGCTGGCTCATTATTGGAAGTGTTTTTTTTCTCTTTTGTTTGATAGGGATAGCTGCCTTGTTTATGCCTGGAGCAGGAGACATCCTGGTGATAGGAATTGTGCTTCTGAGTTTGCTGCTGTTTTGTTCCATTTACCTGATCGTCCTAGGTGCCAAGCAGGTCTACAAAAAGAAAAAGCGGAAGGCTTTGCAAAAGAAGCTGGGCGCAATTGATTCGGCTACATTCACCCATATTGCGGGGCTTCCTTTTGCGGACGGGGCGGAATGCAACGTGCTGCTGGACAACGAGGAATACATTTTCGAGCGCACAGGCACGCTGGTGCATCTTCCCTTTGCAAAGGTGCAGGACGTTGCGTGTAAAACGAAAAAAGAGATTCAGAACAACTATGTGAGCAGCATAGGCGGCGCCATTGGCGGGGCGTATCTGTTCGGCCCGATCGGCGCCATGATTGGCGGACGGACAAAAAAGATAACGAACGTGAAGACCGAAAAATTCTTCATGGTTGCTTATGAAAAGGATGGGGAAACCGCCTATGTCGCTTTCGACTGCCAGAAAGCCGGATGGAAGGGTGAAAAGTTTACAAAGGCTTTTCACAATCAAAAATCCAGCACGCCACAGCAGGTGACACTGTAGCAAAGATACGCTTTCATTATGGCCTCTATTGACGAGCAGATTCAGGCGGAAAAGAGGCAGACGGATAAGTTGAAAAGGAAATGAGCAAGAGCGCCGGTCTAGATATGGACAAAGGTTTCCTTCCTGTGATATACTTTCTCACAAAGGGAAGGGGCGATTTGTCTATGCATTGTAAAAATTGCGGCGCTCAAATACCAGGCGACTCAAAATTTTGCAAGGCGTGCGGCACAAAGCAAGCAGCACAGATGTCTTACGCTACCACTGCGCCGCCGGAGGAAATGAAAAAGGTTTCTTCTCCTCCGCCGTTCAAGTCGCAAAAAAAGAAGAGAAGCCCTGGTAAAATTGTTTTACGGGTATTCGGCATTTTCTTTTTTCTGACAGGTATTATAGTCGCACTCATTTATCTTACGGGACAACAAGCTTCTGAGTTCCGAGAAAATCTTCCGGCTGTACTTTTTTGCTGGGGGATTGGGGTTATACTAATCGGCATATCTTTCCGAAAAAAGCCTTTACCCGGTATTGTGCCGCAAAAGCAGGCGAACGGGGGCTCCACTCTTTGCGTGATACTCGGTATTTTGTTTGTGATGGCGGGTATTGTTAATTCGGTAGCTGAACAGGCTCCCAAGGCAAAGACTACAGCATCCGGCGAAACGTCCAGCAGCGTCATTGCGGATGCGACCAAGTTTGCCGGGAAGCCTTTAGAAGAGATTGAAACTTTGGCAGGGCCCTTGCTGGATAACGGGGGTATCTCTTTAACTACTGTCAGTGGTGAAACAGTAGAGGGGGAAACTTATTCCCCGCAGGGAAGTGCAACGCAGTTTATTTTCTATGAGGGGAAATGCGTTAAGTATCAATACATAAGCGACAACGATATCCCTTATGAAAAAAAAGAAGATATCTTTGCGATGTTTGGAATAAGCCCACAAAAAGATATGTCGCTGGTTGCAGATACCAATTTTGCAATGAGGTATTTGAATGTGACAGACTCTATCTCCGAGTTTTACGTTCAAATCATGGATTCCCGAGCAAAGACTTTCTCTGCAGTCAAAGTCACCTATGATAGCAATTTTGCTGTGAAATAATTAAAATTCCACATTTCCGTGCCGCTCCGTGAAAACGGGGCGGTTTTTTGGTATGGAGAAGGGTGAGCAAGCGCCGAGGGCGCTTTGGTGCGAACTGGTCTACGCTCCGCTCCGGTCGGTTCTGGAAGCATCCCGTTGGGATGCAGGACCCGAACCGGAGGTGAGACTCCCAAGGGAAAATGATTCACAGGATCATTTTTCCTCCCCTCCTACGCTTTCTTACGTATAGAGTATTTCGCCCGCTGCAGCGGGCGAGCCGGGGCGTTTCATCTCGTCCTTTCCCCGCGGCGGCAGAGTACAAGTTAGTGACACCTCATCAGTCATCTACGGCGACAGCTTCCCCTTTAGGGAAAGCCTTGGACTGTGCGAACGACGGGAGCTGGTAGTGACATGGGAAACAAGCCAAAAGTCCAAAACGGCAGTTGAGAGGGGTTCTGCGTACCACTGGTACGCAGAACCCTCGCGCCTTAAAAATTTTTGAAAAAGGCCGGTAAAAACTTCATTTTTAAGACGATTACTGGATAGTCGATTTCCAGGACTCCTTCCAATTTTCCGGGATCTGTCAGAAACGATAGTTCCCTGCAGTGAGCTGGTATTCTCTGCCGTCGGGCAAAATCAGAACTGCTTCACAGTCAAAGGGCACGGTGATCTCAAAGCGGATACCTCCGTCCTCATAATACCAGGCTGATTCATACAGTCCGGAAGCAGTATGCATTTTCATTTCCGCTTTTCCGATACGCGGGTCCGGCTGGGGCCGGATAACAGCTTTTTTGTAACCGGGGGCCTCCTCACAGGGATTCAGGCCGCATACGTTGCGGTACATCCAATCTACAATGGAGCCGTAGGCATAGTGGTTCAGGCTGTTCATACCGGTGCCGCTGATGCTGCCGTCCGGCAGTACGGAGTTCCAGCGTTCCCAGACAGTGGTGGCTCCCATTTTTACTTCATACAGCCAGCTTGGAAAATCGTCGTTGAGAAGCAGGGTGTAGGCAATCTCATTGTGACCATTTTCCGAGAGGACCCGGCACAGGAAGGGGGTGCCGCAGAAACCGGTATCCAGATGCATGTTTTTGGCTTCCAGCCTTTTCTTCAGCTGAGCGGTCACCCTTTCCTTGGCTCCGTCGGGATAGAGCCCCAAGAATAGGCTGAGCACACAGGCAGTCTGGGTGCCCTCAATTTTAAAGGAACCGTCCGGCTGGAAATACTCGGAGAGAATGGCAGCCTTGATTTTCCTGCAAAGTGCAGAGTATTCCTCAGCGTCTGCTGTTAAGCCCAAAGCCTTGGCGGCTTTCGCAGTGAGAGAGGCGGAATAGTAGTAGAAGGCGGTAGCAGTATAGGGCAGACTGGTGGCGCCCAAGGGGTTCTGCTGGTCGTCGGTATCCAATGCCAGCCAATCGCCAAGCTGCATGCCACGCAGCCAGAGGCCGCGTCCTCCATCCGCTTCATCGTCCCTACGGATTCGTTCCACCCAAGTTTTCATAATGGGGTAATGGGCGCGCAGCAGGTTCTTGTCCCCGTAATTTTCGTAGAGGGCCCAGGGAAGAAGAGTGGCCACATCGCTCCAGATGGCGGTACCCTGAAAGGCGTTTTCAAACCAGAGGGCGCCGTCCTGGGCGTTCTTGAGCTTTGTCATGGGAACAAATACGGGAACCGCGCCGTCATGATAGGCTTCTTCCAGCGCTACATTTTTCAGGTAATGATGGAAGAATGCGGGCATATACAGGTTTTTGCAGGCAGTACCGCAGATTAGGGCGGCATCGCCCGTCCAGCCCAGACGTTCGTCACGTTGGGGGCAGTCGGTGGGGATATCCAGAAAATTGTCAAACTGGCCCCACATAGCGTTTTGGAACAGCTGGTTTACCTCTGTGTTCCCGGTTTCAATGGAACCGATAGGATCGATATCGGAACGGATATGGCAGGCAGTGAAGTCTTCTGCCTTTACATCTGTGACGCCCTCCACCTTTACATAGCGGAAGCCGTAGAAGGTGAAATGGGGGCGCACATGGGCAGGGCTTCCATCTGAAATGTAAAGGTATTCGCACTTGGCGGTGCGCAGGTTGTCCCGGTAGAAGCACTCCTCCTGAAGAATTTCCCCGTAAGACAGCTTAATCTTTGTCCCCGCAGGCTCGTGCGCTTCAAATTCTACCCAGCCCGTCATGTTCTGGCCGAAATCCAGCACGGTTTCGCCCCTTTTGGTGTGGAGGATTTCTTTGGGAGCGAAGGTATACTTGCAGACGATTTTGGGATCGATACGGGCGGTAAGCAGCTCGGCGCCGTCCTCCAGCACCTGTACAGGGAAGCTTTCAGCCTGGCAGCCGGGAACAGACCAGTCGGGAATCCGCCTGGCTGCGTCGAAGATTTCGCCGTCGTAAATATTGCTTTCCAAAACTGGGGAGGGCAGGCAGCGCCAGCTTCCGTCAGAAGCCAAGACTTCTTCATGACCGTCCTGGTAACGGAGATGGAGCTCGCAGAGGAATTTCATGGTATCCCCGTAAATGTTCTCCTGCCGGTCAAAGGTCATACTGCCTTTATACCAACCAGGGGCCAGAGAAGCTCCCAAAGTGTTTTCACCATCCTGCAGCAGGGCGGTTACATCAAAGGTTTGGTACTGCAGCATCATGTCATAGCAATGGAAGCCGGGCAGCAGGTATTCGTCTCCGGCCTTCTTTCCATTGACCTCCAGTTCATAGATACCCAGGCCACAGGCATAGATTCGGGCAGATTCCAGGGCGCTGCCTGCTGTGAAATTACGGGTGAGAAGGAAATGCTCGTCCTTAGGGAAAGTGGAGGTGATCCACTTGGCGGCCCAGGCTTCTCCCTCTTTGGCGGTTTCAAACCAGGACTGAGCGCTGCCGCTGTCGCCTGCGTCGCCCCAGACTGTGACGTTCCAGAAATAGCGGGTGCGGGGCAGCAGGACCAGCGCCGGCTCAAATCCCAGGGAGCTGATGGTTTTCTGCCTGCCGCTGTCATAGACAGGACCTTCCTCCGTCCAAATTTTAATCTGGGCTGCTTCCTGTTTTTTGCTTTTCGTATCCTCTGTGACCCAGGAGAGGGAGAGGGGAGAAAGGCCCATACCCAGGGGCTCTGTAAAGTGGCTGGCACGCAGATCGGTTACCTTCATAAAAAACGTCCTTTCTTCTCTGTTGTGAGTTTCGTGTTAAGCGAGCGCCGGATTTGTTCCGTGATTCCTTACCTGTTTTCTGTGGTTTCCCCGCTGCTGGCTGGCTTCCAGTAATGGGGGAGCAGCTCCCGAAGCGGGAGCGCCCTGTTTTCCGCCACCAACACCAACGTTTCCGGATTTCCCAGCTGCATCAGGAATTCCCGGCAGCGCCCACAGGGCGGCATGATGGATTTATCCCAGCCCACCGCCACAATCTGTTCCACCCGGCTTTCGCCGGCGGTGAGCATGGCGGAAATGGCGGCATGTTCTGCACAGAATCCCATACTGCAGGATGTATCGATGCACACTCCGCGGTAGATGCTGCCGTTGTCTGTCACCAGGGCGGCGGCAACGCCCCCGGCCTCCACATCGTCGGAAATCCGGCGGGGGTTCAGTGTCTGAACCGCAATCTCATAAAGTTCCTTCCAATCCATCATGTGTTCGATTCCTCTCCAGGGCCGTTTCCCTCCAGACAGAAAGCATCAATCCCCCGAAGACGCGGGCTCCTCTCTTTCAGGACGGATTTCCGGCTGTTTTCTCCAGTATACCTTGAAACGCGGGAAAAAAATAGGACGTATTTTATGAAAAAATACGTCCTTACTTTTCCGCGGAAGGGGAAGAGCATAATTGACTTTCCAGCGGTTTCAGAGTATGATAGAGCATATTTGATTTGTACGGACATTTGGCCGGGAAAGGAAAGAGGAGTTATGAGCAAAAAATTTGCGAAAATCACATTGGACCGGGATTTCCGGATCAGCCGGATTGACAAGCGCATCTACGGTTCGTTTATCGAGCATCTGGGCCGTGCTGTCTATACCGGCATCTACCAGCCGGGGCATCCCACGGCGGACGAAGCCGGGTTTCGGAAGGATGTGCTGGATCTGGTGAGGGAGATTGGGGTGCCCATTGTAAGGTATCCCGGCGGCAACTTTGTCTCCAATTTTTATTGGGAGGACAGCGTGGGCCCTGTGGCGGAGCGTCCCCGGAGGCTGGAACTCGCCTGGCGCAGCACGGAGCCGAACCTGGTTGGGGTCAATGAGTTTGCCGATTGGAGCAAGAAAGCGGGCAGCGATATCATGCTGGCTGTGAACCTGGGGACTCGGGGGATTGACGCCGCCTGCAATCTGCTGGAGTACTGCAACCATCCCTTCGGCACCAAATACAGCGACCTGCGGATTTCCCACGGCGTCAAGGATCCCCACGATATCAAGGTGTGGTGCCTGGGCAACGAGATGGACGGCCCCTGGCAGACCGGTCACAAAACGGCGCTGGAATACGGCAGGCTTGCCGATGAAACCGCAAAGGCCATGAAGCAGATCGACCCCTCTATCGAATTGGTGGTTTGCGGCAGCTCCAACACCGGCATGCCCACCTATCCCCAGTGGGAGGCGACGGTGCTGGAACAGGCCTATGACGATGTGGATTACATCTCTCTGCACACCTATTATGGAAACCGTTTCCACGACACGGCGAACTTTCTTGCCCAGTCGGACGACATGGACCATTTTATCAAAACAGTGATCTCCACCTGTGATTTTGTCAAGGCAAAGAAGCGCAGCAAGAAGGACATGATGCTCAGCTTCGACGAATGGAATGTCTGGTTCCATGCCAATGAAGAGGATGACGACACCATGAAGAACCGTCCCTGGTCGGTAGCGCCCGCTTTGCTGGAGGATCACTATGATTTCGAGGACGCCCTGCTGGTGGGGTTGATGCTGATTACCCTTCTGAAGCATTCCGACCGGGTACGCATGGCCTGCCTTGCCCAGCTGGTGAATGTGATCGCCCCTATCATGACGGAAAAGGACGGCCCTGCCTGGAAGCAGACGATTTACTATCCCTATTTGCACGCATCCAAATACGGAAGGGGCGTGGCGCTGAACACAGCGCTGCGAGCCTCCCGGCACGACACGATGGATTACTCCGGAGTAACAGATGTGGAGAGCGCAGCCGTATGGAACGACGAAGAGGAAGAGCTGACCATCTTTGCCGTCAACCGGGACCTGCAGGAGGAGATTGTATTGGAGAGCGATGTGCGCAGCTTTGAGGGGTATGAGCTTTTAGAGCATATCGTGTTGGCCCATGAGGAGATGACCGCCGTGAACAGCGCCCAAACCCAGGCGGTGCTGCCCAAGTCCGTAACCGGCTGGGACGGGTTGGAGAGCGGGTTCCTCAGCAGCAGGCTGCCAAAAGCTTCCTGGAATGTGATCCGCCTGAAGAAAAAGGGATAACTGCGGCTCAGGTAGAAAGGCGTCCGGGTATGAGATGGGAGGAAGGGCGATGATAGAGGGTTATTGTCAGCCAAAGGAAATAGCGGTTGAGGAAGGGATTTCTCTGGTGAAGTACTATCCCTACTATCGCTGTACCCTAAAATGGTATCAGGATCCAGGGCTGTGCAAACAGGTGGACGGCGCCGCCGTGCCGTATGACCGGGAACGCCTTGGCAGAATGTACCGGTTCCTTTCTTCAAAAGGCGAATGCTACTATATCAAAGTGAAAGAAAAGGGAAGGTGGCGTCTGGCGGGCGATATCTCCCTGTGGAACGGTATGATTTCGGTAGTACTATGCAAGGAATGTCAGAACAGGCACATCGGGCGCAAAGCGGTTGCCTGTCTGCTGGGACGGGCAAAAGAGGTGGGCTGGCGTTATGTGGATGCAGAGGTGTATGAGTTCAACCGCCAGAGCCGGCAGATGTTCCTGTCCGTGGGCTTTCAGCCCATAGAACGAGAGAAGCTGAGATATGAGCTTCCAGGATGACTTCGAAATGACAGGACTGTAGAACGGAAAGGAGGGGGAAAGTGTATTTTTCTCCCTCTTTTTGAATATGACACACTGCTGTCATATTTTGCCCTGTAAACTGAAAGCAGACAAAGCGGATGGGGAGGAAGCTCGCCCTGCGCTGTGTTATGAAAAAACAGAGGAAAGAAAGGAAGATAAAAATGGAAGACATGAAATTCTGTCAAAGCTGTGGTATGCCCCTGACGAAAACTGAGGACTTCGGCACGGAAAAGGATGGAAAGCTTTCTGAAGATTACTGTGTCTATTGCTATAAGGACGGCGCCTTCACCGCCGATTGCACCATGGAGGAGATGATCGACTTCTGCGCGGCGCCTATGGTTGCGTCCAATCCCGGTATGGAAGAGGAAGAAGCGAAAAAGCAGATGCGTCAATTTTTTCCCCAGCTCAAGCGCTGGCGCTGAGCAGGCAAGAGAGGGAGAACGGGTAAATGAAGATGGCGGAGCAGGAACGGGATCCGCTGCTGATTGCTCCCTGCGGGATGGACTGCATGGTTTGTTACCGGCACTGTGCCTGCAAAAAGCCTTGCGAGGGATGCAGGAGCAGCGGGCAAAACAAACCAGGCCATTGCCGCAAATGCGAAATCAAAAACTGCGCAGCTGAAAAAGGACTCGTCTATTGCGCGGAATGCCCTGGGTATCCCTGCAGGAAGCTGGAAAATCTGGAAAAACTTTATACCCGTCGTTACGGGATTAGCCTGATGGAACAGGGGCGGTTTGTGAGGGCCTGTGGGGAGGCAGCTTTCCTGGATAGGGAGCGGAAAAGGTACGCCTGTCCGGCTTGCGGCGGCGTGGTTTCCCTGCATGACGCCCAATGCAGTGAATGCGGGTTGGGGTGGAAGCTTCCGGAGTGCTGAGCTCTGCCGGCCAAGTGCGGCACGGTCAGAATGGTTGGCCGATGGGAAGGTTCTGCTGCAAATAGCGCCTCAGAGAAAATGATACAAAAACACCTTTGAATTTGGCTGGTAACAGCCATTTTCAAAGGTGTTTTCTTTCCCGTTAGAATAGGGGCTTTTTTGTTCAATGCAAAATAAGAGAAGTGTCAAACCGTCGGGTACGATTTGTTCAGCGGCTGCCTGGGCTTGTCTCGCCTTCCCAAATTGCCGGATGCGGGGCTTTTCAGGCTGCCGTCAGCTTTGAGCAGCGCACAAATACGGTGGCTGCCTCGCTGCGCAGCGTGCTGCTGCCGGGGTTGCAGCGGCTGTGTTCATCCCCCTGGATGAGACCCAGGCCGGAGCAGTAATAAACAGCCTCCCGGGCCCAGCCGGAAATTGCCCGGTCATCCTGAAAGGTTCCGGAAGCAGGGCTTTCCAGGTTGGGTGACAGGATGTTGAAAAAGACCTTGCACATCTCCTCGCGGGTGATGGGGGCGTCGGGACGGAAAGTGTCGCCATAGCCGTTCATCACGCCGTTTTCTTTGGCCCAGGCGACAGCCGGCGCATACCATGCTGTTTCCGCCACATCGGTATAAGAAGCGCCGCCGTAGCCGCTGAGGTCTGCCCCCAGCAAAGCGGCCATCACCTTGGCGAATTCTGCGCGGGTAATTTTCCGGTCCGGTTCGAAGAGGCCCTCGTTGTTTCCGCCGAAGAGATTCAGCCGGTAAGCTGTCTCTACGGTCTCATAATACCAGGCGCTGCGCTTTACATCCGGGAAGGTGAGGGGCGGATAGTTGCCGCCTTGATATTCGTAGGCTTTCCGGTTTTTCTCCGGATAGGAGAGAGAAACGTCGCTGTGCTTTGCCGGAGCAGTATAGGGATTCTGTTCCCTATGCTCGGGTTCCTCACAGAAGGGGACGAGCCCCGCCTTTGTTTGGGAACCGATCAGAAAATAGGTGTGGGAAACCTCATCCCCCGCGTCGTCCCAGGTGAGATCCAGATTGTACCATTCCCCGTCGTCCATTTTCACGTTATTCCACATGTGATTTTCGCTGACGGCAAGTACGCAGGGAATCTCCAGCCGGTCGCAGAGTACTTTGAAGGCCTTGGAGTAGCCGTCGCAGACAGGGGAGGCTCCGCTGTTCTCCACCAGGGCGCTGTAGGCGGTGTGGGACAGGCTTTTGGAATTGTCGTCCAGTTCGCCCTCGGCATAGATGTTGCGCGCTGCCAAAAGGTCGTGCGCCGCCTTGACCTGGGTGTACCGGTCCGCGGTCTGGTCGATTTCCAGAAGCAGCTGCTGCACAGCTTCTTCCATCTCTGCCGCCATTTCCGTTTCCCGGCCGCCGTAGACCATCTCAAAGCCGTAGGTGATGCCGGTGACCTTCACGCTGGTGGAATTGACCTTGCTCCACTGGTAGCCGTATCTCATGCGGGAAGCCCAGAAAACTTCGGGGTGATCAAAGCGGTATGCCACCAAGGCGGACAGCAAATCGGTATATAGAGAATAGAGCACGGGCTCCGATGTGGAAGAAAGGGTAAATTTCCGCTGGGCGTCAAAGCTGCCGGCAAGGCGCAGGCCGTAAGCGCCCTCAACATGGGCTGAGAGAGTTAAATAGCCGTCGGCATCCTGACCGTCTGTGATGCGTTCCAAGGTCATCCCGCTGAGCGCTTCATAGCAGGCTTTGGCGCGAGTGTTCAGCTGTTCGTAAAACGAGCCTGTTCCCGGAGCCGGAGCAGTGAAAAGCTCCGCCGCATTCTCCAGGTCTTCTTCGGCGGACCGCAGGGAAAATCCACCGTCAGTTTCCTCGGGATATTCTGCTGCCACAGCTTCCTCCGGGACATAACCTCCTTCTGCCGCCAGGGCTGTAAAAGGCAGTGCGGCTGCCAGCAAAGCCAAAGCCAGCAGGAGGCTCAGCGCTTTTTTCCAAATTTTCATCGTTTTTATTCCATCCTTTCTCCGAACCGAGACCCTCTGCGGAAGGTACGGCGGAACAAAAGGCCATATGGAGATTCCTCTGCTCTCCAGGCTGTTCCAATTTGGTTCCATTATCCCTGAATGGGAAACGGTTGTCAATCCTTTTCCGGGGAAGAGATAAGCTCCGTTTTGAAATTTTGTAAACATGGAATGAGTTTTATTCTAAAAAGATTCAGGAAAATCGCCTTTTCCTGAACAAGTTATGTCAAATAAAGGGATTGCGCTTGCAATTCCGGATACTTTATGGTAAAATGTAACCAATTTGTAACTTTTGAGAGGAAATAAGCGGAACAGGCTTCTGCATCCATGTTCCATCGGAGAAAGGATTCCCTGCGTATGAGAATGAGAGAAATGAAACATAGCATGAAAAACCGAAACAGGAGCGGCTGGGTGCGGCTGTTGGCTGCGGCCCTGGTACTCTGTGTGACAGGGTACGCTCTGCCCGGGCTGACGCTGAACGCCCAGGCTGCGGAGATAGGGTCTGTTCTGCATTTTGCGGAGCACGGCATCAAAGCCTATGTGGAGGGCTGGCTATATGCCGGGGCCGGAAAAGGCGAACAGGTCAAGGATGAAAACGGCAATTTGACCCGGCAGTCGGATTGCGCCGGGCTGCTCTATGCCTACTTCACCGATAACAAGATGTCGGCCCCCGCCGGCGGAGCCACTTCTCAGGTGACGTATAACTGCGCGTTCAACGGCGACCTGGATGAGCTCTACGGGATTCCCCGGATTCACGGCCTGGCGGTCACCGCGCCGGACTACAGAGATCCCGAAACTGGTATCTATGGGCATATCGGCATCTACATAGGAAACGGCGAGGCAGTGGACAACAGCACTTACGGCGTCAACATGCGCCGCCAGGCGATCTCTGAAAACAGCAGCTGGAACGCCTGGCACCTGTTCGACAACGGCCTGCGCTATCCCACCAACGGCTGGTATTCCATGAACGGGGCCATGTACCACTACACGGACTATCAGTATGACGTGGATACCCAGGTGGACGGCTATCAGATTGGCAGCGACGGCGTTGCATACGGCGAGGACGGCGCTCCCATCCCGGTGGACAACAGCATGGAGAATGAGGGATATGCCAGCGCTTCCCAGGTGGCCTCTTACCTTTCCAGCTTGGGTTACAGCGGAAAGGACAGCACCTATGAGCTGATTTACGGAGGCGGCTCCGAAGACCCGGATCCGGAATACAACGGCAAAATCACTGGGAACGAGGTGCGCCTGTGTTCAGAACCCAACACCAATTCCTCTGTTGTCACCCATATGTCCAAAGGGACAAAGGTGAAAATCCTGACAGAGGTGGAGGGCGAGTCCATCTCCAACGGTGGACAGGCTTCCGCCAAATGGTATCAAGTCGTCACGTCCTCCGGAAAAGAGGGCTATGTGAGCGCCTGGTTTGCGGAATATGTTTCCAACGGGAACGGCGGCGCCACCACGGAGCTGAAAGCGCCTTCCGTCATGGTGAGCGGCAGCACGGTGCTCCTCTCCACGTCTACCGTTGGCGGCAATATCTATTTTACCACGGACGGCACCCAGCCTTCGGAGGCCAATGGGATGATCTATACCGGGCCTGAACTGACAATGGGCTGTACCTACCGGGCTGTTACGGAAAAGGATGGGAAGCTCAGCGAGGTGACCACCGTCACCGTAACCGGCAATGGGATGCTGTTCACCGACGTTACTGACAAGGACTGGTTTTTCAGCGCAGTGGATGAAACCGTCAGGCGTGAGATTTTTAACGGCTCCGGTACCAACGAGTTCGGTCCCAACGGCCTGATGACCAGGGCCATGCTGATGACGGTTCTGGCGCGGCTTGACGGCGTGGATACCACGGGAGAACCCTGGTATTCGAAGGGCCTGGAATGGGCCGTGAGCAACGGCGTTTCCGACGGCTCAACCCCCCACGGGCAGATCACCAGGGAGCAGCTGGTGACCATGCTGTACCGTTATGCCGGAGCGCAGCCGGGTTCTCCCGAGACGCTGAATGAATTTGCGGATGCAGGCAGGGTGAGCGGTTATGCGCTAGACGCCATGCGCTGGGCCACAGAGAACAAGATTATCCAGGGCAATGAGGGAAACCGTGTGGAACCCAAGGCAGAGGCCACCCGCGCTGAAGTGGCGGTGATGATGCAGCGGTTTCTCCATTTGGCAGGCTGACCGCTGAGCAATCAGAAAATTGACAGGAAAGGATACTCCTGAAGCCGCTGTTATGGCTTCAGGGGTATTTTTCTGTGGGTAAGATCTTCTTTTTCTTCCCTTTTTTCAGGTTTTCCTGTATGATTAGAAAAGAAAATCCCGGGAGAGGATTTCCGGCCTCCGCTGCGCTTCAGGCTGCGGTAAACAGGAGAAAAGGGAGCAAAACCATGCAGGTGACAAATTTACAGGCACGCCGGTTTCTGTTAAAGAAGCAGGGGCTTTGGGGCCCCTACAGATTCCGGGGAAAGCAGGGGGCGCTTGCCTATATCAGGCAGGCGGGCTGCATCCAGTTCGACCCCATCGACGTGTGCGGAAAAAACCCCGAGCTGGCGCTGCAGTCCAGGGTAGCGGGATTCCGGAAGGAAATGCTTTCCAGCCTGCTTTACAAGGACAGGCTGCTGCTGGATTATTTTGACAAGAACCTTTCCATCTTTCCCGCAGAGGATTGGAAATGCTTCGGGCGTACCCGGGATGCCTTCCGCCGCCGTCTGCGCAGCGGGGAGGAGATTGCGGAAGTGGAGGAAGAGGTGCTGCGCCTTGTGCGGGAAAAGGGGGCTGTTTGTTCCCGGGAGCTCTCCTTTGACCGGAAGGTGGACTGGGCCTGGGCATCTACGCGCCTTTCCCGCGCAGCCCTGGAGAGCCTTTATTTCCGCGGGGTGCTTGTCATCCACCATAAGGAGGGCACCGTCAAATATTACGCGGACTTCCGGGAGTGCTTTCCGGAAGAAATTTGGAATGCGCCGGAACCCTTTGCGCGGGAGGAAGACTATTTTTGCTGGCGGGTCAAGCGGCGCATCGGCGCGGTGGGCTTTCTGTGGGACCGCCCGTCCGATGCCTTTTTGGGGATCGACGGCCTCAACAGCGCCCGCCGTACCTCCTGTTTTTCCCGCTTGGCAGCCCAGGGAGAAATTGCGCCTTTGGAGGTAGAGGGATTGTCAAAGCCTGTGTACTGCCTGCAGGAGGACCTGGCGCTGTTGGACGAAGCGCCGCAGGGCAGAACCCGCACAGAATTTCTGGCTCCGCTGGACTGCATGCTATGGGACCGGAATCTCATCCGGGAGCTGTTTGGGTTTGACTACAAATGGGAAATTTATACCCCTGCCGAGGAGAGGAAATTCGGATACTACGTGTTACCCGTGCTTTCTGGAGACATTCTGGCCGGCAGGATTGAAGCGGTGCGGCATACTGCCAGAGGGGAGCTGGAGGTGCGCCGTTTCTGGCCGGAGTCGGGCGTGGGAAACACCAGGGCCCTGAGGCAGGCCGTGGCCGCCTGCGCGGGCAGGTTTGCAAAATTTCATGGGTGCGGAGACTGCCTCCTGCCGCCGGAGCTGCTGTAAAGCGGCCGCGCCTGTTTCCCAGCTGCCGGCTTGCTGCGAAAAAAGCAGTCGCAGCAGGGCTTTTTCTGTTGACAAACGGGACGTAAAATGAAATAATAAATTTTCGGGGAACCGGAAAACATCCGCTTTCCTCAGCCTGCGAAAACAGGCGTTTTTCTGAACGACAGCCGGGAAGACCCGGGAAACAATATTGGAGGGAACTAAGCTGTGAGCACAGAGCTTTTAAAAGCCTATGAGCCGAAAGAGGTAGAACGCAGAATTTATGATTTCTGGATGCAGGGCGGCTATTTTCATGCCGAGCCTGACCCGGAGAAAAAACCCTATACCATTGTAATTCCCCCGCCCAACATCACGGGACAGCTCCATATGGGACATGCCCTGGATGAGACCATGCAGGATATCCTGATTCGCTGGAAGCGGATGCAGGGTTATTCCGCCCTGTGGCTGCCCGGCACGGATCACGCCTCTATCGCCACCGAGGCAAAGATTGTGGAAGCCATGCGCAAGGAGGGCATCACAAAGGACGATATCGGCCGGGAGGGCTTCCTGAAGCGCGCCTGGGAATGGAAGGAAAAGTTCGGCGGCCGCATTATCGAGCAGCTGAAGCTTTTGGGCTCCTCCTGCGATTGGGACCGCCTGCGTTTCACCATGGACGAGGGGTGCAGCCAGGCTGTGCGCCACGTGTTCGTGAAGCTGTATGAGAAGGGGCTCATCTACCGGGGCGAGCGCATCATCAACTGGTGTCCCAACTGCCGTACCGCCATTTCCGACGCAGAGGTGGACTTTGAAGAGAAGGAAGGCTCCTTCTGGCACCTGCGCTATCCTCTGGCGGATGGCTCCGGCTTTATCGAGCTGGCCACCACCCGTCCCGAGACCATGCTGGGCGACACCGCCGTGGCCGTTCATCCGGAGGATGAGCGCTACCGGGGCCTGGTTGGCAAAAAGGTGGTGCTGCCCCTGGTGGGCAAGGAAATCCCCATCATCGCTGACGAGTATGTGGAGATGGATTTCGGCACAGGCGTGGTGAAGATCACCCCCGCCCATGACCCCAACGATTTCGAGGTGGGCCGCCGGCACAATCTGCCCGTCCTCAATGTGATGGACGACGGCGGCATCATCAACGAAAACGGCGGAAAATATGCGGGGATGCCCGCACTGGAGGCCAGAAAGCAGATCGTCAAAGACTTGGACGCAGGCGGCTTCCTGATCAAGATCGAGCCCATCAAGCACAATGTGGGCACCTGCTGCCGCTGCCATACCGTGGTGGAACCCCGGGTATCCACCCAGTGGTTTGTGAAGATGGAACCTTTGGCGGAACCAGCCGTAAATGTGGTGAAGGAAGGGAAAATCAAGTTTATCCCGGAGAGGATGGACAAGATCTATTATAACTGGATGGAGAACATCAAAGACTGGTGCATCTCCCGCCAGCTGTGGTGGGGCCACCGTATTCCTGCCTGGTACTGTGCGGACTGCGGCGAAACCATCGTTTCCGAAACGGATGCCGACATCTGTCCTAAATGCGGGAGCAGACATCTCCGCCAGGATGAGGACACCCTGGACACCTGGTTCTCATCGGCGCTTTGGCCCTTCTCCACCCTGGGCTGGCCGGAAAATACCGAAGAGTTGAAATACTTCTATCCCACAGACACCCTGGTTACAGGCTATGACATCATTTTCTTCTGGGTGGCCCGCATGGTCTTTTCCGGTTTGGAGCATATGGGAGAGATTCCCTTCAAAACCGTGTTTTTCCACGGCCTGGTTCGGGATTCCCAGGGCAGGAAGATGAGCAAATCCCTGGGCAACGGTATCGACCCCGTGGAGGTCATCGACCAGTACGGCGCGGATGCCCTGCGCTTTACCCTGGTTACAGGCAACAGCCCCGGCAACGACATGCGCTTCTCCGACGAGAAGGTGGCGGCCAGCCGGAATTTTGCCAATAAAATTTGGAACGCCGCCCGCTTTATCCATATGAATATTGACGGGAAGGAAGTTCCCTGCAGCCTGCCGGAAGCCTTGTCGCTGGAGGATCAATGGATTGTCAGCCGGTTCCATGCCGTTGCCAGGGAAATGACGGAAAATTTGGATAAATTTGAGCTTGGCATTGCGGTGGCGAAGCTGTACGATTTCATTTGGGATGATTTCTGCGACTGGTATATTGAGCTTGCCAAGATAAGGATGAACGGAGAAGACGAAAGCTCCGCCCAGGCAGCCCGCCAAGTGCTCACCTGGACCATGAGCAATACGCTGAAACTGCTTCATCCGTTCATGCCCTTCATCACAGAGGAGATTTGGCAGAGCCTGCCCCATGAGGGCGAGGCCCTGATCGTGGCCGGCTGGCCGGAATACGACGAAAAGATGTATTTTCCGGAGGCGGAAGCGGAGATGACGAAGGTGATGGAGCTTATCACAGCTGTGCGCACCCGCCGCAGCGAGATGAACGTGCCGCCGTCAAAGAAGGCCCATCTCTATGTGGAGACGGCGGATGCAGAAGCCTTTGCTGCGGAGCGGGACGCCATTGCCCGGCTGGCCTATTGCAGCGGCGTGGAGATCGGCGATAGCTTCCAGGTGGGAGAAGGCGCGGTCACCGTGGTCACCGCCGCCTGCAGGGGTTATCTGCCTATGGACGACCTGGTTGACAAAAAAGCGGAGCTTGCCCGCCTCACCAAAGAGCTGGAAAATGCGAAGAAACAGCTGCAGAACGTGGAAGCAAAGCTGGGGAATGAAACCTTCATGAGCAAAGCGCCCCAAAATGTGGTGGACGGCGTGAAAGCAAACGGTGAAAAGCTGAAGGAAAAGGTCAGGATGATTGAGGAGTCGCTGAAGGCTCTGCAATAATATGGAAGAAAGGAGATTTTCCCCGGGGAAAATCTCCTTTTCTGGAAAAGGGGGAACTGTCGTGACCTATGAGGAAGCAATGGAAAAAGTGAATGGAAGGCTGCGTTTTGGCGTCAAGCCGGGATTGGAGCGTATTTCGTCCCTGTTGGAACGGCTGGGGAATCCGCAGAAGCGGCTGAAATTTGTCCACGTGGCGGGAACAAACGGCAAGGGGACGGCCTGTACGCTGCTGTCCTCTGTTCTGCGGGAGAGCGGGCTGAAAACCGGCCTTTACACCTCGCCCTATGTGGTGGATTTCCGGGAACGCTTTCAGGTGGATGGGGAGATGATTTCTCAGGAGGAGCTGATTCGGGAGGTGGAGCTGCTTTCTCCCATCGCGGAGGAATTTGAAGCCCGGGGGGAGACGGTGACGGAGTTCGAATTTATCACCGCGCTGGCCTTTCACTGGTTTTGCGCCAAGGCTTGTGATATGGTGGTGCTGGAAGTGGGCCTGGGCGGCCGGTTTGACGCCACCAACGTGATTGACGTGCCGGAGGCCGCAGTGATCATGTCCATCTCACTGGACCATACCGCGGTTTTGGGGGATACCCTGGAGCAGATTGCCTTTGAAAAGGCGGGGATCATCAAGCCGGGCGGCAGGGTGGCGCTCTATCCGGAACAGGGCGCGGGTGTGACGGAAGAAATCCGGAAAATCTGCAGGGAACGCGGAGCGGAATTGACCGTTCCCTGCATGAAGGACGCGAGGGAGCTGGAGGTTTCCTTGGAGGGAACCGATTTTCAATGGAAGGGACGCGTTTTTCACACTCCCTTTTTAGGGGAGCACCAGCTGAAAAATGCAGTCACCGTTCTTGCCGCCTTGGAAATCCTGGAAAAACGGGGATATCCGCTGACCGTGGAAACGGTGGAAAGAGGGTTTGAAAAAGCCTTTATCCCCGCCCGGATGGAGCTGCTTTCCCGGGAACCCCTGTGCCTGCTGGACGGCGGGCACAATCCGGGCTGCGCCCTGGCCCTGAAGGACGTGTTGGAGCGTTTTGTGCCTCAGCGAAGGACAGCCGTAATCGGCATGCTCTCCGACAAGGACAGCCGTGAAGCGCTGCGGATTCTGGGTCCCCTGTTCTCCAAAATCATCACGATTGCTCCGGACAATTCCCGGGCGCTGCCTGCGGAGGAGCTGGCAGAGACAGCCCGGGAATTCTGCCCCGACGTAGCGGCGGCCCAAACCTGCGGGGAAGCCCTGGCCCTGTCGTTTCGGGACTTGAAACCGGAAGATGCACTTGTCGTGTGCGGTTCCTTCTACCTGTGCAGTGAAATCAGGGAGTCCCTTACAGGAAAAATGGAAAATATCAGGAGGCGTTGACACGCTTCCCCATAATATGCAGGCGCCCTTTCGTAAAATTAGCTTGTAAAGGGGCGCAAAAAGACCGCCTGCGCAGTTTTTGCAGGCGGTCTTTTTGCCCAAAGGAAGGAAAGGGTTGGTACCAGGAATGAATGTACAGCTTCTCTATAAGGACGGTGTCCTCACCGCGAAGATGAGCGGTGAAATCGATCATCACAGTGCGCAGGAAATCCGGGAAGCCATCGACGACACCTCGCAGAAGGTCAAGCCCTACTGCCTGAGGATGGATTTCTCCGGCGTGCCCTTCATGGACAGTTCTGGGATCGGGCTGATTCTGGGGAGAGTCAGGCTATACAATTTTTGGAAGGGACACGTGGTGCTTTGCGGCCTCTCTCCCAACCTGAATAAAATGGTGGAACTCTCCGGTATCGGTTCGGTGGCGTCCATCGAGAGGAGGGCCGGATGATGAAACCTGTCAACAAAGCGGAAATCAGCTTCCCCTCCAATTCAGTGAACGAAGGCTTTGCCAGAGCCGCCGTCTCCGCGTTTCTGGCGCAGCTGGATCCCACGGTGGCAGATCTCACTGACCTGAAAACAGCCGTATCCGAAGCCGTGACCAATTCCATCGTCCACGGCTACCGGGACGCCATCGGTACGGTATACATATCCGTCAAACTGTTCGAGAACGGCAAAACCGTAGTACGGGTACGGGATAAGGGATGCGGCATTCCGGACATCGAGCAGGCGATGGAACCTCTTTACACCACCGGCGGCGAAGAGCGTGCGGGCCTGGGTTTTGCGGTGATGCAGAGCTTCTGCGACAGTGTGCGTGTTACTTCAAGCGTGGGGAAGGGGACAAGCGTCACCCTGACAAAATACTTTGAAACCAAACGCTGATATGGCGGCAAAACGGGCGGTCGAAGAAAACATCGGTCTGGTGCACCTGTGCGCCCGCCGTTTTTCCGGAAAGGGCATCGAATATGACGATTTGTTCCAGGCCGGATGTGTGGGCCTGGTCAAGGCGGCGGAAAATTTCGACACGGAACGCGGCGTGAAGTTTTCCACCTATGCGGTGCCGGTGATCCTGGGCGAGGTGCGAAGACTTTTCCGGGACGGTGGAGCGGTAAAAATTTCCCGGGGCATGCGGGAGCTGGGAAAACGGGCCCAGCAGGAGGCGGACCAGCTGCGGGAGGAAAATGGGGAGAGCCCCGGGGTCTCCCAGATTGCGGAGCGTCTGGGGGTGAGTGTGGAAAAGGCCGCCCTGGCCCTGGGCGTTTCCCGGGCGCCCCTCTCCCTGACAGGTTCGGAGGACGGGGAGCCTATCGACATTCCCGTAGACGCGCCGGAGGAACAGATGACGGAACGGATGACGCTGTACGAAATCATTGAAACCTTGGAGGAACGGGACAAAAGGCTGATCACCCTTCGTTATTTCCAGGGGAAAACGCAGACGGAGACAGCGGAGCAGCTGGATATGACCCAGGTTCAGGTCAGCCGCAGGGAAAAAAAGCTGCTGCTTATGATGAGGGCTATGTTCAATCAATAGAAAAACCTCTGCCGCAGGACAAGCCGCGGCAGAGGTTTTTTGATGAAGCGAAGCCGCAGCCAAATATTTTCTGTATGGTTTTGCCGTATAGGTATAAGCTATGGTATAGTAAGAGAGAAAGGTTGTGGTGGTATGAAATTTACCGAATTATATGACAAAATGGCCCGGGCTGCCTGGGAGGGCAAGGCAGAGCAGGAGAGGGAAAAGCTGTTGTCCCAGGGGGCGGATCCCTATCAGCTGAACTGCCTGCTGAACCCGGACGGTCATGCGCCGGTTTGGAAACTGAAAAATTGCAGGTGCTTGCCGGGGCACACCGCGGCCTGTATCGACAGCTGTATTTTTGATGCCATTACCCGGGATGAGAAAGGAAATGTCACAATTGACGCCGGAAAATGCGTGGGCTGTGAGGAATGCATCCGTCGCTGCGAGGAGCATAACCTGACTGCCAGCAAGGATATTCTGCCCGCCCTGGAGGCGGTACGCCGGGGAACCGCGCCTGTCTATGCCATGATCGCCCCCGCGTTTGTCAGCCAATTTGATTCCCAGGTAACGCCCGGGAAACTGAGAAGCGCCTTTAAGCTGCTGGGGTTTGCGGGTATGGTGGAGGTAGCTGTCTTTGCCGATATCCTGACGCTGAAGGAGGCGCTGGAATTCGACCGGAACATCAAGGAGGAAAAGGATTTTCAGCTGACAAGCTGCTGCTGCCCCATGTGGATCGCCATGATACGGAAAATATATCATCAGCTGATGCCTCATGTGCCGGGTTCCGTCTCCCCGATGATCGCCTGCGCCCGCACCATCAAGACGCTGCATCCGGAGGCAAAGACCATTTTTATCGGGCCTTGCCTTGCCAAAAAATCGGAAGCCAAAGAGCCGGATTTGGCGGGCGCAGTGGATTTTGTCCTGACGTTCCAAGAGGTTGAAAAGATTTTCAGCTTTGCCCGGATTGATCCTGCGGAGCTGCCTGAGGACGACCGGGATCATTCCTCCAGGGCAGGGCGCATTTATGCGCGGTCCGGCGGGGTCAGCGAAGCCGTCACAGGCACGGTGGAACGCCTGCATCCGCACAGGAAAATTGCCGTGCGGGCGCAGCAGGCTGACGGCGTGCCTGCCTGCAAGGAGATGATCCGGCAGCTGCTGGACAATGAGACCGACGCCAACTTTTTTGAGGGCATGGGCTGCATAGGCGGCTGTGTAGGCGGTCCCAAGGCGCTGATCGGCCACGATACCGGCAGGGAGCATGTGAACCGCTACGGGGAAGAGGCAGCCTATCCGACGCCGCTGGAGAATCCCTATGTCGTCGAGCTTCTGCACCGCCTTGGGTTTGATACAGTGGAAGCGCTGCTGGAAAAGAGCGATATCTTCACCCGGAAATTTTAGCCTGTCCTGGGCAAGCCCGAAAAATAAATATGGTGTAGGACTGCCGCAAGCAAGTGCCGCTGTGAAAGAATTACTTTCACAGCGGCACTTGCTTTTTCTCTGGAGGGGCCCCGGAAA
This sequence comes from Neglectibacter timonensis, assembly GCF_900048895.1. Classification (GTDB taxonomy): domain Bacteria; phylum Bacillota; class Clostridia; order Oscillospirales; family Acutalibacteraceae; genus Acutalibacter; species Acutalibacter timonensis. The sequence goes on along the minus strand of NZ_LT160640.1, from coordinate 1,257,978 downwards.
ACACTTTAGGCCGCGCTGCCCTCTCTTTTAGCTGGAAAGCTGTGGGAGTGGGGGCAATGCGCTGCGGAGCTTCAGGGTGAAACGGGTGAGGCCTTGATCCTTGGAGACCGTGAGCCCGCAGTCGCTGCCGTAGAGAATTTTCACCCGGTACTGGATATTTGCCAGGCCGATACCGTTTTTGGCTCTGCTCTCCCGGTAAAGGTTCTCTTCGTCCTCCAGTATGTTCTGCAGCTGCCGGAGCGCCTGCTCCGATAGGCAGCCGTTGTCCTCAACAGTGAAGAACAGATATTCTTCCTGTTCCCTTCCAACAAAGGAGAGCAGGCCTCCGGTTTGATCCACCCGTTTTTCTATGCCGTGTGACATGGCGTTTTCCACCAGAGGCTGCAGCAGCATTTTGGGGATCACAATGTCCAGCATGGAGTCTGGCACGTCGACGCTCCAGGTGAATTTCCCCTGCAGCCGGGTTCCCATAATCTCCAGGTACTGCCGCAGCATGCCAAGCTCCTCCTTTACCTCCACCGTATCGCCGCCTTTCAGGGCATAATAGAAGAGACCGGCCATGCCTGCCGCAAGCTCACAGACCTCCCGCTCGCCATGGAGCATGGCAATGCCGCTCATGCTCTGCAGGGTGTTGAAGAGAAAATGCGGGTTGATTTGATTGCGCAGGGCATACAGATCGCTTTCCCGCTTCATAAGCTCGTGAGTGTAGGCCTTCTTCTGGTTTTCCAGCACCTCCTGGGTCAGGGCAGAAACGTTTTCCAACATCCGGTTGATGCGCTGCACCAGGGGATCCAACTGAACGCCGTAACCGCCGGAAATACTCTTTTTCTCCGGGTCCCTGCCAATTTCGTTTACTTCGGAGATCAGAGACCCGATGGGGTTTGCAATCAGGCGGTTGAACAGCAGCCCCACGGCGATGAGCAGCAGCACCATCACTCCTGCGGTGAGCAGGCTGCTGGTTTGGAAAAATGTGAAATCCTCCGCCACCTTCGCATCATTGATGCGGCACACCACCCGGAAAGCAGAGTTTTGAAGCTGGTGCTCAATATAGGTGTACCCTTCCGTGGATTGCGGCAGCTGGGCATCTGTGTTGGAGGAGATGACCACGTTGTCCGGCCCCAGAAAATATAATTCCACCTGGCCCTTGCTGTCGATATCCTGAAAGGAACGGGTGGCCTCGGCCAGGTTCATGGGGATCAGGATGGAACCGATCTGAACGTTTGTGCCGGAATGTACCGGTACCACGCAGACGGGAAAGGTCTGGTTAGGGGTGTTTACCAGGAAAAATTCCGGGCCGTTCCCATAGCTTCTTTCCAGCCAGCCGCCTTCCGCAATGGCATTAAAGGTGCGGTAGTTGTTGTCGTACATATAGATCGGCTCTCCGGCGTTGTCCACCAGAATGGCGTTGAGAAGATAGGGTTCCAGGGAGGCCACGGTCCGGAACAGCTCTCCCAAATATTGCTGGGCCTGATAGGTTTCCAGAGGGTCGTTGACAGACAGATACTTCTTGGTCATGGAATTTTCAGCCAGATACACTGCGCTGTAAGAGATGGAACGGAAAATGTTGTTGAAGTTTTCCTCGATCTGCGCGGAGGTGATGGCAGCATAAGAGGCCACCTGCTCCCTGGCGGTGCGGTCCACCCGGTTGATAAAATAGGCCTGTGTCAGCAGCATCGGCACCAGCGCCAGAAGGATGACAATCAGGATGGTTTTACGGAAGGAAAGCCTCATGGTGCGGCCTCCCCGCTGGCGGAATTGCCAGCCTCCCGGTACTGCTGCCGGTATTTGGCGGGAGTTATGCCCGCGTATTTGCTGAAGACCTTGTGAAAATGGAAATAGTCGGAGTATCCGCAGCGTTCCACAATATCCTTGAGGGCGGTATCCGTACCCATCAGCAGTTCTTTGGCGCAGGTCATGCGTAGGTCCAACAGATATTGAGAGAAGGATTTTCCCAGCTCCTTGCTGAAAAGCTTGCTGCAATAGGTGGCGCTCACGCTGAACTGGTCGGCCAGGGACTGGACGGAGAGTTTTTCACTGAAGTGTTCGTCCAGATAAGCGAGCATCTGCTTGAGCTTGTAGTGTAGGTGATTGCCCTCCGTGCTGTGGGTGGGGCGGCCTTTCTTTTTCAGCTCCTCCAGCAGGGCGCGCAGTTTAGCCTCGCTGAGAGGTTTGAGCAGATAGTCTACCACACCCAGGCGCAGGGCGTCCTGGGCATACTCGAATTCCGCAAACCCGGTGAGCACTACAGTATGGGGAAACAGGCCGGTGCTGTGCAGCTTTCGCAGAAAATCCAAGCCGCTGGTTTCCGGCATACTGATGTCGAGAAACAGGATGTCCGGAGGTTCCTTCTGCATTTCCTCCAGAGCCGTGGCGCAGCTCTGGAACGAGCCGCAGAGTTTGAAGCCCAGCGTTTCCCAATCGACCAGGCGTTCCAGATGAATTAAGACCCAGGGCTCGTCGTCAATGAGCATCACTTTTAACATGGCGGATATCATCCCTTCTCAGAAAAATTCCCGGCGCCTCGCGCCGCCCCTCTTTTCAAAATATAGGAGTTTGGACGGAAAAAGTCAACTCATTTGAGGTGGTTTGGTACAAATTGGAACATGATCTGACATAAAAAACTATAGATATCCATAGATTTGTTTCCGGATTATGAATAAAATAGGACCTAGAGAAAAAATCAGGGGGGATTTTAGTGAAGAGAGTATTGAGCATCCGAAGAAATTTTGTATTGTATCTGTTTCTGCTTCCCATGCTGCTCTATGTGGCGGTGTTCAATTATGCGCCGCTCTACGGCCTGCAGATTGCTTTTAAAAATTTTATTGCCTCCGAAGGCATTCTGGGGAGCCCTTGGGTGGGGTTCGCCCATTTCGAAAAATTTTTCAGTTCGCCGCTGTTCGGCTCCTTGCTTGCGAACACGCTGATTCTGAGCCTGTATCAGCTGGTGGTATCTTTTCCCATCCCCATCCTGCTGGCGCTGGTGCTTCATTATACGCCGGGCAGGAAATTGAAGAGGATTACCCAGACCGCCACCTATGCGCCTTACTTCATTTCCACCGTAGTGCTGGTGGGGATGCTGCTGGTGTTTTTCGATCCCACATCGGGTGTGGGCACCCAGCTGCTCCGGAAGCTGGGCATGACAAATCCCCAGCTGACCATGGATCCTGAAGCTTTCCGGCATCTCTATGTGTGGTCCGGCGTATGGCAGTCTACCGGATGGGCCTCGGTGATCTACATCGCTACGCTGGCCGGCGTGAGCCCCGAGCTGCATGAGGCCGCCATTGTGGACGGGGCCACCAAAATGCAGCGCATCCTGCATGTGGATTTTCCCGTTATCATTCCTACTGCTATTATCCTGCTGATCCTCAACTGCGGCAACGTCATGAATTTGGGTTTTGAGAAGGTTTATCTGATGCAGACCTCTCCGAATCTGGCGGTTTCAGAGATCATCAGCACCTATGTCTACAAGATCGGCCTGCAGGGCCAACAGTATTCCTACGCGTCCGCCATCGGACTCTTCAACAATGCAATCAATTTCGTCATCCTGATCGCGGTAAACCAGGCTGCCCGCCGTTTGGGGGAGACATCGCTTTGGTAATACAGAAGCTGAATTTTCGAAATTTAAATAATTTGTGAAGGGCAAAGGGCCGAATTGCCTTCATCCCACAGGGAGAAGGACGAAAAAAAGGAGGAAAATGTTGTGGTAGTAGCAGAAAACCCACGGGTTCGGAAGAAAATCAAGCTCACCAGGGCGGATACCGTGTTCAATATCACGGTTCGCGTGGTTGCAGTGCTGGCACTGGTGATTTCCCTGTATCCGCTGTATTTCGTGGTGATTGCCTCGATCAGTTCGCCGGAGGCCATCTCGCTGGGCAAGGTGGTGTTCCTGCCCAAGGAAATCAATTTTGACGCCTATCAATTTGTCTTAAAGGAATCGCGTATCTGGAGCGGCTATGCGAACACTATCTTCTATACGGTGTTTGGAACGGTGTTTGGCACCGCCGTGGTGCTGATGGCCGCGTTCGCCCTGTCGCGGAAGGAACTTTGGGGCCGGAACGTCATCATGAAGCTAATGGTGTTCACCATGTTTTTCTCCGGCGGGCTGATTCCCACCTATATGGTGGTCAACGGTCTGGGGCTTGTCAATACCCGGCTGGTGCTGATCCTTCTGGGCTCAGTCTCCGTATACAACATGATTATTGCCCGTACGTTTTTCCAGAACACCCTGCCCGAAGAACTGTTTGAGGCAGCGGAGCTGGACGGCTGCGGAACAGCCAGATTTTTCCTGCAGATCGCTCTGCCCCTCTCCAAAGCCATTGTGGCGGTGATTGCCCTGTATGTGGCAGTGTCCCATTGGAATTCCTATTTTACCGCCATGATTTACACGACCAATACAAAGCTCTATCCACTGCAGCTGGTACTGCGGGATATCTTGATTTTGGGACAGTCCCTCACCAATATTACCGACGCCAGCGAGCTGGAGGCTATGGCGGAACGGCAGCGCATTGCGCAGATCATCAAATATGTGGTGATCATCGTCTCGTCGGCTCCGGCCATAGCGGCTTATCCCTTCCTGCAGAAATACTTCGTGCAGGGGGTGATGATCGGTTCGGTAAAGGGCTGAGCGGAGGGGTTCTACATTTTCAAATCCATCGCAGTTTGTTCTGAGCAGACGCTTCCGGCGTACAGCTCGGAAGAACATAATAAATTTAGGAGGCAGATGACATTGAAAAGGAAAAGAGTACTGGCAGCTTTCTTGGCTGCCGCATTGGCCGCGTCCTGCTTTGCGGGCTGCAAGGGCGGCGAACCGTCGTCCTCAGCCGCGGCAAAACCCGGTTCCGCCGCTTCTTCCGCCACCTCGTCCGGAGTCTCGTCGAATGGGGAGGAGGGGCCTGTCAGCAAGACCGGATTCCCCGTTATGCAGGAGGAACACACCTTCAAAATCGTCCATTCCATCAGCACCGGCGATTTGGTGGGCAACTGGGAGGACAAGGATTACACCAGGAAGATTGAGGAGGACACCGGCCTCAAGATTGAATGGGTGGGTATCCCGCAGAATTCCTATAACGATCAGGTGGGCATTCAGCTTGCCGCCAACGACATGCCGGACGTCTTCTGGAACGGAGTTCCCAGTTTTTCCCAGTTCGTGGGAAATTTCACCGCGCTGGATGAATACCTTGCGGATTACAGCCCCACTGTGGTAAAATTTTTCCAGGAGTATCCCAGCATCAAAGCGGCCAGCGTATTCCCCGACGGGGCGCTTTACGGGCTGCCTCAGGTGCAGATGAACAACACCCGTGCCACAGGCGTCTATTTCATCAATAAGGATTGGCTCGGCAATGTGGGCATGCAGGCGCCCAATACGCTGGACGAGCTCTATGAGGTGCTTAAGGCCTTTAAGGAGCAGGATGCAAACGGCAACGGCGACCCCAGCGACGAAATCCCCTTCTCGTTTGGAAAAAAGGAAACCCTCACCGGGCTGCTCGCCCCCTTTGGGATTTACGGAAACGGATCTCCCGACAACATCGACACCCCTTATCTCAATGTGAAGGATGGAAAAGTCACTTTTTATCCCATTGAGGACAGCTATTATCAGTTCCTGCAATATATGAATAAGCTTTACAGGGAAGGCTTGATCGACCCCAACAGCTTTGTGCAGGAAGAAGTGGACATTCAGGCCAAGGGCAAGGAAGGCAAGGTCGGCACCCTTTGGGTCGGCAGCTACATCGATATTATGGTGGGCGACCGGGGCGATGAATATGAATACTTCCTGCCCCTGGAAAATGCAGAGGGCAAACGGACCTACGTGCCCAATAAATTTTCCGGCGACGTCAACCCCAACCGGTTTATCGTAACGAAAAACTGCGAATACCCCGCCGCTATGGTACGGCTGTACGATTACCTCAACAGTTCCTTTGAGAATAAACTGCTCTTTGACTGGGGCCCCGAAGGCGAGGCCTGGGAAAAGACGGAAGACGGCAAAATCCTGCGTCTGAACGCAGATCTGCCCGAGGGCTTCAGCAGCTATGCAGAGGTTCGCCATACCCTCTCTATGGGCGTTCTCGGGCCCATCCTCTGGGACGACGCCGATCAGGCGGAGTTTGCCATCACCAATGACCGGGACGTGGAGTACTATGCCCGCCGGGATCCGTTGATGGAGTACGCCATTGACGACAAGGACCAGATTCCCGTAGGACAGGATACAGTGGAGAATTCCCAGGAGGCGGCGGTGCTCATCACCGAAATCCGCACTTATATGGACAATTTCCAGTCTGAGGCCATCATGAAGGGCATCGACGATGCCAAGTGGCAGAAACACCTGGAGGATGTGCAGAAGTATGACATCACCCGGTATGTGGAGATCAAGCAGGCGTTCTATGACAGGATGATGGAACTTCTGGGCGGTTAAACGGAATCAGGGAGGGCCCGGCAGGGAAAATCTGCCGGGTGCCTGCTGGGATTTTCAGAATAGACAGAGGAGAGTGATCCGATGAAAGCGATCATGGTGACCTACGATTCACTGAACAGGAGGTTTCTGTCGCCCTATGGCTGCGATTGGGTGCAGACCCCCAACTTTGAGCGGCTGGCGGAAAAATGCGCTGTGTTCGATACCTGTTATGTGGGCAGCATGCCCTGCATGCCGGCCAGACGGGAGCTGCACACGGGGCGGTACAATTTTCTCCATCGCTCCTGGGGACCGATGGAGCCCTATGACGACTCCATGCCCCAGCTGCTCAAGGAGAACGGTATCCATTCCCATCTGACCAGCGACCACGGCCATTACTGGGAGGACGGCGGCTGCACCTACCACACCCGTTACAGCACATGGGAATGCCACCGCGGCCAAGAAGGAGACCCTTGGAAGCCTGTGGCCGGGGAGGTAGAGGTTCCGGAACACCTGGGCCAGCTTTGGCGGCAGGATGTGGTAAACCGCAGCTATATGAAGACAGAGGCTGACCAGCCTCAGAGCAAAACCTTCGGCGCTGGCCTGGAGTTTCTGGATGTGAACCACGATGCGGACAATTGGTTTCTCCATGTGGAGACCTTTGACCCGCACGAACCATTCTTCTCCATGCCGGAGTATCGGGAGCTCTATGAGCAGGACTATGACGGCCCCTTCTTCGACTGGCCGGGCTATCACCCGGTGAAGGAGGAGGAAAAGCCCTATGTGGAGCATGTGCGGAATATGTATGCCGCCCTGGTCACCATGTGCGACAGGAATCTGGGAAAGATTCTGGATAAGATGGACGAGTATGGCCTCTGGGAGGATACCCTGCTCATTGTCAACACAGACCACGGCTTTTTCCTGGGAGAGCACGGCTGGTGGGCAAAGAGCAACCCCATGAACCTCTATGAGGAGGTGGCCCATACGCCGCTGTTGATTTATGACCCCCGTTCCAGGGCGGCGGGCAGAAGAAGCGCCCTGGTGCAGACCATCGACCTGGCTCCTACGGTGTTGGAATACTTCGGCGTGCCCGTTCCGGAAAGCATGCTGGGGAAGGTTCTGAAGGACGCGGTGGCCTCTGACGCTCCGGTCCGGGAAACCTGCATCTACGGCGTGCATGGCGGGCCTGTAGCCTGTACCGACGGGACCTATACTTATATTCTGCCGCCGGACAAGCGGGAACAGCTTTATGAATATACCCTGATGCCTACCCATATGCGGGCCATGTTCAGCCCGGAGGAACTGCGGGATATGTCGCTGTCCCAGCCCTTCCCCTTCACCAAGGGCTGCCCGCTGATGAAAATTCCCGCGGATCCCTTCTACAACAGGCCTGCGTTGGAGGAACAGACCCTGCTGTTCGACTTGAAGCAGGACCCCTGGCAGGAGCGCCCCTTCCGGGAGGAGAAGCTGGAAGCACGGTTCCGGCGGGAGATTGCCCGGCACCTGCAGGAGAACGACGCTCCTGAAGAACAGCTCGTGCGTATGGGGCTGAAGGACCTGTGCTGAATCCTTGCGGGGCCTGCAGCACGGGAGAACAAAATGTGATACAGCTATGAGAGAAACAGCCGTCCCTTTTGCCGCTTTTGGCAAAGGGGACGGCTGCTTCTCTTCTGCGCGCCGGAGGAAAGATGCGGCGGTGCGTCTATCCTGCCGTTTGACAGAAAGCTTCCATTTCGCTATACTGAATCCAAAAAGAAAAGAGGTCCTTTCAATGGCAGGAAAACATGTGTCGGAATCCTATACAGAGCAGGTACAGATTCTGTCCCAGTCCACCTTAAACGGGTATAACCGGCTGTTCGGCGGTCAGCTGATGCAATGGATCGACGTGGTGGCTGCCGTGGTGGCCAGGCGGCATTCCGGATGCAATGTCACCACCGCATCCGTGGACAACCTGCGTTTCGAGGGGCCTGCCTATGCCAACGATACCATCGTGCTTTGCGGGTACATCACCTATACGGGCCGTACCTCTATGGAGGTGTGCGTCAGGACGTATGTGGAAGAACTCAGCGGCCTCAAACGGCTGATCAACGTGGCCTATCTGGTAATGGTTGCCCTGAACGCAGAAGAACGGCCCACCGAAGTGCCGAAGCTTGTTGTGGAATCAGAGGCGGAAAAGCGGGAATGGGAGGCGGCCTGTGAGCGCAACGCCATCCGCAAGACGCGCCGGAAAGCGGCACAAAAGGAACTTAAGGGTTAGACCGGCAAACTTTGGCCATACTGCAGCCTGATCCGGATTATAAACAGGACGGCAGACATTCTACGGCTGCAGGGTAAACAGCCAGGCGCAGCTGCAGGTGCTGTCGGTGACGTCCGGGTAACAGCTGACGCATTCACAGGTGATCCGCTCATCGATGGTGCGGGCAAATCCCGAATATTCGATGATTCCAACGGATTTGCAGGGATGAAGCTCCATCTGCTTCCTGCTTCTCGCCGCCTGCACCCTGCAGTCCAGGGTTCTGTAGAGCAGAGTGTTGCCCTGGATGTGGATTTCATCCCGGTTGAGGTTTGCATAAAACCGGAAAGACAGCGCCCTTGCGAGTCCCTCCAGACCAGCCTTTTCAGGGAGCTGTAGGAACTGCTTGATTCTGCGCGCCTCGATCACGGTAAATGATTTCCATGCCTCAGCGTCGTGATACATGGCTTCTTCCATGCCGGATTTTCGCTCCACCGACTGGAACCATACGCCGTCCATAGCCAGCCAGTTCTTGGAATAGAGCCCGATCAATTCAATCAGTTCTTCTCTGGTCAATGCCTGAAGGCTTTCTTTTTGACTCATTTTAACTACTTCCTTTCCCAAGGGTGTTTTAGAATAATGCAATTGGATCGTGTGGGTATTCCCTGTTCCCAGGCAGTGCGGCAAAGGGTAGGCCCTGCCGGTTTCTGGGAAAACCAGGTCTCTTCCCCTTCTGTTCTTGGCTGTTCAGGAATAGAAGATGTCCGTGGCGGCAAGAATAAGGTATCCGGAGGAGGTGTGTGAAAAGTGAAGGTTTGGATTGACCGGGAGGGCTGCATCAGCTGTGGCCTTTGCCCTGAAATTTGCCCGGAGGTTTTTCGGATTGCCGAGGACGGACGCGCCGAGGTTTACGGGACGCCGGAAGCGGCGGAAGACAGCGTGAGGGAGGCGGCGGCAAGCTGCCCAGTGGAAGTGATTCGGATGGAAGAATGAATTCAGCGCTCTTTCTTCTGCGGCATAGCGCATGGTTCTTTTACTTTTTTCTGGATCAAAGGCAATGTCCGAAACCGGTTTTCGCCAGCCGGTTTCGGACATTGCGCTTTTACGGGTGTTCAGTTTGCCGGTTGGAACAGGGAAAGGGACGCCGCCGGGCTTATCCTTCAAACTCCCTTGCCACATCCTGAAGAAGTTCCCGGATGGGCAGATGCTGAGGACAGAGAGATTCGCATTTTCCGCATTTGATGCAATCGCTGGCCGCGCTGCCGCGGGAGGCCAGGCTGGCATAATAATCCCCCTGTGACTTCCAAGCGTGCTTGTTATCCTGCTTTTCTGCGTTATACAGGGCAAAATAGGTGGGAATGGGAATCTGCTTGGGACAGTCCTTTACACAATACTGACAGGCGGTGCAGGGAATGGCGATGGAGGAATTGATAATTCCCACCACCTTGCCCACCGTTTCATATTCCGCTTTGGAGAAGGGACGGAAGTCTTTCATGTAAGAGAGATTATCCTCCATTTGTTCCAGGTTGGACATACCTGAAAGCACCATCTCCACCCCGTCGAGGCTGGCGGCATAGCGGATGGCCCAGGAGGCCAGGGAGGCGTTGGGGTCAGCATTTTTCAGCAGTTCTTCCGCCGCCTCGGGAAGGTTAACCAGTGTGCCGCCTTTGACGGGTTCCATGACGATTACGGGTTTGCCATGCTTTTGACAGACCTCATAGCATTTTTTGGCCTGGATGCCTTCGTTTTCCCAGTCGATGTAATTGAGCTGAATCTGTACAAACTCCATCTCCGGATGCAGGGTCAGAATTCTGTCGATGTGGTCGGCACTGTCGTGAATGGAAAAGCCGATGTGCTTGACTTTTCCCTCCTCCTTCAGCTTCCTGACAAAGTCGAACGCATGCACTTTCTCCGCGTTCTCGTAAGCTTCGCCGTGAGGGTTATGAAGCAGGTAAAAGTCTATGTAGTCTGTCTGCAGGCGTTCCAGCTGCTCCTGAAAAATCCCGGGGAGTTCATCCTCCCTGGGCTGCCGGAACATGGGCAGCTTATCCGCAATGGTGAAGCTGTCCCGTGGGTGGCGCTTTACCAGGGCGGTTCCCACCACTTTTTCACTGAATCCGTTGTGGTAGGGATGGCCTGTGTCAAAATAGGTGAAGCCCTGCTGCAGAAACAGGTCCACCATCTTCTCTGTTTGCTCCAGATCAATTTTTGTGGGGTCTCCTGCGTCCAGCAGGGGCAGGCGCATACAGCCAAATCCTAATTTTTTATCGCCGAACATCTCACACTTCCTCCTTCATCAAACATCGGTCAGAACTTCCTGTTTTTTCTATTATAAAGGGGAATGCACAAAATAGCAAATACGTAAAGAGAATAGGCCCCCATACCTGGAATGTATAGGATCAGCCTGTCCAAAAAGACGGAAGACCTGAGAACAGCGGGAAGGGTAAACCAACAGTCGATTGTTCGGACGCTCTGTTTGTGGTATGCTGAAGAAAACCTGAGAGGGGAGGAGTAACATATGAACATGACACAGACAGGCCGTCTGATCGCCCAGCTGCGGACGGCTTTGGGAATGACCCAGGCTGAGCTTGCCCAGCGGCTGGATGTTACGGACAAGGCGGTTTCTAAATGGGAGAGGGGGAAAAGTTTGCCTGATATCTCATTGTTCAACCGCTTGGCGGCAGAACTGCGGGTGAGCGTTATCGAGATACTGAGCGGGGAGATTCTCGATGTTGCCCGCAGCAGTAATCTGGACGGGGAAGCTGCGGCCAGGGAAGAGGTGGATTATGCCAAGCCTCTTTCCCTGCAGCCTTTGGACGCCGGAGACCTGATGGTATCTCCCTATCTTTTTGGAAGCAATTTGGAACACACCCGTTCCTGCATTCAGGGAGGATTGTCTGCACAGCTGCTGCGAAACCGGAAATTCGCAGGAAAACCTTCCGCCTGTAAAGGCTGCGCGGCAGAATGGTATCCCATTGGAGAGAGGGCGGTTTTTACTTTCGATCGGCCGTACACCCGTCACGGGGAAGGGTATCACATGAAGCGGGCGCTGGAGTGCAACTCCCTAAGCATCCTGAATCCGTTCCCGGGACAGACCGCGGGTCTGGGGCAGCATGGCCTTTCCATTCAGCAGGGGAAGAACTATCTGTTTGGAGCGGTGGTGCGGACAAAGGGGCCTGTCACCCTTTCTGTGGCCCTGACAGACCGGGAGGGGAACCTTGTGTACGACTGCGGCGTGATTGCGGCGGAGTCGGAAGAGTGGATCCGATACGAGATAGAACTTACCCCAAATGCCGCTGACCGGGACGCGGATCTGCGCATTCAGTGGGAAGGGGAGGGGAGCGTCTGTTTTGGGGCCCTGTCCCTTTTGCCAAAGGATCATTTCCGGGGAATGCGCCGGGATGTGGTCGAGAAAATGGCGGAAATTGGGATCAAGGTTCTGCGCTGGCCGGGAGGCAATTTCGCTGGGGAGTACAGCTGGATGGATGGGCTTCTTCCAGTGGATATGCGGGCTCCCTTCCAATCATTCCTTGGCCTGGAGACGCAGCCCCATTCTATGGGATACGATTATCATGAGATCAATACAGACGATTTTATCGCTCTGTGCAGGGAGATAGGCGCGGAACCGTTCATCACCATCAACCCGTGCTGGAACACTCCGGAGGAAAACGCAGCGTGGGTGGAATACTGCAACGGCGACCGCTCTACAAAATATGGGCGGCTCAGAGCGGAACGGGGATATGAGGAGCCCTATCATGTGCAGCTCTGGTCTTTGGGCAACGAATTTGGATATGGTCACATGGAAGGGGATAATTCCCCCAGCGGTTACTGCCAGACCGCTTTGGAAAACGGCAAAAAAATGCTGGAGGTATCCCACAACCTCAGCCTGTGCTCCTCCGGCCCTTATCCCAGCAAGGAGTGGGCGGAGCTTTCAGCGCGGCCCCTGTCCGGCATCGCCCAGATGATCTCCCAGCATTACTACGGATATGATCCCTCCTACACAGATATCTCCACGATAGAGCAGGAATATAACAGGTGTTTGGCCTCCATCCCGCGGATGAGGGCGCTCATCCGTGAATCCCGCCGCTGGCTGGAACCCAATGTGAGTATCTCTTTGGACGAGTGGAATGTCTGGTATGCCTGGTACCGGCCCTCAAGCGTGACAGACGGCATCTATGCCGCGCTGGCCATGCACCTGCTGATGGAGGAAGCTGAAAAAAGCGGTGTGGCGCTTGCCTGCCATTTTCAGGCTGTAAATGAGGGGATGCTCTGCGTAGAGCCGGAAGGCGTCAGCCTGACAGCCCAGGGCCAGATGTTTTCCCTGATGAACCGCCATGCCGGGAACCGTGTGTGTTCCGCTTCCCAAGAGGCCGTGGTCACAGTTGACCGGGAAAATGCGGTGACGGCCACCCTTGTGAACGCCTCTTTCTGCAGGGAAAAACCTGTGGATTTCTCTCAGTACGGCCCCTGCCGGGAGGCCATACTTTACACCAGTTCCACCGTTCTGCCTCCCTCTGCTTTTGAGAAGAGGGATATTCTGGAACAGGCCCGGAACGGCTCGCTGTGTATGCCCCCGCACAGCGTCCTGCTGCTGCGGTTTTAAGCCGCCTGCTGTTGGCGAGTGCCCTTGCGCCGGAATCCCGGGCGTTTTGGCCTGGGCCAATGGCTGGAAGATCGTCAGCAGTCAGAGCAGACCGGCTCTGATCACGCAGCGCTGATAAGAAGAACGCAGACACTCACACTTTTGTGGGTGTCTGCGTTCTTCTTATCAGCTGCATTTGGTAGATGGTATATCCTACTGTCTACCAAATGGCGATAGTCCAGTCCGCTGCCCCGGTTTTGAGGCGTTCAAAAGTGAAAGAAGAAAATTTTTTCATCTTGTCCCTTTTTTTTGATTGTGCGACAATACTTTTATAGAGATATAAAAACAGGAGAATTACGCCTATGCAAAAAGACCAAACCATCATCTCCCTTCTGGACCGTGAGCCTGAGGAGGGAATGGCGCTTCTGATTGAGGAATACAGTGGACTGCTGTGGACGGTATGCCACCAATACCTGCAAAACACCGAAGATGTGAAAGAGTGCGTCAATGAAATATTTTCTGAATTTTACTTACATAGGGAACGGTTCGACCCGGAAAAAGGCGCTTTGAAGGGGTATCTGGCGGTCATTGCCCGCCGGTGTGCCCAGCGCCGCTGGCGGGAGAACCAGCGTTGGGAAGGGGCCGCCCCGCAGGAACAGGAGGAATCCGATCCTTTCTCCCGCATGGAAAGCAAGGACGAGTTGGAGGCGGCTCTTGCCGCGCTGGAGCCGTTAGACGAGCAAATTGTCCGCATGAAATACTACGGCGGAATGACTGCCCGGGAGATCGCCGCCTCTCTCGGCCTGCCCTACGAGACGGTGAAAAAACGATATCAGCGCAGTATGAAAAAGCTGCTGAAGGGACTGGCAATAGGTCTGGTAGTAGCCGCTCTTCTGGGCCTGCTGGCCGCCTGCACGTATGCGGTTCTGCGCCATTTCGGTTTTGTGCCCGGTTATGGTGTTTCCAGCGGCAGTGCAGCCGTTTATGTTCTGGAAAGCGGTACGGTGGTATCCGGAGAACAGTATGAGTTCCATTTGGAAGATGCCTATTGGCAGGAGGGCTCTTTCATCGCCGATTTAACACTGTATGGCGAAAACAATCCCTATCAAAACTATCTGAGCACCTCTCTCAGCGGCCTGGACAATGTCCGGCACATATCCAAAAGCCACGATGGACAAACAGCGGCCGGCGGCTACTCCCTGCGGGTCATTTTTGAGGGGGAACTTCCAGAAGGCGTCGGAAATACCCTGTGCCTGACCATGACCCTGGATGGAACAGATATCCCTGTGACGCTCTCGGCGGCGGACAAGAGTTCCGTAGAAGAAGCGGGCTTTTATGCAGTGACCGAGTCGGATGGAGGTTTGCTGGCTGTACCCCGGATCGAGAACGGGGAGCTGGTGGTTTCCATCCATCCGCTGAACGAGGGGGAGTTCAGCACCTATTTCTTTCTCAACCAGGGGGTATGGAAGGGCTACGGCGGTCCCGACCAGCCCGTTACCGTTGTCTCGCCGGACGGCGCTGTATGGAAGGGGGAACCGGCCTCTTACAATCCCTTCAGTGGGGACACCTATCTGGACTGGTATTTCGGCCCGGCCCAGCCGGGAAATTATATCCTGCACATCCCATATGTCTATCAGTATCCTGCCGCTGACAAAGCGCCGAGAAGCGCAGAGGCAATCCTGGATGGGGACGGCAGCGGCGCTGGTACGTGTCTTTCCCTGCCCGGCGGCAGGCTGATGTTTGGGGAGCCGGCCCCAATTTTCGACGTAACCGCATATTGTGACACTGTATCCGACATGCACAATACATTGGGGTACCAATGGTGGTCACTGGAAACCATCTGGGAGGGGAAGGATCCGGAGCGGTTCCCGGCAGCAATTCCCGCCGCGGCTGAGCAAACCGGCCATACCGTGGTGGACGGGATGTCCTGTTCCAATACCGAGATCAAACTGTGGACCAGAGCTGCGGCGGATCCGGACACTGGAAGCCTGTATACCATGTCGCCCGGCTACGTGTTGGGAGCTATGGAGGGCTGGGACAGCGTGGCTTTTTCCATCCAAACGGAAAGCGTCTGCTATCGCTGGAACCATTCTTTTTCCATTCCCATGACGGTGCCGCCCGAGGAAGAGCGGGAGAAGTTCACGCAGAGCGCCGGGGACTACACCCTGACGGCCGTTCCCCGCAGGGTCAGCGACCAGGTAATCCTTTCCCTGCGCCCTGCGTCAGAAAAGGACCATTTGCTTCCCTCCGGCAGCATTGTCCGCAGTCCTCTGACGGCAATGGGGGAGGCGGACGAGCCCATCACTCTGACTGATACATGCGGAAGGGTGTACATGGGGAATTTCCGGCCTGGACGTACGGATGCTTACAGCGACTGGGACTTCGGGGACGTTCCAACGGGACAGTATACCCTTCATGTTCCTTATCTCTACACAACGGTGCGGGGGGAGCATCATATGGATATCCCGCTGCCCCAGGAAGAGGGACAGGAGCTGTCTGTGGAATCTTTGCCTCTGGATTACGAGACAACTCTCGTCCTGAATACGATCACCGGCATGGGACCGGCCGAAAACTTTGAGCCGTCCGCCGGTGCTGCGGCGATTACTCATTCCAACGGAGCGATCTCAACCCCGGAAAATGCCCCGTTGACATCGATTTTGGATCTCTCCCTGGAGTCGGGGAAAGAGGAGTATATCTTGGTGGACGTGGGGATACGGCTGTGGATGACCGAAGAGGCCTCCTTCCTCGGAGCCTGTGAAAGGCAGTATTCCTTTGAGGAAACCGGAGTCCGCTTCAGCGGACTGCTGCTGCACCATGTGCCGGGGCTCTATACCGCTGACTTCACCTTTGTCAATCCCACCTACCGCTGGAACCACACTTTTGACATTCCTGTTACCATTCCGGAATAAGTTCTCCGAATGAAGCGGCCCTCCTGTAAATCAGGAGGGCCGCTTGTTTCTAAAATATTTTGTGGTTCCTGTCCCTTTTTGCTTCTGAATCCGCAATTAGTTAGTGGAAGGAAGTGAAGCGCTTGGAGGATTCTCAACTTCTGAAAATACTGGATGCCAGTCCGGTGGACGGGATGAAACTGCTGCAGATCCTGTACGGTGAACCGGTGCGTCTGGCAGCCGCTCAGCGGCTGAACAATGAGGCAGACATATGGGTCTGTGTTCAGGATACTTTCTCGGATTTTTATCTGCAGAGAAACCGGTTTGACCCATCCAAGGGAAGCCTGCGGGGGTATCTGGTCACCATCTCCACACGCAAAGCCATCCGCCAGTGGCGGGAGAATCAGCGGCAGTGGCTTGCTTCTCAAGCGTCACCGGCAGAGGCCGACGACATCGGGGCATGGGAACGGCGGGAACAGGTGAACCAGGCCCTTGCCCGGCTTCCGGAATTGGATGCGCGTATCCTGCGTTTCAAGTATTATGAAGGCTGTTCTGCCAGGGAAATCGCCGCCAGGCTGGATATGAAGTATGAACGCGTCAGGAAACGTCTGCAGCGTGCTTTAAAAAAGCTGATGCAGCAGATGGAGTTATAACGGTATCTGCGGGCACTGTGTCCGATGATATACACTTACTTAAAAAGGAGAAATTTGCCATGTCAGTACCATTCATCATCCTGGCGGCCGCCGTCATTTTTTTCGTATGGCGGAGTTACAAGAAAAAGAACCAAAGCGGAGAGGCCGCGCAGCCTCCTCCGGAAAACGGTACAACCGTTACCGGACCGGACGGGCAGAGCTATGTGGTACCCAATAAGCTGCGGAAGGCATATAAGAATTACGAGAGTTCCCCTATGGAAAGCGTGTATGGCCTGCTCTGTGCCCGACAGACGGCCGACCTGGGATATGCGGCGTTTAAGCGGGATCGGGCCAATCTGCCGGCTGACGCCAATACTCCCTATATGGACGCCGATCTCTTTTTCGACGCCTGCCATTTCACAGCTATGGCCTACCAGATGGGATACGACGGCGTCTACCCAAGGGATGCTGCCAAATCCGTCTATTACTATGAAATCCTGTTGGAGGTCTGCATGGATGTCGTGAACCGGGACCGGTTTAAGGTGGACGACCTGCACATCATTTACGACTGTTGGGAGGAGCTGGCCTACGCCTATTCCGGCGGCGAGGGCTGCGCCGTGGATGTGGAAAAGGCCCAGGACTACTATAAAAACGCCTTTCTTGCAGCGCAGAAGAAAAACGATGTCAACAAACAGATGAATATTATCCATACCATGCTGGGAGGCTGGCCTCGTCCCACGAAGGAATATGCCACGCTGGCGGTGCTGTTTGCCAAGGATATGGTGCAGAACAGCCTGGTGGAAGGCGCCGCGCTGATGGAAGAATTCCTCTATGGCATCCGGAAAATCGGGGAAGAAGAATTGGGCCTGGATCCACAGAAAGATGCTGCTCTTTACTATAAGGCTGCCGGTGAGGAAGGCAGTGTGTACGCCTGCTATATGCTGGGAAACTGCTACCTGAAGGGCATCGGAACCCAGGTCAATCGGGAAGAAGGCCTCCGGCTCATTCGTGCCGCAGCAGAAAACGGCAGTCTGAGCGCTGCCCTGCAGCTGGCGGTCATTGACAGAGAGCATGAGGAGCAGTGGCTGAATGCGGCCGAACAGATCAGGAGGGACTTGCGCTCTCATCTGGCGGTGATGCAGGGGGTGACCGGAATCCACGCGGAAACCAAACCGCCGCGGGTGAATGTGGAGCTGCAAAACCCGGATGACGGGCCCGAAGACGATGAGGGCGAGAGTTCAGGTTATGACGAAGCAGAAGGAGCCCGCGAACCCGGCTTCAGCGACACCACCTACGATTTGTCCCGGATACCCTCCATCGTCTATGACAGCGGAAACAACCGGTGGCAGCGCCGGGGCATTTACGGCGACCACGCTGAGTATTACAACGACAACGGCGACACGGTGACCATCTGGAACGCCGAAATTTCCGGCAGCTCGGCCAATACCAGCGCCGGTACCCTGCACTGGTATTAAAAGTCTTTTGCACCGAAAAAATATCACATAGAAATGAGGATAAACATATGCCATTTTTGATTATCGCGGCGGTAGCTTTCATGATTCTGGGATTTTGCGCCTATAACCCTCTGCGGAGAAAATATGCTGGAACCATTGGCGTCGGCGGTTCCTACCTCGTTCTGCTGGGCATTATGCTTCTGGCGTCGAGCGTCGGACAAATCATTGGAACTGTTACCGGGGAGTCCAACGTTTCTGCGCTGGAAATCATTCTTGGGGTGATCGTTATGATTCTTTGCCTGGGATATATGGTCTATGTCATGCTGACCCGCTGCCAGACCGTGAAGCAGCGCATTCTACTGCCTTTTGCGGCCTGCCTGATTGGCTGCGGCTTCTGCTGGCGGCTGCTGGCCGCTATTGTGGCCCATGTTCCCATGGAAAGCGGAAAGGACGGGACCGCTTTCCCAGCCATACTCTACGACCCCGAAGAAAACCAGTTCCGGCTGCTCAGTGACAGCGGCGACCATGCCGACTATTATTGTGAGAAGACCGGCCGCCAGGTGCAATTCTACACTTCGGATTTGTCGGACGGGCTGCCCAACGGCTGGCGCCGGGGATGATTCGGCAGCGTCCAGAGAGGTAGTTCCAGAATTGGCGCGGCAGGCGTTTCGTCCGCCATTACGAATATGCGGGAATGGTAGCCCTCCGCGGCAAAACGGAACCCTTGACAGGGAAAGAGAAGGGAAGAGATTCAATATGAAATTTGCAGGGAAACGTATTTTGACCGGTCTGCTGGCGGCAGTCATGATGGCAGGACTGGCGGCAGGCTGTGACAGCGCCGACCCCTTTTCCTCGCCTGAAAGCGTGGGCAGCGCGTTGTCGGCGCAGCAGGAAAATGCCGAAACCGCAGAATATGTGAAAAGTGCTATGGAGGCCGGCAATCAACTGTCTTCCTCCACCTATTTCCTGGCTGACGACGGCTCGGTTCTGACCTGCCAGGAGAAGAGTTGGGATGGATTGGCGGCGGATTCCGCCGCTGTGGAAGATAAAAAAAAGCTGGCTGTCTCCGCCAGCGGCATGACTGTGTTTACCCTGACGAAAGACGGCGGGCTGTATTACCGGCAGCAGAAGGTGGCGGATGGGGTGCAGGACATTGCCTATGCCACCACCAATGTAAATGAAAGCGGCATGTTTATTTCCGGGGATAAGGTGTTCAACATCGATTGCCGGGATACCGGCAAGATCAATGCTGCGCTGCGGGAATCCAATCCGGAAAATTATATCGACACCGGCAGCGGCAAAACGGTAGCCCGCACTGCATGGAACGTCAATTTCCAGAATCTGTCTTCGGAACAGGGCGCGCCGGTATCCGGTACGCTTTCGGGCGTTGCCGTGGATAAGCATGATTTTTTCCTGTTAAACCAGGCTGGTCAGGCGTTCGTCTGTAGCGGCGGAGGAACGGACTATATGGGTATGGATTGCTTTCAATGGGAGAAGATGGCCATGATCGGCGTCGCCAATGATATGGAAGAGCCGGCGCTGACCATTGCGGGAATCCAGTACGACGGCACGGTGATGGCCTGCGGCGATTATGCGGACGAGATTTTGAGCTGGGGATCCCTGGCCTGCCTCAGCATGTCGGACGGTATGATCGTCGGCCTTACCAAAGACGGGGATCTCCGGATGACCGGCCGGTATGCGGAATTTATGGCTCCCGAGGTGGAAAGCTGGAAAAATATTGCTGCAGTCAAGGTGGGCAGCACCGCAAAAATCGAAGCGATCGTCAATGCCGTGGATATCGATGGAAAGTTCTATCATCTGGAATACGATCGCCGTTGGACGGAACTGGTGTCCGGTGTACTGGACCCGGAGGCGGGCCAGGCGGAAAAGGGCGCCGTCTGGTACAAATACGCCCCGGATGGAACGGCTTATCGGGTTCGCGATACCGGAAAGTGGGAGCCTGCCAAAGACTGACAGCAGACAAGGGATGGTGCAGGATGCCGCTTTTCGCCTGTACACAGGAGAGTTACAGAAAGAGAAAACGCATCCAGGCTGAGCCGAAAAGGGCTAAGCCGAGTGCGTTTTTAGCTTCAGAACAGGGCCAAAGCAGCCCAAAACAGATGGCGGCGAATGGGGACCTGCTCTCCTCACCCGCCCCTGTCCGATTTTACCTTTATTCAAAAATGGGAATGTTTTTTACAACGCCGCCCTCCATAGCGGACTGATGGGCGCAGATACCTACGCCGGTCCAATACGCGCCGTCGATATCGCTGGGAACGGGCTCGCGGTCCTCCAGAATGCACCGGACAAATTCGTGTACCAGATGGGGATGAGAGCCGCCGTGGCCGCCGCCCTGAAGGAAAGAAAGATGGGGATTGCTGTCATCGTAAACCGTTTGTTTGGTAAAGCGTCCGATCTCTTTCGGCAGGCGCTCGGCAAAGTCGGGAATATCAATGCGTTCCTCCGTTACCAGGCCGCCCCGGCCGTAGCTGTTCATCACATGGTTGGCGCTGTCATCGAATTCCATGGAAAACATGACCGGCTTTTCCGACTCCAGCTGCTGCCATTCAAAGGTCTTCCGTTCACCGTACACGTTGAAGCTTTCCGTGTAGCCCCGGGCCACATGGTAGAGGAATCTTGCCATTTCAATGCTGGTATCGCTGTCCTTCAGCGAAATCAAGGCGGATTCAAAGGCATAAGGACAGCCGTATGCCGCTTCCACCTCCTTGCGCACTGTGCCGGAGCCCTTGCAGTATACCGTCTCGGGACGCTTGCCGATCAGCATCAGGCATGGAGCAACCGCGTGGGTGGGATGCATCAGCGGCGGGAATCCCAGCCAGTATTCCGGCCAGCCTTCCATGTCCTGATAATGGGCACAGCGCATGAACTGGATTTTTCCCAGCTCACCCTTTTCATAGAGCTCCTTCACATACAGGAATTCACGCCCGTACACGGAAGTCTCCATGAACATATAGTGCTTCCCGCTCTTTTTCCGGGCTTCAATAACCTGATACAGCTCGTCAATGCTCATGCCCATGGGAATCGTACAGGCACAGTGCTTGCCCGCGTTCAGCGCCCGAACCGACAGCGGCGCGTGCGTTGCAGGGGGCGTGACCAGATGTACAGCGTCAATGGTCTCGTCCTGCAGCATCGTGTCAAAATCTGTCAGTCTTTCGTTCACCAGGAATTTATTGCCGATTTCGTCCAGCAGTTCCCGGTTGCTGTCCACCAGTACTAGGGAATCCACATCCGGATGTTTCAGATAGATCGGCGCAAATTCCGCGCCGAAGGAGACGCCGACCAGGGCGACTCTGAGTTTGCCGTTTTTCATGCCGCATTCCTCCTTGAGTTCTTGAACCCATCATACCGCACCCCGTTGGAAATTCCTATAGAATTAAAGAAAGCTGTATGGAATAAATGGAAATTTCATTTGCTCCATATCGACTTTCTTATTGCGTCGGACTATAATGAGATGGTATATTTTGAACGGAAAGCAGGCAGAAAGGAAGGGGTACAGGCAATGGAATTTGATCATGGCAGAGCCCTGCCCCGTTGGTTCGTGCTAACAGGAGACATCCACATCGAAATGGTCGACAAATTCAGCGGAGGGAATGTCCATCCTGACCGCGTGATGTCCCAGTGGGTTCTGGTTCTGATGAGCGGCGGAGAGCGTACCTTTCGAATCTACGGGGAAGAATATGCGGTCCGCGGCAACGAATTTTTCCTTCTGCCGCCTCATGTGCGGCACTGCGGCGTCAAATACGACACGCATCAGGCTTATTTTGTCCACTTTCGGGCAGACGGGGCGCAGATCGCTCCTCCCGCCAAACTGGACCCCGACAGCATTCTGCTGCCGCTGTACGGCCAGGTCCCCCTTGAACTGCACTGCTTTGACCTGATGGAGTATGCGGTCCGCCACAGGGCTCCGCCGTTCTTCAGTGAGAAATTCCTCTCTTCGCAGATTCGGGCGATCCTGTATCAGCTCAGCCTCACCATGCAGAAAAGAGCGCTCTGGTCGAAACAGGAGAACGGAATGGCTTACAGGATTTTGAATTTTATAGACGACAACAAGGGGCGTCAGCTTCAAACCCAGGACTATGCGGAGGCGTTTGGAAAATCTTACCGCCGCCTGAATACGATTTTTCTTTCTGTGTATGGGATGACGATTAAGCAAATGCAGATCGTCCTTCGGATTGACCAGGCTAAGCGCATGCTCAGCTCCGGCTACAGCATTGCCGACACCAGCGGAGCCTGCGGTTTCGATGATTATCTTTACTTTCTGAAGGTGTTCAAAAGCAAAACGGGCATGACGCCTTCCCAGTTCCGAAGCTCGAATGCCGACTCTGCCGGATTCCTTCCCGATTCGGCGGAAACCGGCAGCAGGGAATGACCTATGGCGGCAGAAAGCAAACCCCCGCCAAAACGGGAAAGGACAAAGTGGGAAACGGGCTGCTTTTTCCGCAATGCCGAGGCTTTGACCGGATATTTGGAGCAGGCGTCAGATGTGCAGGCGCCGTTCGTTCCTGTGCATACGGAGAGTAAACAGCGGAGCTGGAAGACTTTGAAGGATTTATCCCGTGGGCAGGGGACTGAGCGGGGATAGAAGGGTTTGGCCCTCTGTAGGGACCGCCCAAGACCGACTGACGCTTCGGCGGAGACCGGCACGCACTCGCTCCAAGACACGCACCGCGTGGAACGCGGAGTGCACCTCATTGCCAAGTCATTTGCACGCTTACGAAAAAAGTCAGGTATCGCCTTTGCGGTACCTGACTTTTTGGCAGGGGCAGAAGGACGTGGTCTCGCCTGCCGGCTCGGTCGGCTCGTAGAGTACGTGCCACTGGCACGTACTCGCCCCTCGGCACGCAGGGCGCACCTCATTGCCAACCCCTTCTGCACGGTAACGAAAAGCGGAGAGGTAAGCATAAGGCTTACCTCTCCACTTTTGGCAGGGGCAGAAGGACGTGGTCTCGCCTGCCGGCTCGGTCGGCTCGTAGAGTACGTGCCACTGGCACGTACTCGCCCCTCGACCCGCAGGGCGCGCCTCGTTGCCAACCCCTTCTGCACGGTAACGAAAAGTGGAGAGGTAAGCATAAAGCTTACCTCTCCACTTTTGGCAGGGGCAGAAGGACTTGAACCCTCGGCACGCGGTTTTGGAGACCGCTGCTCTACCAACTGAGCTATACCCCTATTTCTTTGTTTCGTGCCTGATTATAGTATCATTTTGAGTCATTTCTGTCAAGAGTTGATTTAAAAAAATCATCGAAAACATAAAAGTTCTGGAAGAGGAAAAGGGGATTGATCCGTCTTACGGACGCTTAGCAAAATCATTGTACAAGGCGGCCACAGAGAATCGGCCTGTGGCCGGTAACGGGCAGTTGCATTGGCAGAAGGCCGCTTTTACAGGTTCAGAAGGACGAGGGCTGCTAAAATGATCCCTACGCCGGCAAGCTGCAGTTTGCTCAGTTTTTCCCGGAACAGCAGAAAGCTGAACAGGCTGATCACCACGATGGCGCCCACGCTGTAGGTGGGATAAGCCACAAAAGCGGGAAGCTCTGTCAAAGCGGCCAGCAGGAAACGGGCGGACATGAAGTTCGGCACCCCGACAGCTATGCCAAACAGCCAATCCTTCTTTTCGAGCCTTTTATGGCTGCGGAAGAGGGGAAAGAGAGTAAACAGACCGGCGGAAGCAAAAATACAGAATAAAAACAAGCCGTCGTCTGTGCGGCTGCCGGTTTGAGCAAAGATTTTCGACATGCTGTCGCTGGAGCCATTGAGCAGCAACACCAGCAGCAGCGGTACGATGGGGAGCTTTGCCTGTGATTTTGTGCCGGATTTCAGGTTTATTACCACAATAGCCAGCAGGGCCAGGGCCAGGCCGCCCATTTGGAACAAGGAGGGCTGTTCCCCAAACAGGCACACGGAAAGCAGGATGGGCACCAGCACTCCCAGCCGTGAAAAAACGGAGGACAGCACAGCGCCGCTTTTGCGGATGCTGTAGCCGTAGGCGATCAGAGCGGCCAGATAAAGGGCGCCGCTCACCGCGCCAAGTCCCAGGGGCAGGAAATCTCCGTTCCATAAGGACTTCGGCTCCAGAAACAGAAAGGCCAGCAGCGCACAGGTACAGTAATTGACAAAGTAAACCCCATAAGTGTTATCTGTACTGAGGTATTTCAGTACGATCGCCAGTACGGAACTGGATAAAATGGCAAGCAACAGGAATAGCATAGAATCGTCCTTTCCGGATGGCAGTGACAGTACCCATCATAGCCTATTGCCGGAAGCGGGTCAAGCCTTCCCCGAATCCTTTTAGGAGGATTTCTGCAAGACAACAGGATACTGACTGAGAAAATAGCATTGATATTTCCAGTCTAATTCAGAAATATTAGCACTCTTATAATTAGAGTGCTAATATTTACAAATTGCTCATACTTTATCTGAGATTTTGAAATAAATACCGGGTAGAATAAAACTACAAAAAAGAAAAGAAGGCGATGCCGATGGAACAGATTCAGGAGAACGCGCATGCTGCGGCGGCGCCGCAAAATAGAAATGACAGCACAAACAAAAAAACGAAAAACAGCAATCAGGAGGTATGAATTATGTTTGAACTCACCCCATTTGACCACAGAGACAGACTTTCGTTCTACCACCCCTTCCGGGACCTGGATAAATTGGAAGAGGCCTTTTTCGGGAACAACTTCAGCGGAGGTTTCCGGACAGACATTAAAGACAGCGGCGATACCTACTTGCTGGAGGCGGAACTGCCTGGGTTCCAGAAGGACGATATCGCCATCGATATCAAGGGGGATTATCTCACCATCACAGCAGAACACAGCAGCGAGACCGAGGAAAAGAGAGAGAAAGATAATTATGTGCGTAGAGAGCGCTCTTACGGCTCCTTCAGCCGCGGTTTCGATATTTCAAATGTGAAAGCGGATGATATTTCCGCATCCTATGAAAATGGTGTTTTGAAGCTGATAATGCCTAAAAAAGAAAACGGTTTACCAAATTCCAGAAGACTGGAGATCCGCTGAACTCTTTGTCCTTGTAAGAGGGTAAAGGCTCCGGGATGAAGCTGTGTACCAGAAAAGAAGACGCCCACAATTGCTGTGGGCGTCTTCTTTTCTGCATAGAATCCACTACTATATGCCGTATGCCTTATAGTTGCCCTTCCGGGATGGGGACGGCTTCTTTCGGCAGATTCTGGATGTCCTCCGTCGATGGGATCTTTTTCATCACGCGGCGCAGGACCGGAATTGCCAGAGCCAGAGACAGAATATCCGCCACGGCTTGCACCGAGGCCACTCCCGTGGCTCCCAGCAGGAAGGCCATTAGATGTACAATGGGAATAAAACAGCTGCCCTGACGGGCGGTGGACAGCAGGAGCGCCCCCCTGGCGTCGCCCAGTCCGGCGCACAGCATGTTTACCACTGCCACCCAACCGTGGATGGGCAGGGCAAGGCATTGCAGGCGAATACAGAGTTCGCCGATCTCCAGCATCTCCTGAGAGCTTTTGCCGAACATGGCGATAATGGGCCCGGCGAAAACCGCCACGAGTAACCCCATGATCCCGCCGCCGATCGCCGCTGTCCAAGCGGAGAAGCGGAAAGCGGCCCGCACCCGGTCATAGTGTTTTGCGCCCCAGCAGAAGCCCACAACAGGCTGAAAGCCTGTACCGAAGCCCAGAATGATGCCGAAGGGGAACATCATGATTCTGGTGGAAACCCCGATGCCTGCCAAAACATCATCGGAAATCTGCCCGGCTAGATTGTTGAGCATGATAGCTGCCACCACCGCCAGGCCTGAGCGGAACATAGAAGAGGAGCCCACCTTGATGATCTGGGACATAATGTCCCTAGTGGGGTGGAAGTTCTTGATGGAAATGCGCAGGATGCTGTGATGGGTGAGGTAAGGGAAGATCAGAATACCGAAGCTTACCAGCTTGGAAATAGCTGTGGCCATAGAGGCGCCCGCCACACCCAAGTCCAGCCCGACAATAAAGATGGGATCCAGCACACAGTTTAAAACCCCGCCTGCGCCCATGCCGATCATGGAAAGCAGAGCGCTGCCCTCTGCCCGCAGGCATTGGTTCATTACGAAGCTGGCAGCCATAAATGGTGCAGCCAGCAGAATATAGGTGGCGTAGTCGATGGAATACTGCTCACAGGTGGGGGTGGCTCCCAGCATCTGTACCATGGGTCTCATAAACACCGAGCCTAAAAGCATCACTGCGATGCCGAAAACCGCTGCCAAAAAGAAGGCTGTGGACAGCACCTCGTTGGCCTTTTTTTCTTTTTTGGCTCCCAGCAGGCGGGCAATATAGCTGTTGGCGCCTACCGCCAGCAAAGATCCCGCCATCATGATAATTTGATCCAGAGAGGAGTTCACGCTTACCGCTGCCGTAGCGTTGATGCCGATTCCGCTGACGAAATAAGTGTCCGCAAGGCTGTAGATGGAGTTGATAAGGAAAGCGATAATGGACGGTACCGCCATGCTGGTGATGATTTTGGGGATGGGCTCCGTCAGCATTCTCGTCTTCCGATATTCCTGGCTGGCCGCTTTTGGCATTTCCTCTCATCCTTTTCTTTCATAATCGAAAAATGGCGGCTATTCTATGATAGTGTCATTTGCAACTATTATAGCTCTTGTTTGACCTCCTGTCAATTCCTGGCATATAAGAAAAATCAGGGGCGTTGTGCATTTGGCTTTTTCATAAAAAGAGGCCGGATGAGTCTGGAACGACCGGAACGGGGAGAGGTGAGGAGGCTGCACTCCAAATCCTCGCTGCCATGCGGTGAAAAGAAGAGGCTGCAGAAAAAACAAAAAGCACTGTGCTTCTTTATGAAACACAGTGCTTGATGGAGCTGCTAACGCGATTCGAACGCGTGACCTCGTCCTTACCAAGGACGTGCTCTGCCAACTGAGCCATAGCAGCATATGGCGACCCGGAACGGGCTCGAACCGTCGACCTCTAGCGTGACAGGCTAGCGTTCTAACCAGCTGAACTACCGGGCCATCTTGCTCGCCCGGGGACGGGCTCGTCATCAGGCGACTGCATTATTATATCTTAGGAAATCATTCTTGTCAAGCATCAATCCACAAAAAAATGAACGGTTTTTTTCTTTTCGACTTTTCCACAAAAACTGTCTCTGCAGCTCTTGCAGGAGCGGCGCAAAAGCCTTTTTTATCTCCCATCGAGACACGCGGGCACAGCCGAGGAAACGGCGCGTAGCCCACGGTAAAAATCGTTGCAGATTGATACAATCAGGGAAATGCCGTCTGATTTTTGCACCGTGGCGCAACGTGAGTGTTTTTTTGTTGTGTATACTATGTGAAAGGCCTTTTAGTTACTGAGAGGGAGGTGGCCCTATGAAGGATGAAGAAATGGTCGGCTTGTACTGGATGCGATCGGAAGATGCCGTCGCGGCTACGGCTGAGAAATATGGGAATTACTGTTACTCTATTGCCTTTAGTATCCTACACAACGCGGAGGACGCCGAAGAATGTGTAAACGACGCTTATCTCGCCGCTTGGAATTCCATTCCTCCTCACCGTCCGGAAAGAGTGGCGGCGTTCCTTGGGAAGATAACCCGGAATGTTTCCCTGAACCGCTGGAAACAGTACAACGCCCAAAAGCGTGGAGAAGGACAGACAGAGCTGGCGTTATCGGAGTTAGAGGAATGTATCCCGGCAAAGACCGGCATAGAGCAGGCGGTGGAAGACGAGCTTCTTACCTGGTCCATCGAGAAATTCCTTTACTCCCAGCCGAGGTTGAAACGAAATCTGTTTATTCGCCGCTATTGGTATATAAGCTCCATCCAGGAGCTGGCGGACGAGTACGGGATGAGTGAATCGAAGGTGAAATCTCTGCTGTTCCGTATGCGAAAAAAACTAAAACACCATCTTGCAAAGGAGGATATCATATTATGAAAAGCGAAAAATTGCTTCATGCTATCGGCACCATTGACGACGGCCTGATTTTTGCGGCAAGACCTGCTGAAAAGAAGAAAACACCCCGGACACGGATCGTTTGGACTGCGGCCGCGGCGGCCGTTTTGGCGCTCATCCTGGCCATCGGTGTAGGCGCGGCAGGAGATTTTGAGAGCCTTGAAAACCTTTTTGGCCCTGCATTTCCCGGCGCACGGCAGAGCTCCCTGGATCCCGAATTGATTGCGAGGCTTGGTGCTCCCGTAGGCGTTAGCGTGACGGACAACGGCGTTGCCGTCACAGTAGATTCCGTGGTGCGGGATCGTTACAACTGCACGCTGGTGCTCACTGTTGAAAAAAGTGATATAGATGGTAAGGGGTTCCTGTTTGACAGGTCCACTCTGAAGGTGGGCGGCGCCGAATTTACCGGTCCAGCCGCATCATCGTCCGACTCTGTATCGGGCGACGGCAAAGCCAGGTATGTGGTCTCCTGGATGGGCGATGAATCCGTCATCCCGGGAGGGAAAGCAGCCGTCGTCTTAGAGAACCTGGTGATAAATTCTCACGGCGTTCTGACAGAACAGACTGTGCCGGGCAGATGGGAGCTGGAATTCGATATGGGGTATGCTGATCAGTCTGCCGATTTGCCCACAGGACAGACCCTATCCGTGGAAGGCGCAGAAATCACCGTGAATCAGGTGACGATTTCCCCACTGTCCATTCGCGTGATAAGTACGGCAAAGCTCACCGAGGCGGATATGGAAGCAGTACTGGACCATAATGGTAAGAGCGTTTTACGGGAACGGCTGGAGTGGCCGGACATTGTCATCCTCAAAAAGGATGGTACCCGTATTGCTAACAGGGCCATGAGAGATCCTCAGCAGGGAGGGGATTCTCATATCCAGAACGGCTGGGGAAATTCTGAGCAGAAGGGCGGCGTGCTGGAATGTCAGTGCAGTCTTGTCTTTGACCAGCCTGTCCTTTTGGAGGACTTGGAGTCCGTCTCCATAGAGGGAGTGGAGATACCGTTGAACGGTTTGGAGGCTGTGCAGTAAAATCTGGCTGCGCTTCCGTACAAGGCCGTGACTTCCAAAATGAAAACAGGCGCGGCGGGAGACCAGAAACGGGTTGCCCGCCGCGCCTGTTTGACGCTCCTGGATGAAAATGCTATACTTTTTTCAGATGCATTCCATAGCCTGTGCAGCGCAGGTGAACGGAAAACCTGTTTTTTATGGAAAAGGGCTTTCAAGAAAATACACCTTCGCTATATTTGAGACGCGCCGGGTTGGCGGTCAGGGGTGTTCCAGCAGGTTTTCCGGCCGCTTTTTCCATAAAAAAGGCCAAACAGGTAGGGCTGACCCGGTACAGGCAGAGGCAAAACAGGAGGGATCGGAAGAATGCGGGAGGAGAAGGGGAAAAGCCTGGTGGCGCTGCCGGTGGATTACGTGGTTGTGGACACGGAAACCACGGGCCTGAGCAGCGGGCGCAGCCATATCATTGAGCTGTCGGCCCTGCGCGTTCGGAACGGAGAGGTGACGGAAGTGTTTTCCAGCTTAATCCGTCCGCCCAAACAGGAGATCTGCGAGTTCGGCGAGGTGAGGTATGCCTATGCCGATTCCTTTATTACAGGGCTGACCGGCATTACGAACGAGATGTTGGAGGATGCTCCGGGCCCGGAAGAAATCCTTCCGAAGGCCCATGCCTTTTTGGAAGATCGGGTCCTTTTGGGACACAATGTACAGTTCGATGTGAATTTTCTTTATGATGCCTTTGAACAATGGCTTGGAAGGCCGCTGCGGAACGATTTTCTCGATACGCTGCGCCTGTCCCGGAAGCTGCTGCCGGAGCTGCCGCACCATCGGCTTTCCGACCTGGCGGCTGCGCTGGGAGTTCGTTATGAGGGCGCCCACCGGGCAGAGGCGGACTGCCGCATCACCCACGGCTGCTATCTGAAACTGCGGGAGTTGGCGCTGGAACGGTTTTCCGAGGAGGAATTCATTCGCCTGTTCCCCAGGAAAAAGATGGAGTACCGGGCACGGGACATTGGGACAGACAGGAAAAATTTCGATGAGACGCATCCGCTGTATGGGAAGCGTGTGGCCTTTGCAGGCGAGCTGAGCATTCCCCGGAAGGAGGCCATGCAGCTGGTGGCCGACGCGGGCGGCGTCAACTGTGACAGTGTGGGCAGCCGCACCGATTATCTGGTGGTGGGGTCTACGGCTCTGCCTGCCAAAGAAAATGCCGTGCCCCTGCAGAAGGGGCGCGGCATGGCGGTGCTGACGGAGCAGGCTTTTTTCCGGCTGGTTCGAAACCGGGAAGAAGGGCTGCCCTGATGTTAGGCAAAATATCGCCCTGCAGGCCTTGGAAGGCGGCGGTTTCCGGCAGAAACCGCCGCCAGTTTTTCTATCAGGCGTTCGGCAGCGGAAGAGCAAACCTTTTGTGCAGCCAGGCTGCTGCAAGCCCGGCCCATTTGGCCGCGTCCGGATCGAGCTGGGAACAATCTGTGGAGGAGGTCTGGTCCGCCAGACTCAAGCCGTGCTCCCCAGCCTCGAACACGTGCAGTTCAAAGGGAACTCCCCCATCCGCCAGGGCGGAGGCCATGCGCAGGGACTGCTGCACCGGCACCAGATGGTCCTGAAAGGTGGCCCACAGAAATGTGGGAGGTGTTTTCTCGGAGACGTGGAGAGCGGGGCTCACGCTGGTCAGCTGCTCCTCCGTAGGACGGGCGGTTCCCAGCAGCGCCACGTTGCTGGCTTCGAAAAGCTGCACGGCGCTGGCGTCTGCGGCTGCCGCGCCCAGCAGGTGGTAATCGCTGAGAGTGTAGGCGAGAATGGCTGCGGCCGGGCGAAAGAGCGCCGAGGGCCTTCCAAAATGGCCGCAGAGCTCTGCGGTGTGCCAATGGGTGGCGTACATGGCACAGTTGTGTGCTCCTGCGGAGAAACCGCAGATGGCGATGCGTTCTGCATCCAAAAACCAGTCTTCAGCATGTTCCCGCAGGATCAGCATGGCCTGCCCGATTTCCCTCATAGGGGCGGGGTGGGTCAGGCGGGGCTTTGGGGAAAGGGGGACGGAGCAGTCCACCGGGCCGTTTTTCCCCTCCGTATAGGTGGAATAGCGCAGGACAAAGGCATGGTAGCCCATCGACGCGAACCGGAGGGCCACAGGCTCGCCTTCCCGGTCTGAGCAGCCCAGATAGGCCCCGCCGGGGCAGATTAACACGGCGGGACGCTTCTTTCCATTGAGCAGCTCCGGGGAGTCGTCCCAGAGATAACAGGTGAGTGTCACATCCTCCCGGTTTTCATAGAGGCGTATCAAATCCGTTTTCATTGTGATGGAATCCTTTCTTGAAAAATATTGGGATAGCAGGGCGTTCAGTTCAGATTTTCCCGGAAGGAGACGCCCTGTTCCGCACACCAGCTCCGAATGGTCTCCAGCAGGCTGCCGTATTCCTCATAGAGCAGTCCCTTGGGAGCGTCCGGCGTGCTGCCGAGCAGGTATTTGGTCTGTTCCAAAGCCGTCTGCAGGAAAAGCTGCCTGCGAAAGGAGATTCCGCCTCCAGAAACGGTTTGGCTGGCTGGCGTCATCACCACGCTTTTTAACTCCCGGGCGGAAAAGCTCCGCTCATCTATCCGTATCGAGGCATTGGTAAGAGTGATGCGCTCCGGAATCCTACTGGCAAGGCTGCGGTACCGGAGAGCTTGCGGAAGGGCTGCCAGGGAGAAAAACAGAAAAATGAAAAGCGCGCAGGCAGCGGCATGGCCGTTTAAAGGCCCCCGGTATACCAAGAAGAACCAGAGAAGGGCCAGAAGTAGCCCGGCCCCGGCACTCCCGGCAGAAATGGCCAACAGGCGCGCCTTCTCCCGGGAGAGCAGCTCTTCCTTGGGAAGGCGGAACACGGAATTCTGGCCGAGACCATAGAGGTCCTCCCTGGCAGGACGAAGAGGGGATTCCTTCGGGCCGTCCTGTCGTAGCCGGTTGAACTCCTCCACAAGGGAAGAAAAGCTGGCGTTATCAATACACCAGCAGGAAACGGTCTTCCTAAGAGGCCCCCGGCCCGGCAGGAAGAATTCCCGGCTGGTGCCCAGAAAAAGGCCGTTCCAGCTTTTCTTTGTCACGCTGACCTGCAGAGGGGCGTCCAACGGATAGAAGGCGTACGGCCTGTTTCTACGGAAAAAGGCAAGCCCGTCCCGGCTGATCTCAATGCGGATTCGGCACCAGTAAAAGGCCCAGAGGGAGGAGAGGAGCGCTGCCAGAAGTACCGGAAGGACCCACTCTGAAACCCAAGCAGGGAAAGGAAGGCTTAAAAACAGATTTGGGTTTCCGGACAGAAGCAGCTGCACTGCCAGAATGCAGAAAAAACCAAGAAAAATCAATTTCTTCCCGAATTCTGCGGCAAGCAGACGGGGCGCGCTGCGGTAGATTTTCCGTTCGGGTTCTCTTCTCATGTCGGAGACCTGCAGAGGTGCGGCGGAAAGTGCCGGTTGCTTTTCCCTGCCTTTTCCCGCCATACGGATCCCCAGCACCGCCAGCACAGCCATCGCGATACTGAAGCCGCCGGCAAGCAGCACATACTTCAGATCGGTGGAACGGTAGCCGTATTTTATCCAATCCGCAGTCTGCACGCCGATCAGCAAAAGAGTGAACAGCGCCAGCAGACTGCTGAGTACTGCAAGTGTGGTCCAGGCCGCCTTTTTTAAATTTTTCATAAAACGATTCCCTCCCTTTCGGCGGACTCTGGTTGCGGAAAAACACCGGGGGCGGAAGCATCTCTATCAGTCAGTCACATGGCCGGAGCTGACGCCCTGCACGGCGCTGTCCAGGGGCAGCCAGTCCAGCGCACGCAGAATATAGGTGTCCCAGAAGGTCCAGTCGTGCCTGCCGGGACCCTCTTCCCAGGTGACGTCGAAACCCAGGGCTTTCAAATGATCCCGGAAAGCGCGGTTGGGGGTGATGAGGTCGTCCTCCGTACCGCAGGCCAGGTAAAAGCTGGGTTTGGGTTCGCCGGAGGCAGCCAGCTTCTCTGCCAGCGTGTCATAGTCCTTATTGCCGCCCCGCAGCTGTCCCAGATCGCCGAACACGGATTCATAGTAGCCCTTGTTATCCATGAGGAAATCGGTATACTCCGTCATGGAGGCCGCCTTGTCCAGAATCAGGGCGGAGGAGAGGGCGCAGACCGCTCCGAAGGTTTCAGGATTCTGCAGGCCGTTGACGATGGAGCCAAACCCGCCCATGGAGAGGCCGCCGATGTAGGTGTCCTCCCGGTTCCGGGAGAGCGGGAAGGAACGACGGGTGAAATCCACCAGCTCTTTGCCGATAAAGGTACCGTACATTTCATTGGATACGGGGTTATCCACATAGAATTTATTTTCTCCCGACGGCATCACCACAGCCAGGTTCCGGTCCTGCGCCCAGGCCTGTATCCTGGTGCCGCAGACCCAATCGGTATAATTCCCGAAAATACCGTGGAGCAGGTAGAGGGTTTTAAAGGGCTTTTCCTCCGGCTGGGGCTGCCCGGGGAACACCATCTTGTCGGTGGGAAGAACCACTTGAATGGGTACGGTTCGCATCAGGGCTTTGGAGAAAAAATTACATTGGATCAGGGCCATTGTGAAACACTCCTTCTCTTATTTTATTACTTGTATCCAGTATAGCGTACCGCTCTAAAATTGTAAAGAAAAGCTGGTTTTTTTAGGCGGAAAGCCAGGAAGAGCCCGGCCTGTTTTCCTACTTTCTTGCGCTTTTTATCCAATTCCTATATAATAAACAGAGAAATCACAGGGGGACCGCAATGGAGAACAGGGAACGGTATTTGATTTGGGATTGGAACGGCACGCTTCTGGACGATGTAGAGACTTGTGTGGACGTGATGAACGGCATGCTGGAAAGGAGGGGGCTGGCCCCTCTGAAGAGCGTGGAATGCTACCGGGGGATTTTTACCTTTCCGGTGCGGGAGTATTATAAAAAGGCGGGGCTTGACCCTGCGCGTGAATCCTTTGAGAAACTTGCCCTGGAATATATTTCAGAATATAACCGCCGTGCGCTTTCCTGCGGTCTCGTCCCTTATGCCCGGGAAATTCTGCGGGAGGCGGAGGCTATGGGGTTCCGGCAGCTCCTGGTTTCAGCCACGGAGAGCGAAACGTTGGAGGAACAGGCGGAGCAGTATGGCTTGACCGGCTGTTTTGAGGCGGTGCTGGGGGCTGAGAATTTTCTGGGAGAGGGAAAGGCAGGCGTGGCACGGCGCTATCTGGAGGAAAGGAACGTGGCTCCCAATCAGGCGATTTTTGTGGGGGACACGGTACATGATTGTGAGGTGGCGCAGACAGTGGGTTCCCCCTGTGTGCTGACGGCGTCGGGACATCAGGACAGGCCGCGGCTGGAGGCTATGGGAGTGCCTGTGCTGGGCGGGCTGGAAGAGCTGCCTGCCTATCTGAAGGGGCTCCGGCTGCGGCCTTTGCGGGCGGAGGATGCATCCGCGGTATTTGCCATGACCTCAGACCCACGGGTGGCCCGGTATATGCGTTTTGACACTCATGAAAGCCTTGGCGAAGCACAGGAGCTGATCGCCGCCTATGGGAAGCGGGGAGGTCTTGCCTTCCTGGCGGAAACCCTGGATGGAAGCCCCATAGGCGTGGCCGCGCTGAAACGGGAGGGAACGGAATCAGAGGAGGCGGACCTTTCCGTCTTTTCAAGGCCGGAGTATTGGGGCAAGGGCTATAACGGCATCATACTGCGGGAGCTGCTGCGCAGGGGAGAGCGTGCGGGAATCCGCAGTGTGCGGGGGTATGTTGTGTCTGAAAACCGGGGGTCCTGCAGGCTGCTGGAGAACTGCGGCTTTACCGTGGAACGGCAGCTGCAGTTCGACGATCTGTCCGGCGGACTTTTTGTCTTTTGCCGCCGGCTTGGCTGAGATTGTTCGAAAAATGAAAGAAAGAAGGGCTTGACAAGCTCGGGCCTGGAAGATATAATTACTTGTGTTATATCAATGAGTAACAAGACCCCTGCCGGATGGCGGATGGGAGGGAAATAGATGGCTGAGATCCGAATTAAGGATAATGAATCTCTGGATAGCGCGCTCAGGCGCTTTAAGAAGCAGTGCGCGAGAGCGGGTGTGATCCAGGAGGTGCGCAAGAGAGAGGCTTATGAGAAGCCCTCTGTCAAGCGCAAGAAAAAATCAGAAGCAGCTCGCAAACGTAAGTTTAAGTAAGCTGCCGGAATTTGTTCTTGTCAGAAAAAGCGGGCTGCTCGCCCGCTTTTTTATGGTTTCTGGAGTTTTGGAGGACTATGGGTATTTTCAAACCGACTGCCATGAGAGGGCGCGTTACAGAGCTGACCCCCGATTTTTTGTCACAGCTGGGGGCGCGGGCTGTGCTGCTCGACGTGGACAACACGATTGCTTCCTACACCTCCCACGAGCCGATCGAGGGCGCGGTGCAGTGGGCACAGAATATGGTGGAAGCCGGGTTCCGGGTGATGATCGTCTCGAACAATTTCAAGAAGCGGGTAGAGCCCTTTGCCAGAAGGTTTGGGCTCGACTGCATCAGCTTCGCGATGAAGCCGCTGCCCTGCGGCTACCTTGCGGCCAGAAAGCGGCTGCAGGTGCCCTGCCGGGAATGCGTCATCATCGGGGATCAGATTTTTACCGATGTGATCGGCGCAAACCTTTGCGGGATGAAATCTGTTCTGCTTACGCCGATCGAGCCGGAAGAAGGGATCACCTTCAAAATGCGCAGGCATTGCGAACGGGGTCTCCGGGAAAAATATCGTAACCGGAAGGATGGGATACAGTGATGAAAAATCCAGTGGAACGTTTGAGCGGCATGCTGCTCGGCGGCGACGCCCAGAAAGCGGCGCTGATCTTTTCCGAACGCAACCGCCGTTACTTCACTCAGTTCCCCGCCACCGACGGGGCGCTGTTTATCACAGCGGACAAGGCCTATCTGCTGATGGACTTCCGCTATGAAGAGGCGGCTCACTACGGCGCACGCAACTGCGAGGTGATCGGCTTTGATTCCCTCATGGAGAAGCTGCAGGAGCTGATCCGCAAGCACGGCGTCAAGGCGGTGTACCTGGAGACGGAGACGCTCTCCGTGGCCCAGGCCCAGCGCTTTGAAAAGGCGTTTGCAGCCGCGGGGGCGGAAGCCCTGCTCACGCCGGAGCTGGACCGTGCCGTCCGCAGCCTGCGGATGATCAAGTCTCCGGAGGAGATCCGGAAGATCGAGGCGTCCCAGGCGATTACGGACGCTGCTTTCGAGCATATCCTCCCCTACATCAGGGAAGGGGTCACCGAGCGGGAGCTGGCGCTGGAGATCGAGTTCTTCATGCGGCACCAGGGCGCGGAAAACGTTGCCTTTGACCTGATCGTGGCCGCGGGGAAAAACGGCTCTCAGTGCCATGCCGTTCCCTCTGAAAACAGGGTGCAGCGCGGCGATTTTATCACAATGGACACCGGCGCACTGCTGGACGGCTACCATTCCGATATGACCCGCACAGTGGCGCTGGGCGCTGTTTCCGAAGAGCAGAGGGCTGTGTATGACACGGTGCTGAAGGCCCACCTGGCGGTGCTGGACGCCGTGAAGCCCGGCCTGCCCTGCAACGAGGCGGACCGGATTGCCAGGGATATCATCGAAAAGGACTACCCCGGGACCTTCGGGCATGGTCTGGGACACGGCGTAGGCGTGGAAATCCATGAAGAACCCCGGTTTTCCAGGCTGGACCCCACCCCCTGCGAAGCGGGTATGGTGGTCACCGACGAGCCCGGCATCTATCTGACAGGCCGTTTCGGCGTGAGGATTGAGGACATGGTGCTGGTGACGGAGGAAGGCTGCAGAAGCCTGACCAAGTCGCCGAAAGAGCTCATCCTGCTGTAAAAAAGAAGACAGAATCCCTTTTTCGGCGGGAAACAGCGATTTTGCTTGAAATCCTGCAGAAAATAAGCTAGAATAGCGAGAGAAAATATTTGGAGGTTGTTACTTTATGATCACCGCAGGCGATTTCAGAAACGGCGTTACGTTTGAGATGGACGGCAACGTGGTTTCCATCATCGAATTCCAGCATGTAAAGCCCGGCAAGGGCGCCGCTTTTGTGCGCACCAAAATCCGCAACGTCATCACCGGCGCTGTAACGGAGAGAACCTTTAACCCCAATGATAAATATCCCACCGCCTATATCGAGAGAAAAGATATGCAGTATCTCTACAGCGACGGCGATCTCTATTATTTCATGGACAACGAGACCTATGAACAGACGCCCATCAACAGCAGCGTGCTGGGCGACAATTTCAAGTTTGTGAAGGAAAATATGGAGTGCAAGGTGCTTTCCTATAAGGGCAATGTGTTCGGCGTCGAGCCTCCCAACTTTGTGGAGCTGGAAATTGTGAAGACCGAGCCTGGCATCAAGGGCGACACCGCCACCAACACGCTGAAGCCCGCCACGCTGGAGACCGGCGCGGAGATCCGAGTGCCCCTGTTTATCAATGAGGGGGAAAGGATCCGCATCGATACCCGTACCGGCGAATATATGGAGCGCGCCTGACCGATACTTCTTGAGACGGCACGGCGGCAGCGCCGAAGCCGGCCAGGAAAAGCACGACCGCAGCAGAGTTGCCGCTCTGCTGTAAAACTGAAAAAACCTCCGCTGGAAGCGGGCGCCGGATTCCGGCGCATGCCGGCTTTGACGGAGCATCAAAAGGAGGACAGTACTATGACCAATTCTGAAAGAGCGTCTTATATCCGCGGCCTGATGGACGGGCTGGAACTCGATCCTGCCGCAAAGGAAACCAAGGTGTTCAATGCAATGGTAGAACTGCTGGACGACCTCTGCCTCTCTATGGAGGAGCTGGAGGACGGTGTGGCAGAGCTTGCCGATCAGGTGGATGAAATCGACGAAGACCTGGGAACCCTGGAAGAGGATTACTACGGTCTGGGCGACGATTGCGGCTGCCATGCCCATGGAGATGAGGACGAGGCTGTGTTTGAAGTGACCTGCCCCAGCTGCGGCGATACGATTGAGCTCAATGACGAGATGCTGGAGGAAGGCTTCATTATCTGCCCGAACTGCAAGGAAAAGCTGGAGTTCGATTTTGACGACGATGAGGACGAACCCTGCGGCTGTGGCTGCGAAGGCTGCAAGGAATAACGAAATAGGGTAAGGAGGCCGCCGCGGAGTTCCGCGGCGGCCTTTTGGGTTTCAGACAGGAAAAAGAATTCATGTTATGTTGGTTTTCCCGTACATGTGAGAAAATTACTCTCAAAAGTTGCGCCTCAGACAGCTGTGATTTCAACTGAGAGGGTGTACTATCTCTTGCTAAGCGAGAAAGGTTCGGGGGTTCTTGATTTGGGCGTGATCTCGTCCTTCCTCTACGGGTGAATCGAAATTAGTTCGATCTAGTATCTTGACAGAATAAGTTCTATATAGTACTATTAGGCAGGGAGGAGGTGTTTTGTGGATACACGTACGGGATTTTTGATTTCGCAGATTAAGTCTGTGTCGGGCAGGCTGTTCGAGCGCATCCTGCAGGACTGCGGAGTGGAGGAGTTCAATGGCGCCCAGGGGCGTATTCTCTACGTACTCTGGCAGGCGGACAGGGTGCCCATTGTAGAACTCTCTCAAAAGACAGGTCTGGCGAAAAATACCCTTACCAGTATGCTGGGGCGAATGGAGGAGAGCGGTTTGATCCTGCGGGAGCAGAGCGAGGAGGACCGCCGCCAAACCATTATCAGCCTGACGGACAAGGCACGGGAGCTGGAGGAAAAGTACGACGAGGTCTCCGAGCGGGCAAATCTGTTATTTTTCAAGGGGTTCACGCCGGCGGAGATCGCGGAGCTGGAGTGTCTGCTCTCCAAGGTGCTGGTTAATCTGGAACGAAGTGAGAACGATTTAAAAAGAGGAAAGGACGTAACAAAATGGCTAAAGTGACAAGGACGGTCTACAACGATTTTTGCCCTCAGACTTTGTTTCTGTACGGAAATTACAAAGAGAACGGCACGCCGGATTTTGGCCTGTTCTGCTGGTTCAGTTATATATGGCTGGAGGATGGGCTGGGCGTCATGGCCTGTATCGGCGAGGATAAGCTGACAAAGGACCTGATCCGCAAAACCGGCGTGTTTTCCGCCAATCTGGTTACGGAGGAACTGCTGCCCCTGGCGGATTATTACGGCAATACCAGCGGCTATTCTGCGGACAAGATGAAGCGTCTCCCCACGGTGGAGCGGGGACAGGTTCTGAATGTGCCCACCATTGCAGAGAGTCCGGTCACCTTTGAGCTGGAGGTGCGGAGAGAAATTCATTTGGCCCCAGGAAGCGACCTGTTTCTCTGCAGCATCCGCAATGTGATGCAGGAGGAGGCACTGGCGGACCAAAGCGTGGAGTTTGCCCAACGGCTGCGCCAGGCTGCTCCCGTGCTCTCCCCAGGGGAAGAAAATTACGTTTCCATTGGCGGGCGTGCGCTGGGCAGATGGGGAGAACCCATGAAATCTTTGCCGGAAAATCCGGAGGGGGATTGACCGGACAAGAGAGGCCGGATTCTCTCAGCAGTGTTCGTTTTCCTGGGGTGCAGGCCTTAAGAAGTACGCGTTGAGGGTTATTGCCGGAAAATTGCTGCTGGATTTAAAAAGCGGAATAAAAAGAACGGCTTTCCGAGGTTAGTCGGAAAGCCGTTCTTTCCCGGTCAGGGCGGAGAAACTGCGTTTGCCTTTACTCCACCAAATGTGCCTCTGTCCACTGGAAGGCTGTTTCGCAGACTTCCCTGACGCAGCCTTCGTCCAACGGGGAACGGAGGCCTACCGCGTGAGCCAGACCGATGAAGGTCCGGGTGCCGCCCAGACGCACAAAATCCATATACTTTTTCCAGGCGGCATCCCGGTCCTCCAGGGAGAGGCGGAAAAACTGGAGAGACATCACCTGGGCCAGGCAGTAGTCTATATAATAGAAAGGATAGAGATAGATGTGCAGCTGACGCTGCCAGCCCGCGCCTCTTCCGTAAAAGGGCAGTTCACCGAAGTCCAGATAGGGACGGTAACGCTTTTCCAAACGAAGCCAGAGGGCGTTGCGCTCCTCCGGCGTCATCTCCGGATGGCGGTAAACTTCCTCCTGGAAATGGTCTACCAGGCAGCCGTAGGGAATGAAGAGGAGGGCGTCCTCCGCGTGGGAGAGCTCGTACTTTTCGGTCTGCGGGCCGAAAAACAGATGATGCCACGGCGCGGTCAGAAACTCCATGCTCATGGAATGGGTTTCCGCCCCTTCCATTGTGGGGCAGCGCAGGGCGTGTACCGGCACGGTCTTGGTGGCGGTGTAGTCGGCGAAGGCGTGGCCCGCTTCATGGGTGAGCACGTCTACGTCCCCGGAGGTGCTGTTGAAGTTGGAGAAAATGAAGGGGTAGCCGTAATCCTCCAGGCCCGTACAGTATCCGCCCGGGGCCTTGCCTTCTTTGGCCAGCACATCGAACAGCCCGTTTTCAAACATCAGGGAGATGAACTCCGCAGTCTCCGGGGAAAGCTCAGCGTACATCTTTTTTCCGGCAGCCAGGATTTCTTCCGGAGAGCCCTGGGGCGCGGCGGAACCGTCCCGGAACTTCAGGGCGTTGTCCCAGAATTGAAAATCGGAAATCCCCAGGCGGCAGGCCTGCCGCTCCTTGAGGCGCATTGTGAGAGGAACCAGATCCCGCACCACGTCGTCCCGGAACCGGGCGATATCCGCAGGACTGTAGCAGTTGCGCTGGCGGCGCAGGGCGCCCAGCTCCACAAAGCTTTCGAAGCCCAGCTTTTTCGCCTGCTCAGTGCGGTTTTTCACCAGCTGGCTGAAGAGGCTGTCGAATTCCTCCCGGTGCTCGTCGAAAAAGCCGCCTTCCGCTTCCAGGGCGGCTCTGCGGGTGGCGCGGTCTGTGCTCTCCTTGTAAGGTCCCAGCTGGGCGATGGTGAGACTCTTCCCCTGGAAGGGCACCCGGGCACTGGCATAGAGCTTCTGGTACTCCGTAGTCAGCCGGTTTTCCTCCTGCATCAGGGGAATGATCTCCGGGGAGAAAGAGCGCAGGTCCATCTCCAGATTTTTGAACAGCAGGCTGCCCAGCGCTTCCTCCAGCTGGGGCCGGAATTGTGATTCCACCAGCGCCTTGCCGAAGGCCTGGGCCTTCTCTTCCAGCAAGGGAGCCTGCTGGTCATTATAGGCCTGTTCCGCCTCATAATAGGTGTCCCGGGTGTCTATGCTGTTGCGGATGGAGCAGAGGGTGATCTGCGTGCTCAAATGAGAGCAAAGCTCTTCGTAGGTCCTATAAATTTCCAGCTGCTCTCCGGCGTTTTGCGCGGAGGCCAGTTGGGCGGTGAACCCGTCAAGGCGCTCAAAGGCGGCTTCATAATCCGGCCGCTGGTAGGTCATCTCGGAAAATCTCATTGTTTTCATTCTTCCTTTCTCTTACAGGCTACGTTCCTGACGCAGGCCGGCGCTTCCATGTGACGCAGCTTCCGTGTATCCGGTTTTTCATTTCATACCTGCGCAAGGGCGCGTTGCAAACGATAGATTCAGTATAGCACGGGGAAGGGGACAAGTCCACGGGAAGGAGGGCGAATTTTTCCGGACCGCATGGCCTTTGAAAATTTTTATGCTTTCGGCGGGAAGCTTTAGCCCATCTTCCATACATTTCTGGTATTCTGCGGCCGGGTGTGCGCCGTAAAAAAAGATTGGACTTTCCGCGGGAATTCTGGTAAGCTAAAGAAGAATGCCATGCCGTTGCGGCAGCGCAAATCGCACCTGTGGAGGTCCTTGGTTTCATGCAGTATCTCTGTACCTTCAACACATTGCCCCACATCAGTTTTATGAACTATTTTGCCCCTAAGGGGGAGTGGACCCATTTCCGCCGTCAGAAC
This sequence comes from Neglectibacter timonensis, assembly GCF_900048895.1. Taxonomy (GTDB): domain Bacteria; phylum Bacillota; class Clostridia; order Oscillospirales; family Acutalibacteraceae; genus Acutalibacter; species Acutalibacter timonensis. The sequence goes on along the minus strand of NZ_LT160640.1, from coordinate 1,216,021 downwards.
GGGGAATATATCCTCTATTACCTGGTGGACGGCGCCATGCATCTCCGGGAGGGGGAGAAGGAATACTCCCTGAAGGCCGGGGATGTATTTCTCCTGCAGCCCGGCCTGGTGCACGAGGGGACAAAGCCCGCCGGGTGCGCTTACTACTTCGTTCATTTCAGCAACATCTGTATCCTTCCCTTTGAGCGTGAAACGGTGCCCCTGGAGGGAGACGCGGACTTTTTTCAGACCTATGAGGAGGGGGGAGAAGGCCAGTACGATATGGAACACTGCGTACTGCCGAAGCTCCTGCATATCCGCAGTGAAAAAGCGCGGGCACAGATCGCCAAATGCTTTGACGAGGCCATCGAGCGGGCCCGCAGCGGCGCGCAGAACTACCGGGTGTTTTGGGCCTGCAAATTTCTGGAAATTCTGATGGCCATCTCCCAGAACAGTGCGGACGCAGCCTTTGAAGCGGTGAACAGCGAGCTGCCCGCCAGAACCATGCGCCGCATGGAGGAGCTGACCGCCTATCTCAACGAACAGTACATGGAGAAGATCACGGGAAAGCAGCTGGAAGATATGCTGGGCATGAACTTCGACTATCTGAACCGCACTTTCCGCAAACTGACGGGAAAAACCATTTTCCAATACCTGGGCAGGGTAAGGATCAACCGGGCCAAGGAGCTGTTGGTGACCACCGATATGAAACTGGCAGAGATCGCTATGGAAACCGGATTTTCCGACGAGTTCTATCTCAGCCGGCAGTTTAAAAAGTATACCGGCGTTTCCCCGGCGCTCTATTCCAAGGGCAGGATGAAGGGCGGCTGAGGGACAGGGCGGCTGACGCAGGCTCTTTCCTCTATCCACAAAAGAAAACACGTGCTGAACGGGACTGCGGCCCCATTCAACACGTGTTTTTCATTTTTCTTTCATAAATCCCTTTTGCTAGCCTTCAAGGTGTTGCCGTCGGTCACAGTACAGACGGTCAGCACACTGTTGGTGACGGACTCGTTGACAATGGGATAAAACCTTCCTTGTTGAAGTTTGCTATCCTCAGAAACTTCTGAGAATGCGCCTGTAGAGGCACTTTCGGCGCCGGACAGCCGGATGGGAACGCTTTGTTTCCTCTCCTCACCCGCAGAAATCCGCCTGTGGCAGGCGGGATGTTTTATCTGCACGGGCAAAAAGAAACAGCTTCGGAAGGGATAGGCGGTAAAGTCGGAAATGTCAAAAAAAAAACTGAATTATCCATTCTTTTTGTTGTCTCTGAAGGGTATAGTGAGCACGTAAGGAAAAAAAGCGGCGGAAATGCTTTTCAGACGCCGGAGTTTTCCTTGCCGCGGCAGAGCCGCAGAGAGGCCGGCCTTTTCACGGACAGCGGGAAAAACACGGAAAAATCCATCCGCATGTACGATAACGACTGGACAGGCACAAAACCGATTTTTACATTCCGGCAGTAGGCCGGGACTGTTTTTGGGGAGTTTTGATACGTACGGGATTGCCGGGCCGGCCAACGGGACCGGCCAAGGCATTTCCCCCTGAAGGCTTATCTGCCTCTGTACTGGGTGAACATAAGACTTTTTTGAAAAGGAGAGAAAGAGAATGGCAATCAGAGTAACAGTGTGGAACGAATACCTGCATGAGGTACAGTTTCCGGAGATCGCGGAGGTGTACCCGAAGGGGATACACGGGTGCATCGCGGACTTTTTGAAGGAAGCGGGGATGGAGGTAAAGACGGCGACCTTGAAGGAGCCGGAGCACGGTCTGACGCAGGAAGTGCTGGACAACACGGACGTGCTGATCTGGTGGGGGCATATGGCTCACGACCAGGTACAGGATGAGATAGTGGACCGAGTGCACCAGAGAATCCAGGACGGAATGGGTCTGATCGTGCTGCATTCAGGTCATGCATCGAAGATCTTCAGGAAGGTGTGCGGAACCAATTCCGGGTACCTAAAATGGAGAGAGGACGGAGAGAAGGAGATCCTGTGGGTGATCGACCCAAGCCATCCGATCGTGGAGGGGTTGGACGAGAAGATCATCATCCCGCACGAGGAGATGTACGGAGAGCGGTTCAACATCCCGCAGCCCGACGAGCTGGTGTTCATCAGCTGGTTTGAGGGAGGGGAAGTGTTCCGAAGCGGCTGCTGCTACCACAGAGGGAAGGGGAAAGTGTTCTACTTCCGTCCCGGCCATGAGGTATTCCCGATCTACCATCAGCCGGAGATCCAGAAGGTGATCACGAATGCGGTGAAGTGGGCCGCGCCCATCAACTTCCCCAATGTCACCTATGGCAATCCCCCGCCGGTCGTGGAGATCAAGGCTCAGCTGGAACACAGCATTCAGGGCCTGCACGAGAAAAAGTAAGAAATGAAGAGGAAAAGAGGCCCCGAGACCGGAGCAAATCGGCTTTTGGGGCTCTTTTTTTGAAAAATTGCAATGGGAGGAATTTTCAATGGAGTACAAGACTTTAGGTAAGGGAGACGTCAAGGTTTCGGAACTGATTCTGGGCTGCTGGGCAATGGGCGGCGACTATTTCGGCGCCACGGAGGACACCAGTTCTCTGGAGGCCATAGAAAAATCTTACGAGCTGGGCGTAAACACTCTGGATACAGCGGAAATTTACGGCAGCGGCCGTTCGGAGCGCGTGGTCGGCGAGGCCATTAAGAGAATCGGGCGCGATAAGCTCTCCGTTATCTCCAAGGTGTTTAAGCCTTCCATGCAGCATGACAAGATGATCAAGGCCTGCGAGGACAGCCTTTCCCGTCTGGGCACCGATTATCTGGACGTCTATTTCCTGCACTACCCCATCCCGGAGGAAGAGGTTTCCATCGAGGAGCGTATGAGCACGATGATGGAGCTGAAGAAAGCGGGAAAAATCCGCGCTATCGGCCTTTCCAACTTCTCCATTGAGGAGATGAAGGCCGCTATGAAATATGGGGAAGTGGATGTGATCCAGCCCTGCTACAGCCTGCTGTGGCGTTATGATGAGGAACTGGTCAAGTTCAGTGCGGAGAACAATGTCTCCGTCATCCCCTACAGCACCCTGGCCCAGGGGCTTCTGACCGGCAAGTATAAGAAGGACGCCGTGTTCACCGACGGACGCGCCAAGGCGGCCCTGTTCCAGCCTGAAAACTATAACCGCTGCCTGGAGGTCACCGATGTGCTCAGCGAGGTGAGCGCCAAATACGGCAAAACCCCCGCTCAGGGCGCCATTGCCTGGCTGCTTCAGACCCCCGGCATCACGGCCCCCATCGTAGGCGCCAAGAACGGGAAGCAGGCGGAGGAGAATATTCAGGCATCCGGCTGGAAGTTCAGCGAGGAAGATTATGAGATCATCAACGCTGCCAGCAAAAAGTTTACGGACAGCCTGCCCAATTATACCCTGTTCTTTAACACGGAGACGGCTGACTGAGCCAACTGTCCGCATGAACCCAGGTTTTTGTACACCTTCGGCAAGAACGGTGTGAGAAATAGAAAAGGAGTTGGATTGAAATGCCATTGGCAAAGGTAAACGAAGTCCTGCAGCACGCAACGGAAAACCATTATGGTGTGGCCGCGATGAACGTGTTCAACTATGAGACGGTCAAATGGGTGGCTGAAGCTGCAAACCGGGAGAAGATTCCGGTAATCATCCAGCTGTATCCCGGCTTTGACAAGTACATAGCTCTCAAGCACGTGGCCGATTTCGCCAAGAATTTTGCGGTGCAGTCCGATGTGCCGATTGCAGTGCATCTGGACCATTCCGCGGGATATGAAATCGCCGTAGGCGGCATCAAGGCCGGTTTCCCGTCGGTGATGGTAGACGGCTCTGCGCTGCCCTATGAGGAAAACGTAGAGGTGACGGCCGCTGTGGTGCGTACGGCCAATGTGTTCAATGTGGACGTGGAGGCGGAGCTGGGCCATGTGGGTTCCGGCGCAAACCTGGACGACATTGTGAACGCCGACAATTACACCAATGTGGACCAGGCGGTGGAATTTGTACAGCGCACCGGCTGCGGTTCCCTGGCGGTAGCGGTGGGAAATGCCCACGGCGCCTATGTGAAGGTTCCGAATCTGGACTTTGACCGCATCACCGCGCTGCACAAGGCGGTGCCGGTACCGCTGGTTCTGCACGGCTGTTCCGATATTCCCCATGAGCAGCTCCAGGAAAGCGTACGGCTGGGCATGAGCAAATTCAACATTGCCACCGAGTATTTCCGCGCTATCTACAAGAGCATTGCGGCGCAGGTTGACAAAGAGGCGAAGGACGGCAACTTTATGGCGTTGCTGGACGCTTCCTCCGAGGCTGCCATCGATTTTGTCCGCGGCAAGATGAAGCTTCTCAATCCCAACAAGTTCTCTCTCTGAGCGGCTTGAGAAGGTAAGGAGAGAAACAGCATTGAAAAAGTTTGAAGTGGCAGGGTACGACATGCCCTGTGTGGATTTGGCAGTAAATGTGGATGTATTCCCAAAGCCCAACGGCGGTACGGGCATCAATGCCCTGAGCTGGCAGGGAGGCGGCAAGGTGGCCTCCGGCATGGTGGCCTCCGCCAGGCTGGGCGCGAAATGCGCCATGCTGGGCGCGGTGGGCAGCGATGACTACGGTCAGTTCTGCATCCGGGATTTTGAGCGCCATGGGATAGACGTTTCCGGCATGAAGATGCGTCAGGAGGAGACCACCTCTCTCTCCATCGTGCTCAGCGACCGGGAGACCAATGGCCGCAGCATCGTATACCGCCGGGGTTCGGCCCAGAGTCTGAGGCCGGAGGAGTTGGACAACGAAATCCTGGAGAATTGCGAGTGGTTCTTCATCTCCCATATCACGGGAGTTTCTATGGAGGCAACCAAGCGCGCCAAGAATGCCGGGGCCAAGGTGATCGTGGATGCGGATTCCTATTCTTCGGAGCTGATGGAGCATATTGATCTCATCGATGCCTTTGTGGGCTCGGAGTTTTTCTACGATGTGCTGTTCCACGATAAAAACTATGAGGAAAACTGCAAAAAGGTCTGTGAGATGGGCCCCTCCATTGTGGTATTCACCTTGGGCGCCAAGGGATGCGTGGGCTACAGCAAGGAGGAAGGCTTCTTTGAACTGCCCTCCTTCGACGTGGTGGTTCAGGATACCGTGGGTGCGGGCGACGTCTTCCACGGAGCCTATGTGGTAGGCCTGCTGCGCGGCTATTCCGCCAAGGAGGCGGCACGGCTGGCAACGGCGGTGTCCTGCATCAAATGCACCCGCATCGGCGGCCGGGCCGGCATCCCGGATTGGGATACCGTTCAGAAATATTTGAAGACAGGCGAAATCGACTATACGGAAATTGACGAACGCGTGGCGTTCTATGGGAGGAAATTGCAACTATGAAAAAGCAGAGCATTGTATTGGGTGTAGCGCCCACCAAGCGGAGCTTCCTGAGCATGGAAGAGGCAAAGCGCCAGAAGGATAAGTTCATGGCGGTGATCCGCAGCATTCATCCCGATGTGGTCACTATTGTGGATATCGACGATATCTGCGAGAACGGCATCCTGTATGAGACCGCCAAGATCCCCGCGGTGGTCGACAAGTTCAAGGCTGCGAAGATCGACGCCCTCTTCACCCCGCACTGCGACTTTGGTGAAGAGCAGTGTGCGGCGGGCGTGGCTGCTGCCATGAAGGTTCCCACCCTGATGTGGGGCGCCAGGGATGAGCGGCCCAACACCGACGAGAGCCGCGGCCGCGATACCCAGTGCGGCATGTTTGCCTGCACCAAGGTGATGAAGCGTTTCGGCGTGCAGTACAGCTATATCTGGAACTGCGAGACGGAAAGCGAGGATTTCAAAAACGGCTTTGACCGCTTTATCCGCGTGGTTTCCGTGGTTAAGACGGTGAAGAACCTGCGCATCGCCAAGTTCGGCGCCCGTCCTGTGCCCTTCATGAGCGTGATGGCCAACGAGGCCGACCTGGCTACCAGATTCGGCATCACCACCATCCCGATCTCCCCCAACGCCATTGCGGCCCGGGCGGACAAAATCGTGGAGGAGAAGGACCCCCGTTATGAAGAGTATCTGGCAGATATCAAGAGCAGGATGGACACCTCTGCCATGATGGAGCAGCAGGTTGCCCGCGCCGCTGCCGTAAAGCTGGCGGTTCAGGACCTGATGGTGGAAAACAACTGCGGCGCCGCCGCCATGGAGTGCTGGAGCGCAACCTCTATTCTGGGCGTGCCGATCTGCATGACGCTGGGCGAAATGGCTGACGAGGGCATGCCCATCTCTTGCGAAACGGACATCAACGGCGCTGTCACGCTGGCCATGCTGCATGCCGTAACGCTGGGCAAGGAGTCGGAGTTCCTGGCCGACCTGACAATCCGTCACCCCCAGAACGACAACGCGGAGCTGCTGTGGCACTGTGGACCGTTCCCCTATTCCCTGAAGGATCCTGCCAGCAAGGCAAGGCTGGTGGGGGGCCAGGAGCGCTTCGAACTGAAGAAGGGCGACATTACCCTCTGCCGGTTCGACGATATTGACGGCAAGTACTATCTCTTCGGCGGCGAGGGCAGAGCCGTGGACGGTCCTGAGACCAACGGCACTTATGTCTGGTTTGAAGCCGACAACTGGAAGCGCTGGGAAGAGAAGCTGATGTTTGGCCCCTACATCCACCATGTGGGCGGTATTTATGGCAACTACAAGCCGGTCCTGCGGGAAGCTGCCCGCTATCTGGGCATGATCTTCGACGATGCCGACGAGCAGGGCGTTTACAGCCTGTAAACCGGTGCAGAAACGGATTTGAATTTCCTCAAGGGTTCCCGCGGAGAAGGTTTCTTCGCGGGGAAACTTGATGGAACAGACGGGGAGGCGGACTCCGCCCCCGATACGAAAGGATGGCTGCGACTATGAGAGAGATTAAAGCTCAAACCCTCTGCCGGGAGGCGTTCCGCCCCTACGGCGATTTTATGGATCTGCTGCATGTGAAGCAGATTGAAGCAAAGCCCGAGGCCAACAATGTGTTCGCACCTGACCTGGTGACGCTGCATCTGGATGGGCGCATGCCTGCGTCCGCCTGTGTGGCCAGGGTTTCCGAGTGCGAGCGCATCATCACGGCGCTGGAATACCACCAGTTCACCTGTGAGGGCATCCTGCCCCTGGACGGCGATATCGATATCTTTGTAGGACCTTCCAGTTTCCGCGTGGATCCTGCGACTGTGGAGGCCTTCCGCGTTCCTCAGGGCACCTTTGTGAAACTGAATCCCGGTGTACTGCATGGCCGTCAGTTTGTGGTAAACACCCCTGCGGTCAACGTTCTGGTTCTGCTGCCCGAGCGTACCTTTGGCAACGACTGTACCTTTACCATGCTGGAAGGCGAAGACCGTATCCGCATCCTGCCCTGAGGAGGAATCGGTTTGTCAACCATGAACCTGCAGGCGATCCTGCATATTCCAAAAAGCAACTACGCCTATCCCGTGTCGGGGCTGGACTTCCGTGTCAGGCTCCGGGCGGGCCGGGGCGACCTGGATTCCGTCAGACTGGTCATCGGCAATCAATACCTGTGGGAAACCCGTGAGGAGTTCCCCATGGAAAAGCTGGGTTCCGACGGACTGTTTGACTATTATCAGTATGAGTACCACTGCACCGATACCCGCCTGGGTTACTACTTCCTGCTGAAGAAGGGGGAAGAAGAGCTCATCTACACGGAAAACGGCTTCCTGGAACTAGGAAGCGTGGATATTGACCATGACCGCATCGGTTTCGTCCATTTTCAATTTCCCTTTATCAATGGAATCGACGTGCACAAAAAGCCGTCCTGGGTCAACAGTGCGGTATTCTATCAGATTTTCCCGGAGCGCTTCTGCAACGGAGATCCTTCCCTCTCGCCGGAAACTGTCTGCCAGTGGGGTGGGAAGCCGGACCGGATGAATTTCTTCGGCGGCGACCTGCCCGGCGTCATCCAGAAGCTTCCCTATCTTTCGGAGTTGGGTGTCAACGCCCTGTACCTTACGCCGATTTTTGAAGCTTCCACAAACCATAAGTACGACACCAACGATTACACCCGTATCGACCCGCATTTCGGGGATGAGAGTACCCTGGTGGAACTGGTGCAGAAGGCCCACGAGAGGGGCATCCGCATCATGTTGGACGGCGTGTTCAACCACTGCGGCTTCTTCTTCCGGCAGTTTCAGGATGTGCTCAAGCACGGTGAAAAATCCCCTTACCGGGATTGGTTCCACATCAAAAGTTTTCCCGTCACCTTGGATCCGCCGAACTTCGACGGTTTCGCCATCGGACCCTATATGCCCAAGTTCAACACGGAAAACCAGGAGGTCATGGAGTACCTTCTGGGCGCGGTGGCCAAGTGGACCAGAACCGGTATCGACGGCTGGCGGCTGGATGTGGCGGATGAAGTGGACGCCCATTTCTGGAGGGAGTTCCGCAAGACCGTACGCGGCATCAACCCTGACGCCGTGATCATTGGAGAGAACTGGTGGAACGCAGAACCCTGGCTTCGGGGCGATCAGTTCGACGGCGTGATGAACTACGCGGTACAGCGCGCCAGCGTTCTCTATTTTGCGGAGGACCGCATCGGTCCCAAGAAGTTTGAAGAGTCCCTCACGGAAAATCTGGTGCGCTATACTGACCAGGCCAACGACTGCATGCTCAACCTTTTGGACAGCCACGACACTGCAAGGTTTCTCAACACCTGCGGAGGAGAGGCGGGCAGGCTGAAAAACGCGGCGGTTTTCCAATACACCTTTGTGGGAATGCCCTGCACCTATTACGGTACGGAAATTGGCATGATGGGCGGCAACGACCCCGACTGCCGCCGGACCTTTGATTGGGAAGAAAGCCATTGGAACCGGGAGCTGTTTGAGTTCTACCAGAAGCTGATGGCGCTGCGGAAAGGCCAGAAAGCGCTGCAGTACGGAACGGTCCGCTTCTGCTCGGCAGGAGAGGTGTTCGCTATGGAACGCAGCTGCGGGGAAGACACCCTTGTGACTGTAGTGAACAACACAGACGGGGAGCAGGAGTTTGTCCTGCCCGGAAACAGGGCCCTGGATCTGCTCAGCGGAGCGGGGTATACAGGGGAGGCCGGAAAGATCCGGCTGAAGCTGCCGGCGTTTTCGTCTGTTATTTTGAAAAAGGAAACAGTTCAGTAAACATTTATTTTGATACAAAGGAGATACAGCAATGGAAAAGAAAGTAATTCGTATTGGTTCTGTAGGATTGGGCGGTATTTGGACGGGCGTTCATGAACCCGGCATCCGCAGAAGCCCGGATTTGGAGCTGGTAGCTATCTGCGATATCGATGAGGAGAAGCTGAAGGCTGCCGGTGAAAAATACGGCATCGACGAAGCCCACCGGTTTGTGGACTACCACGACCTGATCAATTGCCCCGACGTGGATGCGGTGGATATCTGCACCTCCAACGACGCCCACTTTGAAATCGGCATGGCCGCGGTAGAGGCCGGCAAACCCTATGACATTGAAAAACCCATCACCATGACCGCGGAAGAAGCTGACATTCTGGCAAACGCCACCAAGGAAAAGGGCATCAAAAACATGGTGTGCTTCTCCTACCGCTTTAAGGCCGCGGCCCGCTATGCCAAGGACCTGATCGCCCAGGGCAAGATTGGCAAAGTCTATCATGTGGATATGCAGTATTTCCAGGCGTGGGGCCTGCCCCGTGTGGACTGCCCGTTGGCCTGGCGTTTTATCAAGAACCGCACAGGCTCCGGCGCGCTGGGTGATCTGGGCTGCCACGCCCTGGATCTGGTCCGTTTTGTGCTGGGCAAGGAGTACACCAACATTGTGGGACACACCGGCACTTATGTGAAGGAGCGCAAGCTGGAAAAGGGCGAGGGCGTAGGCCAGGTGGATGTGGACGATTTCTGCAACTATATGGCTGACATGGAGGACGGCATTTCCGCCAGCTTCCAGATCACCCGCTTCGGTTTTGGGCGCGGCAACTATCAGCGCATGGAGATTTATGGAAGCGAAGGCGCCATCGTCTACAGCCTGGACGCGACGCCCGGACTTGAGGATGAGATTGAGGTTTGCTCCGGCGATATCAACGCGGACGCCCATGTCTTCTCCAAGCTGCCCATTCCGCAGCAGTATTACAGCGACCAGATGCAGTCCTTTGCCGATATCCTCAATGGGGTCGGCGACGGAATGCCTGCCACAATTTTCGACGGCCAGGCAAACCAGCACGTGGTGGATACCATTTTGGAGTCTGCTGAGGCAGGCAAATGGATGGAGATCAAATAAAGAAATAAAAAGCGATCCGACCCGGATGAGAACCATTTGCAAAGGCCTCTGCGGAGGTCTTTGCAAATTTTATTTTCATCTTCTTTGCAGGAAAAGCCTGCAGAAACCGGTGGGATGCGTTTTGGAAAGCGGGGAGGAGCCATGTTCAAACTGTATTATCAGCCCCAGTGCCGGTGGTTTGGCGACTGCATGCCCTTCGGCCGTGGGGAAAAATTCTATCTCTATCACCAGCGGGATTCCCGAAAGCCCTGCCCCTGCGGCGAGCCTTTCGGCTGGCATCTTTCCACCACCTCGGACTTTGTCGCCTATGAGGATTTGGGGGTCGCCATCCCACGGGGCGGCGATGAGGAGCAGGACCAGTATATCTTTGCAGGCAGTGTTTTGGAAGCTCAGGATGGAAGCTTTCATGCCTTTTACACCGGCTATAACCGGGACTATCCCCAGTTGGGAAAAGCTTCTCAGGTCGTGATGCATGCCGTAAGCGATGACCTGAAGCAGTGGAAGAAAAACGCACTGGCCTTCCCTCCCCAGGAAGGTTATGACCCGGACGACTGGAGAGATCCCTTTGTGCTGTGGGATGAAGAGGGCTTCCGTTATGTCCTGCTCCTGGGAGCGCGCAGGGAGGGACCAAAAACCCGGCTTTCCGGATGCACGGTCTGGTATACCTCCAGGGATTTGGATACCTGGGAATTCCAAGGGGATTTCTGGGCGCCCGGCCTTTATACCATGCATGAAATGCCCGACCTGTTCCGGATTGGGGATTGGTGGTACCATGTCATCTCCGAATACAGCGACCGCAACCGAACGGTGTACCGCATGGGGAAGAGCATCACCGGACCCTGGTTCAAGCCGGAAGACGACTGCTTTGACGGCAGGGCCTATTATGCGGGGCGCACGTTCTGCCTTGGCAACAGGAGGATCCTCTTCGGCTGGGTACCCACCAAAGAGGATTGTGACGATACGAAAAATTTCGAATGGGCGGGCACCTTTGTGCCCCATGAGCTTTTCCAGCGGCCGGACGGGACTCTGGGCGTAAAGCCGCCGGAGACAGTGCGGGCAGCTTTTGCCGAAGGGGCGCGCATTCCCGATTCCACAGCATGCAGGGAGGACGGCAGGACTTTATCCGTGCTCTCAAGGGGCTGCGGCGATTTCTTCAAATTTGAAGCCGACCTTTCCTTTGAAGAGGGCACCGTCTTTTTTGGTCTGGGCTTTTGCGGGGATTCCGGAACGGAAAGTTTTTACCAATTCAGGTTTCTCTGCGGGGAGAACAGGTTCCTGTTTGAGAAAAGCCCCAATATCCCCTGGTATGCCTGTATGAACCTTGGGCTGGAGCGGCCCATAACCCTTGTGCCGGGGGAAAAGTATCATGTTGTGCTGTTGGTGGACGGCAGCATTGCCACCCTCTATGTGGACGGCGTGGCAATGAATGCCAGGATGTACCAGAAAGAGGGGGAAGAACTGTGCCTGTTCGTCTCCGGCGGCAGCGCCGCTGTGGAGAACGCGGTAATTTCCCGGGAACTGAAGAACTGAGAAGATAAGTTTAAAAGCGGCGCGTTTTGTTGTCCTCCGGCAGGTCCGGTCAAATAAATGATATCCAAAATGTCATAATACTTCTAAAAATACTTTGGCAGATTTGATAAAATACGAAGAGAACCAGTCACAGGAGATTGGGCGGGAATCCGCATGCGGCAGGAGGCGCCGGTCTGGAACTGACCGCCGTACGGCTATCCCTGAAAAACAGGAGAGGAGCAATTGCAATGGACAAGAAAGCAGAAGTCACCTACAACCCACAGCTGGGGTATCTGAAAACGGTATTTACCCATAATTTTGACTTTCTGACGGAGATCCGGGAGTACAGACAGGAAGAATCGGCCCTGGAACTGACTGTGGGCACCTACCGGAAAAAGACGGCCAAAGTGCGCGTCGACTTCCTCACCGGAGAGGCATTCCGCTTCCGGATGTACCCCTTTGAGGATACCGCAGTATATGAAAATGCTGTGTTTCCGCTGGAAGGGAAGACTGGCTATGAGCTTCAAGTGACGGAAGACTGCCTCACCGCCAGCACAGGACGTATGACCCTGCGGTTTGGGAAGCGCCCGTGGGAACTTTCGGTATTTCTGGATGGGAAGCTGCTCACCAGGGAAAATGTCTGTGACGCCAATGTGGACAACATGTGCAAATACCTGCCCATTGGTTTTGACTGCGACGAACAGGGCCGGGTGATCAGGGTGAGGGAAACCATGTATCTCCCCTCCGACGAATCCTTTTACGGCTTTGGCGAAAAATTTACCGGATTCGACAAGCGCGGCCAGGTCATTCACTGCCGCCAGTGTGACGCGCTGTCCACCAACACGGAAAAATCCTATAAAAACATCCCCTATTTTATGAGCAGCCGGGGATATTCCATCCTGCTCAACACCTATACGGACAACGTGTTCGATATGGGCGTGGGGTCCGGCGTGTCCTACGGGATGGAGTCCGCCGACAGGATGCTGGACTACATGCTGTTCTGCAACCGGGATTACAAGGGGCTGCTCTCCGATTATACAGCGCTTACCGGACGTTCTCCCATGATTCCCAAATGGGCCTTCGGGCTGTGGATGTCGAGATGCAGCTACCAGACCCAGGAAGAGGTGGAAGCTGTGGCCCGCAGGCTGCGGGAGGAACAGATTCCTGCGGATGTGATTCACATCGACGGCTGGCAGAAAATGAGCGAGGCCGGGGTTTGGCAATGGGATTTGGAACGGTTCCCCGATCCCAGGGGGATGATCAAAACCCTTTCCGAGCAGCATTTCCATCTGAGCCTGTGGATGTGGCCCTATATTGCAGTGGGCACCGAGGGGTATGAATACGCCAGGGCCCACGGCTACCTGGTGATGAATGACAAGGGGGAGGTATCCACCTTCCACTCCGCCGCCACCAGCGACGCCTGGTTTGCCGCCTTTGATTTCACCAATCCGGAGATGGTGGCCTGGTACCGCGGCCTGGTGCAGGCTGTGGTCAAAGAGGGTGTGGGCGTAATTAAAACCGATTTTTCCGAAGCTGTGCCTCTGGACGCCGTATACCACGACGGATCCAACGGCCTGCAGGGCCACAACAAGCTGCCCCTGCTCTATGCGAAAACCATTTATGAGGCCTGCCGCGACGTTAAGCAGGAACAGGGAGAACGGCCCATGCTCTGGGGGCGCAGCGGCTATGCCGGCACCCAGAATTATCCTGGCAACTGGGCGGGGGATTCCTCCACCGCTGAGAACAACCTGGCCTGCATCCTGCGGGGCGGGCTCTCTATGGGTCTTTCCGCAGTGCCCTTCTGGGGCCATGACATCGGCGGCTTTTACAATACCGACAGTGACGGGTATGAATGCCCGCCCACCGAGGAACAATATATCCGCAGCGCCCAGTTCGGACTGCTGAGCCCCCTGAGCCGCTGCCATGGGAAAACTCCCCGGGAACCCTGGTATTTCAGCCAGCAGGCACAGGAGATTTTCCGTGCCTACGACAGGCTGCGCTATCGCCTGATCCCCTATCTCTATTCCATTGCATGGGAAGCGCACAGCACGGGCGTTCCCATGCTGCGGGCCCTGCTGCTGGAATACCCCGACGACTGTACCGCCCGCTGTGTTGGAATGGAGTATATGCTGGGTTCCTCGCTGCTGGTGGCGCCTGTTTTCGACCAGGACGATTTCCGGGTGTATCTGCCGGAGGGGAACTGGGCGTCACTGCTGACCGGCGGCTTTACGGAAGGCGGACGTTGGGTGCGTCCCGGGAAGCAGCTGGAGAATATACCCGTCTACCTCCGGGAGAATTCGGCCCTGCCCATACAGGGGAAGGACTTGCTCTTTACGGAGGAGAAGCCCTTCGAGGATCTCTGCGTTCTGATGAACCTTTCCACGGCGGCGGAAGAAATTTTCTTTGACGACGGCCAGGAATACCGGTTCCGGGCGGAACTCAAGGGCGGTACGGTGATTGTGGAAACAGAACTACCCATGACATCTGCTGTCCTCTATACCCAGCAGCCCTTGGTGCGCGCCGTGGTCAACGGGGAAGAATATACCGTGGAGGAACGTTCAGCTACCGTGAAGCTTTTGAATAAAAACTGCGCCGTTCCGGCTGAATGACAGAAAAAAACAGGGTATATTTCATACAAAAAGCAAGGTGTTTCCCATTTTTTCCGCCCAATGCCGTCTCCTTTTCCAAAACAGGAAAAAAACTGACAGCGGTTTTGGACACATTGTGCAGGAAGTAAAAATTATAATATCGGAAAGGTCAAAAATCTTATAGCAAGAAAGCTGTGCACATTGCTATAATGAGGTCGACTCAGTTGAAACAAATTGTGCAATACAAGTTGCCGGTTGTTCAACTAATCTGAAAAGAGGGTGCTAAAACAAATGAAGAAGAGAATCGTATCTGCAATTCTCGCCACCGCCATGGTGGCAACGTTGTTTGCTGGCTGCAGCAACAACAACAGTTCTTCCACCAGCTCCGCTGCGAAGGACGATTCCAGTTCCAAGGCCACCAGCTCCACGACTGAAAGCGGTGCCGAGTCCACGCCCGCCGGAAACGACGGCGCCAAGGTGGAAATCGAATTCCTGCAGCAGAAGAGAGAGGCCGTTGACACGTTTGACGCGCTGATCCAGGAGTTCCAGAAGCAGAACCCCAACATCACCGTCACCCAGAACACCGTACCGGATGCCGGCACTGTTCTGATGACCCGTGCGGCTTCCAATGAAATGCCCGACGTGCTCACCCATTGGCCGACTGACGCAGCGTATATTCAGTTTGCCACCCAGGGCCGCCTGAAGGATCTTACCGACAACGCTTGCATGGACAATGTGATCGACAGCTACAAAGAGTCCATCAAGCTGGACGGCAAGTATTACACCGTGCCGATCTCCCTGAACTTCATGGGCGTATTCTACGATGTGGACAAGTTCAAGGACGGCGGCTATGAAGTGCCGAAAACCTGGGACGAGTTCATCAACCTGGCTAAGGACATCCAGGGTAAGGGCGAGGTTGCCTTCGTTCTGCCCGACAAGGATTCCTGGACCATTTCCCAGGGCTGGGACAACATCGGCGGCAAGGACCGCGGCGGCGAGATGGGCAAGTTCTATGACGAGCTGCGTGCTGGAACCACCACCTATCAGGATGATCCCATCGCGGTAGATTCCATGGAAAAGATGATCGAACTGCGCGAGTATTCCCAGGGCGATACCCTGTCCCTCGGCTATGACCAGGCCATCAACGATTTCGCTACCGGCACCGGTTATATGTTCATCCAGGGCATCTGGGCCCTGCCTTCCATCGAGTCTGCCAACCCCGACAAAAACGTTGCCATGTTCCCGATGCCCAACGACAAGGGCGACATGAAGCAGCCTCTGGGTGTTGACGTGGCCATCTGCGCCGGCGCCGATACCACCGGCGACAAGGCTGACGCTGTGGACAAGTTCCTGCTGTATCTGTCCAGCACAGAAGCTGCGCAGATGTACTCTGACAAGGACCACTCTCCCTCCTGCATCAAGGGCGTTGAGGCTCAGATTCCTCAGGCTCAGGCAGTGCTGGATCTCATCGACACCGCAGGTGTTCTGGATATTTCCGCTCCTCCCGCAGGCTTTGAGGAGACCAAGCGTTCCAAGCTTCAGCAGGTTCTCATCGACAAGGACGTAAATGCGTTCCTGACCACGATGACCGAAGATTTCCTGGCCGCTGCGGCTTCTGAGCAGTAAAAATCAAAACTTCCCGAATTGAGAAGACCCGGAAAATCTCCGGGTCTTCTCGATAAGGAGGAACAACGAGGAGGTGTCCGGTTATGTCAAAACTCCCCGCGCAGGGTGCGGATAGGCCGAAAAACGGCCTGCAGAGGAAGAACGTGGTCATGGTGCTGTTTACTCTCCCTGTTCTGATTCTCTACTCGGTATTTTTCCTGGTGCCGATGATTCTGGGCGTGTATTACAGCCTGACAAACTGGACCGGCATCAGCAAGACCTTTGATTTTATCGGTCTGAAAAACTATGCGACGGTCCTGCAGGATAAGCGTTTTTACAATGCTATTTTCTTCAACTTCAAGTATACCATCTGCCTGGTGATCGGGACGATCCTGCTTTCCCTGCTCATCGCACTGGCACTGAACCAGCTGGGGAAATCCAGTACATTCTTCCGCTCGGTCTATTTTATTCCCGCTGTGCTCAGCCTGGTAACTGTGGGCCTGATTTGGAACGAGCTGTTCCTCCGGGCTCTGCCGGTGATCGGCAAATCCCTGGGCATCGGTTTTTTGAGCACAAATATTTTGGGAAATCCCAAAACTGCCATGTTCGGCGTTTTGATCGTCAACCTGTGGCAGGGCTGCGCCATTCCGACGGTGCTGTTTGTCGCCGGCCTGCAGAGCGTGCCCAAGGACCTCTATGAGGCGGCTACTATTGACGGCGCCAATGCCTGGCAGAAGTTTAAAGCGATCACGGTCCCCTTCCTGATCCCGATCATCACCATGGTGGTCATCACAACTACAAAGGGCGGCCTGACCATTTTCGACTACATCAAGGCTATGACCGACGGCGGCCCCGCCCAGGCGACGGAAGCTATCGGCATCCTGATCTACCGTCATGCCATGAGCGAAGGAAAGTTTGCACAGTCTGTGGCAGAGTCCATGATCCTCTTTGTGATTGTGGCCATCGTCTCCTTCGCCACCATCAAGCTGACGAGCAATAAACAGGTAGGTGACGACTGATGAAACTATCTAAAGGCGGTTTGGTACTCAAGGTACTCTCCTATGTCTTTTTGATTGTAGGAGCATTGATGATCCTGTTTCCGTTGTTCATCACGATCATCACCTCACTGAAAACTCCGGCTGAGTCGGCGGAAAGCTTTTTTTCACTTCCCTCCAGCTTTTATCTGGATAACTTCAAAAGCGTGTTCCAGAAAGCCGGGTACTTTACCTATTTCAGAAACTCGGCGGTTGTTACGGTCACCTCGGTTCTGGCAATCTACATCATCACGCCGATGTGTGCTTATGCAATCTCCCGGAATATGCAGAAGATCTATTACAAGACGATCTATTTTTATACCCTGTGCGGAATTTTTGTGCCGTTCCAGGTCATTATGATCCCTCTGGTCAAATATTTGGGCGACCTGCGTTTGACCAACCAGTTCGGTCTGATCCTGATGCATATTTCTTTGGCGTCTTCCCAGGCGATCTTCCTGCTGGTGAACTACATCCGTTCTGTTCCGCCGGATTTGGAAGAGGCTGCCGCCATCGACGGCTGCAGCACCTTTGGCGCTTACTGGCGCGTGGTTCTGCCTCTGATCAAACCCATGACCATGACGGTGCTCATTTTGAACGCCCTGTGGATTTGGAATGATTTTCAGATGCCCTTGATCATCCTGAACAAGGATCCGTCCACCTGGACGCTGCCCCTGTTCCAGTACAACTTCAAGTCCCAGTACACCTTCGACTACAATATGGCGTTCGCCTCCTATCTGGTGGCCATGGTCCCCGTGATGATTGCCTATGCCTGTGCGCAGAAATACATTGTAGCGGGGCTTACCCAGGGCGCTGTGAAGACCTGAGTTGTGTTCTTTCAAAACCTCCTCCTCTCCTTGAGCGGGGAGGTTTTTTTATAAACCGTATTCCATGAGACCGAAAATAAAATTTGCCAGATGAGGAAGGGTGAGAAAATTGTTTTCAAACCGGCTTCCTCATGGTAAAATAGACTGAAAAGTTGTGAATACAGTATTTGTGTGTCAGAGCATCCGGAAGGGCTTCAGCCGTTCTGCACCTTTCCGGAAGGGTAGAAAAATGGGGAAAGGCAGGGCTGTTTGCCGAGCGGTGGAAGCAGTCCTGAATGTGAGAAAATGAAAAGATTTTTTCAAAAGCAGCCGCTGCGTGTCAAAATTATGGCGGGAAACCTGTTGCTGCTGGTGATGTTTCTCTGCCCCAGCATCATGTTTTACAGCCAGGCGATGGAGGAGACCATTGATTCCAACATCAACTATATGAATCAGATCAACAGTCAGCTGAATCTGAACGTGGAAATGATCTTTTCTCCTCTGGACCGCATCAATTATCTCCACTATTCCGATGGTGAAATGCGGCGCATCCTGGTGTCGGACAGCGCCAAAAAAACCAGTGCGCAGCGCTTTGAAGACGATCTCTATCTTCGCAACGCCCTGAATCATTCCTTCCGGAGCAGCGCCTTTATCCTCCGGGGGGCTGTGATCAACAAATACGGGGATGTCTACTGCAGTATCAGCTCCGATACGGACAGCTACCAGGAATACGTGGGAAAGCTGATGGGCGGGTTTACCTGGGAGGGACAGAATGAAGCTTACCTGACAGGCGTGCACGAAACCGTCATCCAGCTGGCGAACCGTAAGGTGATCACAGTACTGCAGCGGCTGTACTATTACGGCTCCTATGTGGGCGTGCTCAGCGTCGACCTCAATTACGATGAGCTTGTCCGCCGCCTGGACAAGACCTATTCCGCCAATTTTGTCAGCTCGCTGTGCGTGGTCGGAAGGGACGGGCTGATCTACAATTCACCGGCGGCTTATTTGGAAGATGAAGAATTGGGGCAAGGGGATCTGCTCTCCCACCTGCGGGAGGAGGCAGCCTCCATGATAGGGCTGAATGAGACTTCCCGAAAGATTCTGATTGAGGGAAAAGAGTATTTAGTCACTGCTATCCAGAATGAGAAAACGGGGTGGACCCTGCTGCAGTATGTGCCCATGGACGTGATGAACACCATAGGTTTTGAAGGGATTAAGAACATGCTGCTGGTATTTCTCGCGGTATTGCTGGTAGCTGTTTTTTTCAGTATTTTTCTGTCCCGGCAGACGATTCAGCCGTTGGAAAATATGATATCCGCCATGAAATTCACCACGAAAGGCCATTTGAAGCTCATGGAGATCCCACAGGAATTTGAGGGCAACGAAATGGGGGAGCTGCTGCACAATTACAATTCCATGGCACAGCGGATCAACGACGATATCGACGCCACCTATCTTTATGAGATCAATCACAAGCGGATGGAGCTGAAGATGCTGCGCTATCAGATCAACCCGCACTTCATGTACAATACTCTGAACACCATCAGCGCCCTGGCCGAAATCGAAGGGGTTCCCGGGATTGTGCAGATGGCGGGCAGTCTGTCAAAAATCCTTTATTACAATGTCAAGGGAAAGGACGTGGTTCTGCTCCGGGATGAGATCGAATACATGCGCAACTATTTGCAGATTCAGGATATTCGCTTTCCGGGCCGGTTCCACACCAAAATTGAGGTGCCCGCGGACGTGGGGAACTGCTATATGCTGAAATTCCTGATTCAGCCCATCCTGGAGAATTCCATCTCCCACGGTCTTTCCGACAAGAGGACAGACGCCTGTATTGAAATCAGGGCAAAACAGGACGGAGAGGATTTGTACCTCTCGATTTATGACAATGGCGTGGGAATGGAAGAGGAGGTCTGTGAGAGATGGAACCGGCGGCTGTCGGAGGGCAATGCCGAGGCATCGTCTGAAGAGGACGATGACAACGGGATCGGCCTGATCAATGTGAACGCCAGAATAAAGAATTTTTACGGCCCCCGGTATGGGCTCCAAATCTCCAGTGAAAAGGGCGGTTATACAGAGGTGACGCTGCATCTGAAGACGCTCAGCGGTACCGGAGACCGCCCGGAGAACAGGGAAGACGGGCTGTTTCCGGAACAGACGGAAACCGGGGAACAGGAAACGGAAGAATGAAGCGGGTCGTGAAACTGTGGGAATGAATGGGAATATGTCCGAAAGGGCATCATGATTGCATGGGGAAGAAAGGCAGGAACGTCAATTATGAAAGTGTTGGTGGCAGACGATGAATTCTACGCACGTAAGGCTTTGGTCAAGATGCTGAACGATATCGGCCTGGAGGTGGAAGTGGCTGCCGATGTGGAAACGGGAAAAGAGGCTGTTGAGTTTTTGGCTGGGAATCCGGATGTGGACGTAGTGGTGACCGATATCCGAATGCCGGAGATGGACGGCCTGAAGCTGGCGGAATACGTGCACAGGGAGTATCCGGAGATTGCCGTGGTCATAGAAACCGGCTACGCGGATTTCAAGTATGCCCGGCAGGCCATCCAGTACAGTGTGAGGGATTACATCACGAAGCCTATCGGCAAAGAGAATTTGAAAAGCGCCCTGTTGAATATTGAGAAAAGCAGGCAGCGGGAAGAGAAAAAAGTGAAGGACAGAATCCAGGAAAGCGTCTTCGAAATTTCCAAAGAGCAGCTTTCCATTCAGGAGCTGGCCCAAAATCCCGAGCTGCAGGAACAGTTTATGGGCGGCTGCCCCGAATACGCCGCTTCCCTTTGCTACCGGGTCCTGCTGATGCAGGTGGATGGGGAGACCTCCTACCCCCAAAAAGAAGAAATCAAGCGCAGGCTGCGGGAAGAAGCAGGGACACAGGCCTGCGAGGCATTCTATTTCAAGAACAACCGGGAGTACGTACTGCTGGCCTATTATGAGGACGCCTCGGCGTCCTTGCACAGCTTGAAAAGCTGTGCAAATTCGGCCTTGGCATGGAGCAAAGCGGTAACGGGGTGCAGCGCCAGCATTTCGCTCAGCCGGTGCCACCAAGGTATGGGAGAGCTGTACGATGCGTATAAGGAAGCGGTCTACGCCATCAGCCAGCGGCTGCTGCAGGGTTGGGACCATGTCTATGTTTACAACGGCGAACGGGATTCCGTCCCCGCCCTGTCCCAGCAGGATGAGATAGGGCTGCAGAAAGCGCTGGGGAATTCTGACTGCCGCGGGGCGGAACAGGTAATCTGCCGGATTTTTGAAGACCCTGAGCTGCTGCAGAACGGGGATATCTACGGACTTTACCGGAGAATCATCAGTGTGCTGAGCATTTTAAACCGGCATTACCACCGTTCGGATTCCCCGTCGGACGACCGGGTGCTGCTGATGTTTTCCAGGCGCTACGACCTCTATAATTTCAAGCACATGTCGGAGCTGGAAAATTACCTGCTGGGCATGGTGAGGGAAATTTGCTGCCAGGCTCAGGGCGGAATGGAAAACAGCAGCGATATCATCCGGGAGATCACGGAATATATCAGCCGCAGCTATCAATACGACATCTCCCTTCAGGATTTGGCGGAAAAGAAATACTTTATGAACGTCTCTTACCTCAGCAGGCTTTTCAAGGCCAATGTGGGAAAAACCTTTTCCAAATATTTGATTGAGTACCGGCTGGAAAAATCCAGGGAACTTTTGGAACAGACTATTCTCAAGGTGAGCGATATCGCCACCCATGTGGGATATAACGACGTTTCCCACTATATTCAGTCTTTCCGCAAGGTCTATGGGATGACGCCCGAGGAATACCGGAGCAGTTTAGGCCGGACGGAAGCGTAAGAAAATTGTAAGAAAAAATTCCGGCGTCTGCAAGGCCTGGAGGGTAAACTGTGCGGGAAGTAAAAGCTTCATTTCCCGGGGAATTTTTCCGGTTCCTCTGCTGATTGGAAAAAAAAGAAAACAGCCTCATTGCACCGCCTGGAAAAATGGGGTATGCTGGTCAAAAAGGAGGCGCTTTTATGGCCAATGAGGAAAAGAAGGACTTTAACGCGATGCTTCGCCGGGACAACGGCATGCCGAAAATCCAAATTGTCACCGACCAGAAGACCATTGAGAAATACGGCGGGACAAGGATGTATTTTGCGCCGCCGGCAGACTACGACAGGGTGATGAAGGCCGTGCCCGTTGGAAAGCTGCTCACAGTGGGCGGCATACGGGAATATTTTGCCCGGAAAAACGGGGCGGACTTTACCGATCCCATCACGGCCGGCATCTTTGTCTCCATCGCCGCCTGGGCAAGCTGCCAACGGGAGGGGGATGAAACCCCTTACTGGCGCACGCTGAAAGCAGGGGGCGAACTGAACCCCAAATATCCCGGGGGCGTGGAAGCGCAGAAAAAGCTGTTGGAAGCCGAAGGACATCGGGTGGCGGTGCGGGGAAGAACAAACCTGCGCTATTATGTGGAAAATTACGAAGCAGCTCTTTTTCCGCTGAACTGACTGCGGGCGGCGCAGATATGTTCCGGCAAATTTTGGAAATTCGTCATAAAAGCCGGCGCGGCAGCGTTTTCTGGAAAGGCCCCCTGCTTGCGGGGGAGAGTAAAGGAGTAAAGGAGAACTGGCATTGGAAATTTTTGAATGGCTGAAAACAGTCTTTCTGGGCATTGTGGAGGGCATTACGGAATGGCTTCCCATCAGCAGCACCGGGCATATGATTCTGGTGGACGAATTCCTTCATCTCAACGTGTCGGAAGAGTTTATGAACATGTTCCGGTATGTAATTCAATTGGGAGCAATTTTGGCGGTGGTGGTCTTATTCTTCCACAAGCTGAACCCCTTCTCTCCCAAAAAAACCAGGACGGAGAAGCGCGGTACCTGGAACCTCTGGGGAAAGGTGATCGTGGCCTGTATTCCCTCCGCAGTGATCGGGCTGCTGCTTAACGACTGGATGGATGAGCACCTGATGAATTACTGGGTGGTGGCTGCCGCGCTGATCGTATACGGCGTACTGTTCCTGTTTGTGGAGCGCGGCGGGACTTCCGCTCACATCCGCCGGATCGAGCGGGAGGAGGACCTCTCTTACCGGACGGCGCTGCTCATCGGCCTGTTTCAGGTGCTCTCCATCGTGCCGGGCACCTCGCGTTCAGGCTCCACCATTCTGGGGGGCATCTTTTTAGGCTGTTCCCGGTCGCTGGCTGCAGAGTTTTCCTTCTTCCTGGCCATTCCCACTATGGTGGGCGTCAGTATTCTGAAGGTTGGAAAGTATGCTATGGTACAGCTTTCTGCAGGGCTTCCGCTGTTCACCGCCCAGGAGGGGATCATTTTGGCCCTGGGTATGGTTACCGCCTTTGTGGTGTCGCTGCTGGTGATCCGTTTCCTGATGGATTTTGTGCGCCGCCACGATTTCAAGGCGTTCGGCTGGTACCGGATCGCTCTGGGCGCAGTGGTGCTGGGTTATTTCCTGATTCTCGGAAGATAAGCGCGGGGCGGCGTGCCGTGCAAACCGGGCGGGAGGCCGCTGGATGATGTGCAGCGGCCTCCTCTTTCTTTCCGTAAGGAGCAATGCAGGAAACTGAAAAGCCGGACCGTCACTTGTTCCTATAGGGCGGAACCTGTTCTTGCCAATTTCACAGAAAGATCATCGGTTTCATAGCTATGATACACATTGACAAAAATAGCGGATATTTCTATAATGATTTCATGTTTATGAAAGTTCTGCGTTCTTCATACTTGGAAAGGATGATAAAAATGGAAGCTTCATTTCATAGGGAAAATCGGAAAAACCTATTGGAGGCCATGCCGGACAATTCCGCGGCTGTTCTTTTTTCCGGAAATGCGCCCCGGCAGTCGGCGGACGCCTACTATCCCTTTTTCTGCAGCCGGAATTTTCTGTATCTGACCGGCGTGGATTTTGCCGGCTTTATCCTGTTTTTGCAAAAGACTAAGGGCACAGCCAGGGAGGTCCTTTATATTCTGCCCCACGACCTGTTAAAGGAGCGCTGGACCGGGCGCAGGCCCACCGCAGAGGAGGCGTCGGCACAGTCCGGCATAGAGGACGTCCGTTATGTGGAAAGCTTCGAGGAGGATTTCCGCAGGGCGGCTACCGGCGGGGCGTTCGACAGCCTCTGGCTGGACCTGTTCAACCATACGCCTGAGGAGGAACCAGGTGAAGCGCACCGCTTTGCCCACAGCGCAGCCAAGCGCTATCCCGGCCTGTTGATCCGCAATTTGCTGCCTCAGCTGCGCAGCCAGCGCACGATCAAGCGGCCCTGTGAAATTGCCGCCATGCGCCAGGCCATGACGGTGACGCGTGCGGGTATCCTGGCCATGATGAAAGCTTCCCGTCCAGGCATGTACGAATACGAGTACAAGGCGGAATTTGACCATGCGCTCACAAGCCGCGGGGTTCTCACTTCGGCCTTCCCTTCCATTATCTCAGCGGGCAAGAACAATTTTTGCATCCACTATTACAGCTACACCGGCCAGGCCCAGGACGACGACATGATCTTGAACGACGTGGGCGCCTGGTGGGACAACGAGGTCAACGATGTATCCCGCGGATGGCCCTGCAACGGCAGGTTTACCAAGGAGCAGGCCGCGCTGTATCAGTGCGCCTACAACACCTCGGAGTACATGTTCTCCATCATCAAGCCGGGCATGCCCATGGCCTCTGTGGATCTGACCGCCCGGAAATACTGCTATGAGCAGCTGAAGGCCATTGGAAAGCTCAACTCTTATGAAGAAATTGGGAAATACATGTGGCACGGCGGCGCGCATCACATCGGGTACGACGTGCATGATGAGGTGGATATGACCCGCGCTGTGGCTCCCGGCATGGTATTCTGTGTGGATATCGGCATCTATGATGAGGACAGCGGTATTGGCTTCCGTCTGGAGGATAACTGCCTGGTGACGGAGACCGGCTGCGAAAACCTGTCGGCGGCGATTCCGAGAAAGCTGGAAGATATTGAGGACGCCATGGCGCACTGAAAGCGTCCTGTAATAGAAAAAACAGGTTCTGCCCCGGCTTGAGGCAGAACCCGTTTTTGTTTTCCTTTGCCTGCCGCGGCTTCCGGTCAAAGCAGGGCAGGCACCGGCAGGGGAATGCCGGATTCAATGCTCTGTCTGCCCGGATTTGTGATGCAGGGGGTTAGGGGTGTTCAAGGTCAGGATCCGTGCGGTGCGTGCGGTGCGGTTGGCCCAGTTGTGAGGGCGTGTAGAAGCGATGTGTATGGAATCGCCGGGGTAGAGCAGGTACTGGGCATCTTCCAGGAAAAAGGTGACCACGCCCTCCAGTACATAGACAAACTCCTCTCCTTCATGAGAGTACATCTCCAGGCCGTCCTCCTCGCTGTCAAAGGGAAACAGCGTGAACACGCGGGGCAGCATGTCGTAGGAAGCATCGGGGGTCCGCAGGATGCTCTGGTAAATCCGGGGGCTGATTTCCGTAAACTGCAGGTCGATTCCATGCACTACAGGATCGGCGGAACGGCGGCCGGTGTGTTCTTCAAACAGCTCGGACAGGGGAGAATCCAGAATTTCGGAAAGCTTCTCCAGGGAATCCAGCGCGATGGAGGAAAGTCCCCGTTCAAATTGAGAGAGGAAGCCTACGGAAAGTCCGCTTCCCTCGCTGAGCTGTTTCAACGTCATTTTTTTCTCTGTGCGCAGGGCCTTTACTTTGGCGCCGATGGCCATATTGGTATCCAATCTAAAATTCCTCCCAACAGTCATGTTCCATGGTCTATCATATCTGCTGGACAGCGGAATGTCAAGAAATAGAAAGTTCACAAATATGAAAATTTCTTTGCGGGGTCTTCTAAGGCTTTTTTCTGGAGAAAACCGGGAAATCCCAGATGATGCATCCTGAAAAAATGATAAATCTTCCAAAAGCACGCTTGACAAGCGGAAAAACTGTCCTTATAATCAGATTCATAGATATAAAACTTTTTGAAAAAACCAGGAAGGATAATTCACAAATATGAAAAAAATTGACTGTCCTTCCGCGGCTGCGCCGCAGGGGGAAGCGGGGCGGGATGGCTTGTCCGTATTCGACATCCAGAGGTACTGCATTCATGACGGGGAGGGTATCCGGACGACGGTGTTTTTTAAGGGCTGCCCTCTGCGGTGCGCCTGGTGTCATAATCCGGAAAGCCAAGCGGGAAAGCCGGAACTGCTCTGGAATGAGGAACGCTGTACCGGGTGCGGCGCCTGCGAGGCGGCGTGCCTTCAGAAAGCGGTTTGGGGGGGATGCCCCGAACCGGACCGCAGCCGCTGTATTGCCTGCGGCGCCTGCGTGCAGGCCTGTCTGGGCTCTGCAAGACAGGTGGCCGGAATCCGCTACAGCCCGGAAGAGCTGGCTGCCGCGGTCTGCAGGGACAGGATGTTCTACGAGGAATCGGGCGGCGGGGCGACCCTTTCCGGAGGGGAGGTGCTGGCGGCTGAGCCCTTCCCGGCAGTATTGGAACTCTGCCGGCTGCTGAAGGAGGAAGGAATCAGCGTTTTCATCGACACCTGCGGGCAGGCGCCTTTTGAGCGTTTTGAGCAGCTGCTGGAGGTTGCAGACTGCTTTCTCTACGACATCAAGGCCATGGATTCCCAGAAGCACAGAAAATGGACCGGCGTGGGGAATGAGCTGATTCTTCAGAACCTCTGGAAGCTGCATCTGAATGGGGCGAGAATCCGCCTGCGCCTGCCCCTGGTGGAGGGGGTCAACGCGGAAGAGGAGGATATTCTGCCGGTGATCGGCCTGCTCAAAAAAGGACTGCGGGCAGAGAAAATCCATCTGCTGCCCTACCATGATTTCGGGCGGAGCAAAGCCCAGAGGCTGGGGCACGTTTCTCAGCCGTCCTTTCAGGCACCGTCCAGGGAAAAACTGGAAGGGCTGGCGGAGTTGTTCCGCGGGGCTGGTTTCCCCCAGGTGGTGATCGGCGGATAAGGCAGGAGACAGCCTGCTGTGATACTGAGACAGAGTACCAATAGAATCCGGAAAAAGGAGAGGAGAATTGCAATGGCAGTTCAGGAGAGAGTGCAGGAGCCCAGGGTACAGGAGGCGCATGGCGTGACGGAACGGGTGCGCCGCCTGCGGGAGGAGAGCCTGAATACCCAGCCGCGCATCTATATGGAGCGCGCCCTGCTGGAAACAGAGGCATATGAGCAGTACGAGGGGACGGTGTCGGTGCCGGAACTGCGCGCATTGACGCTGCGCCACTATTTCTCGAAAAAAAGCATTTCTATCCACAAAGGAGAGCTGATTGTAGGGGAGAAGGGAGACGGCCCCCAGTCGGCCCCCACCTTCCCTGAGCTTTGCTGCCATACGGTTGAGGATATGAAGGTGATGGACCAGCGGGAGCTTATCCGTTTTGCCGTAACGGAGGAGGATTTGCGCCTTCAGCAGGAGCGAGTCATCCCCTTCTGGGAGAAGCGTTCCATCCGGCACAGGATTCTCAGCAGTATGAGCGAGGAATGGAAGGCCGCCTACGAATGCGGCATTTTTACAGAATTCATGGAGCAGCGCGGCCCCGGCCATACGGTGGGTTCGGATAAAATCTACCAAAAGGGCTTTGCGGACTATCAGGAGGACATCCGCAGGGCCATGAAGGACCTGGATTTTCTGCGGGATCCGGAAGCGCTCCGGAAAAAGGAAGAGCTTTCCGCCATGATGATTGCCTGTGATGCCATTATGATTCTGGGAAAGCGGTATGGTGAGCTGGCAAGACGCATGGCTGCGGAAGAGACGGACCCCCAGTGGAGGGCGGACCTGTTCACCATTGCCGAAAACTGCGCGGTGGTACCTGCCCAAAAGCCGCAGACCTTCCATCAGGCGCTGCAGATGTATTGGTTTGTCCATCTGGCGGTTACCAGCGAGCTCAACCCCTGGGATTCCTACAGCCCGGGCCGCCTGGACCAGCATGTGTGCCCCTTCTACCGGAAGGATGTAGCAGCCGGCAGGCTCAGCCGTCCCCAGGCGCTGGAGCTGCTGGAATGCCTGTGGGTGAAATTCAACAACCAGCCCGCGCCACCCAAAGTGGGGATCACCCTGAAGGAGAGCGGTACCTATACGGATTTTGCCAACATCAACACCGGCGGTATCGCGCCTGACGGCACGGACGGCGTCAATGAGGTCAGTTACCTGATTCTCGACTGTATGGATGATATGAAACTGCTTCAGCCCAGCTCCAACGTGCAGATCAGTCGGAAAACCCCCCAGAAATTCCTGCTGCGCGCCTGTGAGATCAGCCGGAAGGGATGGGGACAGCCCGCTTTTTACAACACGGAGGCTATTGTACAGGAGCTGCTGGCCGCCGGGAAATCCATTGAGGATGCCCGCCGCGGCGGTACGAGCGGCTGTGTGGAGACAGGCGCCTTCGGAAACGAGGCTTACATACTCACAGGCTATTTCAACCTCCCCAAGATTCTGGAGCTGACCCTATTCAACGGGTATGACCATGTGGCGGGCAGGCAACTTGGGCTTCCCCTGGGGAAGGCGGAAGATTTTCACTCCTATGAGGAATTGCTGGAGGCCTATCACAGGCAGATCGATTACTTCCTGGACATCAAGGTACAGGGCAGCAACCTGATCGAGAGCATCTATGCCAGCTATATGCCGGCGCCCTTCCTTTCGGTCATCACCAATGACTGTATCCGGAAGGGGAAGGACTACAATGCGGGAGGGGCACGGTACAACACCAGCTATATCCAGGGTGTGGGTATCGGTACCGTGACGGACAGTCTGGCGGCAATCCGCCGGCAGGTATATCAGGAAAAGAACGTTACAATGGGAGAACTGCTTCAGGCCCTGCAGGAGGATTTTGAAAACGATCCCCGGATTTTGAACCTGGTGCAGAATTTCAGCCCCAAATACGGCAATGACGACGATTTTGCGGACAGCATCATGCAGGAAGTTTTCAGCTATTACCAGAAGGCCGTCACCGGACGGCCCAACCAGAGGGGCGGGACCTACCGGGTGAACATGCTGCCCACCACCTGCCATGTGTATTTCGGCGAGGTGATGCTGGCAAGCGCCAACGGACGGCGGGCCCACAAGCCGGTGAGCGAGGGTATTTCCCCTGACAAGGGGGCGGATACCCACGGCCCCACGGCGGTGCTGCGTTCCTGCGCCAAGATGGACCACATCCGCACGGGAGGCACGCTGCTGAACCAGAAATTTACCCCCTCTGTGGTGGCAGGGGAGGACGGCCTCAAACAGATGGCCAACCTGATCCGCACCTATTTCAATATGGACGGCCACCACATCCAGTTCAATGTGATCGACCGCCAGACGCTTCTGGACGCCCAGGCGCATCCGGAGGAATATAAGGACCTGATTGTGCGCGTGGCGGGCTACAGCGACCATTTCCGGAACCTGAGCAGAGCGCTGCAGGATGAGATCATCGCCCGTACAGAACAGAGCTTCTCCTGATAAGGGAGCACACGAAAGAGAGGAAGAACGCCATGAAATTGGGTTTTATCGGCTGTGGGAACATGGCCAAGGCCATGATCGGGGGAATTATCAAAAGTGGAGCCTGCCCCCGGGAGGATATTATTGCATCAGACGCCTTTGCGCCGGCACGCAGCGCTGCCGCGGAAACGCTGGGGATTGTTGTGACAGAGGACAACTGCGAGGTGGCGGCACAGGCGGATGTGCTTGTGCTGGCGGTGAAGCCGCAGTTCTACGAAGAGGTGATCGCAGGCTTGCGCGGCAGCCTGCGGCAGGACCAGCTGATTATCACCATCGCACCCGGGAAGACGCTTTCCTGGCTGGCGGAACAGCTGGGAGAGGAGACAGCCGTAATTCGCACCATGCCCAATACCCCGGCTATGGTGGGTGAGGGAATCACCGCGGCTTGTCCCAATGCCAGGGTGTCGGAGGAGCAGCTTGCCCTGGGTCTGAAGCTGTTGGAAAGCTTTGGAAAGGCGGAGGTGGTACCGGAGCGTCTGATTGATGCGGTGGTGGCGGTAAGCGGGAGCTCGCCTGCCTATATCTTCATGCTGATTGAAGCGATGGGAGATGCCGCTGTTGCAGAGGGAATGCCCCGGGCCCAGGCCTACACCTTTGCTGCTCAAGCGGTTATGGGCAGCGCAAAGATGGTCCTTGAGACAGGAAAGCACCCCGGGGAGCTGAAAGATATGGTCTGTTCGCCTGCAGGCACTACCATTGAGGCAGTGCAGGCATTGGAGGAATCCGGCTTCCGGAGCAGCGTGATGTCGGCCATGCGCATCTGCGCGGAGAAATCCCGGTCGATGGGGAAAGCGTAACACGGGCCGGGAAACGCGGCTTTGGAGAGTGGCGGCAGGAAAGTTGCCGCCGCCAGCACTTAAAAAACTGATGAATTGCCGTCGCCTTGGGAGACCCCTCTCCTTCGGCGGCGGCATTTTTTTGACGCTGGACCTTCACCCCTTCCCGGGCCCCGGGCGGGGAAGGGGAACTCTGCTGGATAAAAATAATATTCATTCTTATGAATAATCTGGAGCGTTGGTGTTCTCTCTGAAGGGGCGGAAAACCTGAATCCGCTTTGAGACGCTGTTCGAACGAATGTATGGACAACTTCACATTTTCTTCTTAAAATCGTAATTAAGCAGAAAAAATAAGGAAAAATCACCTCCAAATCATCCAAAAATCAAAAAAAACCGAACAATTATATTGACAACTTCACTTAAAGGTCTTATAATTTAGTAAAATTAAAAAACAGACAAGTTTTATTTACTGTTATGAAATCACGTCTGCAGAATTCACTGCGGAGCGATTTTTGGCAAAGAAGAGGTACCTCTTCTTTTGTTCCGTTCTTCTTAGAAAAGAACGGAACAAAGTTTTCTGACTGCCCTTTGAAGCCTGACGGCTTTAAGGACGCCCGGGGTTGCGGCCCAAAAAGCGGGGCAAATGACAGCAATTAAATACATAGGAAAGGGGAATGCGTCGTGCAGATCAGTTCGCCGCTCCAAAAGGGTAAATTTCGCCGGAGATTCAAGAAAGAGAGGGAACTTTGGTTTTGGAGCTCTCTCAGCATTGTCTGGTGGGTCTTTTTCTTTTTAATTCCGCTGTACGGAATTGTCTACGCCTTTTTCGACTATGTTCCCGGCCGGGAGCTCACTTGGGACCGTTTTGTGGGGCTGAAAAATTTCGCCTCCTTCTTTCAGGGCAAGGATGCCTGGACGATTATCCGGAACACCCTGGTTATCGGCGGCCTGAACATCACAGTGGGCTTTGCGGCGCCGATTGCGCTGGCGCTTCTGTTCGACGAGCTGAAGGGCACGAAGCTCAAAAGGGTGACACAGACGGTCTCCTACCTGCCCTATTTTGTATCCTGGGTTGTGGTGGCCAGTATCCTCACCACCTGCCTGAGCAGTGAAGGCGTTGTCAACCAGGTGCTGGTGTCTGCGGGGATCTTGGAAAAACCGGTGCTGTTCCTCTCGGAAGGCAAGTTTTTCTGGGGGATCATCACGATAGCCAACATATGGAAGAATATTGGCTGGAACACGATTCTCTATATGTCTGCCATCGCGGGCATCGACCAGGAACTCTACGAAGCCGGCGCTGTGGACGGCCTGGGCCGCTGGGGCATGGTCAAGCACATCACGCTGCCCAGCATCCTGCCCACTATTGTGCTGCTGTTCATCCTGGGCATCGGCGGCATTCTGAATATCGGCTATGAACAGAACCTGCTCATCGGCCAGCCCACTACCCGGGAATACTGGGATATCATCGATACCTATGTCTACCGGTACGGCATCCAGATGGGCCGTCATTCCTTTGCCATTGCAGTTGGCCTTATGAAATCGATCATCGGCCTGATCCTGGTTTTCACCACGAACTTCATCGCCAAGAAAACCATGGACATGTCCATATTCTGAGGGGGGAAAACGACGTGAATACAAGAACCAGGCTTGCCAAAAATACGGTCAGCAGCCGGATTTTTGACGTGTGCAACGTGCTCTTTATGCTGATCTTGCTCTTTGTCATGGTATACCCCTTCTGGAACCAGCTGGTTATTTCCTTGAACGACGGCATCGACGCCCAGCGGGGCGGCCTCTATTTCTGGCCCAGGGTCTTTACACTGAGCAACTACGATTACATACTGAAGTCAAAGGGCCTTTTGAGCGCGCTGGGGTGGTCCGTGCTCCGCGTGGTGGTGGGCACTGTGACGCATCTGGTGTGCAGCGGTTTTGTCGCCTACATCACCACGGTTAAATTTTTCTCGTTCCACCGGGTGCTGCGCACCATGTTTATGATCACCATGTACATTTCCGGCGGCATGATCCCGGTCTACCTGTGGTTTCAGAAAATCGGCCTGCTGGAAAGCTTTACCGTCTACTGGCTGCCCGGGCTGATCGGCGCTTATGAGCTGATGCTGATCGCTTCCTACATCGAGGGTCTGCCCGAGGCGGTTACCGAATCGGCCCGCATCGACGGCGCCAGAGAGGTGACCATCTTCTTCCGAGTGGTGGCGCCTCTGTGTATTCCCGTATTTGCCGCCCTGGCGGTGATGGTGGCGGTGGGGCACTGGAACTCCTGGTTCGACGTGATGATCTACAACGCCTCCGGTAAATACGACACGCTGCAGATGCTGCTGCGGGACATCCTCATTGAATCCAACAAGATCAAGGAGCTGATGCAGGACGCCACGGTGGGGGCGGACGCCGTGAAGAGCCAGGCGTCCCGAATTTCCACCCAATCCATGCGGGCTGCCACTACCATGATCGTCACCATTCCCATTGTCTGCGTATATCCCTTCTTCCAGAAATATTTTGTCAAGGGAATCTCCATCGGCGCGGTAAAGGGCTGACCACTTTTTCTCAAGGCTTTTATATGTGTACCATATACCAGCGATGCTCTTTGTTCCGGGCCTCGGCCCGGACGATTACTGAAACAAACAGAAAGGATGAATCATTGTGAGCAAGATGAAACGAATTTTGTCGGCGGCCATGGCGGCGGCTTTGGCGCTCTCGGCGGCAGCCTGCACCAATTCCGGAAGCTCTTCCGCGAGCGGGACGCAGGGCGGGGATTCCAGCGGGACCTCTTCAACGGTTTCCTCCGGCGTGGAACTGACCGGGGAGATCAACAAGTACGGCTGGGACGTTCCCAAGGAGACCCTGAAGTTCTCCTATTTCTACGCGGATGACGACACCCTGGGCCAGGAGGAAGAGAACGAGCGTATGGCGCAGGTGGCCTCCGTGCTGAAAGACGAGTTCAATGTGGAGATCGAGCGCATAGTTTACAAGCAGGACCCCACAGAGCGTCTGAACCTGATGCTGGCGGGCGACGAGTATCCCGACGTAATCTCCGGCATGCCGGATGCGATGGCGGAGACCTTCATCGACCAGGGACGCGCCCAGGAGCTGACCCCTTATCTGGAGCAGTACGGCCAGAATATCATCGACGGCTTCGGCGATTACCTGAACCTGCTGAAGGACGACGAGGGAAAGCTCTACAAGCTGGCCCACTCCTGGGGACATACCACCGACGTGATGGGCAGGGATTTTGCCATCCGTTACGATATGCTGCAGGAAGCCGGGCTTCCCATGTACGACAGCTTTGAAAGCTATTACCAGACGGTGAAAAAGCTGGTGGAGCTCAACCCCACCAACGAGGCGGGTGAGAAAACTTACGGCATCACCGCTTTCAGTGAGAAGGGTGAGGAATTCTACAAGACGCCCCTTGCCTACCTGGGCCTGTACGGCGTCAGCGGCGGCACCAACACCAGCGGCGGCAGCATCACCCATTATTATAAGGAAAACGACGATGGCACCATCACCTATTGGGTGGATACCGAAGAGGGCCTGAAGGTGGCCAAATATATCAACCAGTTCTGGCGGGACGGCCTGATCGATCCCGACTTCCAGACCAAGGACTACGACTCCGCGCTGGCCTTCATGTCCAACGAGCGCGTGGTGGGCAACATCGGCACCTGGTGGCACAGCTACGTGGGCGGCCATCAGATTTGGCAGACCACCGAGGATGACTGGACCATTGACAAGCGCATGCAGTGCGTCACCTTTGAAGAGAGCGACGCCACCCCGGCGCTGATCTCCGACAACTTCATCCGCACCACCCGCTGCATCATCACCGACAAATGTCAGAACCCTGAGGGCGTCATGCTCTACTGGAACTGGGAGGAGACCCCCAAGGGCGTGGCCTTTACCACCATGGGTCCCGAGGGAGAGGATCGTCCCTGGAGCATCGACGAGGATGACAACTGCAAGATGAACGACTGGTACTGGTACGGCAAGGAAGGCGACACCTCCTTTATGTGGGGCAACTGGGAAGAGGATATGGGCAACTTCAACTACTGGATGATGGCGCCCGGCTACACCCCTGAGAACCGCAAGGACAATCCCGGCGAAGGTTGGGCGTCCCCTGTGGTGCAGGTCAATGCCTGGGACTTGATCCCCAATTATGAGGAGATGGATGAATCCAAGCTGGAGGCCGGACAGATTGTCAACAAGCTGAATGCGGAGACCTCCAAGGCGTACCTCTGGGATCAGACTCTGTGGACCATTTCCTTCCCCGCGGATTCTCCGGAAAAGATCATCAATCAGGATGTGGCGGATCATCTCGCCAGCGCCTGGGTAAAAGTGATCACCGCGAATACGGAGGAAGAGTGCGTACAGCTCTTCGAGCAGATGGGCAAGGATCTCCATGCCATTGGCCTGGATGATCTGGTAGCTTATCAGCAGGAGTCTCTGAATAAGAACAAGGCAAAGTTTGAGGGCACAGCCGCAGCCGAGTAATCGGGCGGCCCGCTGCCGAAATTTGATAGGTTCGGCGCCGATTTGATCAGGGGCCCGCGCCACCGGTTTCCCCGTGTGGCGCGGGCCCCTGTTTTTGCCGGCTCGACCCTGTCCGTATTGGAAGAGAGGGCAGGAACTCTGCCCGCAGAAAAAGGGAGGATAAGTTTATGGAACAAAAGACATACCAGCTTTGCAGCCGTGCCTTTCGGATCAAGGCAAAAAACGGCCTGCTGCAGTCCCTGCTCCCAGGGCCGTCTGCGCCGGGGGAAGCGGGCACCCAATACATATTGCCTGGGGAAGCTTTCGGCAGGTTCCAGCTGGGCTGGGTGCAGGACGGGGAACCGGGCGGCTTCAGCCTTACCCCGGAAACTGTTCCGCAGGAGGAACGCTATGTCAGGGAGCCCCTCTCAGTAAAGTATGAGGCCGCATGGACGGCGGAGGCCGCCGCGCTCAAGATGAAGGCGGTCTATACCTTGCAGGAGGACGCCCTGCTCTACGAGCTGCTTGTGGAAAACTGCGGCGTCCGCCCGCTGCTTCTCACAGACGCGGGATTTTCGTTTCCCTGTAATTCGGATTTCCACTGGGGAGAGAATGCGGGAGGCAAGGTGATAGGGCATCATTTTGTGTCGGGCCACGGTTCTCACCTGCTGTTTGAACGCTGTGACGGAAAGGGGCCGCTTTTGGCGGTGCTGCCCCAAGACGGTACGCAGCTGGAATATTTTCAGGAAACACCCGCCTACGCGGTAAGCGACGGCGGCGACAGAAAGAAGGAGACTGCCTTTACCGCCTATGCCCATTCCACAGGCGTGCGGCGGGAGGCAGAGGCCAAAGGTCACACGCCCCGGCTTCCCGGCACGGAAAAACAGCTGAATCCGGGGGAGGGGGAGCGGTTCTGCTTTCGCTGGGAGTTCACGGACAGCCGGCAGGATGCCCGCCGCCTGCTGGCCCGCCGGGGCCTGGTGGACGTGGAGGTGCTGCCCGGACTGACGGTCCCCCAGGGACAGGAGATTTCCCTGGCGCTTACCAGCTGTTGGGAGGATCTGCGGCTCTGTCCGGCAGAAGGGATGCAGTTGCTCTCCGAGGAGCAGCGGGGGGAAAGGCGTATTGTGCGGCTGCGGCTGACAAGGCTTGGGGAAATTCCGCTGACGGTCCGCTTTGCGGGGGACAGGTATATGACCGTCACCTTTTTTGCCACCCTCCAGCCAGAGGAGCTGTTGGAAAAGCGGGCCGCGTTCCTGGCAAAATGTCAGCACCGGGATCCGGAAAAATGGTATTACGGGCTTATTTCGGAGTGGAACAATGAGACCGGCGTGCTGCTGGGCCCGGACAATTACGACCGCATCGGCGGCTGGCGGATCTACGAGGTTTCCTGCGACGATCCGGGGCTGGGCAAGCCTGCTTTCCTGGCTGCAAAGCTTGCGGAACGGCCGGAAAAGGAGCAGGTAAAGGCGCTGGACCTCTATGT
Organism: Neglectibacter timonensis; assembly: GCF_900048895.1. GTDB lineage: Bacteria > Bacillota > Clostridia > Oscillospirales > Acutalibacteraceae > Acutalibacter > Acutalibacter timonensis. The sequence goes on along the minus strand of NZ_LT160640.1, from coordinate 1,180,087 downwards.
GGAGCACTTCGTCTGGGGCGGCCTGCAGCGCACGGAGAAGGAGGAATACCCCTTCGCCCTCTACGGGATTCCAGACTGGAAGCAGAACCGGGAGAGCGAAGACCCGGACCTGAAGGGAAAGCTGCACATCTGGCGGATCTACGACTATCCCCACATCGTGCTTCTGTATTACAGCCTGTACCGCATTGCCAGGGATTACCCGGATATGCCCCTCTCTCAAGAAGCCGGAGTCTATCTGTACCGGGCGGCGCGCACGGCTGACGCCATGTTTACCATTCCTCTGGAGCTGGACGGCTGGTCCGCCTATCGTACGGGGCTCTACAATGAGCTGGTGATCGAGGACGTGCTTCGGGCCCTGAAGGAAGAAGGAATGGAGGAGGAGCTGCGCCGGCTTTGGCGGCATTGGGTCCGCAAGGTGCGGTATTTCGCCCTGGAATGCACCGACGTGTTCGGATCGGAGTATCCCTTCGACACCACGGGTTTTGAATCCACAGAGGCTCTGGCCCGCCGGGCCATGGAGCTGGCCGAGGAGGAGGAACGGGAGGCCTATTTCGACCCGCCGCTCAGCCTCAGCAAGGCTCAGGATTTTCTGGAGACCCAGATGCGCTGCAATTTGGCCTGTCGTGGGGAGCTGGAGCCTGCCTATTACTGGTACGGCAGTGATTACCGGGGCTCCAACACCCGATACACCCTGAGTTATATGTCCCAGATGGGGGGCTGGGCCATTTTGGACTATGCCCTCCGGTTCGCCCCGGATCCCTATTCTCTGCTGCGGCTGGGCTACGGGTCCCTGCTCAGCTCCTGGTCCCTGCTCAACGCGGGCCGGAAGGAGACAGGCTACGGCTATTGGTTCCCGGGGAAGGAGCACGACGGCGCGGCGTCCGGCGGGTACGAGCCCCAGCCCTTCGGCAGCACCTGGCTGGATCAGCCTCACCACGGCGGGCCCTGGTACTATTCCTGTGAAATCGACCTGGGCTTCTGCGGCTACCTGCGGGGGGCCGCGACGATCCTGGCGCGGGATCCCCTGTTCGGGACGGTCTGCTACGGAGGGACGCTCAGCAGAGGGGAGGGGATTTCCGTCCTCCCGCAGGACGGCGTAAACAGGCGATTCCACTATGTGGGGCCGGAGGGCAGGCTGCACCTGCTGCTGGCCTCCGGAAGGCTGACGGAGGTACTCTGCGACCCGGAGAGGAAAGAGCTGGCCTGCACAGTGGACCTGAGGGGCCTGAAGGGGGAGAGCGCCGGGCTGTCGGTGGAGGCAGCGGGGCTTTCCGGCTGGTCTCTCTCCTGCGGGGGGCAGTCAGCCTTGGAAGAGAGAGGGAAGGCGGAGCTGCGGCTTCCCTGCGGAGAAGCGCACAGTGTGGTGCTGCGTTTTCCGGTTGTGTAAATTTGGATGATACGGAGAGGACAATGTGAAAATGAAAACGGTGGAAATTGATATCAAACAGATCAAAGTGGACGACGGCTTCTGGAACAAGAGAATCCGGAACGCGGTGGAAAATGTGGTGCCTTACCAGTGGCGGGTGCTCAACGACCGGGAGCCGGGCGCGGCTCCCAGCCACGCGGTGAAGAATTTTAAAATTGCAGCCGGCATGGAGGAGGGCGAGTTTTACGGCTACCAGTTCCAGGACAGCGACGTAGCCAAGTGGATTGAAGCTGCCTCCTACAGTCTGATCTATGAGGACAGCCCTGAAATCCGGGCCGCCCTGGACGAGGTGATCGGCATTCTGGAAAAGGCCCAGGAGGCCGACGGCTATCTGGACACCCATTATATGCTGAAAAAGCCGGACAAAAAGTGGCAGGAGATCGCCCATGGCCATGAGCTCTACTGTGCAGGACATATGCTGGAGGCCGCAGTGGCGTACCATGCCGTCACTGGAGACGGCAGGCTCCTCAAGGTGATGGAGAAGAATGTGGAGCTGATCCGCTCTGTATTCGGTACGGAGGAGGGAAAGCTCAACTCCTATCCAGGCCATGAGGAGATCGAGCTGGCGCTGATGAAGGCCTACCGGGCTACGGGCGACAGGAAATATTATGAGCTGGCCGATTACTTTGTGGAAAATCGCGGTTCCCGCCCGGGATTCCTGGAAGAGGAACGGTTCCTGGAGCTCAGTGGGAAGGAAAAATGGCTAGGGGCGGATTACCACCAGGCGCATGCGAAAATCCGGGACCAGAAGGCGGCGGAGGGCCATGCGGTGCGGGCTATGTACTTCTACACCGGAGCTGCCGACGTGGCTCTGGAGAAGGGGGATCCCACCCTCCGGCAGGCGCTGGAGGCCCTTTGGACCAATGTGACGGGAAGGCGGATGTACCTCACGGGAGGCGTGGGTTCTCAGGGGGACGGGGAGCGTTTCACCCTGGATTACGATCTGCCCAACGACACCTGCTATACGGAGACCTGCGCCGCCATCGGCCTTGCCATGTGGGCGCTGCGCATGCTGAAGCTGAATCCGGATTCCAGCTATGCAGATGTGATGGAGCGCGCCCTTTACAACAATGTGCTCAGCGGCATCTCGGAGGACGGAGAGCATTATTTCTACGTGAACCCCCTGATGCTCAAGCCGGACGTGGCCCGCTACCGCAGGGATCATGAGTCTGTGGAGCCGGAGCGGGTGAAGTGGTTCGGCTGCGCCTGCTGCCCGCCCAATGTGATCCGTACCCTCTGCGGTCTGGGCGGTTACGTCTATACCCAGCGGGAGGATGCGGTTTATCAGCATCTGTATTTGGGCAACAGTGCGAGCTTGCGCACGTCGAAGGGGGAAGCCTCGCTGTGCTGCGTCTCCGAGATGCCCTGGGAGGGCAGGGCGGAGATCACCTATCAGGGGCCTGCGGGTGTCAGCCTGTTCCTGCGCATTCCCGCCTATGCGGAAAATTTCTGCATCCGCAGGAACGGGGAAAAGGCGGAGTTCTCTGTGGAAAAGGGGTATGCCCATCTCACCCCGGCGGAGGGCGACTGTTTCCAGGTGAGCTTTGACATGCCCGCCCAGTACGTGCAGGCAAACCCCAGGGTGACCGAGGACTGCGGACGTGCGGCGGTCTGCCGGGGACCGCTGGTCTACTGCGCAGAAGAGGCGGACAACGGAACGCTCTTAAACGACTTTATTGCGGACCTCTCCCAACAGCCCAGGGCTGAACGGGAGGATTCCTTCGGCGGCATCGTGGCGCTGACGGCGGAGGGCAGCCGTTCCGACTACGGCGAATGGCCGGAAGACACTCTGTACCGCCCTGCGGGCAGCGCCAGAAAACAGGCTTCCCTGCGTCTGATTCCCTATTTCCTGTGGAACAACCGTGGGGTTGGAGAGATGCTGGTGTGGATGAACGCACGGTAAGGGAGGCTCCCTCTGGCTCTTCGCACGCAGGCTGAGCAGGAAGCACAGCGCCGGACTGCGGCAAAGCACAGCCGGCGCAGGAAAGGAAAGATCTGTAAAATGGGCAAGAAACGCTTTTTTGAAGAAGAGGGAAGGCTGGTCTGGCGGGGCAACGGCGAGGTGCTGGTGTTGGAGCCCTGGGGGAGGAACAGCCTGCGGGTGAGGTCCCGCATGAAGGGAGAGGTGATCCCCTCCCACTACGCCCTGCTTCCGGAGCCGCCGGAGCCGTCTGAAGTGCAGATAGAGGCAGGAGAACAGAAGGCCTTTATCAGCAATGGAAAACTCCGTGCGGAGCTGGACTATGACGAGTGGTTCCACAATTGCAGAATCCATTTTTATAATCACACCGGGAAACTTCTGTTGGAGGAGGCCTATCACTACGGCGGGCTGAAGAAATTTGTACGAAGCTTTACCCCGCTTCCAGGCGGGGACCACCGCCTGGAGGTGAATTTTGAGGCTCCCGCCGACGAGAAGCTGTTCGGCATGGGGCAGTACCAGCAGGAATATCTGGATTTGAAGCACAGCATTGTCGAGCTTTCCCAGCGGAACACCCAGGCCAGCGTCCCCTTCCTGCTTTCCAGCCGGGGATATGGGTTCCTCTGGCACAACCCGGCGGTGGGGAAAGCGGTGTTCGGAAAGAATTTCACCCAGTGGCAGGCAGAGGCTTCAGAGCAGATGGATTACTGGATCACAGCGGGAGATACCCCCGCGGAGATTGAAGAGGCCTATGCCTCGGTGGTGGGCACCGCACCCATGATGCCGGAATACGGCCTGGGTTTCTGGCAGTGCCGCCTGCGCTACTGGAACCAGGAGCAGCTTCTGGAGGTGGCCCGGGAGTACAAGCGCCGGGGCATCCCCCTGGACGTGATTGTGCTGGACTTTTTCCACTGGCCCAAAATGGGGGATTTCCGCTTTGAGGAGGAGTTCTTTCCCGACCCCCGGGCCATGGTGAAGGAACTGCAGGAGATGGGGATACGGCTGATGGTTTCCGTATGGCCGCAGATCGCCCTGACCAGTGAAAACTATGAAGAGATGCGCCAGCTTGGCCTGCTGGTCCGGGTGGAACGGGGGGCCCAGGTATGCATGCAGTTCCCGGAGGACAGCGTCTTTTTCGACGCCACAAATCCCCGGGCCAGAGAGTATGTCTGGCAAAAATGCAAGCAGAGCTATTATGACAAAGGCGTGCGCATCTTCTGGCTGGACGAGGCTGAGCCGGAATACGGGGTGTTCGATTTTGACAACTACCGGTATGAGCTGGGGCCTGCTCAGCGTGTGAGCAACCTCTATCCCCAGCTGTATTCCAGGGGCTTCTACGAGGGCATGCAGCGGGAAGGGCAGGAGAACATCGTCAACCTGGTACGCTGTGCCTGGGCCGGCAGTCAGCGCTATGGCGCTCTGGTCTGGTCGGGCGACATTTACAGCACCTGGACCGATTTCCGGCGGCAGATCTGCGCGGGAATTAACATTTCCCTGGCTGGAATTCCCTGGTGGACCACGGATATCGGTGGTTTTTCCGACGGCGACCCACAGGACCCAGGCTTCCGGGAATTGCTGGTGCGCTGGTTTCAGTTCGGCGCTTTCTGTCCGGTGATGCGCCTGCATGGCGACAGGATGCCCGCCAGAATGATTTACCGGAAGGACGGGACCCCCACCATGCACACCGGCGCGGACAATGAGATTTGGAGCTTCGGGGAACCGGTTTATGAAATCCTCAAGCGTTACGTCTTCTTCCGGGAAACCATGCGCCCTTATCTCCGCAAGGTGATGCGGGAAGCCCATGAAAAGGGCACGCCCGTCATGCGGGCCATGTTCTACGAATTCCCGGAGGATCTCAAATGCTGGGAAACGGAGGATCAGTACTGCTTCGGTCCGGATCTGCTGGTGGCTCCGGTGACCTCTCCCGGGGCGGTGAGCCGGAAGGTGTATCTGCCGGAGGGCGCCCGCTGGGTCTCCCTTCATAATGGGGATTCCTATTCGGGCGGGCAGACTGTGGAGGTAAACGCACCTCTTGAGAGCATTCCCGTCTTTTTGCGGGACGGCGCCCACAGCGAGTGGATCGGGAAAATCTGATTTGTTCTGCCGGCGGAGGACCGGCCGGAGGCATGCCGAACGGCCGTATCATCAATAAAATATCATATCTTCACGGGAAAGGATGAGGAACATGAAAAGGGAGGTTTTGAAAGAGCTTCCGCTGAGCGCCGCAGCGCTTACAGGGGGGATGCTGCAGGAATATCAGCAGCTTCTGGTGGAGGAAATGCTTCCTTACCAGATAGAAATCCTGGAGCAAGGGGGCGCGCTGGACATGATCCGGCGCGCTGCCGGTTACCGGGTGCCGGAACGCACGGAGCCGGGACGGCCCACGGATGTGGGCAAGCTGCTGGAAGCGACGGCCTATGCCCTGCTTCTGCGGGAAGACCCGGCGCTGAAAAGAAAGCTGGAAGAACTGATCGGACTGCTGGAACAGGCCCAGTACGCGGATGGTTACCTGCATCCCATTATGCAGGCGTCCCGCCCTTCGGACAGGTTCCTCTCCCTGCTCATGTCCCATGAAATGTACACTCTGGGCCACTACATGGAGGGGCTGCTTGCCTGCTATGAGGCGCTGGGGAACGAACAGGCCCTCCGCTGCGCCAGAGGGATCGGCGACTGCCTGTGCCAGTGGTTCGGAACGGAACCGGGAAAAATCCGAGGCTACGACGGGCACCCTGAGGTGGAACTGGCGCTTTACCGGCTGTATGGCTGTACAGGGGAGAAAAAGTATCTGGAGTGCCTGCGCTTCTTTGTGGAAGAGCGGGGCCGCTCCGGACCGGAGCATCCCCATTATTTCGATTGGGAGCAGCAGCGGAACCGGGAAAAATTCGGAAAGCCCGTGCTGGGGGAGCTTTCCCGCTGGGCAGACCGACACCGTCCCTATTGGGGAAATTACGAGTATTTTCAGGCCCATCTTCCCGCCAGGCAGCTTCGGAAGCCCACCGGGCACGCCGTGCGGGCAACCTATTTTTACTGCGGCATGGCGGACCTGGCAATGGAGACGGGCGATGAGGAGCTTATGGAGGCCTGCCGCAGCCTGTGGCAAGGCTTTGAACAGGGAAATGTAGCGCTCAACGGTTCTATCGGACAGGATGGGTTCTGGGAAGGCATCGGCAGGGCTTACGACCTGCCGCCGGACTACTCCTACAATGAGACCTGCGCCGCCATCGGCCTTTTCCTGTTCGGCCACAGGATGATGCGCCTGGAGCCGGACGGCGCTTACGGCGACCAGATGGAGCTGTCGCTGTACAACACGGTACTGGCGGGAACTTCTCTGGATGGCCGGCATTATTTTTACTGCAACCCGTTGGAGGTCTGGCCTCATTCCCTTTACCGCTACGATAAAATCCACATTCAGGCTAGGCGCTATGAGTGGGACGACTGCCCCTGCTGCCCGCCCAATGTGGCGCGGCTTCTGGGAGAGCTGGGACGATTTGCCGTCCTTTCCGGCAGGCAGGAAGCCTGGGTGAATCTGTATACGGGCCTGCGCTGTACGCTGCCGCTGGATTCCGGGCCGGTACGCATGGAAATGGTAACGGAATATCCCCGGGAGGGAAGGATTCGGATCACTGTGCTGGATTCCGCCCGGTTCACGCTGCGGCTGCGGATTCCAGCCTGGTGCCGGGAATGGAGGCTCCTGTTAAACGGAGAAAGGACGCCCGCCGCAGCAGAAAAGGGCTTCGCAGCGCTGGAACGCAGCTGGCAGCCGGGAGACTGCGCGGTTCTGGAACTGGAAATGCCCTGCCACAGGGTCTATGCGGATCCCCGGGCTTACCACCTTGCCCATCAGACGGCCGTTATGCGCGGTCCGCTTCTGTACTGTGCAGAGCAGGCGGACAATGGGGAGCTGCTGTCGAGGATCCTCCTGCCGGATTCCTCTGTACTGGAGGAGCACTGGGAAGAAGACCTGCTGGGCGGCGTTTACACCGTGACGGCGGAGGCGAGGCGGGCAATGCTGCAGGAAGGCCCTCTATACCGTGCCGGGCCGCCCGCCTGGGAGAAGATGCAGCTGAAGCTGGTCCCCTATTATACCTGGGCCAACCGGGAAGAGGGAGAAATGCGGGTGTTTTTTCCGGAGATACGAACAGGGTTATGACAAAGGAGGGCCTCCGGTTTCGCGAAGGCATGACAAGGCTGTGAAAAAAGGTCTGGCTACCCGGCTTTCCAGCCTCGTTGTCGGACGCATTTTTGGCAGACAGATACAAACACGGAGTCCCCTGCAAAAGGGGCGCCGTGTTTACGTTAGCTGTGGGTTATCTCTATCTGATATCTTCAAAGTTGCTGTTCGTGCTGGATGTCGAAGGCGGTATACCAGATTTACAGCATAATGGCCTTTATAGTTCCTTGTCCTTTCGCAGTCTTTTCTTCGCTTCTTCAATGGTTTCACCGTCTTTGGCAAGGTAACGGTCAACAAAAGCGTCCTCTATTTTGGTATAACCTCCAACAACGCTTTTCTCTATTTTTCCAAATGTTCCGACGATTTTCCCGGCAATCTTTTCATTTGCCCTTACCATTTTAGAGTTTGCCATCATTACACACCTTTCTTTTTTATTCCTTTCCTTGTGCTTGTCACGCCAAGCATCCATACAAATAGGCAGACAGCAGCCCCGATTAAAATATTCATCGTACGTGCGCTGAAATCATTTATGTTTCCAAAAGAAGCAAGCATAGAGCGCTGCAGGATTAAAACAGACACAGCTGCATCCGCATAGCCGATCCTGCGAATCGTTGCAAGCAATGGCGAGGAATTTTTCCTCTGCTTCACTGCCCGGATGATTGCCATTGTGATTTTGTAGAACGTGTAGGCGGCAATGGTAATCATCATCACGGAATCATGTTCTGTCACGATATTTTCTGCCCAACTCAGGTAAATGGCGCCTGTTAAAACAAAACTCAACACAGCAAGCAGTATGCCGGACAGCTTCATTACGAAATATTCTGTGTCAACAGGAGCGGCAGAGTTACTTTTCCGTCCGCATAAAACGGCTGAAAAGCGCATGGCGCTTAAAATGGTATAGTAGGCGCACATAGAAATAAACCAGAGCGACTGATTGGCCATGCCGAGCGCACCATGATAGAGTGCATACAGCAAATTGGCGGAGAAGCTCAAAGCCGCGGTTGCTACAATTCTGTATCGCGATTCCCGCACAAAACGTTTTGCGATTTTTGAGGTTTCCAATTTATCCAAAGCTCTTTGCTTTATTCCCATTGGTTAAACCCGATTATGAAAGGGCGCGGTATGGATCGGCCGCCGTTTTTTATGCGGAACAATTCAACTGAAATGGTCCCTGTGCCAGAGACAGAAAAGATATCATGACTCATTCCCGAATACCTTTTGCCAAGGGTATCAAGCAGAGCAGGACGGCAATACCAATCACTCCAATCACAATTCCCAGAATCATATTTTCCCAAACCATGCTGAAACACATTCCAACGCCCAAAGCTAAAGCACCGGCAACCCCGACGATAACCATAAGGATGGTTTTCCCCGAGAACTGAATGGGCGCTTTACGCTCCATTTTCCGCCATACAATCAGGGTGACAATCCCAAGGAGAAGCCCCACACATCCGAATACGATTCCCGGCCGAAATGCTCCCCATTCAGCGATCAACGCCATACACATCCCAAGCGCGAAGAAAACTCCGCTGACCGTTCCCAATACCATGGCGACAAAACTGCTTTTTTTCATTTGAAATACCTCCCTGAATTATTAAAGCAACAGTTGTTGTTTTTTTGTAAATCCAGTATAATGGAAGCAGAGAGCGGAAACAATCATCAATCTGCACACATGTGTTGGAATAATAGAAGAGGGATAGTATGAACACCAAAAACAATCGGCGGCGGCGGGAATCCACGGAACGGATAGAAAGGGTTTTTATTGAATTGCTGCAAAAAAAGGAACTTCACGAGATAACCGTTTCGGATATCTGCAAACAGTGCGGATTGAACCGCAGCACCTTTTATGCGAACTATGCAGATATTTATGAGCTTGCAGACAAAGTCAGAGAGGGTTTGGAAAAAGAAGTAGATTTACTTTATGAAGCAGAAACAACGCAAAAGTTTAACAGCAACAACTTTTTAAAACTGTTTCGCCATATCAAGGAAAATCAACTGTTTTACCGCACCTACTTTAAGCTTGGGTATGATAATCAGTTCCAGCTCAAGTATTATGACATTCACCAGGCAAAGCGGGATTTTGATAATCGGCATATTGAATACCACATTGAATTTTTCAGAAGCGGCTTTAATGCAATTGTGAAAAAGTGGCTTGCGGGCGGCTGTCAAGAGACGCCGGAAGAAATGGACGAAATAATCCGTGCCGAATATCAAGGACGCGTATCCTTTTAATACCCTTATCCTGCCCGTACTTTGTGCCGGGCGTTTTTTATGCCTGCAATACCGGAATCCGGATTTGTTTTATCGCTATCCCGTTCAAAGCCCTGAGAGCCGTTGACAGGGGAAAGGCCGAAATGAAATAATTGGAAGAAAGAAAAATGGGCTGAGAAAGGAAAGAACGGAATGGCTGTCAACTTAAAGGAAAAGTATCACTGGCTGGTGCTGGCTGCCTGCTGCGGCCTGGCGATCAGTTCTATCGGTATCTGCTGTAATTCCCTGGGAGTATTTTACACCCCGGTCTCGGAAGCTCTGGGAGTGGGGCGAGGGGATTTTGCCCTGCACGCCACGATTTCCCAGCTGGCGGCCGGGCTGTGCTGCCCTCTGGCGGTGGCGCTGCTGCGCCGCTGCAGCCTGAAGCTGGTCTTGGCGGCAGGGATCGTGCTGGCCTCCCTGTCTACCGGGCTGATGGCACTGGCAGACCACATCGCCTGGTTTTATGTGCTGGGTGCCCTGCGCGGCGTTGGCTGCGCGCTGTACGGGCTGACGCCTTTGATGGTAGTGCTGGGGAACTGGTTTCAGAAGAAGCACGGTATGGCGGTGGGGATCGCCATGTGCTGCAGCGGGCTGGGCGGAGCAGTGTTTACCCCGATTTTTCAGCAGCTGCTCCTGACTGTTGGGTGGAGGACTGCCTTTCTGGTCATGGCGGCCTTCATCGCCGTATTGGCGCTTCCCGGGGCGCTGTCTGTGCTGTGCCTGAAGCCCTCCCGGAAAGGGCTGCTGCCTTATGGCGCGGTTGCGGCGTCCGTGCAGGAGGAAGCCGTTGAAAGCGGACTGTCGGAAAAGAAAAACGCCGGCAAAAGCGGATTTTTGTCTCCTGCTTTTCCCATCTCCATCCTGTTTGCCCTGCTGTGTGCATGTATCACTGGTTTGGGCCAGCATTTTCCCGGGTATGCGGAGCATGCAGGCATCGGCGCGGCGGTGGGGGCGCTTATGGTGTCGGCCTCTATGGTGGGAAACATCGTGTCCAAACTGATTTTGGGGGTGCTCAGCGACGCCATTGGGCCGTTTCGCTCCTGTTCTCTTATGACCTTAATCAACTGCGGGGCTCTTCTTGCGCTTTCTCTGCTTCCGGTAAGGGGCTCACTGCTGCCTCTTGTCTGCGCGTTTTTCTATGGGACAATCTATTCCGTGGCTGCAGTGGGGGTGCCTCTGGTGGTTCGCTTTGTCTTCGGGCCGGAGCGTTATGATGCGGTATACGGCGTTGTGGCGGTGTTCACCAGCTGCGGAGGTGCGCTGGGCCTGAGCGTGATCGGCTATCTCTATGACTTTTTCGGCGGATATGGAATTGCGATTGGCGGCTGCGCAGTCCTTGGGGCGGTCAACGTGGCCCTGCTGCTGGTTTTGGCGCTGCTGCGCAAACGGGAGCAGGCTGCAGGTCCGGAGGAGCGGAGCGGAAAAATTTCCGTACAGGCAGCAGAAGAACTTTCCTGAGGGCCTCTTCCTTTTTCCTTTGATTTCGGGTAAAATAAAAAGAAAAAGGCGGTGCAGGCAGATGGAATGGGTTCAGGAGACAGGCCGCATTTATGCGGTAGGGGAGGATGGGAAATTACTGGCCGAGGTCACGTTTCCCGAGAAAGACGGAATCGCTCAAATCAACCACACCTTTGTAGATGAATCCCTGCGGGGACAGGGTGTGGCGGGAAAGCTTCTGGAAGAGGTTTCTCAAAGGCTGCGGAAAGAGGGGAAAAAGGCGGTTCCCATCTGTTCTTATGCGGTGAAATGGTTCGAAAAGCATCCGGAATATTCCGACTTGCTTTCCTCTTTTCAAAATTCTTGAAAATGTCATAGCTTGTTCAGGAAATTTTCACAGAGGCAGAGTAGACTGTAGACAGTCGGAAACGACTAAACTTCTTTTTCATAACTTCCTCTTACCTCCTCTTTTTCGAAAGGGCTGTCCCTCCAGGGCGGTCCTTTCGTTTTTTGTGCAGGTACTGATTTAACCGGTATTTCACTTGCGGAAAGCGAATTTCTGGAGTATGATAAAAAACAACATCTGGTTAGAAGTTATGAGGAAGGACGTGGAGCAGGGCATGGAGTTTACGGAGCTGCTGCAGAGGACGGCGGATGTGGCGAGAGGGGCTGGCGGACTGGTGCTGGCGATCAAGAAGCCGGAGGTATTTACCAAGGAAGGGCATTCAAATTTTGTCACAGAGGCGGATCTTGCCTCTCAGAAGTACTGCATCGGAAAACTGTCGGGAATTTTGCCGGAGGCTCATTTTTTTGCGGAGGAGCAGGAACAGAACGCGCTGGAGCCTGGGTATAACTGGGTGATCGACCCCATTGACGGCACCACTAATTTCATGCGGGGCTACCGCCATTCCGCCGTCTCCATCGGCCTGGTGAAGGATGGGGAAGGCGTTCTGGGTGTGGTGTATAACCCCTATACGGAGGAGCTGTTCGCCGCAGTCCGGGGAGAAGGCGCGTTCTTAAACGGCGCGCCGATCCAGGTCTCCCAGGCGGCGATGAAGGATGCGCTGATCGTATTTGGCACCTCGCCCTATGACAGGGGAAAAGCGGCGGAAACCTTTTCAGTGGTTCAAAAAATTTTCCTCTCCTGTGGGGATATCCGGCGTTCCGGTTCCGCGGCGCTGGACCTGTGCTATGTGGCCGCAGGCCGGTGCGACGGCTTTTATGAGGGACAGCTTTCTCCCTGGGACTACGCGGCAGCCTCCGTAATACTGGAGGAAGCAGGCGGAAGGATTGGGACCCTGGAGCCGTATCGTTTCTCTTTCCGGGAACAGCAGCCCATAGTGGCCGGGAATCCGGAGGTGTATGAGGAAATCAGGAGGCTGAGCAGTGGCGGGCGTTCTGCAGGGGACGGGCTGAACCAGTAAAATGGTACGCCTGTATTCTGTCCGGGGAGACGGCGCCCCCTTTCGAAACAGCGGAGCGCCGCCGCCCGGCCCAATATGTCAGGCAGTGTATCGGGGCAAGAGAAGGCTTTTCGACGGACTGAAAAGAAAAATGAAATTTGACGGAAAATTTTGAAAAGAAGGGTTGACTTTTCTTATTGATCAGGCTATAATTATCAAGCGTCAAAAACTTGCTGGTGTAGCTCAGTTGGTAGAGCAGCTGATTTGTAATCAGCAGGTCAGGGGTTCAAGTCCGTTCACCAGCTCCAAACCGGGCGGTCCGGCCCGCTGATGAGGCCGGATACGTCTTGTGTAAAATTTCATATTGTTTATGGGGGAGTTCCCGAGTGGCCAAAGGGGGCAGACTGTAAATCTGTTGTCGACGACTTCAGTGGTTCGAATCCACTCTCCCCCACCAAGTGGGCCGGTCATAATAGATGACCGGCCTATTTTTCTTAGGTTTCATGCGGGTATGCGGGCTTTTTAGAGCCCAAAAACAGTTTTCCATAGATGCCTTTTTCACAAAATGGCAAAACAAAGGACTTTCACAAGTAGATGCGGGGCCTCCGCCTGATTATTCAGGTCGGAGGCCCCGCTTTTTTGCGTTTTAACCCCTTTTCCCCGTTGTCGGATGTGTGGAAGTTTCCGGCAGAAAAATAGATGGATTGACAAATCCTGAAAACAGGTTAATTTCAAATCCCTGAAGCGCAGGGGAGTGGCGAGGATGCGAAAAGCGCGTACATCATTGATTGGAAGGATAATCCTGTACGGTCAGAAAAATCACAAAATAAATGTTGACTGTTCAGTCTATAATTGTTATATTGATATAGACCGAATGGTCAATTTTATTTGAAGGTGAATTCATGATACAAGAAGAAAAAACTTGCCGTACAAAAGAACGCATTTTGCAAGCGGCGATAACAGAATTTGGAACAAAGGGATATTCGGCTGCCACGATAGGAGCCATTTGCAGCGAATATGGCATAGCGAAAGGGCTGCTGTATCACAATTTTGCGGGAAAGGACGACCTGTATTTAGCCTGCGTATCACGCTGTTTCGACGGGGTGACGGCATATCTGCAGGGACAGGATTTTGGCACGGACCTGCAACGCTATATGGAATGCCGATTTCGGTATTTTTTGAAGTTCCCTCGTTATGCCGGGATTTTTTTCGAGGCTATGCTTCAGCCGCCAACAGGACTGAAAGCAGAGATAAAAAAGCGAAAGGAAAATTTTGACCGATATAATCGATGTATTTACCGCAATGCCCTCGCTGAGATGACACTGCGGAAAGATATTACCGAAAAAGATGCGCTGGAATATTACGAGATTATGCAAGAAATGTTCAATGGCTATTTCAGCAGTCCAGCCTATTCTGGCAAGGACTTTCAAGCTCTTGGGTCGGAACATGAAAATCGCCTTTCAAAAATTTTGGATTTCATGTTGTATGGCATAGCAGAAAGAGGCGCGAAACAATGATTTTATTACTTTTTCGATTGCTTGTTGCGATTATCCTAGCATTTATAACGGGAAAAATGATTTCAAAATGGAAGCTTCCCTCCATCCTGGGATGGCTGATTGCCGGTATGATTCTGGGTCCTCATGCGCTGTCTCTGGTGAACAATGAATTGCTGAATGCCGTCTGGTACCAAAGCATCATGCATGTTCTGGAATGCGCTGTTGGTCTGATGATCGGTACCGAATTAGTGTGGAGAAAAATAAAAAAATCCGGACGCTCTATCATCATTACTACTCTCACCCAATCTTTAGGGACGTTTCTGTTGGTGTCGCTGGTGTTCGGCCTGGTGTTTTATTTTTCTCATATCCCGTTATATCTGGCCTTTCTTTTCGGTGGTATCGCACTGGCTACCGCCCCGGCGCCGGCTCTGTCCATCGTGCGGGAATTTAAGACCAAAGGCCCGGTCACCTCTACCCTGATTCCAATGGCGGCTCTGGATGACATCGTTGGCTGCATTGTCTTTTTCAGCACGATGGCGATTGTGGCGGGAAACCTATCCGCCGGGGATTTGCCGGCCTATATGATTCCTTTGATCGTCATTTTACCGTTGGTAATAGGCGTGGTCACCGGCCTGTTGGCGGGAGTCGTATTGAAAAAGGAACGCGGTACGCCGCTGACTCTGGCTTTGCTCTGTGCTGCCATTCTCATTGCCTCCGGCGTGGGATTCCTGTGTAATAGCCTGCTGCCCAGTCCGGTGCTCAACTTCATGCTCATCGGCATGGCGTTTTCCGCCACTTTTTCCAATATGGTATCAGAGAAACGGCTGGAACAAATCATGAAAGGCTTCAACCCGATTCTGGGTGTAGCAATGGTTATTGTTATTCTAAATCTCGGCGCACCGCTGGATTTCCATTTGATCCTGGGTGCGGGCCTGTTTACAGCGATTTATATTGTTTCCCGCGCCCTGGGAAAATACTTTGGAGCTTTTTTCGGCGCATCCATCACCAAATCCCCCAAAATCGTACGCAATTTCCTGGGATTCACTCTGCTGCCCCATTCAGGCGTATCGCTGGTTTTTACCGGCATTGCCGTTTCGATGCTGACCGGTCCGGCTCCGGAGTGTGCGAAAATTATGCAGGGTACGATTGCTGCTGCAGCCGTTATCAACGAAATTATCGCTGTTATCGCGGCCAAAAAGGGCTTTGAGTGGGCAGGAGAATTTAATAAAGAGGAAGAAAAGAATGAAAAAGATTTATCTGCCAATTGAGGAAAAGGTATATAGATAAACTGCCGTAGCCAACATTTTATGGACGCGGTGTATGCGCATCTAAAGTATCCACCCCTATCAAAACCGACATGTTTTGACATGTCGGTTTTTTATAATTCTTGCTTTTTATTATTATGTTTATTGCGGCTTTTCTTATATATCGGTATTATTCCAATCAAAAAACGGCAGTGAAGAAAAACTGCCGTTTTTTCTTTTTTCAAAAAAAGGACAGGCTGCATCCGGATAATTTGAACCTCACTGAAAAGGAACGGAGGCTTTCTCTGAGAAGCCTTCAACGGTCAACGGCCATACCGTTGACCCCATACGCCCAAACTGCCCATAAATATTCCAGATTAGTGCGAAAAGGCAATTGCATTTTTAAGAATGGCATGTGATAATATAAAGTATAGTATTTAATAGTAATAGAATCTAACTATTCACAGATCAGTCTGTGTTCTTCATTTGAAGTTTTGTTTTACCGCTGCGGATTGGCGGAATTCCGAAAAAGAAGGCACGAGTATATGAGAAAGCGCATTAAGCATCTATTGTTTCATCAGGACAATCCGGGCTTGCAGTATGCGGTTCCAATCGTCTTCATTGGGGTTTTGATGCTGGGGGTATTGACAGCTCTCCTGATGAATACCGTGGGGCTTCACAGGAGGCTGCAGGAGAATACGGAAAAATATGCCGATGATATATCGGCTCAGCTGGCAAGCAATATCTCCGCCAGAATGGAACTGCGGAAAACCTGTATGCACAATTTGGCGGATACCCTTTCCGAAATGCCGGAAATTCTGCTGACAGAGGAACTGCTGGACCGCAAGGCGCAGTATCTTGAGATGAAGGAGATATTCGTGCTGAAGGCCGATGGAACCACGATCCCAGCGGATACGGGGCATATGGAGCTGGAGGGGTATCTGGCGGAGCATCCGGAGATGTATGAAGCGCCGTATATTTTCTTTACCGAACATGATGAGGTGTTTTTTTTCGCCCCGATCTTCTGGGATAACGGAGGTGAGGCCAGCCTTTTGATTGGTGTGCGTACCAACACTGTTCTTCAGCAGATGCTCCAGGAGGTGGATTTTAAGGACCAGGGCCTGTGCTGCATCGTAGATAGGGATGGGACTATGGTTGTTTCCGCCACGGACGAGGCTCCTTTTCAGGAACTCAGCGCCGTCTTCAACAAGAGCTTGGACAGCGGGGATGCTGCGGAAGCCCGGAGGGTGCTTGAGGATATTAACGAACACCGCTCCGGGGTGGCGCAGTTTAAAGACATCGGCGGTGAGCCGCTGATGCTGGGCTACGATTTTCTGGGTATCAACGACTGGATGCTGCTGACACTGCTCCCGTCCAATCTGTTCAGCGAGGGGACAGGGGCGTATTTGATCCAGAATGTGGTCATCATCGGTATCATGGCGCTGACGATGGCTCTTATTTTCGCCTATATTGTATGGAGCTATCGTCAATCCCTAAAAAAGATACAGGCTGTCGCCCTTACCGACTCTCTCACAGGCGGGAAAAACAACCTGGCGTTTCAGATGGCGGGGACAAGCCTGCTTCGTGAACATCCGCAGAAAAGATATGCCATCGTCTGTCTGAACATCCGCAACTTCAAGCGGCTCAATGAGAGGTTTGGCGTGAAGACAGGCGATGCGCTTCTGAGGCAGATGTACGGCGTCTTGCAGGACTGCCTGCATAAGGGCGAGCTGATGTCCCGTGCGGCGGGGGACCATTTCTATCTGCTGTTGGAATGCGGCGGGGGAGAGGACGTGCGGAGCCGCCTGCAAACGGGGCTGGGACGGCTGGAAGAGCAGCTGCCCGAGCAGTTTTCCATTGACCGTACCCGTGTTTCCCAAGGGGCTTATTTGATTCCAAACTGGGATACAGACTTCCTGATCCTGCAGGATCGGGCTAAGATGGCCAGTACCTATCAATTGGAAAACGAGCCCTGCAGGTTTTATGATGATTCCCTGGGCAAACAGGTGGACCGAGAGCAGTCGCTGGATGATTCCTTCAAAAGCGCCATCCGAAATCGTGAATTTAAGTTGTATATACAGCCAAAGGTATGTCCCAACCAAAACCGGACCCAAGGCGGCGAGGTTTTGGTTCGCTGGCAGCATCCGGAGTATGGCCTGCTCTTTCCGGGGGAATTTATCCCGCTGTTTGAACAAAACGGCAAGATTCAGGAACTGGATTTCTATATGTTTGAGGAGACCTGCAAGCTCTTGAAAGCTTGGCTTGCGGAGGGAAGGGCAATGCCCCTGTCTGTCAATCTTTTCCGTGCGCACCTGATTTCCGGAGACATGTCGTGCTTGGACCGCTTTAAATCCATCAAGGAGGCGTATCAGATTCCGGACGGCTTGATTGAGCTGGAATTGACAGAATCGTTGATGCTGGAGCGCCGGGAGGTCGGCGTTGTGGCGGGGATGATCGACTGCATCCGGTCGATGGGATTCCTCTGCTCCATGGATGATTTCGGTTTTGGATATTCTTCCCTTGCCCTGCTGAAGGATCTGAATGTGGACACAGTGAAGCTGGACCGGCAGTTCTTTGTGGGCGAGAGCGAAAAATCATGGATTGTGGTGGGGCAGCTGATCCGGCTGGCTCATGAGCTGGGCATCACCGTAGTGGCGGAGGGCATCGAAGACAAAAGCCAGGTGGAAAAGCTCCGGCAGTATGACTGCGACTTGATCCAGGGTTATGTCTATGCCAAGCCGATGAGCGTTCCTGATTTTCAGAATTGGGTCGCCACGCAGTGAACCGAACCATGAGAAACGGACAATCGAAAAGAGCCCCCTGCTGTAGGAAAATAAAACTACAGCAGGGGGCTCTTTGACAGGATAAACGCCGAAGGTGAATCCGAAATCTGTTTTCTTTGATGGAACGCGGGCGGCTTCACACTGGATTTTTTAGAAAGATTCCTGCCTTCGGGCTTTCTTTCATCCTTGATAGTGGAAGGTTCCCCACTCGGTTTCCTGTTCAACGACGGCAGTGGACTGGGACAGAGATTCTATCTCGTCTGCGGTGACTTCCCGCTTCAACTCGCCGGAGAGGAAAATGCCTTCGCTGACCAGCATGGTCTGCAGCGCCAGCCAGGCGGTGTCGTAGCGTTCCTTCAGTTCGCCGGACAGATAGGCGATCCAGCAGGCCTGGTCATCCGCCAGGAAGCGGGCGTCAGGGTCGCGGAAAACCTCGCTCATGCCGTTTTCAGCTGCCTTCAGGTTAATGTCCACGTTGGCCAGATCTTTGGTGGTCAGGAATTTCAGGCCGGGAGCGGGCTTGCCCCAAACCATATCGTCCTCGGTCAGTTTCAGGCCGCCCTTGTCGCCTACCAGGAAGGCCGGCCCCAGTTCATCCATGTGGATGGCCCAGGATTCGATCACATCCAGGGTCAGGCCGTTTTCATAGGTGGCAAGTCCAATGCCTAACTCTTCCACCTCCATGCCGCCTTCGGCAGCGGGCTTACCCAGATAGGGGACTTTCTGATAGGTGTGGCCGGTGACTCGCTCCAGCTTGGGGGTGCCCAGAATGTACAACAGCTGGGAAATGTGGTATACGCCCATGTCGTACAGGGCGCCGTGGCCTGCCCAGCGCTTGGTCAAAAAGTCGCGGGAAAACGCCGGCGGGGGCACATCCAGGCCGGGACGCATACAGCGGCGCAGACCCACGGAACGGGCGTGATAGACCTGGCCCAGTTCTCCGTTTTCCACCATTTTCCTGGCAATACGGCTCTGTGGACGGAAGAGAAAATCCAGGTGAATGGATAATTCCTTGCCGGTCTTCCTGGCTTCCTCATAGAGATGCTTGGCGTCTGCATAGGAACCGGCCATGGGTTTCTCGCAGTAGCAGTGCTTGCCTGCGCGCAGAACCTCCAGGGACATGGGGACATGCAGGTTGTTGTGCAGACATACGTCCACTGCGTCGATATCGTCCCGCTTTAACAACTGGCGATAATCGGTATACAAATCTTTGATCTGGTATTTTTCTCCCCAGGTTTCCAGCTTCTTTTTGTCGATGTCGCAGGCCGCCACCACTTTGGCGTTGTGGATTTTTCCGTAACGCTCCATATGCTGGTGGGAAATAACGCCTGTGCCGATGATTGCAACGCGAATTTCTTTCATGGGAATTTACTCCTTTTTTGTTTTTTAGTACAAAGGAAGAGGCGCTGAAAACAGAGAAGTCCGCCAGGCTGAAAGCCGCGCCCCTGGACGCTCCCAAAATGCGGCGCCGCCGTACGGCGTGCGTGCGGAGGACTATTCCTTTTCAATCAGGTATCCGGCAAAACAGAGGGAGGAGCTTTCTTCCAGGAGCCGTCGTAATTCAGAGGAGCCAGCACGCGGCGCGCCTGGGCCAGCTGGAAGGCGACGTTGTTGTACTCGTTGGTGGACTTGTGGCTTTCCACGCTCCAGCAGCCGCAGTAACCGGCTTCCTTCAGAGGCGGCAGCACCCGGTCGGCCTCTTCGCAATGTTCATAATTCATATGGATGTGCATGGCTCTGGAGGCAAAGCGCCGGTCACAGGCGTCTTTTTCCCCGTCGCTGCCAAGCCAGTTTCCCAGGTGCAGCAGCAGGCCGAAATTGGGCTCGTCTACCCGCTCAAACAGAGTTTCTATCAACTCCGGATCCCAAGAAGCGCCCCAGTGATTTTCCGGCCCCAGCTTCGCACCGAATTCAGCTGCTGCCCGGCAATATTCCTTATACTTCTTGGAAACGTAGTCAATCTGCTCTTCGCTGGCGGAATCCTCGCGGACGCCCACATCGATGCGGATGGTCTTGGCTCCAAGCTTTTCGGCAATCTTGATATACTCCCAAGCACGCTGTTCGTTTTCTTCCCGGGTCTTTAAGTCGTTGTCCCAAACATGGGCGCGGTCACAGCAGAAGTTTACCACTTCCAGGCCGCGCTCCTCGACAGCATTTTTCACCTTTTCAATGTAATCGCCGTCGGTGGAGTCCAGCATCCCATTCCAAATGTCGGCCGTCATCAGGCCGTAGCGGTAACGGACGCTCTCCAAATACCCGAAAATATCCATGGCGCCGATATTTTTCAGGCCGTGGAAGGAGTAGGACATCACCGCAAAATTTGTGTACTCGTTCATCGCTCTTTTTCCTTTCTTTCCTATCTATTTTTCCGGCTTACCGCTGGAAATAGTTTTCAATGAGTTCCATGGTTTTACGCACATTTGCAAAGTCCCTGCCGCAGGCGCCGTTGCATTCTATGGAGTACCAGCCCTCAAAATTGTGTCTGCGGGCAATCTCCGCCATCCGTTTAAAGTCGGTGTGGGAATCGCAGCCCTCGCCGTATTCAGGGGAGAAGGCATAGGTCTTCATGTGGGAGCACAGGGGCTTGCCGCAGGCAAACATCATGTCGATGCCCCGGTACATGTCCTCGCCCAGATGGAAGTTGCCGAAGTCGGGGGTCAATTGGAAGTTGGGATGGTTTACCCCTTGGAAAATTTCCATGCAGGCTTCCGGCTGCTCCGTAGCTCCGCCGTGGTTCTCCATGGTGACAGCTACATTTTTTGCAACCCCATACTCTGCCAATTCCCTGTAAGAGGCGATACAAATGCTCAGATCCAGCTTGCCGTTTTCATCGTAATTGATGTGGCCGGAGTTAAACCGCACGCTGGGGGAACCCAGCTCTGCCGCGATGTCGATCCATAGCTTCAGCATCTCAATGTCGGATTTGCGGGCAGTCTCATCGGGATTTCCGATGTCGCCGAAGTCAACCGGCATGTTGCAGACCGTTAATCCGTACTTTTTCAGGTAGTCTTTTATCCGGTCGATAGACGCCGGCCTGACCCGGCCCGCTTGGGACATTTTATCCCGCATGGCCTTCCTCAACTCCGGATCCATTTTCATTTGGGGGCGTTCTGCCTGGTTGGGGGCAGAGCCATCCGGGAGTACCGGGTCCGGGCTTTTGTCGGGGTCGCCGGACATCCGGGGCATGACGTCCGGGTCTACGATGTTGAAGGCGACGATTTCCACGCCCTCAATGCCCAATTCATGGATGGTACGGAATAAATCCTCCAGGGTTGGCATTTTTTCGGTGTAGAGGATATTGGAGAAACTGTAGGTTGATACGGCCATTTTGTTTCTCATGGGGAAACTGCTCCTTTCAAAAATAAATTTTAACAATGGGAACCATTGGAGTTGTTCCGGCAAAGAGCGGGGGAGGTTAAGGCGTCTCCTCCTTACGTTCGTCTTTGGGGGAGATCCCCATCATTTTGCGGTACACCTGGGAAAAGTACGAGTAATTGTCGTACCCCAGTTTCGAGGCGATTACATTCACCGGCAGCTGCGTGGTTCGCAGCAGCGTCCGGGCAGATTCCATTTTCCGGCTGATAATATATTCCTTCAAGGGAAGCCCCGTCTCGTTTTTGAACATACGGGAGAGATAGTCCGGGTTTAAGAAAAAGTGGGTGGCAATGTCGGCAATGCTTAGGGGTTGGTTCATGTGGTCTTCCACATATTTGCTCACCTGTTCCACCACGCGTTTGGCATGGCCCACTGGCATGTCTGTGGAGGGAAAGCATTTTACCAAAGCTTTGATGGCGGTTTTCACCTCTTGCAGGGATTGGGCTTTCGCCCCTTCTTCCAGCAGGCTTACGATTTCGTGGGGATTTAAGTTGAGGGAGCGTGCGGCGTTGAGCACCGCCTGCTGAAACTGAATCCAAAAGCTGTGCAATACTTCTTGATTAACGGCTTCGCGCTTGGCGATAAGGTCTAAATATCCGCAGACCTCGTCGCTTGCAGACTGTCCCTGGCCTTCTGAGAGAAGGGATTCCCACCGGCGAAGCTGCATGATATCTAGGAATTTGTCTACATGTACCCTGTCCAGGCGCCTGGTAGGACAGAAAATTCCGCTTTCCAACAGGACATTGTTGCGCTTGGTGTCCTGCAACAGAGAAGAGAGGCCCTCTGTTTTGTTGAGCGGAGTGACCGGGGTGGTATAAAAGGCGAAGTCGCAGTTCAAATGGTTGATGATGGCCCCATACACATCGTTTAAGGGGGCCAGCACTTCTCCGGGATGCTGAAAGCGCCCGCCCGGAGCGTAGATAAACCAGCCCAGGGAGGCATGGTCGATGGAAAAGCTCAAAGCGCCGTATTGCGGCGGCGCGTAGAATTCCGTCATCATGTTGTTCAGGGCATAGACCCAGTCGTGAGTGGACCAGATTTCAGCGTGCCAGCGCAAAAGGTGGCCCCAGATAAAGAAGCACTCATTGTCCTCGAAAAGTTCTTGCCCCAGCTGGCGCAGGACGGACTGCAGCGTGGGGATTGCCAAGGGTTTTCCGTTGATCCAGTCGCTGAACAGGTTTTGAAACAGCCCGGCAGCGTGATTTTTTGCCACGGCGCCAAATTGTTCCAACTGCTTTTCTATGCCGCTGGTCTTGGCCCGGGCGATAGCCTTGGAAACGGTAGCCTGGATCTCGTCGTAGCGGGCAGGCTGCAAAATATAATCAAAACAGTTTAGCTGTATGGCTTCCTTGGCGTAGAGGAAATCTGCATGCGAGGTCAAAAAAACACAGATGAAATCCATTCCTCGGTTTCTGGCCCACCGAAGGAGGGAAAGCCCGTTCTCACCGGGCATCTCAATGTCGCACAGCACGATATCCACCGGTTCCTGCTCCAAAATCTCTTTGGCCTGAGAGGCGTTGTCGGCCGTTTTAATTGAGGTGATTCCCAAATTGTCCCAGTCCAGGCCGGAGATCAGGCCGCTTAAAATGCTGATTTGGTCGTCTACCAAAAGCACGGTCACTTTTATTCGCCTCCCGTCGTTTTGTTTTTCAAGGGCAGGAACAGCTCTACGCTTGCCCTGTCGGATAAATTCATAAAGCACAGCGCCGCTTCCTCTTGGTACAACAGGCGCAGCCGCCGGCGCACATTGGCAATGCCGATGTGCTCGCTGTCATTTTTTCCTGTACCCGGAGCATTTAACAGCTTCAGCTGTTCCTCGCTGAAGCCGCCGCCGTTGTCGGTGATGGTGATGTTTAAATATCCTCTGTCATCGCTTTGCAGCGCGGTGCACTGGATGATGATTTCCAGGGGAGAATCGATGCGCTTCGAATGCTTGATGGAATTTTCCACAAAAGTTAAAATGCTCAGAGGAGGGACAAGCGCTTTCGAAGCTACGGTGTCCACATCAACCTGCAGTCTGGGCGGCAGCTTGGTGCCTACCTGCTGCAGACGGATGTAGCTTCCCACCGAGTTTAATTCCACCTCTAACGGGATCAGCTGAGAGCCGTCTTTAAAAATATTGCGGAAATAGGCGGAAAGGTCCAGGCTTAGCTCCTGTATGGGGGAAAACTGCTTTTCCCCTGCCAGAGAATAGATCTTGCTCAGGCAGTTTAAGAAGAAGTGAGGCCTGATTTGCAATTGCAGGCACTGCATTTGCGTGCGTTGTATTTCCAATTCCTGCTCGTATGAGTTGATTTTCTGTTGAGAAATGGTGTCCAGCATGGCGTTGACGGTTTTGAAAATCTCGCGGACTTCCAGAATATCGGAATTCTCCGGCATGCGCACGTCGGTATGCCCCTCTTGAATGGCCTGCATGGCGCCGGTCATTTTGGTCAGGGGATCCAACAGCAGACGGCGCAGCACCAGCCAGCACATGGGAATTGCAAAAAGGAGGCACGCCGTCAGGCAAAGCAGAGCCATTTGTATGGGAGTAAGTATTTGGAAAAACGGCTCTGCCGGAATGGCATGGTACACCCGGCCCTCGATGGAAGTGAGGGGAAGGGAGAGCAGCTGGTATTCCCTGTTGTCTTCGTTAGAAAAGGCGATCCCCTGTGCTTGGGCAAAGACTTCCTCTGAAAAGGGCTGAGGCTGGTAGGGCACGTTTTGGGGCGTGGTATAAAATATCCGCTCTTCCGGGGAGAGGCCGGGATAGCTCTGCCTTGCCGGGTCGATGAGAGCGGCAAACACCGTTCCCCGCCGCACATAAAGGTAGAAAAGTACCCGCCTGTCTCCCAGGGTCACTTCTTGCCATCGGCTGGGCCGGTCTCCCATCTCCGCGGAGGATTTTACCGTTTCCCTCAGGACGGCCAAGTCAGCCTGCAGATAGTGGCCGCTGTAAATGAGCCGGTTATAATCGAACTGCTGCGAGTAAATAAAAAAGGCGCTTAACATTTCCTGGGTCTGCAAAAACGCCTTGCACTGATTGCCGATAACCTGAGACGTCAGGTAAACTTCCGTTTTGTTTTTGGCAAAAACCACCGCTTCAAAATCGGTTTGGTCAGAGGTGATGGTTGCCGTAAAATTCTCTGCCTGATGAATGGCCTCATCAAATGCGCTTTGATAAATGGAGAGCGTATTCTCACGGGCGGTCTGCATGATGCCGAGCTGCTGCTTTACCGCATACCAGTCAAACAGTACCACCGCCAAAAACAATGGCAGTACGATGATGGATAAAGAGAGCAGGGCAAGACGTCGGATGGACCACACCGTCCTTGGGTTTTCAACATTTTTCACGGCTAAGACCCCTTGTTGTGATATACCGAAAATGGCTCTGTGCGAAGCTTCAAAAGGAATTAAATGGAAAAAGCCGTTATAAGGGCACTATATCATAACGCGGGGGGCAAAAGATAGTCGATGTAGGAAAGTTGACACAATAAAGTCGGATTATTAACATTTATTATCGTCATTATCACTAAAAAACCGAACTATTAACATTTTTTACTCGAATTATTGATAGAAATTTTTTCCACAAAGATATTATAATACGAATAGTGCATCTTGCACAAAAGAAGATATGAGAGGAGAAATTTCTTATGAAGCAAACCATGAAACGGCTGAGCGCGCTGCTGCTCGTTGCCGCCCTGCTGGCGCTCACATTGGGAGCCTGCGGTGGAAACGACAAACCGGCCAGTTCCGGTACAAACTCCGGAGGGAACTCCAGCACCCCCGTCTCAAATACCGGGGATGATAACAACAGTGAAAGCAAGGGCAATGACGGGGAAATCGTCACCCTGAAGGTGTGGGGCTTCACCAACGCCGCTCCCAACGCCGACCAGATCAACGCTGTCGCAGAAGCGGCCAGCGAGATTACCCGCAAAGAGCTTGGCGTGGAAATCGAAATGACGCGTAACTTCGACCCTGAAAAAATGAACCTGGCCATGGCTTCCGGCGAAGCATGGGACCTTTTCAACATCCACAGCTTCCCCGGCGGCATCCAGGCTTTGGTAACCAACGGTTATGCTTCGCCTTTGGACGACCTGCTGGCTGAGTACGGCCAGGGCATCCTGGAGCGGCAGCCTGAGGCAGTCCGCGCCGGTTCCACCATCGACGGCGTGCTGTACGCCATTCCCAACAACGCAGACAGCGCCCGTGCAGCCGGATTTGCAATGAACAAGGCCGTTCTGGACGAACTGGGCATTGACCCTGCAGGCATCAAGACCTGGGACGATGTGCACGACGTACTGGTCAAGGTGAAGGAAGGCCGTTCCGACTTGTACCCCCTGGTACCCTCCTGGTCCAACGGCGGTATGCAGGAAGTCATTCCCTACCATAACTTTGGTGCAGGCGGTGCCGTTTTGGAGGATGTATTTACCGACAGCACTGAAGTGGTGAACCTGTATGCAACAGACGCTTACAGAGAGTTCTGCGAGCGGATGTATCAGTGGAATAAGGAAGGCCTTATCATGCCCGACTCCACCACCACCACCGACAATATGCTGATGCAGACAGTCGGTTTTGCAGATTATGAGAACATCAAGCCCGGCAAGGAAATTGAGATTAAGAAGGCTTGGGGTATCGATGCCGTTTTGGTTGAGCTGACTCCTCCTTACATGCAGAACGCCGGCGGCGGCTGGTGCATTCCCGAGTCCAGCCAGCACAAAGAGCTTGCCATGCAGCTCTGGAACCTGATGTGGACCAATGAAGAGCTTTCCAACATCCTGATCAACGGTGTGGAAGGCACGCACTGGGAGTGGAAGGATGAGAACAAAGATATCATCGTCGCTCCCGAAGGCATCGACACGACTGGTTCCTCCGGTTATGAATCCCTTGACTGGGCATGGCCGAACTGCCGCATCACCGCGGTTTGGGACGGCGGCGACCCCGAACAGTGGGATAAGCTGCAGGAATTCTGCGACAATGCCCGCATCAGCCCTGCCAACGGCTTTGTTTTCAATACAACCTCCGTTATGAACGAGGTCACTGCCTGCAACAACGTGGTCACCAAGTACAATGTAGGCCTGCGCTGGGGCGAACTGAATCCAGACGAGACCATTCCCACTTTCATTGCAGAGCTGGAAGCCTCCGGTATCAATACCATTATCGAAGAATGCCAGACTCAGCTTGACGCCTACCTTGCGTCGAAATAACTGACCTTTCAGAGGAAGCGGGCCGAGGGGTTCCCACGGCCCGCTTCCTTCTAGGTAAGCGCTGATTCACTTCGATGCACAGCCCGCGGGACTGGATTTGAGGCAGGGATGCCCAAGAGCTGTCCGCTGGATGTGCATCGAGCCGTCAGGCGTAAGTGATTCAGCGGTTTAACTACTTTACGAGGAGGAATCGCCAAATGGCCAAAAAAATCAAAAAAGTCGCCCGGTTCTGGCCTTTGTACCTGATGCTGCTCCCCGGCACGATTTACCTGATCATCAACAACTATATCCCAATGACGGGTATCGTGGTGGCGTTCAAGCAGTATAATTTGCGGGACGGCTTGTATTTCAGCCCCAATATCGGGCTCAAGAATTTTGAGTTCCTGTTTCGGACCAACGACGCATGGCTTATCACCCGCAATACCATTTTGTATAACCTGGTGTTCATCGTGCTTGGCGCTGTGTTGGCGATTACCGTTGCAATTATTCTAAATGAAATCCGCATCAAAGCCGCAAAGCAGGCTTATCAGACGGTTATTTTGATTCCCCACCTGATCTCCATGGTGGTGGTAAGCTATTTGGCTTTTGCATTTTTGAGCGACGGCAACGGCTTCCTAAACAAAACTGTTCTGCCCATGTTTGGCATAGATCCCATCAGCTGGTATAACGCGCCCCAGTACTGGCCCTTTATCCTGGTTCTTATCAACATTTGGAAAGGCATTGGCTATAGCTGTATTTTGTATTATGCAACCATCTGCGGCATCGACCACAGTCTGTACGAGGCGGCTGTGGTGGATGGCGCCAACCGCTGGCAGCAGGTGTGGAACATTACCCTGCCCTGCCTGAAATCCACCATCATCATTTTAACTTTGATGAACCTTGGAAACATTTTCCGCAGCGATTTTGGCCTGTTCTACCAAGTACCCATGAATTCCGGCCCCCTGCAAAATGTGACCAGCACCATTGATACCTATGTATACCGCGGCCTGATGCAGACCAATAACATTGGGATGTCCTCCGCCGCCGGAGTCTATCAGTCCGTCGTTGGCTTTATCCTTGTGATTTCCGCAAACCTGGTTGTCCGCAAAGTGGATGAATCCAGCGCATTATTTTAAGGGGAGGGAGAAAAATGGTAGAAAAAAAACATGGATTCCAAATTTTCGCCCATGTGATTATGATTTTCATTGCCTTCTGCAGTGTAGCTCCCTTCATCCTGCTGCTGTCCTCATCCTTTACGGACGACGCGGCGCTGTCCGTGTACGGGTATTCCTTTTTTCCGCCCAAGTTCAGTACGGACGCGTACGATTACCTGTTCACAAGTTCTTCGGCCATCTTTAACGCTTACGGCATTTCCGCCATCGTCACGGTCTGCGGAACCATCTGCAACCTGACCCTGACGACCCTGTATGCCTATCCGCTTTCCAGAAAAGATTTGCCCGGCCGGTATTTCTTCGCGTTCTTCCTGTTTTTTACCATGCTGTTCAGCGGCGGCTTGGTGCCCTCCTACATCATGTGGACCCAGACCTTCCATATCCGCAACACTCTCTTTGCCCTGCTGATTCCCAACCTGTTGATGAGCGCCTTCAACGTCATTATGATGCGCACCTATTTTACCTCCAATATTCCCGATGCCGTAATCGAGGCGGCGAGAATTGACGGCGCCGGTGAGTTCCGCATTCTGGTAGGCATTGTGCTGCCCATGGCCACCCCCATCCTGGCAACCCTTTGCCTGCTGGTCGGTTTGGCCTACTGGAACGACTGGCAGAACGGATTGTACTATTTGACGGACAACAAGCTGTTCAGCATCCAGGTACTGCTGCAGAATATCCAGCGAAGTCTGGATGCGCTGAAGCAAAGCGCTCAGGCGGGCGGCAGCGTGAATGTCAGTACTGCAGACCTGCCTTCCAACTCCGTACGTATGGCGATTACCGTCATGGGCGTACTGCCGATTATGATCATCTATCCTTTCCTGCAGCGCTTTTTCGTCAAGGGCATTGCCATCGGCGCTGTAAAAGGGTAAGGCCAGAAAGCGTTTTTCCTCCAGATGACGGGCGGCGGTGCGTTTCGGCGTAATGCCGCCCCTCTCTGATTCCTTACTGCCAAACTTATCTTTTAAGGAGGAGTTCTTATGCAAATCCCCACCCTTGAGATTACCGGGAAGAAAGCAACCCTGCTTTCAGACGGAAAGCCCTTCCTGATGCTTGCCGGTGAAGCTCACAATTCCAGCGGTTCCAGCTTAACGTATATGAAAGAAAGCGTGTGGCCGTATCTGCGCCCCTTAAACCTGAACACTCTTGTGGTCACCGTCACCTGGGAACTGTTGGAGCCCGTCCCCGGTGAGTTTGATTTTTCCCTGCCTGACGGCCTCATTCAGCAGGCCGAGGAAGAGGGCGTGAAACTGGTGTTCCTGTGGTTCGGCCTGTGGAAAAACGGCATGAGCACCTATGTGCCCGACTGGGTCAAGCAAGACCGCGGCACTTATTTCTTTATGAGAGACCGCTGGGGCAAGCCGGTGAATGCTGTTTCTCCCCTGTGCCAGGCCGGCGTAGAGCGTGATGCGGCCGCGTTCACGGCGCTGATGTCACATTTGAAGGAATTTGATGTGAACCGCACGGTGCTGATGGTGCAGGTGGAAAATGAAATGGGGCTTCTGGGCGATTGCCGCGACTTCAGCCCTGCGGCAGAAAAGGCTTATGCTGAGGCGGTGCCCACGGACGCGGCGGATTTCTGCGGGGTAAATGGAACCTGGGACGAAGCCTTTGGAGAGGAAGCGCCCGAGCTTTTTATGACCTATCACTACGCCAAAGCCACCCAGCAGATTGCCGCTGCGGGCAAGGCGGTTTATCCCATTCCGCTTTACGTCAACGCCTGGTTGGAGCAGCATCCCTGGACGCCGGGAACTTACCCCGCCGGCGGCCCCATTGCCCGCCATATGGACTGGTGGAAACAGTTCGCCCCCGCCGTCGACTTCCAGTCCCCTGACATTTACCTGCCCGACTTTGAGGCAGTGTGCCGGGAATATACAGCCATGGGCAACCCCCTGTTCATTCCGGAGGCGCGCCCCTCTCAGGATTCAGCCTCCAACGTGTTCTCAGCTGTGGGTAAATTCGGCGCTCTGGGTTTCTCCCCCTTTGCCATCGAGACTGTGGGGAAAGAAGGCCCGTCTCCGGACAAATCGCTTCTGGGCGGCCTCAACATCATGGCAGAGGCGTTTAACCACTATCGCTCCGGGGAGTATCTGGGGCTGAGCTACCGGCTTTTAGGCGGCATGACGGAGCTTCTCTGCAAATACCGCTGCACCTCCCATATGATGGGATTCACCCGCGGGATAGATGAAGTGGGCGGCCTGGTTAAATTCAGCAAGTATGATTTTCGTATCGATTATATGCCCAATTCCGTGGAATCTCCCAAGGGAGGCGGGCTGATTATCGAACTGTCAGACGACGAATTCCTGTTCTGCGGGCTGAACTACCATGTGACGCCCCTGCCCAAGAACAACGACCCCAGCCACGTGGAGTATGTCTCCATCACCGAGGGCCGCTATGAAAACAATGTGTGGATTCCCGAACGCCAGCTGAACGGAGACGAGTTCCGCATTATGTTCCGCGAAAAGCCGTCCGTTCTGCGCTGCCGTTTTCTGCGCTGCCGGTAACGGCCCGCATAAAAAATTGCTCCAGTAGGAATCAGCCGGGGCCGCCCTGTTTTGGCGCAGTCCCGGCCTGATTTTATCCAAGCTGAAAAGGGATTGCTGATACTGGGAAAAGCGCATCGGCTTCCTGTACTGTCTGGATTTGTCCCACAAGCTGAACCGCGCCATGTACGCAACTTTTTGGAGGTGATTCTGTGAAATACTTTTGCAACCCGTTAAATGTTCCCTACCACTATCAATTTTTGACGGACCGCCGCTCGGCGGACAATGCCAAATTGGTAAATCGTGAAGCTGCCGATCCATCCCTGGTGCTTTTTCAGGGGAAATATTATCTTTTTGCTTCCATGAACGGCTCTGTCTGGGTGTCGGAAGACCTGGCCCATTGGGAAAGTCGTCTGCTGCCTTCCAACCTGCCCATTTACGACTACGCCCCCGACGTCCGGGCAATTGGTGAATGGCTGTATTTTTCCGCTTCTAAGCGGGGGGAGATCTGCAATTTTTACCGTACCAAGGACCCCGTCAACGGCCCTTATGAGGAAATCCCCGGGACTTTTGATTTTTGGGATCCTGATTTGTTCCTGGATGACGATGGCCGCCTGTATTTCTACTGGGGCTGTTCCAATGTTACCCCCATTTGGGGTGTTGAACTGGACAGGGAAACCATGAAGCCCAAGACTGAACGAGTCGAGCTGCTTTTTGGAGACCCCTTCCATAAGGGGTATGAGCGGTTTGGCGAAGACAATTCTGAGCAGCCGAAAACAGAGGATGAGGTTGAAAAACTTCTTACAGACTATTTGAAAGAAAAGAGGATGACCCTGGAGGAAGTGCCCGACCAGTACCGGGCCACAATGCGCGGAATGTTTTCGGGGATGCCCTTTATTGAGGGCGCCTGGATGACCAAACACAATGGCCGTTACTATCTGCAGTATGCCTGTCCCGGCACGGAGTTTAACATATACGCCGACGGGGTTTATGTTTCAGACCGTCCCCTGGGGCCCTTCACGCCCGCCTTGAACAATCCTTTCTCGT
This sequence comes from Neglectibacter timonensis, assembly GCF_900048895.1. Taxonomy (GTDB): domain Bacteria; phylum Bacillota; class Clostridia; order Oscillospirales; family Acutalibacteraceae; genus Acutalibacter; species Acutalibacter timonensis. The sequence goes on along the minus strand of NZ_LT160640.1, from coordinate 1,148,717 downwards.
TGAAGCCCGGCGGCTTTATGCGCGGGGCGGGCCATGGTTCGACCTTGCAGGACAGGGATGGGGCATGGTGGCATACGGCGACCATGCAGATCAGTATGAATCACAGCTTCGAACGCCGTGTCGGCCTGTGGAGCGCCGGGTTCGACAAGGATGGGGAGCTGTTCTGCAACCAGCGCTACGGCGATTGGCCCATGAATGTGGAGGGTCTGGCGGCTGATCCCTGGAAGGATCCGGAGTGGTATCTGCTCAGTTACGGCAAAAAGACGGCGGCGTCCTCCTGCGCCCCTGGCAGGGAATCCTCCTGTGCTGTAGACGAGAACGCCCAGACCTGGTGGAAAGCCGGGAGCGCCGGGGAAGGCCAGTGGCTCTCTCTGGATTTGGGAGAGGTCATGGACGTCCGGGCTATCCAGATCAACTTTGCGGATGACACGGAAAACGGCATTGCCTGGCCGGAACAGGCCCAAAACAGCGGGGAGCGCTATATCGATTTGACGCTGCAGGCCACCCGCTGGCTGCTGGAGGCTTCCGTGGACGGCGAAGCCTGGACAGTGGTGGAGGATAAACGCAATGCGGAAACTGATTTAAGCCACGATTTGGTGGTGCGTGAGAACGGCCTGAAAATCCGCCGTCTCCGCCTGACAATATTCCAGGTGCCCTACGGCGCAGCGCCCTGCGTTTCCGGACTGCGCGTCTTTGGCAGGGGCAGCGGGGAGAAACCTCAGGCCCCCAAGGCCGCTGCCAAACGAGTCGGTCCCATGAATTTCACTGTTTCTATTCCCCAAACGCCCGGCGCCGCCGGATTCAACGTACTGTGGGGACATCGGGCGGATAAGCTCTACCACAGCTATCTGCTGATGGGCAGCAGCGTATCGGAAAAGAACATCGGCGCCCTGGTGGAGGACCAGGAATATTACTTCCGAGTGGATTCCTTTAATGAAAACGGCATTACGGAGGGCATGGTAGAAAAGCTCTCGTAATGCGTCTCTCGCTAGAAAAGGGGGGCGGCTGTAAATTCGCTTTACAGCCGCTCCTTCACATTGGAAGCAAGGAAGAAGTAAAAATATCTCTGAAAAGAGGTGCAGGATGGTTGTTGAAAGGGAAAAAGATCAGAAATCCCGCTGCTTTTTGGGCGCAAAGGCCAACGGCTTGTCGGGTCCGCCGCTATGGGAAGTTCGTAAAGGCTTTGGCCAGCCGGAGGCTGTAAAACCGGGTTGGAGGAAAATGTCTTCCGCGGCAGGGGAAAGCCCGTGAACTGGAAGGCGCTTTGTGAAAAGGGGTTGCCTGTGCCAACTGTTCCCCGACGCGGGAGTGTCACCACGGTAGTGCATTCATGTCATCACGGCGGTGCCAATTTGTCACCACCGTGGTGACAAATTGGCACCCGAACTAGAAGAACTTAACAAGACCCAAAGGAACAAGAACTGTTCTATCCTTCCTTCTGTGTCCGGAAGAGGAGAGAAACCGGTAAGAGAGGGAGGAAGGAAAGCTTTTTCTTCAGCGGGTTAAGATGTGATGGAATGTTACACTGGGTCTGTGGTATAGTAGAGTCAGGAATCCGGGAGGGTAGGACGCCTCAAAACCGCAGCGGCGTACTTGGCCCGGAGCAATGGAACGGTAGGAAAAGCATTGTGAAAATCGGGCTGGAAAGCAATCTCATCCGCGCACTGCTGAAAAATGTGTATTTCATAACGGGCACCGCCTACGCTGGGAAATCCACGATGGTGCGTCTGCTGGCGGAAAAGTATGACGGCATCTGCTGTGGGGAAAATTACCATGACGCGCTGATGGGTCTCATCGACAGGGAGCACCAGCCGAATCTCTCCTATTTTGAGACCATGTCGGGCTGGCAGGAGTTTATCGGCAGAACGCCGGAGGAATATGACGCCTGGATTACAGGATGCTCGGAGGAGGCCGCCGGGCTGGAGCTTCTTCAGTTGATCCGTCTTTCCGCCGGTGAGAAGAAGATTTTTGCGGATACCAATATCCCCCTTTCTGTCCTCAGGGAGATTGGGGATTATCACCGCGTAGCGGTGCTTCTCAGCCCCCAGAGCATGTCGGTGGAACGCTTTTTTGACCGGGAGGATGCGGAAAAGCAGTTTCTTTACCGGCAGATTCAGCAGGCGCCGGACCCTGTTCAGGCCATGGAAAACTACAAAAACTGCTTGGCGGAAATTAACAGTCCAGCGCATTACCGGGAATATGAGGAGAGCGGCTTTTATACCTGCCTGCGCAGGGAGGACAGTACAATCCCTGAGGTTTTGGAAAAGCTGGAGCGGCATTTCCAGCTGCGGCAAGCGGGATGACCGGGGAATTCAGAGGCGGGGGTAACCGCCGGGCGTCCCCTGCACGGGGAAACCGGACATTCTTTTGAGACTGAAGGAGGCTGTGTTTCCCGAATTGCCGGAAATCCGGGGAAAGTTTTTATAATGGAAAAATTCTTGTTTTTTAAGCCTGAATTTGTGATTCATTGGCGGGAAAAGATAAAATATCGAAAAATAAGGTGGACTTTTCTGCAGATTATGCTACAATAAATTTTAGAAAGATTCGCCGGAAAAGGAGAGTGGCGGCTTATGAAAAAGATTATTTGTCTGGTGATGGTAGTATGCCTGGCCGGCCTTTGCGGCTGTGGAGATAAGAACAAAGATCCCGATCAGCAGGGCAGCTCTTCTGCTGCAGCCCCCACCGTGTCCCCATCTGCGTCCCCTGTGCCTCAGAAGGTGAAGGTGGTCACGGTGAAGGATGTGGACGACGGGCTGAACGTGCGTTCAGCAGCCTCAACGGACAGCGATGTTCTGGGGCTGGCGGAAAACGGCGATACCTTTCTGCTGTTGGTGGGAGAGGCGAAAGACGGTTGGTACCAGATTCAATATGAAGGAAAAACGGCCTACGTCTCTGAAGACTATGTGACGGTGAAAGAGGTTTCAGTGGAGGAAGCCGCTAAGCTCAGGGGGGAAGGCGGTTCTTCTGAAAGCTCCTCTGAAGGGAGTTCCTCAGAAGAAAGCTCCGACGCTCCGGATTCCAAGGCTCCGGAGAGCAGCGCGACCACAGCTCCCGGCGTCTCCCGGGATTCCGAGGACGGAGAGGCCTGAGCTTCCCAAGGGAATGCGCTCTGTGCGGGAAAAGGTACGCCGTCCGGATTGAGAATAGGAAAATCGGCGGCCGGAGCGGTGCATGCGTTTCCGGCTGTTTCTCTGCCCCTGCACAGGGAAATCAAGGCCCGGAGAGAACCGGGCAGGAAAGGAACGGGTACGTGAATGAATATTCTTGTCATCGGCGGGGGCCTTTTGGGCCGCAGAGTCGCCGAGATGCTGGACGCCGCCGGACATGACGTGGCGGTGATCGATGAAAGTGAAGACAATATTGCGCAGCTTGGCGCGGATTTCGGCGGGGTGACCTCCGTGGGGTTTCCCATGGATTTAAAGAACCTGCGCAGCGCAGGGATAGAGAGCTGCGATGCGGTGGCCGTCACCACCTCCGACGACAATCTGAACATTACGGTGGGGCAGATCGCCAAAAACTATTTCCAGGTCCCCAAGGTGGTGGCCAGGATTTCTGATCCTTACCGGGAAAATATTTTCGAGAGCTTTGGGCTTCAAACCGTATGTCCCACCAATATGGCTGGGGAAAAGCTGATATCTGCCCTTACAAGCCCCATCCAGAGCCAGCAGGTCACCTTTGACACCACCACTGTGGCGTTGGAAGTGAGGCCGGTGGAAAAGAAGTTTTTCGGCAGGGAAGCGGCGGAAGCGCTGCTCCGGCCAGGCGATGGCCTGTTCGGCGTCATCAAGGCGGAGGGTCAGTTTGTGCTGAAGACCCCGGACCGGGAAATTCTGCTTTCCCCGGGGGATTCCATCGTCAGCAGCAGAAAGATAGATTGAAAGGACAACGCATATGAATATGGTCATCATGGGCGGGGGAAAGGTAGGCTGGAACCTGGCCCGCATTATGCTGGAGCGCAAGCACTTTGTCAACCTGATCGAAACCGACAGGATTCGCTGCCGGCGGCTGGCGGACGATCTGGATGCCACCGTAATCCGCGGGGATGGGACAAATGTAAGCGTGTTGGAGGCCGCAGGCACAGAGAACTGTGATGTGTTTATGGCGGTTACAGGCCATGACCAGGACAATCTGGTGGCTGCGCAGCTGGCAAAGGAGCATTTCCATGCGAAAAAGGTGATTGCCAGGGCCAATGATCCACGGAATATCGAAACCTTCCGGGTGTTGGGCATCAGCAACACGGTGAGCAGCACCGATATCATCAGCAAGCTGATTGAGCAGGAGGCGGATCTGGCGCATATGCACCTCATTGCCACCCTGAATATGGGGAAGGCGGGCATCTGCTCAATGGTGCTGCCTCAGGACACCCTCCTGGACGGTGTGGCGGTGAAGGATGTTGTGTTTCCAGGCGGCACGCTGCTGATTTCCCTGATCCGCAACGGCACTCTTACCATCCCCAACGGCACTACCGTGCTCCGCCGGGGCGACGAGCTGGTGGCCGTCAGCGAAGAGAGAAGCCAGAAGGCGCTGATGAAGGTGCTTACGGCATTAAAAAAATAAAAAAACAGTAACTATTCCTATTTACAAATGGAAAAACTTGTGCTATACTAAGGCCACAAGGCTGAAAGAACGAAGGCTGAAGGCCAGTCACACAGAGGCCGTTCGCCTAATCCGAAAGGGGGTCCGGAATGGAGAAAAGAGAAAATTTCAGCAGGAAGCGGACGGCAATTCTTAACGCCCTGCAGGAAACCGACGTTCATCCCACCGCTGATTGGGTGTACGCTCAGCTCAAACCCCGTTATCCGAATCTGAGTCTCGGGACGGTCTACCGGAATTTAAAAAAATTCTGTGAGAACGGCAAGGCGGTCAGTGTGGGCGTGATCAACGGGCAGGAGCATTTTGACGGGAACGTCAAACCCCATGCGCATTTTGTGTGCAGGGAATGCGGCGCGGTGCTGGATGTTCACGAAACCTTTTTTGAAGAGAACGAGCTTGCCCGTATCTCGCAAAAATTTGGCCTTTCCGTGGAGGAGGCAGGCGTCATGTTCCGCGGTGTATGCGGGCAGTGCCATAAGAAAGGCTCGGCGGCCTGAGAATTTCCTTGGCGGCTGCCGAAAGTAGGCAGTCCCGGAGGGCCGGACAGCTTTCCCGTTACCCTTTTGCTTAAAAATTTAATATTTATAAAAAATGGAGGAATTTATCATGAAAAAATTTGTTTGCACGATTTGCGGCTATGTCTACGAAGGCGAAAAGGCCCCCGAAAAATGCCCTGTCTGCGGTGCTCCCGCTGAGAAGTTTACAGAGCAGAGCGGCGACATGTCCTGGGCTGCCGAGCATGTTGTAGGCGTGGCCAAGGGCTGCAGCCAGGAGATCATCGACGGCCTGCAGGCTAACTTTGCCGGCGAGTGCACTGAGGTTGGCATGTACCTGGCCATGGCTCGTGTGGCCCATCGTGAAGGCTATCCCGAAATCGGCCTGTACTGGGAGAAGGCCGCTTATGAAGAGGCTGAGCATGCAGCCAAGTTTGCCGAGCTGCTGGGCGAGGTTGTCACCGACAGCACCAAGAAGAACCTGGAGATGCGCGTGGAGGCCGAAAACGGCGCTACCGCAGGTAAGTTCGAGCTGGCCAAGCTGGCTAAGGCCCAGAACCTGGACGCCATCCATGACACCGTCCACGAGATGGCCCGCGACGAGGCCCGCCACGGCAAGGCGTTCGCCGGTCTGCTGAAGCGGTATTTCGGCAAGTAAGAACTGCGGAACAGTAGGATTTTTGAGAGGAAGCGGGAAACCGCTTCCTCCTTTTGTGTTAATTTATTGCTTGGCCTTGTACTCCTTTGATTCTCCTTGTGTTATGAAAACACTACACTTCTTTGTCCCATCGCGATTTATCGTCCACGAGACCGTAACACCAGAGGCCCATCACCGCAATCGTGTTCATTGTCTATTATTCCCGGGGAAAGTGGCTGCTGCGCTGCATCCAGCGAAGCGGCGATGTTTGCGAAGCAAACCCGCGGTTACTTCGGAGCAGAGCGGAGAAGTAACACGAGCGGCGCCTCGTCGGAGGGGACACCATTTTGCGAAGCAATAGTGTGGGATTCTTCTATCCCGCCTGACGGCGCTTTTCCCTCTCTGTTATAATTAAAAAACAGTAGAATAAATGTTGTTTGAAGCTTTTTTAACGTCCGAACTCAACTTCAAGGAAAATTATATGGAACATGGAGGATAAAATTATATGGGAATGAAAAGTTTTGGAGTGGGTATATCCGTTAAAAGTAACGTTGAAGCGGTAGAGTTTTACAAAAAGGTGTTTGGTTTGGAGACAGGCATTCTTGACTTGTTTCCTGAAGGGCATCCTTATTATGGCGCATATCAACACGCAGAATTGGTGAAAGACGGTAAAGTGGTTTTTTGTGTGCAGAGCTTAGAACATGAATTATATGATTTTGATGCAGAAAAACAAATCATAAATTTTGGCGTTTATTTTGATGACGAGTTTGAATTGCGAGAAGCATTTAACCAATTAAGTGAGGGTGGAATTGTAAAGGAACCATTTCATTCAGAACCATGGAGCCAATTATGTGCTACAGTAATCGACAAATATGGAATTAGTTGGTGGATTTCAATTTAATCAACAAAAATAAATTTTGGGGGATTGTCATTCGGGATGGAGAAATACTGGGTGGTCTAGAATCTTCTCCGTGGCAAGTGCTCCAGCCCATGCTTATCACCTGTTTCGGCGTGTGCGGCCTGCGGATTCTCTGGGTGGCGCGGCTGTGCCGTTCTGGCACACCATGGAGATGGTGGCCATGAATTATCCCATTACCTGGCCCGTCACGGCAAGGCCTTCGCTGGTCTGCTGAAGCGGTATTTCGGCAAGTAAGAACTGCGGAACAGTAGGATTTTTGAGAGGGAGCGGGAAACTGCTTCCTCTTTTTGTTTTCCCGGCTGCCGTTTCCGGTGTCCCGTTTCCCTGTTACGCCTATCTAAAATTGGCTAAAAGTGTCCCGTGCCAATGGTGTCCCCAAATTAGTTTGTAAGTGTCAATAAAACTTAAGATAGTCAAGAGGTGTATGGAGTGAAAGAAGATATTGGCAGGTTCGTTTGAAATGCGGCGTCCAATGCAAAGGAGATTCCCTTCGTATCGACAGCAGCTCCGGCAGTTTCTGCCCTGGGTTTTGGGATTAGTGCTGTGAACAATACATGTTTCCCAAAAACTCAGCCGCAGCCTGAGAAAACAGGGCGTACCCGGATTAGCGCAAGTACACCCCGTCGTTTGATGGTGGAATTCTGCAGGCAGGCCGCATGTCCTGCCTGCAGCCTGAACCTTTCGCGTTGGAGATGAGAGGGGGGCTCCCTCTCTGTTCCTTGACATTGCTCCGGACGAGGCCTATAATCAAAACGGGCTTTATGCCCATGAAAACAGCTGCATGGCGGCGAAAGGGAAATCCCCCAAACCATGTGGGAAAGGGTTGTAAAGCGGAAAGATGAAACAGATATCGATTTTGATCAAGCCGGCGTCCTCGCTGTGCAATATGCGCTGCAGCTACTGCTTTTACGCAGATGTGAGCAGCCTGCGCCAGGTACGCAGCTTCGGCGTGATGGAGCGGGAAACCGTGACCAGGATGCTCGGCAATGTCTACGCGGGAATGAGCCGGGGAGACGAAGTGACTTTTGCCTTTCAGGGCGGGGAGCCCACACTGGCAGGACTGCCCTATTTTGAGTTTTTTACTGAAGAAGCGGCCCGGCTGAGGCCTGCCGGGGTGGCTGTTCACTATGCCCTGCAGACCAATGGGCTGCTGCTGGATGAGGCGTTCTGCAGGTTCCTCAAGCAGCACGATTTCCTGGTGGGCCTGTCCCTGGACCTGTATGCAGAGCTTCATGACGCCAACCGGCTGGATTCCCAGGGGAAAGGCACATATTCCCGGGTGCTTGCCGCCAAGGAGCGGATGGATAAGCTGGGCGTACAGTACAATGTGCTGGCGGTGCTGACGGCGGAAATGGCGCGCCATGCCCGTGCGGCCTGGAAATTCCTGCGGGAGAAGAAAATACGGTTTGTGCAGTTTGTTCCCTGCCTTTCCGACCTGGAAGCGGAGCAGCGCGAAAAATCGGCCCTGACGCCCCGCCGGTTCGCCGGGTTCTATTCAGAGCTGTTCCCCCTGTGGCGGGAGGAATTCCTCCGGGGCAACTATGTGAGCGTTAAATTTTTCGACGACCTTTTCAACCTGCTGACCGGCCGGGGCGTGACGGCCTGCGGTTTCAACGGCTCCTGCAACGTGCAGTGTGTGGTGGAGGCGGACGGCGGCGTGTACCCCTGCGACTTCTATGTGCTGGATCGCTGGAGGCTGGGAAATCTGCGGGAGCAGCGGCTGACGGAGCTGCAGCAGCAGCCGCTTGCAAAGGTCTTTGTGAACCGTCCCCGTCCCGAAGAGGAGCTGTGCAGGGACTGTCCCTACCGCAGGCTCTGCGGCGGCGGATGCCGGCGGATGCACCGGGAAATGTATGTGGACGAGACAGGCGGGTTCTGCGGCTATCGGGAATTCCTGCGGCAAAAGGAACCGCAGCTGCTGGAGCTGGCAGCCTTATTGGGAAGAGGCTGAATGTTTTAAACAGGACAAATTCATTTTGTGGGCCGGGCGGGGATGCGGTGGAAAAAGCTGCGGTTTCCGTCCGGCCCCCCTTGAAACGGTCAAAACAGCATATTGCATAACCGCTGAACCAATCACAGCCGAAGGCAGGGCGCCGGATGGATTCAGCGGTTCCTTGAAAGGAAGGGAAACCTGTGAAAAAGAACGTGATTTTTATCCTGACGGACGACCAACGCTACAATACGATTCACGCCCTGGGAAATCCGGAGATTCATACTCCGAACCTGGATTGGCTGGCAGAAAACGGTACTGTGTTTGAACAGGCCCATATCCCCGGCGGTACCAACGGAGCGATCTGTATGCCCAGCCGGGCCATGCTCAATTCCGGCCGTTCCCTGTTTCATCTGGAAGCGGAGGGAGGAAACATCCCGGAGGGCGACGTCACCCTTGCAGAGGTCTTCCGCCGGGACGGATACGACTGCTACGGCACGGGCAAGTGGCACAACGGATGCCCTGCTTTTACCCGTGGGTTCACAGGCGGGGAAAACGTATTTTTCGGCGGGATGTGGGACCACTGGAACGTGCCGGTCAGCCACTACGACCCCACCGGGGAGTACGACAATGTGATCAATTTCGTGGCGGACTTTTTTCATACGGGGGAGACCATCCAGGTGCACTGCGATGAATTCCATCCTGGGGTGCATTCCACTGAACTGCTGACCAACACGGCGTTGGACTATCTGGAAAACCGGCCCCAGGACAGGCCCTTTTATTTGTACCTTGCCTATCTGGCTCCCCATGATCCCCGCACCATGCCCCAGCGCTTCAAGGAGCTTTACGACCCGGAAAAACTTACGCTGCCGGAAAACTTCATGGAACGGCATCCCTTTGAGGTGGGCGTGGAGGATATCCGGGACGAAATCCTTCTGCCCACGCCCCGGACGGAAGAGGCGGTGCGCAGGGAGCTTGCGGACTATTGTGCCATGATCTCCCATCTGGATTATGAGATTGGCAGGCTGCTCCAATCCCTGCGGGAGAAAAATCTGTTGGAGGATACTGTTTTGGTGTTCACCGGCGACAACGGCCTGGCTGTGGGATGCCATGGGATGCTGGGCAAGCAGAATCTCTACGACCATAGCGTGCGCGTGCCGCTGGTCTTCGCGGGCGCGGGGATTCCCAAAAACAAAAAGGTGGAAAATTATGTCTACTTGATGGATATTTATCCCACGCTTTGTGAGCTGACGGGGCATGAGGTTCCCGATACCGTGGAAGGGAAGAGCTTTGCGGCTATGTTCGGGGACGGCAGCGTCAAAACCAGGGAGACCCTGTATCTGGCCTACCGGGACCTGATGCGGGGCGTCAAGGACAGCCGCTATAAGCTGATCGAATACCGGGGGCCGGTAAGGCGGACACAGCTCTTTGACCTGAAGGAGGATCCGGCTGAGCTTCGGGACCTTTCCGCCTGCCCGGAGCAGCAGGAAAACCTTGCCCGGCTCCGCGCCCTGCTGGAGCGGTACCGGGACCAATGGGAGGATCTCCCCAGTGAAATTTCCCAAACCTTCTGGAGCAGGTACTAAGAGCCTTTGGGAAAATAGAAGTCCCCGATTTCTCCGGGCCAGCTGAAAGGCTGCCTCTGAGAAAAGAAAACAGCCTCCGGATGAATCCCGGAGGCTGTCATTTATAGTATTATGGATTTGCTTACCGGCTGTTGAGCTCCGCGTACTGCAGCAGGCCGCGGCAGAGATACAGCACCAGGAGGGAAAGCAGGACATTGCACAGCGCCATTCCCAGAAAGACACCGAGAAAGCCGGGCAGCGGCAGGAAGGTCATCAGGACGACGCCCAGGACAACGCCGGGAATCGCCAGTACCAGCAGGGAAAAGAAATAGAAGAAGAAAATCAGCACCTTGGAGCTGACGGTTCCGAACACCCGCTCCACCAGCACGTTTCCTGCGGTGAACAGCAGGGAGAAGGAAATGCGCGCCAGAATACAGAATACAGTGTCCAAGGGGGAGGCCCCGATGATAAAGGCCACCGGCACAAAGATGAGCACCGCCTCGATGGAATCGGCGATAAGGCCTTCCTTCAGGGAGTACAGAAGCTTCTTCAGGGGAGGTTCGGGGATCAGGTAGATGTAGGGCTTAATCAGCTCCCGGTTAAAGCGCCCCAGGGCTACGGAGAAGAGCTGCATGTAGGTGCCCATTGCGAACACGGCTATGATGGCGCCGTCCTCCGCCATCTTCATGAAGAAGGAAAAGGCAATGATAATCACGGCGAACAGCAGGGACATGTTGCTGATAAAGAACACGCCGGACCGGCGGTTTTCTACCTTGTGCTTGTAGTAAATAGCGCTGGCGCCCAGCCCCTTGCCCAGACCGATTTTTCCTACTTTCACATTTTTCGGAGAGGCCTCGGCGAGCTGTCCCTCCTTTTTGGCCGTGATTGCGGACTGGGCCAGCTCCGCAGTCTGCAGCACATCCTCATAATAATTGTTTTTGGATTTGGTGATCAGCAGGAGCAGGGCCGCAAAGGCGGCGAGGATCAGCACGGCGCACAGCGCCAGCTGAAGCCAGTTCCCGGTGAACAGGGCGCCCACAATACCGGAAATCCACCCGGAAACCGGAAACAGTAGGCCGGGCAGCGTGGAGAAAAAGGCGCTGCCTGCAGTCAGGGCGGGTTCATAATCCCCCTGGGAGAGCAGGGGCAGGGCGTCCCTGCAGGAGAAAGCCGCCAGGGCGATGTACACAGCCGCTGCACCGTAAACGCAGAGGCGTATGGCGCGTCCGGCGTTGTCCTTGCCGCTGGTGCGCACATACACCGCCATTGCGCAGAGCTGGGCGAAAAACAGGGTCAGGGCGTAGCCCACCACGATGAGCAGCAGGTGGCCGTAGCCCACCCCGTAAACGGAGTTGAGCCAGCCGTATTGAAACAGCAGGAAGAAGCCCAGCAGCAGCGAGACCCCCAGCTGACGGAACAGGCCGTAGAACAGAATCTTGTTGGGGCTTAAGGGAGAGGGGAACAGCAGCGTCACGTCGGACAGGGTGAACATGGGGGTGTTGCTGGAGCTTCCCGTGACGAACACCATCAGGAACATGATGGTGTAAAAGATGGTGAGGATGGCGCCCAGCTCTGAAATGCTGCGGAAATTGCCGCCCACCGTTTCGTTTTTGGCAAAGGCCACCAGGGCGAACATGGCGATGAGGAACACGCCGTAAAGCAGCTTGGCTGGACTTTTCAGCACGCCCTTCAGCTGGTTTTTCAACTTGACGGCGGTGAGGTAGACAAGGGGGCTTTTCATGAGTTACCGCCCTCCTGAGGGTCGGCCTTTCCCTCTGTGATTTCGAAAAACAGGTCCTCCAGGCTCTGGCCCTCGCTGCCGTCGTTGAGCTTGGTGGCGGCGAACCGGCCGTTCATCATGATGTTGGCCACATCCCAGTAATCCTCCACACTGTCGATCATATGGGTGCTGATGAGCACGGAGGCGCCGCCCGCCTTGAGCTCCCGGAAGATCTGCTTGAGCTCCTTGATGGCGTGGGGGTCCAGGCCCACCAGGGGCTCATCGAAGATGATCACCCGGGGTTTGTGGGCCAGGGCGCAGCAGATGGAAAGCTTTTGCTGCATGCCCTTGGAAAGCTCCTTGCCCAGCTTGTCTTTTTTATCCCACAGCTCCATCCGTTCCAGCAGCTCCCGGGTGTAGGCTTCGTCCTCCATGCGGTAGGCGCGGCGGATGAACTCCAGATGCTCCGATACGGTCAGCAGGTCGTACACGGCTGGCATTTCCGGAATATAGCCCAGCTGGCGCTTGGCCTCCTGGGAGGTGTTTTCAAAGCCGTTTACCTCAATGCGGCCGGTAAAGCGAAGCAGGCCGGTAATGCACTTGATAATGGTGGATTTTCCCGCGCCGTTGGGGCCCAGCAGGATGCCGATCTGCCCGTCTCCCACGGCAAAGCTGATGTTGTCGTTGGCCACCATCTTGCCGTATTTTTTAGTCACTCCACTGATGGAAAGCATGTTGGTTCTCCCTTCAAAATTGAATACTCTTCAAGCTGATTCCCCCGCGCTGGGGGGAATAGAAAAATTCTACCCTGCCGGACAGAAATCCGCAAGTTCCCGGCCTGATCCTTAAGAGAAATGTCAGATTTGGCCTGTGTGCCCCTGGGGGAAATATTCAGACAAGAGAGGCTGCGCAGAGGTCCGCCTTTTCAAAGGGATGCTCGGAGAGGAAGCGGACGTTCCGCCCGGATACCTCCAGGAATCCCTCCTCCCGCAGCCGTTTCAGTTCCCGCATCATGGCGCTGCGGTCGGAGCAGATGTAATCCGCCAGGGCGCTGAGGGAGAAGGGCAGGGTAAAGCTCAGGCTGTGCTCCTTGGCCGCGAAGATGCGGAAGCAGCACAGCAGCTTTTCCCGAATGGTGCGGCAGGAGAGCACCTCCACCCGCTCGCTGAGGGCGAAGGCCTTCCGAGAGATCAGGGAGAGCATGTTTTCGATGAGGATGCGGTGGCAGTCGCAGGCCTTCCCGCAGGTGGAGGTCAGCTTCTCCTGAGGGAGCAGCAGCACCTCGCAGGCGGTTTCGCACACCACGCTGACACTGTCGCAGGGCAGGGAGGCAAAGGCGATCAGTTCCCCGAAAACGCCGCCCTCCGACAGCCGTTCCAGTACAGTGCGTCCGCCCCCCGCGTCAATCTTTACCACGGCGGCAGTCCCTGTCAGGAGGATGCCCACCGTTTCGCCGCCTCCACCGTATGTATAGGCTGTTTCCCCAGGGCGAAAGCTTTTCAGGGGAGCGCGGAAGCATTCCATCATTCTCTGGCATTCTGTCTCCGGATTGCCGCTGAACAGGGGAAGCTTGGAGAATTCCTGCATCTCGATCATCCTTTCCTCATCGTAGTATTTGGGTATGGCGCTTGGGATTCAGAACAGCGGGCATGGAAATGGACAAAGCCGCAGGTGATTCGCCCGGGGTTTTGTACAGAATGGAAAAAATGAAAAAAATCGAAAAACTGTTGCAGCTGCAACAAGATTACCGTATAATTGTATGATAGTATAAGAAAAAGAAAATGTAAAGTAAGAAGTCCATATGGATGAGTCAAAAAATTGTGAAAGGATGAGCTTCCATGGAACTGAAGAAAGGGATTACCTGGTGTGGGATTTTAGACCGCGATCTGCGCGTGTTCGATATTATTATGGAGACGGAATTTGGTACCACCTACAATTCCTATGTGGTAAAGGGGAGTGAAAAGACTGCCCTCATCGAAACCGCAAAGGAAAAGTTTTTCGATGAATACCTGCAGAAGGTGCAGGCTGTCACAGACGTTCAGAAGATCGACTACCTTGTGGTGGATCACACTGAGCCGGACCATGCGGGCAGCGCCGCCAAACTGCTGGAGCTGAACCCGGAGATCGAAGTGGTGGGCACGGTGAGCGCTGTCAATTTCCTGGGGCAGATCATGAACAAACCGTTTAAGTCCCGCACGGTAAAGGAGGGGGACAGCATCTCCCTGGGGGACAAGACCCTGCAGTTCCTGATTCAGCCCAACCTCCACTGGCCGGATACCATGTATACCTATATTCCCGAAGACAAGACCCTTTTCACCTGTGATTCCTTCGGCGCCCACTATTGCTGTGAGGGAATTTTCCGCAGCAGGGTGGAGGACGAAGCAGGCTACCTGCGGGCGGCCAAATACTATTTCGACAACATTCTCGGCCCCTTCAAGCCTTTTATGAACAAGGCGCTGGACAGGGTGGAGAAGATGGATGTGGAGATGATCTGCACCGGCCACGGCCCTGTGTTGGACACAGGCCTGAAAGAATTTTTCAGCACTTACCGGGAATGGAGCAGAACCGACAACCCCAACCAGAATAAAACGGTGATTCTGGCCTATGTGAGCGCCTACGGCTATACGAAGGATATGGCGGAAAAAATCGCTGAGGGCATCCGCAGCGAGGGTGTGGACGCAAGGCTCTACAATCTGGTGGAGGATGGCTGCGAAAAGCTGCCGCAGGAGCTGCTTTTCGCGGACGGAATCCTGTTGGGGTCGCCCACCATTTTGGGGGACGCCCTGAAACCCATCTATGATTTGGCTTCTACCATGCTCCCCACCATCCACGGCGGGAAGAAAGCGGCTGCTTTCGGTTCCTATGGCTGGACGGGCGAGGCGGTGCCCAATCTGACCCAGCGCCTGCAGCAGCTGAAGATGAAGGTCTCCGAAGGCCTGCGGCTGCGCTTCAAGCCCAGCGAGGCGGAGCAGGAGCAGTGCCGCGCCTTCGGCATAGAATTTGCCAAGACCGTTTTGGGAAAGTGAGCCCGGCTTAGTTCCAGGTGAATTTTTCGGGCGCGGCTGGAATATCCGGCGGTTAATTGCAAATACTGTTTCTGAAAACTTTGAAAGGATCGGTGAATGCAATGCCAGATTGCAGCAAGCTGGACCAGAGCGCCCAGGCATACTTTAATTCCCTTCCCACTGTGTTTCAGGAGCAGATCATGCAAAGCGGCGTGGAGGTGACCTCGAAAGAGGACCTGGAGCGTGTCTACCAGAATCTTCTGGAAAAAGGAAAGAACTGCTGAGCTTCCAAATAAAAAGGCTGCCGCAAACGGAGAACTTTCCGCTTGCGGCAGTGCTGTTTCAGACGCTGTACGTTCCTGGTCTATCGTTTTTTTCCGATATCTGGCATTTAAAATTCCGCGTCCATGAAAGCTTTCAGCAGGCGCACGGTACTGGAAATATCCTCTAGGCTGGCGATGCAGTGGGGGCCGTGGGTGTAGCGGGTGGGGACGGAGAAGCCGATGGTTTTTACACCGTCTCCGGAAAGGTTGATGGGGGCGGCGTCGGTGCCGCCTACATAGATGCAGTCCTTCTGATAGGGGATTCCACGTTCCCTGCACAGGCCCGCCGCAGTGCCCACCAGCCCTTCATCGCTGATGGAGTAGTTGTCGGAAATCTTAATGGCGACGCCCTTCCCCAGGGCGTTGCTGCCCTCCAGGTCCCCGGGACGGTCATGGGCCGGAGTCACATCCACCGCAACGCCCACGTCGGGCCTCACCTGATGAGCCACAACGCCGCCGCCCCGTGTACCCACCTCCTCCTGCACTGTAAAGGCCAGGTAGACGTCATTTTTGGGGGCTTCCAGTTCCATCAGCGCCTGCATCTGCATATAGCAGCCCACCCGGTCGTCAATGGCTTTGGCGGTCACACAGCTGCCGGCAAGCTCCAGGTAATCCCCCAGGAACACCGCCACATCACCGATCTCCACCAGCTGCTCCGCCTCCTGCTTGGTGGACACGCCGAGATCCACAAATAGGTTGACCATCTGGTTTTCCACCTTTTCAGGGCGAACCCGGGAGGAAACCACGCCCGCGACGCCATTGCGGAACATCACCCGGGACTGATAGGTGGTATAGATCCAGCAGGAGCCCAGCCCCTTTACCATCAGGGTGCCGTCGTCGTTGATCTTGATCACCTGCAGGCCGATCTCATCCATATGGGCGCAGAACAGCAGCTTCTTTGCGCTGGGGGAAGTCCCCTTTTTGAAAACGATCAGGTTTCCGTTGGCGTCGATCCACTGCCTGTCCCCATAGGGATCCATCCTCTCAGCGATGAAGGAAGACACCTGCCTTTCATAGCCGCTGACGCCGTGCAGCTGGGTCAGTTCCTCAAAGAGTTTCCAATTCATACGAAGCAACAACTTCCTTTCTGATTTTGACCTCCTGTGTGAACAGGTTGATTTCTTCTATTCCGGCACATTCCTCCCCAAAAAAGGTGAAATGTACAGCCCATGGCATGAGGGTTTTGATCCGTTCAAAATCAGCATGCCCGAAGCCAGGGTCGTAAGCGTTCAGGAGAGTGCTCAGCGCCGTGCCGTGGGTTCCCACGGCAACAGAAGCATCCGGGCATTCCCGCAGCACCCGGCGCAGCGCCCTGAGATTCCGCGCCTGCACCTCCCGCAGGCACTCCCCGCCGGAGAGCCTGTAGCTGAAGTCCTCCCATTGCCGGCGGGAGAACGCGGTAAAATCCTCAATCCAGCCACTGTCCACCCGGCGCTCACGGAAATCGTCCAAAATGCGAATGGGCAGCCCCCGGAGGGCCGCAAATTCCCCCAGGGTATCCACAGCTCTTCGGAAGGGACTGGAATAGACAGCCGAAATGTTTTTATCCAGCAGGAATTCCGTCACCAGGGCGCAGTCCTTCCTGCCCTTGGGGGAGAGCTCCCGTTCGCTGTCCTTGTGGTTTTCAAAGTTTGGCTGGGCGTGCCGGATAAAATAAAGCTGTGTCACAGGGACGGTCCCTCCCAATTCCAGAGCCCCAGCATCCCCTTGGCCGGGAAGGGCTGGGGGAGCACCTCAATGTCCTCCAAAAACCAGGCGTAGCGGCCGGGCGCATAGATGCCGCACAGCCGTTCCACAGGCTCCAGTTCCATCTGTTCTAAAAAAGGGCCGTCCATCACGCGGCAGTCTGTGAGGACGCACCGGCATGCCACTAGGCCGCAGCGCAGGGGCTCCTCCGGAATCAGCCGCAGCAGCTCCGCGGTCTGCGGGTCGTTCCTGTTTACCGGCGACGCGCTGGCGTGCAGGTACAGGGGGCCGCGGTAGTTTGTCTTCCAGCTCCGCGTTTCTATTTTCTTTTTCCCCGCGGCAATCAGGGCCAGCCAGGGCTCCTTCAGCGTGAGCGCTTTCATGGTTTTCCCACCAGCTTCCGGAGATCCGCGATCAAAGCGTCCACGTTTTCTTCTTTGGTGGCCCAACTGGTGCAGATACGCACGGCGGTGTGGGTTTCATCCACTTTTTCCCAGAAGGAAAACACATAGGTTTCCTCCAGCTGCCGGAGAAGCTCATCGGGAAAAACAAAGAATTGCTGGTTGGTGGGGGAGGGGACATATTCCGGAAGTCCCGCCTCCCGGCAGGCGTCGGCAATGCGGTAGGCCTGTTCGTCAGCTTTTCCGCAGATTTCCGTATAGAGGCCGCCGGTGAACAGGGCCAGGAACTGCAGCCCCAAAAGCCTGCCCTTCGCCAGCATGCCGCCGTTCTGCTTGATGGCGTAGCGGAAATCCGCGTTTAACTCCGGGTTTGGAAGGACCACCGCCTCCCCGAAGAGCGCGCCGCATTTGGTGCCGCCGATGGTGAAGGCGTCGCAGAGGCGCGCCAGGTCCGGAAGGGACACGTCTGTGTCTCTGGAAGAAAGCCCGTAAGCCATGCGCGCACCGTCAGCAAAGAGGTAGAGGCCGTATTCCCGGCAGACGCGGTACAGGGCTTCCAATTCTGCAAGGGTATAAAGGGCTCCGTTTTCCGTGGGGTGGGAGATGTAAACCAGCTTCGGCTGCACGGTGTGCTCCGGCGGCATGCCGCCCCGGAAATGCTCCTGGCAGAGGCTTTCCACCTGGGAAGCGGAAATTTTGCCGGTCCGCCCGCAGGGCAGGGCCAGCACCTTGTGTCCCGTGGCTTCCACCGCTCCGGTCTCATGGACGTTGATGTGGCCGGTCTCCGGGGAAATTACGCCCTGATGAGGGCGCAGCGCTGTGCGGATCACGGTGAAATTGGCCTGCGTGCCGCCCACCAGGAAGTGGACGCCGGCCTCCGGCGTCCGGCAGGCCTCCCGGATGAGTTCCCGGGCCTTGCCGCAGAACTCGTCCTCCCCATAGCCCACGGACTGTGTCAGATTGGTGGCGCAGAGCTGTTCCAGAATCCGGGGATGTGCTCCCTCGGTGTAATCGCAGTTAAAGTAGATCATTCGCACAGGTTCCTTTCTATGGATCAAATTGCAGGGCACGAAGCCATTTTATCACAGTCCGGAGGGAAAGTAAATTCAGGGAAAACAGGGAATTTCCCGCCGATATTTTGGGCCAGGGGTCGAATGTACCACATTCTAAGGTGCATCTGCATTTTTTCGCCGGTTCCGTGTTGACAAAGGCGGTTCGGTAGTGTATAATTCGTAATGCTGTAAAGAAAATAACTTTACACACTTGCGAAAAATGGGGCAGACCGTGTTTCCGGAGGGAACGGGTATGGCAAAGGATTTAAAAATTACCTTTTTGTTGGATTTTTACGGCGACATGCTTACCGAAAAGCAGCGCGAGGTGGTGGAGGCCTATTACAACGAGGACCTCTCCCTGGCGGAAATTGCCGAGGACCGGGACATCACCCGGCAGGGCGTGCGGGACGCGATTAAGCGGGCCGAGCAGCAGCTGATGGAGATGGAGGACCGTTTGGGCCTGGCAAAGCGCTTCAAGGAAGTGCAGGATGCGCTCACCGTGATCTGCGACTGTGCGGTGAGTATCCAGGAGAGAAACAGCGCCCGGGACGACGATCCGGAAATCCGGGAAAATGTGGCGAGGATCCTGGAACGCGCAAAAGAGATTGCGATAGACGAGTAAGAAGGTTCAGAAGCGCCGTAAGGGAAAGGCCGTATGCCTTTTCCTGCGGCAGGTCAGATTTGGGGGAGGCGGCACAATGGCGTTTGAAGGCTTGGCGGAAAAGCTCAGCAATTCATTTAAAAAACTGAAGAGCAAGGGAAAGCTCAGCGATGCCGACGTCAAGGAGGCCATGCGCGAGGTCCGTCTGGCCCTGCTGGAAGCGGACGTCAACTACAAGGTGGCCAAGGAATTTACCAATAAGGTCACGGAACGGGCCGTCGGTTCGGAGGTCATGGAAAGCCTGACTCCGGGACAGATGGTAGTGAAGATTGTCAACGAGGAGCTTACCGGGCTCATGGGCGGCAGCGAGGAGCGCCTGAAGATGCCCGCCCATCCGCCGGCCGTCATCATGATGTGCGGCCTGCAGGGCGCGGGTAAAACCACCCACGCGGCAAAACTTGCCTACCAGCTGAAGAGCCAGGGGCACAGGCCGCTGCTGGTGGCGGGGGATATCTACCGCCCTGCGGCCATCAAACAGCTGCAGGTGGTGGCGGAAAAGGCCGGGGCGCCGGTCTTTGAAAAGGGAACCCAGGATCCCGTGATCACCGCACGGGAGGCGGTCAAACACGCCAGGGACTATGGCAACGACTATGTGATTATCGATACGGCAGGCCGCCTGCAGATCGACGAACCCCTCATGGAGGAGCTGCGCAGGATCAAGGCCGAGGTGGAGCCCACGGACATCCTGCTTGTGGTGGACGCCATGACCGGCCAGGAGGCTGTCAATGTGGCGAAGACCTTTGACGAGCTGCTGGATATCACCGGCGTCATCCTCACCAAGCTGGACGGCGACACCCGGGGCGGCGCCGCGCTTTCCGTCAAGGCTGTGACGGGAAAGCCCATCAAGTTTGCCGGTACAGGGGAAAAACTCTCCGACCTGGAAGTGTTTCATCCGGACCGCATGGCCAGCCGGATTTTGGGCATGGGAGACGTGCTTTCCCTCATTGAGGACGCCCAGCTGAAGCTGGACGAGAAAGCCGCGGCGAAAACGGCGGAACGGCTGATGAACAACAAGCTGGACCTCAACGACATGCTGGAGCAGTTTAACCAGGTGCGGAAGATGGGACCCATCAAGGGCATTCTCTCGAAGCTGCCGGGAATCGGCAACAAGGTGGATGACATGGAGATCGACGACAGGGTTCTGGATCGCAATGCGGCCATCATCCTTTCGATGACCAAGTATGAGCGTTCCCATCCGGACGTGCTGGACGCTTCCCGCAAGCGGCGGATTGCCGCGGGCTGCGGCATGAAGGTGGAGGACGTAAACCGCCTGCTCAATCAGTTCAAGCAGACACAGAAGCTGATGAAGCAGTTCGGCGGCAAGGGGAAGCGGCGGCGCATGCCTATGAACCTGCCTTTCTAAAACCAGGGATATAAGCCCGGCCCAGCCGGGACTGTACTATATCATAATAAAATTTATTTGATTTGAAAATTGGAGGACAAAGACATGGCAGTAAAAATCAGACTGAGAAGAATGGGCGCTAAGAAATCTCCCTTCTACCGCATTGTAGTTGCGGATTCCCGCTTCCCCCGCGACGGCCGTTTCATCGAGGAAATCGGCTACTACAATCCTATGGAAGAGCCCAGCGTGGTGAAGGTTGACCCGGAAAAGGCCAAGAAGTGGATGGCTAACGGCGCACAGCCCACCGACACGGTGAAGGCGCTTTTCAAAAAGCACGGCGTGATCTGAGACCGGCCTCTTTGACGGCGCCCTGTGCGCAGTGGGTTTTGAAAGGAGAAAGCAAATGCAGGAGCTACTGAAAGCAATTGCCTCAGGTCTTGTGGAAAAGCCTGAAGAGGTGGTTGTCACCAGTGAAGAGGAGAACGGCACCACTGTTTACCATCTTCATGTGGCGGAAGACGATATGGGAAGGGTCATCGGCAAGCAGGGCCGGATTGCAAAGGCGATTCGGGTTGTAATGCGTGCGGCCGCTACCCGCAACGACCAGAAGGTCATGGTTGAAATAGACTGAACAAAGAGGGCGCAAGCCCTTTTTTGTTTGCCTGCGGCTGGAAAAAAGGGAGGAAATGACGGCTATGGCGGTAAAAAGGTTTCTGGAAACCGGAAAAATTGTGGGAACCCACGGGGTGCGCGGCGAAGTGCGGGTGGATCCCTGGAGCGATTCCCCGGAGTTTGTGAAGCGGCTGAAGCATCTCTACTTTGACGAGGGAAAGGTCCCGGTGTCCCTGGAGTCATCCCGGGTACACAAAAACCAGGTGCTGCTGAAGCTCAAAGGCGTGGATACGGTGGAGCAGGCGGACGCCCTGCGGGGCAAGGTGCTGTGGCTGGACCGGGAGGAGGTGCAGCTGCCGGAGGGAACGGTGTTCCAGCAGGACCTGATCGGCCTGAGGGCAGTGGACGGCAGCACCGGCACGGAGTACGGCACGCTGGAAGAGGTGCTTCCCACCGGGGCCAACGACGTCTATCTGATCCGCGGGGCAGGAGGGAAGGAATACCTGTTCCCGGCGGTGGCCCATATGATTCAGAAGATAGATACGGAGCGGGGCGTCATCGAGCTTCTGCCCATTCCCGGCATTTTCGACAATGAGGGGGAAAATGCATAATGCGTATTGACATTGTGACGCTGTTCCCGGAGATGTTCGGACCTGTGCTGGAGGAAAGCATCGTGGGAAAGGCGCGGAAGAAAGGGTACCTGCAGATCTGCTGCCACCAGCTCCGGGATTTTTCCAGCGATCCCCGGCGCCGGGTGGACGATACGGTGTTCGGCGGGGGCAAGGGCATGCTGCTGGCGGCGGAGCCTTTTGCCAGGTGTATTGACGAACTTTCAGAACATTTGGGAAAAAGGCCGCATATAATTACTATGTCTCCCCGGGGGAAAGTGCTCACTCAGGAGCACGCAAGGGAGCTTTCCCGGAAGGAGGGGCTGGTGATCCTCTGCGGTCACTATGAGGGGATCGATGAGAGGCTGCTGCAGGAATACGGGGCGGAGGAGGTCTCCATCGGGGATTATGTGCTGACAGGGGGCGAGCTGCCCGCCATGATTCTGGCGGACGCCGTAAGCCGTATGCTGCCCGGCGTGCTGTCGGAAGAGGCATGCTTTACGGAGGAAAGCCATTTTTCAGGGCTGCTGGAGTACCCCCAGTACACCAGGCCCGAAGTATGGCGGGGCAGGGCCGTGCCCCAGGTGCTGCTCAGCGGGCACCATGAGAATATCCGGAAATGGCGCCGGAGGGAATCCCTCCGGGTGACGGGGAAGAACAGGCCGGACCTGCTGTCAGCCTTTCCTCTGAACGCGGAGGACAGGAAACTGCTGCAGGAATGAACTGGAAAATTGCGGAAGGATGAGGGCGGTGAATATTTTTTGAAAGACTGCCAATGCTTACCATGCGCGCAATTTATACATGATATGGGGGAGCACTTGCGAATCAAACGGCAATTTTGGCAAAAAGTTTTCAACATGCCAAGCAAAGTGCACAAACGCGCCTGCTGAAAAAATTCGGCGTCTGTTCAGTAATCCAAAATTAGGATTATGCGGTTGACGCGGCCCAGAAATATGATATAATTACCTTAAATTCCAAATGCTTTTCATTTGTTTGACGTAATTTTTAGTTTGAAATCAGTCCTTTTATAAATTTGTAGGAGAGTGAATGTTCATGTGCGCTAAGGAAGTATTGGTCCAGAATCAGGTTGGTCTCCATGCACGTCCCGCGACGTTTTTTATCCAGAAGGCTAACGAGTTCAAGTCTTCCATCTGGGTCGAGAAAGAGGAGAGAAGGGTAAACGCGAAAAGCTTGCTGGGCGTTTTGTCTCTCGGTATCGTTGGCGGCGTGACGATTCGCATCATCGCAGACGGAGCCGACGAGGAACAGGCTGTAGACAGTCTGGTGGCGTTGGTCAATTCCGGCTTTGCAGAGTAAGTTAACAGGAAAGACAGGCATGGTAAGCACCGCGTTACGCGGTGCTTTTTTTGCAGCAGAAGGCAAGATTTGCTGTCTGTCTGTTCCAAAAGAGGTGAGAAACAATGACAGAACAGGAGCTGAAAAAGAAAGAACTTCGTCAAAAAGCCATGAAGCTACCCTTGAGCCCGGGCGTCTACCTGATGCATGACAAATCCGGGGAAATCATTTATATCGGGAAAGCCAAGGCGCTGAAAAACCGGGTCAGCCAGTATTTTGGCTCGGAAAAGAACCATGATAATAAGGTGCGCCGGATGGTTGCCAATGTGGACTGGTTTGAGTATATCGTCACGGACAGCGAATTTGAGGCGTTGGTGCTGGAAAGCAGCCTCATCAAGCAGAACCAGCCCAAATACAATATTCTTTTGAAGGATGATAAGGGCTACAGCTATATCCGCATCACTTCCGGACCTTGGCCCCGCTTTTCCGAAGTGAAAAAAATGGAGGAGGACGGCGCAAAATATATCGGACCCTATATGAGCTCCTGGTCCATCAAGCAGACGCTGGACTCCGCCAGGAAAATTTTCAAGCTGCCCTCCTGCAGCCGCAGGTTCCCCCAGGATTTCGGGAAGGGGAGGCCCTGCCTCAATTACTATATCAAACAGTGCGCAGCCCCCTGCCGGGGCAGGGTCAGCGAAGCGGAGTACGACGAAGCTTTCCAGGAAGCGCTGGATTTTATCCGGGGAGGCAGCTCCACCTCGGTAAAGGTTCTGACCGAAAAGATGAACGAGGCTGCAGAGAACCTGGAATTCGAGCTTGCGGCACGCCTGCGGGACAGGATCAATGCCATCGGCAAGCTGAAGGAACGGCAGAAAGTGGTGGCGAGCCGGGTGGAAGAGCAGGATGTCTTCGCCTTGGCCCAAGGGGAAACCCATACCGCTTTTGAAGTGTTCCGTTTCACCGGCAGCAAACTCAGCGACAGAGAGAGCTTTCTCACTGAGGGCTGCCAGCCGGACGCGGAGGCGCGTTCCGAATTTCTGCGCCAGTATTATGCCATCCGCGACCGCGTGCCCCCTCTGGTGGTGGTGGACGGCGAGGTGGAGGATGAAGAGCTCATTGCCCGCTGGCTTACCGAAAAGCGGGGCAGGGCGGTGAAGCTGCTGATCCCCCAGCGGGGGGATCAGTACCAGCTGGTGCAGATGTGCCGCAGCAACGCGGCGGAAAGCCTGTCCCAGCACATGGGAAATTCCGGCCGGGAAGCCTCCGCCCTGGATGAGCTCAGGCGGCTGCTGGGCCTGGAAAAAACGCCGGCCTACATTGAATCTTACGACATTTCCAACCTTCAGGGCGGCGAGAACGTGGCCGGTATGGTGGTGTTTGAAAACGGCAGGCCGCTGAAATCCGCCTACCGGAAGTTTAAAATCAAGACGGTGTCCGGCCAGGACGATTACGGCTCCATGCGGGAGGTGATCCGCCGCCGGTTTGAAGAGTACAAGAGCCATCAGGAGGAGGGCGACGAGGAGGGCTTCGGCAGGCTGCCGGACCTGATCCTCCTGGACGGAGGCAAGGGCCACGTGGCTGCGGTGAAGCCCCTTCTGGAGGAGATGGGCGTGGAGGTGCCGCTGTTCGGCATGGTGAAGGATGACAAGCACCGTACCCGCGCTATCGCCCTGAGCGGCGGAGAGATCGCCATCAATTCCAACCGGCGGGCCTTTACTCTGGTGTCCTCTATCCAGGATGAGGTTCACCGGTTCGCCATCGGCTATCACCGGCAGCAGCGCAGGAAGAGCGCGGTTTCCTCCACGCTCACCTCCATCGAGGGGATCGGGGCCACCCGCGCCAAAGCGCTGCTGAAGCATTTCAAGACGGTTGCGGCGGTCAGCGAGGCGGACTTGAAGGAGTTAGAGGACGCGCCAGGCATGACCAGGCCGTCGGCTTTGCGGGTCTATGAATATTTTCATGGGAAAACCGAGGCGGAACCCCGGGAAAACTCAATAAATTCAGTCGAATAGTTGACAGATCGGCCGATTGATGGGATAATAAAGCGAATCGAATCAAGAAATATTGGAGACTCGAGCCATGCGAATCATCACCGGAAGCCAGCGGGGGAAAAAGCTTACCGCGCTGGAAGGGGAACAGGTGCGGCCGACGACAGACCGCGTGAAGGAATCCCTGTTTAATATTTTGCAGTTCGGCATTGAGGGACGCAGGTTTCTCGATCTGTTTGCGGGGTCGGGGCAGATTGGTTTGGAAGCGTTGAGCCGGGGCGCAGGGGAAGCGGTATTTGTGGATGCCTCCCGGGATTCCGTCAAAGTGCTGGAAAAAAATGTGGCGGCTACGGGCTTTCAGGACCGTTCGCAGATTGTGCCGGGTGACTATGCCGTGTTCCTCGCCGGAAATTCCAAGCCCTTTGACATCGCTTTTTTGGATCCTCCCTACCGCAAGGGGATTTTGCAGAAGGCGCTGCCCCTGACCGCCAGGCAAATGAACCCCGGCGGCGTGATACTCTGTGAGCATCCTTTGGGAGAGGAGCTTCCGGAAAGGGCCGGAGAGTTTCAAAGAGGAAAGAGTTATCGCTACGGTAAAATCATGCTCACTGTGTACCGCAGGGAAGAGGAAGCGTGAAACCGCCGTTTTGGAGGAATCGTTTATGAGAATTGCGGTCTACCCCGGCAGCTTTGATCCTGTAACGCTTGGTCATCTGGATATCATCCACCGGGCGCACAAGCTGTTTGACAAGCTGATTGTGGCCGTGCCGGTTAACCCCGCGAAAAAAACCAGCTTTTCCGTGGAAGAACGGATGGATTTGCTGCGCATTGTCTGCGGGAAGGAAGGCTTTCCCAATGTGGAGATCGACAAGGTGGACGGCCTGCTTGCAGAGTATGCCAGACGCAAGAATGTGATGGTAATTGTGAAGGGCCTCCGGGCGATGTCTGATTTCGAGTATGAATTTCAGCAGGCCCTTACCAATAAAAAGCTCAATCCGGAGCTGGAAACCATGTTTCTGGCCACCAGTGCGGAGAATATGTTTGTAAGCTCCAGCATGGTAAAGCAGGTGGCAGGTTTCGGCGGGGATATCTCCCATTTTGTGCCGGAGTGTATTTCCGATACGATTATTGAAAGGCTTTGCGGTGAGAAAAAGCCGGAAGCGTAATCTGCCGGAGACCCCGGCAATTCCAATTATAACGGCTGAATGCCGGAAAACCGCGGATTTCCAGAAAAGCGGAAGAAAGGAACGGTATTGACTATGAGCAACAACCAGGCGACCATTGAGGATCTCATCGACGAGATGTATGATGTTCTGGATAAGGGCTGGAAGCTGCCTCTTTCCGGCGGAAAGGTATTTGTGGACGGCGAAGAGGTCCGGCAGATTCTCGATGAAATCAAGGAAGAAATTCCGGCGGAGGTGCGCAAGGCCAAAGCCATTGTCGCCGACCGCGCCCAGATTATCAGCGAGGCGCAGCGCGAGGCGGAGACGATCATCCGTGTGGCGGAGGAAAAGCAGAAGGCATTGGTCAACCAGGACGAGGTGGTGCGCCAGGCCCAGGCTAAGGCCAACGACCTGATCGCCCAGGCTCAGGCAAAATTCAAGGAAATGCGCAAAGCGAGCAACGACTATGTAGACGACCTGATGCGCAGAACAGACGAGTCCTTGTCGGAAAACCTCGCGGAGCTTCGAAAGACGCGGCAGAATATCAAGTCTTCTCAGCGAAACAGCCAAATCTAAATAAAATCTTTTGTGAAATGCGCACGAAAGACGAATAGAACAAAAATTCCCCTCACAAGATGTAGTGAGGGGAATTTTTGTTCCCTCAAAATACCGTCGAACGTACCTTCGAATCCAGTGTTGGCGCGGGTTTCCAGGATTTTTCCAGTTGCTTTTGAACCCCAGTTGTTCTATAATTATGCCATTGGGTGGTGAAAAGTGGGTGAAAGTTCCACGAAGTGGTGAAGAAGGGGTGGAAAATCCCAGAAAGCACATCTTCTGAACTCCGCCGCCCGTTCTGGGAAAGGAAAAGGCAATTATGTTGACGGGTGAATATCAACATAATATGGACCTGAAGGGCCGGGTGACGATCCCTTCAAAGTTCCGTGACGACTTGGGAGACAAGTTCTACGTCTGCAAGGGTCTTGACGGCTGCCTTTTTGTACTTTCTCAGGAGCAGTGGGACAGGCTGGTGGAAAAGGTGGCCGCCATTCCGCTGGCACAGGGCAAGGCCATTCAGCGCTATTTCTTTTCCGGAGCCGCCGAAGTGGAGCCGGACAAGCAGGGAAGAGTTCTGATTCCCCAGAATCTGCGGGATCACGCGGGCCTGGAGAAGGACGTGACCGTGATCGGCGCCGCGGTCCGGGCGGAAATTTGGGATACTGCCCGCTGGAATGAATACAACCAAAGCCAGACCGACGAGGCGATTGAGGCCTCTATGGCCCTTTTGGATTTTTAAGTTTGAAAGGCTGACAATCTGAAAGGAATAGAACCTATGATGGAATTTAACCACAAGCCCGTGCTGTTTACGGAAACCATAGAGTCGCTGGCCATCAGGCCGGAGGGCGTCTATATCGACGGGACGATGGGCGGAGGCGGGCATTCGGAAGCGATACTTCAAAGGCTGACTTCCGGGAAGCTGCTCTCCATCGATCAGGATCCGGACGCCATTGAGGCGGCTGGCCGGCGGCTTTCCCGCTACCCCAATTCCCTGATAGCCCGTGGGAATTTCTGCGAGATGGACAAGCTTGCCGCTGAATGGGGAATCACCTCTGTGGATGGAATCCTGCTGGATATCGGGGTTTCCTCTTACCAGCTGGATACGCCGGAACGGGGATTCTCCTACCACAGCGAAGCTCCCCTGGACATGAGGATGTCCAAGGAGGGCCCTACCGCCGGGGATCTGGTGAACACACTGTCTCAGCAGGAGCTGGCCGGTATCATCTACCGGTACGGAGAGGACAGAAACGCAGGCAGGATCGCCCGCGGTATCTGTGAGGCGAGGGAAAAGGAACCAGTCTCCACCACCTTTCAGCTGGCGGAGATCGTCAAAAGCTCTGTGCCGGCCGCAGTGAGAAGAGAACAGGGGCATCCGGCCCGAAAGACGTTCCAAGCCCTCAGGATCGCCGTGAACGGCGAGTTGGACAGGCTGCAGGAGGGGCTGGAAGCCGGGTTTTCCATTTTGAAACCGGGGGGAAGGCTCGCAGTGATCACATTCCACTCCCTGGAGGACCGCATCGTCAAGCAGCAGATGGCAAAGTGGTGCGAGGGATGTATTTGTCCCAAAGACTTTCCGGTCTGTGTCTGCGGCAGAACGCCGCAGGGCAGGCTGATCTATAAAAAGGGCCTCGCTCCTTCCCAGCGGGAGGTCGAGGAAAATCCCCGGGCGCGAAGTTCGCGTCTGCGGGTCATTGAAAAGCTGGAAACCAATCTGTGATGCCGGTCCGTAGGGACGGGGCCGCTGCGGAAGCAAGCCGCAGGAAAGCGGCATACCGGGCCTCGTCCCTACAGGACAACAAATCCGGGATTACAGGAAAGTTTATCACAGAGACGGGAAAAAGGAAAGGGTGATTCGGGTTGGCAAATTTGTCGGAAGCATATGATTTCTCGCTGTTTGAAGACCGTATAGGGCAGAGTACGGCCCCTATCGGAGAGCCGGGCAGCCGGGAACAGAGGCAGGAGCAGAAGCGGGAAAATGTCATTGAGCTGCCCCAGAAGGAACTGGACAAGAACCGTCAGCCGAAACGGCACCCCTTCCGCATGATCGCCGCCACATTGTGCTTTACCGTCATTTTCGCCACGGTGGTTTCTATTGTGTACAGCCAGGTGCAGCTGACGGAACTGACGGAGGAGATCAATATCGCCACACAGCAGCTGCAGGAGGAGCAAAGCCTGGAAGTGCAGATGAGCATGCAGGCCTCGCAGAAGATGAATGGCGCCCAGGTGGAGGAATATGCCAAAAAAGAGCTGGGCATGTCAAAAATATCGGAAGGGCAGGTCTCCTATGTAAACGTGGTGCAGCAGGATAAGGGCACTGTGCTGCAGGATACCGACGGAGGCTCCTGGTTCGATAAGATTCTCTCTGCCGTCGAGTCCTGGTTTGCCTGAGGCTTTTTTGAGACAGAAGGATACTGACCGCTCAAAATGGGGTAATTTTGAGAATAAAAGACTGTTGTGAAGGTTCTGAGAAATTGTCTGGGTTCCGTCTGTTGAAAGCTCACAGCTGTCTGGCAGAAGCTAAGCTCAGCCGCTGAGGCAAAAAAGGCAAGTGAAACCCTCCCGAAAAGGGAGGAACTGGAAAGGTGGCATACTACTTATGAAAAGAGCAAAAAGAGCGGTTCTCATCCTGGCGGCCTGTCTGCTGCTGGTTTCCGGAACAGTGACGGTATGCGCCGTCTCGGCGGAGGGGAACAGAAAAGAGCCTGCAGTCTCTGCGGGGGATTCCTCCTGTATCATGCCGGAAGAATGCCTGGCGGAGGACATGGCGATCGAGGCATATGTCCGCGGGGAACAGGAGATCGGGTGAGAAAAGATTCGGGGCGCTGCATGTCCAGAGATTGCGCAGCGCTCCGATTTGTGATATCATAAAGCTCTAAGGGGAAGGGCGCTTCGGGCGCCGCAGCTTTCCGCTCCGTGATGGGCGCGGAGGAATCCATGGAATATTCGATATGCCGCAGGAATAAACTGGAACAGCGGTATTCGTAAGGGAGGAGAGCCAAGAGGAATCTTGACTCTCATTTTGCTAATCGGGGAACTTCATAAAATTTGACTCTGGGTGGTGAAAGATTATGGCAAAAGGAAATACGGAGAAAATGTGGAAAAAGGCGATGGGAGTCACTGCTTTCATCGTCTTTGTGGGGTTTGGCGCGGTGCTTGTCAGCTTGTTCCGCTGGCAGATAGTCCGGGGCGAGGAATTGAGCGCCAAGGCGCTCAACCAGAGCCTGCACAGCACCACGCTGTCGGCCATGCGCGGCACGATCTACGACGCCACCGGCACCAAGGTGCTGGCAAAGAGCGCCAGTGTGTGGACCGTGGTGCTGGAACCCAACTATTTTAAGGACGACGACGGCAAAGATAACGAAGCGCTGCGGCGGAAAGTGTCCTCCGGGCTTTCCAGAATATTGGATATGGATGAGGAAACCATCTACGAAAAGACCGGTGAAAATTCCTTTTTTACCTATCTCAAGCGCCGGGTGGAATCTGACGTGAAGGACGAGGTCACCGCTTTTCTGAAGGAAAATGATATCGACAACGGCGTACGCCTGATCGACGACTATAAGCGGTACTATCCCTACGGTACAGTGGCCTCCACCATTCTGGGCTTTACGGGCAGCGACGGGCAGGGCCTGGGCGGCCTGGAACTGCAGTACGACAGCGAGCTGCGGGGTACGGCGGGCCGGATGATTTCAGCGAAAAACGCTTTGGGCACTGACATGCCCTTTGAATACGAACAGCTCATCGGTGCGGAAAACGGTTATGACCTGGTGCTGACCATCGATGAGACGGTGCAGAGCATCCTGGAAAAATACCTGGAGCAGGGCATCGAACAGTATCAGATCAAGAACGGCGCGGTAGCCATCATGATGAACGTCAATACCGGCGGCATCCTGGGTTTGGCGGTCAAGGGGGATTACGACCCCAACGATCCTTTCACCATCTATGACGAAGAGGTGCGCAAAGAGATAGATGCCCTGCCGGAGGATAAACAGGACGAGGCCTACAACAACGCCCTGCAGAAACAATGGCGGAACAAGGCGGTGAGCGATACCTATTACCCCGGCTCCGTATTCAAGATGTGCGTGGGCGCCATGGGCTTGGAGGAAGGTGTAATCACCGAGGAGAGCACCTTTACCTGTACGGGCAGCATGCCTGTGGAAGGCGTTACCGGAGGCATCAGCTGCTGGAAGCATGCGGGACATGGCTTGGAGAATTTTCACGACGGCCTCTGCAATTCCTGCAACCCCTTCTTTATCCATGTGGGGGAACTGTTGGGAGCGCAAACCTTTGCCAAGTACCGCGAAGCCTTTGGCTTTACGGAGCAGACGGGCATCGACCTGCCGGGCGAATCCTGGAGCCTGTACCACTCGGTGGAAGATCTGGGGCCGGCTGAGCTTGCCACGGAATCTTTCGGGCAGAACTTCAGCATCACGCCGGTGCAGATGATCACCGCCTGCGCGGCGGTGGCCAACGGCGGCTACCTGATGACGCCCCATGTGGTGGACCGGGTGGTGGATTCTGAGGGGAATATCGTCCGGAAGGCAGATACCAGCTACCGCAGGCAGGTGGTATCCGAAGAAACCTCGAAAACCATCAGCAGGATTCTCTATGACAACGCCACCTTCGGCACGGCCAGCGGCGGCTATGTGATGGGCTACCGGGTCTGCGGCAAAACAGGCACCTCGGAAAAGGTGGCGGAATTCAACGCCGACACCAGCCCGGATAAGAAGATGAAGTACATTGCCTCCTACTGCGGCTTTGCCCCTGTGGAAAAACCCCAGTACGCCCTGCTGGTGTTCTTCGACGAACCTGACGGCGACAACAACGGCAACCTCACCGGCGGCAACGCAGTGGCAGGCCCGATTTTTTCCGCCATCATGGAGGAAGCCCTGCCGTATCTGGGAATTGAGGCGCAGTATACGGATGAGGAATACGAGACGCTGGATATGGTGACGCCTTCCGCAGTGGGCCTGACCCTGGAGGAGGCTTACCGGCAGCTGGATGAGCTGGGCCTGAGCTATTCCGTGGTGGGGGATGAGTCCGACAGCTCCATTCTGGTGACGGAACAGATTCCCCAGGTGGGGGAAAACGTGCCCAAGGGCGGCAAGGTGGTGCTTTACACCAACGGCTACAGCGAAGAGGATACGCTGGTGGAGGTGCCGGATTTCACCAGTATGGATCTCTCCAACGCAAACTACGCGGCGTCCCTGGCGGGAGTTCAGATCAGCGTCAGCGGCGCTGGAGCTACGGAGGGCGGTTCGGCCAGTATGCAGAGCGTGGAACCGGGAACTATGGTCAAAAAAGGCACGGTCATCACCATCACCTTCGTGGAGAATATTAACACGGAAACCTTCGTCCCATTGGGCTAGGCAGCCGGCAAACTATTTGTGTGGTGTTCTGAATACGGCAGTGTTTCTCCGTTTTTCTGGAACTGCTTTGAAAATCGTCCCGCGGGCTGCGCATCGAAGTGAATCAGCGCCTGCCCGGTGTCCGGGCGGCGTAAGGGACGGCCAGAGAACTGTAAAAAGCAAGAGGATAAAGAGGGGTTTTGGATGAACAGCATTTTATTCCTGACAGCGGCGGTCATCGCCTTTGCAATCACCGCCATTCTCGGCAAATGGATGATTCCTTTTCTGCACAAGCTGAAATTTGGGCAGACAATCCGCGAGGTGGGGCCCAGCTGGCATAAAAACAAGCAGGGAACGCCCACCATGGGCGGATTGATGTTCATCATCGCCATCGTGGCGGCAGTATTCGCCTGTATTCCCGTGTTCCATTCCACAGGCGTCTCCGAAACTTTTTTAATGCAGGTTAAGCTGTTCGCCGGGCTGGGAATGGCCGTTGCGTTCGGCGCCATCGGCTTTATGGATGACTACATCAGCATTGTGAAGAAGCGGAACCTGGGCCTGACGGAAAAGCAGAAGCTGGTGCTGCAGTTTGCGGTGGCGGCGGCCTATCTGGTTTCTGTGGGCATGGCAGGCGGCGGTACCACAACCCTTATCCCCTTTGTGGGACGAATTGACCTGGGCTACTTCTACTACATCCTGGCAGCGGTGGTCATTGTGGGCCTTGTCAACGCGGTGAATTTCACGGATGGCATCGACGGCCTCAATTCCACGGTATCCTTCTTTGCGTTTTTGGGTCTGGCCCTGTGCGCCGGAGTTCTCTCCATGACGGGCCTTTCCGCTATGGGCATTGCTTCGGCGGCGGCCTGCATTGGATTTTTGATCTGGAATTTCCACCCCGCCAAGGTGTTTATGGGGGATACGGGCTCCCTGTTCCTGGGCGGCATGGTGGGGGCGTTGGCCTTTGGTATCGATCTGCCCATCCTTCTGCTGCCGGTGGGCCTCGTGTACTGGTGCGAAATCCTGTCGGTGGTGCTGCAGGTCGCCTATTTTAAGGCCACCCACGGAAAACGGCTGTTTAAAATGTCGCCGATCCACCATCATTTTGAGATGTGCGGCTGGAGCGAAGTGAAAATCTGCGTCGTATTCGGCTTGGTTTCCCTGGTAGGCGGCGCTTTGGCGCTTCTTGCAGTATGTTTCGGCATATGAGGAAAGCCATGCTTAAAACAGAGAACTCCGGCACAAACTATAGCACAGGCGTGTCAGCCTGTATGGAAAGGGGGAAATCGAATGACGTCTTCTGCAGGAAGAACTTCCAGAGGCCTGCGCAGGGTTCCAAAATATGAGCCTCCCGCGGATGAGAGGCCGCAGCCGAAGAGGCCGAAGGAATCGCCGGGAGAACAGCGGAAAGGCCGCAGGCAGACCAAGTATAAGCTTTTTTCACTTGGCGCCGGAATCGACGTGCCGCTGTTTGTGTTTATCCTGGTGCTGCTGGCCATCGGTCTTGTCATGCTGTTTTCCGCCAGCTATGCGTACTGTTATTATTACTATGACAGCAGCTATTATTTCATTATGCGCCAGGCGGGCTTTGCTGTGGCGGGCGTGGTTTTGATGCTGATCGTTTCCACCTTTGACTACCACCATTTCCACAAGCTGGCCTGGCCCATCTGCGGCCTGGCAATTCTGATGCTGCTGATTGTCATCGTGTTCCGCGGCAGCGCCATTGCTCCCACAAAGAATGAGGTAAACCGGTGGATCAACCTGGGCGTGGAATTCCAGCCCACAGAGGTGGCAAAATTCGCCGTGGTTGTGGTGTTTGCCCATATGATTTCCCAGCGTGTGGAACAGATGAAAAGCTTCCGTTCCGGCTTTGTGCCGTTTATGGCGGTGCTGGGGCTGTTTGCCGTCCTGATCATGCCGGAACCCCATGTGTCCGCAACCATCATCGTGTGTATGATCGGCGTCATCCTGATGTTCGTGGGCGGCTCCTCTCCTAAATGGTTCTTTATTTTCGGCGGAATCGCCGTGGTGGGCGTGGCGGCTGTTGTCATGTTCTCCGGAAAATTTGATTATGCTATGGACCGTATTTACGGCTGGCTGGATCCCTTCAACCCGCCCGGGGATGTGGATACCTGGCAGACGAAGCAGTCCCTCTACGCCATTGGCTCCGGCGGGCTGCTGGGCGTGGGGCTTGGCCAGTCCCGGCAGAAATACCTCTATCTCCCCGAACCCCAGAACGATTTTATCTTTGCCATTGTCTGCGAAGAGCTGGGTTTGGTGGGCGCGCTGATCATCATTATCCTGTTCAGCCTGCTGATCTGGCGCGGCGTCTACGTCTCCATCCACGCCAAGGATAAGTTCGGCATGATGCTGGGGCTGGGCATCACCTTCCAGGTTGGCATTCAGGCGGTGCTCAACATCTGTGTGGTGACGAATACCATACCAAACACAGGCATCAGCCTGCCTTTCTTCAGCTATGGGGGTACGGCGCTGGTGATGCTTCTGGCGGAGATGGGCGTGCTGCTGAATGTTTCCCGCAGCTCGAATGTGGAGAAGACCTGAACCGCCGGAGTGCGGATATCGACGGCTTTGAACCTCAGGCGTCACTGTTTCAGGGCTTTGGCCGGTCCTGTCTACTATGGAATTGTGAAAGGAAGGAAACGATCATCATGGGAATCAAGGTGCTGTTTACCGGCGGCGGTACAGCGGGGCATATCAACCCTGCGCTGGCGGCGGCAGGTTATCTGAAGCAGAGGGAGCCCGACGCTCAGATTCTCTATGTGGGAAATAAGGGCGGGATGGAGGAAAGGCTGGTGGCGAACGCGGGCTATGAGATACGCACCGTCACCATCTCCGGCTTCCAGCGGAAGCTCACGCCGAAAAACCTGGCGCGCAATGCCCAGACTGTTGTGCGCATGTTTACCGCCAGTGCCGAGGCGAAGAAAATCCTGCGGGAATTTGCCCCGGACGTGTGCGTGGGCACAGGCGGGTATGTGAGCGGCCCGGTGATCCGGGAGGCCGCCAAGCTGGGAATCCCCTGCGTGATCCACGAGTCCAACGCCTATCCGGGCGTCACGACGAAGATGCTGGCAAAGTCTGTCAGGACGGTGATGCTGGCTGTGCCGGACGCCAGAAAGTACTTTGACGATTCCGTCAACTGCACAGTTACCGGAAACCCCGTGCGGGGCGAGGTGCTGGCCGCGGAACGGGAGGCCTCCCGCAAAGCGCTGGGATTGGACGAGCGGCCTCTGATCCTCTCCTTTGGCGGCAGCCTGGGCGCGTCTGCGCTCAACCGTGCGGCAGCCTATATGCTGGCGGAAAGCGGGAAGGAAAAAAGGTTTCAACATATTCACGGCTATGGCCAGCACGACGAGAAATTTTTGGAGGAGCTGCAGGAGCTCGGTTTCCGGCAGGAGGAGAATCCGCAGATCAGGCTGCTGGAGTACATCGACAACATGCCCCAGTGTCTTTCTGCAGCGGATCTGGTAATCGGCCGGGCGGGCGCCATGACCCTCTCCGAGATCGAGGCCAAATCGAAGGCATCCATCCTCATCCCTTCGCCCAACGTGGCGGAGAACCATCAGTTCCATAACGCTATGGCGCTGGTGCGCCGGGGAGCTGCGGAAATAATCGAAGAGAAGGACCTGTCCGGGGAGTCTCTCTGGAAAAAGGTGACAAAGATTGTAAGCGATCCGCAGCGGCTCCGTTCCCTGGGAGAGAACGCGGGAAAAATGGAGATTCTGGACGCAAACGAGCGTATCTACCGGGTGATTCGGGCTGCGGTCAAGCAGAATTAACCCTTTTTGAACCGCCTCATATAATGCAATATGCTTACGATATGAGGTGTTCTTATGATCATTGTTGACGGGCCCGCCGAGCTTGGCGGGGAGATCACCATCCAGGGGGCGAAAAACAGCACGCTGCCGCTGCTGGCTGCCGCGGTCATCTGTAAGGGACAGACCGTGCTGCACAATTGCCCCAGACTTTCAGACGTGGAAACGGCGGTGCGCATTCTGGAACATCTGGGATGCCGCTGCAGAAGAGAGGGCTCAGACCTCATTGTGGACAACGCCATGACCTGCTGCGAAATCCCCAACGACCTGATGCGGGGAATGCGTTCCTCCATTGTGTTCCTGGGAGCACTGGTATCCCGATGCGGCGAGGCAAACCTTTATTTTCCAGGAGGCTGTGAACTGGGCCCCAGGCCCATCGACCTGCACATCTCCTCCCTAAAAAAGCTGGGGGTAGAGATCGAGGAGACAGGAGGCTGCCTGCACTGCCGCGCCCCTCACGGCATTGTAGGAAACTATGTTTCCCTTTCCTTTCCCAGTGTGGGGGCCACGGAAAACCTGATGCTCGCGGCCGTGTGTTCCCATGGTACCACCATCATTGCCAATGCGGCCCGGGAACCGGAGATCAGCGATTTAGCCGCTTATCTGAACCGGTGCGGGGGCCGTATCTACGGCGCGGGGGAAAGTTGCATTATCATCGACGGTGTGAAGGAACTGTTTGGAAGCGAGCACCGCATCATGCCGGACCGCATCGTCACCGTGACCTATATGGCGGCTGCTGCGGTGACCGGCGGGAATATCACCCTGAAGGATGTGGACAACACGCATATTCTGCCCATGCTTTCTCCGTTTGAGGAATCCGGGTGTGAAGTGCGTCAGCTGGGTGGTGCGCTAAACATCATGGCGCCCCGGCATCTGGGCGCGGTGAGACATATCCGTACCATGCCCTATCCTGGCTTTCCCACGGATGCCCAACCCATTGTGATGAGCATGGCGGCAGTGGGGAGCGGAACCAGTATTTTTGTGGAAAACATATTCGAGAACCGCTATAAGCATGCGGAGGAGTTGGAACGGCTCGGCGCCAGGATCAAGGTGGAGGGCAAGGTGGCGATTGTAGAAGGCGTGGAACAGCTTTTCGGCGCCCCGGTCACCTCCTATGATCTGCGGGGCGGGGCGGCGCTGGTGGTGGCTGCCCTTGCCGCCCAGGGCAGGACGGAGATCAGCGGGACCAGGTACATTCACAGGGGCTATGAGGACATTGCCGGGAATCTCAGTTCTCTCGGCGCCAGGATCCGGGAGTTCGCCGGTTCTGGGGAGCCGGAAGCAGAAGAAAGTTAAGAAACAGGAAGTTTTAAGGAAAGGAGCGGCGAAGGGATGAGA
This sequence comes from Neglectibacter timonensis, assembly GCF_900048895.1. Classification (GTDB taxonomy): domain Bacteria; phylum Bacillota; class Clostridia; order Oscillospirales; family Acutalibacteraceae; genus Acutalibacter; species Acutalibacter timonensis. The sequence goes on along the minus strand of NZ_LT160640.1, from coordinate 1,111,654 downwards.
GAAAAAGGACGCGGAAGCGATCCATGGCAGGATGAATATTTTATCGATCTCGGCGCCTCTTCATCCGCCGAAAGGAATTCAGGACGGCAGAAGGCAAAAGGCCGCCCGCCTGTACGGAATCCTTCTTACAGCGGGAGAGATGGGACGGCCCCAGGCCGCCGTCCTGCCCGCCGGCCCGGAGACAGCGCCCCGGCAAGACCTTCCGTGCGGCCTCCACGGCCGGAATACGGGGAATCAGACAGAGCGCGCAGAAAGCCCGGCGGCGGGGAAAGCCGCCGGAGGCCTGCGCCCGCACCGGCCAGGAAACGCAGAAAACAGAAAAAGCCGATGAGCAAAAAGGGGAGGGCTGTCGTTTATCTTCTCACCTTTTTCGGCGTGCTGACCTCCGCTGTTCTGCTTTGTGTGTTTTTGCTGTTCCGGGTGGCCCAGATTGAAGTGACCGGTGACCAGGTCTATTCCGCCTCAGACATTCTAAAGATATGCGGCTATGAGACCGGCGATAACCTGGTATTTTTACCGACGAAGGAGCAGGAGGAACAGCTGGAGCGTGAGCTGCCCTATATTGAAAAAGCAGAGGTGCGCAAGCGTTTGCCCGGTACACTGGAAATCTCCGTCACCGCGGCAAAGGTGGGGGCCTGTATCGAGAGCGGGGGCTCCTGGCTCTACCTCAGTGAGAACGGGAAGCTTCTGGAGCGTCAGGACAAGCCCATGGCAGGAGTCATGCAGATCGTGGGCGTCACACCGGAAGACAGCACGCTGGGAACTGGGCTCAAGCTGAGCGATGCGAATGTGGAGACGGTCTTCCGGCAGATCATGGCTAAGCTTGTGGAGCTTGACGCTGTGAATAAATTTACCAAGCTGGATCTCAGCGATCTTTACAACATCCGCATCTGGTATGAAGGGCGTATTCAGTTTTTGCTGGGGAACGCGGCGGATCTTGCCTATAAGGTGGAATTCGGCTATAAGATCGCCAGCGATCCCAAGTCCATCGGAACACAGGAAACAGGAACGTTGGATTTGACGGTGGCCAATGATGTGAAGCGTTCTACCTTCACCGCGGACAAGCCGGGGGAGAACAACAGCGCTTCGTCTGTCGGCGGCGATTCGGGAACTGTGCCGGATTCTTCCTCAAATGATTCCTCTGGTGAGGGAGACACCTCGGACGACGGACGGGATGGAGGGATTCCCGACGACTACTTTACAGGCGGCGGGGATTCTTCCGATGGAGATACAGGCGGTGATACCGGCGATATCGGGGATACCGGAGATACCTGGGATACTGGAGATGACGGAGGTACCGGAGATACCGGCGGTACCTGGGATGCTGGAGACGGCGCCGGAGAGGGGGATGGAATGTAAAGGAAATTGCTGTTTTTCCCTCTCGGAACTGCGAAAAAGAGCACATCTTGTAGCTCATTGCCGCTGAATATACTGGAAAGGGAATAATCTTTATTTTATGGGCCCTTTTTTGAATTATTTCCTTGAAATTTTCCCGGAAAAGTGATAGATTATACGATGTGGTATAGTAAGAAAAAATGCTGACTGCTTTACACAGTGAAGATAGAGCATAAGTCTCAGAAAGCCAAGGAGGAAACAATATGCCTTTTGAAGTTGATAACCTGCTGGATGAAACTCCACAGACCATAAAAGTGGTAGGTGTGGGCGGCGGCGGCGGAAATGCCGTGAACCGCATTGCCAGCGCGGGCGTGCGCAGTGTAGAGCTCGTCTGCATGAATACGGACAAGCAGGCCCTTCAGCGTTCTCAGGCCACCATTAAGATACAGCTGGGCGAAAAGGTTACCCAGGGCCGGGGCGCAGGCTCCAAGCCCGAGGTGGGCGAGAAGGCTGCCGAGGAAAGCCGGGAACTCATTGCAAACACCCTGAAGGATGCCGATATGGTGTTTGTCACCGCCGGAATGGGCGGCGGCACCGGCACAGGCGCAGCTCCCAAGATTGCACAGATTGCCCGGGAGCAGGGCGCGCTGACCGTAGGCATCGTAACGAAGCCCTTTGCCTTTGAAGGCCGCCACCGCATGGAGCAGGCGGAGCGGGGAATCGCCGCTCTCCGGGAGCAGGTAGATTCTCTGGTGGTCATACCCAATGAACGTTTGAAGCTGGTGAGCGAGGAACGCATTACCCTGGCCAACGCCTTTGTGGTGGCGGACGATGTGCTGCGCCAGGGCGTGCAGAGCATTTCCGACCTGATTCAGCTGCCCGGTATCGTCAACCTGGACTTCGAAGATGTGAAGTCCGTCATGCAGAACGCAGGATATGCCCATATGGGCGTGGGCCACGCCAGCGGCAAGGAGAAGGCCGAACAGGCCGCCATGGCCGCCATTTCCAGCCCCCTGCTGGAAACCAAGATTGCGGGTGCCAAGGGCGTTATCATCAATATCACCTCTTCTCCCGATATCGCGCTGGATGAGATCGATACTGCTTCCCAGATCATCACGGAACGCGCCCATGAGGAGGCCAACATCATCTGGGGCGCCACCTTTGACGAGAACATGGAAGATGAGATGACGGTTACTGTTATCGCCACCGGTTTTGAAGGCATGAATGGGGAAAAGGCAAGGCCTGCCCCGGCGATCAATCTGGAGGATGACGATGATGATTTTCTTTCCTCTTCCAGCACCTCCAGCAGCAGAAGCTCTGAGCCCAAGGTGGATCCTGCCGTCATCGATGACGACGATACTTTTACAGACATCATGTCAATTTTCAACCGCAAATAAGCGGTGCTTTCATCGGAAACTGGGGGATACCGCCGAGCAGCGGCGTCCCCTTTTTTCAATAGATACAGCGCATAAATTCACAGGAAATCAGATTTCCAGGAGGAGAAAGTTATGAGCAAATTGATTCAGGGCGTACATCACATCGCGGTGAAGCCCACGGCGGAGAATTACAGAAGAACGGTGGAGTTTTACACCGGGCTTCTGGGTATGGAAACGGTCAAGAGCTGGGGGGATCCGGAGCGGCCCTGCCTAATGATTTCCTGCGGAGACAACTCCTGCATGGAGATTCTCAGCGGTGAGTCCGACCAGCTGCCGGCAGGACCTCTGGCGCACATCGCCTTTGCCACCGACAAGGTAGATGAGCTGATTGAGAAGGTGCGTGCGGAAGGGTATGAGATCACCGATGAGCCGAAGGACGTGGATCTGGGCGGCACGCCCATCCGAATCGCCTTTTTCTATGGACCCACCCATGAACATATCGAGCTTTTCTGGGTGAAGGGCTGAAACCCGAAAAGAGTACCGGGAAAGGATGGCGGGACAATGGCGGAGGAAATCAGGCTGAATACGGCGGAACTTGGAGAAAAGGCGGCTTCCCTGCGGGCGGGCCAGCGGGTGCTGCTCTCTGGAACCTGCTACACCTCTCGGGACGCCGCTCACAAGCGCATCACTGAGATGTTGCTGCGGGGAGAGAAACCGCCCTACCCGCTTAAGAACGCCGCTGTATACTATGCCGGGCCCACTCCCACGCCGGAGGGCCTTGCCATCGGTTCCTGCGGTCCCACCACCAGCGGCAGGATGGACCCTTATACGCCCCGGCTTCTGGACCTGGGGCTCAAGTGTATGATCGGAAAAGGAAAGCGCAGCCCTGAAGTGGTGGAGGCGATAAAACGCAATTCCGCGGTCTATCTCTGCGCCACAGGCGGCGCAGGGGCGCTGGCGGCACGGTGTATCGTCAAAGCCGAGGTCATTGCTTTTGAGGATTTGGGCTGCGAGTCTGTCAAGCGTCTGGAGCTGCGGGATTTTCCCCTGATTGTGGGCATCGACAGCCTGGGCGGCAGTATTTTGGTATGAAATAGAGCGGGCGCCGCATGTGAAAAGGCAGGTACGATAGATTATATGAGATGGGTTTTCTTTGACATGGGTTCCACTCTGGTTGTGGAAAGTAAGGGGTGTGAACATAGAATCAAAGAGGCCATTGCGGGCTCGCCCATTGCCTATGCGGAAAGCATTTAGGAAGATCGACTAGCCTTTTCGTTTTATAAACAGGAATAAAGCGCCGGGGAATGGGGGTGAAAACCCGCAGGCCCCGGATTCCTTTCTTTGGAGATATGAAATATGTTTGATTCAGTCATGAAGCTTCTGGTCAAGGGCTACGGCACGGCGGCAGATCCGAAAATCCGGGAGAAAAGCGGCCGTGCGGCGGGTACTGTGGGGATCGCCACCAACTTGTTGCTGTTCCTCATCAAATTTCTGGCCGGATTCTTTTCTCACTCCCTGGCCATTATGGCGGACGCCGTGAACAACCTGACGGATTCCGGCTCCTCCATTATCATGCTGGTAGGCTTCAAGCTGGCCGGAAAGCCTGCGGATGAAAAGCATCCCTTCGGCCACGCCCGGATTGAATACCTCTGCGGGGTCATTGTCTCTTTTATCGTGCTGTTCCTGGGGCTGCAGCTGGGGATGTCGTCCGTAGAGAAGATCCTGACGCCGGAAGAGACGGAGTACGGCGTCCTGGCTTTCTGTGTTCTGGGGGCTTCCATCCTCATTAAGCTGTGGCAATGCTTCTTCTACCGCAGTGTGGGCAGGAAAATTCAATCAGAGGCCATCTACGCCACCTCCAGCGACAGCAGGAACGATGTGATTGCCACTGCCGTAGTGCTGTTGGGCGCGCTGCTCACAAGGCTGACGGGTGTGAATCTGGACGGCTTTCTGGGGCTTGCCGTGGCGGTATTTATTGTGGGTTCCGGCGTGAAGCTGATTATGGAAACCGGAGACCCTCTGCTGGGGATGGCTCCGGACGAGGAGCTGGTGCGCTCTATTTACGAGAAGATTTTGACCTATCCCGGGGTGATCGGCATTCATGACCTGACTGTGCACAATTACGGAGTGGGCAGATGCTTTGCCTCTGTGCACTGCGAGGTTCCGGCAGAAGAGGATATTCTGATCAGCCACGATATCATTGACAACATCGAACGGGATTTCCTGAAGGATATGGGGATTCACCTGGTGATTCATCTGGATCCTGTCGTCACGGGAGACGAGCGCACCAATGCTCTGCACGGGCAGGTGCGGGAGTGTGTGCACAGAATCTATCCTCAGGCCTCACTGCACGATTTCCGTGTGGTGTGGGGCATTACCCATTCCAACGTCCTGTTTGACGTAGCCGCGCCCTTCTCTCTGGAGGACAGCGACGATGTCATCCAGGACAGGATTTCCCAGGAAATACAGCTGCTGGACCCCAGCTATCGTGCGGTGATCACCATTGACAGGGAAAGCACGGTGAATTCCCTGGAAAGTTAAAACAGAAAAGAAGGGCGCTGCATTTTTTGACAGCGTCCTTCTTTTTTGAGAGTCCTTATTTCACATTGAGTGTCTGACAGGTCACATCCGAATATCGTCTGCAGGAGCGCTGGGCAGGTCGCCCAAATTGTTGCTCTCATTGCCGTCCGGCAGGGAGCGCAGATATTCGCTGCCGTTGCGGCTGGCAATGGCCACTCCGCGGATACCGCCCTGCTTTGCCAGGGCAACTCCCTCGCGTTTAGACAATACAGTGCCGTCGGAAAGCTCATATCCGGAGATTTTTCCGTTTTTGCGCACCAGCTTTGTAATATTTTTTGCATCTTTGTTTGGAACAGGATTCATAATGTTGATGTTTGCGGGCAGATTGCCGATTCTGCCGTTGTTTTTCTGGTTCATGCTGATCTTCCTTTCTTGCGCGCAGAGCGCACGATATCCCGTAAACTGGTTACAGAGAATATTCTGCCGCTCTATGATTTCAAATATACTGAAAAGTGGAATTTGCAAAATATTAATTCTAGAAACGAATACTTCACGGACAATCCCGAAGCAGCTCGTTCCTATTGGCCGCATGAAAGGAAGCCCCAATGACCGGTCAGCTTGATTTCCAGGATGGCACGGAAGCTGCAGAAAAAATCATTTGGGATTGCGCCACAGGAAAATAAAAAGGCAGAAAACGAAAAAACGTTTTCTGCCTTTTTTGATAAAATCAGACGTCCAGCTTCATGTCGCCGTCCTTCACCCAGCCCAGCTTCCTGAGGCCCAGGTTGATGACCCAGGACAGCAGCGCGGGAAGGATAAAACAGAGGAGAAGCAGGCCGATCCAGTCCATGGGCGTGATGGCGGCTTTGGCTCCGGCAGCGATATCGCTGACCCAGCCGGAATAGACGCCGATCTGACCCACCAGGCCGCAGGTGCCCATACCGCTGGAGATAGGCGCGCCGTTCATCTGCAGTTTGAACACACAGGTGGCAAGAGGCCCGGTGATGGCGGAAGCCAAGGTGGGCGCAATCCAAATGCGGGGATTCTTCACGATGTTGGAAACCTGCAGCATGGAAGTGCCGATTCCCTGGGCCATCAGACCGCCCCATCTGTTTTCCCGGAAGCTGATGACGGCAAAGCCGATCATCTGGGCGCAGCAGCCCGCTACAGCGGCGCCGCCTGCAAGCCCGGTGAGGCCCAGCGCAGCGCAGATAGCGGCGCTGCTGATGGGCAGTGTCAGCGCTACGCCGACCAATACGGAAACGAAAATGCCCATGAAGAAGGGCTGAAGTTCTGTGGCCCACATGATGAGCTGCCCCAGACTGGCAGCGGCCGCACCAATGGCCGGGGCGCAGAGATAGGCCAGCAGGGCGCCGGACAGAATAGTGACGGAGGGCGTCACCAGGATGTCTACAGGAGTTTTCTTGCTGACCAGCTTGCCCAGCTCAGCAGCGATGATGGCGATGAGCAGCACAGCCAGAGGACCGCCTTCCCCGCCCAAGGTGTTGGAGGCGCTGCCCACAGCGGCCAGGGAGAACAGGACAAGGGGCGGCGCTTTCAGGGCATAGCCGATGGCGATGGCCATTGCCGGTCCAGCCATAGCTTTTGCAAAATCGCCGATCTCCGTGAGCAGGGGAATACCGAATTGCGTGCCAATGGTGGAGATGATGGTGCCGATGAGCAGGGAGGCGAAAAGCCCCTGCGCCATGGCGCTCATAGCGTCTACAAAATAGAGCCGCAGATAGGACTTTACGGTTTGCCAGATCCCGTTCCCTTTACGGGAAACGGACTGGGGTTTTTTTTTATCTTCCAAAGTTCAGATTCATCCCTTCTGAGTTTCATTTGCCTGCGGAAGGGACGCCGCACGATCCGGCGTCCGCCGGAGGCAGGTGTGGTTGCTTAAACTGCTGAATCTGCCGGCGTTCCGGAACGGAAGAAGAAATACCCTTCCCTGTGGCGGGACTTTTTCCTTCCCTGGCTGAGATCGCCGGTCAAATCAGAATTTGCTGAATAATCTATATTGGCTATGTTGCCCGGAAACGAAGTCTGCTTTGGATGGGGGAATCGCCGCCGGAGAACTTCCGGACCAATTGGTCGTTCCCTTTTTCTACTGGCAGTACGCCGTGTCCAGGCCGTCTTTGGTTTGTAAAATCATACCATAAAGCACGTTTTTTTACAATCGCTAATCTTCCCAGAGAGAAGTGTGCTCCGTCCGGAGTTACTGAGCAAAACGACTGAAACCGGCGCTGTTTTCTTTTCTGAATGAATTGAGCGGAAAGGAATTGACAAAATCCGGCAGGTATACTATGATAGAGCGCGTTGAGAAATGGGCGGTGTCAGGAAGCCGCCGAATAACCGTTTTATAAGGAAGGAAGAAAAAAATGAATCAAACAAAGAACAGACGAGTCATATCCCTGTTGCTGGGTGTGCTGATGCTTTTGGGAATGGCGGCGTTTGCCGGTTGCAGCCAGCAGGAAACGGAGTCCAAGACGTCCTCCGCAATGCCCCAGAGCAGCAGCCAGGAGGAGAAGGTTTCAAGCTCCGGTGAGGACAGCTCTGCCGGAAGCAGCGTTTCTGCAAAGACAATCACCCTGACAGTGGTGCACAAGGATAAGAGCGAGAACTCCTTCACCATCTCCACAGAGGCTGAGAACCTGCGGGAAGCCTTGGAGCAGGAGAAGCTGGCCGAGGGGGAAGAGAGCAGCTTCGGTCTGTTTGTGAAGACCGTGGACGGCGAGACGGTGGACGACGGCAACCAGGAATGGTGGTGTCTGACTAAGGGCGGCGAAATGTGGAATTACGGCGTGGACGATACCAAAATTGCCGACGGCGACGCCTTTGAATTTACCTTTACGGAAGGTTACTGATGAAACTGCGGGATCTCTGCCTGATGGCGGTGCTGGGCGTAGTGATGTTTGTCTCCCAGGTGGCGTTGGCTTTTCTGCCCAATATTGAGCTGGTGAGCCTGTTTGTCATTCTCTTTACCCTGGTGTTCCGCAAGCGGGTCGTCGGGGCTCTGGGTGTGTTTATCCTGCTGGAAGGGCTGGTTTATGGCTTTGGGTTCTGGTGGCTGAATTACCTTTATGTCTGGCCGCTGCTGGCCCTGCTGACCTATATGTTCCGCTGGATGACCAAAAGCTGGCAGTGGGCGGTCTTTTCCGGACTGTACGGCCTTGCTTTCGGCACGTTCTGCTCCCTGGCTTATCTTCCCATCGGGGGAATCCCGATGATGATCTCCTGGATTATCAGTGGATTTCCGTTTGACATTGCCCATGCTGTCGGAAATTTTATCCTGGCATTTCTGCTCTATCGCAAGCTGCGGCAGCTGCTGGAAAAGCTGGACCATGGACTTCTCCGGCTGGGCAATTCAGCGCATTAGGGAGAAAGCCCAGCCTGCCTGTATGGAAATCTTCCAATTAGCCTCCTGAAACGTCATGTTTCAGGAGTTTTTTTTTATGGGAAAACTTACAATCTTGAGATTGTAAAAATAAATATAAGATAGTTATTGACAATCACGTGAATACATTATATAATGAATTCAATCACAAAAGGGAGGAGGGGATAAAGATGGATTCACACTTAATACTGGAACCAACTTTTCCGGGAACAGTTGTGGAACGGCAGGGAAAGAGCGCGGCGGAATTTCTGGACGGCCTGTTCTTCGGCACAAAGGGACTGATGCTGTCTCAGGTGCGGGAGATCACCAAGCTGGAAACCTCGGTCATACAGAATTGGGTAAACCGGGGCTGGGTGCAGAAGCCGGTGGAAAAACGATATTCAGCCAACCACCTGGCGCGCATTCTGCTGATCAACATGCTTCGGGAGGTGACCAAGCTGGAAACCATCGTCCATATACTCACCTATCTTAACGGCAGCGCAAATTGCCGGGAGGACGACAGCATTTCGGAGTCGCAGCTCTATATTTACATCTGCGATATTCTGGATGAGGTGGATTATGAGACAATTTTGTCAGGCAGCCTGGACCGGTTGATTGAATCCCGGGCAACAGACTACAGGGAGCCTTTCCCTGGAGCCAGGGAAAAGGTGATGAATGCTGCAAAGCTGATTCTGACCTATTACGCCGCGTCTCTGGTCAAGGTGCGTGCAGACCGTCTCTATGAGCAGGCTGTGGAGCCGGTTCTGAAAGTATGATGGGAAAGGGGGAATCGTAATGTTGGAATGGTGGAACGGGCTTTCCCTGATCAGCAGGGTTTTCGCCTGTATCGCAGTGCCTGCCACGGCGGTGATGCTGCTGCAGACGATTCTGCTGCTCATCGGAATCGGAGGCGGCGGAGATTCCGATTTTGATGCGGACGGCGGGGAAGTCGATTTTGATACGGGTCTTGACCTGGATACTGATTTCGACGCGGACGGCAGCCTGGATTTGGATTTCGACGCCGATGCCGCCGCAGCCTCCGATTTGGGAGAAGCGGCCGGTCACGGCGACGGGCTGACTCTGTTCAGCATCCGGGGGATTGTGGCTTTCTTTTCCATCGGCGGCTGGGTGGGCTTTGTGGCCGACCGGGCCGGGCTTCCCCTGGCGGAAAGCATCATTCTCTCCGCGGCCGGCGGGGTTGCCGCACTGTTTCTTGTGGCTTGGCTGATGAAAAACGCCATGAAGCTGCAGGACAACGGCAACTTGGATCTGAGGCAGACACTGGGGAAGATCGGCACCGCCTATCTTCCAATTCCGCCAAAAGGGGAGGGCAAGGGGAAAATCAGCCTTCTTCTTTCCAGCGGGCTGGTGGAACTGGACGCTGTAAACGCAGGAACAGCGCCGCTTTCCACAGGGACGCAGGTGTCCGTTTGCGCCCTTGCAGACGCCACCACAGTGGTGGTGGAGGCATTGATAAACACCGCCCAGTCGGAGCGGCACAGGCTTGAGGACTGAGGGCAGCTGGCTGCCCGGCAGGAATTTTATTTGAGAAAGGTGTGGAACGGTCCATGAACGCAGGGATTGATGTAGGAGTTGTCATTCTGATCACGGTGATTGCACTTTTGGTGTTCACCACAATTATCGTTATTTTTTCCAGATACCGAAAATGCCCGTCCGACAAGATACTGGTGGTATACGGAAAAATCGGCACCAATAAGGACGGCACGGCACGCAGTGCAAAGTGTATCCACGGCGGCGCGGCCTTTATTGTGCCTATCATCCAGTCTTATGCCTATCTGGATTTGACGCCGCTTTCCATCCAGGTGGATTTGAAGAACGCTCTGTCCAAGCAGAATATCCGCATCGATGTGCCCTCCAGATTTACCGTGGGTATTTCGGTAGAGAATGGCGTGATGCAGAACGCGGCGGAACGCCTGCTGGGGCTGAAGCTCTCTGAAATCCAGGAGCTTGCAAAGGATATCATTTTCGGCCAGCTGCGGCTGGTGATCGCCACAATGGATATCGAGGAGATCAATACGGACCGCGACAAGTTCCTTACCGCAGTCTCCAATAACGTGGAGACCGAGCTGAAAAAAATCGGCCTGCGGCTGATCAACGTGAACGTCACGGATATTTCCGACGAATCCGGGTATATCTCCGCTCTGGGTAAAGAAGCGGCGGCCAAAGCCATCAACGATGCGAAAATTTCCGTGGCAGAGGCCAACCGTTCCGGTGATATCGGCGAGGCAAACGCCAGACGGGAACAGCGCGTATCGGTTTCTTTGGCGGATTCGGAAGCCATTCAGGGTGAAAACCAGGCCAAGGCACAAATTGCGGAATCCAATGCCACGCTGAACGAGAAGCAGGCTGAAGCCCTGCGCCGCTCTACCGCCGCGCAGAAGATTCAGTCGGCAAGGGCGCTGCAGGAGGCCTATGCGGCTGAGCAGGAGGCTGAAAAGGCGCGTTCCGCCCGTGATGAAGCCACGCTGGAGGCAGACGTCATCGTGAAGGCGGAAATTGAAAAACGTCAGAAAGAGCTGCAGGCGGAGGCGGAGGCAGAACAGATCCGCCGTAGGGCCAAAGGTGAAGCGGACGCTATCTTTGCGAAGATGGACGCTCAGGCCCGCGGTACCCAGGAGATCCTGATGAAACAGGCTATCGGTTTCCAGAAGATTGTGGAGGCTGCCGGCGGAAACGCCGAGGACGCCATGCGCCTGATGATTGCCGACAAGCTGGAAGAGCTGGTAAAGACCCAGGTAGAGGCTGTGAAGAACCTGAAGATCGACAAGGTTACAGTCTGGGACAGCATGAACGGCAAGGACGGAACGCCTGCTACGGCGAATTTCCTTTCCGGCATGATGAAGTCCATTCCCCCCATGAATGAGATGTTTGACATGGCCGGAATGGAACTGCCCGCTTTCCTTGGAAAGAAGAAGGAAGAGGGCGAGAAGGCTTCCGTGATGGAGGAAGTGGACAAATCCATCGCCGCCAGCACAGCCGGCAAGGCCTGAAAATAAAGTAAAGGGCTCTGCCGGGAAACGGCAGAGCCCCTTTAGTCTGTCGATAAACGTAAGAGCCAACGCCTTCGGAGGGAGGAAGGGTGTGGGAGGGAACCGTCAGGGTTCCTCTCCCGCGTTGATTCCAAAACAAGTTTGCATGGGTAGGCTTACTGAGAAATCAATTCCTTCCCTGCAAACTTGTTCAGCTTGGCGAAATGCTCTTTTTCGACAAGCTGAGGGGCTCTGCCGGGAAACGGCAGAGCCCCTTCTATTTTATTTGGGAATCAAATTATACGGCGTCTTCTTCTCCCGGTTCCGGAAGCGGTTCGCCCTTGACCTCGATTTCCACAGCGCGGTTATTTTCTACCCGGCTAACGGTGAACAACAGGCCTTCATATTCGAAAGCGTCGCCCGGCTCAGGGATCCGGTCCAGATTTTCGATGATCCAGCCGTTGATGGTGGAGGCCTCCGTCTCGCAGGAGATGTGGAAGAAATCAAAAAGATCGTCCAGATCGGTGGAACAGAAAACCCGGTAAGTATCCTCTCCGGATTTATGGAAGCTTTCCGCCGCAATGGCGTCATGCTCATCCCAAATCTCACCCACCAGCTCTTCGATCACATCTTCCAGGGTCACAATACCCTCGGTGCCGCCGAATTCATCTACAATGACGGCCATGTGCAGCTTGTTCTGCTGCAAAAGCTTCAGCAGAGTGGAAATTTTCATGGACGGGGGAATGAACTCCGCCGCCTTTAAAATGCTGTCGATCTCCTTAGTAGTGCCCCATACGTAACTGTAGAAATTTTTCTCATGGATCACGCCCACGATGCTGTCGATGGTCTCTTCATAGACAGGAAGCCTGGAATACCCGGTTTCCCGAAACAGACGCGCTACCTCTTCCTTTTCCGCATCCCTGGGCACAGCCACTACGTCCACCCGGGGAGTCATGATGTCGATGGCCTCGATGTCGTCGAACTCAATGACATTGCGGAGCATGGTTCCCTCGTTTTTATCAATGCCGCCTTCCTGCTCAGCCTCTTCCACAATGGTGAGCAGCTCGCTGTCGGTAAGGGAATGGTCGCCGCTGACCTTGAAAAGGCGCTTCAGACCCTTTTTGAGCTGGGTAAACAGGAAGTTGACAGGCTTGAGAACCACAATGAGAACCCGGATAATGGGCGAGGAGAACATGGCGAAGCTTTCCGCGCTTTCCTTGGCCAGGCTCTTGGGCGATACCTCGCCGAAGATGAGCACGATAACGGTCATCACCACGGTAGAAACCGTGGGGCCGATTCCTTCGCCCAGGGCGTTGACGAACAGCACGGTGGCGATGGAGGCGGAAGCGATGTTGACGATGTTGTTTCCTACCAGAATGGTAGAGAGCAGCTCGTCATAATTTTCCGAGAGAGCGTAAGCCAGCTTGGCCCGTTTGTTTCCGCCGGCGGCCAAATTTTTCAGCCGGATTCGGTTGAGAGAGGAGAAAGCCGTCTCCGTAGCCGAAAAGTAAGCGGAAAGTGCAACCAGAACGATCAGAATCAGGATCAGCGTAGTACTGTGACTGTCCATAGAGGAAAAAACCACAACCTTTACAATTTTTTGAGAACAATTATAGCATAGAGCACGGAAAATAGCAAGGTGGATCAGGAAACGATTTTAAGAAGGCTGCCTAAACAGGAAATATATGCCTGCGCGGGGCTCGAAAAGAGCAGCGCCGCCCATACAGGCGGCGCTGGTTTCTGTTATGTGGAGGCCTGCTCACAAAGCAGGTCGCGGGGACGGCGGGCGGCATTGGGAAGGGGCTGTTTGAGAATCCGCTGGCCCAGAGGGAAGCTGAGAAGGAAGAGGACAACAGCTCCGAAGATCATGCAGCCTGCTATGAAATAAAAGGCCTTTACGCCTACCATGGCGATCAGCACGCCGCCCAAGAGATTTCCGACAATCCCGGCGACGGAATTCATGGCGCCGTTGAGCGTCTGTGCCGTAGCCTTCAGGTGGTCCGGAGCCAGGCTGTACACATAGTTGGTGCCTACGCCGATAAAAAGTCCGCCGCCGATGCCCTGGAAGGTGATGATGAAAAACAGGTGGGCAAAGTTCCCGGCAAAGGAGTAAAGCGTCATTTCCAGCACATAGAAGATGCCTGCCGCCACAATGATGTGCGGCATACGGAACCGTTTCCTCAGGTGAACCATCAGGATGAGCATGGGGATTTCCATCAGCGCCTTATAACCCGTCAAAATGCCGTAAAGAGAGGGATCTGCGCCCACCGATTTGATCAAATAAGGCATGAAGGTATAGGAACAGTTCAGCGGGATATTCAGGGCGATGGCGAAAACAAGGTAGGCCATGTAATAGTAATTTTTAAAGAGCTCTCCCACGTGCATTTCCCTGAGAGAAAGGGATTTTCCCTTTTTGGCGTCGTCCTTGATGGAAAAAGCCACCAGCATCAGGGGAACCGCCACAATGGAAAAACCGAAAAACGCATATCTGATGCCCAGCAGGGGCAGCAGGCCGCTCAACGCCATGGACATGACGGCAAAGCTGATGCTGCCCCAGAGCCGCACGCCGCCGTAATTGAGACCCTGGCGGTTGGCTGCCTGTACCACCCAGCTGTCCACAAGCGCGCCGGTGGGCGTGCGGAAAAAACAGGAAAGGGGGATGATCAAATAGGCAAGGAGCACGGGCCCCAGCCGGTAAGCCGAGATCATGGGGATCAGCGGGACAATCAGGGCGCTGACCAGGGTGGCGAACAGAAAGACCTTTTTGATGGACCTCAGCTTGTCGCTGAGCGCGCCCCAAAGCGGCATGGCGAGAATACTGACGGCGGAGTTCAGGGCGCTGATCATGCCCACTTCGGTGGAGTCCATCCCGATATCCTGCAGGTAGACCGTGGTAAAGGAATTGGTGGCAGCGGCAAACCAATACATGAATTCCAGGCCAGAATACTGGAAATACTCTTTCCCCAGACCGAGGCACATGTTTTTTGCCCGGACGGGAATCCGCCCGAGCATGTGAAATAGCTCCATCTCAACACAACTCCGTTGTCCGTTCCTCCCGGTGAGGTCCGGAATATTTTTACACAGCATGTATTATAACGCACCGAGCGGTATTAAAAAATGTCCCTCGCCGTCTTTTCCTGTACGATTCCGATTTTCGATTTCGGCCCCGGCGGCCTGGAACTGGCCTCGCTAATTATCCAGTTGGAAAGAAAGCGGCGGGCCGGCGGCCGGATTTTCTTCCGGCCCGCCAAATCTGTACGGAAGCCGCTGCAGAAGGTTTGGAAGAAGCTGAAATACATGTCATGCCCGCCGCAGGTATGTTATAATAAACGCAATAGCCAAACGGGTGCAGAAAAAACGCAGCCGGTTGAATGGCAGAGGATAGAAGAGAGGCCTGCAGGTATGGAAACTCCTGTACAAAGGAAAAAACTGAATTTGGGCATTGTGGCCCATGCGGACGCAGGGAAAACCACGTTGACGGAGCAGATTCTGTATCTGGCCGGAGCCGTCCGCGCCGCAGGGAGCGTGGACGACGGCACCGCCAGCACCGACACGCTGGCGGTGGAACGGGAGCGGGGTATCTCTGTGAGGACGGCCTGTGCTTCCGTGTTTTGGAAAGGCGTGAAGCTCAATCTGATCGATGCGCCTGGGCATTCCGACTTCCTCAGCGAGGTGGAGCGTTCTCTGAGCGTTCTGGACGCGGCGGTTCTGGTAATCTCCTCCGTGGAAGGGATTCAGCCCCAGACAAGGCAGCTGGCGGAAAGCTTGAAGAACGCGGGACTGCCCTGCCTGCTCTTTTTCAACAAGTGCGACAGGGCGGGCAGCCGCAGCGCAGCTGTCCTGCAGGAGGCGGAAAAGCTGTTCGGAAAGCCCGTGCTTCCGCTGAACGCTGTTTTGGAGGAGGGAACGGAGCGCTGCGCCGTGCAGCCTCTGTCCTTGACGGAAGGGGAACGGCTGGAGCGCAGCGTGCTTGCCTGTGCGGAGGAACCCCTGCTGGAACTGCTGCTCACTTCGGAGGAAGAGGCCGCCAGGGCGCTTCCCGAGGCCCTGGGGCGTGCGGTGGGGGAGGCCAGGGTGCTGCCTGCGCTGTTCGGCGCTTCCAAATATGGAACCGGCGTTGGGGAGCTTCTGGACGCGGCCGCGGAATACCTGCAGGAGGCGGAGGCGCCGGGCGGGGAATTCTGCGCCCGGGTCTATAAGGTGGAGCATGACCCTATTATGGGGAAAGCCGCCTACGTGCGTCTTTTTTCCGGATCTCTCAGAAACCGCCAGGCGGTCCGCTGCGCGGGGGAGACGGAGGAAAAGGTCACCAGGATCCGCTGTGTCTCCGGGAAGAGGTTGGAGGATGCGGAACAGGTGGAGGCGAACGATATCGCCGTGCTCTACGGGCTTTCTTCCGTGCGGTCAGGCGACGTGCTGGGCACAGCGCCGGAAGGGCTGCGGGAATACCGGCTGTGCGAGCCGCTGATGTTGGCGAAGGCGGAGCCGGAGAATCCGGAACAGCAGAGAAAGCTGGTGGAAGCTCTGCAGCTTCTCTGTGAGGAAGACCCCAGCCTGCAGCTGGAATGGAACCGGGAAAAGCAGGAGGCTTGGGTCCGGGTGACGGGCAGAATTCAGCTGGAAGTGCTGGAGGGGCTGCTGATGGAACGCTGGGGCCTGCGGGTTTCCTTTGGAAAGCCCTCCGTCATCTACCGGGAAACACCCCGGAAATGCGCAGAGGGCTTCGAGGCCTATCTGGCGCCGAAGCCCTGCTGGGCGGTGGTCAAATTTATGCTGGAACCGCTGCCCCGGGGAAGCGGCGTGCAGTACGAGTCGAAAGTGTCTCCGGGAAGGCTCCCCTACCGGTACCAGGCACATGTGGAAACCGCCCTGTTCCGGGCGCTTTCCCAGGGGCTTCACGGCTGGGAGGTGACCGATATGAAGGTCACGCTGACGGATGGGGAATCCCACCATGTGCACACCCACCCGCTGGATTTCTTTGTGGCGACCCCCATGGCCCTGATGGACGGACTGCGGGCAGCGGGAACAAAGCTTCTGGAACCCATTGTACGGCTGCAGTTGGACGCCCCAGAGGAATATTTGGGAAAGACAATCAGTCTGCTGACGGCCCACCGCGGCGTCTTTGAAAGCCCGGAACTGCGGGACGGCTATTTTTGTCTGACGGCGTTGGTGCCCGCAGCTGAAACTTTTGATTTTCCGGTGGAGTTTGCCGTTGCCACGGCGGGAAAGGGAAGCTGTGGCTCCCGTTTTTCCCATTATGAGGACTGTCCGGAAGGAATGGGGGAGGAGCGGGAAAGACTGGGGCCGGATCCGCTGGACAGGCCCCGGTTTATTCTGGCTGCCCGCTCCGCCCTGACCCAGGGAGATTAGCCGTTGAGCAGCCAGACGCCGGCGTTGAGGTAGCCGGCGAAGGCAACCCAGAGCAGATAGGGGATCATCAGCCAGCCGGCCGCCTTTGTTTCCTGAAAAAAACGGGCCGTGGTGATGAGGATGAGAACCCAGAGCAGCAGGAGCCAGATGAGGGAGGCCAGATAGGCACGGGCGTTGAAGAAGAGCAGTGGCCAGACGAAGTTAAAAATCAACTGCAGCCCGTAGAAAAACAGGGCCCCGTTCCGGCCGGTACTGTCCCGCATCCACACCAGATAGGCAGCAACGCCCATGAGGGAATAGAGGATGGTCCAGGCCAGAGGAAATACCCAGCCCGGCGGGGAGAGGGGCGGCTGCTTCAGGCTTTGGTAGAATTCCATGGAATTTCCGGTAAACAGGGCTGCCAGCCCGCCTGTTCCCAGGCTGATCAAAAGGCTCAGCAGAAGAGGCTTCAGTTTTATCATGGGATCGGCTCCTTCCCGCGTTCAGTTGTCTCGCTGTCAGTATATGCCGATTCCGCCGGGAAAATACGGGCAGACGGTTTCAGAGAAACGCCACCCGGTCCCGCAGGATGGTGCGGACGGCCTCCGGATAGGGCTCTGCCGGAACCCAGTTTCTGTTCACCCGCATTACGGAAAGGCCGTGGACAAGGCCCCACATGGCGATCAAATCATACTCGTAATGCTTGGAATCTACCCCTGCGCTTTGGAGATAGGTTACGGCCGTGTCCCGAAAGATGGCGAGAGGGTCTCCGCATGCGGCGGCGTCCGGAGAAAGCTGTTCCGGTTCCGCCCGGCCGGTCACCCCGGTGAAAAACAAAAATTTCAGGTATTCCGGGTTTTCCACCATGAAGCGTACATAGTTGACGCCCATCTCCACCAGGCGTTCCTGGGGATCGCTGTTCTCCAGGGCGTTCAGCCCGTCCAGCAGCTTCTGAGCAAACAGCTGCTGAACGGGCTGCGTCAGCGCCGCCAAAATGTCGTCTTTATTTTTGAAATGCTTGTAGGGCGCCGCATGGCTGACATTGCATTCCGCCGCAAGACGCCGCAGGGAAAGGGCCCGGATGCCCTCCTGGGCGACGATTTTCACCCCGGCGTCGATCAGCTCCTGCCTCAAGTTTTCATGGTGATAAGCTTTCTTTTCCATTGAAATCCTCCATGCCTCTCAGAATGGCTTCAGTATAGCAGGTGTACTGAAAAAAAACAATGTTGACAATGGTAATATTTGGTGGTATGCTTGTTTTGCATCTAAGTTTACGTTGTAAACATAGGAGGAAGCTATGAAAGTAGTGCTGCACGATTTGGAGCCCTCCCGGTTTGAAAGCCTGTACCCGAAGTTGGCACGGGACAGCT
The DNA here is from genome assembly GCF_900048895.1 of Neglectibacter timonensis. Classification (GTDB taxonomy): domain Bacteria; phylum Bacillota; class Clostridia; order Oscillospirales; family Acutalibacteraceae; genus Acutalibacter; species Acutalibacter timonensis. The sequence continues at coordinate 1,093,338 of NZ_LT160640.1, read as the reverse complement.
TCATTGTCGGGGAGGAGGGACCGGTCCGTAACTGCGTCGGCTGCTTTGGCTGCTGGTGCAAAACGCCTGGAAAATGCGTTATTCCGGATGGGTATGGCGATTTTGGAAAACGCCTTGGAGCCTGCGGGGAATATCTCATCCTGAGCCGGGTGGTTTACGGTGGGTTCAGTCCCTTTGTCAAGAATGTGCTGGACCGGAACATCGGGTACATTCTGCCCTTCTTTGAGCTACGAAAGGGAGAGATGCATCACAAGCCCCGCTATCCCGACAGGTTCCGGCTGCGGGTTTTCGGGTATGGAGAGGAAGTTTCCCCGGAAGAACAGGCCGTCTTCCGGCGGCTGGCGGAGGCCAACGGACTGAATCTGAACGCACAGAGCGTTACGGTACGGCTCGGCCGTTCGCCGGAGGAACTGGCGTTTGAAAGGGAGGGAGAGCTGTGACCGCGTTGATTCACGGCAGTCCGAAAGCGGCGGGGGGTAATTCGGAGAAGATTCTGCAGCTTCTGGAGAAACGGCTTACAGGCCCCTGCGTCCGGGTGGATACTGTCAGAACCGGGCCGGAGACTTGGGAGGCGCTGGCAGACTGTGAAGCCGCCGTCGTGATTTTCCCGCTGTATGTGGATAGTCTGCCCTCTCATTTGCTGCGCTTTTTTATGGAATGGGAGATGGACCGCAGGGAGCAGCAAAGGAGGGCCCTGTCTCTCTATGCCGTTGCTCAGTGCGGCTTTTACGAGGGGGAACAAAACCGGATTGCCTTGGAGCAGGTATCTTGTTTTTGCAGGAAAGCGGGGATTTCCTGGCAGGGCGGCGTCGGCCTGGGCGGCGCCGGAGGCTTCGCGGAGATGCCGGAAGCGCTGCTCAAACCGCTTACCGGAGTTATTTCCTCGCTGGCGGAGGCGGTGAACCGGAAGGAAGAGCTTCCCTCTCTCCAATTTGCCAGCGTGGGGCTCCCCAGATGGCTTTATCTGGCTGCCGGGAATCAGAGCTGGATCCGGGGCGCCAAAAGATTCGGCCTGAAGAAAAGGGAGCTGTACCAAAAGCCTTAAGATAAAAACAGTGAGGAAGCCTCAGGAAAAAACCTGAGGCTTCCTCGTTTCGCCGCCAGGCTGCGGGCGACTGGCGAAGGTTTGCTTTATTCTGCGGTGATGGTGCGTCCCTCGCGTTTGGCCGCCACCTCTTCCGCGGAGAGCTCGCGCAGGCGGACAGCGCCGCGGTATCCCTCTTTCGTGGGAATGACGTCGCCTTTTGCAAAGTAATCTTTTGCCGCCTGAATGGCTTCGCCGTATTGGGGCAGCCACTGCTCCTGAGCGATCAGCATTTCGTCGATCATCTGGGAAATTTCAGGAGGATTGCAGACTGCGCCGGTCAGGGGATCCATCATGGCGGCCTGTTTCAGGAGCATCACATCTCCGGAAACGGCGGCTTCCACAGCCAGCTTCTGTACCCAGATAGACTGGGAGCAAATGGCAGCGCAGCCCAGCGGCAGGTCGCCTACCTTGGGTACCGAGATACCGTTGCCATCCACATAGCAGGGAACCTCAACGACGCATTCATAGGGCAGGTTCGAAATACAGCCCTCATTCATCACGTTCATGTGTCCCCGGTACACACGTCCGGTTTCAAGGGCTTCCATGATATAGGAGCCGTGCTCTTTTCCGCGGCAGGAGCCGTCGTATTTCTTGGGAGGATCTTGGAGGATTTTCGGGTAATCCGTCTCAAACCAGTTGCGTTCCTCCCGGGTCTGCCGCAGGTAGCCGCCTGTCTCCCCGTGAATCCAGTCTGAGGTGTCGATCCACTGCTCGATCTCCTCCGGGCGCTTCCGGTACCAGGACACATATTCGGACAGATGGCCGTTGGACTCCGTGGAGTAGTAGCCAAACCGTTTGAGAATATCCAGCCGCACTTTTTCCTGCTTGCTGTAAACTGGGTGGTTTCCGAATTCGGCGCGGATACGGTCCAGCATTTCCACGCCGTGGTGCTTGACCGAGACGTACCAGGTCTGATGATTGATACCGGCACAGATGAAGTCCAGTTCCTTATGAGGGATTCCCAAAATCTCCGCGATCTGGTGCTCGCCATGGATCTCTCCGTGGCACAGGCCGATGGTATGTACTTTTCCGTATTTATTGCAGGCCCAGGTGGCCATGGCGTTGGGGTTGGAGTAGTTCAGCAGCAGGGCGCCGGGCTCCGCCACTTCGCGGATGTCTTTGCAGAAAGCCAGAAGTTCAGCGATGGTGCGCTGTCCGTACATGATGCCCCCGGTGCAGAGCGTATCGCCCACACACTGGTCCACGCCGTATTTCAGCGGGATGTCCACGTCGGTTTCAAAGCCCTCCAGGCAGCCGATCCGTACGCAGTTGACAATGTATCTGGCGCCCCGGAAGGCCTCCCGGCGGTCCAGCGTGGATTGGATTTTGGTAGAAATCCCATTTGCCTCCAAATCGCGCTGGCAGAGCAGGGTAACCTTTTCCAGATTGTCAGCGTTGATATCGGTAAAGGCGATATCAATGCCGCGGAATTCGGGAACGGACATGATGTCCGTAAAGAGGGTCCGGGCGAAGACGAGGCTGCCCGCGCCGATAATGGCCAATTTAAAACTCATAGTTTGATTCTCTCCCTTCAGAATTCGGAATCCTAGAGGTTCCTTTTGCCCTATCATAGGAAATTATGGGACGCGGGGTGGAATGAATGCTTGGAAAAAGGAATAAAAATGGAAGAAATCGTTGTATTTCTTTTCGGATAGAGCTAAAATGAAACTGTTGAAAAAAGGGAGGAGAAGCGGTGAGCATCTACTATGCGGATAACAGGCATGCGAATGTGGAGGCCTATTATGGCGCGCAGATACGGGAATTCCACATGGGCCTGCACAGCCACCCGCGCTGTGAGATCATGTACGTGGTGGATGGGGAATGCTGGGTGGAAGCCCGGGAAAGAAGGGAAAAGCTGGGGCAGAAAAACTTTGTTTTTCTGGATCAATTGGTGCCCCATTCCCTGAATGTGGACAGCGGCTCGCCCTGCACGCTTTTGAACCTGGAATTCAGCTGTTCCCCTGAAGAATTCGGCCTGGATTTGGGGAAGTTACAGGAAAAAAGCGTCTCCTTCCGAACTTTTCTGAAAAAGGAGGCTCCCGTCCTGTTTCTCTACGACGGGGGAAATGTCTGCGGCGCGCTGCGGGATCTGCTGGAAGCGCTGCAAAACCCGGGAAACCATGATTCCTGCCTGACTGAGCTTTTGCTTGCCCGGCTTTTGCTGGAGCTTTCCTCCTGCGCCGGCAGGGAGAGGGAGAGCAGCGTGGGAGCCAAATATGTAAATCAAGCAAAGGAATACCTGCTTCGGCATTTTGACCGGGACATCTGCGTCAAGGAAGTGGCGGAGTCTGTGGGGCTGAACCAGGCCTATCTGCAGACGCTGTTTTCCACCCATTTCGGCTGCGGCGTTATGGCGTACGCCAACCGGCTGCGTATCGAAAAGGCCTGTTTCCTCCTGAAAAACAGCGAGCTGAGCATTACGGACATCGCCTGCGAAACCGGCTACAACAGCAGGCAGCAGTTCGGCTACAGCTTTCACCGCCAGATGGGAAAAAGCCCCCAGCAGTACCGGAAGGAGCTGGGCTATCAGTTTCAGGAGGGGATTCATCAGCAGTATTACCCAATGGGAAACTAAGGTTTTTCAAGGATTGTTCAATGGAAAGGGCTGCCGCGGAAATTTGCTTCGCGGCAGCCCTTTCCTGTTTTGAGGGTGATTTTGCTGAATCAGAGGAAGGGACGGACGTCCTTTACCAGATCCTGCTCCAGTCCTACCAAATCCTTGGCAATATCCTTAACCTGCTCTTCCGCAGCCTGATACTGATTTAAATAACGGTTCAGAGACTTCATGCCCATGTTGCAGCCGTCTGTAATCAAATCAGCCACGGCTTTGTCGCTGTCTTCTTCCACCAGAAGCTTCATGTTGGTCTTCATCCAGGACATACCTTTGGCCATGGGGCTGGGATCCTTTCCTTCGTCATGGTATTCGTTTAAAAGGGAATGGGTGCGGTCTCCCAGCTTGCCGTGGGCCTGGCGGGATTCCTCCAGAGCGGAGCGCAGGCCGCTGTCTTTTACCTTCGGCAGCATTTCATCGATGCTTTCCACACCCATTTTGATGCCGGAATTGCATTCCCTCAGGAGCTTGACGGTATCTTCTTCGATCATGATGATCCTTCCTTTCACGTTTTGTTTCCAGTGTTCCCTTTTTTGCCGTCAATTATTTGAAATATAAGACCTCACAAAAAAAGTTTTGAGAGAGAGGCGACCAGGAAGCATACTACAAGGCCTGCCAGCGTGGGCGCCAGGAAAGCGACCACAGTCCATTTCAGGCTCTGCGTCTCTTTTTTGATGGTCATGCAGGTGGTGGAGCAGGGCCAGTGCATCAGGGAAAACAGCATGGTGCATATGGCGGTTACCCAGGTCCAGCCGTTCTCTACAAGCAGGGTTTTCAGGGCGTTGAGGTCGGTCATCTCCACCAGGGAACCCTGGGCCATATAAGCCATGATGATGATGGGGACTACAATTTCATTGGCGGGCAGGCCGAGGATAAAGGCCAGCAGGATGACGCCGTCCAACCCCAGCAGTTTTGCAAAGGGGTCCAGGAATCCGGAACAATGGGCCAGCAGAGTGGCGTCCCCCAATTGAACGTTCGCCATAATCCAGATGATGAGCCCGGCCGGAGCGGCTACCGACGCGGCTCGGCCCAGAACAAAAAGGGTGCGGTCAAAGATGGAACGCACGATCACCTTCCCCACCTGCGGCGTCCGGTAGGGAGGAAGCTCCAGCGTGAAGGAAGAGGGGATGCCCTTCAAAATGGTTTTAGAAAGCAGCTTGGATACGGCAAAGGTCATCAGCACGCCGAAAACAATCACGGCGACCAGCAGCATGGAGGAGAGTACCGAAGCGCCGAAGCCTCCGGCAGTGCTTACGAAGAACATGGTGATGATGGCGATGAGCGTGGGAAAACGGCCATTGCAGGGCACAAAGCTGTTGGTGATCATGGCGATCAGCCGTTCCCTTGGGGAATCAATGATGCGGCAGCCGATTACGCCGGCGGCATTGCAGCCAAATCCCATACACGTCGTCAATGCCTGCTTTCCGCAGGCTCCACATTTTTGAAAGCATTTGTCCAGGTTAAAGGCCACCCGGGGAAGATAGCCCAAATCCTCCAGCAGGGTGAATAAGGGGAAGAAAATGGCCATAGGAGGCAGCATTACGGAAACCACCCAGGCAAGGGTGCGGTAGACGCCGTCCACCACCACTCCGACCAGCCATTCCGGAGCGCTGCACAGCAGAAGCAGCTCTCTGAATCGGTCGCCGAGCCAGAACAGGCCGCCGCTCAGCAGCTCGGAGGGGTAGTTTGCCCCGGTGATGGTGAGCCAGAAAATGACCAGGAGAACCAGAAACATGATGGGGAATCCTGTGAGCTTGCTGGTGAGAATGCGGTCGATGCGCTTGTCGCGGGCGTTGTACCCCTCATGCTCTACGGTCACCACTGCCCGGGCCAGCCGTTCGGCCTGCTGCACCACGCCGGAAACCAGATCATCCTTCAGCTCTTCCGGCGTCCAGCCCGCTTTGGCCAGTTCCTCCCACACCTGACAGAGAGCTTCGGAAATCTCCGGGTTTTCCTGTGGGGAAAACCCCAGATATTTGCCGATCGATACAAGAAGGTTCTCTTCCCGCTCCAGCAGTTTCAGGGAGAGCCAACGAGGATCAACGGCGTCTCCGCAGATTTTATTCACCAGAGGGGTCAGCCTGCCCAGCGCCTGTTCTGTCTTCTCGGAGTAGGTCACCACAGGGGAACGGGGGAGGGACTCCTTGCCCGCAGCGGAACTCATGGCTTGAAGCAGCTTGTCGAGGCCCTTGCGGCTGCGGGCCGCAGTTCCCACTACGGGGACTCCCAGAAGCTGAGAAAGTTTTTCGAGATCTACCTTAATCCGTTTCTTTTTCGCCTCGTCCAGCAGGTTGACGCATACCACGGTGTTCCTGGTGATCTCCATGGTCTGCAGCACAAGGTTCAAATTTCGTTCCAGACAGGTGGCGTCACATACCACCACTGCTGCGTCGGCGCCTCCGAAACAGATGAAGTCCCGGGCCACCTCCTCTTCTGCCGAATGGGCCATCAGAGAGTAACAGCCTGGAAGGTCCACCAATACATATCCCCGGTTCCTGTAGGTACAGTATCCCTGGGCGTTGGTGACAGTTTTTCCGGGCCAATTCCCCGTATGTTGGTGGAGGCCGGTCAGTTCATTGAACACCGTGCTTTTGCCCACGTTTGGATTTCCCGCCAGTGCAATGACATGATCGGTCTCATTGACTTTCTTGATTACCAGCTCTGTTGATGCGGCCTTGATGCCTGTGGAGTCTTTGGAAAGACCCATTTAGATCACACCCCTGTTCCATTTTGGTAAGAAGATAGAAAAGGGGCCGTCCCGTTCTGTTTCGGGGCGGCTCCCTGGAATCACGCCGTCATTCGGTCACCATACTTCCAGCGTTCTTGGTTAAGAGCCTATTTGATCTTCTGACGCAGGTCCCGCCCACGTCGTCCACGAAGATTCCGGCGGCATCCTCGCTGCGCAGGGCAATGACCGCACCGCGGATCAGATAAGCGGCGGGGTCGCCCATTGGGCTGATACCGATACACTCCACCCTGGTGCCCTTGATAAGTCCAATATCCTGAAGCCTGCGTCGGAGACTCCCTCCGGCGGAAAGTTCACGCACGACGGCGGTTTCGCCCTCTTTTAAATTTCCGAGGCTGATTCTGTTCTGCATATATCAATTCACTCCTGAATACTTGTTAGGGGAAGGAAATTTTCTTTCTCATCTCTACTATATTCAAAACCTGTGGACTTGTTACAGGCGGGAGGCGGAAATTTGGACAAGGAAGGCTTCTATACGCTGAAGGGTTACACCATGATGGAGCACGGGCTGATCACCTCTTCCATGGAGGACTATCTGGAGATGATCTGCAGGATGTCGGAGCAATCGAAGGTGGTGCGCATTTCTTCTCTGGCGCAGGCGCTGCATGTAAAACCGCCCTCTGCCTCCAAGATGGCCGGCAATCTGAGGGCGCAGGAATTGATTGAATTTCCCAGGTATGGATACATCACCCTGACCCCCATGGGGAAAAAGCTGGGGGAATACCTGGTACAGCGGCACGAAACCATCGGCAGGCTGCTGTGCCTGATCAACGGCACGCAGGATGAACTGGAAGAGGTGGAGAAAATTGAGCATTTTCTCTCTCCCAGGACAGTGCTGAATATCCGGAAGTTTCTGGAGCAGCAGGAAAAAAAATAGTGTCAAGAGTTTTTCGCACTTTCGTTGGCAGACGTTGGGATGGAGAAGTTGGCCGGAGTCTGCAAACGGATCTGCGTATTTCTCTTGACACTGGCTTCCTGGCGGCGATGCCGTCCGGTGACGGACGATTCAAAAGAGGCTCCTTCAGACGCGACGCGGGGAGTGAGACGTCTGAAAAGGCGGCAGGGTTCCTGTTATAATGGCTACTTTCAGGCATTGCGCCCGAAGCGGACAGCATGCGGTGTTTTTTCGCTTCCTGCGCCGGACGTTCACAGAACGTCTCTTCTGCACATCAAAATTCTTACCTCTCCTTTCATCACTGCTTCGTTTTGCTGTACGATTGTTTCGGACATGGGTTACCGGTTCCTTTCAGAATGGCGCAATGCTGCTTCCTTCTGTGGGAATTCTGTAAGCCATGTCTTTTTTCTGTTTCGTCAACTCAATTTAACTTGCCTTTTCCGTAGAAGAGTGAGCGATACTCTACTGGGGTGAACCCAGTGGCCTTTTTAAAGATTCTTGTGAAGTAAACGGGTGAATCTATTCCTACGGCAAGAGCGATATCCTGTATCTGCTTTTCAGAACTGATCAGTAGATTTTTTGCGGTTTTGATTCGAACCTGCAACAGATATTCAGTGATATTGGATCCGGTAACATTTTTGAAGAGCCGGGACAGATAGGCGGGGCTGAGATAAACCACCTGTGCAAGCTTATTCAGTGAAATGTCGCTGTCGATATGATCCCGGATATACTGCTGTACAAACTCAATGCTGTGATGGTTTTTTAGATCCGATAAAAGTGTATCCGGCGCTTTAAGCTGTTCCGCAGCATGGTGATGTTCGATGATCTTGGCCGTTTTCTGAATGGCATGTATGACCTCCTCGTTGAGGTCGTTTTTCAGGCAAAAATCGTCACATTTTGCTTTGATGGCCTGATAGGCGAAATCAAAATCACTATAACCGGTGAGAAAGATCACATGGCAGTCCGGATTGGTTTCTTTGGCGACAGAGGAAAGTTCAAAGCCATCCCAGTGCGGCATTTTGATATCTGTAAGCAGAATGTCGATCATGTCGGTTTTTAGTATTTCTCTGGCCTGCCTGCTGGAAGTAGTTTTGATATATTCGTACTGCGGCAGCTTCTCGCTTAAAAAGCGGAAAATACTGTTCAAAATCTCTTCTTCATCGTCAACGATCATTATTTTAATCACAGTTGGCCCCTCCTCGTAGAAGCTGTTTTCCGCGGATCTATCTGCGGATTTTTACAGTGACTTTCATACCGCCTTGTTCGCCCTGTTCAAGGGTGAGCCCGCAGTGGGGATCTTTGAAAAACAGCTGAAGCCGTCGGTGGATATTTAAAAGTGCGGAAGGTTCCATTTGACCGATCCCGCTGCTGAAAGCCTGCTGCAGCATTTCAATTTTTCCACGGTTTTTTTCAAAGCTTTCTGAATTGTCTTCAATGGTCAGGTGCAGATACCCACTGTCATGAGAGGAACGGAATTCCAGAAGGCCGTCAAATTCCATATCCTCCAGTCCGTATTTGAATGCGTTTTCTAGAATGGGCTGCAGGATCAGCGGCGGAACCTGCAGCTTGCAGAATTGCTCCGGAATTTCTTCCCAACGGATCTCCGTGCGGTTTTTAAAACGAACCGCCTGTATGGATGCATAGGCCCTTGCGTGCGCCAGTTCTTCGCCGAGGCTGATGGAATCCGCATTGTTTTTTGAGATAAATTTAAAGTAAATTCCCAACATATCGGCGAAATGACCGGCATCTTCATACTCTTTGGCAGTGATTCTGCTTTTCAGGATAAAGAAGCTGTTATAGAGGAAATGAGGGTTGATCTGTGCCTGCAGCTGGCGCAGTTCTGCCTTTTGCTTCAGCATTTGCTGTTCATATACGTCTTCAATCAGGTAGGAAATACTTTTGGTCATCTCGTTAAAGCCGCCGTAAATATGAAAGAATTCCCGTGTGCCGATGTGAGAGAGGCTTGTTGAGAAGTCGCCGCTTTGAACTTTGTGAATGGCTTTTTCCAGCTCTTTGACCGGCCGGTTAATCAAGCGGTACAGGAGCATGAAGTGGAGTATGGTAAGAAGAAAGATGGAGGCGGAGAACGCCCATAGGAAAATAAATAAGCGGTTTGCTTCCATCAGTATTTTTTCTTCCGGGATCAGCTGCGTGTATTTTGCATGAAAGAAATCAGAAAAGTATGTAACAGGCATATACGATATTCCATTCAGCTTTACCGGATGGGTATCCATTGGCCTGCTGTCAGAAAAACTGTCGAAAATATCAGGATTTGAAGAAATGGAATAGTTGTATTCGGTAAATGCCAGAATGCTGTGGGAATCTTCTGAAAACAGAAAGTTCTTTAGTTCACTGGCGATTAAATCGCTGTTAAAAACAATTTCTGAACAGCAGACGAAATTTTCTGGAGTTGCGGAAGCAGGGTAGGCCGCCATAGACAGGCTTCCATCCAGAACTTTGAACCGTTTTCCGGGTGCAGATTGAAGCGAGCTGATATGATCGGCGTCAAAACGGGCGTAACAGACACTGCCGGCACGCAGCGTTCTTTTCGGATTCTGAAAATGTAAGGACAGGCTTTCGATATATCGATTCCCATTTCGGATGGTGGTCATCTGCGTCGTCAGCCGGTCTACTGCGATTGCAACGTTGGTCTCAAAAGGAGAATAAGGCCCCAGATTCAGATATACCACGTCGGGACCGGTTATGAGGTCTTTTTGAAGTTGTTCCACCATCTGCAATTCAAGCTCCAGCTGTTGAAAGTACAGGGAAATCTGTTTTTCAATGGATTTTTGATTTAACGATATAATGATTTCCCGCCCTTCCGCGAAAAAGATGATCCCTACCAGCAACTGGCTGCAGCCGAATATGAGACAGAACACAATAATAATCGCCAAAATTGATACCAGAGGCTTCTTTTTGGAATTCAGAAACGGTTTGCCTTTTTTCACGGTGATACCCTTCCTACTCTGCTTGGAATTTGCAGACATTATATCAATTACCGTGCTGAAAGGAAAGGGATGTGGCAATGTTGACAAAAAAAGTCAATGATGTAAAAAAAGTCTTATTTTAATGGCGGATCAAACATGTTATATTTTCGTCAGATTAATAGAGCGGTTGATTTTTTGGGGACAGGCTCTTTAAAGGAGGAAGGCTGATACGACAAGATTGAGGCGGAAACGGTCGTGTTTATTATGTTGTTCATGCGCCAAGGAGCGCTCATATTCCTTTGAGGTTTAGCGGCGCAGCAGAAAGGAATGGTCATCACTATGAAAAAAATGAAAGCCGCCTTTATCGGTTTTCTGCCGGAGGCGGGAGATGTTTACCAAACACTGGAAGATTATGCAAAGATAGGATACCGAGCCTTTGAAGGCGGAGATTTGCTGTTTGAGAAAGGAGATCCGGCAGAAAACCTGAAGCGTGTGGAAGCAATTGGTATGAAGCCTCTGGCCGTTAGCTGTAATTTTCTGCAGGATCAGGCTCCCGATCCCAAAGAAATTCTCAGGAAAGTAAAAAAGATAGGGGTTTCTATGGCTGTATGTTATTGCGGCCGTGCGGGTGCGTACCGCTTTGGAGGAACTGACCGGCAGCCGACTTACGACGAACTGATGAAAGAATGCGAGGCTATGGACAGCGTTGCCAAAGAATTGGAGAAAGAGGGCGTTTCTTTAGCTTTTCACAACCATGATGCGGAATTTTCCGTTATGGTCAGAGGGGCGCCGGCGCACTATCTGATGGCAGCGAATACGCAGTATCTAAAATTTGAACTGGATACTGGATGGGCTGATTTTGGAGGTTATGATCCGGTATCTATTATGAAAGAATTGGGTGACCGTCTGGCCATGGTACATATCAAGGATTATGTGCCTGCCGTCACCACGGAGCGTCCGCAGGCTCCGGACGGACGTCATATTGTCGTACCTGTATTTACTTCTCCAGGAACCGGCGCGCTCGATTTACAAGGCTGTTTAGAGACTGCTCAAGCTCTGGAAATAGAGTATGCTACAGTGGAGCAGGACACTCTGAACAATTTGTCATGGAGGCAGGCGCTGCAGGCCGGCTATCTGAATATGAGAGAAACCGGCATTGTGGAATAAAAACGGCAGCTTTCCGGGCCGGGTAAACGCAAAAGCAATCCGGCAATTTGTTTGGAGGCTGCCCAGACGCCTAAACAACGGCTTTGATGAGCGGAAGCATACAGGACTGCATATCAGGTACAGGGATACGCCGGACTGGAAAAACTCTTCGCCTTTGATAAAAGGGATCCATGTTCGGGCAAGTATCAGAACGGAAAGCAAAGCCGAGTTTGAGGGGGGATAATATATGCAGACCATTGTGAAAAACGAATTGAACGGAACAGGTCCTGTTTTGATAAAACACGGGTTTCGATACTTCTTCAGAAGTATCAGAAAACAGAAAATTCTTTGGTTGATGATCTTGCCCGCCATTCTGTACTTCATTGTTTTTTGCTATCTGCCTATGGGCGGTATTGTACTGGCATTTAAGAATTTCAACTATCAGCAGGGCATATTTGACAGTCCCTGGGTGGGGGTTAGAAATTTTGAATTTCTGTTTTCTTCCGGAACGCTGTGGGAAGTTACAAAGAATACGATTCTTTATAATATAGCGTTCATCCTTGTCAGTCTTGTGATGGAAGTGCTTGTCGCCATAATGCTCAGCGAGCTGGCTGGGAAATGGTTTAAGAAAATCACACAGTCTGTTATGTTTCTGCCGTATTTTGTTTCCTATGTGCTGTTGGCGGCGCTGGTCTATAACCTTTTTAACTTTGAATACGGCGTAGTAAACAACATCCTGATCAGCTGGGGACAAGAACCTGTAGACGTGTACAGCAATCCCGGTATCTGGAAATACCTGTTGGTGTTTTTCCACGAATGGAAGGGATTAGGTTATGGGGTGGTGATTTACCTAGCGGCGCTGACAGGGATCAACAGCGAGTACTATGAAGCTGCGAAGATTGACGGCGCCAATAAATGGCAGGAGATCGGTTGGATTACCATTCCGCTCCTCAAACCGACGATGATAATTGTGACGCTGTTTGCGGTCGGCAGCATTATGAAAGGCCAATTTGAACTTTTTTATCAGGTTATCGGCACAAACTCTCTTCTATATTCCACAACAGATATCATTGATACCTATGTGTTCAGAATGCTGACGCAAACATTTGAACCTGGGATGGGAACTGCTGCCGGACTGTATCAGTCGGTGCTGAGTTTCCTGATGATTGTGGGAGTAAATTATCTTGTGAAAAGAGTGGAACCGGACTACTCGTTGTTTTAGGGGGTGAGGATTTGAAAAAAACCATAGATGAGAAGTTTTTCAGTGTTATTTCTTATACCTTTACCTTCGTAATCGCGTTGATTTGTTTTCTGCCCTTTTGGCTGATTGTGATCGGATCGTTTACCAGTGAAAGTGAGATAATCGCCCGTGGATATTCCCTGTGGCCGTCCGAATTTTCTGTGGAAGCGTATAAGATGGTGTTTCAGCTCCCCGAAAGAATTTTCAAAGCATATGGTGTTTCGATATTTATTACGGTTCTGGGAGGTGGGATCAGCCTCTTCATAACGGCTATGTCCGCTTTTGTCCTGATGAGGAAGGACTTTGAGTTCAGAAATAAAATCGCCCTGTTCTTCTACTTCCCGACCATCTTCAGCGGCGGCATGATCCCTTCCTATATCCTAGTTGTCAAGTATCTGAATCTGAAGGACAACATACTGGCGCTGATCTTGCCCGGCCTGCTGGGAGCTTGGAACATTTTTCTGATGCGAAACTTCATGAAGAGTATTCCGGATTCCATCATGGAATCTGCAAAACTGGACGGAGCCAATGATTTTGTTATTTTTGTAAAATTCTATTTGCCTCTATCCGGCGCAGGACTTGCCACGATAGGCTTGTTTACAGCTTTAGGCTATTGGAACAACTGGTACAATGCCATGATGTACATAAATAAAGCAGACCTTTATCCGCTGCAGTATCTGCTCTATCAGATGCTGACAAGTATCACGGGTTTGCGGGATGCGGCTTCCAAAGCGGGGTTGGTCGTTGCGGACATGCCGGATGAAACGTTTAAAATGGCTATGGCTGTGATCACTACAGGCCCCATCATACTGCTGTATCCGTTTGTGCAAAAGTATTTTGTAAAGGGATTGACGGTTGGTTCTGTCAAAGGATAAAACCACTTTTGTGGTTTTATCACAGATAAATTTTATTTATGGGAGGTACGAAAATGAAGAGGTTGTTCACACTGCTTCTAGCAGCGGCGCTGCTGTGCTCGGTTCTTTCCGGCTGCAGCGGCGGTACGGAGGGTTCGTCTGCCGGACAAACACAGAGCGTTGAAACAGGGAGTTCGGAGGCAAGTGGAGAAAATCAGAACACTGGTGACGGCGCGCCGGATATTTCCGAACATATCACTCTGAAATACTACTATCTTGGAGACGCTCCTACAGGAAAAGCCCAGACAGCATTGGACGCCCTCAATGAAAAACTGGGCGAAAAAATTAATGTAACCCTTGAGGCGGCAGCGATTTCCTGGGGTGACTGGACGCAGAAAATCCCGATTGTTTTGGCGTCTGGGGAGAATTTCGACATGATCTATACGGCGGATTGGGCGTTCTATTTTGAGCAGGGTGCAAAAGGCGCATTTATGAATTTGGATGAAATGATGCCTGCCTATGCTCCAAAAGTTTTTTCGATGATAGAAGAACGGGATATGATAGATCACTTAAAAGTGAATGGGAATCTCTGTATGGTTCCTTCCTTCACAAAAGAAGTGGAGACTGCCGACCTTGTGGTTCGTGAAGATCTTAGAAAAAAGTACAATTGTCCGGAAATCCATTCCTATGACGATCTGGAGGCGTTCCTGACCGCTGTCAAAGAAAATGAGCCCAGTATGTTCCCCTATGCGATGAGCGGTACGGAATCAGCGCCCCTCTACTCAGCCCTGCAGTACGAAACTGACTGGGCAAGACCGATTGTTGGCGGGGATATGGGAATTATCACTTATAAGATGGACGAAGGCAAGGAAGTTTTTTCTATCGCAGATACTCCGGAATACGAAGCATTTGTAGCCAGGCAAAGAGACTGGTTTCAAAAAGGCTTTTGGTCTAAGAGCGTCCTTTCGGAAAAAACCGGGTCGTTGGATCAGTTTAAAGCGGGTACCAGTGCAGTTGCCCGTTCTAATTATCCAGGCATTCGCAATCTTTATGTGCAGATGCAACGTGAGCAACCGGATTGGGAGATCAGTTTCTGGTCCTTAGAAGATAATCTGATTGAAAGAAAGGCTCCCGCCGGTAACGGAACCGCAATCAGCATCAATTCAAAAAATCCAGAACGCTCCTTGATGTTCCTGGAATATATCCTCACGGATGAAGAGGCTTATCATCTGATGTATAATGGCGTAGAAGGAGTGAACTACGCTTTGACTGAGGATGGAAAGCTGACGCGCCCTGAAGGCGTAGATCCGTCGGAGAATATTGGAACCATTAATCTTGGCATGGGCATGAACAATATCGATCTTCAGTATCCCAATTTGGAGGACTGGGACGTGGCGCATGAAAAAGAAACGGAACTGTATGACAAATCTGTCATTCCCGCTCTTGCTGGTTTTACAATTAATAATGAGAACATCTCTGCTGAAATTGCGGCTATAGCCAATGTGCTTGCCACCTATAAAGTGCCGCTGGATATGGGAACTGTTGATCCGGAAGAAGGCTTGCCTCTTTTGCGTCAGAAACTCAATGAGGCGGGAATTGAGAAGGTAATTGAAGAACTCAATGGCCAAATTTCTGAATACAATGCCAGCAAAAAGGAAGCTTAAAATCCTTTAACAGTAAGAAGTCCAAGCTCCGTGTTGAATAAAAAGCAGTTACCATAGTAAAAAACAGAACGGTTGTATGAAACTGGGATAACCAGTGTTATACGACCGTTCCTCTTTATGCCGTGTAAAAAGATTGAAAAAACAGGATGGATTTAGCTGTTCTCCTTGTCAGTCTTACTTTTCCGTCTTCCAGATTTTTGGGGGGATGGCAGGCGCTGGCTGCCGCCGTTCTATAAGTGAAACAAAACTCCCTTTTACCCCGACGAGGTAAAAGGGAGTTTTTCAATTGAGACGGCGCTTAATTCCTGCGCCAGGCAGCGGGAACAAAGAGCATCAGCATGGGGAAGATTTCCAATCTGCCCACCAGCATGTCGAAGCTGAGAATCAATTTGCTGAAATTAGAGAAGGAAGCATAGTTCCCGATGGGACCCACCACGTCCATGCCGGGACCGATGTTGTTGAGGCAGGCCATCACAGCCGTCACATTGGTTTCCAGGGAGAATTCGTCCACAGCGATCAGCAGCATGGAGAACGCGGCGATCAGAGCGTACACCGTGAGGTAGCTGTAGGTGCCCTGGATGGTGTCCTCGTCTACCAGCTGGCCGTCCATATGCACCTGAGAAACGGAACGGGGACGCAGCATGCGGCGAATGTTGCGCCGGGCTGCTTTAAAGAGGAGCGCGACGCGGGCTGCTTTGATGCCGCCTCCGGTGGAACCCGCACAGGCTCCGAAAATCATCAGCAGCACCAGCAGCATTTTGGAGAAAACAGGCCAGAGGTTGAAATCCACCGTAGCAAAACCGGTGGTAGTCATGATGGAAGAAACCGTAAACGCCACATGGTGGAAGGCCTCTCCTACATTTCCGTCAAAATTGGGCAGGGTGTTGATTGTGATGAGGGCGATGGCGCTGAGCATAACCAGCAGGTAAAGTCGCAGCTCCTCGTTGCGGAACACCCGGGAAAACTGCCGGAGCAGGAGCAGGTAGAAAATGCTGAAATTGATGCCGAACAGGGCCATGAATACAGTGCATACCGTCTGCAAATAGGGGCTATACCCGGCCATACTGTCGTTCCTGACACCGAAGCCGCCCGTGCCCGCCGTACCGAAAGCGGTGCAGAAACTGTCGAACAGAGGCATTCCGCCTGCCAGCAAAAAGACGATTTGAATGAGGGTGAGGGCAATGTAGATGGCATACAGGATTTTGGCGCTGTTCTGGAGCCTGGGAACCAGTTTGTCTACCTGGGGCCCGGGGCTTTCCGCCCGCATCACATGCAGCAGGGAGTTCTTGCCGCGCCCCATGGGCACCACTGCCAAAAGAAATACAAGCACGCCCATGCCGCCCAGCCAATGGGTAAAGCTTCGCCAGTAGAGCAGCCCCATGGGCATGGCCTCCACGTTAGTGAGAATACTGGCGCCGGTGGTGGTGAAACCGGAAACCGTCTCGAAAATGCAGTCGACAAAATTCGGGATGGCCCCGCTGACGAAAAAGGGAAGCGCCCCGAACAGGGAAACGGCGACCCAGGAAAGGGAGACGCAGAGAAAGCCCTCCCGTGCGCCAATGGTCTTGGTTTCCACCCGGAAAAAAAAGGAGGAAAGGCTGCAGAGGGCACAGAGAAGAATGCCGACTCCGAGGCCCAACACAGAGGCAGCCTCGTTTTGATAAACGGAAATCAGCAGGCCGGGAATCATACACACCGCTTCAATGCGAAGGATAATGCAAATGAGGTAAAGGATCATTCTGCGATTCATGGCGTCAGGCTTCCTCCACGAAGATTTCACTCAGATCGTTGATCAGCTTATCGGCTTCCGCCACAACAATTACGATATCATCCCGTTCAATGGTGTCGCTGCCCTTGGGAATAATCAGGCGGCCGTTCCTGTTGATACAGGCCAAAAGAATATGGGGCTTCAGGGTCAGCTGAGAGAGCCGTTTGCCCAGTTGGGGAAGCTGCTTGTTGGCGCGGAACTCCAGGGCCTCCACCCGGTCCTCTACAATCCGGTGAAGCGTGAGAACCGCTTCTCCCTTGCGGTTTTCCATGGCCCGTACGTAGCGTACGATGTCGTTGCAGCACAAATCCTTGGGACTCACGACACAGTCAATCCCCTTGGTTTTGAGCACCTCGGTGAATTCAGTGCGGTTAATTTTTGTGATCACCTTGTACGTACCCAAAAAGTTGGCGTACATGGAGATGATGAGATTTTCTTCATCAATATCGGTCAACGTCACCACGGCATCCGTTTGGGAAAGGCCTTCGGAATCCAGCACATACCGATCGGAGCCGTCCGCGTGGATAATGGTGGCCTTGGGGAGCATATCCGCCAGAGCTGTGCACCGTTTCTCATCGATTTCGATCAGCTTTACATTGACGCCGGAGGCAATCAGATCCTCCGCCAGATAAAAAGCGATGCGGCTGCCCCCAATTATCATCACGTCCCGGATTTTTCTTTGGGCCAGGCCTAAGTTCCGGATGAGCCTCGCCAAATCCCCGGATGAGGCGGTGACTGAGAGCTTGTCGCCAGGGCAGAGAACGAAGTTGCCGTCGGGGATGACGACTTCTTTTCCGCGTTCCACAGCGCAGACCAGCACCTTTACCTTGACGGCCCGGTAGAGTTCGGAAAGCTTAATGCCCGCCAGAGGGCTGTCCTGCTGCAGGACCAGCTCCACAATTTCCACACGGCCCTTTGCAAAGGAATCCCTCTTGAGGAAGGAGGGGAACTGCAGCAGCCGGAAGATTTCGTTGGCAGTGGAACGCTCCGGGTTGATCATCATGTTGAGGCCCAGCTCTTCCTTCAGCAGATAGAGCTGGCCGTAATACTCCGGGTTCCTCACCCGGGCGATGGTGTGACGGCAGCCCAGCTTCCGGGCCACAATACAACAGAGCAGATTGATCTCATCCGCAGAGGTGGCGGCAATCAGCAGGTCGCTGGTATCCACATTTGCCAGCTTCTGGATTTTCAAGCTGGCTCCGTTTCCGTGTACCACGTTGACATCCAGCGCCTGCTGCGCTTCCTGCAGCACCATTTTGTTGCTGTCGATGACGACCACGTCGTGGTTTTCCTTGGAAAGCTGCTCCGTCAATGCGGAACCCACTTTGCCGTCGCCTACGATCACAATCTTCATGAAACCCATCCATGCACACAGGCCTGTGCGGAGCTTAAAAGCTGCATTATAGCCTGCGGTTCCCTTTCTTTTGTTTTTCAAGTCTGCCAACGTTGCCTCTCCTGATACATTCAGCACGAAATTTTCAGTAGTGCAACAGAAATCACAGCAAAAAGCAACAGCCTTTTGCTGTGATCCGGTATTTTCCGATAGACAGTGCCATAGTAGCACAAAACATTCTGTCCGGCAAGAGGTAAGTCAGAAAGAAATGAAAAATAAAAACAGGAAATCTGGGCAAACTGCTGAGACGCCGGCAATCATTCTGTCTCCTCCGCAGCAAGTTCAGAGGTACAGTGCGGGCAGCGGGAAGCCTCGATGGCGATTTCCGATTTGCAGAAGGGGCAGATTTTGGTAGTGGGAGCCGCGGGGACTTCCTCTTCTTTTTTAAAATGGAACTTATTCATGGCCTTGATGATCAGAAAGAGGACCAGAGCCACCAACAGGAAGTTGATCACAGCAGTGATAAAGGAGCCGTAGGCGAACACAGCGGGATTTTCTCCTTCTCCAATGGTGATGGAAAGGGAGGAAAAATCCACGCCGCCGGTGATAATGCCGATCAGCGGGTTGAGAATGTTGTCAACCAGCGCGTTTACGATGGCGGTAAACGCGCCGCCGATGATGACGCCGACGGCCATGTCTATCACGTTGCCACGCGAGATAAACTCTTTGAATTCTTTGATGATTTTCATGAAGAAATCCTCCTCAAATAAAGAATGATTTTGTCGAAATTATTGTCGCATGAAAGGTTTTGGAAGTCAAGCAATGCACAGAATTTCAATGTTTTGTCACGCATAGATGCTGTCCCGGCCATAAATACTAACAGGGAACGGGCAAAGGAGAACTGCCCGGAATCAGAAAAGGAGGTATGTGTCAATGAGTCCCAAGGAATTGCTCTATATCGAAGACGCTCTGGGCCATGAGAAATTTTCCATGACCCAATGCCAGGAGGCTGTGCAGCAGTTACAGGACAGCGATCTCAAGCAGTATGCGCAGCAGATGATGGACAAGCACCGGCAGATTTTCGGCAGCTTCTACAGCCTGGTCTGACTCCGGCAGCCGCCGGGATGACGAAAGGCTGCAACCCCGCCGCAGGCTGTCCAACCAATTGAAATCTTCCTTTGGACAGTTGTTTGCGGCCTGTATAAAATCCCGCACCTAACAGAAAGGAATAAAAAAACATGGATGATAAATGCATTATGGAAAATATCCTTCTGACAGAGAAGGGTGTTTGCGATCTGTTTCTGCACGGCACGATAGAATCCTCCACCGCCAATGTACACCAGGCCTTCAATACAGCGCTGAACGATTCCCTCTGCATGCAGGACGAGCTTTACAAAAAGATGGCTCAGAAGGGCTGGTATCCCACCGAGCAGGCTGAAGAACAGAAAATACAGAAGGTAAAGCAGAAGTTTTCCAACTCTTCTTCCAACTGAAGTCGGCCAAAAAGAAACCGCGGAGTATTTACTCCGCGGTTTCTGTACTTATCTGGAAGCAACGAGCTGGTCGAGAAAATAGCGGTGCACCGTCAAATCCTCCGTCAGCTCCGGATGGAAGGCCGTGACCAGCTGGCGATCCTCCCGGGCCGCTACAATACGGCCGTCCACCTGCGCTAAAATTTCTGTTTTGCCGGAGACGGCGGAAATATAGGGCGCACGGATAAAGGTCATGGGGATTCGTCCAAAGTCTCCGAACTCCTGTTCCGCAGCAAAGCTGCCCAACTGTCTGCCGTAAGCGTTCCGCACAGCGCAGATATCCATGGAGGCAAGATGTGTCGTCTCGCCTCCCGCAAGCTGTTTTGCCAGCAGGATAAGACCCGCACAGGTGCCTAACACCGGAAGGCCCGCCAAGATTCTGGAACGCAGCGGCTCCATAAGCTCCAGTTCCCGCAGCAGCTTTCCCATCACCGTACTCTCACCGCCCGGTAATATGAGGCCGTCCATGGATTCCTCCAGGTCCCTTTTTTGGCGCAGCTCAAAGTAGGGGACCCCCAGCCGGGACAGGACCTGTTCATGTTCCAGAAAGGCACCCTGTACGGCCAAAATTCCAATGCGGCTCATTGGCCGCGCTCCGCCATGAGCAGGGCGATCTCCTGTTCGTTGATGCCCACCATGGCCTCCCCCAGGTCTTCCGAGAGCTCCGCCAGCAGCGCTGCATCGTTGTAGTTGGTGACGGCCTTCACGATGGCGGCCGCCCGTTTTTCCGGATTGCCGGATTTGAAGATGCCGGAGCCCACGAATACGCCCTCTGCACCCAGCTGCATCATCAGTGCGGCGTCTGCCGGTGTGGCTACGCCGCCCGCAGCGAAGTTGACCACCGGAAGCTTTCCGTTTTTGTGTACGGACCAAACGAGCTCATAGGGAACCTGCAGCTGCTTGGCGGCTTCGTACAGCTCATCCTCCCGGAGGGAAGTGAGACGCTTGATTTCGCTTTGCATTTTACGCATGTGCCGAACCGCCTGCACCACGTCCCCTGTGCCGGGTTCTCCCTTGGTACGGATCATGGAGGCGCCCTCCTGGATGCGGCGCAGCGCCTCTCCCAAATCCCTGGCTCCGCAGACGAAGGGCACCCTGAATTTGGTTTTGTCGATGTGGTATACGTCGTCGGCGGGAGAGAGCACCTCGCTCTCATCGATATAATCGATTTCAATTGCCTCCAGAATCTGCGCCTCTGCGAAATGGCCGATACGGCATTTCGCCATTACCGGAATGGAAACGGCAGCCTGGATCCCCCGGATCATTTTGGGGTCGCTCATGCGGGAGACGCCTCCGGCTGCGCGGATATCCGCCGGAATGCGTTCCAGAGCCATTACAGCGCAGGCGCCTGCGGCTTCCGCTATTTTGGCCTGTTCCGGCGTGGTCACGTCCATGATCACGCCGCCCTTGAGCATTTGGGCCAAATTTCTGTTGAGAGCGCCGCGATCTTCCTTTTGTTCTATCATAACTGTCAGCCACCTTTCACTTGACAAATGGTTTGTTTTCTATCATACTCAAATCTGAGCTGATAGAAATAACCATTTCGTGAGAAAATAAGCATACCAGATGGAGGAGGGGGACACATGCTGACCTATGCGCTTGACCGCCGGGGAGAGCTGCCGCTCTACGAGTTTCTCTGCCGCAGAATCCGGGAGGATATTCGGGAAGGGAGGCTCCGGGCCGGAGAGAAGATGCCCTCGAAGCGAGGGCTGGCGGAGCATCTGGGAGTCAGCGTGGCCACTGTTGAAAACGCATATGCCCAGCTTCTGCTGGAAGGGTATCTGCGGGCGGAGGAGCGCAGGGGATATTTTGTAGAAAGCCTTCCCGTTACGGAAATCCGCAAAGCTGTGCCCCCAGCCGCTCTGCAGGCAGAGGAAGCTGAGCCGGAGTGGTTTGCAGATTTCCGGACCAATCGAGTGCCGGGGGAGCAGTTTCCTTTTTCCGTATGGGCCAAGCTGATGAGGGAGGTCCTGACGGAACGGGACGCAGCCCTGCTTCGCCCCATGCCGGGCGGGGGTACGCTGGCCCTGCGCAGGGCGATAGCAGCCTATCTCGGCAGGTTCCGCGGCATTGCGGCGGAGCCGGAACAGCTGGTGGTGGGGGCGGGCACCGAATATCTCTATGGCCTGCTGGTGCAGCTTCTGGGCAGGGACAAGGTGTTTGCAGTGGAGGATCCGGGCTACCGCAGGATCGCTCAAGTCTATGAAGCTAACGGAGCGGCGGTTGTGGGAGCGGAGCTGGATGGACAGGGGCTTTCTGTCCGGGCGCTGAGGGAAAAGGGGGCGGATGCGGCCCATCTTTCTCCTGCCCACCATTTCCCCACAGGCCTGGTTATGCCTGTCTCCCGCCGCAGGGAGCTGCTTCAGTGGGCGTCGGAGGAACCGGAACGCTATCTCATTGAGGATGATTACGACAGCGAATTCCGGTTTACCGGCAGGCCGGTACCCTCTCTGCAGAGCATCGACGAGGGGGGAAAGGTGATCACTATCAATACCTTTTCCAAGAGCCTGACCCCAGCCATCCGCATCAGCTATATGGTGCTGCCGAAACGGCTGAGCGAAGCGTTTTCCCGGAAGCTGGGGTTTTATTCCTGCACGGTGCCCAGCTTTGAACAGCTGACCCTGGCGAAGTTTCTCGACGGAGGCTATTTTGAATCCCATCTGGCGCGGACCAGGCATTTTTACCGCCGCCGGCGGGATGCCCTGCAGGAAGCTGTCCGGAAAAGCCCGCTGGGAGACAGAGCGGAGATGCGTGAGGCAGACGCAGGCCTGCATTTCCTGCTGAAGGTGCAGACAGAGGCTTCCGATCAGGAGCTGGTAAAACGTGCGGAACAGAGGGGAGTTGCCATTTCCTGCCTGTCGGAGTATTACATGGACCCCCGGAGGGCGGAGCCCCATTGCCTGGTGATGAATTATACTGGGATGGAAAGGGAGCGGATGGAGGAAGCGGTACAGCGTCTGTGGGACTGTCTTGGGTAGGCCGTGGACGCACGGAATGACCGAAAACACCAGCTGTTCAGAGGCCTGTCTTAGGAGCCTGCGAGCACATCATGCCGGCAGAGGCGCAGAGAGTTTCCGGCTCCGGTGTTTTTCCAGCTGTGGGCCGAGGCTTGCGGCTTTGCTCTGTACAGCTTATAATGGATCCTCAGAGAGGCTTTTGCAGTGATGCGGATCGGAAAGGATTGGTTAAAGAATGCTGGAGTCGAACACGGTTTTGGGGATCCTTGCCCATGTGGATGCGGGGAAGACCACGCTGTCCGAGCAGATGCTCTATCAGGCGGGAGTGCTCCGGACGCCGGGCAGGGTGGACGCCCGCACTGCTTTTCTGGATCAGGCGGAGATTGAGCGGAAACGGGGGATCACTGTATTTTCCGGCCAGGCGGATTTTTCTATGGAAGGCCGTTCCTTTTCCCTTATCGATACTCCTGGCCATGTGGACTTTTCCGGGGAAATGGAGCGTTGTCTCCGGGTGCTGGACTGCGCCGTGCTGGTGGTGAGCTGCGCTGAAGGGGTACAGGCCCACACGGAGACTTTGTGGAGGCTGCTGAACGACGCCTCTGTTCCTGTGTTTGTGTTCCTCAATAAGACGGACCGCGCCGGAGCGGACCTCATGAGGGTGTTTGGGCAGCTGGAACGCTTGGGGGGAAACAGGTTTGTCCCGTTTTTCAGTGGGATTGAGGAAGACGGGCAGATGGAAGAGGAGACGGCAGAGCTTCTGGCTGGTTTGGACGATTCGCTTCTGGAACGCTATTTGGAGACTGGGTATGATCGGGAGCTGTGGCTGAAAGAGGCGAAAAACCTGGTTCGGGAGCGGCGGGTTTTTCCTGTGTTTTCCGGCTCGGCCCTGAACGGGACAGGCGTGGAGGAGTTACTCCGGGGCTTGCGGCTACTGGCGCCCGCCGGTACTGGAAACAGGGAGGCTCCCTTTGCAGGGCGGGCCTATCAGGTACGTCATGACAGGGGCGGACGGGTTGTCTTTCTCAAGGTGGAGCAGGGAACGCTGCATCCAAAGGAACTGCTCACGGTTCCCGGTGGAGAGAGGGAAAAGTGCAACGAACTGCGAAGATATTCGGGTTCCAGATATGAACTGATACAAGAGGCGGGTCCCGGTATGCTCTGTGCGGTAACCGGCATTCGGCAGGTAAAGGCCGGGGACTTGGCCGGGTTGGGTGCGGAACGGGCAAAGCCCTTTGTTTTACAGCCTCTGCTTCGCTCCCAGGTGCTGTTCTCCTCCTCTGTTCCCGCGCCGCTGATGCTCTCACGCTTCCGGGAACTGGAGGATGAAGAACCGCTTCTCGGTGTGGAGTGGCGGGAACGCACCCAGGAACTGGAGGTGCGGGTGATGGGAGAGGTCCAGCTGGAGGCGTTGGAGGAAATTTTCCGGGAACGGTACAGTGAACAAATCTCCTTTGGCCCGTGTTCCGTGCTCTACCAGGAGACCATCGCGGCCCCGGTGGTGGGCTGCGGCCATTTCGAGCCTTTGCGGCACTATGCAGAAGTGCATCTGCGCCTGGAGCCGGGACAGCGGGGCAGCGGTATTGTGTTTGCCAGTGAATGCCCGTTGGATTTTCTGGGCTCCAATTGGCAGAATCTCATCAGGACTCACGTACTGGAAAAGCAGCATACAGGGGTGCTGACCGGAGCGCCGCTGACAGATGTGAAGATAACGCTGTTATCGGGTCGGGCCCACCTGAAGCATACGGAGGGCGGAGACTTTCGGGAAGCGGTCTACCGGGCGGTCCGCCAGGGGCTGATGCAGGCTGAAACGGTTTTGCTGGAACCGTGGTACCGCTTTTTTGCAGAGGTGGAATTTGATGAGGCTGGCCGGGTACAGTCGGATTTGCTGCGTATGGGCGGCGAATGCGGGGCGCCTCTGGAAGTAGAGGGTAAAATGGCCCTTCGGGGGCGTGCTCCCATTCGGACGATGATGGGCTATCCCCGGGAATTTACTGCTTTTACCAGGGGAAAGGGCAGGCTTTCCCTGGAATTTGGCGGCTATGAACCCTGCAGGGACGCAGCTGCCATAGTGGAAAAGATCGGGTATGATCCGGAGCGGGATGTGGAAAATTCTCCTGACTCTGTGTTCTGTTCCCATGGGGCGGGCTTCCCGGTGAAATGGAACGAAGCCAATGCCCATATGCACCTGCCCGTAGAAAAGATTCAGGGCTGATGCGGTCGTGACAGAAAGGAATACGGGAGGACTTGCTACAAATTCAAAAGAGCGGAATAGGATGGAGCAAGGGATGAAAACTCCCTGCTTTGGCACGCATTTGAGAGAAAGGCTGTTTGACAGCCTGTGTGCTTATCCTGGAGGTTTGTTTATGGCAAATTGGAAAAAAGACCCTTGGCCCGACAGCAAGCCAGATCATTTTTTTACTTACCAGAGCGGACAAAACAGCGGTTTTGAGGGACTGCAGCCGCCCTGTCCACCAGGAAATCCGCCGCCTTTTCCGGCTTCCTGTCCCCCCAAGCCCTGCCCTCCCCCGGATCTGTTTCCCGCATGTCCGCAACCATTTCCACCCTGCGACTCCTGTCCCCCTCAGCCCTTCCCGCCAGCGGAACCGCCCTGCAGCCCTCCTCATCAGGACTCGTTTCCGTCCTGTTCCTGCCCGCAGCCATTTCCGCCCTGTGATCCCTGCCCACCCGCTCCTTGGCCGCCTGCGCCGACCGGAGTCACAGGTCCCACCGGTCCGACAGGTCCCGCAGGTCCGCGAGGTCCGCAGGGACCCACGGGTTCTCAGGGGCCTGCCGGCATAAGAGGTCCGGAAGGCCCCCAGGGCCCGCAGGGCCCCGCCGGCGCGGCTGGCGCAACAGGTCCGGCGGGACGGCAGGGTCCCATGGGCCCTCAGGGGAACCGGGGAGACGCCGGTCCCACTGGACCGACGGGCCCAGCAGGACTCCAGGGGAATACAGGTTCGGAAGGCCCTCAAGGCCCCATCGGACCTGCAGGACCCGAAGGGGAGCAAGGGCCTGAAGGTCTTCCCGGCGCTACGGGTGCAACCGGACCAGCCGGGAGTATGGGGCCGGAAGGCCCAACGGGTGCGACCGGTCCTGTCGGTCCTGTGGGCAGTACAGGGGCGACTGGTCCGGCAGGCGCTACAGGTGCAACCGGACCGACTGGGAGCATGGGACCTTCAGGGCCTGCTGGAGCGACTGGTTCCACCGGCCCTGCCGGCAGCACAGGTGCAACTGGACCGACAGGACCAGCAGGCCCCACTGGAAGCACAGGCCCTGCCGGTCCCATAGGGCCTACCGGTCCAACAGGCGCCAACGGTGTGACCGGTCCCACCGGCCCAACCGGGCCTACAGGACCGTCACTGGCGGTGGCGGGCTCTGTTTCAAGTCATGGAGCCCAAAGGTTTACCGCACCCAATTATGGAATCGTAGCCTTTGATCAGGTGGGCGCTCTTCATGACACCCGGCTGCTTACGGGAAATCAATATCTGGAAGTTAACCAAGCTGGACTCTACCAGATTGATTATGCTGCGATGGCTACTACAGGAATGCCCGCCTACGCCACAATCACTTTTCTGCCGGGCGGCACAGACCAGAGCGGGAAAATTCCATTGTCCGCCAATGTACTGGTCAGCGGTACCATTGTCCGCCGGATGGGCGCGGGAACCCGCGTCTCTTTGAGAGTGGATTCTGGAGATGGCAATACGCCTGTAACTTTGCCCGCCACTGATCAATATTGCAATGCCTTTCTCTCCGTAACCCGTGTGGGACCCTATCCCAGCGGAATTGTTTGAGCGGACTGGAAAGAGGGAAGAAGGGCATACAGTAAAATGTAATGAGGAAAACGCAGAGGCCAGACTTCCCAAAACGGGGAGCCTGGTCTCTGCGTTCATTTCAGAACGTTCTTTTTGCTTTTTCGGCCGCCATCTTTAGATTCTCTTATCTGATCTTCGCTCAGTTACGCCTTGTTTCATGCGCCTCATTTCCAGAAAGGGATCAAGAAGAGGACACAATTTCTGCTCATACCGCTTTTTTAATGATATTTAAGATTGTTGCATAGAAAATTTATTCTGTAATTTTTTCGCTCATAATATCAAAATGGCGGCGGTAGCGTTTTGGGATGCGCAACTCCACGAAATATCCGATCTCCGCAAGAGCTTGGGAAATATAACGGAAGCCGTCTTTGTAGAACTCCGCGATACGTTTTTGCTTATCGGTGATACCGCGATAATTTGGGGGACAGACGAACGTCCAGTCTGCGGCTACATTGTCGAAGACAATACGGAAATACTTATCAATGTCGGTTTCCCGAATCCCGGCCTGCGCCAACAAAGTGTGATGTTCAAAGGTCTCAATGGAGGGCGATACAACTGCGGATTCTCCATCGTAGGAAACCAGCATCATTATGGTTTCATCCGTGCCATAATATTTTTCCACTTCTTCTTTCGTGGGGTAGTAAATGAACTTCATATACTTCTCCAATCACGGGGGATTTTCTTTATTTAAGTATAGACCAATTTAAATCATCTTGCAAGATATGACAACGAGAGCATCCCGGCTAGTATTCCGTTTTCTAAATTGACAGCAATATAAGAGGCTTCTGCGCCACTTGGAGCAGAAGCCTCTCAATAATGTTGTATAATTATATATTTTAGCAATATGCGCGTTGCGCTACAGGACAATTAGGCGTCGTGTCCTGAGTGACTTCGCTGTTGTCTTTGCGTTTCAAAATTTGAGTCAGTAGAATAAAAGGCATAAAAACCCGGAAACGCTGAGTTCTGGAGCCAATTTGGTTGCGAGGGCCAGATTTGAACTGACGGTCTGCGCTCCGCTCCGGTCAGCGCTTGACGCTCGCCACCGGCGAGCAGCGCCCTTCGGGTTATGAGCTGCGGTCAGGGCATTTATCGGCTTGTCTTCGGTGCTTTCGGACACTTTTCTCTCGGAAAAGTCCCAAAAACCCGAAGGTCGGCTCCTGACCACTCCACCCGTTTCTTTCCTGTTCTGGGTCAGAAAGTGGGTCAAAAAGTGGGATGCAGGAAACAAAGAAAATGAGCTCTATATAAGCGTTTATGTAGAGGAGTCTATGGAACGATAAATTGCCAGATTTTTGACTTTTGTTTGTATTGTTCGCAGCAACGCTGTATAATGAAAGCAGAAAACTGTAATCTTGGGAGGTTTTACACATTTCAGAAAATTCGCTTCACAGTGACTTTATGATAGTAAAAGAAAAATATAAGCAACTCAGACTTTCTAAGGTTTGAATATTGTTCATTAAGATTACATGGAGGACTATAAATGTCAAGTGCAGCACAGAGAGCCGAACTGCAATCCAAAATCTGGAAAATCGCGAACGATGTTCGTGGTTCCGTAGATGGATGGGATTTTAAGCAATATGTTTTAGGAACGCTTTTTTATCGTTTCATCAGCGAGAACTTTTCGAATTACATTGAAGGCGGCGATGAGAGCGTCAAGTATGCAGAACTGGACGATAGCATCATAACCGAAGAAATCAAAGAGGATGCAATCAAGACAAAGGGGTATTTTATCTACCCCAGTCAGTTATTTGCCAACATTGCTAAAAATGCGAATTCCAATGATACCTTAAATACCGAATTAAAAACAATATTTGATGCCATTGAGAGTTCCGCCAACGGCTATCCTTCCGAGCTGGATATCAAAGGTTTATTTGCCGATTTTGACACCACAAGCAATCGCTTGGGCAATACGGTCAGGGACAAAAACAGTCGTTTAGCCGCTGTTATCAAAGGCGTGGAAGATCTGGATTTTGGCAGGTTCGAGGATAACCAGATTGACCTTTTTGGCGATGCCTATGAATACTTAATCTCTAATTATGCTGCCAATGCAGGCAAATCGGGAGGGGAGTTTTTTACCCCTCAATGCGTTTCCAAGCTCATTGCAAAGCTGGCAATCCACAAGCAAACGTTGATAAACAAAATTTACGATCCAGCCGCCGGTTCCGGTTCGTTGCTGCTGCAAGCGAAAAAGCAATTTGATGCTCATATTATCGAAGACGGTTTCTTTGGGCAGGAAATCAACCACACCACCTATAACCTTGCCCGTATGAATATGTTTTTGCACAATGTAAACTATGACAAGTTTCATATCGCCCTTGGAAATACACTGACTGACCCGCAGTTTGGAGACGAGAAGCCCTTTGATGCCATTGTATCCAATCCTCCCTATTCCATCAACTGGGTGGGCAGCGATGACCCCACCCTGATTAACGATAACCGCTTTGCTCCCGCCGGTGTACTGGCGCCCAAATCTAAAGCGGACTTTGCTTTTGTGCTTCACTGCCTGAGCTATCTTTCCAGCAAGGGGCGTGCCGCTATCGTCTGTTTTCCAGGTATCTTTTACCGTGGCGGTGCAGAACAAAAAATCAGACAATATCTGGTGGATAATAACTTTGTGGAAACGGTTATTTCCCTTGCGTCTAACCTTTTCTATGGCACCTCTATCGCTGTGAATATTTTGGTTTTGTCCAAGCATAAAAGCGATACAAAGGTACAGTTTATTGATGCAAGCGGCGAAGAGTTTTTCAAAAAGGAAACCAACAACAATGTGTTGACCAAAGACCATATCGAAAAAATTCTGGAACTGTTTGACCGCAAGGAGGATATTGCCCACGTGGCAAAGTCTGTGGATAAGGATCAGATTGCCGAGGCAAATTATAATCTTTCCGTAAGCTCTTATGTGGAGGCGAAGGACACACGGGAAGTCATTGATATCAATGTATTAAACGCTGAGATTAAAACAATTGTCGCAAAAATTGATAAGCTTCGTGCTGAGATTGATGAGATTATTGCCGAAATCGAGGTGTGATGATGAGTAAACTAGAGGAACTTATAAAGGAACTTTGCCCCGATGGGGTAGAGTATGACAAATTAGATTCAGTGATAGATTATGAACAACCCACAAAATATATTGTTAAAGACACTAACTACAATGATAGCTTTAAAACACCCGTTTTAACTGCCGGACAATCTTTTATATTGGGGTACACAAGTGAAGTAGATGGAATATATGTTGCATCAAAAGAAAATCCAACAATTATTTTTGATGATTTTACCACATCTTTTCACTGGGTGGATTTTAGCTTTAAAATTAAATCTTCAGCCACGAAAATGCTAAGAGTAAAACCGGAAAAAATTAAATATATATCATTCAAATATGTGTATCATTTAAAGGATTGTGCTTGTTTGTTCAGCAAGCGTAATACTGACATCACAAGCAATATAGCAAAATACAGCATTGAGTTTCACTTTTTGCAAGGTAGAAAAGGTCAACAAAGTATTGCAGTTAAAAGCTTTTATGACAATTACTGCTCATACTGCACAATGCAAAACTGAACAAATGAGTTTCAGTTTATTTGCCCTTAAATTTCTTTGTATTTTACAGATAATCAAAACAACTTTATACTATTCTATTACTGTTTATTTAAGAGGTATTATCAGAAGTTCCCAAATAATCCAGAATTGAATTTTAGGAATAGGATATATAAAATATAGGTTAATCTATTAAAATCAATCTGGGGTCAATCTGGTTAATCTGAGGATTATATATAAAAATGACCTCAAGAAAATTGTCGGAAAAATAAGGAAAAAAGTTTATTTTACCTATGTACTTTCAGAAAATAATGTGGTATAATATATACAGGTCGGAAAAGACCAGTTAATTTAATATTTTGAATGCTTAGAGAAGCAAAGTTACCTTTAGACGAGGTTTAACTGGCTTCTCTTTTTTGTTGCCCAAAATCAAATAGCAAATGAAAGGAACAAGGAAAATGGATAACAAAACAAATAAGCATGAATTTGCGTGTAATGCTGGTAAGGTTACCGAATACGAAGTAAAGGAACATATTGACACTATCATGGTGGGCTTTCGTGGATTCTCAAAGGAAGTGTCGATTGTAAAGTGGAACGACAAAAAGCCTGTGTTTGATATTAGAGCGTGGCGAGTATCTGACAGAGACGGATTGCAGTATCCTTTGCGTGGTATCACTTTCTCTAAGGAAGAGTTTATCAAGTTAAGGGAAATCTTGAACAGCATTGATGTGAATTGCATTGATGAATATATGTGAGCAAAGAATGTGAGGTATTGAATATGAACGGAGCAAAGACTGACGAAAGAAACTATTATGCAGAAAGCTACATTGCTTTAATTGAGGAAATCATTAAGGAAACCGCTTCACTGATTAAAGATATAAAGAAAGCAATGGGTGAGGTGTGAAAATGGGAACGAAGAAACTACAAGGTGCAGACGGAATGAATTTTCAACTGCAACTTACAATAAAAGGCTTAGAGAGCATAAATCTTCCAGAGGAAAATCTCACGAATGAATCTGGAAATGACATAATGAAAATATCTTGTTGGGGTGGCAAACTGTCTGCTTATGTTAATTTGCCTAACGCAATCAGGCCAAATAATGTTCAGCCATTTCAACTATCTGATTGTATCAAAATCGAATTGGTAAGAAACCAAGTCATTGAGCACATGAGGTCATATTTGCAAAAGCACTTAAAGGATAAGTATTCTGATGAATTTCTCTCAATGATGAGTGTCACAAAAATGGAATGCAATCTAACGATAAAATGCGTTGGTAATTGCAAGCCAAAAGATGTGATTAGATTGTTTGAGAGGTCTTTTGCAAAGGTTACTGTGTATAAGGAAACCGACCCAAACGGAAAAACACACAGGAAACCAGAACGAGGAATCACAACAACTAAACCCCATGAATGGGTGTTAAAGGTGTATGACAAAACCTTTCAGCAAAGACAAGCAGGTAATCTTAAAGTTGAGTCAAATCTGATTCGTGTGGAATTGGTGTTCTTAGACAGAATGCTTGACCGTATGTATTCAACCAAGAAATCATTAGAGGATATTCTTACGAGAAAAGCAATCAAAACGCTGATTGACCAGTATCAAGTGACATTTGATGAAATATGCAAAAAGAATATTACCCCTATGCTGAATGCCTGTGTGCAAGAGATATTTGAAAGTTTAACTTGCTCTACTCCACGAAAGGAAGTAAGCGAAACTTTGATTAAGTGTAAGGAACTCATTGTAGATACCGAGGTATTACGCAAGGCATTAAAGAAGTGGTATGTATTCAAGAAACAGCCTGATAGCTCAAAACGCATTGTTTCATTTTATCGAGAGAAAAATATGGGTTTTCCAGAAGATGTGCTTAGAACGCTCAAACTCATGCACAACTCTTTAGGATAAAACAGGTCTGAAAAGTAACATTCGATGTTACCCTGTGACCCCAAACTTGAAAAACTGAAAATCTCATAAATTGAGCATAAACCACCATTCATTGGGGTGTAAAAGGTGTTTCACAAAGCATTTGAGCAAATTGCAAAAATCAAATCTTGTCCATAATTATATGAGACAGATACACAAACAGATAACAGTACATTAACAGTAAGGGGGTGTTCACTAATGCAGGTAGAACGCATATCAGCAGACATTACATTGAAGCACAAACCCAGAACGGGAACACAGGCTTACAATATGCTGATTGAATCTCTCAAAGCAGAGATACAGGAAAAGCAAGAGATTTTATCTCATCTCTCACAAGACAAAGTAAAACAGAAATTCATAGAGAACTGGAATCCTACAACAAGGAGCGTGAACATCTATGATATGTAGGAAGGAGTGATTTTCTATGCCTTATGCTAAAGGACAAAGTGGTAATCCAAAAGGCAGACCTAAGCAAACCGCAGAGCAGAAATCACAAAAGGAGCAATTTCAGAGGTTGCTTAAATCTTCTACCGTTGAAGCTCTGCAAAGCATAATCCAGATTGCCAATGACAGATATAACAAGGACCGATTCAATGCTTGTAAGTACATCATTGACAAGGCTTATGGTGCAAATACTGCTTTTCTTTTAGACGGTACAGAAGATACTGCTCCTACTGTGATTAGGATTGTTCCATACGGTAAAGAAAACGAGGACTGGAACGAAGATGACTGGGAAGATGAATGGAACAATGCCCCAGATGAAAATGAGGACGAATAACTATGGTAAAGATTACAAACGGAACAGTTACCACAGAGGTAACGCAAGGTGCGTATGACTTATATTACAAAGAGCAAGGATTTGTGATTGTGTCAGACGAGAACGAAAATAACGAATGGGAGGAAGAAGAAAATGGCTAAAGTCAATACTATTGCAAATAACGGACTGACTATCGTTGAGAACTACAATAAACTGCTTGAACAGTTCAGAAAAACAAAGACCATTGATGATGTGCGTATTCTGGTTGCAAGCGTCAGAGATTTTATTTCTGTGTATAAGCGTGTTGATAAGAACATGGTAAATGAAATCTATGAAAAGCTCCAGGGCAAACTTCACGATATGGTTGCTGAAAATGCTTTTGTGTATGACCGTATGAATAACAGGGTTGAGGAAATCCGCAATCGTGGTTATGACTATGCAAATGAAAAGGACGATACACAGGCAGTACAGAGCAAAGCACTTCAGCTTATGTCTCAGATGCCTAAGGTAATGAACAGCAATCATGCAAACCGTATTACTAAGGTTTTGACGGATTCTATCAATTCTGGTGTTGTCGGTAGCAAGGCTGTTCTGGAACTGCTTAAATATCCCGCTTATGCTGATATGGTATCTGCAAAGATTAGGGAGCGTGCTTTTGAGGGTAGTAAATCTTCTGCTGAACAGGCTTTTGACAGATTGAAAGAATCTGAACTGAAAGAAGCTGAACAGGGGCTTGCTTCTGTGTATATGCAGGGATTCCACCTTAGAAACATTGAAAAACAGGTCAATGCGTTTAAGAAGCCTTCCGCATGGAATCCAGACGAACAGACAGCATAAAGGATAATCCCAGAATAACACAGGATAATCCAGATTGAATCAGAAGTCATAAGGTAATGTATTCCTATGGTATAGGATAAAAGTCCACCAGAAGTCAACAGAGAACCTCTGGGGATAAACATAAAATTGAGAATATAATAAATCGGTCACTAAAGAATAGTCCAGTTGTCCAGACGGAGCAAACACAAAACATGGGCAACAATACAATAGTTCAGATGAATTTGTATTCGTGTCCCTAATCGAAAGGGAGAATACAAAAATGGCAAAGAAGAATAATGCAAACAATACGAACACTCTACCAGAGCAGGAGTTTAACTTTATTGTATCAGATGTACGCATTCCTCGTATGGTGCCTTTACAGACTCTTGCAGATGAATCTGGTATTTCATATAAAGCACTTTGGCAGATGTGCAAACAGAACAAAA
Source organism: Neglectibacter timonensis (assembly GCF_900048895.1). GTDB lineage: Bacteria > Bacillota > Clostridia > Oscillospirales > Acutalibacteraceae > Acutalibacter > Acutalibacter timonensis. The sequence continues at coordinate 1,059,299 of NZ_LT160640.1, read as the reverse complement.
TCGTGCATATTAAGTCCGGTAATAAGTTTCTTGTGAATGTGGATAAATTCATTGAGTTTCTCAATACCGGCGAAACGGAGGTTGAGAGCAATGACAAAGAGAGCAACACAGCATAAAAGCAATACCCCTGTTGAATGGGAACAGGCAGAGGGATTTTCAAGGTATCTTATTTCTACTGACGGGCAGGTTTACAGTATCGACAATGACAAAATCTTAAAGCCAAATAGGAATAGTTCTGGTTATGTAAGAGTTCCCTTATACAATGATGAAAATGAGTATAAACAGACTTTGGTTCATCGCTTGGTGTATATGGCTCATGTTGGTCCTATTCCAAAGGGTATGCAAATCAATCATAAGGACGAGGACAAAACAAATAACTGTATTGAGAATCTTGAAGTTGTCACACCAAAACAGAATATTCATTATGGAAGTGCTTCCATTAGACGGAGCGAAAGCGTTAAAAGGTACTGGCAAGAAAAGAGAAAAATGGCCGCTTGTTGATGTGGTATCAGAATTTATACTTTTTGAAACCATGCAAATGAAACCTCAAATAAGTATCAGAAAGTATGCGTAAAAACTTTTGATTATTCTCATAAAAAGTGTGTACTTTTTGAGACTTGCCTGATATGATTAAATCAGAAACGAACAGATGTTCGATAAAGAAATGAGGTGTTCAGATGAACGATAAGTTTAAGAATGACAAGCTAAAGTTTGAGCTTATCAGAAACGCTGATTTGGTGTGTACGGATTGCCTATACAAATATGACGATACGAATATGCCATGCAATGTTTCTAAATGTGAGATGTACGAAGAAAAGCCCTCTACCGTTATTGATGGTGGAAACTGTGATTTATACGATAAGGGGGTGTCTGAATGAAATATGTAGCTTATCACAGGACAAGCACAAAGGACCAGCACTTAGACAGAGGAATTGCAGAACTCACCAAGTATTGTGCTGATAATGCAATTTCTCTGTATAAGGGCAAGGTCTACACAGACCAACAGACAGGAAAGAACTTCAACCGACCACGCTACACAATGCTGAAAGATGAAATCCTTGAAAGTGGTGATGTGCTGATCGTCACAGAGCTTGACCGATTAGGACGAAACAAGGAAGCCACACTAAAGGAATTACGATTCTTTAAGGACAACGGTATTCGTGTTATGGTGTTAGAATTACCCACAACATTGATTGACCTGTCAGCTATGGAAAACTCAATGGCTCGTATGATGTTAGAGACTATCAATAATATGATGATTGAGTTGTATGCAAGCATGGCACAGGCTGAAATTGAGAAAAAAGAGAAAAGGCAACGAGAAGGCATTGAACAGAAAAAGGCTCGTGGAGAATGGGACGATTATGGCAGACCAAGAGTTATGAACCTTGAAGAATTTGCTACCCACTACCGCTTAGTACAGCAAGGGGAAAAGAAACCATTTGAACTGATGAAAGAATTAGGTATGACGAAGCCGACCTTCTATCGTTACAAAAATCAAATTGAGAAAGGGTGTTAAGAATGGCATCTGTTAAAAGAGTTGAGTACAAAAGCGGTAGAGTTGTTTATCGCATAGTTATCTGTCAAGGATACGATAAAAAGGGAAACAAACTGGTTAAGAATCTTACATATTCAGTCAATCAGTCAGCAACACCCAAACAACAAGAACGAGAAGCGAAGAAGTATGCCATGGATATGGAAGATAAACTGAAATATGGCTACGACTACAACGCAGAAAAAATGTCATTTGAAGATTTTGCATACAAATGGCTTGAGAGTGTTAAAGATAACATTGCTTATGGTACCTATGCAGGATATAAACAGATTTTGGAAAGCAGAATCATTCCCTACTTTAAGGGAGACAAGATTGCTCATATCAAAACACCACACATTGAAGCCTTTTATAGAACTCTGGTTGACGATTATTCCGCAGGTACAATAAAGAGATTTGCTAATGTGTTGAATCTGATTTTTAAGACAGCCAAGCGTTACAGCATGATTGAGAACAATCCTTGCCAAGACGCACAAAAACCAAAGAGAAAAGACGAGGACGAGGGCTTAAAGTTCTTTACTCCAAAGCAAGCATTGATGTTTATGAAATCTCTGGATATGTCATACGAGGTAACCTACAAAGGCCATCAGCGTATTGATGATACAGGTAAACCATACTATGTGAATGAGTACACAGAATCCTATACTGTGCCTACACAATACAAAGTGTTCTTTACCCTCTCATTGTTCTGTGGATTCAGAAAAGGCGAAACACTTGCTTTGCACTGGAATGACATTGACTTTAAGGAAAAGAAAATCTCTATTTCAAAATCGGTGGGTATGACGGAAAACGGATTTGATTATAAAGAGCCTAAGACAAAGAAATCTGTCAGAAAGGTATCTATCCCAGATGATGTAATCCCGCTTCTATGGCGGTATCGTTCAGAGTACATGCAAACACGCTTTAGTCATGGTACTGCATGGCAAGGCGATTTGAGCAATGGTGGTAATCTGTTCATTCAAGCAGATGGAAAACTTATGGGGCATACAACACCTTATCAGTATTTCACGAAGCACTTACACCGCTATAATGAATGGGTGCAGAATAATCCAGATAAAGCAAAGGCCGAGGGATTAGAGGAATTACCGATTATTCCGCTTCATGGGTTGAGACATTCATGTGCTACTCTGCTGAATTATCTGGAAATCAACATCATTGAAATATCAAAGACATTAGGACATTCAACCTGTTCAACCACAATGAATATCTACGCTCACAGCTTTGAGGAACAGCAAGAGGAAGTTGCAACAAAGGTAAATGAGTTCTTGCGATTGAACGCATAAATAATTGAGAGTCAGAGGACAAAATCCAAAGGCTCTCATTTAGTCATCATTCATCTTTCAATTCCATGTGGTCTAAAGCATATTGTAAAGCCATGCTGATAAGTTCATTACGGGAACGATTTGTTTTCGCTGCTAAATCGTTATATTCCTCTTGCAAGGCTCTATCTATGCGTATCGTCATTGTGACAGATTTATCTTCTTTAGGTGTCACGATAAATTTCTCCATAATGCAAATCCTCCATTGGTTTTGATTACATTATAGTATTGACAAGTACCTCGAAACTATGACACAATAGTGAGTTGATTTTATACTGTACTTTTGTGTTACACTCTGCTATAATGCTAATATCAATCAAACTTGGAGGTATGGCATTATGAAAGATAAAGCAACCAAAAGCAATGGCAAGAAACCTATTTTCAAGAAGTGGTGGTTTTGGGTAATAATTGTTGTTATTCTGGCCGCTATCTTTGGAAACACAGGAGCAAAGGACGGCGTTGAGGACGGAGCAAAAGACGCAATCAATTCAACTGAACAACAGTCAGATAAAACACAGGACGAAAGCACAGCCAAAGACGATATTTCCTTTGTAGTTACCAATGTTCCTAATGATGTTACTGGGAATTGGAGAATTGCTACAATCGCAGAAAATATCGAAATGCAAGACTACGCATTGGATTACTACAAAGAATATTTCAAGAGTGATGATGAAATCCATGCAATAGTCAACTTCAATTACAAGACAACGACAAAAATCTCTGTTATGGGAAATCTATTAGATGTATCTGTGTATGAATATGTTGACAAAGAAGAACATGATGCAAAATTGCTTTTCAGCGGTATGCTTCTTAAAGAATACCATGTAAACAAAGATACTGGTGAAATAGAAGAAATACAGTAAAAACGAAAGCCTTGACCACGAATGAATGGTTAAGGCTTTTCTTTATACTATCGTAATACTAAACTTACGGAGTGCTGTGGAGTGATAGGCCGAGTTAGGGAAAGTAGAAATCCCAAAAAGGTAATACGGGTATCACTTAGGGAGAGTTATGGAGAGATACGGCGAGTGCCTGTTAATCTTTTATGAAAAGTATTAAATATGAGCCAGTCGATCACTCTAGACAGTGGATTGCAAAGTATTCTACTTTTTTAATCCCCCTCCCCCCGCTCCCTGTGCAAAAGGAAATTGTCCGCATTCTGGACAATTTCACGGAGCTTACAGCGGAGCTTACAGCAGAGCTTACAGCGAGAAAAAAGCAGTATGAGTATTATAGGGATAGACTGTTTGCGTTCGATGACGATAGATTTGAATGGATAAAACTGGGAGATATTGGTGAAGTACGTATGTGCAATCGAATTTTGAAAGAACAAACTCTCGATAAAGGCGACATTCCGTTCTACAAGATAGGTACATTTGGCAAAAAAGCAAATGCTTATATTTCTCGTGAACTTTTCAATGAATATAAATCAAAATATAATTATCCTAAAGTTGGAGAAATCCTGATTTCAGCAAGCGGAACCATTGGGAAGGCTGTTGTTTTTGATGGGCAAGATGCCTATTTTCAGGACAGTAATATTGTTTGGATTGAAAATAATGAAGCCCGTGTATTAAACAAGTATTTGTTTCACTTTTACAAAATAGCAAAGTGGTATATTGCTGAGGGCGGAACGATAGAGAGGCTGTATAATAAAAATTTAAAGAAAACCGATATTCCAATTCCGTACCCTAACGATATCGATAAATCTCTCTCCGAACAACAACGCATCGTGGACATCCTCGACCGTTTTGATACGCTTTGCAACGACATTTCAAGCGGTCTGCCTGCTGAGATCAAGGCAAGACAGCAACAATATGAATACTACCGTGATAAGCTGCTTACCTTTCCAAAAGCTGAAATAGAGGTATAGTATGGGGAAAAGTTTAAATGAAATTGCGCAGGAATTAAAAAACGCAAAGCACATAATAAAAGCCAAAGCTGAAAGCACATCCGATGTAAAAGTACAACTAATTTATGCCTTTAATGGAACAGGCAAGACAAGGCTTTCCAGGGAATTTAAAGAACTGGTTGTCCCTAAATCCGATGCTGATGAAGCTGGATTCGAGAGCAAGAAAATAATCTATTATAATGCTTTTACGGAAGATTTGTTCTATTGGGACAATGATTTAGTAAATGACCTTGCTCCTAAGCTTAAAATACAGCCAAATGTTTTTACGCATTGGGTCTTTGAAGACCAAGGGCAAGATGGCCGTATCATTGAAAACTTTCAACATTACACCGATGAAAAATTGACGCCGCATTTTAATGCGCCGTACACCATTCAGGACAATGGGACAGAAAAGACGATACCAGCTTTTACGGAAGTAACCTTTTCTTATGAACGTGGTAATGACGAGCGTTCCGATCACATCAAAATTTCCAAAGGAGAAGAGAGCTGTTTTGTTTGGAGTGTTTTTTATTCGCTGCTTGAGCAGGTCGTTGATGTTTTAAATGTTCCAGATGCAAATGATAGAGAAACGCATCAGTTTGACTGTTTAGAATATGTATTTATAGATGACCCTGTAAGCTCATTAGATGATAATCACTTGATTGAATTGGCGGTAAATCTGGCTCAGCTGATCAAAGAAAGCAAATCCGAACTCAGGTTTATTATTACCACCCATAACCCTCTCTTTTATAACGTGCTTTTTAACGAGTTCAAAAAAGCGACATTTAAAAAATACTTTCTAAAAAAAGAGGAAGATGGCCAATATAACTTATCGGTTCAAAATAACGATGCTCCGTTTTCCTACCATCTATTCTTAAAAGCTGAAATTGAAAAGGCCATTCAGACAAGTCAAATACAAAAATATCATTTCAACTTCCTTAGGAACCTTTTAGAAAAAACTTCAACGTTTTTAGGTTATAAAAACTGGGCAGAGCTTTTGCCTAAAATGGAGGATGGCAGGGCCAATCCCTATGAGAGTAGGATTATTAATATTTCCAGCCATTCAAAACATTCAGCGGAAGAGATTGTCGAGTTAACGGAAAATGACAAAAGAGTTCTGGCGTACTTACTGAAGGAAATCAAGAAAAACCACAGGTTCAATAACTGGGAGAGAGATATATGACAGATTGTAAAACAATTGCTGAATCGAATCGCTTTATCGTTTTAGATAACTATACAAAAATTGAACAGCAGGGCACCAGTTATCAAACCGAAGCAGATTTAGAGCGTGAGTTAATTGCCGATTTGGTGAACCAAGGTTATGAATATCTCCCAAAACTCACTACCCCAAAGGCGATGTTTGAAAATGTCCGGGTTCAGCTTCAATTGTTAAACAAGATGGAGTTTTCAGATGACGAGTGGAAACGCTTTTGCGAGGAGTATTTAGATAAACCAAGTGACAGCCACATCGACAAAACACGTAAAATTCATAACGATTATATCTACGACTTTGTTTTTGACGATGGACATATTCAAAACATTTATCTGGTGGACAAAAAGGATATAGTCAAAAACAAACTGCAAGTCATTTCGCAATTTGAACAAACCGGAACCCATGCCAACCGCTATGATGTTACTATTTTGGTAAATGGGCTTCCTTTGGTTCAAGTGGAGCTAAAAAAGCGTGGGGTCTCTATCAAGGAAGCGTTTAACCAAGTCAATAGATATAGCAAGGAGAGTTTCAATGCGGAAAATTCTCTGTTTAAGTATCTGCAACTTTTTGTAATCTCCAACGGAACCGATAGCCGCTATTTTGCCAACACCACAAAACGAGATAAAAACAGTTTTGATTTTACCATGAATTGGGCAAAGTTTGACAATGCTCTGATTAAAGATTTAAAGGATTTTACCGCAACATTCTTTCAAAAAAACACCTTGCTGAGCGTACTCCTGCTATATTCTGTCTTTGACAGCAGCGACAATCTGCTCATCATGCGTCCGTATCAAATTGCTGCAACGGAAAGAATTTTGTGGAAGATAAAAAGCGCCTACCATGCTGGAAAATGGGGAACCAATGAAGGCGGCGGGTACATCTGGCATACCACAGGCAGCGGTAAAACGCTAACCAGCTTTAAAGCCGCACGGCTCGCCACGGAACTGGATTTTATAGACAAAGTGTTTTTTGTGGTGGACAGAAAAGACTTGGACTATCAGACAATGAAAGAGTATCAGCGGTTTTCTCCCGATAGCGTCAACGGCTCTGAGAACACCGCTGGGCTAAAACGCAATATCGAAAAAGATGACAATAAAATCATTGTAACAACCATTCAAAAGTTAAATAATTTGATGAAAAGCGAAGCGGATTTACCTGTCTACAATCAGCAAGTCGTTTTCATCTTTGACGAGGCGCATCGTTCACAATTTGGCCAAGCACAAAAAAACATTCATAAGAAGTTTAAACAGTATTATCAGTTTGGATTTACCGGCACACCTATTTTTCCCGAAAATGCACTCGGCGCTGAAACCACGGCTTCTGTGTTTGGGCGTCAACTGCACTCCTATGTTATCACCGATGCCATCAGGGATGAAAAAGTGCTTAAATTCAAGGTGGATTATAACGATGTTCGCCCTATGTTTAAGTCGATCGAAATGGAGCAGGATGAGAAAAAGCTGACCGCCGCCGAAACGAAGGAGGGGCTGCTTCACCCCGAAAGAATCAAAGAGATTTCCCGGTATATTCTTAATAATTTCTGGGTAAAGACACACCGCTCTCATGCCGGGGCAAGAGGATTTAATGCCATGTTTGCTGTGAGCAGTGTAGATGCGGCAAAGCTCTACTATGAAACGTTAAACCGCTTGCAAGCGGAAAGCGAAAAACAATTAAAAATTGCAACAATTTTTTCCTATGCCCCCAACGAGGAGCAAAATGCCATTGGCGAAATTGTGGATGAAACATTTGAGCCCACAGCCATGGATAGCAGCGCAAAAGAGTTTTTAACCTATGCTATCAAACAATATAATGCTATGTTTAAAACGAATTTTGGCGTAGAAAGCAAGGAATTTCAAAACTATTATCGTGACCTTGCAAACCGGGTAAGGAAACAGGAAATTGATCTTTTGATTGTGGTCGGAATGTTTTTGACAGGCTTTAATGCACCAACTTTAAATACACTATTTGTTGATAAAAACCTCCGCTATCACGGTTTGATACAAGCATTTTCAAGAACCAACCGTATCTATGACTCAACAAAAACCTTTGGAAACATCGTCACCTTTAGAGATTTGGAACAGGCTACCATTGATGCTATTAAATGTTTTGGCGATGACCATACAAAAAATATTGTGCTTGAAAAAAGCTATAAAGAATATATGCAAGGCTTTACCAACATTGCTACCGGCGAGGCTTGTCGTGGATATGTAGAACTGGTAAAGGAACTGAACGAACGCTTTCCGATTATCGACAGCATTGTAACCGAAAAGGATAAAAAGGACTTTTCCAAGCTGTTTGGTGAATATTTGCGGGTTGAGAATATACTGCAAAACTACGATGAGTTTGTGAGCTTAAAGGCATTACAATCGGTTGATTTACAAGACCCTCAAGCCGTTGAAGAGTTCAAATCTGCGCGTAATGTAGACGATGAGGACATTGCGGCTATGCAAGAAATAACTGTGCCAGAAGAAAGAATCATTCAGGATTATCGCTCTGCCTATAACGATATTCGCGACTGGCTCCGCAGAGAAGGGGCTGACAAGGAAAAGGGAGCGTCTTCGGTTGATTGGGATGATGTTATTTTTGAGGTAGACCTCTTAAAATCACAGGAGATTAATCTCGATTATATTCTTGAACTCATATTTGAGAAAAACAAAAAACTACAAAACAAAGAAACCTTGGTTGAAGATGTGCGACGCTTGATTCGCTCCAGTTTGGGTAATCGCGCAAAGGAAAGCTTGGTAATCGATTTTATTAATCAAACAGACTTGGACAAAATTGAAGACAGAGCGAGCATTATTGATTCTTTTTTCTCGTTTGCTCAAGCGGAACAAAAAAGAGAGGCCAAGGAGTTAATTCATACCGAGGAGCTTAACCAAGATGCTGCAAGGCGTTACATCCTTACTTCTTTGAAAAAGGGATATGCCAGTGAAAACGGAACAGAATTGAATGAAGTGCTTCCTAAAATGAGTCCATTAAACCCTAGATATTTAACAAAAAAGCAAACCGTTTACCACAAAATGGCTGCCTTTGTAGATAAATTTAAAGGTGTAGGCGGTACGATATAGGTCAAATTGCCGAGAAAGCGGTAGCGTTTTGGGATACGCAACTCGACAAAATAACCGATCTCCGCAAGAGCTTGGGAGATATAGCGGAAACCGTATTGATAGTGATATGAGAGGCTTCTGATCCAAGTGGAGCAGAAGCCTCATCTTTCAGTAATTCAATGCTATCCCAGCTATTCCACCATTGGTAAGACGGTAGGAATGAGCAAGAACATAGTGAGCAAACATGTCCGGGGGCTCGAAGCAAAGAAACTCATTACCACAGAGCCAACGTCCATTTGCACAAAGGATGGCCAAAAGCGGAATGGCAGCTTACTCTACACGATCCGTCCTATCCAGGAAGCGGTGGACTTTTGGAACGAAGCGCAGCTATCCAGAGCAAGGGTGCGGGCAGATGCGAACGAGAGGGGGCCTCCGAGCCTTTTTGAGCGGGTTTCCGGTGGAAATAAGGAACGGGGGACACCACCCACAGGGAAAGCCGCCTTTTTGGGGCAAATCTGGGGAAGTTTCCGAAAACTGCCAGAACCACAGAACACCCCGCAGAAAGCAGGAGGAATTCCTGTCTCTGGGCAGGGCAAGCATAGCGTCCGGCTATACACCGTCCGCAGGAGCCGGGCAAACCCGGCTTTCCCCCAGCCCCTTAAAGGGGGAGAAAGGCAAAACACATCGTGGGAGAAGGGACAAAAGGCCCCTCCGATTTCGGAGCAGGATAAAGGCGGTATGCTGCCAGAGGCTGCAAACCGCCGAAAGACACCGTCCGGCAGAGCCGGACGGCAGGTCAAGGACGTATGCTAAAAAATAGCCCATTATGCTGTTCCAAAGCTGGTTTGCCCGCCGCATCTAGAAACAGAGCCCTTATCCAGTATGCTGACCCGTATGCCGAGACCTTATTCTGGAAATGGGCCTGATTAACTCAGCTCACCTTACAGCTTCCATAATAGCTTTGGGCTCCAACGATAGCTGAAAATCTGCACCGCAGAAAACAAAGAAAGGCGTTTTTCTTCTCTCTGCCTGTTTGTGTCTGAACTGATAACTTTCTGATAACTTGAACGATTTGAGGTGGACATTGTCACCGCCTTTATGGTATGGTCTGTGGTTACAGAAAGGGGCGATTTTCATGGCAAAGCGTAGAGCCAACGGCGAAGGCAATATCCGGAAGCGAAAAGATGGTCGATGGGAGGGGCGGTATACTGCTGGGCGTGATCCTGACACTGGAAAGCCCATTTACAAAAATGTCCTTGGAAAAACGCAGGCGGAAACGAAAGAGAAGTTAAAGCAGGCCATTGAGGAAAACAAGGGTCTGGATGTAGTGAAAGCCGGACGGTATACGGTAGGGCAATGGATGGACGTATGGTTTGAGAATTACGCTAAAATCAAGGTGCGTCCATCTTCACACCAGACCTATCAAGGCTACATCAAAAACCATATCAAGCCGGCCATCGGAGACATCCCGCTGAACAAGCTGACCTCACTGGAACTGCAAGCTTTGTACAAGAAGCTGTTGGAGGGCGGCAGGGTGGAGCGTGTCGAGTCAAAGAATAAACCCAAGGGACTCAGCCCCAAGACTGTCCGCAATATCCACCAGATCATTTCCTCCGCTTTGGAATTGGCCAGGAGTCAAAAGTTGATTTCAACCAATCCAGCTGATTCCTGCGCCCTGCCCAAGGTGGAGCATAGAGAAATGAAAACACTTACAGCGGAACAGCTTGCAGCATTTTTCCGGGAAGCCAGGAACAGCGGTGTGTTCGAGATGTACTATCTGGAATTGGTCACCGGACTTCGCCGGGGTGAGCTACTGGGGCTGAAGTGGGAAGATGTAAATCTGAACTATGCAACACTTACCATCCGCCGCCAAATTACCAGAATCAATGGTGAGGTAGTAGAAGCCCCACTGAAAACGAAAAATTCCTACCGCACCCTGTCAATAGGATCAGATGCAATAGAAATTTTGACAGGCCAGCGCCAGAAGGTATCCGGTGAGTATGTGTTTCCATCCCCCACAGGTGGGCCGATCTCCCCGGACAGTGTGTTGAACATGCTTCACCGGGTGCTGGGGAGAGCAGGGCTTCCAAAAGTACGGTTCCACGATCTACGCCACACCTTTGCCACCCTAGCGATACAGAACGGCGTGGACGTAAAAACGGTATCCGGGATGCTGGGACATTACAGCGCGGGCTTTACGCTGGACACCTACGCCCATGTCACCACCGCCGCGCAGAAAGAAGCGGCCAGTACTATGGGGAACATTCTCTCGAGTAGTTTCTAAACCTTTCCGGTTCTTTCCCCGTATGGGTCTGAAAAAGGGTCAGAAGCAAAAACGGCAAATATTCCAGACACAGAAGAAGCCCCGGAACCTAGTGGTTCCGGGGCAAATTTGGTTGCGGGGGCCAGATTTGAACTGACGACCTTCGGGTTATGAGCCCGACGAGCTACCGGACTGCTCCACCCCGCGATATTTTGCTGTGGTACTTGACTCAGCTTTATTATTATAGTACGAGATGGTGAAAAAAGCAAGGGGAAAATTTGCTGGATATATAGTGGAGTTTTAAATAAAATTTTGTTTAAATCGTAATTTCTTTTCCTGTTGTGCTTTTGAAATAGGATTCATGCTATAATATTTGCTATCTGTTTCTCTGTTTTTCAGCCGGAGCAGCGCGAAAAACGCACTCACGGGACGAAAACTGCGGCGTTACGGAATGATCTGAAAGTTTATTTAGAAGTTTTATAAGATGGGTCGGGTTCAGAAAGGATGTTGCGGATGACAACGGATATGACAAAGGGAAGGCCTGCGGGAATCCTGGTGAGGTTCACGCTGCCTATGCTGCTCAGCGTGGCATTCCAGCAGCTCTATAATATTTCAGACAGTGTGATTGCCGGAAAATTTGCCGGAGAGGATGCCCTTGCTGCGGTGGGAGCTTCTTTTCCAGTTACGATGATTTTTATGGCCTTTGCTCTGGGGTGCAATATCGGCTGTTCCGTGGTGATCTCCCAGCTTTTTGGCGCGGGAGATCTGGGCAATATGAAGACAGCGGTGAACACCTCTATCCTGTCGGTGGGCGGGCTGAGCCTGCTGCTCACTATACTGGGCTCCTTTTTCGGGGTTCCCATTCTTGCGGTGCTGGGGACTCCTTCCAATATCTTTGGGGACTCCGCTCTTTATCTGAACGTGTATACCTGGGGGCTTCCCTTCCTGTTCCTCTATAACATTGCCTCCGGTATTTTTACGGCTCTTGGGGACTCCCGTACCCCGCTCTATTTCCTTATAGCTTCCTCTTTGGGGAATATCGGACTGGACCTCCTGTTTGTAGCGGTATTTCATATGGGGGTGGCCGGCGTGGCTTGGGCTACTTTTCTGGCACAGGGCGCGGCCTCTGTGTTTGCGTTGGTTGCCGTATTGCGCCGGGTGAGGCGGATGGAGTCCAAAGAGCCCGGCAGGCTGTTTTCTTTTTCCGTATTTCGAAAAATTGCGGTGATTGCGGTGCCCAGTATCTTACAGCAAAGCTTTATTTCCGTGGGGAACCTGTTTATTCAGAATTTGGTCAACGGCTTCGGCTCTTCCGTCATTGCCGGTTACAGCGCAGCGGTGAAACTGAATACATTTGCGTTAACTTCGTTTACGGCTTTATCCAATTCCTTGTCCAGCTTTACCGCTCAGAACATCGGCGCCGGGAAGCCTGAACGGGTGAAGAGGGGGTTTCGTTCCGGCCTGATCATGGCGCTCCTTGTGGCGCTGCCCTTTACGGCGGTCTACTGCTTTCTCAGCTCCGGCGTACTGACGCTGTTTATGGATACCGCCAGCGTACAGGCCATGCAGGCTGGCACAGATTTTCTGCGGATTGTCACGCCCTTTTACCTGTTCATAGCTGTGAAGCTGATGGCGGACGGCATTCTGCGGGGGGCGGGGGCTATGAAGTGCTTTATGGTAGCTACCTTTACTGATCTTGTGCTGCGGGTAGTGTTGGCCTATCTTTTTTCCGCAGAACAGGGGGCCCGGGGAATCTGGATGTCCTGGCCGGCGGGTTGGGTGATCGCCTCGGTATTGTCCTGCGTTTTCTATTTTACAGGAGTCTGGATACCAAAGAGGTTCCGAATTTCTTTCCGCCAAAAAACGTGAGATGCTTTATTTTTCGGTCAGTTTCCCTTATAATAGAAAAGAAAGCTTGATTCGGATGATGGTTTGCGCTGGGGATGGAAAATCTGCTGGGGAAAAGAATTTGAATGTATTTATACCAGTTTTTTGACCGGACTGCGGGCCTCTATGTCAGCCTCAGTAATCTGCCTTTGGTAGAGGCCCTGGATGTTATGCGTGCCGTCCAGCTGGAAAAGCTCAGCGTTCAGTAAGCGCCGCTATCCCGCCAATATGGCGGACCGCTGTGCCTGCGAGGAAAAATCTCAGGGCAGAGTCCGAAAGAAGTGAGGCATCCCAAAGCGGAAAAAAACCATTACCTGGCAGTAGAGTGCGGTCCCTGGCTGAGCACATGGTTTTGAAAATTCTGATCACTTTCAGTCCAAGGCCAAGAGAGGACGATTGGAAGGAGTGCCGCCGGGCGCTCTAGCCTTTGAGGAAATGCTGGAAATTGTTGATGAGTACGGTCTGTGGCAGGATTGGAACGATGGCGGAAGATTCGGCCCGGAACGCTAAGAGGAAGTCTGTGTCTGGAGAGAGGAACCCGTCGGCAGGTACCGGACGGAATACATTGGGAAAAGCAGAGCAACTTCATGAAAAAAACAACCGGAAGGGGACGTAATTGATATGGTCGAGGAATATACCATAGCATTGGCAAAGGTCATTAAGGAATTGGGGCTTAGCGAGGTCTATCTGCCCAGGAGCGCGGATGAAATTCTGATTAAATCCAGAGACGTCAACCGGCCCGGTGTGGAGTTGAACGGCTACTGTGAATATTTTGATCCCAACCGCATCACCATTCTGGGGCGTTCTGAGATCGAAATGCTCAAAAGCTTCGGCAAGCAGCGAAAGGCGGAGGCAATCGATCATTTCTTTGCCCTGCATCCCCCCACGGTCATTGTGGCCAGGGGCATTGAATCCAGCGAGGATATGCTGGCCGCGGCGAAAAAGTATGATATTCCCCTGCTGTCCTCCCGGGATTCCACCTCCAATGTGGTGGCTGACCTGGTATCCCTGTTGAATGTGGAGCTGGCGCCGCGCATCACCAGGCACGGCGTACTGATCGAGGTCTACGGCGAAGGCATTCTGTTGGTGGGCGACAGCGGCGTGGGAAAAAGTGAGACCGCCATCGAATTGATCAAGCGGGGGCACCGGCTGATCGCGGACGACGCAGTGGAGATCCGGCGGGTTTCCAGCAAATCTCTGGTAGGGCAGGCGCCGGAGAATATCCGCCATTTTATCGAACTCAGGGGGATCGGTATCATCAATGCCCGGCGCATCTTTGGTATGGGCGCGGTGAAGCTCTCCGAAAAAATAGATATGTGCATCAATATGGAAATCTGGGATGCCACTAAGGTTTACGACCGGATGGGCATTGACAGCGAATACACGGAAATCCTGGGGATCCGCGTGCCTGTGATGACGATTCCAGTTAAGCCGGGAAGAAATCTGGCGGTGATCATTGAGGTGGCCGCCATGAATAACCGGCAGAAAAAAATGGGCTACAATGCGGCGCAGGAGCTGCTCTCCAGCCTGGGCATGGATATTTCCGTGCTGCAGAGCGACGATATCAAACGCGACCTGGACATCTGAAATCTGCAGATTTTCAAGACGTAAGAGAGGATGACCCAAACGATGGGATACAATATAATTGCCGACCTTCATACCCACACCCTGGCTTCCACCCACGCCTACAGCACTTTCAGCGAGATGGTGCGGGCTGCCGCCGACCGTGGGCTTTATGCCCTGGCGGTGACCGATCATGCCAAAACGATGCCGGGCTCTCCCAGAGATTGGTATTTCGGCTGTTTGTGCGAGCTGCCGCTTTACTACCGGGGCGTGATGACGATCGGCGGTATCGAAGCAAATGTCCTGGATTTTGAGGGTGCGCTGGATGTGGAGGAACGGGATGTGCCCAAGCTCAACTGGATTGTAGCATCCATTCACAATCTCGGACTGGAAGAGCTTCGTGATCCGGATGTGGAAAAATGCACCCATCTGTGGCTGCAGGTGGCGAAGGATCCCCGGGTCAATGTGATCGCGCACAGCGGGGACCCGAATTTTGCCTACGATTACGACCGGGTGATCCAGGAATTCGGAGCAAATCACAAGCTGGTGGAAATCAACAACCACTCTTTTGACGCCAGAAAGCGGAATATTCCCAACTGCACAAAGATCGCTTTGGCCTGCAAGAAATACGGCGTGCCCCTGGTTGTGAATTCCGACGCCCACTTTGAGGCACAGGTGGGGAATTTTTCCCATGCACTGCGGATGCTGGAGGAAATCGATTTCCCTGAGGAACTAATTTTAAATGCCTCCGAGAAGCGGCTGAACGATTATCTCAGGGCCTATACGAATATATTTGAGACCAGACCTTACTGATCCATTCCCGATCCAGAAAATGAATTCCGGGAGGAAAGATTTGATGCCTGATTACATGCTGACCGACCATGCAGCCGCAGCGTGCGGCTGTGAAATCCGCAGGGATGAACCCATGAAGCTGCATACCACCTTTCGCATCGGCGGACCTGCCGACCGTTTTTACATTGTGAAAACGGTCAAACAGCTGAGCTGTATGCTGGGAGCGCTGCACGATTCAAACACACCCTATTTTGTACTGGGCAACGGTTCCAACCTTCTGGTTTCGGACCAGGGAATTCGCCGGGCGGTGCTCTCCCTTTCCGGAGATTTCAGAAAGGTAGAATTGATAGGCGGCGCGGCGGTGCGGGCCGGTGCGGCCGCTACTTTAGCCAGTGTGTGCGCCTTTGCCCGGGAGAACTGCCTGACGGGTTTGGAATTTGCCTGGGGAATCCCAGGTTCCGTGGGCGGAGCGGCTTATATGAATGCGGGAGCTTACGGCGGCGAGATGAAAGACGTGGTCCGGCGGGTACATTCTGTGTCTGCCGGGGGAATAAAGGGAGTCGCCGAAGGGGAAGCATTGAAATTTTCCTACCGGAAAAGCCGCTATACGGGGACTGGGGACATCATCACGTCGGTAGAGTATGTCTTGAAACCGGGGAGCAGTACAGAAATTTCCGGAAAGATGGAAGAATTGATGCAGCGCAGAAAGGAAAAGCAGCCCTATGACATGCCCAGTGCGGGCAGCGTTTTCAAGCGGCCGGAAGGAGCCTACGCCGCCGCGCTGATCGAAGGCTGCGGGCTGAAGGGGCTCACCGTGGGGGAGGCGCAGGTAAGCCCGAAGCACGCCGGCTTTATTGTGAATCTGGGCAATGCGTCCTGCGGGGACGTATTGCAGCTGATCGACAGGATTCGGGAGACGGTATACCGGGAAAAAGGGATTCAGCTGGAGTGTGAAGTGCGCATGACGGAATAGGCGCGGCGCAGTCTCCAAGTGCTTCTTAAAAAAGGAATCTATAGTGGATAAAGAAAAACATGCGGAAAGAGGGAAAATAGTATGGAATTTGTTGTGGTGACAGGACTTTCCGGTGCAGGCAAAACCCGGGCAATGCATGCGATGGAAGACATCGGCTTTTTCTGTGTGGATAATCTGCCGCCGGCGCTGATTCCTGTATTTTACGACCTCTGTGTCAAATCGGAGGGACTGATGGGCCGGGTGGCTGTGGTGACCGACACCAGGGGCGGGGAGCTGTTCAAATCCTTCTTTACCGCAATGGAAGCATTAAAGCGGGAAAAACGGGAATATAAGATCCTGTTTCTCGATTCCTCTGACGCGGTGCTGGTCAACCGTTTCAAAGAGACGCGCCGCAAGCATCCGCTTTCCGATGATCTGAACGGCTCGCTGGAGCAGGCGGTAAAGCTGGAGCGGGAGATGCTTCAGCCTGTGAAAGAATGCTCCGATTATGTCATTGACACCTCGGGCGTGTCCCCGGCGCAGCTGAAAACGCGCATCACCGAGCTGTTTCTCAGCAGTGCCAGCGATTCCCTGTCTGTGCACTGCATCAGCTTTGGCTTTAAATATGGGATCCCCATGGAATCTGACCTGGTTTTCGATGTACGCTGCCTGCCTAACCCCTTCTATGTGGAGGAGCTCCGTCCCCAGACGGGCCTGGATGCGCCGGTGCGGGATTATGTATTGGAAAAGGAAGAGACGAAGGGGTTTGTCTCCCGCTTTACCGACATGGTGGATTATCTTCTGCCCCTGTACGGGAAGGAGGGGAAGAGCCAGCTGGTGATAGCGGTGGGCTGCACCGGCGGGCACCACCGTTCCGTGGCGCTGGCACAGTATATGTGCGATTATTTGTCCCGGAAAGGAATCAGAACCAGTATTACCCATAGGGATATTCAAAAGTTTTAAATTGCCGTACCACAGGGGGAACGCTTTATGGTTGGGGTGCTGGTGACGGGAATCCCGGCTTCAGGGAAGAGTACGCTTGCCGCCTACCTTTCAAAAGAACTGAGGCTGCCCATGATGTCTAAGGACAAAATCAAGGAGCTGCTGTTCGATACTGTCGGCTTCCGCAGCAGGGAGGAAAAGGTGGCTTTGGGGATGGGCAGTATGGAGATAATGTACTATTTTGCCGAACAGATGATGCGGCTCGGAAGCCCTTTTCTGCTGGAAAACAATTTTGAAGCCGTCTCCATGCCGGGAATAGAGGAACTGTTCCGGCGCTATCGGTACCGTGCTGTCACTGTCCTGCTGACGGGAGAAGTACAGGTGCTGTACCAACGTTTTCTGGAGAGGCAAAAGGATCCCGGCAGACACCGTGGCCATGTAGTGAACACCTGTTACCCGGAGCGGCCCGGCGGGAAGGAGCTGGAACCGCAGCTGAGCCTGGAGCAGTACTGTGGAGGAATCAAAGCCCGGGGGATGGAGGATTTTTCTCTGGGGGAACGTATCCTGGTGGACACCACCGACTTTTCAGCAGTGGACTATGCCGGGATTGCCGGGAAACTGCGAAAAATGTTGCATTGAGTCACATTGTGCCGGAAAGGGCGGAAGAGATTGTATGCGGGCGGCCCGCACTTCGAGCCGCCGGGCTATGGAATTGGGAGTGCAGAGTACGATGTCGTTTTCCTCAGAAATCAAACATGAATTATGTAAAGTGGAGAATAGGAAGCTCTGCTGCTTAAAGGCTGAATGCTACGGTATTTGGCTTTTTTCAAAATGCTTTTCCCTCAAAAACTCCGCTTATGTGACTGAACATGGGGATGTGGCGCGGAGAATGTCGGAACTGGCAGCTGCCGCCGCCAGTGTTCAGGTGGAGATGAGCTTTGCGGTCAGTAGGCGAAAAAAGCCCGCCTACCGGGTAGAGCTTGTGGATGACGCCTCCAGAGAACAGCTTCTGCAAATTTTTGGACATACGGGAAGAGAGCCCAGCCTGCGAATCAACCGGGGGAATTTTGAAGGCGATTGCTGTGTACAGGCTTTCCTGCGGGGGGCTTTTCTGGCCTGCGGAACAGCTACGGACCCCAATAAGGAATATCATCTGGAATTTTCTGTACCCTACCGGAATTTGGCGCGGGAGTTTTGTACGCTTTTGGAGGAGACGGAGGCTTTCCCGGCAGCTCCTGCTGTTGCGGAGAGAAAAAGTTCCTATGTGGTCTATCTGAAAGACAGCGGACAAATCGAAGATTTGCTGACCTATCTGGGGGCTTCCGCGGCATCTATGGAACTGATGCAGGTAAAAATGTATAAGGAAGCCAAGAATAATATCAACCGGAAGACTAATTTTGAAACCGCCAATATGGATAAAACCTATTCCGCCTCCGCCAGGCAGACGGCGGCTATTGCGGTGATCAGCGATACGGTGGGAATCGGCTCCCTGCCAGAAGAGCTGCAGCAACTGGCGCGGCTCCGGCTGGAAAACCCGGAAATGACGCTGCGGGAGCTGGGGGAGGTTTTGAAAATCAGCCGCAGCGGCGTCAATCACCGTCTTCAGCGGCTGCTGCAGCTGGGGGAAAAGATTGCAGGAGAAAAAGGCATAGAAAATATTATGTAAACAAAATTATGGAAACAAAGAAGCTGGGCTTTTGAAAATCACATACCTAGCTAAAGTTGTTTATGATATAAAAAGGGCGATAGAAAATAGTATGGAAACATATTGGGAGGCACTATGAAACGAAAGCTCTTGGAATTCGGCGGAGCAGCCGTTGTGCTGCTGGGAATCCTGGGCATCCTGTACCTGGTTTTGGGAAGGATCGGAAACGGGCCGCCGGAGGTGGGCTCCGTGACAATCCGCTGCGGAGAGGAATCCGTTATCCCTCTTGGAAATGAGATCTACCGGACCGAGGATGGAAAGAAGAGGGAAGAGAGGCGGCTGGTTCCTGAAGAAATCGGAGAAGAGGCCCCTTTGCTTGCCTACAACGACGATATCACAGCCAAGTATGAAGGGAATTCGGAAAACGGATCCTTTTATTTCACGATTTATACGGATGAATTCCAAGGATACACGGAGAAAAAGAGTTGGTTCACTCCTTTGGAGGAGCCGGGAAATTACCTGGTTTGCATCGAAACCTATTGGGGGACGGAAAAAAACAATATCGGTATGGAATACTATTTTTGGCTCCAGGTGGAGTGAACAGGGAAAAGGAGGTCCTGTATGGCTTTTGTACATCTGCATCTGCACACAGAATACAGTCTTTTGGACGGTGCATGCCGGATAGAAAGGCTTCTGGACCACATTCAGGAAATGGGTCAAAACGCCGTAGCTATCACGGACCATGGCTGTATGTACGGTGTGATCGATTTTTATAAGGCCGCAAAAAAGCGGGGCGTCAAGCCGATCATCGGCTGCGAGGTCTATGTGGCAAAGCGCACCAGGTTTGATAAGGTTCACGAATTCGACGCGGAAAACCGCCATCTGGTTTTGCTCTGCGAGAATGAGACCGGTTACCGGAATTTGATTACGATGGTATCCAAAGCCTGGACAGAGGGGTTTTACAACAAGCCCCGGGTGGATTTTGAACTGCTTCAGCAGTATCATGAAGGGCTTGTCGCCCTTTCCGCCTGCCTTTCGGGCGAGATTCCCCGGGCCCTTGCCAGAAATGATTACGAGGGGGCCAAAGAAGCTGCGCTGCAGTACAGGGACATCTTCGGCGAAGGGGATTTTTATCTGGAGTTGCAGGATCACGGGTTGGATGGAGAACATTATGTAAACCCCAATATCATCCGCATGTCCCGGGAAACGGGAATCCCGCTGGTGGTGACCAACGATTGCCACTATATCGCGCCTGAGGACAGCAGAATGCATCACATCCTGCTCTGCATTCAGACAGGCCGGACGGTTGAAGATGCGGATACCCTGGAATTTGGTTCAGAGGAATTCTACTGCAAGACGGAAGAAGAGATGCGGGCCCTGTTTCCGGAGCTGCCTGAGGCAGCCGACAACACGGTGAAGATCGCGGAACGCTGCCATTTGGAATTTGAATTCGGAAAGACAAAGCTCCCTCATTTTGAAACTCCGGACGGCAGCGGGAATGAGGAATTTTTTGTACGTATGTGCAGGGAAGGGCTGCTGCGCCGGTATGGGGAACACCCGGACCAGAGTCTGAAGGACCGGCTGGACTATGAGATTGAAACCATCAGCACGATGGGTTATGTAAACTATTACCTCATTGTCTGGGATTTTATCCGTTATGCAAAAAGCGTGGATATCCCCGTAGGGCCGGGCCGCGGCTCCGGCGCGGGAAGTTTGGCGGCCTACTGCATGGGAATCACCAATGTGGATCCCATCCGTTACGGCCTTATTTTCGAACGCTTTTTGAATCCGGAACGGGTGAGTATGCCTGACTTTGACATTGATTTCAGCGATGAGCGCCGGGATGAGATCATTGAATACGTGGTGGAAAAATACGGCGCCGACCATGTGGCGCAAATCGTCACCTTCGGTACCATGGCCGCACGGGGCGCTTTGCGGGATGTGGGGCGCGCTATGGCCATCCCCTACAGCAAGGTGGACCAGGTGGCGAAGCTGGTGCCTATGGAGCTGAATATCACGTTGGATAAGGCTATGAAGGTTTCCGCTGAGTTCCGGGAAAAGTATGAGAGCGACGATCAGGTCAGAGAGCTTGTGGATATGGCCAGAAAGATCGAGGGCATGCCCCGGCATACCTCCACCCATGCGGCCGGAGTGCTTATCACCGACAGACCGGTGATGGACTATGTGCCTTTGGCGAAGAATGACGACGCGGTGGTTACCCAGTTCACCATGACGACCATTGAGGAACTGGGGCTTTTGAAAATGGACTTTTTGGGCCTGAGAAACCTTTCTGTGATCGACAATGCAGAAAAGATGATCCGCCGCAGGGAACCGCAGTTTTCCATGGAGCGTATTCCGGAGGACGACGAAAATGTGTTTGCCATGCTCTCCGCCGCAGCGTCCGAAGGGGTTTTTCAGTTTGAGTCGGGCGGAATGAAGCGGCTGCTGGTGCAGGCCAGGCCGGAAAGCATCGAAGATCTGACCGCCATCATCTCCCTGTACCGCCCCGGCCCCATGCAGTTTATTCCCGCCTATCTGGAGAACAGGAAGAATCCCGGAAAAATTACCTACCGCCATGAACGGCTGCGGAATATTCTGGATGTGACCTATGGCTGTATCATCTATCAGGAGCAGGTGATGCAGATTTTCCGGGATTTGGCGGGTTACTCTCTGGGACGCGCTGATATCGTACGGCGCGCCATGTCAAAGAAAAAGCATGATGTGCTGAACAGGGAACACGAGGTATTTTTGCACGGGCAGCGGCGGGAGGACGGTTCCTGGGAGGTGGAGGGCTGCGTAAACCGCGGAGTGGATGAAGCCACAGCCGAAGCGCTGTTTAAGGAAATTCAGAATTTTGCCTCTTATGCGTTCAACAAATCTCATGCCGCCGCCTATGCGGTGGTGGCCTACCAGACCGCCTACCTGAAATATCACTATCCCTGTGAATATATGGCGGCGCTGCTTTCCAGCGTTCTGGGATGGACCGGCAAGGTGGCGGAATATATCGAGGAATGCGAACGTCTGGATATCTCTGTGCTGCCGCCCCACGTAAATTACAGCGAAAACGGTTTTACCGTAGTGGGTAAGAGCATACGGTTTGGCCTGCTGGCCGTAAAGAACCTGGGGAAAGGTGTGATCCTCAGGATGATCGCAGAACGGAAGAGCGGCGGGGATTTCACTTCCTTTTACAATTTCTGCAAGAGGATGTTCAGCAGGGATATGAACCGCCGTGCGGTGGAAAGCTTGATAAAGAGCGGCGCTCTGGACGGCCTGGGCAATAACCGCCGGGAGATGCTGCTGGCAGTGGGGCCCGTGCTGGACGGTCTGGAAGAGGACAGGCGGAAGAATGTGGAAGGCCAGATGGGCTTTTTCGACACTGCCGGAGCCAGCGAAGGCGGGGAACCATCCCTTCCCCATGCGGACGATTTTCCGCCCCAGGACAAGCTGGCCATGGAAAAGGAGGTCACGGGAATGTACCTCTCCGGCCATCCTATGGCGTCCTATTCCACCCTGTACCGCACGGGAGCTTATGCCAGAATAGACGAGATTTTTCTCAGTGCGGAGCGGGAGATTGAGAAATACCAGGATGACCAGCGCGTGACGCTGCTGGCCATTATCACAGGGGTAAAAAAGAAGATTACGAAAAGCAATGCCAGTATGGCTTTTGTCACCCTGGAGGATATGTATGGAACCATAGAGGCCCTGGTTTTCCCCAGGACTCTGGAGCAGTATGGGAACTTGCTGTTTGAAGGTTCCGTCGTGGAAGCACGGGGGCGTCTGAGCTTTACAGAGGAGAAAGAGCCCAAATTTGTCTGCGACGGGCTGGAACGCCCGCCGGAGAGCACCGCTGCCGGAGGATCTGACAAGCCTCAAAAGCCGGTGCGGGAGGGCTTGTATCTCAAGGTGGATTCGGAGCATGACCCCAGATATCGCAAGGCGCTGCAGTATATTGAGCTGTTTGAAGGGGCCAGCGACGTCTATATCGCCATGCGGAATACGGGTAAGCTGGTACGCACTTCTGCCAAGTACCGGGTGGAGGTGAACCGGCCGCTGCTCACAGCGCTGGAAAAGCTGCTGGGAGAAGAAAATGTGGCATTTCGGGGACAATGGCGTTGAAGGGATGAAATTTGCCGAGTTGCCCTGTAAAATCTTGCCGGAACCTCTTGATAATTTTTTGACGTTTGTTATAATTAATGTTGATACAGTTTATCAAAACGGGCGGTGCCCGATCAGAAATAGTTGGAGGAAAAGAAAATGGGTGCGAAAAGTATTGCAGTATTGACCAGCGGTGGGGATGCTCCCGGAATGAACGCCGCAGTGCGTGCGGTGGTGCGTTCAGGCCTCTCATTCGGCATGAAGGTGTA
The DNA here is from genome assembly GCF_900048895.1 of Neglectibacter timonensis. Classification (GTDB taxonomy): domain Bacteria; phylum Bacillota; class Clostridia; order Oscillospirales; family Acutalibacteraceae; genus Acutalibacter; species Acutalibacter timonensis. The sequence goes on along the minus strand of NZ_LT160640.1, from coordinate 1,035,878 downwards.
TGGGGTCATGAGGGGTTATAACGGCCTGTTGAATGGGGATCTCCATGAGATGAGCATGCGCAGTGTTTCCGATATCATCCAGCATGGAGGCACGGCTCTCTTTACTGCCCGCAGCCCCGAATTCAATACGCCGGAGGGCGTGCAGAAAGCTGCTGCAACTTGCCGTAATCTGGGAATAGACGGCGTTGTGGTGATCGGCGGAGACGGCTCTTTCCGCGGCGCCAGAGACCTGACCGGCGCCGGCGTGCTCTGTATTGGGATTCCCGGTACCATTGACAACGATATCGCCTGTACCGATTATACCATTGGTTACGACACGGCGTTGAATACCGCGATGGAGATGATCGACCGCATCCGTGACACCACCGAATCTCATGACCGCTGCAGCGTTGTAGAAGTCATGGGACGCCGCTGCGGCGATATCGCCCTGCATACCGGGATTGCCGTGGGAGCCATTGCCACATTGGTGCCTGAAATCCCTTATGATTTCCAGAAGGATATTGTGGACCGCATGAAGGCTGCGCAGGCAACCGGCAAGAAGCACTTTATCGTCGTAGTGGCGGAAGGGGTAGGAAAGACCCAGGAGATCACCGAACGCATTCAGAAGGAGACGGGCATTGAAAGCCGTGCCACGATTCTGGGACATGTGCAGCGCGGCGGTTCCCCGACCCTGCGCGACCGTGTGGTGGCCAGCCGTATGGGCTATCACGCCGTGGAGCTGTTGCAGAAGAGTGTGGGCAACCGTGTGGTGGCCATGAAGGGCGAACAGATTGTGGATTTCGATATCACGGAGGCTTTGAATATGCCTCGTGTGTTCGACGAAAACTTGTACCGCATCTCTGCCAAGCTCTCTATTTAAGGAAGCGCTGGATCAATCCTGTGATGCGGCTCTTGGCGCGCAAATGTCCAAAGGCCTTCCGCAGGATGGGTGTTGAGCCTACTGGCGTGATTTATTCCGTGGCTGCTCAATGAAGAACAGACTGCTGGCCTGCGCCTCTGCCGTTTTCAGGAATGAAAACGGCAGAGGCCTTGTTGTTTTACAGAAGGATGAAAAGAAGCTCTCGGCGACTTCGTTTTCCAGGCCGAAATGCGGTAGGAAAGGCGGGCAAGGGGAAAAACAGGAAGGAAGGTCTATCTATGGCGCTGAATTACAACGGGCTGAGTAAAAGCCTGCAGGAGAGAATTCAGGAGGATCGGGAAAAGCATTGGGAGAATCCCTGGAAGTTTCCGGACAGTCGGGTGATGCGGCGTTACCTGCGCGCTTCGGATTCTCCCACCCTTTGGAGGCCTGCTTTTGTGCGGGATGTGGAGAAAACCATGCATCTGCCGCTCTACAACCGCTACGCGGACAAAACCCAGGTCTTTTCCTTCTATGAGAACGATGACATCACCCGTAGGGCGCTGCATGTCCAGCTGGTATCCAGAATCGCCAGGAACATCGGCGCGGTGCTCGGCCTTAATCTGGATCTCATCGAGGCCATATCCCTGGGACACGATATCGGTCACACACCCTTCGGCCATGCGGGGGAACGCTTCCTCAGCGAGTTGTTGTATGAGCATACGGGCCGGTATTTTAGCCACAACGTGCACAGCGTACGTGTGTTGGACACGCTGTTCCGCAGAAATCTGAGCCTGCAGACACTGGATGGGGTTCTCTGTCACAACGGTGAATTTGAGCAGCAGGAATATCGTCCCCAGCCCCTGCCGGATTTTGCTGAGTTTGACCGCCGGGTGGAGGATTGCTATACCCGGGGAGAAGAAGCGGTCGGCGGTCTGGTGCCCTCTACCCTGGAGGGCTGTGTGGTGCGGATTTGCGACATGATCGCTTATCTGGGAAAGGACAGGCAGGATGCGCGCACCGCCAGAATTATTGACGGGGAAACGCATTTTACCACGAAGGAAATCGGCACGGAGAATGCTGCCATCATCAATAATATGACGGTGGATATTCTGGAAAACAGCTATGGAAAGAATTATCTCCTTCTGAGTCCGCAGACCTACCGGGATCTGAAAACGGCAAAGCGGGAGAATTATGAGCTGATCTACAGAAACGAGAAGGTGAACCAGGCGTATGAGAGCAGCGTCCGTCCCATGTTCAGGGAGCTGTACGAAAAACTCCTTTACGATCTGAAAAGGGGAGAGGAAGGTTCGCCTGTTTACCGCCATCATGTGAACTATGTACAAAGACAACTGAGGTATTATCAGGATTACGATTACCTGCAGGAAGAACCCAACCAGATCGTAACAGACTATATTGCCAGCATGACAGACGATTATTTTGTGGCGCTGCACCGCTTTTTGTTTCCGGAGAGCAGATACAGAATCGAATATAAGTCCTATTTTGAGGATTTGAAAGAACGGTAAGACTGAGGGAAAAAGAGAAGCGCCCGGGAAACTCTAATGGGTTTCCCAGGCGTTTCTATTTTTGTTCAAAGCTGAGCCTGAATCAGGCAATATAGGCCCATTTATAATCTGTGCGCAGGCCGATACCGTGGCGGACGATCCCTTTCACGTTGTCCTGGGTAACCCAGCTGCGGGTTTGGAAGAAGGTGGGGGCAATTCCAGCATCATCGCCTACCAGTACCTTTTCTGCCTCCTGCATTTTGGCAAGTCTATCGTCTCCCGTCAAGCTTTTGGATTCATCCATCAGCTTGTCGTAATCCGGGTTGGAATAGTGGCAGTCGTTGTAGGGACTGTTGCTCTCAAACAGCTCCAGAAAGCTCTGGGCATCGTTGTAGTCGGCTCCCCAACCCTCTTTCGCGATGGTCCAATCTCCGGTGTTGTAGGCGTCTTCGCGCAGGGCGTATTTCATGGAGCGGACCTCCACATCCACACCCAGGTTGGTTTTCCAAAACTGCTGGAAGACCTGGGCGGTCTTCAGGTTGGCGTCGCCCTCGCCGATCACCAGGCTCAGACCCTGGTTAAATTCCTCAAAGCTTTTTCCGACCTCCTTGAGGCCTTCCTCCAGAAGCTTCTTTGCCTCTTCCAGAGCGCCGTCATTGGTGCCGATGTCGTAGTAGAGATCGCCCACCTCGCTGCGGAAATCGTTGCCGTTTGTGCCGGTGATGGAGGGGGGGACAAAACCGTAGGCAGGTGTGGAACCGGATTTCATGAAGTCGTTGAGGTAGCTGACACGGTTCAGAGACATGCTGAAAGCCCGGCGGATTTTCTCATTTGAAAAATACTCGTTTTCACAGTTGAACTTGACAAATTCTGTCACAGGTTCCGTCACGCTGATAAAGCCGGGGCGGTCGCGGTAGAGATCTAAAAATTCGGGCTGTACCAGCATCACATCGATCTGGTTGGTATCAAACAGGTTGACAATGGTGCTTGTCTCGATGACGAATTCGATTTTCAACGTGTCCAGCTTGACGGAATCGGCATCCCAGTAGTTTTCATTCTTCTTAAAGCTCATGCTCTGGTCGGGAATCCATTCTGTCATCACATAGGGTCCGTTGAAGACCATGTGGTCCACATCCAGAAAGAAGTTGGAACCCATATCCTCTACAGTATTTTCGGGCAGCGGGCCGAATTCGGGAATGACCAGCATGCTGAGGAAGTAGTCGGCAGGAGCAGTCAGGGTGACTTCCAGGGTTTTTTCGTCCACTGCCTTGACGCCGACCTGGCTGAAATCAGTGATTTTACCTGTGTTGTACTCCTCCGCGCCCTTGATATTATAGAGCATATAGGAGAACTGAGAGGCGGTTTCAGGATTGAGCACCTTTTCCCAGGCATAGGCAAACTGGGCCGCTGTGATGGGAACGCCGTCCGACCAGGTGGCGTCGCGCAGCTTAAAGGTATAGATGGTCCCGTCGTCGCTGATGGTCCAGCTTTCAGCAAGGTCGGAACCCTGCTCTATTTTGCCTTCCTTATCCTGGCGTACTAAGCCTTCCAGGATACAGCCCAGCACTTCTGCGCCCTCATTGGTAGTGTCGGTCAAGGGGTTGCAGTCGGTCAATGCGCCGGCCATGCTCACGCGCAGGTTCTGTTCTGCGCCGGAGCCGCCTTCGCCGGCGGCGCCGGTTGAAGCGGCAGAGCCGTCCCCTGCGGAACTGGTATCTGCCGGAACGGAAGAACCCGTGCCGCTGCCGCAGGCTCCCAGCACCAGGCAGAGCGCCAGCACAAGAGCGGTCAGAGAAAGTGATTTTCTTTTCATGCTTGTTCCCTCATCTTTCCTTTTCACAATTTACCATTTATGAAATCCTCAATTTCGTCTGGATCCTTGAGGATTTGGCCTGAAATCAATTCACAGCCGCCGGCCGTGACGAGCGCGTCATCCTCAATGCGGATGCCGAACCCTTTTTCGGGAAAATAAAGTCCGGGCTCGATAGCCACGGTCATTCCTTCGCAGACCTCCACTCGGTCGCCCACGTCATGGGTATCGAGCCCCAGATAGTGGCAGACGCCGTGGGGAAGCAGTTTTACCATGTCGGCACGGTCCTTTGCGGTTCCGGCCTCCCGGCAGTAGGGGTACATGGTATCCCTGGCAAGCTCCAGGGTGTCGTCTATTGGGTAGCCGGGCTTCAAAGCCTGGAGAATGGCCTCCTGGGCTTTGAGAACGGCCTCGTAGTAGTAGCGCTCCTCGGCGGTAAACTTCCCGCTGATGGGGAAGGTGCGGCTGATGTCTGCGCTGTAATACTGATATTCCGCGCCCAAATCCAGCAGGAGCAGGCCCTTGCTGAGAACCTGGTCGTTGCGTTCATAATGCAGACTTACGCTGTTGCTGCCGGAGGCGATGATTGGAGAAAAGGCGTTGCCCATGGCTCCGCCGAATTTCAGCTCGAAATCAAAATAGGCCTGCAGCTGCCATTCACCTATGCCTGGCTTCATATGGCGCAGGATGCTTTCGATTCCCAGACCTGTCAGACGGACAGCCTCCCTGATAGCAGCGATCTCTTCCGGCGTCTTCACACGCCGCATATTGTTGATGACCGGGGCGATGTTTTTCATCGTCAGATAGGGGTGAGCAGAGATAATTCTTTTTGCCAGGTCGTGTTCCGGATAAGCCGTGGTATCCAGTTCCCGCTTGTGGAAATCCATGCAGAGGACTTCGAAGCTGTTGCGGGAGAACAGACGTCCCAACTCCCAGTCCAGCTTGTCAAGATAATGGGCCTGATCCAGACAAGCCTGCTTCTGCAGTTCCTCTGCGGTGGGCATTTTTCCGTGGTACAGCTCCAGATAGGGGTCGGGCCTTGCAAGGAACAGCTGCTGTGAAAGTTTTCCGTGCAGCTTGGTCATCAGCAAAATGTAACCCGGCTCGGTCAGCCCGGTGAGGTAATAAAAATTCCGGTCCGGCGCGAAGGGAAAGTCCAAATCCATGCTTTTTTGTTTGGGCTGTCCGGAAAAGAGGAACAAGACGGATTGGTCGGGAAGGCTGCTGCCCAATTCCTCACGCCTGCGGCGGAATATAGTGTAATCCATCATAGACATTCCTTTCTCATGCGGGAAGCTCCGCTTCTGCAAAGTGACAGTTTACATAATGCCCGGGCTTGACCTCCCGCATGGAAGGCGCTTCTGTCCGGCACTGTTCCTGGCAAATGGGGCAGCGGGAACAGAATTTGCATCCGGTCTGGGCACTCATGGGGCTGGGTACATCACCGCTGAGCTTGATGCGCTCCCGTTCCCGGCTTTTCTGCGGGTCGGCAAAGGGAGCGGCAGACAGCAGCGCTTTGGTATAGGGGTGCAGGGGCTGCTCCATCAGCTCTTCAGAGGGCGCCAGTTCCATCAAAGCGCCCAGATACATCACCGCAATCCGGTCTGAAATGTGCGCCACCATACTGATGTCATGGGCAATGAAGAGGTAGGTGAGTCCCATTTCCTTCTGCAGGTCTTCGAAGAGGTTGACCACCTGGGCCTGAATGGAGACGTCCAGGGCGGAGATGGGCTCGTCGCAGATGATAAAACGGGGTCTGATGGCCAAAGCTCTGGCAATGCCAATACGCTGGCGCTGTCCACCGGAGAATTCATGGGGAAAACGGTTGGCATGTTCTTTGTTCAGGCCCACCAGTTCCAGCAGCTCAAAAATGCGTTTCTGCCGCGCCGCGCCCTTTTCCATATGATGGATTTCAAGCCCCTCTCCGATAATGTCCGCCACAGTCATGCGGGGATTGAGGCAGGCGTAGGGATCCTGGTAAATGATCTGTACATCTCTGGTAAAGGCCAGCCGGTCTTTTCCGGAAAGATGGGAGACCTCTCGGCCGTCAAAGCGGATAGAGCCTCCGGTAGGCTCATAGAGACCTACTAAGGTGCGCCCGAAGGTGCTTTTGCCGCAGCCGGATTCTCCCACCAGCCCCAGCGTTTCTCCTTGGGCAATGGAGAGGGAGACATTGTCTACTGCCTTCAGGTATGTTTTTCGGCCTGTCCTGAAATATTTTTTTAGGTCGTTGACTTCCAGGAGCATCAGTCTTCCCTCCCTGTGATTGGATTTTTGATTTTAGGCGCCAGCTGATGCCGGAGCCAGCAGCGCGTTTGATGGGTGTCGGAAAGCTGTGTGGTCTCCGGCATTTGTTCCCGGCAGACGGCCATTGCATAGTCGCAGCGATCCGCAAAGGGGCATCCCACAGGAGGGTCCAGAAGATCGGGCGGCGTTCCATCGATAGGGATGAGCCTCTCCTTCCCATTGACGCCGGGCTTCGGAATGGATTTCAGGAGGCCCCAGGTATAGGGATGGCGAGGGTTGTAGAAAATTTCCTCCACTGTACCGGACTCCACCACCATGCCGGCATACATGATTGTGACCCTGTCGGCGATATCGGCCACAACGCCCATATCGTGGGTGATGATGAGAATGGAGGTGCCCAGCTTTTCCCGCAGGGAGAGCAGCAGGTCCACAATTTGTGCCTGTATGGTCACGTCCAAAGCGGTGGTGGGCTCGTCGGCGATCAGGAGTTCAGGATGGCAAACCAGCGCCATAGCAATCATCGCACGCTGCCGCATACCGCCGGAAAATTCATGGGGATATTGCTTCATGCGCTCCACAGGGTTGGAGATGCCCACCAGTTCCAGCATCTCCACGGAACGGGCGAAGGCTTCCTTTTTACTCACTTTTTCATGGCGGCGTATCGCCTCGATGATCTGAGTTCCCACCTGCTTCGTAGGGTCCAGGGAGGTCATGGGATCCTGAAAGATCATCCCGATTTTACTGCCCCGCAGTTTGCGGATTTCCTTGATCGGCAGGCTTGTCAGGTCTGTGCCCTGGAAGAGGATGCTGCCGCCGTCAATACTGCAGGGTGGGGAGGGGTTCAGACGGATGATAGTCTGAGCGGTAACGCTTTTTCCGCAGCCGGATTCCCCGACTACCGCTACAATTTCCCCCTTCTCCAGTGAGAGGTCCACGCCGCGGACGGCCTGCACCTTTCCGGCATAGGTTGCAAAGGAGACATGCAGATCGTCAATTTTCAGCAATGCTTCACTCATGGAATGTTCTCCTTTATCTTCTCAGTTTGGGGTCCAGCGCATCCCGCAGCCCATCTCCCAGCAGGTTGAAGCCCAGCATGGTCAGGGACAGAAGCAGTGCGGGGAACAGAATCTGGTAGGGCATCAGCTGCAGGACACGGGCGCCCTCGTTGGCAAGCGTGCCCCAGCTGGCCAGAGGCACAGGCACGCCCAGGCTCAGATAGCTCAGGGTTGCCTCGGTGAAAATGGCGCTGGGAATGGAAAAAGTCAGTTCGATGATGATGGGGCCCATGGTATTGGGGATTAAGTGCTTACGGATGATCCGTCCTCCGCCGGCGCCCAAGGTGCGGGCAGCCATCACGTATTCGCTCTGCTTGAGCTGTAGCACCTGGCCCCGCACGATTCTGGCCATAGACCCCCAGCCGGTGATGGAAATGGCTATGATAATGGTATGAAGTCCCGGCCCCATGACCACCATCAGCAGGATGACCCAAAGCAGGTCAGGCACCGAGTAAATGATCTCAACCAAACGCATCATCACCATGTCCACACGGCCGCCGAAATAGCCGGAAATACCACCGTACACAATGCCGATCAACACGTTGACCATAGTGGAAACAAAGGCGATAAACAGGGAGACCTGCGCGCCGGACCAGCAGCGTACAAAGAGGTCGCGGCCCAGGCTGTCGGTACCGAACCAGTGTTCAGCGCTGGGCCATTGGTTGACGGCAAACATATCCTGGGAGCTGTAGTCATATTGGGAAAACAGAGGGGCGAAAATAGCCATCAGCAGGATTAACGCCAGCAGAATCAGGGAAGAGATGGCGATCTTGTTCTGCTTCAGCCTGCGCCAGGCATCCTTGAAATAGGTGGTGGTAGGGCGGGTGATACGGTTTGCGTTGTCCGGGTTTTTCCCCACAGGGAGGAACAGTTCCTGAGTTAATTCTTTCATCAGAGCTTCCTCCTTTCCTCAGTCCAGCTTGACGCGGGGATCCACGATGACATACAGGATATCCACCACGAAGGTGACGGCGACTAGAATCATGGCATAGAAGGCGGTCATGCCCAGGATAACGGTATAATCGCTGTCCTTCACGGCGTTGACCAGGTATTTTCCCATGCCGGGAATGTTGAATATGTTTTCGATGACAAAGGAACCCACCAGGGTGCCCGCTACCATGACGCCTGCCACCGTAATGATGGGGGTGATGGCATTGCGGATGGTGTGACGCCGTATGACCTGCCCTTCGGTGAGGCCCTTGGCCCGGGCCGTTTTGATGTAGTCCTGACTGAGCACGTCCAGCATGCTGGTGCGCATCATCCGGGCGATGTAGGCGATCATCCGGAGACCAAGCGCCAGAGTGGGCAAGATCAGGAAGACCGGCGCACCCCAGCCCGCCACAGGAGCCCACTGCAGCTTGGCGCCAAAGATGTATTGGAAAATGCTGGCAAACACAAAGGAAGGCACCGAGACGCCGAGGATAGACAGGATGATAACCGCATAGTCCGGCAGCCTTCCGCGGTTAATGCCCGCTATGATCCCGAACAGAATACCAATCCCAATGCCAATAAGGCAGGCGGCTGCGCCCAGTGTCATGGAAACCGGAAAGCCCTGGGCAATCAGGCTGTTCACCGTGCGGTTCTGATATTTCAGGGAGACGCCGAAATCGCCCCGGACCAGATTGGACATATAGATGCCGTACTGCTCAATAAGAGGTTTGTCGAGGCCGTATTTGGCGTTCAGATTGGCCATGATCTCCGGCTGGATACGCTTTTCATCGGCAAAGGGATTGCCGGGAATGGCATGCATGAGCACGAAGGTCATGGTGATAATGACCCAGAGCGTCACAACTGCCATCAGAAGCCGCTTGAGGGTGTATTTGACCATGGAAAGCTCTCCCTTCTATCTGAGGTTTTCCGGATTCAGCGCCTGCAGCGCGTCCGGAACGAAACGTCCATCCTTCCGGATGGCCACGCCGTCAAAATAGATTTCGCCGCCGCCCCATTCGGGCGTTTGAATGAGAACCAGATCCCAGTGAACCTTGGAACGGTTCCCGTTTTCGCAGCCCTCCACACAGTTTCCTGGGGTGAAGTGCAGGCTGCCCATAATCTTTTCGTCGAAAAGGGTCTCGTTCATAGGCTTGAGCACATAGGGGTTGACGCCGATTGCGAACTCTCCGATATAGCGGGCTCCCTCGTCTGTGTCCAGAATGGCGTTGAGACGTTCTGTGTTGTTGGCCGTGGCTTTTACGATTTTTCCGTTCTCAAATTCCAACCGGATGTTCTCAAAGCTGAAGCCGTCCACCAGGGAAGGGGTATTGTAAGTGATGAAGCCGTTGACGGAGTCGATGACCGGGGCGGAATAGACCTCACCGTCGGGAATGTTGCACAGGCCGTCACATTTTACGCCGCCGATTCCCTTGATGGAGAAGGTGAGGTCGGTATCCTTGGCGGTGATGCGGACTTTATCCGTACGGTCCATCAGCTCTTTGAGGGGATCCATCGCTTTGGACATGCGTGCATAGTCCAGCGTGCACACGTCAAAGTAAAAATCCGTAAACTGCGCGGTGGACATCTGGGCGGCCTGGGCCATGGCCGGGGTAGGATACCGGAGCACCACCCAGCGGGTTCCGGGCACCCGGTCTTCCATCAGCAGCTTGTAATCGTACCGGTTGTTGTAGCATTCCACCTGGGCCAGGGGGACGCCGTTTTCCTCATAGGCGTTTTCCGGCAGGCGGATGCCGATATAGCAGTCCATCTCATGCATACGGTCGGCTTCCAGGCGGTAGAGCAGGTCCATCTGCTCCCCGGTGCAGCCGTTCATGATTTCCCTTTCCAGATAGGGGTATTTGATGCTCAGAAAGGGGAGCCCGCCTGCAGCGTAGACCTCTTTGATGAGATCCGCGGTAAAGGGAAGGTCCGCGCCCCTGGTCTCAATCAGTACCTTTTCTCCGGGTTTTACCTTCAGCGAATAGGTGACAAGCGTATGAGCCAGCTTGCCGGCTCTCTGGTCCTGATCCATGTTCCATACCTCCACAATAAGAAATAAGTTGTCGTATCTCTGATCGAAGCACAGCCCTTTCTGGGGGAAGGAGAGCGTTCCTTAGTGGGAAATCCCTTTTTTTCGTCCCAGTTCCAGCAGGGCATGGCGGATTCTTTCCACTGCAGCATAGACACGCTGGTCATCCCGGAAACAGCCGTGGACGATGCGGAGATGTCCCGCACCCAATGTCCCATAAGGAGTGCCGTCGTTGACGAACACTTTGGCGTGCTCCAGCAGATAGGCCGCTACCTCCGGGGCAGTTCCCAGGGCACTTACGTCGATCCAGGTGAGAAAAGCGCTTTCCGGCAGGCTCAGCCTGACGCCGGGAATACCGCTGAGCAGTTCGAACACTCTCTTCCTGCGGCGGTCAAAGATCTCATTATACTCCTGGATAAAATCCGGATTGCGGAAAGCTTCCACAGCTGCCGCCTGAAACGCCGTGTTGGTGGCGCCGATCACGTTGACTGCGCAGCCGAAGAGAACGTCCATAATTCGGTCGTCCGCAACGAGATAGCCCACCCGAAGGCCGCTGAGCCCCATTCCCTTGGAGACGGAGAACACAGAGACGGTACGTTCCCACATCCCGGGAAGAGAGGCCATACTCACCATTTCCCGCCCGTCGAAAACGCTGTCTTCAAAGGCCTGATCTACTACCAGAATCAAGTCGCGCTCTACGATGAATTCCGCAAGGGCAGTGAGCTGGCTGCGGGTGAAAACAGTGCCGGTGGGGTTGTTCGGATTGGTCAGAAGCACCATTTTCGTTCTGGGCGTTGCCTTTTCCCGGAAGGCTTCCAAATCCAAAGCAAAGTTTTCCGACTCCAGAAGAGGCACGGAAACAGCCCTTGCCCCTAACAGCTGGGGATTGAGGAAATTGCTGGGATAGCTGGGATCCGGCACCAAAACCTCATCCCCCGGGCAAAGAAAGGGCATCATGGCGAACAGGAGCCCGGAATCGGAACCCGGGGTGATTAGGATATTGCGTTCCGGATCTACCTGAAAGCCGTTAAAACGGCGGAGTTTTTCTGCAATAGCCGCTTTGAGTTCGCTGCTGCCGATGGGGGTGGTGTAATGTACTGCCTTTCCTTCCTGAATCTGTTCCAGCGCTTTCTGCCTTACGTGTTCCGGCATGACGGCGTCCGGCATAAAAGGATCTGCCCAGCTGAGCATGTCTACGCCCCGCTTCTGCATCTCATCGGCCACATTGCCTACGTCTGCTTTGGAGACGGCGGAAAAGAGACCGCCCTGCAGGCAGCGGAACCCTGGGTTCATTTTTTGTTTTACATCGTACACAAAAAGCCCTCGCTTCCTGATAGTAAATCGGTCTGGATGCGCCTGTCAGATGGCGATGATGGTCCTGCGGCCGTCGTCCATAAAATGGGTTTCACCGCCGGTGAAGGCAATCGTTTCCTCCAGCATAAAGCAGACATCCTGGGAATCCCATTCCGGTACCTGCTCAGTCACATTCAGCTCCAGCGCATAACAGGTGTCGTCATGCATGATTTCTTCGCCGTGGCCGGGGACAAAGCCCTGGTTGTCGTACATGCCGATACTGGGGCCTGCACCATGGCCGTAGACGCCGATGGGATGGCTGTACAGCATGGGGCGAAGCCCTTCAGCCTTTGCCTGGGCAACCGCATTGGCGAAAATCTGGTTTCCGGTGAGACCTGTTTGAAACGCGCTGCGGACAATGTCCTGAAAACGGTTGCCCTTGGCAAAGCCTGCCAGTATCCCTGCGGGGATTTCAGTTTCCCCTTTGCGGAGCACATAGCCCAGACGCTGGGAATCGGTATGGAGCTCGCCCAGATAGGTAAGGCCCATGTCGGTATGCAGCAGATCGCCCTCTTCGATGACAACTCCGCTCATCCGTTCCTCGCTGCCGCCTCTGCGCTGCAGGTCCACGTCCGGAGAGAACCAGGCATCCAGCCCCATATCGTTGATGCGCTGCATGATAAACCACTCCACATCGGTGGTAGTGGTGACGCCGGGCTGGATCACATCCCGGGAGTAAGCCTCCCGCAGGACGTCCATGGCAATGCGGTAGGCGGAAGGATAGAGTTCCAGTTCCTTTGGGGTGCGGGTTTCCAGCCAGCGGATGGCAATCCGGTCGTCAGCCGCCATTTTTCCGTCCAGTACAGGGACGAGCTGATCCCATAGATATTTTGTCATCCCGTCAGCCTGGGCGCAGTCTTCCGAGATGTTCACCGCCACGTGTTCCGGCGAACGTTCCTCCACGGCGCGGCGGATGGCCTCAAACTGGCTTTCCTGTTTTGGATCATAGGCCTGCTTGTAGAAGGGGAAGAGCCGGGGATCGGGGCGGGAAAGACTCAGCGCCTCATAGTTTCCCCGAGCGTCCAGCGAGAACAGAAAGCAGCTGGTGCGGGAAGCGTTTTTGACCAGCATGGGAGTGAGCGTTTTGAAGACCGGATCCTCCGCATATTCCCGGCAGATCACCAGCCACATATCGACACCGCATTCCCGCATCAGGCGGGGCATCAGGTTCTGAATGCGGTCCAGCAGAATTTCATCAAAAATACGATACTGTTCGCGAATGGGGAGAATGTCCTTTTCTTTGGAAAGAAGCTGCATAATGTTGATCATCCTTTCTCACCGGTTCCGGATTTGGGCCGGCTTCTGCTGTACACCTTAGGCCTTGCAGGCGATGGCTTCGATTTCAATCATTGCCTTTTTGGGAAGAGCCGCCACCTGAATGGCAGAGCGGGCGGGAAGCACTTCGCCGGAAAAGTATTCGGCATAGATACCGTTGACCGTTGCAAAGTCCTCCATATTGCTGAGAAATACGGTGGTTTTCACCACATCGTCGAGGCTGCAGCCGGCAGCGGCCAGCACAGCTTTCAAATTGTCGAAAGCCTTTCTCGCCTGAAGCTCGATTTTGGCTTCCACCAATTCTCCGGTAGAAGGCTCCACAGGGATGGCGCCGGATGCAAATACCAGATTTCCAGCTTCTACTGCCTGGGAATAGGGACCGATCGCTGCAGGGGCGTTATTTGTCTCAATCTTTTTTTTCATCATTTTCTGTTCCTCCGTAATTTCCATAGTGAAAAGGAAAAGGGCGCTGAAAACGCTCGAAAACGCAAGTTCCCGTAACGTTTACAGCACCCTTGCTGTTTGTGATAGAAGTATAGCACGTTTAAGAATAAAGTGTCAATAATTTATCTGCCTAAAGTGTAAAATCGGGAATTTACCACATAAATTGCGGAAAATTGTCGATTATTTTACAAAATATGGTGAGATAATTCCGGCGAAAATTGAGAAAAAATACTCAATCTCATGAAGAAAATTCAAACTTCCTTCAGATACCGGTAGATGGTTTTTTCGGAAACTCCCAGCCTTTTTGCAACTTCGCTGACTTGTCCCTTCAATTCGAAAACGCCGTATTCCTGCAGCTGACGGGCGATCCGCCGCTTCACTTCCGTGGGGCAGCGCTCCGGCGCATGGGCGCCGGCAAACTGGGCGCATACGGCGTTTATTTTTTCCACAGCAGAGCTTCCCAACAAAAAGGTTTCCCTGCTTCCCTGGCCCAGGAGGGCAGGATCCAGAATCAGTACCTGATCCAGAATCTTCCTGGCTTCCAGAATGCTGCTGATATCAATATTGACGCAGAGAAGGCCCGCAAGTTCCTTTCCATCCCGAATGAAATAGGTAGAGGAACGGAAAATCTGCTCCGGCGAGCCGCCCACATAATTCACCACAAACGGATCGGTCAGATACCGGCGGCTTTCCACCAGCTCCACGGCGTAGTCGGTCATGCCGTCTCCCAGAGATCTGCCGGTCAGTGTGGGCTGGGTGATGTAGATAACGGAGTGAAGAGGGTCGCGGACGTCGTGGATCAGCGCCTCGCAGCCGTCGCCGTTCATGCGGGCTATAAAATCTGCCAGAGGGGCGTAGCTTAACAGCAATTCTCTTCTCTGCATCTCATTTTCCGCCTTTCGCTTTTTTATGGACCGCACCTATCTGGCATACCAATCCGGCGAGCAAGAACGCACAGGCGCTGACAAGCAGCGGCAGACGCGGGAAAATTCCGTAAAAAAATCCGGCGGTTAATGAACCCGCAATCATACCCATCGCCCGCACGGAGGAAAATACTCCGGAAATCTGTCCGTTTCCCTCTTTTCCCTCCCGGATGATCAGGGCCTGCTGCAGGGGCAGGTACATGGAGCTGAAAACATAGAAGAGCATATTCAGGGCGATAAAAGGGGCAATTTGGGACAGGGCAAGAGAAGAAAGCAGCGTGAATCCGCTGAGCGCGAGGATGATGGCCAATGGGCCCCGGCAGTTTTCCCGGCGCTGGATGCGCAGGCCCAGGGTGAAATTGACAATGAGGCCGATGAGTCCTACCACGGCATAAATCAGGCCGTTATAGGAGGGGGGAAACCTGAATTGATCCTTAATATAATAATTGAAAGAATTGTCATAGGAGGTGGTTGCAAAGCAGGAGGCAAACACCACAAACAGGAATACGCAGACCCTGGGCGTGAGCAGCCCGCGGGCTTCCAGGAATGCAGAAAAGGGGTTTGCCGCCCTTTTCAGGGCCAGCGGCTGCTTTTGATAGGCGGGGCCGTCCCGGAGCAGCAGGCCGATTCCGGCGGCCACCGTGCAGAGGATGGCAATCTGAGCGAGAAAGGTGCCATGAACGGAGAGATCGCCGATGACGCCGCCCACCAGGTATCCGGCCGCAGTGCCTGCAGAAGTGACGGCGGCGCAGACAGACATATTGCGTCCCAGCTGGCCGGCTGGAGAGACGTCTGCAATGTAGGCCATAAAGTTTACCGTGGTGCCTGCGGCAAACAGGCCGGACAGCATTCGTGCCAACAAGATGGTAGGCACCGAACCGGACAGCAGGAAGGCAAGCTGCCCCACCGCATAGCCCAGCGTGGAGAAGACCAGTACCCGCACTCTGCCCACACTGTCGCCCATACGGCCCCAGAACGGACAGAACAGGAATTGTGTGACCGCCATAGCCGCAAAGGCAGCGCCGAACAGGTAAGTGGGCATGGAAAGATCCTTGAAAAAGGTAGGGGTGACGGGATGCACCATGTTGGAAGCCATAAGCTGGAAGAACATCAGAACCAAAACAATGGGGATGGAGGCTCGTCGTTTCATTGCAGATTTGTACCGCCCTTCTGGAATGTGGAGTCAAAAATTTCCTGAAATCGACTCACAGGATACCATGCCGCATCTGAACTGTCAAGGCTGGCCGTCCAGAAAGCCATACCTTGAAAATCCAGGTACGGCGCCGACAGTTTTTTGGGGGGAGAAACCTTCTTTTTTACCCGTCAGCCGCATGAGGAAAAACCGGAGATTCAATTGTGTTTTCGGGCAGTCTATGCTAAAATAGAACCCGTTCGGCCACTGGCTTTCTGCCGTTTTTTCCCTTGTC
The DNA here is from genome assembly GCF_900048895.1 of Neglectibacter timonensis. GTDB lineage: Bacteria > Bacillota > Clostridia > Oscillospirales > Acutalibacteraceae > Acutalibacter > Acutalibacter timonensis. The sequence goes on along the minus strand of NZ_LT160640.1, from coordinate 1,020,042 downwards.
CGGCTGTCTGTGCCGCTTGGAGGGCGCCGCCGGTTTGGTTCGGCGGGATGTGGGGGAAGCCGTGGTCTTGAGAAAGGAAGAGTGGTTATTGCAGTGGAACAGACGGAAAAAATGATAGCGCAGCTGGCGCAGGAACTCAAGGTGCGGCCGGAGCATGCGGCTGCCGTGGTACAGCTTTTGGACGAGGGAAACACAGTGCCATTTATTGCACGTTACCGGAAAGAGCAGCATGGAACGATGGACGATCAGACCATACGCATGCTGTCGGACCGGCTCAATTATCTGCGGGGTCTGGAGAACAGACGGGCCGAGGTGAAAAATTCTATCGAGGAACAGGGAAAACTGACTCCGGAACTTGCAGGAGCCATCGATGCGGCTTCCACACTGGCTGAAGTGGACGACCTCTACCGGCCTTACCGGCCCAAAAGGCGGACCAGGGCCAGCATTGCGCGGGACAAGGGGCTGGAGCCTCTGGCGGAGCTGCTGTTTTCCGGAAAGGCGGACAGCAGTGACCCGCTGGTTTTGGCAGCGCGCTTTACAGATCCGGACAAAGGAGTGGAGACGCCGGAAGAGGCGCTTGCCGGCGCCCGGGATATTTTGGCGGAGAACCTGTCCGACGATGCGGACATTCGGAAACGGCTGCGGCTGCAGATGCAGAAAAACGGGACGCTGCGCTCTGAAGCCGCTACCGAAGAAGATACGGTATACCGGCTTTATTATGAATATGAAGAGCCCATCCGGCGGCTGCAAAGCCATCGGGTGCTGGCCATTAACCGCGGGGAAAAGGAGGGAATCCTGAAGGTTTCTGTTCAGGCAGGCGATGCGGAGGCCGTGTCCCTGGTTCTGCGCTGTGCAGTGAGGCCGGGGCATCCCTTTGCTGCCCTGCTGCAGGAGGTAGCTGAGGACGCCTGGGACAGGCTGATTTTCCCCTCGCTGGAGCGGGAAATCCGCAGCGACTTGACGGATGCCGCCAATGAGCAGGCAATTCGCACCTTTGCGCTGAACCTCCGCCCATTGCTGATGCAGCCTCCCGTCAAAAACCGGGTGACCCTGGGCTTTGACCCAGCCTACCGGACAGGCTGCAAGCTGGCGGTGGTGGACGGAACCGGCCGGGTGCTGGAAACGGGCGTCATCTACCCCACAAAGCCTCACAACAAAACAGAGGAATCCAAAAAGGTGCTGCGCCGTCTCTGCGACAGCCACGGCGTCACCTGTATCGCCATCGGCAACGGTACGGCCTCCCGCGAATCTGAGGTTTTTGTGGCCGATTTTCTCAGGGAATACGGGAAAGAGGTTTCCTATATGGTGGTCAGCGAGGCAGGGGCCTCCGTCTATTCCGCCTCCAAGCTGGGAGCGGAAGAATTCCCGGACTTTGACGTGTCTCTGCGTTCGGCGGTCTCCATTGCCCGGCGGCTTCAGGATCCGCTGGCAGAGCTTGTGAAGATAGACCCCAAGGCCATCGGCGTGGGTCAGTATCAGCATGATATGCCCCAGGCCAGGCTTTCTGAAACCCTGGACGGCGTGGTGGAGGACTGCGTGAATGCCGTGGGGGTGGATTTGAACACAGCGTCGCCCTCCCTTTTGCGCCGGGTGGCCGGCGTCAGCCCCACTGTGGCGAAAAACGTGACGGCTTACCGGGAAGAAAACGGATGCTTCCACAGCAGGAAGGAGCTTTTGAAGGTTTCAAAGCTGGGACCCAAGGCCTTCGAGCAGTGCGCGGGTTTTCTGCGTGTCCCGGAGAGTGAAAATGTGCTGGACCGCACGGCGGTGCATCCGGAATCCTACCGGGCGGCGGAAAAGCTTCTGTCCCTGTGCGGGTATACGCTTGCGGATGTGGGGCGCCTCTCCGAACTGAACCAGAGGATGAAGGAATTTGGAGAACAGAAAGCCGCGGAAGCCTGCGGCGTGGGCCTGCCCACCCTGCGGGATATTGCGGCGGAGCTGCAGAAACCCGGCAGAGACCCGCGGGATGAACTGCCCCCTCCGCTGCTGCGTACAGATGTGATGGATATGAACGACCTGAAGCCCGGCATGCAGCTGACCGGCACTGTACGCAATGTGGTGGATTTCGGCGCGTTTGTCGATATTGGCGTCCACCAGGACGGGCTTGTGCATGTCTCTCAGATTACAGACCGCTTTATCCGGCATCCCTCCGAGGTTTTGACGGTGGGGGATGTGGTAGAAGTGACTGTGCTGGAAGTGGATGTGCAGAAAAAGCGGATTTCCCTCACCATGAAAAAGCAGAAGCCGGGCGGCGCTGCGTCAAAAGCCGGCTGACTGGATAGCGTGAGTGCAAAAACACAATAAAATTGCGTTATTTTTCTGTCAAACTCTTGTATTCTGGGGGAAAATGCATTAGAATAAGACAAGATTGATAAATCCCTATTAAAATTTTCAGGAGGTTATCATTTATGTCTGTAAAAGTTGCAATCAACGGTTTTGGCCGTATCGGCCGCCTGGCTTTCCGCCAGATGTTCGGCGCCGAGGGCTATGAGATCGTCGCAATCAACGATTTGACCAGCCCCAAAATGCTGGCTCATCTGCTGAAGTACGATTCCGCCCAGGGCCGCTATGCTCTGTGCGACAAGGTCACCGCCGGTGAGGATTCCATCACTGTCGATGGCGAGACCATCAAGATCTATGCGGAGAAAGACGCCAAGAATCTGCCCTGGGGCGAGATCGGCGTAGACGTAGTTCTGGAATGCACCGGTTTCTACACCTCTAAGGATAAGAGCCAGGCTCATATTGATGCCGGCGCTAAGAAGGTTGTTATTTCCGCACCCGCGGGCAACGACCTGAAGACCATTGTGTACAGCGTGAATGAGAAGACCCTGTCCAAGGACGACGCCATCATCTCCGCTGCTTCCTGCACCACCAACTGCCTGGCCCCCATGGCCAATACGCTGAATAACTATGCTCCCATCCAGAGCGGTATCATGACCACGGTTCATGCCTATACCGGCGACCAGATGGTTCTGGACGGCCCGCACCGCAAGGGCGACCTGCGTCGTGCCCGTGCTGCGGCTGTGAACATTGTTCCTAACTCCACCGGCGCTGCCAAGGCAATCGGCCTGGTGATTCCCGAGCTGAACGGCAAGCTGATCGGCTCTGCTCAGCGTGTTCCCGTTCCCACCGGCTCCACCACCATTCTGGTTGCGGTTGTCAAGGGCGAGAACGTTACCAAGGAAGGCATCAACGCTGCGATGAAGGCTGCTTCTTCCGAGTCTTTCGGCTACACCGAAGAAGAGCTGGTTTCCTCCGACGTGATCGGCATCACTTACGGTTCTCTGTTTGATGCTACCCAGACCATGGTCACCGAAATCGGCGACGGCCTCTATCAGGTTCAGGTTGTTTCCTGGTATGACAACGAGAACAGCTACACCAGCCAGATGGTTCGCACCATTAAGTATTTTGCAGAAATCTAAGGATTCCTAAAATCCCAAAAAATCCCGCAAGCTTTTCTTGCGGGATTTTTTATTAATTTTTATAGACGGAAAGAAATTATGGCAGCACATGTTGAAGTTGTTCTTTATGAAAGCAGGTGATTAGCATATGGACCAAATAATATTTGAACTTACCAAAATGAATATAGACTATAAGTCCATCAATATATTACAAGAAAAAGATGGCGTTATAGTTGCACGCATTAACTGTGAAAACAAATCATATGTAATGAAGCTTTTTCAAAGGCGTGAGTTTCGCAGAGAAATTGGTAATTACAAAATTCTCTCGTCATTAAATATTCCCACGTTAAATTTTATTTCTTCCACGGATAAAGCCCTGTTGATAGAAGATGTTTGTAGTAACAATACATATAGGTTAGGGATAGAAAAAGATTTGGACGATGCAGAAATCGCCACACTGATAGCCAAATGGTATAAGCTGTTGCACCACAGAGGATATGAATATATAGAAGAAAATAGTTGTGTGCCGCTCTATGATGAGAATGATCTCTTAACATTTGAGAATATAGAGAAAATCAAATTAGAAACCAATTCATCGGAGCTTCCCGTTTGGAAATTGATAGAAAGCAATTTTGACATAATCGAAAAACTTCTGAACAAAGCCAAACGAACCTTAACATATAATGATTTCTACTATACAAATCTGATAGTTGCGCAAAATCGTACATCAGCAATGATGCTCGATTACAATCTGCTTGGAAAAGGGTATGCTTATGCAGATATAAGAAATGTGTGTTTTTCACTGTCCGAGGTGGCAAAAAAAGCCTTTCTTGAGGAATATGGTAAGTTTGACATCTCAGAAATGATCATAGATAATGTGGTTTCTATTCTTACTACATTGCACTTCGCCTGTCAGAAGACTCTATTCCCCTCTTGGGCAAATTATGCATTAAAGGAACTCCACACGGGTTTCATTGATAAGGTTAACAGATTACTTTATCTTGAAAAATAAGCTTTTGATTCTCAAAATAACAGAGCCAAGCGTATACAATCCAGTAGTAATACGGGACTTCTGATATTGAGCTTCGTCAGTACCAAAAATTATTTCCGCCTTTCTAGGCCATTCTCCTACCGCCAATTACCGTTTCAGCTGCATCGACAACGCACCGTTTTATGAGGCGAGATGTAACTGCCCATCCCTTGACGGGGGAAACGTGGTCAAGAACCTTGGGCAGCTGAACATGGTGATATTGGACAATGTGACAGAGATGTGGGACTGGGTTTTTGCAGACAGCTTTCCCGAAACGGCAGCGCCGTGCTCTCAGCAAGCGAAAGAGGGGATTGCCATTGTATGGCCGGAAAATGCCGTGGAAGTGTTGAAGAAGGGGGAAATATTCAGCTGCCGCCGTCATCGGAAGACCGGATCCGTGCTGGAAATCCCTAATGGGTTTCTCCACGAGGGGCCGGAGGGGGTTCAAAGCGGCGACATCACAGACAGCCGGCTTGCCGTGGAACAGGGAGAGGTTCTGGGTGTGGCGCTGAGGGAAAAGGACCGCTGGCTAATCAGAAAGGGCAGCGCCCTCGGCTGGCTCTTCCTCCAGTAAAATCCGGAGCATTCGCTGAGGATTTTCGAGAAAGCTCTTCGTAATCTGATAATGTTCAGTATCTTCATAAGCGACCGGCCGGATGGGGCCGTCGCTCAGCAGCAGGATTTCAGCGTCAGGGTAAGTCATAAGGATGGGAGAGTGGGTGGCGATAAGCAGCTGAGAATTCTTTTTCACCAGCCGGTGGATTTCGGAAAGCAGGGTCAGCTGCCGGGCAGGGGAGAGCGCGGCTTCCGGTTCATCCAGAAGATACAGGCCATTTCCCCAAAAGCGGTTGAGCACCAGGGCCAGGAAACTTTCTCCATGGGATTGCTGGTGCAGCGACTTCCCGCCAAAATTCTGCAGGTAGCTTTTGTCCGGACTGCTGCCATAGAGGTTGTTTTTTGACAGTCTGTCCACCTCGCTTGCCGCGTTATAAAAGCTTTCGGCCCGGAGGAAAAAGCCGTCTTTCGGGCGGTAGGGCCCTTTGTAGAGGCAGAGCAGCTGAGAAAGCGCGGAATGGGTATCTTCAGTGGAAAAGTGAAAGTTGCGGGAGCCGCCTTCCGGATTGAAGCCGAAGGCTACTGCCACAGCCTCCAGCAGGGTGGATTTGCCGCTGCCGTTTTCCCCAACCAGGAACGTGACAGGACAGTTCAAATCCAGCCTGCTAAGCCCTGAGATTGCCGGTATTTTCCGGAGATACGCGTCCTGCTCCGGCAGAGGCGCGTTTGTTTTAACTATGCTGTTGATAAACATGATTTTTATTCTCCCCGGCTGCTTTCTTCCTCTTTGGAGAGGATGTCCCCACACCATTGGAGCAGCAGCGTGTAGGCGTCGGCTGTCTCCTTGTCAGAGAATCCGGCAGTCCTTTCGGGTTCCAGGGAGAGGGAGAGCAGCGCTTTCTCCCGGCTGTCCAGGCAGGGGAAAAGATCTTTTTTAGCGGCCCGGTAAACGCCGTCCTTCAAAAGGGAGCAGAAACGCAGGCAGAAGAAGGCCTGTTTTCCCAACGCAGACAAGGCGGTTTTCGGATTCTCGTGATAGAGGTAAGTGTGGCAGGCGGCGTGATACAGGTTGGAAACGCCGATCTGCAGGGCCTCCCGCAGGCTGTCGGCAGTCAGCGCCGGAATCCAATCAAGAAGATTTCCCCACACGGACTTGGTGTCCAGCAGAAGGCCGTATAAGTCGAACTTGGGCCAATGATACAGTTCCCTTGTTCCGCAGAGAAATCCGCAGGCCAGCTCCCCGTGGGGCATTTCACGGACCAGCAGGCGGTATCGATCCAGGTCATCCGTGTCCACATGGTCCAGCACGGTCACGATATCAATATCGCTTTGGGGAGCGGCTTCTCCGCGCCCATAGCTGCCCTGATATCCTAAAAATTTCAATCGAGTGCCAAACGCTTCCTTCAGTTTTTCGGCAAACGTTTCGCTCCAAAGATCGATTTGCAGCATCATTTATTTTCTCCTCCCCTGATTCCTGGGCGTTTCGGGATTTAAAGCAGGTGATCTTCCAGCCATTGAGCAACCCCATCTTCCCTGTTGGAGGGACAGACCCCGTCTGCAGCGGCTTTCACCGCAGGCAGGGCGTTTTCCACGGCGATGCCTGTGCCGCAGGCATGCAGCAGGGAGAGATCGTTCCAATCGTCGCCGAAGCCCACGGCTTGAGAGGCGGAGAGCCCCAGGCGCTGCCACAACGCCTCCAGCGCTTTTCCCTTGTCCACATCTTTAGGCTGAATCATGGCAATCCGGTTTTCCGAGACTACTACGGAAAGGCTTTCCGGTACCATTCGTTCCAGAACGGCAGCTTCCTCCGGCGCGGATAACGCCACGATCCATTTTTCTGAAGGCCTGTCCGGCAAAGAGGCATAATCGGTTAAAAGGTAGGGGGCACCGGGCCAAATATCGGTGGCCCGGAAATTGGCGTAGAGATCGCCGCCGATTTCCGCCGCCAGCTGTATGCCGGGAAACTCAGCCAGAAGGCGCCGTATCAGTTCAGCGGTCAGAGCGGGTTCGATTCCCTGTTCCCAGACAATTTCATTGTTGAGAATTGCCACAGCTCCGTTGTGGCAGATCGCTCCGTCGTATTCCAGGCCTGGAATCGCGCTTTCCAATGCCCGGGGAGGCCGTGCTGTAACAGCAAAAAACAGGATGCCTGCGGTCCTGCAGCGTTTCAGTACAGAGCGCGTATAGGAGGAGAGAGTCCTGTCATCACGCAGCAATGTACCGTCCAGGTCGCTGGCAATCAATCTGATTTGCTGTTCCATATTCATTCCTCCTTCTGTCTTGTGGGTTATCATAGCACAAACAGCAAGTGGGAGCAAGCTTTTCGCTCGTTCATGGGCTTTAAGGACAGGGCAGCGTCCGGCAGAAACAGCCGGTAAGAGAAACACCGCGCAGTGTTTCAACGCTGCGCGGTGTACTCGAAAAATCACATTTTCCTAATGAAGGGGTAATTGGCGGGGATTATTTCTTCCGAATTGGAATCCAAATTTCTGAATGATAGTTTTCATCCTGTACTCCTCTGGGGTATTTGTCTGCCGCGTCATACATTTCCACACAATAGCCTGCCGCAAATTCATATTCTTTCAATGCCGGAAGCCATTCTGAAAAGATTTTTGTATTCACATCTTGAAGTGCCGTTGGCAGCGGTCCGTCGCAGGAAAAAACAGCCCAGGTAAAAGCAGGAATCGTCCGGGTCACGAAGCCCTCTGTAATTTCCGTGTTGGGGTTATACAAGTCTGCAATCAGATATTCGAAGCTGTCATTGCCCATCTGTTCATCTATATTGATTCCGAACATCCCCCCGACATATTTTCCATGTCCTTTTGCATAATGCTCCTGCCAAAACATAGGGATTTCCTGCTTGCAATTTTCATATTCGAATTTTTTGGACGCACCAAGCACTGTAAAGCTTTCCTTGTCAATAATTTTGTAGTTCATGAGATAACCGCCTTTCAATAAAATTTCTAATTTCAGCGGTGCAAAAGTCTTTATTGTGACATCATTCTTCCGCACCATAGCAGGCGATACACCATGAAATCTTGTGAACGCTTTTGTGAAGCTGTCAGGAGAATCATAGCCATATTTCATCGCAATATCAATGATTTTCATATCTGTTGCGGCAAGGGCTCCGCCGGCGAGAGCCAACCTGCGGTTTCGGATATACTCCGTCACAGAATAACCGCAAAGCATGCTGAATCCCTTTTGAAAGTAAAAAGAAGAGATATGCACATGGTTTGCAACATCCTCTGCGGTGATGTCGTCGGTAATATGCTGCTCTATAAAGCTGATTGCGCTCTGTATGGCATCTGTCCATTCCATTCGTACCGCCTCCTGCTGTAAGGACAGTATAACTCATCAAATAAAAGCCTGCCCGATTTCCCTTGCTTTGTTTTGTCTGCTGATCAGCTTCTGATTTTTTTCTCCATAATCTCATAAACCAGTTTGGCGCCGTTCTCCAGCTCATGAACTCCATGTCCTACAGTTTTATACCCTCTATGCTCATACAAGCACACAGCGGGTAGAGATGCGTCTAAGACAGCGGTATCGTATTTTCTGGAAATTTCGTTTTCCAAACAATTCATAATGTGCGAGCCGAAGCCCCGCTTTTGGAAAGAAGGCAGCACGTATACGCCTGTAATATGGTTCTGATCAAAGCAGCCGGTTCCAACGATCACATTGCCTTCCATCAATACGCCCATGTTACCAGACGCGATGCCCTTCAAAACATGTTCTTTACTGTGATGTCTGCAAAAGAAATCCACTACTTCCTTCGGATAATACTTGGGATAAATTGTTTTAATAGCTGTATGTAAAACATGGTAAATTTCGTTTGCCATATCGGATGATGCAATTACATATTTCATACCGTTCCTCCACTTAAGCGTTCTTTGCTCTGGATTTCACTAGAAACGTATTCGTCCGCATTCAATTTGTTTGACATTTTCCTATGCCGATATTAGAATGAAAACAACGAAGTCTCTATACCTGCAGGGAAAGAACTGCAGTGTTTCTTTTCCAAGTCCGACAGGAGATTCCATAGGCCCGCAGACGAAGGAGAAAAATATAATGTTTGATATTGCCGTGATAGGTGCTGGACCGGCCGGGGCCACCTTTGCAAGGCTGATGGCCGGGCAGGGTCTGAAGATCCTGCTGCTGGACGGCCAGGAGGAACACAATTCAAAGCCCTGCGGCGGCCTCCTGGCGCCGGACGCCCAAAAGGCTCTGGCGCATTTTGATTTGGTTCTGCCCAAAAGCATTTTGGTGGATCCACAGATTTTTTCTGTCAAAACCATCGATGTGGCCCGCAGAAAAATCCGTTATTATTCCAGGCATTACCTGAATATCGACCGCTATGCCTTTGACCGCTGGCTGGTTTCTCTGGTACCCGGCACGGTGGAAAAGCGGAAGGGAAGGTGCCTGAAGCTGGAACGGGAAAGCGAAGGCTTTCGGCTGCTGGTCAGCGGGGAAGGAAAAAAGGATTGGATACAGGCCCGGCAGCTGGTGGGCGCAGACGGCGCGAATTCCCTGGTGAGAAAAAATTTTTTTGACCATCCGGTCAAGCACTATGTTGCGATACAGCAATGGTACCGCAACAGCGGCGCAGATGCTCCGTTCTATTCCTGCGTCTTTGATGAAGAGACGAGCGAGAGCTGCTCCTGGTCAATCTGCAAGGACGGGAGTTTCATATTCGGCGGCTGTTTTGCCCCTGAGGGCTGCCGTGAGGCCTTCGAACGGCAGAAAAAGCGGCTGGCCAACTATCTTGGTTTTGATTTTTCGCGATGCATAAAAACCGAGGCCTGCCTGGCGCTGCGTCCCAGAAGGCTTCGAGATTTTCAGACTGGGAAGGACGGGGTCTACCTGATTGGGGAGGCAGCCGGTTTTATCAGCCCAAGCTCTTTTGAGGGAATCAGCAGCGCTATTCTCAGCGGCAGCATGTTGGCAGAGGCTTTTCTGGAGGGTGGAACCGCCGAGAGGACAGCGGCCCGGTACCGCAGAAAGACTGCCCATCTGCGGGTAAAACTGGCCCTGAAGATGGGGAAGCGGTGGTTTATGTACACGCCGTTGGTACGCAGTTGGATCATGAGAACCGGAATCGGCAGTATAGACGTCTGGCCGTCAGGTACGGAAGCAGGGCAATGAGGAATTACATTCCCGGAGCGGACGGCCTTTTTTCTTGATTTCTCAAATCGTGGGGGAGGAGAACGCGGCGTCTGCCCAACTGGGATCCTTCAGCAGGGCCCGTCCCACGCCGATGAGATCTGCAGCTTTTTCTGCAAGCAGCTTTTCTGCCTGTTCAGGCGTTGTGACGCCTCCGGTAAGGAGTACAGGAATCTGAACGGCTTGCTTGATTTGAGCGGTCATATCTCGGAAGTATCCGGGTTCGCGGCTGTCTGAAACCATATAGCCAAAGAGGCCGCCGGAAATGTCCAGCAGGTCCGCGCCTGCTTTTTCCAGAGCGATACAGGCGGAGACGCTGTCCGCAATGCTGCTGCCGCCCTCCTTATAGTCGCACCCGCCCAGCCGGACGGCGATGGGATACTCTTCTCCCACTGCGCCGCGGACGGCTTTGAGCGTTTCCAGAAGAAAGCGGATCCGGCTATCCAACGTCTGGCCCCCATAAACATCCGTGCGGCGGTTGGTGAGTGGAGAGTAAAATTGATTCAGCAGGTAGCCGTGCGCGGCATGAAGCTCCACGCCGTCGAAGCCTGCCTGTTTGGCGCGCAGGGCGGCTTTCCTGAATTTGTCGGCAAGACCGGCGATGCCATCAGGGGAGAGCTCCTGAAATTCAGATTCAAAGGCGCCTTCCAGGGGGCCTGCGCCTGCAGAGGGGCCCACGGCAGGGCAATCGTTTTTAGAGGCCTTGCTCCCTGCATGATTCAGCTGCACAAAAACAGGAGTATGATTCCGATGGAGGGTTTCCGCCAGGCGGGCCAGCCCCGGGAGCAAGGAATCCTCCGCTACAGAAAGCTGTCCGGCGCTGGCACGGCCTTCCGGGCTGATGAAAGCGTGCTCGGTGATGACAAGGCCGATGTTTCCCCCGTGGGTTCTTTCTTCATAGTAGCTGCAGAGGGATGATGTGACGGAACCGTCCTGCCCGGAACGGGCCGAGGCCATGGGAGGCATGACCAACCGGTTTTTGAGCTCCAGATTTTTCACGAAAATGGATTGAGTAAGATGCTGCATAACAGAAACTCCCTTCAGTTTGGAATAAAAATTTGACAGATGCGGGGGAGAACAGTTTGCCTTCCGGCAGCGCCTGGCGTATGGCAATGGAAACCCCGGCATGAGAAAAGAAAGCTCCCCGCTGCGTACCGTGTTTTGGTATGCGGCAGGGAGCGGCTTTTTTGCAGAGTCAAAAAACAAAGCTGTCTTATTCGTGGCGCAGCGCGTCAATGGGATTCAAATTGGCGGCTTTCACCGAGGGCAGCAGCCCGAAGATGATGCCGATGATCATGGAAAACAGCACCGACAAAAAGATAAAGGGGATGCTGATGGATACAGGCGCCTTTGTCAGCGTGGAGATCAGCTCGGAGAGGCCTATCCCCGCGCCCACGCCGATTAAGCCTCCCAAACTGGTAAGCACGGCGGCTTCTGTGAGAAACTGCCAGAGAATTCGTCTCTTTTTGGCGCCGATGGCCTTTTTCAGGCCGATTTCCCGTGTCCGTTCCGTCACGGACACCAGCATGATGTTCATCACGCCGATACCGCCTACAAGCAGGGAAATACTGGCGATCCAAATGAGCTGCTGGTTGGTTGCGTTGCTTAGATCCTGCAGGTCTTTGGCTTTCTGCAGGGTATCCTCACCCTTATAGACAATACTCCCATTCGTGTTCGTGGCATTCATCAGGTCTGCAACACTTTTCCCCACAGTGGACATGGCTTCTGTGCTTGCGGCGCGTACCGCGGCTTCCTGAGGCTCGTCGTAGGAAAAGAACATGGGCCAAATACTGTTGGGGAGGAAAACTTTGCCCGCAGAATTGGACTGGGCATAGGTGAAATAGTCTTCCAGAGTATTGATGACGGGTTCAAATTTGGAATCCTCCTCCACAACGCCGATGACCACCAGCGCGATGGAATCGTATTCAATAGTTTTCCCTATCGGTTCTTCTCCTTGGAACAGCAGCTTGGCCGTATTGCTGTCGATGACGGCAACGGGCCGGAAATCCTGAAAGTCCTTGGGAACAAAGCTTCTGCCCCGTTTTACCTTATAGCCGCAGGTGGAGAAATACGTGTTGTCAATCCCGTAAACTTCACAGCCGGAAAGTTCTGTATTCCCGTAATAAAAGGAATTGTTGTAGTTCTGCCGGCGGTTGTAAACAGAGGCTCCCTCCACATCGGGAAGCTCCAGAATCTGGCTGTAGGTTTCATCGGAAAGGGTGGGAATCCCGTCGGGAATTCCTTCATAGGTGGGGTCGTATACATAATCGGCGTCCTGTTGGTAGAGCTGGATGCGCACCACATTGTTACCGGAACCGATCAGGTTTTGCTTGATCTGTTCGTTGGTACCCTTGATGGTAGAAACGATGGAAATGATGGAGGCAATCCCGATGATGATGCCCAGCATGGTCAGCACGGAACGGAGTTTGTGGGACCAGATACCCTGAAAGGACAGCCGTATGTTTTCAATCAAGGATTACACCCCCTCCGTTTTCTGTTTTGAAGTATATGCCGCCATCGGCGCCGCCGATGACGGTGCCGCCGCCACCATTAGCGTCTGTAGAGGGCGCTTCACCTTCAGTTCCCGATTCATCAGGAAGGGAACTGGAGTTGTCCGCGGATTCCAGACTGGAGGTGCCGCTTTCCGGCGTGCCGGAGGAACTGTTTTCGCCGAAGGGATTAAACTCCTCCTCTCCCGAATCCTGCAGCTTCACGCGGCTGCCTACCAGAACGTCGGTACTGGGGAAAGCCAGGTAATCTTCCAGCGTCACCCCCGCCTTGATCTCATAGTATTCCCCGCCGTAGATGCTCTTGCCTGTTTCCACATACTGCTTGAGCAGCCGGTTGTCCGGGCCCACCTTATAGACGTAGGTGCCGCTTTCGTCATCCTTCAGATAGGGCTTCCAGAGATAGAGGGCGTCGGAGTTTTCCTCGCTGCTCTTCACATTCATAGTGAGGTCGAGGTACATCCCGTTTCTCAGACCCTCGCCGCTGTCAAGCACAGCGGTAAATTCATAGGAGGAGCTGTTGGGATTTCCGGAGCCGCCGTAATAGTAGTTGTTTCCGGCATCCAGGGGATAGTCGGAGATGCTGACAATTTGAGCGTTATACATCTGGCCGGTTTCCCAGGAGTTGGCGGTGATGCTGTCCCCGGCTCTCAGGCTGCCCAAAAGGTTCTCGCTGATCACGCCGTTGACATAATATTTGTCGTCCCCAGATACCACCAGGAAGGGAGCGTTGTTGGCAAAAGCTGTATCCAGGTCGGTCAGCGTTTTGACAACGCCGTCCACATTGCTGAGTACCGTGGAGTTTTCCAGGGCAAGATTTGCACGGTCCAGATCCAGCTTGGCCTGCTTGCGCTGCAGCTGAAGCTCCTTGATCTCCTGCTTCTTTTCAGCAATCAGTTTGTTCAGTTCTGCCGCAGTGTAGCCCATGGAATCGTAGTCGTCCTTGTCTTCAGTGTCCGTGTTGGTTTTTGGAGCGTCGAAAAGGTCGGCCACGGAATCCAGGGAATTGGAACCGGTAATAGTATCGGAAATTTGGAATCCGGCGGAGAGCTTTGTACCATCCAATTGAAAGGCGGAGAGGAGGTCGCCGTAATTGGAGTCCGCCTCGCGCACCTCAAAAATGGCGGCAAAGGGGGAGACAAGCTTGGAACTGGGTTCCGGAGTGGGGAAGACATCTTCTTCGCCCTCCGATTCCTCCTCAGAGGAAGGCTCGCTTTCTGCGTCTGAGCTGCCGTCGTCCGGTGAGGGAGAGGGAGTCGGTGTGGGCTCCGGTTCCGGTGTGGTTCCGGTGCCCAACAGCCAGAGAAGAAAATCGGAGGTCATGGTGCAGTCGTCCGTGCACAAGAAGATATAAGGGTCATCGGAAGTTCCGGTGCCCGCATAAGGGATGGAATCCAAATCCAGGCGGCTGTATAGAGTTACGTCCGCGGGAGGGATGGTGGGCTCCGGCTTCACAGTAGGCTTGGCGGTGGGAATGGGAACTGTAGTGGGTTTCGAGGAAGGGGCGGGCTTGGTATTCTGCAGTTTTTTCAGCTGCTTTTGAGCGGTATCGATTTTCAGGTCAGCCTCTTTGACAGCCAGCTCTTTGGACTCGACGTCCAATTCCAGCTTGGTTTTATCGTATTGAAGCAGTTTATCTCCAATTGCTACCGTACTGCCCTCCTGCACGAAAATTTCACTGATGATTTTATCGTTGGAGGGATACAGCTCCTGTACGTAATCGCTTGCGACCATGCCGGAGGAGTTGCTTTGATCCCCCCAATAGGTGGTGGAAATCTGGTTTACCGGCACTACTTCCGTGGTTTTGCGGTCATTCTGATATTGGACGGCGAGCCAGATTCCAACGGCGGCCACAGCGGCTGCAAAAATGGATACAGAGATGATAATAAGCTTGTTTCTGGTCTTTTTATTCATAGTCATGCTTTATCCCTCTCACGGTTGGAAGCAGGCGTTGTACCGCCCCTTTTGCCGGATCCTGGCTCGAGGCCGGAAAGCTCGGTGCGGATAGGAGTATGAAAACTACCCTGCGGCCTGTGGGTTTCCTTTTCGGACGGAGACGAAACAGAGTTCTGTTTCGCCGGCTCCTTCTCCCAGGTGCTGCCTCCACGTTTTTTTATGATGCCTAGGTCCAGCTCCGTGGCGATGGGCGCTCCAAAATTGCCTGCCGCCCGTTCAGGCTGAGAGGAGACTGCGGTTTTGGGCTTCAGAGGTTCGGCTGCAGCTGGAAGTACGGGTTTGGCCGGATTTTCCGGAAGGGCGGGAGCCTTATCCCCGGCGGCATGTTTTTCAGGGGGGATACCCTGCTCTTCGGAAGAGAGCGCCTGTTCCAGCAGAGAAGAAATTTCCTCTTTGAGAACTGCGGTATCCGACAGAGCGGGTGCGGAAGGCGCTGGACTTTGGGGTTGTGAAACAGGAACGGCTGCCGGAACCGGAGAAGCAGTCTTTGCGGCGGACTTTTTGGAGTCGGACTCCGGTTCGTTCGGCATGTCCGAATGGGCCGGATCACTTTGCATTTTGTTTCCAGTTTTCGGTTTGGCGTGCTTCTGCCGCTGCTGTTTCGGCACAGGAGGCTTCTTTTCCGATACGGTTTCGGGCAGGGAGGGCGCAGGCTCTGTCCCGACGGTATCGACCGTCTCCTCTTCATCGACAGGATTGATAAAGTTGCCGAATTCATCCATCAGCCTGCCGTCCCGAATATGCAGCGTACGGTGCGCGTGCTTGGCAATATCCGGCTCATGGGTGATCATCACAATGGTGACGCCCTCCTCGTTGAGCCGCCTAAAAATTTCCATAATCTGTTCGCCTGATTTGGTGTCGAGAGCGCCGGTAGGTTCGTCGGCCAGCAGGATTTTTGGATTATTGACGATGGCCCTGGCTATGGCAACCCGCTGGCATTGGCCGCCGGAGAGCTGGGTGGGCTTGAAGCCGGTGCGGTCTCCCAGGCCCACACGTTCCAGAGCGTGCCGGGCGATTTCCAGCCGCTCCTGTCTCTTGACTCCTGCGTACAGAAGGGGAAGCGCTACGTTTTCGAGGGCGGATTCCCTGGAAAGCAGGTAAAAACTCTGGAAGACGAAGCCGATGCTGTGCAGCCGGACCTCTGACATTTTGGAATCGTTGTTCTGAGAAATATTGACGCCCTCCAACAGGTAGTCTCCGGAGGTGGGGTTGTCGAGGCAGCCGATGATATTCATCAGGGTAGTCTTACCGGAGCCGGAAGGCCCCATGATGGCCACATATTCCCCTTCCTCCACGGATAGGGAAATATTTTTCAGAACGGGAACCTCGAGCTTGCCCTGCAGATAAGTTTTATAGATGTTTCTGAGCTCAAGCATCATCCCTCGAGTCCCTCCGTGTTCGCACCGTCGGCCGGGAAATTTTCGCCGTCTGCAGTGCCGTCCTCCTCCAAAACGGACTGAGCGCCTTCCTCAGAGGGCATATCCATGCCGCCTCCCTCCTCTTGGGGAATGGCGGCTCCACCGTCCATCCCACCTGCATCCATTCCGCCGGGAACGCCGTCTGTTCCACCGTTCTCATCAGTTCCGGGCAGCGATACGGAGGAATCCGTGGTAGTGGGCAATCCTTCTTTTAAAGTTTCATCGGGAAAGGCTATAAAATCCTGCTCATTGATTCCGCTCTCGATTTCATACATGTCGTTCTCGGTGTCATAATCGCCTAGGATGACGGTGCGCTTCTCCAGCTTATCTTTGCCGCTGCGCGCCCAGACAAAACTGCCGTTTTCATCGTGGGCCACATAAAATGCGGGCAGCCAGAGGCCGGTTTTTTGCGCGCTTTCTCCCAGATCCGGCTCAATGTATACATGCTGGCCCAGAATTAAGCCGTCCAGACTTTGCAGTGTTACATAAAAATTATATTTGGAGCTTTTCGCGGAACTGTCTCCGGATCCGGAATAATAGACGTTGCCGTTATTGGCGTTGGAGATAGGCTCAGAATCCACACTTTCCACGGTTCCGCTCCAGGTGATGTCGGGGTTTACACGGGAATGGACGACAACTGCCTGGCCCGCTGCCAGAGAGCCGCGGTTCATTTCCGTAACAGTGCCCTTCACCCGGAATTCGCCGCTTGACAGGATGCTGATAAAGGGAAGCTGCTGGCCGGTGGCATCTGTTTTGGGTGTGATATTCACTTCCTTGACGACACCTTCTACCTCGGACAGAACTTCAGCGTTCTCCAAGGAGTTTTTCAGCTTATCGATCTCGCTTTTTTTGACCGAGCTGTTGTATTCTGCGGTTTTGATCTGCAGTTCTACGGACTGAATCTGCACCGTATAGGAATACTGGTCGTCATCGCTGGCCTTTTTTTTCTCACTTTCCAAAGTGGATTTCTGGCTTTTCAGCGTGCTGATCTGGTTGGCAATCCCTTCGAGTTCCAGTTCCGCCTGAGAGAGGGAGAGCTGCATCTCCTCCGTGTCATAGCGGAAAAGGGGGTCTCCCACATGCACTTCATCGCCTTCGGCAATCAAAATTTCAGCTACGGTTTTGCTTTCATCCTTGTTGATCTTATAGGTTTTCTGCGGCTCCACAATGCCGGAATAACGTGGATTTGTCCCTGTGTCAAGCCCTACTATAGTGGAAACGGAGTTGACATAAACAGGAGTGGCGCCGGACAGGGTGACCAAATCCTTCAGCCAGAAAAACCAAAGGCAGAAGGCCGCAATGGCAACGGCAAGACAGATGGAAACGATGATGACCGGCTTTTTTTTATGCTTCATAGCGCTTAGCTCCTTGTATCGAAATAGGGACAATATTCTGTATCATTATAACTGATCCTGGAGCTAATAGCAACAAGTAAATCTTACAATTTCCCTGGTATTGAGCGCTTTGCCGCAGAGAACGCAGAATGCGGAAAAGGCTTGACAAATGGGCGAATAAGAGTATAATTCAAATCATATTAGTTTGGTAGGAAATATAGGGGCGGTTCCCCCGCCTGCGATGGCGCTATCAAGTCAGAGAGGAAGCGTAGATTATGGAAACAATAGCCCACGGAATTACGGAGCTGATAGGCTCTACCCCCATGTTGGAGCCGGTTCGTTTTACCCGGGCCTGCGGGTTGCAGGCCCAGCTGTTCGTGAAGCTGGAGGGGTTTAACCCGGCAGGCAGCGCAAAGGACCGGATCGCCCGGGCCATGATTGAAGAGGCGGAAAAGAACGGACAGCTGAAGCCCGGTTCCGTCATCATTGAACCGACCTCAGGGAATACGGGAATCGGCCTGGCTGCGGTGGCCACGTCTAAAGGATACCGCCTGATCCTCACCATGCCGGAGACGATGAGTGTGGAACGCAGAAACCTGTTGAAAGCCTATGGGGCACAGATCGTCCTGACCAGCGGTTCCGAGGGGATGGCCGGCGCGATTCGGAAGGCGGAAGAACTGAAGGCGCAGACGCCTAACAGCTTTATTCCCGGCCAGTTTGACAATCCGGCCAATCCGCAGGCGCATTTTGAAACTACAGGGCCGGAAATTTGGAAGCAGACAGAGGGCAGGGTGGACCTGTTTGTTGCCGGAGTAGGCACAGGCGGAACGCTGACGGGGGTCGGCCGTTATCTGAAGTCCAAGAATCCCCAGATCCGGTTGGCGGCTGTGGAACCTGCCGGTTCCCCGGTGCTCTCTCAAGGGAGGAGCGGCCCTCATGGGATTCAGGGAATCGGCGCCGGTTTTGTGCCTAAGGTACTGGATACCTCCCTCTGCGAAGAAGTGGTGCAGGTTTCTGATGAAGACGCGTATGAGATGGGACGTAAATTCGCAGCCTGCGAGGGAATTCTGGTAGGCATCTCATCCGGGGCAGCCCTAAGCGCTGCGGTCTGTCTGGCAGCCAAACCGGAATACTGCGGGAAAACCATTGTGGCGCTGCTGCCGGATACCGGGGACCGCTATCTTTCTACCCCGCTTTTTTCCGGAGAATAAACAGTATTTCCCCGGCATATGGCAAAAGTAAACGGCGCATGGTTGATTGCCATGCGCCGTTTTTTTGCAAATTGAGGTCTTACATTCCGTGATTGCCGACCGAAGAAACCGCCGCTTTTACCATTCGTCATCCCAGTCATCATACCCAAATTCTTCCTCTTCATAGGCCCAGCCGTCCAGACTGTAGCTGCTCTCAGCCTCCTGTACCTGTTCGGCGGAAAGCAGGACGCCTTCCTCATCCCGCAGGACAGGATACCGGGTGATAAATTCCAGATCCCAGGAGAGTTCGTCAAGTTCATACCGGCTGATTTCCCGGGACCAGGAGATCAGGCAATCTTCATAATCTGCATTCACTTCGGCAACCTTGACATACTCGTCGGTTTTTTCCGCCACCACCATAGAGTGCTCATATTCATTCAGGCGTATCTGATCCCCGACACGCAGCTGATCGTAATCATAAAAGTAATGGAGAGGGGCGTCCTTCCCAAATACCTGATCGCTGAGAAAACTGGCAAACCCGAGGCATTGGCAAAGATAGCCATATTGGGGAAAGAGGTTGAGCGTAGCGCCGTCGTAGAAATTGCAATAGAGCTCTCCGTAAATGCTGTGCTCACAGGGTTCGTCGGTCACCGACCATGGATCGCCTTCCCCGAAAGGTAGATCTGTACCCATATGGTTCCAGTATTTCCCCTCCGGCAATTTTTCACGCAGCAGGGCAAACTTCTGCTTTACCGCCTCTTCCGCGGCATTGGTTGATTGGAGCTCTCCATTTTTTTTCAGTTGAATGTCGCCGGTATACACATAGCCCTGCTGTCCGTTTTCATCGGCAACGGCATACCAAAGCGCAAAGCTTTCACAAGTCACGTAAACCGTCTCCCCAGCGGCAAGTACGGAAAGCCGGTCGCTGTATTCGCTGGCTTTGGAAAAGAGAGGGGTTTCCCGCATAGTCACCCCTTCGTCAAGAACACGGATTTCTCCCGAAGAGTCCGCTGTGGAAGAAGTGCCGGAAGCCCCTTCCGCTGTTTTATGACTGACGTAATCAATCAGCGGGGCTGAATCTTTCCCGGCAGTACGGCGGGCGTTCCCTGTTTCCGATTCGGAAACAGCGGTAAGCTCCTGCTGCGGAGAAGCTTCCTGCGAAGTTTCTTCTGCGCCCGCAGAACAGGCGGCAAGAAAAGCTGCGGTAAATACCGCTGCCAGGAAATATACCAGGTATCGAATTTGTCTCTTCATTGGAATTCACCGCGTTTCAATGGGAACAGACCAATTTCAGGTCACCTGAAAATTGCTTTCCTCATCTGTAATATACTGATTTATTTTATGTTTTATGGCAAATTGAAATCGAAAAGGTTTCTCTGAATCCAAGGTGATTTTATAACAAAATTGTAACCGTGTCAAACAAAATTCATCTGCAGCCGACAATTTTCGCAGCAGCCAGGCAATAAGCTCAACTTGCGTGCCGAAACGGTTTGCGCTATAATAACCGCGCAGGCCGGGTTTCGCTTGAGATGAGTCTACAGCCGGAACCTGAAAAAAACCTGAAAGAAATGATGGAGATACTGATGGCAAAAAAATATTATGCGGTCCGAGCGGGAAGAACCACAGGGATCTTTACAACATGGGATGACTGCAGGGCGCAGGTAATTGGATTTAAAGGCGCGGAATACAAAAGCTTTCCCACCATGCAGGAGGCGCAGGACTTTTTAAATAGAACCGCGTTGGAAAAGCCGAAGCCCGACGGGCCTTCGGAGGGACAACCCCCGCCGGAAGAACAGGACAAAGCTGTGGCTTATGTGGACGGCAGCTATAATTCTCATACCCGGGAGTTTTCCTGCGGGGCCGTGCTTTTTTACAGGGGGGAAAAAATTCTGTTCTCAAAGAAATATAATGACTCCCAGCTTGCGGAAATGCATAATGTGGCCGGGGAAATCAAAGGAGCAGAAGAGGTGATCCGACACTGTCTGGAGCACGAAATCCCGGCACTGGAAATCCACCATGACTATGAAGGGGTGGGAAAATGGGCGCAAGGGGTCTGGAAGGCCAATAAACCGGGAACGCAGGCCTACGCGGCTTTCTGCCGGGAAGCAGGTAAACGCCTGCCTGTAACTTTTGTAAAAGTGAAAGGGCATTCCGGAGATGTGTATAACGATTTGGCCGACCAGTTGGCCAAAAAGGCGCTGGGATTGGCGTAGCATTCCCTTTCAGGATTTATTTTACATCCAATTTATGTCAAAAATATGACGGTAGAAGAAGGGCTGCAGCATTTTTTGCCGCAGCCCTTCTCGATATGGATTTTGCCTACAGGAGGAAAGCCGGGAAATCCCTGCAGCAGGAGTCTCGCAGGCTTGGGCCTTCAGCAGGATGCCTTCACAGCCTGTTCCAAGCGCTCCAAACCGGCTTTGAGCACCCATTTTGGACAGGCCAGGTTTAGGCGTTCAAAGCCTTCGCCGCCCTCCCCGAAAATATAACCTTCGTCCAAAAACAGCTCGGCCTTCTGAACCATCAGCTCCTCCAGCTCCTTGCTGTTCTTTCCCAAAGCGGTGCAGTCCAGCCACATGAGATAGGTTCCCTGCAGTTCGATGGGCTTGATCATGGGCAGCCGCTCCTTCAAATACGCGGAGGCAAACTTGAAGTTGTCCCAGATAACCTGCAGCATTTCCTCCATCCAGCCCTTCCCCAGGGTATAGGCCAGCCTGCAGGCTTCAAATCCCAGGGCGTTCATGCTCTCCACACAGTATTTCTCCTTAATAGCCAGGAATTTCTTCCGGTCCTCTTCGCCGGGAAGGATAATATTGGAGGTCTGCATGGCAGCCAGGTTAAATGTTTTGCTGGGCGCAGTGCATACAATGAGATTGTCTCCGAACTCGCCGGCCATAGGGAAGGGCGTGTGGGTGTGGCCTGGCATAACAATGTCCCAATGAATTTCGTCGCTGATGATTTTTACGCCGTGCCTGAGGCAGATTTCGCCCACCCGATGCAGTTCCTCCGGGCTCCAGACGCGCCCTACCGGGTTGTGTGGGCTGCAGAAAATCAGCAGTTTGCTGTCGCTTTCCGAGGCAACCTTTTCCAGAAGTTCAAAATTGATGGAATAGGCGCCGTTCTCATACACCAGCGGACAGGTCTTCACATGGCAGCCGTTGGTTTTAACGGCGCCGTAGAAGGGGTAATAGACAGGCGGCATGACAATGATGCCGTCTCCTGCTTCACAAAGCGCGGCCACCAGCATAAACAGGGCGGGGACCACGCCGGGGGAACAGACGATGTGAGCGGGGTCCACGGTCCACCCATGCTGCTCCTTGATCCAGGAGCAGACGGCGGCATAATAGGCTTCAGTGGGGTGCGTATAGCCCAGAATATGGGTGTCCAGATATTCCTTCAGTCCAGCTACGATTTCCGGCGCATTTTTGAATTCCATGTCGGCCACGGAGAAGGGGACGACGCCCGGGGTCAGGTCGGCTTTCTTTTCCCGCATGCCGTCCCATTTTCCGGATCCGCATCGGGAACGGTCGATCAGGGTTTCAAAATCATACTTCATAGAGTAATTCCTCCAAAAAACAAGATGATAATACTGGAAATGTGACGGGTTTTGCCGAAATCATTATCGTCCTCTTTTTTGGGTTTGTCAACAGCCGTCCAGAGTTATGCGCCGTTTTGGAAATTTTGCTGGCAGAAGGCAGTCCAGCGGTGCCTCCAAAAGAAAAGAGGGACGCTTCCACTGGAAATGAAAAAGATCCCGCCGTTCCGGTTTTATTTGGAACCGGTACAGCGGGATCTCTTCCTGTTTCCGACAAAGAAAGCGGATAGACGAATGGAATCAAGCTTTTTTACTCTGCTCCTTATTTTTCTTTGCCGCAGTTTTTTTGGCAGGCGGGTTCAAGCCGCTTTTTTTGCAGAATTCCTGCATGCAGCAGTTTTCGCACATAGCTTTCCGGGCGGTGCACACGGCTCTGCCGTGCAGCACCAGCCGGTGGCAGAAATCGTTGGATTCCTCCGGCGGCAGTACGGCGCGCAGGTCATCTTCTACCTTTGCGGGCGCAGTGTTTTTTGTCAGTCCCAGTCTGCCTGTGATGCGGATGCAGTGGGTATCCGTCACCACGGCGGGCTTTCCGTAGATATCACCCACCACCAGGTTGGCGGTTTTTCTGCCCACGCCCGGCAGGCGGGTCAGTTCCTCGATGGTGTCCGGCACTCTGCCGCCGAATTCATCCCGGATCATCCGGCAGGCAGCCAGGATGTCCTTGGATTTTATTTTATAGAAGCCGCAGGAATGGATCAGCTCCCCAATTTCCTCTTCCGTGCCCTCGCAGAAAGCCTCCAGCGTGGGAAAACGGGCGAAGAGCGCCGGGGTCACCAGATTTACCCGGGCGTCGGTGCATTGGGCGGAAAGCCTGGTGGAGATGAGCAGCTGAAGCGGGTCCTGGTATTCCAGGGAGCAAATGGCATCGGGATACTCTTTTTTCAGGGCTTCCACAGCCAACAGGGCCAATTCTTTCTTTGTCATAGGGAAGTACCTCTCTTTCATTTCCTTGAATCGGGCGCATATCTATTGAGTTGAACGGTAAACCGGACCCTTGAGGCACACGCGTGCGTGAGGACTGCGGCAGCACAAGGCAGGGCGCTGCTTTCGGCAGAGGAAACGGCGGCCATGATTTTTTACGATATCTCATTTTACAACAATTTTCGTATATTGACAAGCCGGACGGGGCGTGTGACAATAACAGGAAAGAATTGATTTTTTGAAAAAAGGGGGGGAGGCTTTGTGACTTCTGCGGCACTGCAGTGGATCGCCGTACTCGCTATGGCTGTGGATCATGTGGGATATCTCCTGTTCCCGGAAATTCCGCTTCTCCGGGCCTTTGGGCGGATTTCTTTTCCCATCTTTTCTTTTTTGCTGGCGGAGGGCTTCCGCCACACGTCGGATCGAAAAAAATACGCGCTTCGCCTGGCTGTGTTCGCTGTGCTTTCTGAGCTGCCCTATGAGCTCTTCCTGTACGGCCCCGAAAGGCTCGGCACTCTCTTTCCCATGAAAAACATCCTGTTTTCCCTGCTGCTGGCCTTTGGAGCGCTGTGGTGTGCGGAGCGGGGCGGGGGATTTTTCTTCGGCGCCGCCCTGCTGGCTTTAGGGGCGGAGCTGGGCGGCTTCAGCTATGGCGCATACGGCGTGGCGCTGCCTCTCTGTTTCTATTTCTGCAGCCGGGCCTTCCTCGGGGAGGAAAAAAATGAAGATGCCGGGTGGAAACGGGGGCTGTTGGCAGCTGCGCTTCTTACAGCCTGCACAGTCCTCTACTGCGCGGCGCACGGCAGCATGTTCCAGATCTGGGCGGTGTTTGCCGCCGTACCGCTGTTTTTCTACAACGGGAAAAGGGGAAGGAGGATGCCCCGGTATTTCTTCTATGTGTTTTATCCAGCCCATCTGTTGTTTCTGGTTCTGCTCAATGTCCTGGTCCTGCCGTAAAATTTCCGCTCTGTGTTGCCATCAGAGGGCGTTTGCGGTATAATAATCATATCGATTCAGCACTGTAATCCAGGAATGGATGAAAGCAACTCCGTCGCTGTGCGGGGAAGAAAGGATGTTTTACAAATGTTTAACGATCTGATGGATACCATTGGCTTCGTGACAGGTAAGGATGAGGCTGTGGGCGAAGCCATGCAGAAGGAATTTGCCCGCCAGCAGAGAAACATCGAGCTGATTGCCTCGGAGAATATTGTATCTCCTGCGGTGATGGCCGCCATGGGCACTGTGCTCACCAACAAATATGCGGAGGGATATCCTGGAAAGCGTTATTATGGCGGCTGCCAGTGCGTGGACGTCGTAGAGAACATCGCCCGGGAGAGAGCGTGTAAACTGTTCGGCGCCGAGCATGCCAACGTACAGCCTCACTCCGGTGCGCAGGCCAATCTGGCCGTTTACTTTGCGCTGCTTCAGCCAGGCGACACGGTCATGGGCATGAATCTGGCGGAGGGCGGACATCTCACCCACGGTTCGCCGGTCAATATGTCGGGCGCGCTGTATCATTTTGTGGCTTATGGCGTAGACCCGGAAACGGGCTGTATTGATTATGATAAGCTGATGGAACAGGCTATGGAGGTCAAGCCCAAGATGATCGTGGCAGGCGCCAGCGCCTACCCCAGAGCCATTGATTTCAAGAAATTCCGGGAGATTTGCGATGCCTGCGGCGCCTATCTCATGGTGGATATGGCCCACATTGCCGGTCTGGTGGCCTCCGGCTGCCACCAGAATCCTGTGCCCTATGCGGAAGTGGTCACCACCACCACCCACAAGACGCTGCGCGGTCCCCGGGGCGGCATGATTCTCTGCCGGGAAGAATTTGCCAAGCAGATCGACAAGGCCATTTTCCCCGGTACCCAGGGCGGCCCGCTGATGCACGTCATCGCCGCAAAGGCGGTGTGCCTGGGCGAGGCGCTGCAACCTGAGTTCCAGGAGTACGGCCGGCAGATCATCAGCAATGCGCAGGCTTTGGCAAACGGGCTTCTGAAGCGCGGGGTTAAGCTGGTTTCCGGCGGTACGGATAACCACCTGATGCTCGTCGACCTTTCCGACTCTGAGCTGACCGGCAAAGAATTGGAGAGGAGACTGGACGATGTTTATATCACCGCCAACAAGAACACGGTTCCCGGTGAAAAACGCAGTCCCTTCACCACCAGCGGCGTGCGGTTGGGCACGCCTGCCGTCACCACCCGGGGCCTGAAGGAAGAGGATATGGATGTGATCGCCGAATGCATCAGCAGAAGCATGCGGGACGATTTCGAAGAGAATATTGGGGCCATCCGTGAACTGGTGGACTCTGTGTGCAGAAAATATCCACTGTATCAATAAAGAAATCCTGTTATGTCTATGCCGGGATGCAGAATGAAGGTTTTCGTTTTGCATCCCGGCTTCTTTCTGAAAAAATCGCAAACAAACGTTTGCGATTTTTGACGAAAGATGATATGATAGAATCAGAAAAGGAAAAATACGCTTTGGAAAAGGCGAAAGGTTTGGGGGGATTTCGGTGCCGGCTCCGCTTGCGGATCGCATACGTCCAGCCATTCTCGACGAGGTGGTGGGCCAAAAGCATATATTGGGACCCGGCCGGGCGCTGAGGAAGATCATCGATTCAGGGGAAATCCCCAATATGGTGTTCTACGGCCCTTCGGGTGTTGGGAAGACGACGGTTGCCTCCATTATCGCAAAGAATACGGAGCGGCATCTGGTGAAGCTCAACGGCACCACCGCCTCCACGGCGGATATCAAGGACGCGGTGGCCCGCATCGACACCTTCGAAGGGATTAACGGCATTCTGCTGTACCTGGATGAGATCCAGTATTTTAACAAGAAACAGCAGCAGACCCTGTTGGAATTCATTGAAAACGGCAGCATCACGCTGATCGCCTCCACCACGGAAAACCCCTATTTCTATGTGTATAACGCCATTCTCAGCCGTTCCACCGTGTTTGAATTTAAGCCTGTGGAGCAAACTGAGATTGAAAAGGCGGTAGAGCGGGCTTTTTCCATTCTGTCGGTGGAAAGACAGCAGGACATTGTACCTGAGGAGGGCGTTTGCCGCCATATTTCTTTTGCCTGCGGCGGCGATGTGCGCAAGGCCATGAACGCCGCGGAGCTCTGTACCCTGGCCTGCGACGGCGGGGAGGAAGAAATCCGGATCACCCTGGAAAGCGCAAGGGAGCTGACCCAGAAAAGCGCCCTGCGGTATGACAAAGGGGGAGACGAGCATTACGATATCCTGTCCGCGTTTCAAAAATCCATGCGCGGTTCGGACCCGGATGCGGCGCTGCACTATCTGGGACGGCTGCTGGAAGCGGGCGATCTGCCCTCCGCCTGCAGAAGGCTTCTGGTCTGTGCCTGTGAGGATGTGGGTCTGGCCTGGCCGCAGATCATCCCCATTGTGAAAGCTGCCGTGGATACCGCCTTGATGGTGGGCCTGCCGGAAGCACGGATTCCACTGGCGGACGCGGTGGTGCTGACCAGCACCGCACCCAAGTCCAATTCCGCCTACACAGCGCTGGACAGGGCGATAGAGGACATTCGGAAGGGAAAAGCGGGCAGTATTCCGAGAAATCTGCAGAATAAACACTATGACGGGGAGGACGTGCAGAAAAAGGGGCAGTTTTACCAGTACCCCCACGAAGCCCCTTACCATTGGCTGCCGCAGCAGTATCTGCCGGACGCGCTGCTGGGGGTCCGGTATTATGAATTCGGAGACAATAAAAACGAACAAAGTTTCAAAGCATATTGGGACAAAATCAAGAATATTTGAAAGCTTGTTCCGATATGATAGAGTGAGCGATAAAAAAACGGAGGTATTGGAACGTGAAACCACAGGTTCTCAGCAATCTTTCTTATGGCATATACGCAATCGGCACAAAGGACGCCAAAAGACCCAATGCCTGCATTGTGAATACCGTGATGCAGATTTCTAAAGCCACCCCATCTGACGCGCCTCTGGTGGCGTTGAGCATGAATCGGGAAAACTACAGCTGCGAGTGTATCGAGAAGAGTGGCGTCTTTTCCATTTCCGTGCTCTCTGAAGCTACCCCGGCCACGGTAATCGGCGCTTTGGGACTCGTGTCCGGTAGAAAGACGGATAAGCTGGAAAATGTCCGCCACAAGGTGCTGCTGGAAGGTGTGCCCGTCATCAAGGAGAACACCTGCTGCTGGTTTCTGTGCCAGGTGAAGGAACAGGTGCAGCTGGCGGGACAGACTGTATTTTTGGCCGAGGTTGTGGCAGGCAGCGACGTATCGGTGGGAACACCTATGACCTATCGTTACTATGTGGAAAAACTGGGCGGCGCCTCCCCGAGAAAATCGCCCACCTATCTTCCGCCGGAGCTGACTTTCGACAAGAGCAGCGGGGAAAGCTTTGTCTGTTCGGTGTGCGGCTATGTATACAGCGACCCGAATTTTGGGTTTGAAGAGCTGCCTCACGACTGGACCTGCCCCATCTGTAAGATGCCGAAGAAGGCCTTTGTGAGAAAAAAATAAGCGGGATAAATTTTGCAGAAAAGAAAACCAGATTCGGTCGCGATAGTTGTACTTCCAGGGAGAAGATCCAAGGTCTTCGATTGATATGATACCCCTTAACTTATACTTACATTATTTGACGGGGGCGGATCAATTGACCGAGGCTCTTTTTGGCATTATCATCCAGTTTCAGGAGAAGGAAAAAGGATTGTGCGGGAATAACAGAAGAATGAATGCTGGTATTTGTTTTGTGAAAGAGTGAGAATTTTGAAAGATATTCCAATGGCAACTAAGTTTCAAGACATTCAGCCCATCAAAAAGGGTATGTCAAGTGATGAAAAATACTTTGTCACTGCCCAAAATGGGGAGCATTTTTTATTGCGGTTAGCGGAATATAAAGAATTTGATAGAAAAAAAGCTGAATACGAATTGATGAAAAAACTTTTCCATTTGAATATTCCAATGCCGTCGCCAATAGACTTTGGAGTTTGCAATAACGAATCGAGTGTATATACTTTATTGTCCTGGATAGACGGAGAAGAAGCTGAAATTGCTATACCCAAATTATCCAAAGAGAAACAATATGAATTAGGGAAAGAATCGGGAAGGATACTGCAAAGAATCCATACTCTCAATGCACCGGAAAATACTGAAGACTGGGAGACGCGGTATTTTTCAACCATGGATAAAAGACTGGAAGCATTTCGCAGGGAAGGTATCCTGTTTGAGGGAAACGATATTATTTTAAACTACATTGACACCAATAGGCATATGCTTCAAAAACGGCCGCAGTGTTATCATCATGGCGACTATCATTTAGGGAATCTCATTCAATCAAAAAGCGGGCAGCTTTTTGTTATAGATTGGCATACTGTTGATTTTGAGAATTACGGAGACCCATGGTATGAGTTTAATCGAATCGGTATGGAATATCCTTATTTTGCATCCGGTCAAATTGACGGTTATTTTGACAATCATGTTCCCGAGGATTTTTGGAAACTTCTTGCATATTATCTTTCTGCCAGTGCAATCACTTCGATTGTATGGTCCAAATATTTTGCGCCGGATAGACTCTCTTCCATTTTAGAATTAAATCAAAATGTCTTAAAGTGGTTTGATCATATGAATAGCACTGTCCCGACATGGTATACCCAAGTGAAATAAGTTTGTAATCACATAAGGCGGCACTAGCAAAAGAATAAAAACAAAGCATTTATTCGGTTTTCTTACCTGTTTTCAGCCCGGCTGGTCCGGTTCAGGGCTTCTGAAAGAACAATAAACGGATTTGTAAGCTTTCGCCTTGTGCATGCAGCGGCTGTGTACAAGGGGGAGGCTTCGTAGAGGTATGGAGGAAGACAAGAAAGCGCCGGCACTGTCAAAGGACAGAGCCGGCGCTTTCTTTCTGCCGGGCCGCAGCAGGGGAACGGCATTTTTCAGGACGATTTTTCCCGGAGATAATCGGAAATTTCCTCCATGAAATAGGAACCGTAATGCTCCAGCTTTTTTTCGCCGACGCCGGAAACCTGCAGAAATTCTTCCGAGGTTTCCGGAAGGCGGATACACATGTCTTCCAGGGAAGCGTTGGAGAAGATCACATAAGAGGGGATGTGCTGTTCGGCGGCCAATCTGGCGCGCAGATTCCTGAGCCGTTCGAACAGGACGGGGTCATGCGTGCCAGGCGCGGTCTGCGCGGGAGCAGGAGCCGCCGTCTGCATCTTTTTCCGGGGTTTTGCCTCTTCCGGCAGCTTCATCCGGATGACGGCGTCCCCCTGCAGCAGCTCTGCACTTTTGGAGCCCAGCCCCAAGACGGGATAATCACCGGCGGTGAGGGAAAGGTATCCTTCCATCACCATGAATTGGACGATTTCCCGAAGCCGGGATTCCTTGAGGTGAGCCAGCGACCCGTGCAGGGAAAGCCGTGTGAGCCCCAGCCGCTGCACCCGTTCGTTTTTGCTGCCCCGCAGCACGTCGCATACCAGCTTGACCCCGTACCGTTCGTTTAAATCCTTGACGCAGGTACAGACGGTTTTGGCAGGTTCCGTCACGTCCTCCTCCCGGAACAGGTGATTGCAGTTATAGCAGTTGCCGCAGTACCCTGCTGAACTGCGTTCTCCGAAATAGCGCAGGATATATTCTCTCAGGCAGCCGGTAGTATGGCAGTAGAAGGTCATGGCTTTCAGCCGTTCTTCCGTCTGCTGCAGTACCAGGGCTCTGTCTTCTTCGTTCAGCTGTTCGTTTTCTTCTGCGTGGGAGGAGAGGAAGCGGTTGGTGATTACGTCCTGGCCGCTGTAGAGCAGGATGCAGTCTGCCGGAGCGCCGTCGCGTCCGGCCCTGCCTGCCTCCTGGTAGTAGCTTTCCAGATCCTTCGGCATGTTGTAATGGATAACGAAGGAGACGTTGGACTTGTCAATTCCCATACCGAAGGCGTTGGTGGCGACTATGATGGGCGTGCGGTCGTAGAGAAAGCTTTCCTGGCTGCTCTGCCGTTCCTCATCGGAAAGCCCGGCGTGGTAACGCACGGCGGCATATCCCCTCTGAATCAGGGCGCTGCACACCTCTTCCACCGCCTTGCGGGTAGAGCAGTAGATGACGCCGCTTTTTCCAGGATGCTCCTCCAGTATGCGAAACGTTTCAGCAAGTTTGTCCTTGGGATGCCGGACCTCAAAATATAGATTCTGGCGGTTGAAGCCGGTCAGCATCACAGTGGGATTCTGCAGGGCGAGCAGCTGAAGGATATCCTCCCGGACCTTTGGGGTGGCGGTTGCAGTGAAAGCCGACACCACCGGACGTTTCGGCAGCTGCCGGATGAATTCCGGGATGCTGAGATAGCTCGGGCGGAAATCCTGACCCCATTGAGAGACGCAGTGAGCTTCGTCTATGGTGACCATGGAAATATCGGCGTGTGCCGCAAAGTCGAGAAATTCCGGAGTCAAAAGCCTTTCCGGGGCCACATAAATGAGTTTGTAGACGCCTGCTTTTGCGTTGCGCAGGGCCGCCCGGTATTGGGAATAGGTCAAAGAGCTGTTCAGGTAGGCGCCGCGTACGCCGTTTTGTACCAGAGAGTTTACCTGATCCTTCATTAGGGAAATCAACGGGGAAACCACCAGGGTAATGCCCGGAAACAGCAGCGCGGGAATCTGAAAACAGAGAGATTTTCCGGCGCCGGTGGGCATGACGCCCACTGCGTCACATCCGGAAAGAATGGCGTCAATCAGGGATTCCTGACCTTCACGAAAGGATGAGTAACCAAAAAAACGGTGTAAAATTTCAAGCTTAGTCATGTCGTTTTCCCTCACTTTATTACTAGTGGAATTATAACGCTATTTCCAAAATTTGGCAATTCCCAACAGGAATCCCCTTGCGGGTATTCCGTATGGATGTTATACTAAATCAGCGAATGTGAAGGGAGAAAGAAAGACTGCGAGGAAATATGGAAGTAAATATGAAGGATATCGCACGCCATGCAGGCGTCAGTGTCAGTACGGTGTCGCGTGTTTTAAACGGTCAAGGATATATCCGGCAGGAGACCCGGGAAAAGGTACTGCGGGCGATTGAGAAATACCACTATATTCCCAATAACAGCGCCAGAAATTTGAAGCGGGAAGCCGTGAAAGCGGTGGGGATTGTGGTAAAGGGCTTTTCCAACCCATTCTTTGTACGTATGCTGGACGTGGTTCAGAGGGTTTTAGAGGAAAAAGGGTATCTGATGTACCTGCACCCGATTGACCCGCTGGAGGATGAGGTGGAGGAGGCCGTCTCCCTGGTTAAGGAAAAGAAACCAATGGGCATTCTTTTTTTGGGTGGAAATTTTGAGCATGGCAGGGAAAAGCTGGATCTGCTGAGCGTTCCCTATGTGATGCTGGCCATGATGATGAACCGGGACCGGGTGGAGGACAGCCGGTATTCCAGCGTTTCCATCGACGATTACCGGGAGACTTACGAGGTGGGGCGTCGGGTATGGCGTGCCGGGCACCGCAGAGTTGCGGTGATGGGGTTCCATGAGAGGGAGACCAGTGTGAGCGGCCTGCGGGTCAGCGCGTTTCAGCAGGCGCTTTGGGATTGCGGCTCTGCAGAGGGGCGTATTATCAAGGCGGACTCCTTCAGTATGGAGGCTGGATACTCTGCCGCGAAGAAACTGCTCAGACAGGAAGAACATATCACCTGCCTGTTCTGTATTGCAGACGTGCTGGCGCTGGGCGCCATGCGGGCAATTCATGAGGCGGGCCTGCGGGTTCCAGAGGATATCGCGGTGATCGGCTTCGATGGGATTGAAGCGGGACGTTTTTCCGTTCCGTCTCTCGCGACGGTCAGACAGCCGGGTGAGGCTATGGCGGAAAGCGGAGTCGGGGTGCTGATTGGCTGTATCGAACAGGGAAGGCAGAGCAGCCATCTGGTGTTTCCCGCGGAGTTCTTCGAAGGGGAAAGTTTTGTGAAGTTGGAGGAACCTCTTGTTTTATAACAGGAAAACAGGTATAATAAAGGGCAAATTCTGAAAACGTTATCAGAAAACGATATCAGAAAAAAGAAGCGGACAATATTGCCAGAAAGGGAGAAGATACTATGAGGAATACCAGCACTGACCTGCGCCGTCAAACAATGTATTCGGTTTTCGTGCGCAATCACACAGAGGAAGGGACCTTTGCCGCCTTGGAGAAGGACCTGGACCGCATCCGGGCGTTGGGCACCGACGTCATTTGGCTCATGCCCATTCATCCCATCGGCCAGAAGGAAAGAAAGGGCGACCTTGGAAGTCCTTATGCAATTGCGGATTACCGCAAGATCAACCCGGAATTCGGCACGATGGAGGATTTTGAACATCTGGTTCGGGAAATCCATCGCAGAGACATGAAATGCATCATCGATGTGGTGTACAACCACACTTCCCCGGACAGCTGGCTGGTGGAAAACCACCCCGAATGGTTTTACCGGAAGCCGGACGGGAAAATGGGCAACAAAACCGCGGAATGGACGGATATCGTGGATTTGGATTATTCTCATCCGGAGCTTTGGGACTATCAGATCGAAACCCTCTGCTTCTGGGCAAACTATATCGACGGCTTCCGCTGTGACGTGGCCCCGCTGGTGCCCATGGATTTCTGGCTGAAGGCAAGGGCCGCGGTGGAGCAGGTGCGCCCGGGCTGTATCTGGCTTTCGGAATCGGTGGAACCGGAATTCATTCTCGATAACCGCAACCGCGGCTTTTACGCCGCTTCAGACTGCGAGGTCTACAGCGCGTTCGATCTCTGCTATGATTATGACATCCGCGGAAAATATGACGCCTACCTGCAGGGACAAATCCCGCTCAGCGTTTATACCGACGCGATCTGGCAGCAAGAGGCGATCTATCCGGCGAATTATGTCAAGCTGCGTAACCTGGAAAACCATGACCGCCAGCGGGCAAAGGCTTTGATACCCGATCAAAAAATGCTGCGCAACTGGACAGCTTTCTATTTCCTGCTCAAAGGCATGCCCCTGATTTACGGCGGACAGGAGGTATGCAGCGACCACCGTCCCGACCTGTTTGTGAAGGATACTGTGAACTGGAATACCGGTCTTTCCATCACCCCTCTTCTTCAGAAGCTGTGCGCTTTGAAGAAGGAGGAAATCTTCGGTACAGGCATTTTCGAGATGGAGGCGGACGACGCGGCGGATCTGGTTTCCATCCGTTGGAGCCTGGGCAGTCAGACAATTGCGGGAGTGTTCAGCCTGAAGGGAAAACAGGGTGAAGCGGCAATCGGCCTGCCGGATGGGGAATACCGGAATCTTTTGGATGACAGCACTGTCACTGTAAAGAATAAAAAGGCGGAGACCACAGGGGAACCTCTGGTTCTGCGCGTATAAAAGGAGTGTAACACCATGGCGAAAACCTGGATGACCAGAGCGGCGGGCGTACTTCTACCTGTGAGCAGCCTGCCCTCTAAGTACGGAATCGGCACGTTTGGAAAGGCCGCCTACAAATGGGTAGATTTTCTCGCGGAGGCGGGGCAGAAGTACTGGCAGGTTCTGCCGCTGGGCCCCACCAGCTACGGCGACAGCCCCTATCAGAGTTTTTCTGCATTTGCCGGCAACCCCTATTTTGTAGATCTGGAATTCCTGTGCGAGCAGGGACTGCTGAAAAAAGGACGCTGCAAAAAGGTCAAGTGGGGAGAAAGCAAAACCCAGGTGGACTACGGCACCATCTATGAGCACCGTGAAAAGGTGCTGCGGAAAGCTTTTTCCAATTTCACGGACAAAAAGGCTTTGGAAAAATTCCGCAAGAAGAACGCCGGCTGGGTGGAGGATTATGCCCTCTACATGGCGGTGAAGGCCCAGATGGGGCTTCGCGCCTGGAATGAATGGGAAGAAGATATCCGGATGCGCCGTCCGGAAGCGCTGAAAAAATGGAAGGCGAAATGCGCGGAGGATATCGAGTATCACATCTTCGTACAGTATCTTTTCTTTGAGCAGTGGACGAAACTGAAAAAGTATGCCAATGAGAAGGGAATCTCCATTATCGGGGACGCGCCGATCTATGTCGCCATGGACAGCGCAGATGTATGGGCCAATCCCGGGCTGTTTCAGCTGGATGAGAACAATGTGCCCACCGAGGTGGCCGGATGCCCGCCGGACGCCTTCTCAGAGGACGGCCAGCTTTGGGGCAATCCGCTTTACCGCTGGGATGAGATGGAAAAAGATGGTTTCCAGTGGTGGATCAAACGGCTGAAAGCAAATCTCACTTTAGTGGATGTGCTGCGTATCGACCATTTCCGTGGCTTGGAAAGCTATTACGCAATACCCTATGGAGATGAAACCGCCCGGAACGGACGCTGGCGGCAAGGGCCCGGCATGGCGTTTGTAGGCGCAGTTAACAAGGCGCTGGGCAACGCGAACATCATTGCGGAGGATCTGGGGTATCTGACGCCCGCGGTAAAGCGCTTGCTGAAGAGCAGCGGATATCCTGGCATGAAGGTGCTGGAATTCGCTTTTGATTCCCGGGAAGAGAGCGATTATATGCCCCATAATTACCAGAATCATTGTGTGGTTTATACCGGAACTCACGATAACGATACGGTGCGGGGCTGGTTTTCTACGGCAGGTCCTGAAGACGTGGCCCTGGCTCTGGAATATATGGGGCTTCCGGATGATACCGACGGAAACTGGGGCTTCATCCGGGCTGCTCTGGGAAGCGTGGCCGACCTGGCAGTCGTTCCCATGCAGGACTATCTGAATCTCGGAAGCGAGGCGCGTATCAATACACCCTCGACCCTGGGCGGCAATAACTGGCGCTGGAGGATGACAAAGGATCAGATGGATATGGCTCTGGCCCAAAAGATGGCGCGGCTGACAAAGCTCTATGGCCGCGACCGCTGAAAAATGACGATGACAGGAGGATTCGATATGGCGCTGAAAGAAGAATTGACACAGAAGCTGGGCGGGAAGACGCTTCAGGAGGCCGAAAACACAGAGATCTACCAGGCGCTGCTTCAGCTGACCAAGGAAAGGCTGCAGGCTGTGCCGGCCATAACGGGGGACAGGAAGCTTTACTATGTTTCCGCGGAGTTTCTCATCGGAAAGCTGCTGTCCAACAACCTGATCAATTTGGGAATGTATGATGAAGTCAGGGCGGTGTTGGCGGAAGCCGGAAAAAAGCTGTCCGATTTGGAAGAGCTGGAGCCAGAACCCTCTCTGGGGAACGGCGGTCTGGGACGCCTGGCGGCCTGCTATCTGGATTCCGTAGCCACACTTGGCCTCAGCGGGGACGGCGTGGGGCTGAATTACCACTTCGGCCTGTTTGAACAGTATTTCAAGGACCACAAGCAGGCGGAAAGGCCGAACCCCTGGATAAAGCCGGAAGGATGGCTGCAGAAGACAGGAGTCAGCTTTGAAGTGCCCTTTCGGGATTTTACCCTGCGTTCCGTCATGTACGACATCGACGTAGCGGGCTATGATAACGGGAAAAATAAGCTTCATCTGTTTGATATTGAGGCGCCGGATGAAGCTATGGTGAAGGACGGCATTGATTTTGACAAGACCGACATTCCCCATAACCTGACGCTGTTCCTCTATCCGGATGACAGCGACCGCGCCGGCCGCCTGCTGCGGGTGTATCAGCAATACTTTATGGTCAGCAACGCTGCCCAGCTCATCCTGAAAGAGCTTGCCGGGAAGGGTTATGCCATGCGGGATTTGGCGAAGCACGCCGTTATCCAGATCAACGATACCCATCCTTCCATGATCATTCCGGAATTGATCCGGCTGATGATGAAGGACGGTATTTCCATGGAGGAAGCGATCTCCATCGTCACCCAAACCTGCGCTTATACCAACCATACGATTCTGGCGGAGGCGCTGGAAAAATGGCCTGTCGACTATCTGGAGGAAGCCGTTCCGCAGCTTATGCCCATCATCCGGGAGCTTGACCGCCGGGTCAGGGAAAAGTATGGGGATCCCAAACTGTCAATCATCGATGACGGCAACCTGGTGCATATGGCCCACATGGATATACACTATGGCTTTTCTGTCAACGGCGTGGCGGCGCTGCATACGGAGATTCTGAAATCCTCTGAGCTGAAGGTGTTCCATGACATCTATCCGGAAAAGTTCAACAACAAAACCAACGGCATCACCTTCCGCCGATGGCTGATGCATTGTAACCCGGCGCTTTCCGCCCTTATCACCGAGCTGATCGGAAGCGGCTGGAAAAAGGACGCGGGCGAGCTGGAAAAGCTGCTGGCTTTCCGGGACGATGAAACCGTGCTGAACAGGCTGCTGGAGATCAAACAAAATAATAAGCATGCGCTGAAGGAATATCTGGAAGCTTCCGAACAGATCAGCATTGATGAAACTTCCATTTATGACATCCAGATCAAGCGTCTGCATGAGTATAAACGCCAGCAGATGAACGCCCTCTATATCATCTGGAAGTACCGGCAGATTAAAGCTGGGAACAAACCGAAGCGGCCGCTCACCTTGCTGTTCGGCGCCAAAGCTGCCCCTGCTTATATCATCGCAAAGGATATCATCCATCTGATCCTCTGTCTCCAGGATATGATTGCGAAGGATCCGGAGGTGAGCCCCTGGCTGCGGATTGTGATGGTGGAAAATTACAATGTGACCAAGGCGGAAAAGCTGATTCCTGCCTGCGACATTTCAGAGCAGATTTCGCTGGCGTCCAAAGAGGCCAGCGGTACCGGAAACATGAAGTTCATGCTCAACGGCGCAGTGACCCTGGGGACTATGGACGGAGCCAATGTGGAAATTCACGACCTGGTTGGCGAGGAGAACATCTATATCTTTGGAAAGTCCAGCGAAGAGGTGATAGCGCTCTATGAAAAGCAGGCCTACCATCCTGGGGACTTCTATCCTGCCGACCCGGAAATTGCCGGATTGGTCGATTTTATCATTAGCCCGGAGATGATGCGGCTGGGGGATCCGGAAAATCTGGCGCGGCTCTATAAGGATATGACCCATAAAGACTGGTTCATGGCGCTGCTGGATCTGAAGAGCTATATTGCAGAAAAGGAAAAGGCCCTCGGCGAGTATGAGGACCGTACCGCATGGGCCAGGAAGATGCTTGTGAATATTGCAAAAGCAGGCTTCTTCTCCTCTGACCGTGCGATAGATCAGTACAACAAGGATATTTGGCATTTAAAGTAAGAAAAAGAAGGGGCCGCTGCAGAGAGTCATCTGCAGCGGCCCTCAGTCTGTCGATAAACGTAAGAGCCAACGGTTTCGGAGGGAGGAAAGGTATGGACAGAACCCGGGTTCTGCGGGGACCGTCAGGGTCCCTCTTCCGCGTTGATTCAGAGGAATTTTGCTCATAAATGGCTATTTTTAAGACACTAAGCTACTCAGCAAAATTCCCCAGCTTGGCGAAACGATCTTTTTCGACAAGCTGGGGCCGCTGCAGAGAGTCATCTGCAGCGGCCCCTTTTGCTCTTGTCCTTCAGCTACGGAGGAGAAAAGCTTTTAGTATTTGCCCACTTCCTTGATCAGATTGATAATGCTCCACATGTTTTCCAGACTGACTGAGTTGGGAATGGAATGGTCGGAGGAGAAAATATAGCCGCCGTTTTCCTTCATCGTGGGAATCAGGCTTCGGATTTCCTCCCCGATGGCCTCTTTGTCGTCCCAGAGAACGGCGTTGACCCCTCCGTGGAAAACCAGGTCGGAACCAAAACGCTGCTTCAGCTCTTTAGGCTTCATACCGGCCTTAACCTCCAGCGGGTTGAGAGCGTCCACACCAATTTCCACCAGCTCCGGCACAAAGGGCATGATGTCGCCGCAGGAGTGCAGATGGGCCTTGACGCCCCGGGAATGCGCCCATTCCACAGCGCGTTTGTGGACAGGCTTTAGAAGTTCCCGATAGGTATTCAGCGAAAAGAACTGAGAGTTTTTATATCCCATGTCGTCCCACCAGAAGATGCTGTCAAATTGATATCCCGCGTCCCATATCTGTTCATACAGGGAGATGCACATATCCAGATAGGTGTTGAACATATCCATGGCCCATTCCGGTTCCTCCAACAGGGCGATGAGGAAGGTTTCCGTACCCACCGTCCAGGAATGAGTAACGTCGAAACCGAACCAAAATGCAGCCTGAATCCAGCTTCCGTTTGCCTTCCATTTGGGATAATTCCGTTTGAGCAGATCCCAATCGATCCGGTCGGGCGTAGGCAGCATGCGCTTTTTTGCCTCCTCCCACTTGTCGGGAGTGGTGATTGTAAAATCGAGGAATTCGGGAGTGGAATCCTCCAGCTTAAAATTTTTCAGCGTGACGCCCCAAGGGGTGGTGGAAATAATGTAATCTTCGGTCTCTTCCAGGATTTTTTCCTCATAGCGGGGCGTGATGTCCACGGAGATACGCTCTATTTTGTCAATTCCAAAATAGTCCCGCCAATCGACGCCCTCCGGCATTCCTTCACGATGCCATCTGCGGATCGTTCCCGCCCAAGGGTCGTCTGTAATGGGGACACGGTCTGCTTCACGGTGTTCAAACATACGCTGAACCCGCTCGTGTGTTGTCATTTCTGCCATACTGTCTAAAAGCTTCCTTTCTCTGAGGAATGGAAGGAAACGGCCGGCAAACAATCCGTCTCTCCCGTCCAGCCCTCTCTGTATTTGGGAGGATGGTCCTGCATGCAATGCGGGTTCCTGCCGCTGCAGGCTTTCCAACCATCCGGCGCCCTCTTAGTCAGTAGCATAATCCAAGAGAAAGGAAATGAAAAGTTCTGAAGAGAAAAGAAATACGATTTGCTAATTTTTGTGGCCCATGGTAGAATTTGCTTCCTTGGGAGCCGGAGCCGTGGTACAATGACGAAAAGGGGGTGGGAAGTTGGAATATGATAGGGACGGAGATTTCGGGAGGGTACGGCTGATTGCACATTCACCCAGCGTTCTTGCCCGCAGGCTTTATTACTGCGTGCAGTCCGCAGGCTGGCATTTTTGCAATGACCGCTATCACATAGAACGGGAAACGGGGAATGACAACTGCCTGCTTCTCTGTACGATCGGCGGAAGAGGTGTTTTGGAGTATGGCGGCAGTATCTATCAGCTGCAGCCGGGCTCCGTGGCATTGGTTGCGCCCGGCTGTCCCCATTCCTACAGGACGCCGAAAGGCGGACAGTGGGAATTTTACTGGCTTCACTTTTCCGGTTCAGGCTCTGAAAAATTTGCAGAGTATATCCGGCAGAAAAATTGCGGCGTACTGTCCGGTGCGGTAGCGGAAGCGTGCCGGGACAATATCCAGCGGATTCTGGATTTGAAAATTCAGCGGGAAACCGATTTTGAGACCATTGCTTCCGAGCTGATCGCCGTGATGCTCCACCAGCTGGTAGCTGTCATACCGGAGGAGATGGCCGACCAGAACGAGGCGGTTGCCAAGGTTCTGGAATTTATCCACAGCAGCTATAAAGGCCATATCGATTTGGAGATGATGGCAAAAGCAGCATTTATCAGCCGCAGCCATTTGGTAAAGCTCTTTGAAGCCACCACAGGGTATACCCCCTATGAATATCTGCTGAAATACAGAATCTCCCGGGCCAAGGAGCTGCTTTTAAGCAGCAGGATCCCTGTAGGGGAGATTGCTCTGGCGGTTGGATTTTCCTATGCGGGGAATTTTGTCAGCACCTTTAAGAGAATGGAAGGCATAACGCCTGCGAAATACCGCAGACAGTACCATACAATGTAGCGGCGGTCAGTTCCGCTGAAGCAGTTCCAAGGCGGTGCCTTCACGCTGCTCTCGGAGGGCGGTTTCCAGCAGGAAACGGTACATTGGCGCAAGGAGCTTCAGGTTTGCTATGAGTTTTTCCGAAAGCCCGGGGGAGAAGAGCAGCTCAAAATCATGGCTTTCTGCGTTCAGGCTGATGTTGCGGCGTTCCAGCCATTCCCGGAGGGAATCCGGATACTCCCTGTATCTGGGCCGCTTAAAGAGATCTCCCTCTATTTGGTAAATGTCTTGGGCGGAGAAAGCCTTCTGGGCAGTTAGAAAAACGGGGGAGCCTTCCAGGATGCTTTTACGCAGGGTGTTCATGTAAGAGGTGGAGGCGTGGTAGAAACCGCAGCCATAACCGAAGCCGTCCGGCGTGATTTCAAAATAGATTCCGGGAAATTCAGTGGTGTGCATCCTGCCGCGTTTGAAGATGATCCACATGTTTTCCCGGTATAGGGAGGGATCGTGCGTATAGCGGGTGTCCCGCCAAATACGGCTGATTGTCTTGTCCACCCGCGGTTCTGTGATGAATTCGCCGTCAATTTCCAACATTGCCGGGGTGAGGGAGAGCACCAATTCCTGCAGCGGCTGCAAAACCAGGCTGCGGTATTCTTTATTGTGCTCGTGAAACCAGCTTCGGCTGTCATTGAGCCGGTTTTCCACAAGGAAATTCAACGTTTCTTTTGAAAAAGGCATGGGTATTTCTCCTTAGAGGGCCGCATGGAATAATTCCTCCATGCGGCCCTGTTTTGTCGTCTTTAGTTGAGGTCCAGCATTTTTGCGCTGACGCCTTCCAGTTGGTTAAAGGCATCCAGCATGGCGGTGATGGTATCGGGTTCGCCACAGGCCTGCAGCATGATGACGCCGTCGTCAGAGCAGTATTCCTCACTGGTCTCGTGAAGGCCGACGCGAAGCTTGATGTTACATCCAAATTGTGTCAGAACTTCCTGTAATTTGACCGCGTTTCCCGTTCGATGATTGACCCGCAGCCCAACGATGTAATAGCATTTCATGAACGACACTCCTTTCCTGATTCAGAGAAATTTTTTTCCTGTATCCATGGCCTGCACGGGAGAACCGGTGTTTTTCCAAAGAGGAGAAGAAGCCATAAGATTCAACTCCCTCCAAACCATGGTTTTTAACCATTATACTATGAAGGCTGCCGATAAAACAAGAAGAAAAGTAGACAGAGGGGTTCAAAAGCTGTTTTTCTCGGTTTTATTCGGTGACTTTGCATTACGAAAAAAGAAATCATCCGATTAATGCAATGATTGATACAATAAGGGCACCTGCTGATATGAGCGAAGTAATTATAGATATCCAGAACAGCCTTTTGTTTTGTTTACATTGTTCTTCATGTTGCTTCAGGAGTAATCTTACCGTGCGACTCGAATTTAGTGATTCTGTTAGGTTTGTGGCATTGTCAGGTATTTCTAACATTTGTCTAGTCCCATTTTCATCGATATAAAAAGCTTCCATCATAACTGCTCCTTGAGTAAAAATAGTTTTTTATATAATATAGCAATATCACTTTTCTATCAAGTTTTTATGTCTAGAAAAAAGGTAAGATGGTATGTTTTTTCATAGTATCGGGAAGATAACCACTATGTCCCTAAGTATAGCATTACATCAGTAAAAATAAAAGAAGCCGATCACTTTTCAGCAATCGACTTCTTTCGACAAATTGGTCGAGGTGACAGGATTTGAATTTCAAAAATTGAATTTTCGGGGGTTTTATGGGATGATAAAAAGTTAGGAATGGCGCGGATAAAACAAGGGGCCAATGAGAAATAGCAAAGGTGGATTTGCTTTGGTTTTGGACAGATAATGACCAAACAATGACCAGAAAATTGGTTGGATGACGGGGCTTCAGGCCTTTTTGAGCAGGATGTTATCGAGGACATCTGCTGCTGCCGCTTCGGCGCTTTGAATCGTTTCTGCGTAAATATTCATGGTGGTACTGGCCTGGCTATGCCCCAGGCGTCCGGACACCGTGCGGACATCCACTCCGCCGGAAATCAGCAGGGTGGCATTGGTGTGCCGGAGTGAATGCAATGTGACTCGGGGCAGACCGTTTCTTTCCAGGATGCCGGACATATGCTTCCCCGGTATGCCAGGGTGCAGAGGAAATCCGTATTCTGTTGTGAACAACCGGGGATGCCGCTCCCATTCCGGGTTCCAGAGGTCTCCCATCTGCAGCCGCTTTGTGGCCTGGGCTACCTTCAGCTCCCTCAACAGATCCATCAGCGCTGCCGAAACTTTGGTGCTGCGCTGCGATCGTTTTGTCTTTGGCGTATCGGTGTATATGCCGACCTTAGACTGGTATTGAGAGGTTCTGCGCACGGTTATCACCGCGTTTTCAAAATCTACATCCGGCCATTCCAGGCCCAGCATCTCTCCGCGCCGGTAGCCAGTCAAAAGAGCCAGGGTAAAAAAGGCTCTATCCTGTACGGGCTCCTTCTCCAGCGCGTCGAGAAACTTTCTGGCCGCCACGTCATCCAGGCAATTGATCTCACTGGCCGGCTTTTTCGGCGCGGCTGCGGCGCAGGGGTTGCGCAAAAGGATCTCATTTTTTACGGCATACCCTAAAATGCTCGAGCAAAAAGCATGATAGTTCCAAATGGTCTTTGCGGACAGTCCCTCCTTTGTCCGCTTATTTTGCCCGGGCTGCCCCAGACTGTTATAAAAATTCCGGAAATGCTCGGGCCTGAGCTTCCCGATTTTGATATGGCCCAGAGCCGGATATACCCGTTTTGTCAGCGCTTTGGCCTCTTCCAGGGTTTTTGTTTTCAAATGAGACCTCGCGTATTCTTCAAACCACTGCTCTGCAAAATCCTGGAATTTTGTGTTTCCGTTTGCAAGGCCGTTCCGGCATTTTTCTTCGAACAGAACGGCCTGACGGTTCAGCTCTTTTTCAATCTGTTTCGCTGTCATCTTGGGATCCGGGGTCCAGGTCATGGATTTCATGACCTGATTCCCGTTTGGCCCGTACCCGCAGGAGCAGCGGATCCGGTAGGACGCTCCGCGTTTTGTGATGTTTGCCATGTCCTGCCTCCTGTTTCTGGGCGCAAAAATCCCGCCCTCTTGATTTTGGGGACGGGATAGGGTACAATATCAATGCAGTTGATTCTGTACCTCCGGCCCGTCCGGTGGTGGCCGCTCGTTCCGTGTGCTAGACGGAGCGGGCGGTTTTTTTATTTCAATTTAATGGCAATTGGGGCACGCTCTGGTTTTCCCAGCCGCAGCGGCTTCTTCCACCGTTCCGCTTTGGATGTTTTTGGAACGGGAGAGGGAGGGGCACTGGTCTGTGGAATGGTAAACCGCGCCGTTTACGACCCAATACACCGCGGCGCCGGGCTCCGGCTGCTCCGAGGCGATGGGGACGAAAAACTCAATTCCTTCGATCATACGCGGGATATCCGCCTGCATCTGCAGGTATTCCTGCTGGTATTCCATGTCGTACTGGTAATCGGTGGGCTCACGCCACACGATGTGATAGTTGACTCCATCCACGGTGACCTGGGTTAGAAAATGGGTGGAGGGAATATGGATATACTCCTCACGGCCGGCATATGCGCTGAGCTGGAACAGCATGCCGCCGTGGCCGGTATAGAGGTTATTGGTGGAATAGAAGGTGGCCCCCAGGCCGTCGCTGCGCCCGGTGGCGGTATACCGGTCTTTCCAGGTCGCGGGAATCGGGATGGACAGGGTGGCGTTTCCGGCTTCGTCCCTCAAGGTGAGGAGCTCGTCCGTGGGCTTTGGATCATCCGTGATTTCGGTATTCACAAGGATTCTATCGGCGCAATACAGGATTTGCGCCACCTGCGCCCGGGTCGCCTCTAATTTCGGGATCAGATATCCATCGTCCGTCCCGTTTATAATCATATGGGTGGTCGCCCATTCCAGGCTTTCGACAGCATAATTGGACGCATTGCTTTTGTCGAAGAATTGGTTGAAGCGGTCTGAACGGAAGGTGGTATCGTTTCCCGTTTTCTGGGCATAGCCGTACAATATTTTTGCGATCTGCTCCCGGGTGATGGGGGCGTCCGGGCTGAATTTCCCCGCTCCCGTACCATTGACGATTCCGTTGCTGGCGGCCCAATTGACGTAGGGGGCATAGTACTGCCCTGCCTTCACGTCCTCGAATTGCTGCTCCGTATACAGGCTTTGCTCCACGTTGGATTTCCGCCCCAACACAGTGACGAACATGCCGCGGGTCATGGACTGCTCCGGGCTGAAGGTGGTTTCGCCGGTGCCGTGAAACAGTCCGTTTGAGACGGCGTACTCCACCGCGTCGTAGAACCAGTCCCTCGCTTTGACGTCGGAAAACTGCTCCACAGAGGCGGCGGAGGCTGTGACCGGAATCGCGCCGGCCAACAGGGCTACGGACAGCAGCATTGCCAAAATTTTCTTTTTCATTACCTCAAGCCCTCTTTCATAATTGTTTCCACGGTATCAAAAACAAGTACCGTGAATTTGCAGCACTGGTAATTTTTGTAAGTGTCCTCGAACGGTCGATTTTTGACCGCGAATGGTTTAGTGTGAATATATTTCATTTGATTTATGATTTGTATCGTATTAACATGTAAATAAAGGAAAAATACGCAATCTCACTTTAATTCCACATTTTTCATTACAGAATATCTTTACTTTGTGCTTGCATATTGCGAACAGATGTTCTATAATGAGCTTACAAAAAACTGGTTGGCGTTTGGAGGGTGCCGTTATGAGCAGTGAAGAATGTAAAGAAAAAATCATTCACTTGTTGGACTACATACAAAATCGAAAGATTTTGCTGGAAATCTATAGCATCATCAAACGGCTTGCAGGCAGATAATTCTTATGCCTTACCCTCGCATCCGAGACTTTTTACGAAGTCTCGGATTATTTTTTTGTTTTTTTCATCAAGCTTCATATAGGAGATGATAATGTTTTTAATAAAATCGTCCTCTCCACCAATTACATCAGCAATATATTTCCCCAATTCGGTTCCCTCCGGCAGTTCAACGAACATCTCTCCTTCGCCGGTGCGGAGCCATTCTTCGTTTACGTCGAACTCGCGGCAAATATCTTTAATTACACGCTCGGTTATATTTCTTTTACCTGATTCAT
The DNA here is from genome assembly GCF_900048895.1 of Neglectibacter timonensis. Taxonomy (GTDB): domain Bacteria; phylum Bacillota; class Clostridia; order Oscillospirales; family Acutalibacteraceae; genus Acutalibacter; species Acutalibacter timonensis. The sequence continues at coordinate 975,185 of NZ_LT160640.1, read as the reverse complement.
AGTTCGAAACAGAAAATCTTGAAATTCCTATCTTGGTGCCTAATTCATCTTGGCTTATTTTAAGTGTTTCTCGAATCTTAACTAATCGTTTAGATAGGCTGTTACTCAACATTTTCACCTCCATCTTGCTTAATTATAACAGGTCTGTTTTCAATGTCAACACGTTGAAAACAAAAATTTGATGTTTTCTTTGCCAACTTTTTTTACTCAAACCCTATTGACTTTGTTTTCAAAATCACTTATAATGTGGGCAATGAAAACAAAAGGAGGAGAAACCTTGAGCTCACGTATGGTTCATAAAGGCTTATTTGAAGTAACGGATTCTGGAGAAGTCTACAGAATGAAGGGTTCCCACAAGGAACTGGCAAAGCAAATTAAAACTGGCAAGGACGGAAAATACCTTTGTGTAACAGCTTTTGTATCTGGAAAGCAAAAACATTTTTATGTCCATAGACTCGTTGCGGAGGCGTTCATCCCGAATCCCTACAACTTGCCTATGGTAAATCATCTTGACGGCAATCCTTCTAACAATGATGTGACGAATTTAGAGTGGTGTACAGCAAAGGAAAATGTACAGCACGCTTATAGAACAGGTTTGATTAATCCTTATTCGAAAGCCGCTCCCTGCCAATATTGTGGTGAACCTACTCTTTCAAAAGACGTAATTTGCCACGACTGTAAAATTCATTTGAAAAGCGAAGCAAAAAGAGTAGACCGATTTGCTGAATTGAGAGATTCCTTACTGCAGATTGATCAAACTCGGCTGACACCTACACAGCAGAAATACTTAAATTTAAGGATAGAGGGGTACACTTTGCAGGAAATTGCAGATATGTACGGCGTTTCCCGCCAATGTGTGGACGATTCCATTAAACGTGCGTATTTAAAATCAAACAATCCACCTAAGATTAATTCTGTAATAAGCCGACAAATCAAACAATACCAATGCAAACTTTTCAAAAAGGAATCCCAGTTATCTCGTCTACAATTAAGCGAAGACATTTTGAAAAAGGAAATAATGGAACTTGAAAAATCTATAAGTGATCTGCAAGTTTCAAATGACATTTCCCAAATAGCATAAGATTTGAGGTGACGCCATGTTACAACCAAAGAAAAAGAGGGAAGCCAGAGAAATGGCAGAGGATCTGTGCAAGTTGGATCATCAGAATCAGGTGATAGTAGACCATTCCATTCAACTACTGCTTGCCAGCCAAACCCTGCACGACCAAAAAAATTGCCCACCCGCCCCGCACGACAAGCCGGCTTAAGAAGGAGGTGAAATGAAATGGTAACTTATCCAGTTTTGATAGGGGAAATTGCAAAACGCGGAATTAAAAAGAAAACGATAGCTGACAGCATAGGGGTGTGCAGCAAATCGCTGACTAACCGATTATTAGGCAAGGTTCAATTTACCTGGCCGGAAGTACAAATAATTCAACAGCATTTTTTCCCCGATGTGGAGGTAAAAGATCTTTTTGCTACCAGTGACAAAGCAAAAAATTGAACCGGATGCTGCAACATCCGGCCCAGTTGGTAGAACGATTTACTTTTTCTTGCTACTGCGTGTCTGTGACAAAGCACTACCGGCTGCGGTTTTACTGGCTTTACTTGTGCGGCCATCACGCAATACCTTTGATGCAGCAGATGCAGCTCTAGGACTCGTTTGTCTCTTATTCATTCGTTCACCTCCCTTCTACGGAATTATTATATCTTTATGGGAAGGAAACGTCAACACTATATATGGTGTTAAATACGAGAATTTAAAGAGGTGGTTTACAACATTTTGTGGATATCTATAACCTTCTTAAACATATGGCGAGTGATTACTTTACTCGGACTATATGACCCGGCGGAGTGAGAAAGGAGGGGGAGAAGGGAGGTAAAACAGATGGGGCGGGAACAAAAGACAATTGGTACAGCTACAAAACAGAAAGCAAGATGAATGCCTATTGTAGGTAGGGCCGGAGCGTGAAGAAAGGAAATGATGGGAGAAAGGTGGTGAAAGAATGCGGTTACGAGATATGAAGCACGCGGCGTTTGAACTGAAAAAGCAGGATCCGAAAACGGCGGTTACATACGACCTGATACGGAAAAGCGTATTGACGGGAGTTCTGCCTTATTTCCAGGTGGGAAGAAAAAAACTGGTGGACATCGATTCGTTGGAGCAGCAGCTGTTCCTGGAAAAAGCAGCGGATAGAGAACTGGGAGGGGACCTATCATGATTTACATATTAGGAACGCTGGGCCTGACCAGCCTGGTGCTGGGAGCGATGGGGTACCTGATGGACAGGCCCCGCAAGAGGGAGCGCAGGGCGCTGCCGGAGCCGAAAAGGCGGGAGGGGGCGGTGGACTATCTGCACAACCCGGAGCAATAAGAAAAGCCGCTCTCCGACTGGCATCGGAAAAGCGGCGCACAAAAAATAACCTAAATAGAATATAGCAGAAAAGAGGAAAAAAGTCAATGAAAGCAATCTTACGAGAAGTAAAAGAGGTTTATGAAACCATGGAAATATCCGAATTGGTAGAAAAGCTCAAAACAGGAAAGTGGATTGTATTCCGCGTGGTAGAGAAAGAAAACGGGCTCAACTATATACTGGGCCGGGTTACTTAAGATTCTTTCACCCTGCCCAGAGAGTAATATGAGAAAGGAAGTGTTTGTCAAATGGTGAACACGATAGAGACCCGGGGACTGGGAGCGGGGAGCTATCCGGAGGCGCCGGAGCTGCCGGAGGAAGGGGCAAGGTGTGAGCGTTGCGGGTGGCACCGGGGGCTGAAGGAAGTGGACGGGCAGCTGCTGTGCCTGGAATGCCGGACGGAGTACTACCGGGAGGCCTGCCGGGGCCGGTACTGGAGCTTTATCAACCGGAGCAGGGAGGAGCAGCGGCGGTTTGCGCTGGAATTCTGGTTTCAGAACCTGCCGCCGGAGGAGCAGGGGCGGATCGCTATGGAGGCCTTTTGCCATGAGTATGAGACGCCGTTCCCCCAGAAGCAGAACGAGAAATCCGGAATTGTGTCGGAGTACATTCACAGCAGCAAGAGCGAGTTTGCGGACTACATAGAGAGCCGGGACGGGGCGGCATAGGAGGATTAATAATGGCGGTATATATGCCCAATGAAATGGATTTTCAAGGCAAAAATTTTTCCATGATTATCAGCGGATCGCCTGGTATTGGCAAGACAACGCTGGCGCTGTCAGCGCCGGATCCGGTGCTGGTGGATTTTGACGAAGGTGTGAGCCGTGTCAAAGCAAGGCACCGTAAGCCGACTATCATGGGAAAGACCTATGAGGAAATCCGAGACGATATTGAGACCTCCCAGTTGGTGAAGGACGCCAAAACTATCGTGATCGACACAGGAGGAGCCTTCATTACTTACTTGCAAGACTGGGCTATCCGGGACAACTCCACTGTGAATAAGCAAAAAAGCAGCAACGCCATCTCCCAGAAAGGATTTGGAGCGGTAAAAGCAGAGTTTGTGAGATTCACCAACGTATTGCGGACGGTCATGAAAAAGAATGTGATCTACATTTTTCATACAGTGGAGGAAAAGGACGGGGATGTCACCAAATACCGGTTGATGTGCGAGGGTTCGGCCCGGAACATTGTTTGGCAGCCCTGCGACCTGGGATGCTACATGATGATCACAGGGAACAAGCGCTACCTGGGATTTACGCCGACAGAGCAGTATTTTGCGAAAGGATGCTATGGGATCAGCGGCCTGGTCGAGGTCCCGGAACTGACGGAATCCACGCCCAACGACCTGATTACACATCTTTTCCAAAAAGCGCGTGAAAACATTGTCCGGGAAGCGTCGGAAGGAGCAGAGAACCAGGCAAAATACGAGGCTGCCATGGAACAGGTAAAACAGATCGTCGCCGGGGTTGAAGACGCCGGAAGCGCCGGAGCGGCCGCGGAGGGATTAAAAAAGTTGGAGCATGCCCTTTCCAGCGAACGGGAAGCCCGGGCTATGCTGTCAGCCAGGACAAAGGATCTGGGCTTGAAATGGGATAAGGCGGCGAAAGCGTATGTCGAAGAAGCCTAGGCTGCTCATGACACAATCCTTGTTGTCTGCATGGCAGTGGCAATTCAAAGCCTTTGACCCGGAAAGCGCTCACAGGGAATTCCTGCGGACGCTGCGCCGGGAAAAAACCAGGCCGAACCAGGCCATGCTGGACGGGATCAAATTTGAGAACATGGTAACGGAATTCTGTGCGGGGGCTGAACTGCCCCAAGGTCACGAATGGGAAGAAGGTATTCGCGGCATTGGAAATAGAGTGCGCGGGTGTCAATTCCAGGTGCCGGCCTATCGGGATATCCTGGTGGACGGGATCCCGTTTTTGCTCTACGGCAGGTTGGACGGGCTGCAGGCGGGAATTATTTTTGACATCAAATTCAGCCGGGGTTATCAGGTCGGAAAATATTTGGATAGTCCCCAACACCCCATGTATTTCGCCTGTGTACCGGAAGCCAAACGTTTTGATTATGTAGTGTACACAGGCAAAGACGTATGCGTGGAATCCTATACTCCCGGGGAAACGGTTCCCATCGAGAGAATCATCCGGGATTTTATCCGGTATTTGGAAGACACCGGGCTGGACAAACTTTATTGTGAAAAGTGGGAAGCGTTATGACCAAAAAAGAGGAATTCATTGAGATCTATCGAAAAGAGATCCACCGCGAGGGAGCGGACAAATTGCTGGCCTGGCTGGAAAAGACAGACTTTTTCACCGCCCCGGCCAGCACACGGTATCACGGGGCATATGAGGGAGGGCTGGCGGAGCACAGCATCCATGTTTTTGAGCGGCTGCGGGCGCTTTGCGGATTGGAATCCCAGGGGAAAGCAGCTTTGAAAGGACCGTCTGTGGAGACGATGGCCGTCTGCGGGCTCCTGCACGACATTTGCAAGGCCGACTTCTATGCCGTTGAGATGCGAAACCGTAAAAACGGGCAGGGGCAATGGGAGAAGTACCCGTTTTATGTGGTGAACGACCAGCTCCCCTATGGCCATGGTGAAAAGAGCGTATATATCATCAGCGGGTTTATGAGGCTGTCACGGGAAGAAGCGATGGCGATCCGCTGGCATATGGGCGGATTCGACGAAGCGGTAAAAGGCGGGAGCTATGCTTTGACCGGAGCTTACGGAGAGTACCCCCTGGCCCTGCTGACTCATCTGGCGGATATGCAGGCCACCTATTTAGACGAAACCAAGGAGGAACAGAAATGAGCATTTTTGACGGGTACAGAAGAGAAGAACGGAAACGCACGGAACCCGGAGATTACCGGGTATCCATTGTGGGTGTGGAGGAAAAAGAAAGCCAGGCGGGAAACCCTATGCTGGTGGTGGCGATCCAGCCCAACGGGTCGGATATCAGGATCAATCACTACATCGTCAAGAATGAATATTTCAACCGCAACCTGACGGACCTTTTCGACAGTTTTGGGATTGAGGAAGGAAACTATGAGACGCTTTCTTGGATTGGAGCTGTCGGCGGAGCAAAACTAAGAGAAGACAAAGACGGTTACCTGAAGGTGCAGTATTTTCTTTCTCCAGAAAAGCAGGACAAGCTTCCCCCCTGGGAGGGAGACCTTCCGGAACGCCAGAAAATCCATTCAGTTTCTGGAAGCTTTGAGGAGCTGACGGAAGAAGACCTCCCTTTCTGACGCCATGAAGCGGCGTTTTACTGAAAAAGAGGCGGCAGCCATTCTCAAACAAATGGGAATACTGGCCGATACCAGGGAGCAGGTGTGGGACCATGTGAAAAAATCCCTGGAATCCCTAAAATGTCCTGTGGAGAGAGGCAAGCTGGATCAAGGAGATTACACGGCCTTTGTCCCTATGAATGCTTTCCCGGGGTGCGGCGGCGTCCCGGGGATAACTTCCCTGCAGGATGAAATCGTGATTGAACGGAAGGCAAATCTGGACGAAATCGCGGGGAATTTCACTGTGGGCAGGGAGAGGTTCGAACGGGAATTCATCCGGGCCAAGGCAAACGGCATCAAGGTATTCCTGCTTATCGAGAACGCTTCTTGGGAAGATGTATTCTCCCACAACTATCAAAGCAGACTCAACCCGAAATCCCTTTACGGCAGCCTGCTTTCCTGGCAAGCTAGATACAACGTTACAGTGCAATTCTGCCGTCCGGCTGAGACCGGGCGCATCCTATATGGAATCCTGTATTACTGGCTGAAGAACAAACTGGAGGGATGAGCATGGACCTATTCGGGGAAGTGAGGCGGCTGGTATCCATGGAGGAGGCGGCACGGCGGTACGGGTTTGAGCCGGACAGGCAGCGCAAAATCCGCTGCCCATTCCATGAGGACAGCCACCCCAGCCTGCAGCTCTACCATAATGGCCGGGGCTGGTGGTGCTATGTGTGCGATCAGGGCGGCAGCGTCATCGACTTTGTGAGCAGGCTGTTTTCCATCAGCCCCCGGGAGGCCGCCCTGAAGCTCAACGGGGATTTTTCTTTGGGGCTGGCTGCCGGGCCCGCCCGGCGGCTGGAGGCCAGAGCCCGGCAGCACGCCGCCTATCGCCGCAGGCAGCGGGAGCAGGCCTTTGAAAGCGCCTATCTGGAGCGCCAGCGGGAATTTATCGACCTGCGGCAGGAGCTGTTTATGCTCCCCCGCGGGGGCCGTGCCGGGGAGCTCCTGGGGCGGCTGGACGAACTGGAGCACTGGTTCCGGGAAAATCCCTGGAGGTGAAAACTTGGAATTTGACTATCAGAAAGAGGACTTTTCCACCCCGGAGCCTTATGAGGCGGTACTGTCCATTTCAAACCCCTTTGAGCGGGAGGTGGCCACCAATCAACTGGCGGAATATGCAAAGCAGGTGGGCATCGGCGCCAGCGGGTTCAAGCGGATGCTCAAGACCTATCTGGAATCGAAAAAACAGAACGAGCGCATGGTGTATGTGGACCAGGTGACGGAGTTCACCGGCCAAAAGCTGGAGCTGGACGCGGGGGAATGGCAGGCGGACGATTTCGGGGTGTCCCGCCGGGGAAAATTCGGGGAGGAGATTGCCTGCCCCCATCCCATCCTGCCGGTGGAGCGGCTGGTGAACATCGACACCGGCGTGGAGAAGCTGAAGCTGGCCTTCTGCAAGGGGGACCGGCGCTGGCGGGAGGTGGTGGCGGACAAGAAGCTGCTGGCTTCCAACAACAGCATTCTGGAGCTGGCCAACATGGGCATTGCCGTCACCAGTGAGAACAGCCGGGCCCTGGTGCATTACATATCCGACCTGGAAAACCTGAACTATGACCTGATCCCGGAGCGCAAAAGCGTCTCCCGGCTGGGATATATCGAAAGCGAGGGCTTTTCTCCCTATGTGGACGGCCTGATCTTCGACGGTGACGCCAATTTCCGGCACATCTTCGAGAGCATCCGGAGCGCTGGAAAACGCCGGGAATGGCTGGAGCTGGCGCTTTCCCTCCGGCAGGGGAACGTGATGGCCCGGATCGTTTTAGCGGCCTCCTTCGCGTCCGTGCTGGTGAAGCCCTGCGGGTCCCTGCCCTTTTTTGTGCATCTCTGGGGCGGGGAATCCGGCACGGGAAAGACCGTGGCCTTGATGCTGGCGGCCTCCGTCTGGGGGAACCCGGAGATGGGGCGGTACATCCAGACCTTTAACAGCACGGTGGTGGGCCGGGAAAAGCTGGCGGCGTTTTTGAACCACCTGCCGCTGATCGTGGACGAACTGCAGCTTGCAAGGGATGGACGTGGAAAGCTCAATTTTGATGTATATGCCCTGGCGGAAGGCGTGGGACGCACCCGGGGCAACAAGAACGGCGGCGTGGACCAGACGCCCACCTGGCAGAACTGTATCCTCACCAGCGGAGAGACGCCCATCACGGGGGCTTCCAGCGGCGCGGGAGCGGTGAACCGGGTCATCGAGATAGAATGCCGGACCGCCCACAGGATCATTGAGGACGGGCATGCTACAGCCGGAGTGCTTCGCAAGAACTACGGTTTTGCGGGACGGGAGTTCGTGGAAAAGCTCTATCAGGAGGACAATGCCCAACTGGCGGCAGAGCTGTACAAGAAGCATTTCCGGGTGCTTTCCGAAAACGACACCACGGAAAAGCAGGCAATGGCTGCCGCGGTGATCCTGACGGCGGACGAGCTGGCAACCGATTGGCTCTTTCAAGACGGGAACGCCGTCACGGTGCAGGAAATCTCCGGATTCCTGGCCAGCAGGGCGGCGGTATCCAGCGGGCGGCGGGGATACGAGTATTTCTGCGATTGGGCGGCCCAGAACGCCAACCGGCTGCGCCAGGACAACGAGCAGGGCGACGTGTACGGCGTCATCAGCGGGGCGCAGGTGTGCATCATCCGCAAAGTTTTCAATCAAGTGGCGGAGGAAGCCGGCTTCTCCCCGGCGGCGCTGCTGTCCTATCTGAAGGAGGAAAACCTCATCGAGACCCGGGGCCGGGCCATGACCTGTTCCCGGCGGATCAACGGGGTGCGCACCGAATGCGTCTGCCTGCGGGTGGACACGGGGGAAATCACCGCCGATGACGACTTGTTTTGATGCGGAACACGCGGATCCTCCGCGGAACGAAGAAAATCCCGCAAACCCGCATAAATACTGGGCCTGCGGAACTGCGGAACACGCGGAACAGAAAAACATACCATCTTATAGAGATAAAATATTTTTAAATTTCCCCATAAAATAAAAAGTTTTCCCTATAGGAGAAATCGTGTAAATCTGTTCCGCAGTTCCGCGGGAGGCCTCAAACCCGCAGAAACGCTGAATATTTTGCGCGGAACAGCTGTACCGCGGCGTTCCGCAGGTTCCGCACAGGAGGAAAGATGAGACACAGGATAGAAGAAATAGAACGCCTGGCCATGACGGGCTGCGGGCTGCCGGAGGGATACAGCCAGCCGGAACAGCTCTTGTTCCTCTCCCTGCGGATTCTGCATTGGGAATTCAGAAACAGGATCATCGGCCGGGAACAGGCAAGGCGCGAGAAAAAACTGCTGGTGGATGATTTCCGGCAAGAACAACGGTTTCACGAAATATATCAGGAAAACATCCGAATACGAAATACCATGAGCCACAGACTCACCGCGGCGGAAAAGAGCGGATGCCCTCACTGCCGGGAACTGGTTCAACTATTTGATGGGAGGAAAAGACCGTGAGCTATGAAGAACGTTTGAAGAGATACGAGGCGGAGAAACAGAAGCTGATAGAATTGGGGATTTCCCCGCTGGCCTATGAAAGAGCGATGATAGAATTAGCGAGGAAGTGGAGAGTATGAGCCGGCGGGAAAACGTGCGGCGGGAGGACCGGCTATGATGGAATATGAGCAAGAAGTAAAGAGCCGGCTGGCGGAGGCCATCAACAGCAGCGCCATGAGCTTGGCGGAATTATCCCGGAGGACAGAGATTCCCTATACCACGATACAGGAATACGCCCGGGGTGTCATGCCCACTGCGGCCAGGCTGGGGCTGCTTTGCAGGGCGCTGGGGGTTTCGGCGGACGTTTTGTTGGGGTTGAGGGAATCATGAGAGAACTGACCCATTTGAGCCTGTTTTCCGGAATCGGAGGGCTGGACCTGGCGGCGGAAATGGCCGGGTTCAAGACCGTGGGCCAATGCGAATGGGCGGATTACCCCACAAAGGTGCTGGAAAAGCACTGGCCGGAGGTTCCCCGCTGGCGGGACATCAGGACGCTGACAAAGGAGAGTTTTTATGAGCGGACAGGTATACGGACAGTTGACGTTATTTCCGGGGGATTCCCCTGCCAGCCCTTTTCTGTTGCCGGAAAGCGAAGAGGCAAGGAGGATGACCGTTACCTCTGGCCTGAAATGCTCCGCGTTGTTTCGGAGCTCCGGCCTGCTTGGGTCGTTGGCGAGAATGTTTCCGGACTGGTTCGAATTGTACTTGACGAAATACTTGAGAATCTCGAACAGGCGGGTTACGCCGCGAGGGCATACACTTTCAAGGCTAGTGAAGTCGGGGCGCTCTTTGCAGGGGAAAGGATCGCTGTTGTGGCCGCGTCCAACGACAGGAGCGCCGTTATGCGGAGGAACGGGGAATTTCCGGCAGATGGAGGCGCTGCGGGATGCAGGAATAATCACAGAGGAGGAGCGCCGAAATTTGACGCAGGGGAATGGTGGACGCTCGAATCCCGCCCTTATGGAGTGGCTGATGGGATTCCCCATAGGGTGGACAGACTTAAATGCTTAGGCAACGCCGTAGTGCCCCAGCAGTTCTACCCTATCTTTCAGGCAATCTACAACATCATGACGACGCCCCGGAGCTGATCACCCGGCGGGATTGGAAAGGAAGCGTGAAAAATGAAACCTATCTATAAACCGAAAGGCCGTGCCGGAGAGTACGGCGACTATGCCATCAATATCTATAGAGGAAACATAATTAATTAAAGGAGAGTTCAAAATGACTAGACAGGAAGCGATTAATCATCTAAAGAATGATTGGTTCCGTTCACTAGGCGGTCAACTGTGTGTGGACGGTGACAAGATTGACAACTTTTTAGAAGCAGTCGGCATGGGAATCAAGGAGCTCTCTATCCCCGAGTCATCCAACCAAGCACAGATAGAAAAGGAGAAGAACGAGCCGCTTTCAGAAGAACGGTTCGAGGAAATCTGTGAAGCAGTACATAATGGCTGGTGGGAAGAGAAGAAACGTCAGGGAGTAACCGATCATCCTGATATGATTCCATATTCGGAGTTATCCGAGGAAGTAAAAGAATACGATAGGGTAACAACAAGACGAGTTTTGGATGCGCTTGGACTTGCCTACCGCCGCAAGCCAAAGGAGGCGGAATAAATGCTCTGGAAAGATTTTGCTGAGAAAGAAAGTTGCGACGGATGCCCTTTACTTGAAAATGAAATCTGCCCGGGAGGCTGGAAATGTTATGGCAATGAACCAATAGAACCTCCGTGTTGCAGTTTCGCCGACGACACCGATCTTGACATATGGGTGGAAAGGTTCTTAATCCAACAACAGAAGTGGGAGGAACGCGAAGACAGAAAAATACGGGAAGAACGGAAAAAGAAAGAACGTGCAGAAAAAGCCGTAGAGACCAGACGGGAAATGCGCTGGTATTGTCGGGGAGAGATTAGAGAGTTAAAACAGGCGGAAAAAGCCTTGCAAGCTCAAAAGGCCGTGGAGCGTTTGGCTTCCGACTTTGCCGAGGCAATCAATTTCACAAATGAAATGTTTCGTTATAAAGAAAGAAAACAAGTCAAACCGGAAATATCTGCCGAGGTTAAGCGCCTTGAGGAAGAAGTAGCATTGGCAAAAGAAAAGTACAACGCTAAGCGTACGGAGTTTTATGCTAAGCGCAAGGCCGAATCAAAGGAGATAGACCGTGATTGAAAATACAAAATGGCCCAGCTGTGAGCGTTGTATTCAGGATGGATGTTTAGAATGGGAAGATGGAATGCCACACGAATTTAGAGTGCATGAAGATGCTATTTACTACTTTGATCGGCATTACGGATGGGAAGGTGAAACAATCAGCTTTTGTCCATTTTGTGGCCGTCCTCTCACAGATGAGGCTTGGACAGAGTTGAAAAAGAGATTGGAGGGTCACTATGCGACGAGTGACTGGATCAGCGTCAAGGACAGGCTTCCAGAGGAAAGCGGGGATTATTTGGCGCTTCAAAATTCCGTAAATCAATATGTGTTGCATTTTTCATCAAGGCATCAGGCATTTAACTGCTATGATTTTGACGAAATTGCAAAGTACAAAATCACTGATATCACCCATTGGATGGAACTTCCAGAACCGCCGAAGGAGTTCGCTCCATGAGCCCCTGCAGCTGCTGCCCTATGCGGGACAGGTGCGACCACAGGAGCGCTCCGGAAGAGGTCAGGCGGGAGGTGTGCAGCTGGTTTGAGCTGGCGGAGAGGTATGGGATCAAGTGCTGCGGCTCCTGCGATTGGTACCAATGCGACATAGACAAGCCTATCTGCCAGAATTATTTGACTACCAAGGAGCCGGATGGATTTTGCGACGAATGGGAGGAAAGAACTTGACGAAAGAGCTTTTAGAGCAGTATCCGGATATCTGCGCGGAGATTAAGGAACTGGAGCAACGGATGCGTGAGCCGGTGACAGATACGGTTTCCGGTTCCAGTGAGGACTACCCTTATACCCAGCACGCGGTTTCTATCAAGGGAATCCCTCCTGATATGGCCCAACAGCGAGAGATCCTTTTGAGGCAAAAACTTGAGATTGAATCCTTTATAGCGCTATTACCTGAAAGCAGGCAACGGAGGATTGCCAAAGCAGTTATTGAACACGGAAAACTTCCTCCCTGGCCTAAAATTGCAAGGAAACTTGGATATCCTCCCAGCGCAGCAGAAAGCTTGAGAAAAACCTATGACAGAATCTTTACTGACTGCAAATAATTTTGTCCGCCGTGTCCGCCATGTCCGCCGTGTCCGTCTATAATAATAATAGAGCCAGTATAGATTACAGGCTTACGGAAGATACATATGGCGTCTTGCTTCGGCAGGACGCTTTTCTCATGCTCACAGGATTTCCCCGTCGGATAAAAGGAAGGCCAGATCGTGCAGTACGTCGAAAGGCAGGGGGCATTTCTCACCTTCCTCGTGAAGGATTCCGGCACTGTTTTTCCAGATTATCTTGGCGATCCGGGAAAATCCTTTTCGGACGGCAAGACGGGTGGTTTCTTCTTGAGCAGCCACCAGATCGCAGAGATTCTTGGGAAATTTCCCGGCGTCCAGGATGATCTGCATGGCGCGCACAAGATATCGGATATCCGTGTGATAGCCTCCTTGTACGAGCGGTTTGAGAGTTTTAATCATTTTGTTCATAAGAAAAAACCTCCAATACAATAGTTGTCAAATTTAGCGTAAAATCGACAATTGCTATTGTATCCCTGGAATATTCTGGAGAAACAAATTGTGATATATTGTGACTTATAGTGACAAAGGAAGTGACGCGATGCTTTGCCCTTATCCTACTGCATGTGAATATGACGCGTTCCGACGCACCGGCGAGCATACGTGCGGCCGTGTGAAATGCCCTTACCGGATCCATACAAGGCGTATTCTTGCCGGCCAGATTAAGCAGCTGGCGGCGCTGGAAAGCCGTACCGAGAGGCAGGAGGCTTATCTGGACAGGCTCAAAGCGCAGTATGCCGAGCTGCTGGAGAGCGGGTGAGGAAACCGGTGGCAGGAAAGCAGAATGAAAAAGCGGTAGAAGCCGAGCAGCTTTACCGTGATGGCGAAAAGCTGGCCGACATTGCCCGTAAGCTGGAAATACCCGCTGGCACCGTGCGTCGCTGGAAAAGTACCTATAAGTGGGATGGAGAGGGAAGTAAGCGGGAGGCGAACGTTCGGAAAGAGAAAGCGAACGCTCGGAAAGCAAAACGAGCGGCAGAGAAAAAAATGATCGCTTCTGTTGAGGCCAACGAGGAGTTGACCGAGAAACAGAAGCTTTTTTGTCTTTACTATGTGAAGAGCTTCAACGCCACACAGTCTTACCTAAAGGCATATGGCTGCGCCTATTCCACGGCCTTGACGGAAGGTCCCGCAACCCTGACAAATCCTCGGATTCGGGTAGAAATCCAGCGGTTAAAGGAAATCAAGCGACAGTCTCTCTTTGCCGATGTGGACGATCTGGTGGAAAAGCAGATGCGGATCGCATTTGCGGACCTGTCTGATTACATAGAGTGGGGCCGGGAAGAGGTCCCGGTGATGGCGGCGTTCGGCCCGGTGCAGGTTACAGACCCGGAGACCGGGGAGAAAGTGCCGCTGATGAAAGAAGTAAACGCCGTTCGATTCAAGGAGTCCTCACAGGTGGACGGCTCGGTTTTGGAGGAGGTCAAGGTGGGCCGGGACGGGGCCAGCGTGAAGCTGGCTAACAGGGATAAGGCTCTGCAATGGCTTTCCACCTACTTTATGGCGAACCCAATGGACCAGCACAAGGTGGAATACGACCAGAAACGCTTGGAGCTGGAAGAAAAGGTCAGGTTTGGAGAGGCTGGTCCAGAGCTGGCCGACGATCCTTTGAGCCGGTCTATAAAAGAGGTGATAGACGATGGCCTTCTCGAAAAAGCAGCTGGAGATATTGCTGTTCCCGAAGACTAAATATACCGCCCTGGTGTGCGACGGTGCGATCCGCTCTGGGAAGACCAGCGTCATGTCCCTCTCCTTTCTGCTTTGGGCCATGTCGAACTTTGACCAGCAGAACTTTGCGATCTGCGGCAAAAGCGTGCAAAGCGCGGTCCGCAACGTGATCCAGCCGCTCATGGGGGTGACATACTTCCCCAAAAACGGGTTTCGGCTGAATTACTCCATTTCCACGCACTGTCTCACGGTAACAAGGGGCAGCCGGACAAATCGTTTCTTTGTATTCGGCGGAAAGGACGAAAGCTCCTATATGCTGATCCAAGGCGTGACGCTGGCCGGGGTGCTGCTGGATGAGGTGGCCTTGATGCCCCGGTCCTTTGTGGAGCAGGCGCTGGCCCGGTGTTCTGTACAGGGCTCCCGGTTCTGGTTTAACTGCAACCCGGAGAATCCCCGGCACTGGTTCAATGAGGAATGGGTCATAGACCGGGAGCACAAGAAAAACCGGCTGCATCTGCATTTCCTGCTGGACGATAACCCGTCGCTGCCCCAAGAGGTCAAGGAGCGGTACGAAAACATGTATTCGGGTGTGTTCCGGGACAGGTATATCCTTGGGAAATGGACGGTGGCGGAGGGACTGATTTACCCCGAGGTGGCCGCTGGCCTGGGGATTGTGCCGAGCGTACCGAGGAACTATGTCAAGTATGCGATCTCTATCGATTACGGCACGCTGAATCCCTGCAGCATGGGCCTATGGGGCCTGTGTGATGGGGTATGGTACCGCTTCAAAGAGTTTTACCATAATGGGCGGGAGCTGCGCCGGCAGTTGACCGACGAGGAATATTATCAGGAGCTTGAAAAGCTGGCTGGGGACCGGAAAATTGAAATGGTGGTTGTGGACCCCAGCGCGGCTTCTTTTATTGCCTGTATCAGAAAGCACGGACGCTTTTTCGTTCGCCATGCCAGGAACGATGTGCTGGATGGAATCAGGAAGACCGCCGGCGCGTTTCAGGAGGGAAAGGTGGCGGTGTGCGACTGCTGCTCCGGCGCGGTGTCGGAGTTTTCTTCCTACCGCTGGGATGACAAGAAGAACGAGGACAAGCCAATCAAGGAGAACGACCATGCGATGGATGAAATACGTTACTTTGTCAATACGGTCTTGAGCGGTCACGGCATAGCTCGTGCCGCCCGTAGATTGTGACGCGGAAGGGGGGATACGGTGCGGAAAAGAGAGGAACTATACCCGGATTACGGGGCGGAAGCGGCCAAGATCAAGCAGGACGGCATTTCGGAAGAGCTGCTCAACAGTATGATAGACAAGCACAAGCATTGCCGGAACTGCATGAAAAAGCTGTATGAACGATACGAGGTGCTGCAGGAAGCGGTGCCGATTTTCCAGCGAAAGCCGCGGTTCGAAGAGGACACCATCAACAACCGGGTGAACAATGACTTCTTTGGCGAGATCTGCGACTTTAAGATCGGATACTTTGCGGGCAAGCCTATTTCCTATAGCTACAACAGGTCGGAGGACAGCAAGGCGGACACGGGCGGCGAGGAGGCAGTGGGCAGGGCGAATAAGGTTCTGGCAGACTTCGTGTACCTGAACAGCTTCCCGGATGTGGATATGGAGGTCACCAAGTTCGCCACGGTCTGCGGCTATTCCGGCAGGCTCTTATACCACGATCCCGAAGGGCGGGAACGGGCGATGCCCACACCGCCCTGGGAGACGATCCTGCTTTCCGAGATGGGAGATATCACGGAGCCGGATTTTGCGGTGCGTTACTGCCAGCACAAGGACCTGGATAACGTCGAATACTGGACGGCGGAATTTTACGATGGGGAAACCATCCGGTTTTACCGGGGAGATTACGGCGCGCTGAAGGACACCGGCGAGACAAAGGAAAACCTGTATGAGCTATGCCCGCTGCAGGGAGTCCCGAACAACCTGGAAATGCTGGGGGATGCGGAAAAAGTGTTGGGCGAGATCGACGATTACGACCGGGTATTTTCCGACGAGAGCAACGAGATCGAATCCTTTGCCAACGCCTACATGGAATATAAGAATGTCCAGATGGAAGATGGAGACATCGACAAGGCGCAGTCAAGCGGGTCTATCCAGTATTCCACAGATCCAGGCGTGGATGGGCATGTGGGCTTTATCACGAAGGACACCAGCGGCACGCAGACCCAACAGCACCTGGACCGTCTGGAGGACAATATTTACCGGTTTTCAAAGACCCCGAATCTCAACGATGAATCCTTCGGGACGGCTTCCGGCGTGGCGCTGAAATTCCGGCTCACGGGGTTGGAAAGCAAATGCGGCATGTTTCAGTCCAAAATGCAGAAAGCGGGCATTTACCTATTCCGTGCCCTTGCGAAAGCCTGGGGCAAAAAAGGAATTCGATTTGATCCCCTGGAGGTGGACATGAAGTTCAGCCGGAACTTCCCGCTGGATCTGGTAAGCGAGGCGCAGGCGGCGCAGACGATGATCGCCGCGGGACTTCCAAAGCGTGTGGTTTATGGACTGGCTTTCTCCGGCATTGACGACGTGGACGAGGTGCTGCAGGAGATCGAAAACGAGAAGGAGGATATCCCACCGCTGGAGGAAGGGCAGGTGACTGTGAATGCCGGAACTTCAAAGGCTGCTGACACAGGCCAGGCGGATCAGTGAACACCGGACGAAAGAGGCGGAGGGCGAAATCCGGCGGGTATACCAAAACCTGTTGAAGGATCTCCGGGCCTTTGTGGCGGGGGAGTACGAGCGGTTTGCCGTGGATGACAGGCTGGATTTCTCCATACTTCAGCAAAAAGGGGAGTTCGCCCGGTTTCTGGAGGAAACCCAAAAGATCGTAAACGCCCACGAGCCCGAGGTGAAGCGGGAAGTCCGGGACATTATCGAGCAGACCTATGCCCGGTGTTGGAGGGATTTTCAGGAGGCTGTGGGGAAAAGCGCCGATTCCGCTGCCTTGCGGGATGCCCTGCGGGGAGTGCGCGGCGTCACGCCGGAGGTGGTGAAGCGGGCCGTGATCAACCCTGTTTCCGGCCTGACCCTGAATGACCGGTTGGAAAAGCACCGCCAGGAGGTGATCTACAACATCAAGCAGCAGCTGGGCACGGGACTGACCCAGGGAGACCGCTATTCCACGATGGCCCGCCGGGTGGCGGGGGAGGTGGAGGGAAACTACAAAAAGGCCGTGCGTATCGTGCGGACGGAAACGCACCGGGTCCGTGAAGCGGGCTTCCATGACTCGGCCCTGGAAGTAGACAGTGCTGCCAGAGCGGCTGGGCTGCAGATGGTGAAAACCTGGCGCACCATGAAAGACGAACGGGTGCGGCCCAATGCCCGCTATAGGACTAAGAGCGGCTGGAAGACGGTGCGGCGCGGTCCGGCGGACCATCAAAAGATGGAGGGCGTTTCCGTACCTGTGGATCAGGAGTTCGATCTGGGCGGCGGCGTAAAAGCGAAAGCCCCCGGTCAATCCGGAGTGGCGGGGCAGGATATCAACTGCAGATGTTTTCTGGAATACGGGATGAAACCGTTGCAATCCCCGGAAAATGGGGATATACTGAATACAGTGAACATAGAATATCTGCCTGTGACGGGAGAGAGCATCAACCGGGTAGCACTGGTGGAGAGCCGCTTTTTGTCCCCGGAGAATAATCGTAAGTTGCAGGAATCCCACCAGAGCTTGCTCCGCGTCGTCATGGATCAGCCCGTGGGCACGGAGGCGTTTCGCGCCTATGATTCGGAGATGGGCCTGTTGGACAGCCGCATTGGTATGTTGGGTAAAGTAAAGGTGCCTCGTTTCAATCAGAATTACATCGTGATTCATAACCATCCCAGCGGGGAGACATTCTCGATGGGGGACGTCACAGCTTTTCTGGCAAATGATAAGCTGCGTATGATGACGGCTGTGGGCAATGATGGTTCGGTGTACCTGTTTGAAAAGGTGGGAGACAGCAATGTGAATGGTTTCAATAAATTCAGGAAAGCATTGCAGGGCCTGCATCCGGGGTATGATAGGGATCCGGAAGCCTATGTGGATTTTATGGAGAAACTGCTAGAGGGGGCCAAAAGGTATGGATTCCAATACAAAAAAGGCTAAACCGTATGAATATGATGAGCTGATGTTCGACGGGGATATGGACAGGGACCGCATGGAGGCCACCTGGCAAAGGCTTTGTGAGGAAGAAATGGCGAGACGGTCTCAAAGCTATGTGGAGCGGGCAAAGGCATTGAATTATTCCTGGGAGACCATTCGGGAAACCCTGCGGCAGGCTGAAGAAGCCGTGAAAAACGGTGATGACTATGACTTCGAGGCCCGCTTAAAGCTGCCGCATTAGGGGATATAGTACGATTCATTCAGCAGGGTTTCAATGGTTTACTCTAGAAGCGGAATGAAATCCAAAAGAAGGTGAAAGGATGATCTGGCTGAAAAATTTGGAGGCGATTACCCACGGCGGCCCGCCGGGGAAATGCCCGCATTGCGGCGGCAGCCATACGGATTGCTCCTTTTCCGTGGTGGTGCCCGAGAAGCGTCTTGGCTACGGAGATATCTGGTGTGAAGACTGTAAACACGCCTGCCATATTTCCCGCATTGAGGTTCTTCCAGGATTTCGGACGGGTCATACGCCGCCGGAAGGACTGGTTTATTCGTAATGGCTTCCAATACAAAAAAGGTCGAGCTGTAGGATACTAAAATACTGATGGTTGGCGGGGCTGCGGCCCGGCCGGCACGATCAGCGCAGAAAATAAGGAACAGACCGCCCCGGCGTTTGCCGGGGTGGTTTTTTCATACCCAAAGACAGAAACAGGGCGCCGGAAGGGCGCGGGTTTACGATCCAAAGGAGGAAAAGAGATGGCGGAAGAGACAGAAACCATGCAGCCGGGAGAGGCCGCGGGGAGGAACGCAGAGCCGTTGAGCGCGGAACCTGATACGCAGGAAGACGTGTCGGAGCGCATTTCCAAGGCGGTGGCGGAAGCCAAGAAGGAGGCCGAAGCCGAGCTGAAAAAGGTGCGCCGGGAGTTGGACAGCGTGAAAAAGGCCCATATGACCGAGGACGAAAAAAAGCAGGCCGACCTTACCGAGAGGGAAAGGGAGCTGGCCCAGCGGGAGGCGGAGCTGCAGAACGAGCGGAGCCGCATGTACGCAGTCAAGGCCATCAAAAAAGCCGGACTGGACGACGGCGGAGATAACGCCTTGGAGCTGGTGGATTTCGTGCTGGGCGACGACGAGGCACAGATCGACGCACGGGTGAAAGCGTTTGGCGCGTTGGTGCAGAAATATGTGGACGCAAAGGTGGAAGCCACTTTTAAGTCCGCGGGAAGAATCCCCGGCAAGGGGACGGAGGCAGAGCTGGAGGAATCCGGCATAGGGATTCGCGCCGCAAAGCGGTATGCGGAAAAAATCAAACTGTAAGGAGGACAACAACATGGCAGAGTATGCGACCGGCGGTTACTTCCATACGGAAAGCACCGCCGCAAGGCCCAATTTTATCGGGAGTGAGGTGGGGCTGATCAAAAAGACCGTACAGGTGCCCGCCTCCCTGGGGAAACAGGACGGGAAGTTTAAGATCGTTCCTGCGGGAACTGTCATCCCGGCCAATGACGCCACGGCGCAAGGGGTGCTGTTCGAGGACGCCAACGTGACCAACGGGGACCGTGTGGGCGCGATTGTGACCTCGGGCCATCTGCTGGGCAAGCAGCTTCCCGCCGAGCCTACGGCGGAGGCCCAGGAGGCGCTTCTGGCGAAGGGACTGTATTTTGACGATTGGGTTCCTGCGGTTCCCGAGACACCCACGAAGTAAAGGAGGAAATAACAGATGAATCTTTTGGAACTGATTTCTGACAAGGACTTGCTGGAGTTCTCGCAGAATTATCCCATCCAGCGCAGCTTTATGGGGGACGCCCTGTTCCCGGACCGGAAGACCGAACACCTGGAGGCCGAATATATGCGGCTGGCGGACGAACCAAATTTACCCTATGCGGCGGAGGTCCACGGTTTTGATACCGAGGCCCGTATCGGCACAAGAAAAGACCTGACCCGCGTAACGGTGGAAAAGCTTCTGATCAAAGAGAAGATCAATCTCTCCGAAAAGGCCCGTCTGCTGTTGAATCACGGGGTGAAGGATACCGCGCTGATCAATACCCTGTGGGACGATATGGGGAATATGGCCGAAGCGGTGAAGACCCGCACCGAAGCCATGAAGATGGAAGCCCTGCAGACCGGCAAGGTGACCATTGCGGAAAACGGCGTGAAGATCCAGATGGATTACGGCGTACCCGCCGGGAATAAGGTGACGGCAAACTGGAAAGAACCCACGGCGGACATTCTGGGAGATATTCAGAAGTGGGTGGATATTGGAGCGGAAAACGGCCATGCGCTGACCAAGGGCGTGACCTCCACCAAGATTTTGCGCCTGATGCAGAAGAACGAAGCCATCCAGAAAGCCATTCACGGCTCCACAGGGGTGGGCGTGTTCACATCCGCTGCGCAGCTCAATGCTTTGCTTTCCGATATGTTCGGCGGCTTGACGCTTACGGTGGATGACCAGCGCTATGTGACCTACGAGGATTCTCAGAAAACGGGCAAGAAAAAGACCAGCCGTTTCTTTGCAGAGAACGCCATGAGCCTGTTTGAGCCTGGAAACAGCGGCGCCCTGGGCGCGGGCCTGTGGGGCGTAACGCCCGAGGAAGAGGAAGCCGGTCCCTATACGGAGAAGTCGGCAAAGCAGTTTATCACCCTGACCCGTTGGGCGACGCCGGACCCGGTGGCGGTTTGGACCAAGGCCAGCGGCGTGTTTATCCCGGTCATCCCGAATCCCAACGGGCTTGTGACCGCGACTATCACCATCGCATAAGGAGGGGTGACAAATGCCTTATACCAAACAGACCTGGGCAGACCATGAAACGCCCCTGGACGCGGAACACCTGAACCATATGGAGCAGGGGATCGCTGAGGCATATACGGCTCCCGGCGCGGCGGTTGCGGACGTGGCGCAGGATGCGGACGCCGCGGCTCTTGCCGCGACGCTCAATGCTCTGCTTGCCTCGCTGCGCGCCTCCGGCGTGCTGGCGGAATGAACGCCGAGGATTGGGCGCGGCTGGAGATTCCGCTGCCGGACGACAGCCCGGAAACGGGATTGATGGCGGACGCGGCTTTGGAATGGGTTTGGGAGCATACCACGCTTTCCAAGGAAAAGGAGCTGCCCAACGCCGTGAAGCTGTTCGTTCTGAAGTATATCGACCTGATGGCCTCCACGGCCGGGGTCACGTCTGAAAGCCTGGGAGGAATGTCCCAAACGATGGACAGCGCCAACAAAGGCTTGCTCCTGCGTTCCTATGCCAAAGCCCTGTTGAGCCCGTGGCTGAAACCGGAGGGCAGGGTAATCCCGGCAAAGAGGCGGTGGAGCGATTGGCGGTAAAGTGGACCACGGCAAAGAACAAATTTCCAGACATGCAGGCTGCGGTAAAGGATTTGCAGGGGCGGAAGGTGACTGTGGGGAGTACCGGGGAAAACGCTTGGCTCGCCGGAATCCATGAATACGGCTGCCGGATTAAGGTGACGCCGAAAATGCGGGCCTGGTTTGCCAGGAATGGATTCCCCCTGAAAAAAGGCACCACGGAAATCGTGATTCCCGAACGTTCCTTTCTTCGGGCCGGATTCGACGAATATGCAGAGGATGTATTGGAGAAGTACGACGGCAATTTAAGCGCTGCCCTGGCGGGAGGGATTTCAATGGACAAGTTTTTGCAGGGGGTTGGCCTGGAGCTTGCCGGTAAGATCAAAAAGTATGCACGCGATCTGTCCAATCCGCCAAACGCTTCCATGACCCGGGAACGCAAGGGCGGCTCCAATCCTCTGGTGGACACGGGCGGGTTGATCGAAAGTATCAGCTACGAGGTGGAATGATGCCGAAACTTTTCAATTTTACCCGCCTGCTGCGGAAATACTCCTGTGAATTTGAGCTTTTGCGGCCGTCTTCCGGAGGCGAATATGTGGGCGGCTACTGGCGGGCTTTGGAGAAGCCGGAGCCGGAAACAAGAACAGGGGCCGTCGTTCCCATGTCCCAGAAGCGTATCCAGGATTCCGGCGGGACCTATACGGAAAGGGACTGTCAGCTCTATGTGCCGGCGCCTTTGCCGGACGCGCTGGAGGGGGCAAAGGTGCAATACCGGGGAAACCTGTATGAGCCGGTCCAGGATGCCGATTGGACGGAATATGCGGACGTGTGCGTGTACGTTTTGAAGTGGGTGAGCAAATTTGGAGAATCAGAAGAAAGTACAGACGGATATCGCGGAGGGGATGAAAAGGGCTCTGGGCTGTGAGGTGATCGCCTCCAACCAGACGGGGCCATCCCCTTCTTATCCTTATGTGTCCTTTACCGTGACAACGCCGGTGGTTTCCGATGGGAAAGGCTGGGCCAGGGACCGTGACGGCAGAGAGTTCAAAGACCTGGCGCAGATATGGAGCTTCACGGTTCAGTCCGAAGATCCCTTTCAAGCTGCACAGATAGCTTTGGACGCTTACGAGTGGCTTTCCACAGAGTCCGGGAACCTGTACTTGGCAGAGCGGGGGATCGTCGTACAAGGCCTGGGAAATATCGGGAACCGGGACAATCTTCTTTCCATCCAATACGAATACCGGGAGGGCTTCGATGTGACCTTCCTGCTCCGGCACACTTCAAAGGAAACTGTGTTCGATGTGGCGGGGGCCATTGAAACCATTGAATTTAACAAGGAGTGATAGAGATATGGCAGAAAAAACAAGGGCCCTGCTGGCCGGGGAAACGGCGGCGGGGGATACTGTTGTGGGCGGCGCGGATACCGATACCGGGAACCTCGCTTCCTATGATGTGGACGTGGAGCTTTCCCTTTCCAAATCGGTGGGTAAGTCCGGTTTTGGGATCCCTCTGATCCTGGTGGGCGGTCAGGAGAAAGAGATCCCCTATACCGAATGCCTGGACGCGGACGAGGTGGCCGCGGTGTTCCCCGCGGGGACGCCTGTCCATGATGCGGCAAAGCTGATGTATGCCCAGAGTACGGAGCGGTTCAAGATTGCGGTATGCGGCGCGAAGGAAAAAAGTGCGGTGAAGGTTTTCTCCCTGTTGGGGAAGGATTGGCGGCAGCTGGTAGTGCCCACGGCGGGGACTGAAGCGGACAGCACAATCAAGGAGATTTCCGACGCGGTGGAAAAGACGGACCGCATGTACTTTGCCACGGTGAAGGACCTGTCTGAAGCGCCGGGAAAAACGGTGGAATTGGAGGCGGGTAAAACCGCGCCCAGGGACCGCACGGTCTGCTTTAAGCATGGGACAAACGCTTATGCCGCTGCGGCCCTGGTAGGGGCTATCGCCCAGAAGGACCCCGGCACCTACACCTGCAAAAATCAAATTTTAAAGGAGCTGGAACCGGAAGCCCTGGACGATACGCAGATCAAGACGGCCCATGACGCGGGCTGCCTTTGTTTTGTGACCAAGGCCGGGGACAATGTGACCACGGAGGGCAAGACCCTGGGCGGCGAGTACATCGACATTATCGACAGCAAGGACTATGTGATCTACCGCATTCAGTACGGGAGCCAGAAGGTATTCAACCAGAACGACAAGGTGGCCTATACGGACAGCGGGATCACCCAGCTGGAAAACGTCTGTGTGACCGTCATGAAAGAATGCTACGGCGACGGGAACCTGATTATCGACACCGATGACAGCGGAAAACCCGCCTACAGCGTAAACTATGGCAGGCGCAGCGAGACCAGCGCGGCTGACAGGCAGGCCCGGCGCTACACGCTGGGAAGGTTCAGCTTTTCCCTGCTGGGCGCTATTCACACAGCTAAGGTCAAGGGCAGCATCATTGTTTAAGGGAAGGGGGAAGACAGGATGACAAAACAGTACAACGCAAAGGAATGCACCTTTACGGTGGACGATGTAATCATCACCGGATTTGGAGAAAGCATGGTGAGCGGCTCGAAGGATGAGGACGACTTTGAGGCCGTTGTGGGCGCCCAGGGCGACGTGATCATCAACGAGAGGAACAACGATCTGGGCACGGTGACGGCTACGGTGCAGGCTACCTGCCCGCAGTACAATTTCCTGCTGGAGTTGGCCCGCAACCGCAGAGTGGTGCCGGTATGGGCAACCAATAAGAGCCTGGGAGAGAGGTTCGGAGGCACCAAGGCGCGCATTCTCAAGGTGCCGGATGTGAAGAACGGCGCCAAGGCAGAGGACCGGGAGCTCCAGTTTAAGGTGTTTGATTACGTGGTAGAGCCCGCGTAGGAAAAGTATGGGAAAGCCGTGCGCTGCAAAGCGTGCGGCCCTTTTTTTAATTTAGGAGGAATGAAACTTGAAACCCTATCAGGTCAAAAGAAAATTCAACGGGACTTTGTTTACCGCCCAATTCAACGGCCTTTCCGCCGCTTTGAAAATGCAGGACTCCATTAATATGGACGGTACGGGCGTGACCAGCAACGAAAAGCTGGCTGCCTATATTTTTGAAAATGTCATTGTGGACCCGCCCCATCTTACGGCGGACGACGATGTTTTTCCGGATATGAAGACGCTCAACGAGGTCGTTACCTGGGGGCTGGGGGTAGCGAACGGCAAGTTTCGCGGAGAATCCGGAGACGCAGACGCTGAAAAACAGGGCAAGTGAAAACTGGCCCATGTGGAGGCTGATTTTTGACGGAGGCCTCAGTTACAACACGGTTTGGAACCAGATGACGCCGGAGGAGGTTGGCGAAGCCAACGCGGCGCTGGATTATTATATCCAGATTCAGAACGAAGCCAGGAAGAGGGGATAATGTGGCGGGGAAGAATGTAATACGCCAGGACGTAGTAGAGATTTCCTTCGAGGTGCGGGACGATCCTGTGGAAAAGGTCGGCAAAAGCGCCGACCGGATGAAAACCTCCGTCGTCTCCGCCACGGACCGGGCGGGAGACGGGCTGCGCGGCCTTTCCTCCCCTGCCAAAACCGCCGCCTCCCATGTGCTGGGGATTGGGACGGCAGCGGACGCCTCCTCGGGAAAACTGCGGGGGATGGGGGATTCCCTCCAGAACTTCGGCGGGAAGCTGGATGGCCTGGGGTCAAAATTGACGGCGAAGCTTGCCGTCCCGCTGACAGCGGCGGCGACTGCCGCCACCAAGCTCTACATGGATGCAGAAACCAGCTATGCCAAGGTTTCCACGATTGCCGACGAAACAGTGCTTTCCTACGATAAGCTGAAATCCGGTATTACCAAGACATCCAGGGAAACGGGCGTGGCGGTCACAGACCTCAACGAAGCCCTGTATCAGTCTCTATCGGCCGGTGTGGACAGCGGAAACGCCATTGCCTTCACCGGAGATATGGTAAAGCTGGCGAAAGGCGGTTTTACCTCCACGGAAAAAGCCGTGGACGTTGTCACCTCCGCCCTGAACGCCTATGAGATGAGCGCGGACCAGGCTGTGAGCGTTTCGGATAAATTGATCACGACGCAGAATGTCGGCAAGACCACGGTAGACCAGCTGGCCAGCAACCTGGGCCGGGTGATCCCCACGGCAAAGGCGTTCAATGTTGGGATTGACGACACCTGCGCGGCAATGGCCGACCTGACCAAGAACGGTATTGCCACGGCGGAATCCACGACTTATTTTAACTCCATGCTCAATGAGCTGGGAGCCAGCGGCACCAAGGCGGACAAGGCGCTTCGGGAAATGACCGGGCTTGGTTTTACCGAGTTGCTGAACGAGGGAAAGTCCATGACCGAAGTTCTGGACCTCCTGAAAACAAACGCCGAGGAGAGCGGGAAAAAGCTCTCCGATATGTTTGGAAGCCAGGAGGCCGGAAAGGCCGCGCTGACCATCATGAAAGACGGGGGCGCGGAATACAACTCCATTCTGGAGCAGATGAAGAACAGTGCGGGATCCACCCAAACGGCATTTGAAAAAATGGACAGCGACCCCGCAGCCCGAATGCAGAAGGAACTGAATAAGCTCAAGCTGGCGGGGATAGACGCGGGCGAAAAGCTTCTGCCGTTGGTAACCAAGCTGGTAGAGTTCATAGGGAACGCGGCGGAGAAGTTCAGCGGCCTGTCCGACAAACAGCAGGGCGATCTCCTGGGCCTGGGCGGTATTCTTGCTGCGTCGGGCCCCGCCCTAAAGGTGATCGGCGGCGTAACCAAGGGGATTGGCGGGATCGCGAAATCCCTGGGGAGCGGCAAGGGCGTGTTGGGAATTCTTGGAAAGCTCCCTGTACAATTGAAGCTGGTTGGAGCTGCGGCGGCAGTGACCGGGATAGCTCTTAAGGCCATGCGCGAAAAGGCCGCGGCTGACAGCCTGAAGGAACATTTTGGGGATGTCAGGCTGTCGATGGAGGAATGCGAGGACGTGGCCAGACGGCTTACCACCAACGGATGGACCATGAAGCTGGGGGCGGTGGTGGAAGCAAAAGCGGAGCTGGATCAAATCTATTCCGATCTGGAGACCGCGATCCAGGAGATTGAAAAGACAGGCTGGAAAGTGGGAATCGGCCTGGAGCTGACGGAAGAAGAAACCGGAAGCTTCCGGGAAAATATGGAGACCTTCATCGAGGAGAGCCTCCACCTGCTCCAGCAAAGCCAGTTTACAGCCACTTTGGCGATCGACGCTACCCTGACGCCGGGAAGCGCGGCTTCGGACAACTTGAAGTCGTTTACGAAGAAATTCCAGGAGGAAACCGGCGCGGAGATGACCCGCCTGGGCGACGAGCTGGCCCAGCTTACCAACGACGCGCTGTCGGACAATATTCTGAGCGCGGAGGAATTCGCGGTCATAGAAGAGAAAAGGAAGGAACTGCAGGCCTATACGGACAAGCTGGCCGAGGTGGAGATCCACGGCAGGCTGGCGAAAATTCAGCTGGACGCGCCCCGGGAAGGGCTGGACGCGGAAAGCTTTGCCGAGGTTTCCCGCCTGACAACGGAGGCGCTTCAGGAAAACCTGGACCATGCGGACACCTCGCTCACCATGACGCTGGGGCAGCTGTGGCTGGAATACCCTGACGGCGGCGCGGAATACGACAGGATGCTGCAGAGCATCCTGACGGACGATGCGAAAAACCGGGGCAGCTATGTGCTGGACAGCCTGCGGGTGGATTTGGGGACGCTGCAGACGAATTTCGAAGAGCCTCTCAATCAGTTTTCCAAGGCTCTGGACGAAGGCATGAACGGCAGGATGCAGGAGCTGCTCCAAAATCCGGAGAACCTGCAGAATCTTTTGGCCGGCGGAATTCCCGATTTGGTCACAGAGGCGTTTGCCTCGATGGATTGGGGAGATTCCGGAGCCATTGATAAGATGATCGAATCCATGCGGCCGAAGCTGTCTATGCTGGAGGAAATTGCCCAGACCTTTTACAGGGCCGGGCAGATCCCGCCGCAGAACATCACAAAGGGGCTGGAAGAGGGCTACAGGCTGGAAGCGGCGTCGGGAAAGCTTTCCGGTGAGCATATGTGGGGGCTGATGGCCTCTGAAATTGCGGGAAACATGGCCTATCGGGGCAGCATTTCGGCGGCTGTCCGGGAAACAGGGGAAATGATCCCGATGGAACTGGCGAATGCTTTGGCCTCGAATTATGGCCTGATTTACAATTCCGCCGCCGGGCAATTCCTGCAGATTAACGAGGCGGCGGTAGCCGGTGAGGCGCAGGTTAAAACCATGCTTTCCCAGCTGGGGACAGACGCCGCCGGTTCGCTGGTCCAGTCCCTGATGGAGCAGGAGCCCGCTGTGCGGGTGCAGGCAATGCTGCTGTTCAGCCAGCTGCAGTCCGTATCGGATGAGCAGAAACCGGCGATTGCGGCGACTCTCAACAATCTGGGAGTGGAGCTGTCGCAAAGCCTGCTGGACGAAATGGGGCTTGCGATCAATAACGACGGGCAGCTGGCCTATATAGCCAATGGGAAAATCGGGGATGTTGTAAAGAGCATGGATGCAAAATCTGCGGCGTCCACGCTGACGGCCCCCAAAATGGGGGAAATAGCAAACAGCCAGACCGTGGCAAACAATGCTTTGGACATCATGCAGGGCATCTTTAATGAAAACCCTATCACGGCGCATGTGGAGGTCGTGAGGACGGAAACTGTCTATGAGAGTGTGGCGAACGGGGCTAAAGCAGGAGCAATTGGGGAAAATGCCGCGGGCGGCGTTGTCCGGCAAAAACAGCTTTCCTGGCTGGCGGAGGATCAGTATCCGGAAACCGTCATTTCCTGGGACCCGGGCCGGCGAACCCGCTCCCTGGGACTGCTTCGCACCACAGCCCGCGCCCTGGGCGTAACAGATCTGCCGGACCGGAGCCGCCCGCTTCCAAAGCCGGAGATCAGTTACCGGCCTTCCGCGGTGTCGGGCTCTTCCCGAAGCTATGTGGACAACAGCCAGTACGCCCCGCAGTTTATCGCCAACTTCGGCAGCGGTACGGCGACAGACCGGGAAATGGAGAAAAAGGTGCGGGCGTGGGTTCTGGGCGCGCTGGATGATTACACGGCCCGGGAGAGCCGAAGGAATCCGGCGGTATTAGAGGTATAGCCACATGTGAATAATGCTGTTTCTTTTCCTTGTTTTGTGATATTATAAAAGTAAAATGGGGAGAGGAAATGATGGCATGAAAAAAGGTTTAACAGTATCTGTTTGCCTGCTGCTGCTACTTGTGTTTGCTGGGTGTTCACAAACTGCAAATACTGTTTCAATAGAGGACTTTTCCTTTTATGACGATAGTGGTAAAGAGATAGATTTCCCTACGTCGGAAGACAGTTCGATCTATTTAACGAGGCTGAATGCAGAAAAGGGCGGGGATTTTCAAACAAGATGTGGTGTGAAAATAGGAGATAGGGCAACAACAGCTTTTGAAAAGTATGATATAGACAAATTTTATTGGACAATCATCTACTGGCGCTCTGCTACAGAAGAAGAGAAAGCAAATATTGCTGATCTTAAACAAAAATATACTGTAGAAGAAGCGATAAAGCATTCCCCCGACTTCTTGAAAGGTAAGGAGTGCTTAGGCTTGACGTATTCCTATTATGAAGATGATGATGGAAAGCTAGTTTATTTAGAAACAGATGAAAAAGGACATTATGATTACGCCAGAATGATAAAGGAAGGTCGAAAAGTGTATAGCATGACCATCCATGTCAAGGATGAAAAAATAGCAGAGATAGGGATGGGATTTCAAGACTATAATTTTTCATAGGAACAAATTTTTAAAATCCTATGGTGAACCGCCAAAAACGCCCTGTCCCGATAACTGTTAGGGCGGAATTCTTATACCTATTATGATTTATACGTAAGAAAACACGTGTAAATTTTCTCTTTTCTTATTGACACGTATCGTAATACGTGCTATAATAAGTACAGTGAAAGGGGGAAGGCGGAATGAAAAGCTATTCCTCGCGGGAAATTATCAAGATGCTTCAGGACGATGGCTGGTACGAAGTGAGCTGCGTTGGGGACCATCATCAATTCAAGCATCCCACAAAGAAAGGGCGGGTAACGGTAACCCACCCGAAAAAGGATATCCCGGCGGGAACAGTAAGAAACATAGAGAAGCAGTCAGGGGTAAAATTCCCCTGACGGGCTTCCGCTTTCCCTCTAGTTTGTACAGAAAGGAGAACCGGCAATGAAGGACACGTATTCCTATATCGCCATACTGGATTTTGCAGAGGACGGAATCTCTATCGAGTTTCCTGATCTCCCCGGCTGCCTGCCCTGCGCGCAGACGCAGGAGGAAGCCTTGCGTAACGCGGAGGAGGCGATGGGACTGCACATTTATGGGATGGAGGCTGATGGAGAAGAGATTCCCGAATCAACGCCAATCAGCAAAATCCATCTGGAGAAGAACCAAGTCCCTGCGCTGATCTCTGTTTATATGCCTCTTGTCCGCCAGCAGGTGAAAAATGTTTCAGTGAAAAAAACGCTGACCATCCCCGCATGGCTGAACAGCGCGGCGGAGCGGAAGAACGTCAATTTCTCGCAGGTGCTGCAGAGCGCCCTGAAACAGACTCTGGGGCTCGACGATCAGCCCAGGGTGTAAAAAGATCAAAAAGAGGAGGCCTGCCACGCGGCGGGCTTCTTTTTTATGGAAAGGAGGGGGCTGCTTGGCGCTGATCAACGGGATCTATGTGTTTATCGATGAGGACGGGGAAAGGGTCGAACAGGAATATGAGCTTTCCAGCCATCCGGTGGAGGATGGGGAGGCGGTTGCGGACCATCTGCGGCCTCAGCCCTTTGTGATCAAGCTGCAGGGGGAGGTGGTGGGGCCGGATGCGGCGCAGAAACTGGCAAAGCTGCGGCAGTTGGCCGCCACCGCAACACCGGTGACCTATGCCGGGCGGAATTACGACAAAAACATGCTTATTACCAGGTTCGACACGGGGCACCCCGGCAGTGTGATGGCGGGGCTCACCTTTGAGATGGAGCTGAAGCACGGGAGGTTTGCCAGAAATTCCTATGTTGGCCAGTCCTCCGACCCGCGGCAAAACGCCGGGACGCAGCAGATTCAGGAAAACAGTACGGAGGAAAAAGTCTATTATACTGTGAAGGCGGGGGACACCATCTGGGATCTGGTGGCTGCCCCTCATGCGCCGTATCCCACCAAGACCTATGGGTTCACCTGCAGCGACGTGATTGCCAGGAATCCACAGGCCTTTTCCATATCCGGGGATCCCACCTCCATGCAGGTGGGGGCGAGGCTTTGGGTAGGGAACAGGAGGAAGTGATATGAGAGACAGGATCGAGATTAACAAAAATCTGATCCCCTATCGGTTTGATATCGTGTTGGCGGGCAGGGCCTATACCTTTTTCGTGGATTACAACCGGACCGCCTGTTTTTTTACCGTTAGCCTGTACGACAGCGCAGGATCCCTGCTCTGCTCGGGGGAACCCCTGGTTTACGGGATGCCGCTGTTCCGGGACGTGTACCGGGCCGGGGTTTTCCCGGCGCTGGACCTGACGCCGCTGGATGAATCCGGGCAGGAGCAGGCCGTGACCTGGGAAAACCTGGGGGAGACGGTGTTCCTGACCGTGGACGACGAAGGGGGCGGCGCTGTTGGCTGACAAAAGATACAGCGGGGAAGCGCTGGGACCCCGAGGGGAAAGGGAACGGTATTCCAGGGTGATCCGGGCGCTGGATCTGCTGAAGGAGGATCTTTCCCAATCGGTACCCTCGCCGCCTTCGGGGCTGTTCGGCGCCAGAGCGGTTTTGAGAGCGGGCGGGTCCGTTATTGACCTTGCCAATCTGGATTTGGAGTTTACCGTTCCTTTTGACGACGACACCACCGCCAATGAGGCGGAATTTACCGTATACAATTTAAGCCGGGCCACACGGGAACGGCTGGAGCTGGACAAGGCAGTCACGCTGACAGCGGGATATGGGGACGATACCGGCGTGATCTTTTCCGGCGTCATCTCGGACGTAAAGAGTCCCTGGGTGGGCGTGGACCGGAAGACGGTCATCAGCGCCGTGGACAATCCCGCTCTGAAGGAAAAGGACGTGGAGAACATATCCTTTTCCGCCGGGACCAGCGCATCCTACATTCTGAGGGCTCTGCTGGAACGCCTGGGGCTGCCGATCGCCGTGTTCCGGGCGCGGAAGGATCACATCTATGAGGACGCTGTGACGGTGAGCGGGGGAATCATGCAGAGCATTGACAGGTACGCCCGGACCTGCGGCATCTCCACCTATATCCAGCGCGGGAAGATTTATGCGCAGGACGTGCGGGAGAGCACAAACGGGCTGCGTTTTGATTTGGATTCCTCCCACGGGCTGCTGGAGAGTCCGGAGCCCTTTCAGGAGGAGCTCAAGGAGGACGGGGAGACGGAGATCCGGAAGGGATACAGGCTGAAGCTGCTGCTGCAGCACCGGGCCATGACGGGTTCTCTGGTAAATCTCAGGACAAGGGATGTGACGGGGGCCTTCCATGTGCTGGAGGGAAAGCACGTGTATAACGGCACGGATTTTATTACGGAATTGACGGTGATTTGAGGTATGGCAAATTCTTTAGGGGGCCTGGGCAGCGGTATCGCTGAGCAGGCTCTTTTACATACCCATACAGCCTATTTGGCAAGGCTGCTTCGGGTGGATTTAGAAAAAGGGGTGGCCGACGTGCAGCCGTTGACGCTGCAGAAGCCTCTGGGCGGAAAGGGGACGCCGCAGCCCCCGGTGCTGGGAGTGCCCATCCTCTGGAATGCCCGGTACAAGCTGGGCTGGGGCGAGACCTGCGCCGCCGCAGGGGGCTTGGGGCGGCATCTTGTGATGGAGCCGATCCGGGCGGGGGAGATCGCCCTGTGCGTGGTGTGTGAGCGGGACATTTCCGGCGCCCGGCGCGGGCGGTCCGAAACGCCGCCGGCAGGGCATCACGAAATCAAGGACAGCGTGGTGGCGGGGGTGATCGTATGAAGGGCTTTGCGTTGGACCACGGCGGTGATTTGGAGCTGCGCGGCGGACGGATCCGAATGATAGAGGGGAACGAGCTGCTCCGGCAGACCTGCGAATGCGTCTTGGGGACAAACCGGGGCGAATGGGCGGGGAACCCCGAGGAGGGCATCGACCGAAGGGCCCTGCTGACAGGGAAGCATCCGGACGGGGAAACGCTGCGGGGAGAGCTTTTGGCAGGGCTGCAGCAGGTGGATGAGAGCTTTTCTCTGGAGAGTTTTTCCTGTGAGATGACCTCGGAGCGGAGGCTGCTGCTCACCTTCAGCGCCCGCAGCGGAAGCGGGGAGGCAGTGACGGGCAGCAGGATGGTATAAAGGGGGAACGTATGGCGGCATTGACGGAAAAAGGATTTCAGCGGCCCCTGTATGAAGAGCTGCTGGCAAAACGGGTGGAACGGGCAAGGGCTCTGTTTGGGGCGGATATTGAGACGGACGAGAAAACGCCCTTCGGGAAATATATCCGGCTTGAGGTGGAAAACCTGGCGCAGGCTTATGAAGAACTGGAACGGATTTACTATGCGATCTTCCCCAACACCGCAACGGGGTCCAGTTTGCAGCGCCTCGTCATAGAAGCGGGGCTCAACGGGAGGAACCCGGCGACACGGGCGGTTCACCGGGTTTTGCTCACAGGGCTTCCGGGATACGCTGTCCCTGCGGGCTTTCTGGCGGCGACGGAAGATGGTCTGGAATTCCACACGGAGCAGGATACCGTTCTGGGGGATGACGGCACGGCGGAAGCGCTGTTCTACGCTAACGAACCCGGTGAAAGCGGGAATGTGCCTGCAGGCTCTCTTGTCAGGATTGTGGAGGCTGATGCCCGCGTGACCGGGCTGCGCCATTTGGGCATAGAGGAATCCGGAAAGGACGAGGAGACGGATCCGGAACTCCGGACCAGGTACCGCCAGGCCAGGTCCGGCACGGGCAGTTCCACCGCCGATGCGATCCGGGCGGCGGTTCTCCGGGTTTCCGGAGTCCGCGCCTGCACGGTGATGGAAAACGACGGGGAGGAGACCGATGCGGCTGGACGTCCTCCGGGCTCCTTTGAATGCGCCGTGTTTGCCCCGTCGGAACTTGACGCGCAGATTGCCCAGGCGATTTTCCGCAGGAAGCCGGCCGGCATTAAGGCCTGGGGAAGTGTGGGCGTTGAGGTGAAGGATGAAAGCGGCACGCCCCATCTTATCCGGTTTTCCCATGTACTGGACAAGATCCTGTACGCAAAGGTCAGAATCGCTGTGGACGATTCCTTCCCTAAAGGAGGAAGCGACCAGGTGAAAGCGGAAATTTCCGCCTGTCTGGACAAGCTTTCCAACGGAGCGGATGTGATCCTGTCCAGGCTGTACGGTCCGGTGCTCTCCGTGCCCGGGGTCTGTGACGTGGTGAGCTTGGAGCTCTCTGCGGACGGGGAGACGTTTTCCGCCGCAAACATCTCCTGTACGGCAATGGAGGCGGCTACAATTCCCCCGGAGCATGTGACGGTGGAGGTGGAAACCTATGAAGACCAGTGACCTGGTAAGGAAGCTGCCCGACGTATACCGGAAGGATCCAAAGAGCAACAACTACAAGCTGCTGCAGCTTTCAGCGGAAGCTCTGGAGGAGCTGCGGGAGGCTGCCGCCCTGACGGAGGAGAGCCAGGATATCCGCACGGCGATTGGAAAAACCCTGGACCTGCACGGAGAAAAGGTGGGCCAGCCGCGGGGAAGCGCGGACGACGCCAGATACCGGGTGCTGCTGTATCATAAAATGGCCCGGGACCGGGGGGACGGCACTCAGCCGGACATTTCTGTGGCGCTGCAGAACATCATGGAATGCGGACCGGGGGAGTTCACGATCCGCGACAGGGAGGACCGGGACAGACGGGTGAGGATGCGGGTCGCCGGCACGCAGGTTCTGGAACAGTCTCCGGCTTCCAAAGCGGAGATCAAGGCCATATTGGACCAGCTTTTGCCGGCGGGAGTCTCCTTTTCCTTTCAGATTCCCTATTTGTCGGAATTCCTGCTTGAGCAGAGCCTTGCGCCCGTTCTGTTTACCATAAGGGCGGGCGTGGATTTTTGGGCGTTGAAGCCGGTACCCCTGGACGGCAGCAGGCTTCTGGACGGAAGCTGGAAGCCGGGTTTCTGGAGGTTCGGCCTCTTCCTTCCCCATGCGTTCCGGCTGCGGTGGGCATGCAGGCTCCCGGTGCGGTCCGGCGCTTCCGTCACCATGCATTCTCCTGTCTGGAGGCTGGACGGGACCTATCTGCTGGATGGCACAAAACGGCTGCGTGCGGGACAGACAAAAAAGGAGGATTTTTAAATGGAAAGTGAAAACAATGTGATCTGCCTGGAGCTGCGCAGACGCCTCTGCGGGCTGCTCAGCGGATCGCTGCAGGCACTCTCCCCTGTCCGGTATATTGCACTGGGAACCGGAGGGCAGGACGAAGCGGGGAACCCCCTAATCCCCTCTGAAACGCAGGCATCCCTCCACAACGAGGTGGGACGCTACCCGGTTGCGGAACCGGCCTATCCGGATGAGACCACGGCGCGGTTCAGCATCGTGGTCCCGGAGGGAGAACTGGCCGGCATGGGCCTGAATGAAATGGCGCTGGTGTCCGGGGACGGCGCCCTCTATATGCTGAGGAACACCTTGCCGAAGTTCAAAGAGGAAGACGAAGAGTTTGAATTCGTCTTTGACTGCAAGCTATAGGAACAGGGGGAACGGAAGGATGCCAGAGAGTTATTACAACCCGGCGCAATCGCCGGAATATACGGTACAAATCCGCAGGCTGCAGAACAGCGATCCCGGCAACGCGGAGGAGGTATTCAACCCGCTGTTCCAGAAGCTGGTGGACAATATCCATGCAAATCATCTATACAAGGCGGACCTTGTAAACGGGAAAGTGCCGGAGGCGCAGCTGCCGGACATGGATTACATCGGCAGGGGAGAAAAAGGCGAGGCGAACGGCGTGGCCCCCCTGGGGGCGGACGGGAAGGTGCCGGATACATACCTCAATGCCCAAGGTGGGCTAGTTGCGCAGGAAGCAGCGCCGGAGAATGTGAAGCTCGGGTGGATTGACACAGGGAATGGGAACATTTTGAAGTTTTATAACGGAACGGATTGGATTGCCGTGAACGCGGTCTGGGGGTGAGAAAATGCTGACAATACAACAGATCGCGGAATTGAAGCAAGCGGTGAAAACGGAGATGGCAAGGCGCTCCGGAAACGGGAGCCTCGCTTCCTTTTCCGGGGCGGACTGGGAGTTTACGATCCAGCCGGAATCCGGGGGCCGGGTGCTGGCGGAGCACGGGAAAAAGGTGATTAATCCCCTGTTGGAGGTTGCGGACATTCCCGGCCTTTTGCTGGTGGAGGGGATTACGCCGGGGGGAGAAACGCCTTCCGGTGCGGGGGACCCCATCCCTGCCGCCTTTGACGGGGCCTTGTTGGACAAGGTTGCGAACTATGGCACGGAAGGCATGACGGCCTCCTCCAGCTCCTGCCGGGGGGCCTGCTCGGGGCTTTGCGCCGCCACCTGCACCAGCACCTGCAGCGGGTGCAGAGGATCCAGTGGAAGCAGCGGCTGCGGAGGCTGCTCTGCAAGCTGCGGCAGTTACTGCAGTTCCGGATGTACAGGCTGTAATGGCTGTTCCGGGTGCTCCTCCGGATGTGCCTCCTGCAGTAGCGGGTGCACCAACGCCTGCAGTGGCTGCACGGGAAGCTGCACGGGTTGTAAGGGCTGCAGCAACGGCTGCGGCGGTGGATGCACCACAGCCTGTCTGGGCAGCTGCACAGGCTGTCATGTGGGCTGCGTGGGCTGTACCGGCTGCGGAGGCTGCAGCGGGGACTGCAACACAGGTTGCAGCGCCGGGTGCAAGGGCTGCGGAGGCTGCTCCGGGTGCGGGGGTTCTTGCTCTGGAGGCTGCGGCAGCGGCTGCTCTGGTTGTTCCAACACCTGCAGCGGCTGCGGGGGAAGTTGCTCCGGAGGGTGTTCCGCCAGCTGTGGGGGCTGCTCGGGCTGTTCGGGCTGCGGGGGCTGTTCCGGATGCTCCGGATGTTCTTCCGGGTGCTCCGGACAGTGCAAGGCCTCCTGCTCCACCGCCTGCACGGCCACCTGCACGGGGACCTGCGCGGCCCAGTGCTACGGTTCAGCTACCAGCACATAAGGGTTTGCAAGCAGAGGAGGCTTCTCCCCTGCTGTTTTTATTTTAAAAACCGTTTTGACCTATACAAAATATAACAGAAAGAGGACATGCAACATGAAGACGTTTATGGTGAAGGAAAGAGAACTGATCGACTACATCGAAAGCCTGGGGTTTGAGGTGGAGGCAAGGCGGGCTTTGATTGAGGCCATGCTGCGCCAGGGGGCGGACATCACCGGGGAGAGCTTCCGGAAGTACCACGACGAGTACCGGGAGTTCTTTGTGCAGTTCGAGGCGGCGAAAAAGGAATTCGAGCAGAAATTTGTGCTGCCCCGGGCAAAGGAAGGGCTTTTAAACTGGACGCTGGACTACCAGACCGGAGAGGTGGCGCTGTCCCAGGGGGAAGGGGCATGACCCGCCGGACGGAGCAGTTCCAGGACAGGCTTGCCCGGCTGTTTCCTGTCAACCAGTCGTCTGGAGGAGGCGTCTCCAAACGGGGCGTCCTCACCCGCACCGTGACCTTTGCCGTGACGGACGCCTGTTCTCTGCGGTGTACCTACTGCTACCAGGGTGTGAAAGCAAATCACGTGATGCGATTTGAAACGGCAAAAAAATTCATTGACCTAATCCTCTCGGACAACGAGTACATCAATCCGGAACTTTCCCCAGGGGTTATCATTGAGTTCATCGGCGGGGAGCCGCTGTTGGAAATCGAACTCATTGACCAGATTACCGATTACTTCATCGGGGAATTGATCCGGCTGCAGCATCCCTGGGCTACACGATTTTGTATCTCCATTTGTTCCAACGGGACTCATTATTTCCAACCAAAAGTACAGGAATATCTGAAAAAGCATATGTCCCATCTCTCCTTTTCTATTTCTATCGACGGCAACAAGGAACTCCATGACGCTTGCCGGGTATTTCCTGACGGCCGGGGCAGCTACGACCTGGCCATGAAGGGCGTGCGGCATTTTGTGGACGTGCTGGGCGGGACGATGGGCTCCAAAATGACCCTCTGCCCCCAAAACGTGGAGCACAGCTTTGAGGCGGTGAAGTCCCTGCTGGAAAACGGATACCGGGAGATCAATTTAAACTGCGTCTACGAAGAAGGCTGGGAACTTTCCCACGCCCGCATCCTCTATGGACAGCTCAAGCACCTTTCGGAGTATGTGTTGGAACATGGGCTGGAAAAGGAAGCTTACATTTCCATGTTTGAGGAAAACTTTTTCCACCCGAAGGATCCCAAAGATTTACAAAATTGGTGCGGGGGCACCGGGGACATGATTTCCGTGGACTACACCGGGAACATTTACCCTTGTATCAGGTACATGCCAAATTCCCTGGGAGAGGGGATTAAGCCCCTTACCGTTGGGCATGTGGACACGGGGATTCTGCGTTCGGAGGAACACAAAAACTGCGCCCACTGTTTACAGTGTATCGACCGGCGCACCCAGAGCACCGACGAATGCTTTTCCTGCCCCATTGCGGAGGGCTGCTCCTGGTGCTCGGCCTATAATTACCAGATTTTCGGCACGCCGGACAGGCGTGCTACTTTTATTTGTGTGATGCACAAAGCCAGGGCTCTGGCAAACGCCTACCACTGGAACCGAATATACCGGGCGGAGGATTCCCGGAAGCGGCACAAAATTTATATTCCGAAAGACTGGGCGCTTGAAATTATCGACGAAACAGAATGGAACATGCTGAAAGAATTGGAGGAAGTTTAATGTTTACTGTCACTTTGAAAAATGGTACGTCCTTTGCGGCCACCTCGGTGCAGGAGAGCTATAATTTGGCGAATTTGTTCAGTGCCAGTCCCTGGAGGCTGTCCATTGAGGACAGCGGATCCCAGAATGGGCTGGACAGTTACAGGGAACTGCTGGAGGCCCCCGGGGCTTTGGAAACCTTGACCGTTTCCTGCGGGGGTGAGGAATGCGCTGTTTACACAGGGTACACCAGCATCACTGATATAGCCCAGCGGCTCTTGGTGGACGGGAAGAAAAACCTGACTGTCACTTTGGAGAGACAGCCGGAGAACCCGGAGGGGGCCGGTGGTGTATGACCTTTCAGGGCACGAATATGTCGATGGCGCAGGGGGGACAGCGAGTGTAAAAAATAGGTGAATTTTTATGGAAAGGGGATATTCATGAAACGGAAAGATTATCAGCTTGCGGATTTTCCGGAATACACGGAGAAAATCCCTGCCCTTCTGGATTCAGATCCTGCCTCTGCGTCTAGAACATTCAATCCGCTGTTCACGGCAATTCTCAACAACATCAAGGCGGTTCGGCTGCTGCAGGACCAGAGCGCCGAAGGAAAAACGATTCTGAGTGCGGCAGTCCGGGAGGATGGTCACCTTGTTCTGACGATGGCAAGTGGGGAGACAATTGACTGCGGAAATGCGGAGGGGCCTCCCGGAAAAACGGGAGCGGATGGAAGGACGCCGGTGTTTTCCATCGATTCGGCGGGTCATCTGCTGGTGAGTTACGAATGACCTTGAAATGAATATGGAGGAAATGGTATGGCACAGACAATAGATCTTGGAAAAATCGTCGGCAGTCAAATGCACAATGTAACCGCTGCCCCTGGAGCATCCTTGGGAATCGTGGGAGATTGGGCGCTGGACACAGTTGCCGGGGACATTTACGAAAAGACGGACAGCGGATGGACGAAACGCGGCACCCTGAAAGGCCCCAAAGGCGATACGGGAGCAAAAGGCGACACCGGCGCTGCGGGAGCTCAAGGGCCCAAAGGAGACACCGGACTGACCGGAGCCAAGGGAGAAAAAGGAGACACAGGCACCCCCGGCGCAGCGGGAGCGGATGGCAAGACCCCTTCCCTGGCTATCGACGACAACGGACATCTGATTGCCACCTACGAATAAGGAGGGCGTTATGGCTTTGAGGACAGTGGATCTTGGGCTGGTGGTTGGCCCTGCGGGGCCTCAAGGGCCTAAGGGAGAGACCGGCTCTACGGGAGCGCAAGGCCTAAAAGGAGACAAGGGGGATCCTGGGATCCAGGGGCCGAAAGGAGACAGGGGAGAAGCGGGCCAATGGGCGGGAGACGCGCCGGAGGCAGGCTTGCTCACAGTGGAGACGGAGCTGTACGCCAGGCAGGACGGGGCTGTAAAGCGCACCCCCGCTCTGGCGCTGCTGCAAGCAGTGTCGGATCCGGACAATCATCCGCTGGGAGGAAATCCGGAAAGCACCTCCTCTCCTGCACTGGAAGCCGGGGGAATCAATCGTGACACGGGAGAACCGGAAGCAAGCTCCTCCAAGGTGCGCACGGCGGACTTTATCCCAGTGAACCCGGGCAGGAAGGTCAGCGTGGACAACGGTCAGAAACTGACGAACGTGCTCTT
Source organism: Neglectibacter timonensis (assembly GCF_900048895.1). GTDB lineage: Bacteria > Bacillota > Clostridia > Oscillospirales > Acutalibacteraceae > Acutalibacter > Acutalibacter timonensis. The sequence goes on along the minus strand of NZ_LT160640.1, from coordinate 935,213 downwards.
TTGCTATGACGGCGGGAAAACGCCCATCTTGGACTGGTATCTCAGCGACGGGAAATCTTATTCCTACAAGAACGTCAGCGACGGCGGCAGCGTTGTGGTGCCCTCCCACTGCGCCTACGTCAAGGTGACGCTGAGCACCACGGACACCACGGTCCCGCTGGGGATCACCTCGGAGGCGAGCCCCGCTCAATTTGCCTTCCAAAAGCTCTATCTGCCCGAAGGCTACGGGCTGCGGGTGGAGGAATCCGAAAGCAAGATATCCGAGCTGCAGGTCTTTTCTGGACAGGGACAAAAACTGACTGTACTGCCGGACGCCAGCCCCGTTAAGATAACGGCGGGAGGGCTGGAAGTGAGCAGGAATCCTGACGGTACTGATCCAGTGACCGTCAACCTTGCCGAACTGAAGGAGCTGGCGGATGCCCATACCGCGGGGCTGGAAGGAAAACCGGACCTGGTACAGGGAAAGGTGCCGGCGAACCAGCTGCCGGACGCTCTGGTTTACGCGGAAGGGGACGCCCTGCCCATAGAGGACGCCGCGCTGAATGCCGACAGGCTGGGGGGACGTCCGGCGGAGGAATATCCCCGGTCCGCCACGGTTAAGGCCATCTGGAGCGGCTCTCAGGCGCAGTATGACGCCATAGCCGTCAAGGACCCGGAGACGCTGTATCTGATTGTGGGGTGAGAAACAACATGCCGAGCGGCACTTCTACTCGTGAAGCAGAAATCCTGAACTATCTGAAAAATACGCCTCTCCCCCTTCCGGAAGGGGATCCCAATATCCTTATGAACGCGGGATTCCTGGATAAAATCAGGAACTTTTTCATCAGCAATGAAGATTCGACTGAAATGAACGATTTTGTTGGGGAGTTTGCAGTCTTCCTTCCCACTCTCTATGAGGTTTTGGCTGGTGAAATTAAAAGCGTCCCCCTTCCCGGTGGAGGATACAAAAACAGTATCACCGCGGCGTCTGTGAGTCTGGTGATTGAGGAAATGAATAATTTCCTTGAAGGCTATGGCTGCCGGATTTCCACGGAAGACAATTACCAGAGCTACCTATTTGAATGCGGTGTGGACGGCAGCAGCTTTTCAGCAGAAAGTCCGTTGTTTGCCAATCTGTATGCGATAGCTCCGATTCAAGAATCTCTGCGTGCTTCCATCGGCGCGGGGGTGATCAAGACGGCGTATCTGGGAACGAAACAGGCGGTACAACTGTATTTGGGCGGCAGCCCGCTGATAAGATAGGAGTGGTTTTATGGCTATCATCAAGCCGCTGAAGACGGCGGCGGGAGAAAATTTGTACCCGGTGACCTCTGCGGCGGCGGTGTACGACGCCCAGGGGGTCCCTCTGGCGCAGAAAATAGAAGGCTGGGACAAGAAAGCGCAAAAGGCCCTCTGCGTTACCGTGACGCTGGCTGCGTCCGGGTGGACGGACGGCGTACAGACGGTGGCGGCGCTGGGGGTCACGGCGGACAACGCAGTGTTCCCCTGCCCAGCTCCGGACAGCTGGGAGGAGGCGGGCCAGGCCGGGGTGCGCTGTACGGCCCAGGCGCCGGACAGCCTGACCTTTACCTGCTCTTCCCTCCCGGCGGCCGACCTTACCTATCAGGCGCTGATTTGGGAGGTGATGTGATGGCTGTGTTTAATCCGGTGATGGTGAAGATGGAAACGGGGCTGCTGGTTCCTGGAGAGGAATATGTGGGCTTTCTGCCGGAAAGGCTGGATGAGACATCGGCGGGGGCCACGACGGTAAGTGTGGCGGCTAATTCACTGGCAGCCACAGGAGGGTATCTGATCCTTCAGGACTATCAGCAATTCGTGCCTTACTTTATTATCCCCGGAATAGACAAAGGGGAAAGTGCACAGCTGATTCTGACAGGAAGCGACTCCAGCAAGGGCGTTGTCAATCTGTCTCGATCCACATTGTCTCTTTCCAGCAGGAATATTGTGATCTCCTGCGCCGACTCCTCTAAGCCTGTGTCCCTGTATGTGAAGGCATATGGGTATGGGGGGATGGAGAATAAAATAAACGGAGGAACACATGCCGGCGGGTCGAACTGAGCGGCGGCCGAAGCAGGCTTCTCCCTGAAGCCTGAGCAGAAAGGAAGTGATGTTACGGACAGCACTGTAGTTGTGGCGCTGCTGTCCCTGGCGGGGACGTTTATCGGTTCCCTGCTGGGAATATTCGGCAGCGCGAGGATGACCAATTTCCGGCTGGAGCAGTTGGAAAAGAAAGTGGAAAAGCATAACCAGGTGGTGGAGCGCATGGCGGTGGCGGAGAATGCCATCAAGTCGGCGCATCACAGGCTGGATGATGTCAATTCGGAACTGGAACATATCAAAGGGGGAACTTGAATGGAACTGACGGGAATTGGAAGCGTGGCGGCGATTACGGTGATCTGCNGGCTTCTCCCTGAAGCCTGAGCAGAAAGGAAGTGATGTTACGGACAGCACTGTAGTTGTGGCGCTGCTGTCCCTGGCGGGGACGTTTATCGGTTCCCTGCTGGGAATATTCGGCAGCGCGAGGATGACCAATTTCCGGCTGGAGCAGTTGGAAAAGAAAGTGGAAAAGCATAACCAGGTGGTGGAGCGCATGGCGGTGGCGGAGAATGCCATCAAGTCGGCGCATCACAGGCTGGATGATGTCAATTCGGAACTGGAACATATCAAAGGGGGAACTTGAATGGAACTGACGGGAATTGGAAGCGTGGCGGCGATTACGGTGATCTGCTATCTGGCGGGGGTGGTGGTGAAGGCCACGCCCTTTGACAACAACGGACTCATCCCCATTGTCTGCGGGCTTTTAGGCGGGATTCTGGGGGTCGTAGGCATGCTCTTTATGCCTGACTTCCCGGCCAATGATTTCCTCACGGCCGCGGCCGTGGGAATCGTCTCCGGGCTGGCCGCCACCGGCGCCAACCAGATTGGGAAACAGCTCACGAAGGGCGGGGACTTGTGATGGCGATAAAAGGCGTGGACGTCTCCGAAATGAACGGCAGTGTGGATTTTCAGGCGCTCAAGGCTGCGGGAATCCAATTTGTCCTGATCCGCTGCGGGTACGGGAGCGATTATCCCTTCCAGGACGACGCGTGCTTTGCAGAGAACGTCAGAAAAGCCGACACGGCGGGCATGCCTTGGGGCGCCTATCTCTACTCCTATGCGAAAAACGCGGACATGGCCAAAAGCGAAGCCGCCCATACCCTACGGGTTTTGAACGGCAGAAAGCCCGCCTACGGCGTCTGGTATGACGTGGAGGACTCTCAGCAGGCCGGGTGCGATCTGGCGGTGATCTGCGATACCTACTGCAGGGCGATGGAGGCGGCGGGGCTATATGTGGGAATCTATTCCTTTCTATCCTGGCTGCGGGGAAAGCTCGGCAGTCCTGTTCTGGACAAATACGACAAATGGGTGGCGGACTGGGATACCTCCTGCGGCTATGGGAAGCCCTACGGTATTTGGCAGTTTACGGACAACCTGGTGATCGGAGGGAAAGCGTTTGACGGCAATTATGCCTACAAGGATTACCCGTCTCTCACGAAAGGAGGGAACCCCGTGAGCACGAAAAGCAGGGTGTTTTCTTCCCAGGAAAACGCCATCACCCAAGGGTTTGGGAATGGGCACGGCGGCGTTGACCTGGGCTGGAAAACCGACCCGGAAACGCCTATCATTGCCCACAGCGGCGGCACGGTGGTGTTTTGCCAGACTGGCTATGGGAACGACCAGGGCTCCAGTGGGAACGCTTCTTATGGAAACTGCGTGAAGCTCAGGCATCCCAACGGCTATTTTACCCTGTACGCCCATTTGAGCGGGGTGAAGGTATCTGATGGGCAGCAGGTGGAAAAGGGCCGGCAGATCGGCAACATGGGCAACAGCGGGAACAGCTATGGCAATCACCTGCACTTCGAGGTGCGCAACACAGACGACGTCAGGATTGACCCGGCCCCGTATCTTGCGGCGGATCTGCCTGGGCTGAACACGGAAAAGGAGGAACCGGATTTGACGGAAGCAGAGGCAAGGAAGATCGCACGGGAGGAAATCGGCTACGCTAACCCCACCTACCATAAGGTCAGCGAAGTGCCCGACTACTGGAGAAAGGACATCCAGGAGCTGATGGACAAGGGCGTCATCCGCGGCGGCACGGCGGGAGACCTGGAGCTGCGGCACAGTGACGCGAAGGCGGCGGTTCTTGTAAAACGCGCTCTGGAGGCGGAGGACCCCATTTACCGCACCATTGACGACGTACCGGCCTGGGGCAGGCCCTATGTACAGGCTTTGATCGACCGGGGGACCCTGGAGGGCGAAGAGGCTCCCGTAAACGGCGTGAGGATTCTCAACATCCGGTACAGCGCCGTCAGGTTGATTAAAATGCTGGCGGAGGAGCCTGCTCCCGCAGATGCAGAATAAGACTGCCCGGGCGTACCCTCTCCTGGGCATAGTGAGAGCCCCCGGCTTCCTGGTTTGTTCCAGAGGCCGGGGGCTTTTTTTGGTTGATGTGATGTCCAAACAATGACCAAACGAAGGTTAAGACGAAAAAACAAGCCCTACAAATCCAGCAATAAAGCCAAATTTGAAGGGCTGAGTGTGGTCGAGGTGACAGGATTTGAACCTGCGACTTCTACGTCCCGAACGTAGCGCTCTACCAAACTGAGCCACACCTCGTAAAAACGGCCTCGGATTTTTCTGAATAAAACCGAGGCCATTTGGCAGCGGTACCAGGATTCGAACCCAGACAAACAGAGTCAGAGTCTGCTGTGCTACCTTTACACAATACCGCTTCACTTGCTGTACTATCGGACAGCAATAGTTATTATACCAAAAAAATTTGGAAAGTCAAGCTTTTCATTCCGTTTTTTTAATTTTTCTTGAGAGAAAAGGAGTCAATCCTTCTTCCCAGCTGCCGGTGGCGGCGGGAAGCAGTTCTAGCTGCGTCAGCTGATATAACGAATTGCGACGTTTCCCAGAATTCTTTTTATCTCGGTGCGCAAATATAATTCCGCTTCTGCCCTTGCTTCTGGCCGGTAGCAATATTTTCCCTTTCCCCGGCCGATCATCAGGCTGCTGTCGTATAAATCGGGAGTGTTTGGAAAGGCGGCGTTGTTGATAGCACGGTGTACAAAGGAATAGGTCATCAGGATAATTTCCAGGAACATTTGTCTCTGCATTTTTTCGGTCAGGCCTGTCCTGAGCTGCTCCAAAAGTTCTGTGTACAGCCCTTTCCACCCCTCCACCAGCATAACCGGCGCAAGCAGCAGCCCGCAGGGATAGCCGGCCTCGCACATGCTGTTCACCGCCGCTATCCTTTTCTTTAAATTGGAAGTTCCAAGCTCATATCGGGCGATAAGCGGCTGTGGATTCACACTCATACGGAATATTACCTTTCCTTCATGAGGCAGTTCGAGCAGGCTGTCCACCATGTGGAATTTGGATGGAAAGGTAAGCATGCCGGCGTTCTCTCTGGCAAAACGGGGTATCGTATATAAAAGATTGCCGGTTATGGTGTTCTCCAAGATAAGATCGCTGTTGCTGCCGATCTCAAAAGTCAGCGGGGAAGGGCTGCTCCGGCCCTTTTTGATCAGGCGTTCCAGCATCTGCTCCCTATTGACAAAGAGGCGGAGATAGGCGCATTTGTTGTAGTGGCATACCAGATAACAGTACAGGCACATGGCGCTGCATCCGGAGGAGGTGTAGGGAACCAGATAATCAGATACTTTATGGTTCTCTGTATACTTATGAGTTTTGCGAATCCCGATGACTAAATTCCGCTTCATTCTCCCAAACTCGGCATTTTCCTTCTTCCTCATTTCCTCTATGGAGTTGTGGCTCTCCACCGGGATCCACGGCAAGTCGGAGAATTGTTCCTTCAGCTGTTCTCCCAACGGATAGGATAGGCTGTCGGGTTCATAATACACGGCGTCGAATTTCATGAATATCCCCTTTTCTGGTGGCAGGCCTGTCTGCAGAAAGCCTGCCATTGAAAATAATTGATAGTATGCGCATGAAAGCGTGTTTTTATTGGGCGCCGTCTGCCGGTTTATTGGCCTAACTTCTATTCTAAAGGAAAAAGAAGCTGTGTTTCTTACAGAAGAACCATAGGTCAGATTGGATTTGTACGGCGCTTGTTCCATCTCCGAAAGAGAAAGCGCTGTGCAGGATTCTGGGAATAATTTGCGCAGAATACCAGGATTCTTTTCGGATTTACCGGATGTAAGGGATTACTGTGCAAAATAGCGCTGGATAACTTGCAAAATTCGGCACTCTGCCGAAAGGAAATTTGCCAAATCCTCTTTCCTTTTTTGGCCTGTCCGCTATAATAGTTGAAGCTTGATGCAATTTCTTTTTCCGCATTCAAATTGAGGTGCGGTAAAGGGAGGAGGAAAATTATGTTTCAGCTCAAATGGGTCTGGAAGAATCTGGAGGGTTGCCGGAAACGGTACATAGCGGCGCTGTGTTCCACGGTGGTGCTGGCGGTGATGGTGCTTGGCACCTCTCTCATCACGGCGAACATTATGGACACGGTATTCAAGCCGCTGATGGAGACGGGGCAGGTGACGGAGGAGGCAAGGCAGCGCCTTATTGTATTGGTGGCGGTGCTCATCGGCTACACGCTGCTGCGCACAACGATGGCCTATTTTTCCGTAATCACCTATGAAACCTGTTCTCAGAAACTGGTTTACAAGCTTCGGAAAGACTTGTACCGGAACATGCAGGAGCAGGACCAGGATTTCTATTCACGGAACCGCACCGGGGACCTGATGACACGCCTCACCGGAGACATGGATATGGTGCGCTTTATGGTCGCCTGGATCATCCGCCAGCTCATCGACTGTACGGTTTTGTTTCTCACCACCTCCATCTGCTTCCTGGTGACGGACTGGCTGTTCGCCCTGTCGCTGCTGGTGGTGACGCCGGTCATTTTCCTGCTGACAAAGCGTTTTGCCAAGCAGGTGCAGCCCCTCTATGTGGACCTGCGGGAGAGGCTTTCCCAGCTGAACACCAGCGCGCAGGAAAACATCTCCGGAAACCGGGTGGTGAAAGCCTTTGCCCGGGAAAACTATGAGATAGCGAAGTTTGACGAAAAAAATGAAGCCTATAAGACGGCCAATACCAAGGCTTCCCTGCTGTGGCTGAAATTCAGCCCTTATATCGACGGGGTTTCCCAGTCTCTGGCCATTGCGGTTCTGCTGGTAGGCGGTATTTTCCTGATTTGGGGCCGCATCAGCATCGGGACGTTTACCCTTTTTAATTCCCTCTGCTGGACGCTCACCAACCCCATGCGCATGTTGGGGATGCATATCAATGACCTGCAGCGCTTTTTTGCCAGCGCCAACAAGATTATTGAGCTCTATTATTCAAAATCCACCATCACTTCCCGTGCAGATGCAAAAAAGGTGGAAGGAAGACTGAGGGGGGAGGTGGAGTTCCGGAATGTGGACTTGACGCTTCACGGTGCAAAGGTGCTGAAGGATATCAGCCTGCATGTAGCGCCGGGCGAGACTCTGGCCATTATGGGTCCCACAGGCTCCGGGAAGTCCTCTCTGGTCAGCCTGATTCCCAGGTTTTCCGACGTGACGAAGGGGGAGGTCTGTGTGGACGGCGTGCCGGTAGGAATGTATCCCCTGCACGATCTTCGGGCCTCCGTGGGGCTGGCCACACAGGAGGTGTTCCTGTTCTCCGACACGGTAGACGGGAACATTGCCTATGGGGATACCTCCCTCTCTGAAGAGGAGGTTAAGAGGTTTGCAAAAATGGCGGATGTGGATTTTGCGGAAAAGCTGCCGGATGGATTTGATACGGTGATTGGAGAGCGCGGCACCGGGCTTTCCGGCGGTCAGAAGCAGAGGATCGCCCTGGCCAGGGCTCTGGCGGTCCGGCCATCCATCCTGATCCTGGACGACACCACCTCTGCGGTGGACCTGGAGACCGAAAAATATATTCAGGAGCAGCTTTCCAGCCTGGACTTCCCCTGCACAAAAATCATCGTGGCCCAGCGTATTTCCACCACCAAACGTGCGGATAAGATCGCCGTGCTGGAGCATGGGGAAATCACCCAATACGGCACCCATGAGGAGCTTTCAAAGAAACCCGGCTATTACCGGGAAGTGTTCCTGCTGCAGAACGGCATGGAAGAGACGGAAGGGGAGGCGATTTGAAATGGCGAGAAACCGGTTTGACGTAGACGAAAACCTGGAAACCCCGTTTAATATAAAGCACCTGCTGCGCGCCGGTGTGTACATTGGCCGGCACAAGAAAAAAATGATACTGTCCCTGCTCTATTCCGCCATTTCCGCTGCCTGCGCCCTGGTCGGTCCCCTGCTGATTCAGCGGGCAATCGACGTGGCGGTGCCGGAAAAGAATATAGGCGAGCTGGTGCTGCTGTCTGTGCTGATGCTGGTATCCATCATCCTCTCCATCCTGTTTGCCCGGGCGCGTTCCAAATACATGATCGTGGTGGGGCAGGAGATCATCTATGACATCAGGAAGGATCTGTTTGAGCATCTGCAGAAGCTCTCCTTCCAGTTCTATGACGACAGGCCACATGGGAAAATTCTCACCCGTGTGATAAATTATGTAAACAGCGTGTCCGATGCGCTGTCCAACGGCATTATCAATTTCGTGCTGGAAATTTTCAACCTGATCCTCATTGCAATCTTCATGTTCGCCTGCGACGTCAAACTGGCGCTGATCGTGATGGCGGGCGTGCCGCTGTTCCTGGTGTTGGTGCTGCTGATTAAACCTGCCCAGAGAAGAGCCTGGCAGGATGTTTCCAACAAGAGCTCCAACCTGAACGCCTACCTCCATGAGAGCTTGGACGGGATGAAGATCACCCAAGCCTTCACCCGGGAAGAGGAAAACGCCGGGATATACGACAAACTCAACAAGAACTGCTATAAAACCTGGATGAAGGCCCAGTACACCTCCAACCTGGTGTGGTACTCCGTGGACAATATCTCCACTTGGGTGGTGGGCGCCATGTATCTTGTAGGGCTGATGATGCTTGGGCCGCAGGTACAGATCGGCACCTTGATCGCCATCTCTTCCTATGCCTGGAGGTTCTGGCAGCCTATCCTGAACCTGGCCAACCTGTATAACACCTTTATCAACGCAGTGGCGTATCTGGAGCGTATTTTCGAAATGATCGACGAGCCGGTCACTGTGGACGACGCTCCGGATGCGTCGGAGCTGCCTCCTATCCAGGGCAACGTCACCTTTGAAAATGTGACGTTCTCTTATGACGGCGCCGTGAATATCCTGGAAAATTTCAACCTTCAGGTGAGGGCGGGAGAATCCATCGCCCTGGTAGGCCCCACCGGCGCGGGAAAAACCACTGTGGTCAACCTGATTTCCCGGTTCTACAATATCAACAGCGGAAGGCTGCTGCTGGACGGGCACGACATTGCCGGAGTGACGCTGCATTCCCTGCGTTCTCAGATGGGCATCATGCTGCAGGACAGCTTCATTTTCTCCGGAACCATTATGGATAACATCCGGTACGGCAGGCTGGACGCCACGGACGAGGAGGTTATCGCGGCGGCCAAAACCGTACGTGCCCATGAGTTTATCAGTGAAATGGAAGACGGGTATTACACGCAGGTCAACGAACGGGGTTCCAGACTTTCCCAGGGCCAAAAACAGCTGGTCGCCTTTGCGCGTACCCTGCTTTCCGATCCGAAAATTCTGGTGCTGGATGAGGCCACCTCTTCCATAGACGCCAAGACGGAACGGCTGCTTCAGGAAGGCCTGCAGGCGCTGCTGAAGGGGAGAACTTCCTTTATCATTGCTCACCGGCTTTCCACCATTAAAAACTGCGACCGCATCCTTTACATCTCCAACAAGGGAATTGCGGAGATGGGCACTCACGAAGAGCTTCTCCGGCAGGAAGGGAATTATTACCATCTCTATACGGCACAGCTGGAAAGCTGAAACAAAGGCGAGCTTGACAAAACAAGCTCGCCTTTGTATAATTCACTTATTATAATACTTTTAATAAGTGAATTAATAAATGGGGAGGTATGAAATTGCAAAAGGCGAATGCACCCTTGCTTCGCAAAGTGAACCAGAGCCGGATACGTCAGGCGCTGTGGAAACTGCGTGAGGCGACGAAATATCAGTTGGCACAGGAGACTGGGCTAAGTCAGATGACGGTAAACAATGTGCTGGCAGGGCTCCAGGAGAACGGCGAGGCGGAGGAAGAGGGGAGGATGCCGTCAGAGGGAGGGCGTCCTTCCACATTGTACCGGTATCGGGGCAGCTATGGGCACGCGCTGGCACTCTACAGTTTTCAAGACCGGGGCCGAAGCCTGGTCAGACTGCATGTGATCGATCTGCTGGGGAACTGCGTTTATCAGGACAACGCCTGGTTCAATCTACTCCAGCCGGATAGCTTTGGAAAAATGTTGGAAAAGGCATTCCAGGCTGTTGCCGGGATTCGGCTGATCGGTTTTGGGCTGCCGGGAGAGGCGGTGGGGGAAGAGATCACCCTCTGTGACCATAAAACATTGCTGGGGACGGAGCTGCTGCAGGGCTGCCGCAAAAAATACGGGGTGCCCGCAGTGTTCTACAATGATATCAATGCCACGGTTTATGGCTATTACAGAAGACTGTTCGGAGAAGGGAATTGTTCCTATCCGGTATCGGGGATATATTTTCCTCGGAATTTTCCTCCGGGGATGGGCCTGATTGTCAATGGCTCGCCCTATTTGGGGCATTGCAGCTTTGCCGGCGAGATAGGATCTCTGCCTTTTGGCACAGATTGGTTTGCGTTGGATTATGAAGACAGAGACCAGGTACGGTCGGCAGTAGGGGACTTGCTGGCGATTGTGTGCAGCGTAGCTGCTCCCGGTAGATGTGCGCTCTATGGGGATTTTTTCATACCGGAGGACAGAGAGCCCATCCTGGAACGGGCAAGGACTCGTCTGGGCGGCGGATATGAGGTATTCGCTGAGATTCTGTCCAGTCCGGAAAAGGATTATGAACTGGGAATAGAAGAACTCCTGCTGCGTGCGCTTCGCCGCCAGCTGTTCGGAGATCCTACGGATTGGGCGCGGGAGGCTGCAGGGAAAGCTGGAAATAAGGAGAAAATAGGATGTTAACTGTATTGCTCATAATCATTTACATTTCTTTTATCAGTCTGGGACTCCCTGATTCTCTTTTGGGATCTGCCTGGCCTGCTGTTCATTCGGATTTGGGTGTACAGCTTTCCTTTGCGGGCGTGATCTCCATGATCGTTTCCTGCGGCACCGTGATTTCCAGCCTAATGAGCACAAGGCTGATCAAACGATTCGGCACCGGAACAGTCACCTTGGTGAGCGTAGGTTTGACTGCTGCGGCGCTGCTGGGTTTTGGTTTTTCCGATTCTGCAATATGGTTTTGCCTGCTTGCGGTACCGCTGGGATTGGGCGCAGGTTCAGTAGACGCTGCCCTGAACAATTTTGTGGCGCTCCATTATAAGGCTATGCATATGAACTGGCTGCATTGCTTTTGGGGAATCGGCGCCACCAGCGGGCCGGTGATCATGGCCGTTTGGCTGGCCAAGGAAGGCGGCTGGCGCATGGGCTACCGTACCATCGGCCTTCTGCAGACGGCGCTTGTGTTGGTGCTGGTTCTTACCCTGCCGCTTTGGAAGAAGGCTTCAGGTGCACAGTTGAAGGCAGAGGCTGCGGTGAAGAGCCTGCCCCTGCGGCAAGTGCTGCGGATTCCCGGCGCGAAGCCGGCACTGTTGGGATTCTTTTGCTACTGCAGCCTGGAGACCACGGCCAATCTTTGGGCCAGCAGCTTCGCCGTTTCGGTTTATGGAGTCAACGCGGATACCGGCGCTGCCTTAAGCTCTCTGTTTTTTCTTGGGATCACTCTGGGAAGGCTTGTTTCAGGCTTTGTCTCAATCCGGATAAAGACGGGGACGCTGATCCGTACCGGAGAGGCCTGCGTCCTTTGCGGCGTATTGCTTCTGCTTCTTCCGCTGCCCCAATGGAAGCTGTTTTTGGGCATCTGCCTTGTGGGCATTGGCTGTGCGCCCACATTCCCCTCCATGCTGCACCGTACGCCTGAGGTGTTTGGCAAAGACCTTTCACAGGCCATGATGGGGGTTCAGATGGCGTCGGCCTATCTGGGTTCCACTTTTATGCCGCCGTTGTTTGGAGCTGCGGCAGGAACTTTTGGCCTCTTTTTCTTTCCAGCCTTCCTGCTGCTGCTGGCTTTGCTGCTGGTCTTCTGCACAGAGCGCACTACCCGCCGAAGTGTAAACACTTTTGCCTAAGCGAAAAGAAGCGGCGAGGGTCCCGCTTCTTTTTTGGGAAGTTTCCCAGCGTGCAGAAAGTGAATGAAATTTTGAAAAAGGACTTTACCGTCCCACCTTCTTTTGAATACTTCTGACTTGTGAGTAGATCTATTCCTGATGTATAATAACGTATAATAATGTTTGGAGGGAATAAATTGGACATCACCAAGCTGTCTTGTGAATTTGTCGTGCGTTTTTTAACAGAAACAGATATAAATGCAATTTATGACTTGTCTATTACCAACTCTATCTACTATCAATATTGTCCACCGTTTGTAACGAAAGAGAGTATTATTGAGGATATGAGAGCATTGCCGCCTAACAAGACCTATAAAGATAAATATTATATCGGGTTTTTCCGCCATACAAAACTCGTAGCCATTCTCGATTTGATTTTGGATTACCCCAATTCCTCTACAGCCTTTATTGGCTTATTTATGCTTGATAAATCCGATCAAGGTAAAGGGACGGGCACCTCCATTATCAACGAATGCTTTTCCTATATTGAAACACTGGGATATTCTTGTGTCCGTTTGGCTTTTGCCAAGGGGAACAGACAAAGTGAAGCTTTTTGGAAAAAGAACGGATTTGTTGAAATTGGTATAGAGAGCAAGAAAGATACTTATACAGCAGTAGTAATGCAAAAAGAATTGCCATAAAACGATAGTACCCGTTGTATTCTGCAATGGGCGGATTTTTAAGGTACCCAAGCACGAAACCGAATATCTTGATGAAATAGCAGTAACAGCAAATAATGGAATAGACAAATTGTATAAAAAACGAAAAAAGTACGGAATCCAAATTTATATCAACTTGGATTCCGTACTATATTTAGTGTCGGTTCACATTTTGTTTACAATAAAGTGATGTTAGGTCACAAATTTCGACAAAAAATTTGTCGTAATCAAGTATGCTATGAATGTCAGGAAGCACTGGCCATCTCAAGGCAAAGTTTGTCGGAAATCATGGCGATAAACTCACTGTTGGTAGGCTTGCCGCGGGAGCTGTGAATGGTGTATCCGAAATAGGAGTTCAGAACATCTACGTTTCCGCGGTCCCAAGCCACCTCTATGGCATGGCGAATGGCGCGCTCTACTCTGGAACTGGTGGTATTATATTGCTTGGCCACACTGGGATACAATTGCTTTGTCACTGCATTGATGATTTCAGGATCCTCTATGGCCATCATGATAGAATCTCTCAGATAATGGTAACCTTTTATATGAGCAGGAACGCCGATCTGGTGAAGGATTTCCGTGACTTGGACCCGGAGAGAAGGATTGGAGGGTTCGCTTTCAAAATGTTTGCCCTTCATGGAATAGAGGGAGTAGATGCGTTCGATCATCTCAGTTTTGTTGAACGGGGAAATTGCAAAATAGGTGGCTCCCTGATTGATCAGTTCCCGTTCAAGGCTGGGCATTGGGCAGGAAGCGGCGACTATGTACATGGGTTTTTCTGTGGCGGTGTCTTCTGAAATGGCGTGCATCACACCCATTGCGTCATAACCGGGCATAAACATATCCATAAGGACGACCTGTGGCTTTTCGTCTTTGATCCGTCGTATCAGCTCTGTTCCGTCCCGCTTGACGAAGACGGCTACTCCTCCTTTTTCCGCCAATCTCTGCATCGGTTCACGGCCCCATTCGCCGTCTTCCGTACTAATCAGTAATTTTAGCTGTTTTTCCATGACGAACCTCCTGGTATTTTTTTGAAGTGATACGATTTTACCATATGCTTGCGGGCATGGCAAGAGGTTTACGGGAAAAATCAGGAAAAATAACTTGACGAAAAACAGCGAAGGGCCGCCGAAAATCGGAGATTCTAAGACTTCGATTTACTTCGACAAACCAAATCCAACAGCATATTCACACATGGTCTCTGCGAATATACCATATCCTGTGGTTGGGTCTTCCGTGAACACGTGAGTCACTGCTCCGGCAAGCTTGCCATCCTGCAGAATAGGACAGCCGCTCATGCCTTGTACGATTCCTCCGGTTAGAGAGAGAAGCCTCGGATCAGTAACCTTGATTACGAGGTTTTTTGTCTTCTGATCTGCAGGACCGGTCTTCTCAATTTGAGCGTCATAGAGCTGAGGACCGTTTTGATCCAGACTGCAGAGAAGCTGTACAGCTCCCTTTTTTACGTCTTTCCGGGAGAGTACTTCAATCGGCGCGCCTGCGGGCACGGTGCTTAACGTGCCGTAAACTCCGGCGTCATTGTTGGCAAGGAGGGTTCCCAGCGCTTCCTCTGAAGAGAAGTAACCTTTGAGCTGACCTGGGTTGTTGACCTCGCCCTTGGTGATTCCGCAAAGCGTAATTTCTGCGGGCTCGCCGCTTTTCAGGGCCATGATGCCGCTGGTGTCCATGTCGCAGATGCCGTGGCCCAGACCTGCAAAAATGCCGGTTTTAGGGTCGTAGAAGGTGAGGGTTCCGATGCCTGCGGCGCTGTCGCGCACCCACATGCCGGTTTTAAATGATCCGTCTCCATAAACAGGCGTCACCGAGGTCTCAAATACCTCGTCTTCACGGCGCACCTTGAGACGCAGCTCACGGCCTTCGCTGGCTCCGATGATCCTTGCGAGATCTGTGTTGCTCTCCAACAGCTTGGAATCGGCCTCCAGAAGGTAATCTCCCGGACGCAGCCCAGCTTCGGCGGCAGGACAGCAAAGGCCGGTTTCCGTATAAATGTCAGAAAGAGAGGCAACAATAACACCGTCGGTAAACAGCTTGATTCCAAAGGTGGTGCCCAGAGGAATCACATAGCGGGTTTCCTCATGAGAGGAAGCTGCTATGACGCCGCTGTCCTTTAAAGTTCCGCTGCTGTTAAAAGCGGAGGCCTCCAGCACATTGCCCTGTGCAGGAAGTCCCGGACCAAGGAAACCGGATGCAGTCAGCATACAGATTGCTGTTGCTCCTACCGAAAGGGAAAACGTCCGAATGGCTTTTGCAATTGATTTTTGATTGAATTTAAATCGTTTGATATTTTTCACTCCCTTCGGGGCCAGGATTGAAAAGAAAGAAACGGTTTCTTTTCCGCCCAATTTTACTGTTCCACCAGGTCTGAATTTTATTTTAACAATTCGGCCCACATTCAGTTACAGTATCCAGCGAATTGGCACGAAGCCGCAGTTTCAGCGGGAAGCCTTTTTTTGGAACGGGAATTCCGTGGCGCGAAGAAGGAAAGTACAGGCTAATTTTAAAATAAAATCAGAAACACCCCTGTGAATTTCACAGGGGTGGAATTTTTGGTCTGCCGCATCTATCGGACGCTGGGCGGAACGACGGCTGCCGTTCTTGCCCGATAGAAGGACAGTATGATTAAAGAAAGTAAGTTAACGAAGTATGGACTGGCTTTCCAATTCCGGTAATATCGCCTCCCTTTCTTTCGATGACATTAGTCTACCGGATAAATATGAAGGGAGTATCAGGAGAATTTAAACTTTCTGTAAGTCAATTGTGAACTGTTTTTAAATGAAACTATGAAAAGTGACGAAAATCGTATTTGTTCCAATATTTTACCACTTTAAAGTAGCATTTTTTGTTGAACTCAGGATGTGTTTGTGGTACTATATATTGTAATTCCAAAAGCAACAATAGGCCAACAGGCCGAAAAGTGAGAGATAAAAAAGGAAACCGAGTATGCAAAAGAAACTGCAACTCACAGTGGTCTGCGGGCATTACGGCTGCGGCAAGACTAATCTGGCGCTGAATCTGGCGCTGGAGGCCGCACAGGAAGGCGGGCAGGTCACTGTGGTGGATATGGATATTGTAAACCCTTATTTCCGCTCCTCCGAATATGGAGAGCTGCTGGAAAGCAGGGGAATCCGGCTGATAGCCCCGGTGTTTGCGGGCACCACGCTGGATACGCCGACTCTGCCGCCGGAGATCTATTCCATCTTTGAGGGCGGGGGACAGGTGTTCCTTGATGTGGGCGGAGATGATGCCGGCATCACTGCGTTGGGAGGCCTGCATGAACAGATGGAGGCGGCCGGCTATGAAATGCTCTATGTGATCAACCGTTACCGGGTGCTTTCTCAGAAGCCGGAAGAAGCCGCGGCTTTGCTGCGGGAAATTGAGTCGGCCTCGCGTCTAAAGGCTACGGGCCTTGTGAACAATTCCCATCTGGGCGTGGAGACGAAGCTTTCCACCGTGCTGGATTCCATGCCCTATGCGGAAGAGACGCATCGTCTGACCGGGCTGCCGCTGCTTTATTCCACAGTTCCCGATTTTGCGTTGGAGAAGGAGGCGCAGCTGCCGGCGGGCTGCAGAAAGATCAGCCGGCTTGTGCGCTTTCTCTGGGAATAAAGGCAGATTCATTATGTTTTCCATAAAGTTTATTATAGAAGGTAGATTTAGCCAAGGAGGGAAATAAAATGGCAAGAATCATTGTGGACGAGAAAGTCTGTAAGGGCTGCTCCATGTGTGTAAACGCGTGCCCGCTGAAAATTATCGCTCTGGCAAAGGATAAGCTCAACAGCAAGGGCTATCATCCGGCAAAGCTTATCGACCCCGATAAGTGCGTCGGCTGCGCTGCATGCGCCACCATGTGTCCTGATACAGCCATCACGGTAGAGAAATAATTGCGGTAAAATTTGGCTGCGCGGTCCTGGCGGGTACGGAGAGAGTTCCGGTTCCTCAAGTACAGCGCCTGCGCGATACGCGCAAGAAAGGAAGAACTCATTATGTCGGAAAAAGTATTGATGAAGGGCAACGAGGCGTTGGCTGAAGCCGCTATCCGGGCTGGCTGCCATCACTTCTTCGGCTATCCTATCACTCCTCAGACGGAGCTGGCTGCACATATGTCCAAGCGGATGCCCAAAATTGGCGGTACATATCTGCAGGCGGAATCTGAAATCGCAGCCATCAACATGGTGCTGGGCGCCTCGGCGGCAGGCATCCGCGCCATGACCTCCTCCTCCTCTCCCGGAATTAGCCTGAAGGGCGAGGGCATTTCCTATATGGCAGGCTCCGACCTGCCGGCGCTTATCATCAACGTGCAGCGCGGCGGCCCTGGTCTGGGCGGTATCCAACCCTCTCAGGCGGATTATTGGCAGGCCACCAAGGCCACCGGCCACGGTGACTTTCAGCTGCTGGTCTACGCCCCTTCCACAGTACAGGAGATGGTAGACCTGGTCTCGGATGCCTTTGATACGGCAGACAAGTATCGTATGCCCGCCATGATTTTGGCGGACGGCATGCTGGGCCAGATGATGGAGCCTGTGGTTCTTCCGGAAGAAGGGGCCAAGAAGCCTGTTGAGAAGCCCTGGGCGGCAAGCGGCCACGACGGAAAGCGTACGCATAACATCATCAATTCCCTGTATTTGACGCCGGATAAGCTGGAAGAGCTGGTGAAGGAGCGTTTTGAGCGCTACGAAACTGTGAAAAAGAATGAGCAGCGTGTGGAAGAGTATTTGGTGGACGACGCTGAACTGGTGATCGTGGCTTACGGCGCCTCTTCCCGTGTTTCCCGCGGCGCGGTGAACAAGGCGCGGGAAAAGGGCCTGAAGGTGGGGCTGATCCGTCCCATCAGCTTGTGGCCCTTCCCTGTGGACGCTCTGCGCAAGGCTGCCGGCCACGTAAAACAGATGCTCGTTGTAGAGATGAGCATGGGCCAGATGGTAGACGATGTGAAGCTGTCGATTGACTGCAGGGTACCGGTTCATTTTTACGGCCGTACCGGCGGTATGATTCCGGCTCCCGCAGAAATTCTGGGCGAGGTAGAAAAGCTTCTCAAATAAAGAAGAAGCGAACATATCAAAGCAAACGTGTTTTTACGCTTCGGGTTCAAGATATCCCGGATTTTGGCTGCGCAATCTGGCTGCAGCACAGTGTAAGAAAGGAAGGATCTACCTTATGGCTATTGTATTTCAGAAACCGTCTTCTTTGACGGATGCTCCGCTGCATTATTGTCCCGGCTGCACGCATGGAATCGTCCACCGTCTGGTGGCTCAGGCCCTGGATGAGCTGGGCGTGGAGGGGAAAACCGTGGGCGTTGCGTCCGTGGGCTGTTCGGTAATGTGCTACGATTATTTTTCCTGCGATATGGTGCAGGCTCCTCATGGCAGGGCTCAGGCTGTAGCTACGGGTCTTAAGCGTGCCCGGCCTGACAATGTGATTTTTACCTACCAGGGCGACGGCGACCTGGCCGCCATCGGTACTGCGGAAACGGTGCATGCCGCTACCCGCGGCGAAAGCATCACCGTAATCTTTATCAACAACGCAATCTACGGCATGACCGGCGGCCAGATGGCGCCCACCTCCCTGCCGGGGCAAGTCACCCAGACCACTCCTTACGGCCGTGATACCAATACGGCTGGTTACCCTGTCAGGGTCTGTGAGATGCTTTCTACTCTGGACGGCGTGGCATTTGCCCAGAGGGTGGCGGTCAACAATGTAAAAAATGTCAATGCCGCCAGGAAGGCCATTAAGAAGGCATTCCAGAATCAAATTGACGGCAAGGGATATTCCATTGTAGAAGTGCTTTCCACCTGTCCGACCAACTGGGGGCTTTCTCCCATTGAGGCGGTAAAATGGCTGGAGGACAACATGGTTCCCTATTATCCGCTGGGTGTTTACAAGGATATTGAAGAGGGGGTTAAGGTGAAATGAAAGATCTGAATATGGTCTTTGCCGGATTCGGCGGGCAGGGCGTGCTGTTTGCAGGTAAGGTGGCCGCTTATGCCGGCTTGCTTGAAAACAAGGAAATTTCCTGGCTGCCCTCCTATGGGCCTGAAATGCGCGGCGGCACGGCCAACTGCAGCGTGTGCATCTCTGACGAACCCATCGGTTCCCCTCTGGTCACGGCGCCCAATGTGCTGGTGGCTATGAACCTGCCCTCTCTGGATAAATTTATCAATGCGGTGGAGCCGGGCGGCACGGTCATTTTGGACAGCAGCCTGATTGATAAAAAAGTGGAGCGTACAGATATAAACGTGTACTATGTGCCGTCCTCCACCTTGGCCGAAGAAAACGGCGTAAGCGGCCTCGCCAATATGATTTTGATCGGAAAGCTGTTCCATGAGGTCTGCATGGCGGAAGGAGACTACGGCTTCTGCAAGGAAGAGACTCTGGACAAGGCGATTCAAAAGTGCATTCCGGCCCGCAAGGCCGATATGCTGGAGTTCAACCGCAAGGCTGTAAAGCTGGGCGCAGAACAGTAATCCGGCAATTGAAAGAAGTAGGAAGCGGCATGTAACCGCTTCCTACTTCTTTTTTTAGAAGAAGCGGTGAAAGAGGGCCGCTCGGGGAGATGGCGGCGCAACTTACGAGGCTGGTATCCTGTTGTTTCGGGCTTTTCTGCGGCAAGCAATCAGCGGAAGCTTCTTTTTGCTGCTGGATTCAAAAAGGGACGACGTACTTACGTTTTATACCTCCGGCTATGGATGGTTTCCGTCTTACGGCTGGTTTTGGCGCAGGGCGGGAATGCCTGTAAAATAGGCGGTTCCGTATGCCGGCTTTTTAAATGACAAAATCTTAGAAGAAGTCAATACGGAAAGAAAACTTGACAAAAGGAAAGAGACTGCCTATAATCATACTAATCCCATAGGAAAACTTAAAATTAAAGGAGGCAGCTGATGAAGGGATTGTTCCAATTGATGCTGCGTCGTAATTTTCGGAATGGACGAATGCAGAAGACTTTCGGGGTCCGAAAGTCTTCTGGAAATTGCTGCGCAATTTCATCGCGGAGGCAGGGATAGGGGAATGGGGTCCGAAAGTCTTCTGGAAATTGCTGCGCAATTTCATCGCGGAGGCAGGGATAGGAGAATGGGGTCCGAAAGTCTTCTGGAAATTGCTGCGCAATTTCATCGCGGAGACTGGGATAGGAGAATGGGGTCCGAAAGTCTTCTGGAAATTGCTGCGCAATTTCATCGCGGAGGCAGGGATAGGGGAATGGGGTCCGAAAGTCTTCTGGAAATTGCTGCGCAATTTCATCGCGGAGACTGGGATAGGAGAATGGGGTCCGAAAGTCTTCTGGAAATTGCTGCGCAATTTCATCGCGGAGACTGGGACAGTAGAATGGAATCCGAAGGTCTTCTGGAAATTGCTGGAATTGAAAGAGCACCTGCATGCCTTTAGAACGGATGCAGAAAACATAGGCTAAACAGACGGTTCTCCGTCAGTACAGAAAGGATGAAATAGAAATGTCAGATAGATCGCTTCATTTTGAAACGCTACAGCTCCACGCGGGGCAGGAGCTGCCAGATCCCGCAACCGGGGCCAGAGCGGTTCCCATCTATGCCAGTACATCCTTTGTGTTCGAAAACTGCGCCCATGCGGCGGCACGGTTCGGGCTTACGGATGCGGGAAATATTTACGGCCGGCTGACCAATCCCACGACGGAAGTGTTCGAAAAACGAATTGCAGCGCTGGAGAACGGTACGGCCGCCCTGGCCGTGGCCTCGGGCGCTGCTGCCATTGCCTATACCATAGAGGCGCTGGCCAAGGCCGGAGATCATATTGTGGCCGCTTCTACTCTTTACGGAGGAACCTTCAACTATTTTACCCATACCCTGCCGGACCGGGGAATCTCGGTGAGCTTTGTGGATCCAGCGAAGGAAACTGGGTTTGAACAAGCGGTGCAATCGAATACAAAGGCGATTTTTGTGGAAAGCATCGGCAATCCCAATGCAAACCTGATCGATCTGGAAAAAATATCCGAAATCGCCCATGCCCATGGGATTCCTCTGGTAGTGGACAGCACCTTTGCAACGCCCTATTTGCTGCGTCCTATCGAATACGGGGCAGATTTGGTGGTACACTCCGCCACCAAGTTTATAGGCGGGCACGGTACGGCTATGGGCGGCGTGGTGGTGGAATCCGGGCGTTTTGATTGGAGCAGCTCTGGAAAATTTCCTCAGCTCTCAGAACCGAACGCCAGTTATCACGGAATCAGTTTTCAAGAGGCCGCCGGCTCCGCTGCATTTACTGCCTATTTACGTGCGGTTTTGCTGCGGGATACCGGCGCGGCACTGTCGCCCTTCCATGCTTTTCTGTTTCTTCAGGGCTTGGAAACCCTTTCCCTTCGGGTAGAACGACATGTGGAAAATGCTCTGCGGGTCGTGAATTATCTGAACAGTCATCCCAAAGTAGAGCGGGTGAACCACCCTTCCCTGGAAAGCAATCCCGGCTACGAGCTTTACCGCAGATATTTTCCAAGAGGCGGCGCTTCCATTTTTACCGTAGAGATCAAAGGCGGGGCGGAGGCTGCCAAAAGGTTTATCGACGGACTTCAAATTTTCTCCCTTCTGGCCAATGTTGCGGATGTGAAATCCCTGGTCATTCATCCGGCTTCCACCACACATGGACAGATGACGGAAGAGGAACTTTTGAATTCAGGTATCCGTGGGAACACAGTCCGCCTTTCCATCGGTACGGAACACATTGAGGATTTGCTGGAGGATCTCTCCCAGGCGCTTGAGATGGTCTGACGGCGGAAAACCTTGTCCTGAAAGAATAGGAAAAAAACCGGTCTGTCAGCCTATTAGCAGGCTGACAGACCGGTTTTTTCTATGAGTAGCTATTTGTTTTTCATGTTGAAAATTACGGGCAGGGAAGCCAGCGGTGTAGGGTGGCAAGAAGACTGTTTACCTCAAGCGGCTTTGCCACGTGTTCGTTCATCCCGGCTTGACGGGCACGATAGGCGTCGTCGGCAAAGGTGTTGGCCGTAAGGGCAATGATGGGGATACGGGCGGCGTCCGGCCTTTGCAGCGCCATGCTTCGGATTTCCCTTGTTGCCTCATAGCCGTTGAGCACGGGCATTTGGATATCCATGAGAATCAGGGAGTAGGTGTCCGGCGGGTTTTCCTGGAACAGTTCCACGGCCTGTCTTCCGTCAACGGCACAGGCGACCTCCAGACCCGCCATAGAGAGCAGTTCCCAGGCGATTTCCCGATTAATTTCATTGTCCTCCACCAAAAGAATCCTTACTCCGGGCGGAAAAGCGGAGGATTCCTCATGCGGGGCTTCGCAGGGAACAAAGGAAGAGCTTTGCTCCTCCAGTTTAAGAAATATGGTTGCGGTAAAGCGGGTGCCCTGATTGAGGCCGCTCTCAGCCCGGATAGTGCCGTTCATCATCTGCACCAGGTTCTGGGTAATGGAGAGGCCAAGGCCTGTGCCCGGAACTGTGCGTATCCGTGGATCCTCCGCACGTTCAAAGGGGACAAACATTTTTTCCAAAAATTCCGGAGCGATACCGATGCCGTCGTCCTCTACGGATAACTCAAAACAGCCGACTTCCGAATGTCCGGATGGCTTTTCTTCTACAGAAAGGGAGATGTGGCCTCCGGCTCCCGTATATTTTACGGCATTTGTGAGCAGGTTGAGCAGGATTTGCTGTACCCTCGTCTCATCACCGCAGACAGAGTCATGCGTCAAACAGGTATGCATCGTAAACTGTTGATTATTTCGCTGAGTATCCGGGAGGATAATTTCCCGCACGTTCTCCAGCATGGTGCTGAGCAAAAAACCGTTTTCGCTGAGGCATGTGCTGCCCGATTCAATTTTGGACATGTCCAGGACCTGGTTGATCAGTCTCAGCAAATGGTCGCCGGATACCTGAATTTTGGTCAGGCAGTCATCCAGCTTGTCCGGGTTATCCAGATGGCGCCTGGCAATCTCCGACATTCCCAGGATGGCGTTCATGGGTGTGCGGATATCGTGGCTCATGCGGGAAAGAAACTCCGTTTTAGCCTGGTTTGCATGTCTCGCCCCCTCATAAGCGGCTTCCAGCGCCTGCTTTGACGCCTTCTCCTCTGCCTGACGCTCCAATTCTTGCCGTTTTTCTTCACTGACGTTACGCAGGGTGATAATCACAATTTTTTGTTCAGCCTTTTCCATAGAGACGGGATAGATTCCCAGGCGCATCCAGTTGGAGTTGGAAACGTCGCTTTGGCGGAATTCCACTTCTGTCTGATAGCTGGTTTTGGGAAAATCCTGCAAAAGTGTATTCCTGCTGAAGAGCTGCAATATCCTGGAACGGTCGGATTCGCCTATGTGGGGGATCAGGCGGCTGCAAAAATCGGAAGAATAGCTGCCTGTGCGGGAAAAGGAGAGGGAATCGCTGAGCTGGGGCAGACGAACAGCGTAGTAATGATCCTCGGTTAAGTTTACATAAAAAATGCCCACATATACGCCGCTGATAACCTGCAGCGCCGACTGGCTCATATGCAGGCGTTCCGTATTTTCTGAAAGGGTCTCTTTTATGGCGTGGATATTCCGGATTGTCCCCACTACACGGCTGGGGTGCCCCTCGTGCCGGATCAGCCTGCTGTTTACCTGATGCCATCGGTAGTCCCCGGGAGCGGTATCCGGCGTGATGACCCGTACTTCGAACATTTCTCCCCGGCCGTTGCAGATATTGTCGAGCACCATAGGGGCATCCTCCGGATGGATAAAGGATTTGTCCTGAAGCAGCTGGGAATAATTGGGCAGCTCGCGGCGGACTACGCCCTGGGGAGACTTGGGCTCATAGCTGATAAAGGTATCGGTATCCAACAGATATTCAAACATGACGTCAGAGCTGGATTCCATAGCAACGCGGTACATTTCCTGCTCCTGCTCCAGCTGCCGCTGCAGGCGTTCCCGAGAGGTAATATCCACCACTGTCCGCTGCATCACGGGGCATCCTTCCGGAGTAAGGCTCACAATCATGGTGGTGCCGTCCAGCCAGTGAATAGATCCGTCCGGCCACAGGGCGCGGTATTCCCGGTCCTGGCGGTCGCCCACCTTATGGAGCAGCCTGTAGGTTTGCTGAAGCATTTCCCGATCTTCTTCCAGCACGTTGCCCAAAACGCCGTTTTTCCAGTCTTTGAGACCTTCTTCCATGCTTTGATAGCCCAAGAGGGAGAGGGCTGCACGGTTGAGGGAGACCAGTTCGCAGTCATCGCTGTTGTGGTACACAAAACGAAGAATGCCGCAGGGTACCGTGTCATAGATACTGGCAAGCAGCTGAGACTGGACTTTCAGCCGCTGGGCGTCCTCCTCGGCGCGGGTAATATCCAGGTACAGGCTGTTGACCATCCAGCAGCCCTCTGAGTCCTTTGCTTTTTTTCCGCTGTCGATAATCCACTTCAGGCTGCCGTCCCTGCAGCGTACCCTATATCGGGTGGAGTAGGAGAGGCCGCCGTCCCGGAAAGCTTCTTCGCAGTCAGCCAAGGCCTGCTCCAGGTCTGGCGGATAGACAGCGCCAACGGCAGTGCCGCCTGTGACTTCCATAAATTCTTCCACCGTATAGCCGAACAGGGCGGCGGCTTCTTTGCTTACAAAGGCGTAGGAATAAGCACTGTCATCCCTGCTGATTTTCAGCCCTCCAGCGATGGAGGACATCACAACCTCCATTTGACGGTTTTGCTGGAGGGTCTGGGCCTCCAGCTCTGCCAGCCGCTCCTGAACAAACTCATAGGACTGCCTGCCGATTTTTTCCGGGAAAAGCTCCCCGCTCACCATATCCTCGTACGGATTGGAGCAGTGAATATGGGCGCAGAGCAGCCCCTGTTCTGTCTCCTGGAAGACAAAGGTCACTCTCTGATGTACCCTCAGATACATCTTTACACCGGGCGCGGTAGTAATCCACATCCGGCCGGTCACCACATAGATACCCGGGACGGGTGTGACGACATCGTACTCTTCCCCCGAAATCTCACATTTTGGGATAGAGCCTTGATAGTGCCGGAACATTTCTGCGGCCGCGTCATGCCCGACG
The DNA here is from genome assembly GCF_900048895.1 of Neglectibacter timonensis. Taxonomy (GTDB): domain Bacteria; phylum Bacillota; class Clostridia; order Oscillospirales; family Acutalibacteraceae; genus Acutalibacter; species Acutalibacter timonensis. The sequence continues at coordinate 910,243 of NZ_LT160640.1, read as the reverse complement.
AGATATTCCCCCTCGCCGGCGCCCAGCCATGAAACCTGCGGTGCCAAATAACGGGCAACTTCTTCGGCGCTGTCCTCACAATAATGCAAATGCATCAGATGGCTTGCGAGTGATTTTGCCTTTTCCAGGCGTTGTCCGAAGCTGTTGTCAGATTGATTATCCAAGTTTTCCCGCCCTCTCTCTCCCCCGAATATGTGAAAAATACGTCGTATTTATGATACTTGATTGTGTCTCTGCCGTCAAGGCAGGGAATGATAAATTCCCAAATGAGAAAGTGGTGGGGCAGTATCAGCTTTTTATATTGGTTTGCTGTTGAACTGCGAACGGTTTGCGATATCACCTGGCTTTATTTCCGAACAGAAATTTTTTCTCCGGCGTCGAATTCGTCCTTCAGTTTTTCAAGAGCTTTTTTTTCTATACGGGATACATAGCTTCGGGAGATGCCTAAATGTTTTGCGACCTCCCTCTGGGGGAGAGGTTTGTGTCCGCAGAGGCCATAGCGCAGAAGTATAATTTCCCGCTCCCGGGGTGTCAAAGCGTGCTGGATAAAACCATAGAGGCGTTCACTTTTCATTTTGATATCTATATTTTCGATGATAGTATCGTCAGTGGCCATAGTATCAAGTATGGTTAGGGCATTTCCGTCTTTGTCGGTGTCGATGGGCTCGTTGATAGAGACGTCCTGCGCGGTCTTTTTCCCGCTGCGGAAAAACATGAGAATTTCATTTTCAATGCATTTTGAGGCGTAGCTGGAAAGCCGGATCCCTTTGCCCGCATCAAAGCTGTCGATGGCTTTGATCAGGCCGATGGTCCCAATGGAAATCAAATCTTCCTGGTCGTTTTGATTTGCATAATACTTCTTGATGATGTGCGCTACCAACCGCAGATTGTGTTCAATAAGAGTCTGCCGGGCGCTTTGGCTTCCCTGGGCCATCTGCTGCAGGCATTCCCGTTCCTGGGCGGCGGAAAGAGCTTTTGGGAAAGTGCCTCCCCCGGTTACATGCAAAATCAGATAGACGATACTGGAGAGAAAGTTCAAGAGCTGTGATAAAAACATAATTTCAATCCCCTTATCCGTGATGATTCATATTTATGAGCTATGGAAGGGGAAAGTGCCTGTACCCTGCAATCGATAGAAGAATTCTGCAGAAATCAGTTAAGAACGAAGCAAAGGAGCAAAGAAGAAGGCTCCGGGAACTCAAGCGGAGGGGGAGTGGGGAGTGGGGAGTGGGAGGTCAGAACTGGAAATAGACAAAATCCTGAGGGTCGTAGCCGTCGCCGTAAGAGCCGAAAAGGAGCATGACGGCGATCAGGATGAAATAGACGGCGTAGCGCAGGACGAGGGTGTTGTTCAGTTTCTGAGGGAGTTTCCTGTTGTGGATAAACCAGTCGGCGGCAAGCAGGGCGAGAACGCATAAGAGCATGAGGACCAGGGTGGGGAAGGAAACGCCGAAAGCGGCCAGGCTGCCGTGAATGCCGGACAGAGGAATACGGAAGATGGCGCCGTAGATCTGCATGGCGTCAGACAGGGAATTGGCCCGGAACAATACCCAGGCAAGGCAGGTGAGACAGAAGGTGACAAGGATCCGGAACACTTTGTATCCCTTGTTCTCATCGGAAATGTGAAGCAGGGAGAGAAGCTTCTTCCTGGCCGGCTGAAACAGGTCGGAAAGGACCTGGTAGAGTCCGTTGAGAAGGCCCCATGCCACAAAGGTGAGGGCGGCGCCGTGCCAAAGGCCGCTGACGGCGAACACAATCATAATATTGAGTCGGTGCCGCCATTTGGAACAGCGGCTGCCCCCAAGGGGAAAGTAAAGGTAATCCTTAAACCAGCTGGACAGGGAAATGTGCCAGCGCCGCCAGAAGTCCTTGATGGATACGGCAAAGTAGGGACAGTTGAAGTTCTGCATCAGGTTAAAGCCCAGCATTTTTGCGGAGCCCCGTGCAATGTCGGAATAGGCGGAGAAGTCACAGTAAATCTGAAAGGCAAAGGCGGCAGTGGCAACCAGGAACTCCGCCCCAGTGTGCTCTTTGGGCGAGTTGTAAACCTGGTTGACGATGACGGCCAGGTTGTCGGCGACCACGACCTTTTTGAAAAGCCCCCACAGAGCGGGAAGAATCCCCTCTTTGATGTTGTCGAAACGGAAGGGGTGGTATTCCTTGAGCTGGTGCAGGATATTCCCGGAACGCTCAATGGGTCCGGCGACAAGCTGGGGGAAAAAGGAGACAAACAGCGCGTAATCAATAAAGCTTTTTTCAGCTTCAATATCTTTCCGGTACACGTCGATGGTATAGCCGAGCGCCTGGAAGGTATAGAAGGAGATGCCTACCGGAAGAAGCACATCCAGGAAAGGGATGTCCATCTGGAGTCCGGCGAAGGAAAGGGCCCGGGTGACCACGTTGGAAGCGAAATTGTAGTATTTAAAGAAAAACAGGATGGCAAGGTTCAGCAGGAGGCTGAGAACCAGCCAGAACCGCCGTTTGCCCCACACGGAGCGTTGCACAAACAGGCTGCAAAAATAGGTGACGGCGGTAGAAAACAGCATGAGCAGAGCGTATTTGGGATTCCAGCACATGTAGAAATAATAGCTTGCTGCAAGCAGCTGGAGATTCCGGAATCTGCCGGGAAGCAAATAATAGACGACAATATTCAGCACCAGGAAGATGAGGTAGGAAAGCGAATTGAAATTCAAACAAAACCGCCCTTTCGTGTAATCTGCGTGAACCGGCTCACGATGGGGTATCCGCCGCGCCGCTGAGCTTGACGGGGCCGCTGTCCGCCTTGTCCTTCAGGGCGGAAAAATGACGGATGCGCTCCTGCCAGAGCGCCGCGTCAGCATCTGCAGAGGGAGTGAGGCCGAATTCTTTCAGTTCGGAAGCCAAATATGCGGAGAACTTGCAGGCTCCTCTGTAATTGAAATGCAAAGTATCAAAAAAATCGGTGGAAAGATCGAGGTTCAGGGAATCGAAAGCATCGTTATAATTCCTAAACTCCACACCCAGACCTTCAAAATCAGTTCTGAGCTTCGCGGTGAGTTCGGCGCTTGGCCGGGAAGTGTTGGGAGTCAGATAGAAAATGGGAAGAATGTCCCGTTCTTTGCAAAAAGCGGCTATTTTTTCAGCGTATTTCAAATTGCGGGAATAGAGATCTTCCTGGAGTTCAAAAGGCCTGTCCTTTATGGTTTCGATGGGTTTGGCAGCATCCAGAAAGGTATATCCCGCCAAAGGGTCGGGATCGTAGCCCAGGATGCCCCTGGAAAAATCGTCCCAGGTCATTCTGTCCCAGCGGTCGTGGTAAGCATACAGGGGAAATAACAGGCCGGCCCGTTCGTCTTCACTTGCTTCGGTAAAAGTAGGGGCCAACCGGTTGATGCTCCACGGCATATAGGTGAGGTTGATTTTGACAGATTTGGAATGGCTGGAAAAGAACATGCCGGTGGCCTCGATAAATACCACTTTTGGAGACTGTGTGGAACAGGCCTGCCGCAAATACCAGTAAGTCAGTGGAATGGTCTGTTCCGGGCCGGCCATTACATAGGAGGTGAGCCCGGTATCCTCATAGATTACAGAGGGGATGATATCGCAATAAGCCAGAGAAGACCCGAAAAACATGAAATCAACCGAATGCTTCTTTTCCTTTTCATACATTCCCCAGGTAGCGCCGTAATCGAGACGTTCGGGGAGCAGCACAGAAGAAAACCCGGCACAGAAAAGAATCAGTGCCGTCAACAAACACAAAAGTGCAGTGAGTTCTTTTTTGATAGATGAAATGAGAATCCTTCCTTTCCAACCGTTTGTGCCTGCAAAATTCAGTTCATTCTATCATTATTCCCCTTTGACGTCAATGAAAGAGGCTGGAACACTATGGGTTTAATATCCAGTTAGATCCCTCTCTTCTTCTCTCTCTTCCCTCTCTTCTCCTGCGGCTCTTCGAGGGGAGCTTTTCTATAGCAAAACCAGGGGAATATTTGGATTCGCAGGCAACTATTTCACCCCAACAGTTGCCGTAATTTAAGTCTTAAAAGAGTTGGGACGGACAAAGGGTTTATGGCCGAATGTACTATTTACAAGGCTTTTCATCCATATGCTAACCTATGAAATGTTTGGCAGCCCTTTCCTCTTTTCTGATAGAAAAAAGTGTGGTAGAATGTCAAGAAAGAACAAGTCCTGAAGGGCTAAAGCGATAAGCGGACGTGAAAGTGAGGAAATCTATGGATGCTGAATTTGTAAATCTGACGGCTGAAAATCTTTCGGAGGAGCATTTATGCTGCATTATCCGCAGCAAAAAGCTCCACCCCGGAGTAGAGGCGAAACGGCAATGGCTTTCGGAGCGGCTGGGGGAAGGGCATGTGTTCCGGAAGCTGAATGCAAAGGCCACGGTTTTTATCGAGTATGCGCCTCTGGAAACAGCATGGGTTCCTGTCATCGGCGACAATTATTTATATCTGTACTGCTTGTGGGTTTCCGGCAGCGAAAAAGGGAAGGGGTACGGAAGAATGCTGATGGAGTACTGCTTATCCGATGCCAGGAATCATGGAAAATCCGGCGTTTGTATGCTGGGCGCCAAGAAACAGAAAGCCTGGCTTTCTGACCAGGCGTTTGCAAAAAAATTTGGATTTGAGACTGTGGATACTGTCGGTTCGGGATATGAATTGCTTGCGCTTTCTTTTGACGGTACAAAACCTCGGTTTGCATCCACGGCAAAAAACGAAATAATTCCCAACAAAGAACTGACGATTTACTATACGATGCAGTGTCCTTTTGTCTATCAAAATGTGGAGACGATAAAGAAATACTGCGAAGAAAACGAAGTTCCCGTCACCTTTTGTCCGGTGGACAGCCTGCAAAAGGCAAAGAAATTGCCCTGTGTATTCAATAACTGGGCTGTGTTTTATAAAGGGGAATTTCAAACGGTGAATCTGCTGCCAGATATGACCAGTCTGCAAAGGATTCTTAAAAAATGAAAGTTATTCGTCTGTTTTTGTATTTCAACCCCGAGTTGACAAGGAAAAAGAACGTGCGTAAAGCAGCAAAAAAGCTTGAGGAGATTTGAGGAGAAAATTGTGAAGATAGAAACTTTTGAAATTCAGTATCTGCAGGAAGCGAAGGATGCACTGAAAAGCGCTTTTTTTCGGAAAGAAAGTGATGAGATTTTCAACGAATGGGAGTTTGCAGAAAGAGTGTTGCGTTCGGAGGGGTATCTTCCGGGCCTCTGCTTTATTGCGCGGGAAAAGGATAAGATCATCGGCTACAATGCGCTGACAATGGCGTCGATTGGTGAAAGTAAAGGTTTGGCTTTGGGTCCGTTGGGGGTAAGGCAGGAGTATCAGAATCAAGGCGTAGGTTCCTGTCTGGTAAAAGAGAGCATTCAAAGAGCCAGAAGCGCCGGTTATCCCTGGATTGTATTGCTGGGCGGCGCATATTATTCGAGGTTTGGCTTTGAGAGCGGACAGCCTTATGGAATCACCGTATCTGATAATCCTTTTGAAAACGCCCATATTCAAATCTTGTTTTTAGACGATAAAGTGAAAAACGAGGTTTCGGGGAAATTGATTTACTGTGACGCTTTTTATGATGAAAGGGGAAACCTGCTGTAATCAGAGTTTCTGAATTGAAAGAGCCTGAGTAAAAGCCGTCCCAGAGGGAACTGATTGTCGGAAGGCGTTCCACTGGAACGCTTTTACTTCTCTGCCTGTACTAAAAAGCGGTAGGGAGATGGAGTACGGCGGAAAAACTATCCGGAGAACGGTACTTTCCCTTTGAGAACCCATCTGTACTGGAGAGAACGGAATAGGAGAAGAGAAGACATGGAAGAAGTGCTGCGGGCCTGGGGGCTGGATCAGGGAGAAATGCACAGAATTCATCCTTCCGCCTGGGAGGTGGAAGGACGCTATGTGTTGAAGGAGTACCTGAATCCGGAGGAATTGGAACAGAATGTGCGGGTATTGGAGGCGTTAAGGCGGCTGCAGATTCCTACTGCCAGGGTTGTCCGTACCATATCCGGAAAAAGTTTGGTGCAGTATGGGGAAAATTGTTATCTGCTGACCAGGAAGCTGCCGGGAAAGCCTCTCTCGGATATTTGGCAGAACAGGACGCTTGCCCGAAAAATGGGGGAAACGATTGGGATCTTGCAGTTGGCGTTCCGTCACTGTGAGGATGAGCTGAAGCTGCAGGAGAACAGCCTGTTGGACGAGACAAAGGGCTGGGTACGGGAAGAACTGGCCCGAACGGGATGGAGTTTGGTGGAAGAGCTGGAGTTTGTCCATGCGCAAACCAGCTTGGAGATGTATTATGCACAGCTTCCCTGCCAACTGATCCACCGGGATGTTCATTTTGGAAACTTTCTTTTTGATGGGGATGAATTATCGGGGTATCTTGATTTCGATCTGACACAACGCAATATCAGAATTTTTGACCCCTGCTACTTTCTGTTGGGGCTGCTGGCAAAGGAAAAAAATCCGACAGCCAGAAAGAAAGACTGGCTGGAACTTCAGGATTGCACTTTTTCCGGATACGATAATAAAATTTCTATGAATCTGGCGGAGTGCCAAACAATCCCCTATGTGATGGAGTGTATTGAGCTGCTGTTTGCCGCGTACTATTCCAGAATCAGCAATTGGGACAGCGCACGAGGCGCTGCAGAGGTATTTCGGTTCATCCGGAGCATAGAACGGGAATTGGTACGGCCGTGAAATCTGCGAAGATCGAAAAGCCTGCCCGATTTTATGATGAAAGAGCGAAAGTCTTCGGTACAACTTCATAGGAAAACAGGGTAGATGTGAAGAAGAATCTGCTTCACATCTACCCCTGGCCTTTTACTTGTTTATTTCATTGTGCAGGACTCTGTTCTGAATTACGCTGTTTCCAGGCCTGACAGTTAGAAAGGGCATTTTTCAGCCCATCAATGGAAATTGGTTTTGCTAGATGGCCGTTCATCCCTGCAACAAGCGCTTTTTTGACATCTTCCGCAAAGGCATCAGCAGTCATGGCCAGGATTGGAAGTTCTCCAATGCGGTCCATTCCGGAATTGCGGATTTCTCTGGTGGCTTCATATCCGTTGAGTACCGGCATCTGTACATCCATAAAGACAATGTCATAATAAAGCGGAGCATGGTTCCGAATGGCCTCTACAGCTTCTTGCCCGTTTTCAGCAGTATCTACCGCAACAAGAAGCAGTTCCAACATTTCTTTGGCAATTTGACGGTTGAGCTCATTATCCTCAACCAGCAGAGCACGGAGCCCGGGGAAAGTTTCCTCCGCCGCTGTGGGGCAGGAGGCGTCCGTAAATACAGGAGCGGCACATTTTTCTAACGGCAAAAGTACGGTAAAGCTCGTGCCTTTTCCGTACTCGCTTTCTACCTGAATCGTGCCTCCCATCATAGAAATCAGGTTTTTTACAATGGTCATGCCAAGCCCTGTGCCGGGGATTTTGCTGAGCCTGCTGTCATAAGCCCGGCTGAATGGTTCAAAAATGTGCTCCAGATAATCCGGCTTCATACCGATGCCGTTGTCTTCCACCACAAAGCAATAGCTTCCCATTCGCTGGTCCTGTTTTTCGAGTTCAGCTACAGAAAGGGTGATTCGACCTCCATCGTCTGTGTACTTGGAAGCATTGTCCAAAAGGTTTACCAGCACCTGCTTCAACCGCTGGTTGTCGCCCAACACTTGATCGTGCAGGCCTTGCGCGGTCGTAAGCGAGAAGGTTTGATGCTTCCGCTCCATAGAAAGGCGTACGAGTTCAGCTGTCTCCTGGACCAGGTGGTTCATGCTGAAGTTCTCATTGGCCAACTGAACGGAACCACTTTCAATTTTGCTGACGTCCAGCACTTCATTGATCAGGCCTAAAAGATGGGTCCCGGAGGCGGAAATTTTCCCCAAATAGTCTTTTAGCTTATCCTCTTCTCCGGTATGCCTCTGCGCCAGCTCTGTCATTCCCAGGATGGCGTTAAGCGGAGTACGAATGTCATGGCTCATTTTGGAGAGAAAATCGCTTTTGGCGCTGCTGGCTTTTTCCGCTTTTTCCAGTGCCTCCTCCAACAGCTGTTTGGAGCGGCGTTCCTTTTCCAACGCTTCCTTTTGAACACGGCGATCTTCATCTATATTCCTGGAGAGGGTAATTTCGATCATATCGTCAGTATACGGAGTGTCCACGTGCACGACCTGAGTAAAATTCCAGTGGCAGCTGCCGTCATCCCCCAAATGGGGGACCTCCATAGACACGATGTGATTTCCACGGGAAAAGGCGTCTATCAGAGAAGCGTGAGAGAATTTCTGCAGGAATTCTTCCCGGTAGTTAGGATGGACAGTAGAAAGCTCGCTGCGGATCAGATCCTGAAAGGTGCCTTCCACGCCCGGGTTTTTCACCGGAAATCGATTGTATTCCAGCATGTGATAAGTGTTTTGCGTCAGGTTTACCGCGATTACCATCTGGTAAGCGCTTCTGGCTGCGGTGGCCAGCTGACTGACTTCCAGATTGCGCTGCTGCTCCAGCTGATACTCTTCCTGGATATCCCGGTAGACCAGTACGCACCAATACTGCTCGTCTCCCAGCTGCTCAATTCTTGTAGCGGTAAATTCCACCATATGGTAAGCGCCGCTTTCCGTCATTCTGCGAAGACGGCGCGTGATTTTTTTCTTTCCTTCCCCGAAAAATTTCAGCATGGCTTCCCGGGAAAAGGCACGGAGAAAGCTTTGGCGGTCGTCGGGATGAACCGCTTTTTTGGCATACCTTCGATTTTCTTCTCCAAAGTCCCCCTGTTCAGGAATGCCGCTCCACAGAGGGTCCTTTTGGCAGTTTACATAATAGTCTTCCGACAGATTGACAATGATGCATTCATCAAATACAGTGACAAGGCTTTTAACATAGACTTGTTCCACTTTTCGGAGGACTTGTTTCCCGCTCATATTCAGCTGGTGCGGCCGGGCGACCACTGCAACTGCCGGCGTATTTTCTCCCCAGATAATGCGGGTAGCCGTAATATCTGCAGTAGCTTTCAGCAGAGGACTGTAACAAATAATATGGCCTGGGAGGTCTTTTTCCATCGCATTGAGAGGGCAATTGGCACATAACTCGGGCCAAACCTCGCTGCAAATCTTTCCTAACGCGGCGCTGCCATAGCTTGTATCACTGCTTAGACAGTTGAAGTAGAGGAGCCGGTGGCTTTTTTCCTCGATGACATAGATACAGGTTTCCGATAACGTATCCAACAGATTCTCCAGATCAGACATAGCCGAAACCGCCCCCTTCCGCGGAGAACAGAGCCTGTGCTCATTACCCTTTTGTTTCATCATTATACACTGTAAGATTGAAAATGGGAAGGTGTTTCGCTCCCTGTCAAACGGATAATTTCTTTGTAGACGTATCGTAGTACAGAGTGTGAGCGCCGGACATATATGGGAAATACGTGAGGAACAGGACAAGGTATCATGCTGTGTCGGGAAGGAAAAATGATAGGATAGTATGAAAAATTTTTAGAAAGCTGTCACATGGAAGAATTTCCGGTATCTAATGAAACAGATGAGACTGGATAGGGCGGGGGCAGAAAAAGGAAAAACAGACCGGTAAAGCCTGCTTCCAAGCCGGCGGCCTCAAGAAAGGAAAATATATATGGTGGAATCATTGAAACAGGAACAGGAAATTGTTGCCGCGGCAGTTTCCGGAGATCAAAAAGCATTGGAAAAACTTTTGAACAGCGTACAGGACATGGTATTTAACCTCTCCCTACGGATGCTGGGTATGCTTCCAGACGCAGAGGACGCTACCCAGGAAATCCTCATTCAGGTGATGACCCATCTCTCTTCTTTCAGGATGGAGAGCAGTTTAAATACTTGGGTATTTCGCATTGCGGTAAATCATCTGAAGCGTTACCGGAAGGGCATGTTTTCCCAACATTCCCTGAGCTTTGAGGAGTATGGAGAGGATATCATCTCCGGCCGGGAGAAGGATGCGCCGGATTTGAGCGGCGGGGTTGACCGGAAGCTGCTGGAGCGGGAACTGAAGCTTTCCTGCACCAATGTGATGCTGCAGTGCCTGGATACGGAAAGCCGTTGTGTTTATGTGCTGGGTACCATGTTCCGGTTGGACAGCCGCATTGCCGCACAAATTTTGGGATTTACCCCAGAAGCATACCGTCAGAGGCTTTCGCGGGTTCGTAGGAAGGTGGCCTCCTTTTTGGCGGAGTACTGCGGTCTAAGCGGTTCGGGTTCCTGCTCCTGCAGCAGAAGAATCAATTATGCCGTACAGACACACAGGATCGCTCCTTCCCGGCTTGTGTTTCAAAATCTCAAGGAATGCGGTTATGAAGAGATTGTCAGCTGTACCGACGCTATGGAGCAGCTGGATGAGCTCTCACAGCTTTTTGCAGACCTTCCGGCCTACCGTACGCCGGAGCATACCGTCAAATGGCTCCGTGAGCTTATGGCCTCAAAAAGCTTTTCCACCGTGCGGGACGGCGGAAAAGCGGAGTCTCGATTGGATATTGTGCAGAATCAAAATTATGAAAAAGGAGTTTGACCATTGAACCAGAATCTTATTTTACAATTTCTATACGATTTAGAGCAGAACAATTGCAGGGAATGGTTTCACGACCACAAACAACAATATCAGGCAGCAAACGGCATCTTTGAAGAACTGGTGGAAACGCTGATGCTGGAACTGAAGAAAAGCGATCCCACTGTCTTGCTTACAGAACCTGGGAAATTGACGTTTAAGCTTGTACGGGACACCCGCTTTAGCAACGATAAATCCCCCTATCTTCCGGCATTCCGGGCTCATATTTCTGCCAAGGGAAAGCTCCCCATACCCGTTGGGTATTATTTGATGCTCAGACCAGGAGGACGTTCCTTCCTAGGAGGCGGTCTGTTTGCTGATATGTTTCGGGATGCTACTGCAATGGTGAGAGCGGCTATCGCAGACCGCGGAGAGGAATGGCAGGAAATTCTTTCTGCAACCTCATTTACAGAGAGATTTATTGTGAAAGGAAACGCGCTTAAAAAGGTGCCTTACGGTTTTGATCCCAATCACCCTCAGGCCGAGTACCTGAAAAATAAGAGCTGGTATTTAGAGTATCCTATAGCGGATGAGGAACTGTCTGATCCGCAATTTGTACAGAAAGCGGTTGGGGTTTACCAAGCAATGCAGCCGTTTAACAATTTTTTGAACCAGGCGCTGGAACAATTCCAGATGCCGGCGCGTAGCTGAAAATATACTGAGCAGTAGGAAAGCGTCTCTTTTTAGGGACGCTTTCTTACTGCCAGCTTGTCGAAAAAGGTCGTTTCGCCAAGCTGGAGAATTTTGCTGAGTAGCTTTGTGTCTTAAAAACAGCCATTTATGAGCAAAATTCCTCTGAATCAACGCGGAAGAGGGACCCTGATGGTCCCCTTCCACACCTTTCCCCCTTCCGACCGGGGGTGGATTTTCGGTTTATCGACAGACTGAGACTGCAGTAAGCAAGCGTGTCAGCCGGAATTTGTCCCTCGGCGGAATGATTACCTGTACCCAACCCCTGAAAGCGGAGAAATTTAGAGGCAAATGTCAAAAATCATAGTTGATATCACAGTAATTAGATAATTTTATTAAGATTTCTTGAATCTTTTCAAGATTAGGTGTAATCTAATAAGTATTGTTACAGAGAGCTCAGTGATTGAACGAGGAGGTGTTCCTGCTTTGGAAAAAGTAATTTTAGAGCTGGTAGAATTTGATCGCCAGGCACAGAAAGCGGTGAGGGCCGCCGAGGAAAGAAGTGCGTCGGAACGGGCGCGAATCGTGCAGGAGAAGGAGGCGCTTTCTGCCCGTTACCGGGAAAGGGCAAAGCAGACAATACAGAAGTTGGAGCATCGGAAAAGACAGGAAGCCGAATTAGAGCTCCAGAAGCTCGAAGCGCGCTATGGGGATTCTATGAAACGTTTGGAGGAAAGCTTCCGCCAGCAGGAGAGGTTCTGGGTGGACGAGATTGTTAAACGTTGCAGGCAGGAATAGGGGGCGCAGGGAATGCTGACAGCTCTGTCAAGCAAAGCGATTATGACAAAGGCAAAAGCCATGTATAGCCGTCATCTGACCCCTGAGCAGTACCGGGAGATGATCAACCGGAGAAGCGTTCCGGAAATTGCGGCTTATTTGAAGGAAGAGACGGCGTACCAGGAACTTCTTTCCGCAGTACAGCCCACCTCAGTTCATCGGGGCCAGCTGGAAAGCATGCTGCGAAAGGCCCGTTACAATCAATACGCCCGCCTGATCCACTACGATTCGGCTACCGCAGGCAGTTATTATCGCCAGCTGATGGGAGAGACGGAGATCGAGCAGATTTTGGAGATGGTTCGTCTTATCAATGCCGGTCATCCTGAACTTTACGTGACACGGTATCCGGCGTTTCTCGAGCACAGCGCCAGTTTCTCCTTTGCCGCGCTTGCCAAAGCCCACAGTTTTCAGGATGTGCTGCAGGTGCTGGAGCGAACCCCTTATGCGGAAGAGCTGCGAGCCTGTCAATCTTCCAATACTGGGGAAAGGATTGATTATACCGCTTGTGAGGCGGCGCTGCTGACCGGGTATTATGAGAGGTTGGAAAAGATTATTGACCGCTATTTCCGGGGCAGGGTAAGGCAGCAGCTTCATGAGCTGCTCCAGACCCGTGTGGAGCTTTACAATATCAGGTGTATTTACCGGGTCAAAAAATTTTTTCCGGACACGAATCCGGAACGCCTTCGCGGCATGCTGCTGCCTTCTTGGAAAAGAGTGCGGGGGAGCGAATTGGACGCCTTGCTTTCTGCACAGACGGCCGGACAGTTTCTCAGCTTGCTGAACCAATCCCGATATGCAAAATATTTCGGGGAGGATGATTTTCTCTTTATTGAGTATAAGGCTGACTGCATTTCCTATCATCTGGCCAGGCGATATCTGCACTTTGCCTCAGACGCTCCAACGGCCTTTACGGCGTTTATGATTTTAAGCGAGCTGGAATTGGATAATATCACCACAATTATTGAAGGTGTGCGCTACGGCGTTTCGGCTGAGGAAATCACCTCAATGCTGGTTCTGTAGCAGATGAGAAGAATGGTTCGGCAGAGTTTTTTTCAGGAAAACAGCCAAATGTTAAACGGAAGAACGGCGGCAGGGATTTTTTTGTTCAATATAGCAGAAAGGACGCTTAGAGCGGGAGTTGGAAAGCTTTCCCCAGCGTCTCGAGAAAGGAAGTTTTCATACCATGGCGATTGCAAAAATGACGCTTGTACAGCTGACCGGCAGGATGGAATCGCTGGATGATGCGTTGTTGTGTTTGAGTGATGCGGAGAGGTTTCATCCAGAACAGCCCCTTCAGCTTGCCGGTAAGGTGAAAGGTTTTTCTCCTATTTCTCAGGAGAACCCATACAAGCCGCTGCTGGAGCAAATGAAAGAGCTTTCCAGGCTGACCGGATTCGATTTGAAGCCGGTGGAAAAACCCGCCGTATCGCTGCCTGCCTCGCCGGAGGAGGTGGAAAAGTCTATTGCGAAGCTGCGGGAAAAGTTTGAGGAGCTCGCTAAGTTCCAGAAGAAGCTTACCGGGTTTGCAGAGGAAAACCGTCAGGCGCTCGAGATGTTGGAATGGCTGAAAACGTTGGATGTCAGCATTGACGATATCTTTTCCTGCAAATATGTAAAAGTCCGGTTTGGCAGGCTGCCCGTAGACAGCTTTCGAAAACTGGATTATTATGCCGACCGGCTGTTTTTGTTTGTGTCTCTGAGCGAGGACAGGGATTATTGCTACGGCTTTTACTTCACAATGGAAGAAAACATTGCGGAGATTGACGATGTCTTTGCCTCTCTTTACTTTGAACGGATCTGGGTTCCGCAGACGATTCATGGAACGCCGGAGGAGGCGCGCAGAAGCCTGCAGCAAAGCTTGGAGCAGACTGACCGTGATCTGAAGGCAATCAATGAAAGCCTTACCCAGCTGATGCAGGAAAATGCGGATTTTATTCTGGCCGCCTATACACGCCTCACTGATCTGAACCGTTCTTTCGAATTTCGAAAGTATGTGGGAGCCTATCAGGATATGTTCCATATCACTGGATTTATTCCCAGTTCAGACGAAAAGTCCTTCGGGCAGCGGTTTGCCGGAGTGAAGGATGTGACGGTTGATTTTAAGCCCCATGACAGCGACAAACGTTTCCAAACTCCAACTTTATTGAAAAACAATCGTTTCTCCAGGCCCTTTGAAATGTTTGTGGAGATGTACGGCGTCCCTTCTTATGAAGAAATTGACCCCACCTCTTTCTTAGCAGTGAGTTACACCCTTCTGTTCGGTATCATGTTCGGTGACCTGGGCCAGGGAATTGTAATCGCTCTGCTGGGACTGTTCCTTGCCAGAAGGAAGAATAGGGCGTTCGGACAGATACTTATCCGTATCGGCGCCTCCTCCGCTGCGTTCGGCTTGCTCTATGGGTCGGTGTTTGGCCTGGAAAACTTGCTCGACCCGCTTTATCATGCACTGGGTTTTGCGGAAAAGCCGATTGAGATCATGAATCCTATCACAATGAACAACCTGCTGTTCTTTGCCATAGGCATGGGCGTTGTGCTGATTGTGTTGTCAATCTGTATGAACATTGCCCTGGGGATTAAGACCCATGACGTCGAGCGTGCGGTTTTTTCTCAAAACGGGCTGGCCGGTCTTGTGTTCTACTCGGCGGTTCTTACCGGCGTGGTCGGAATAGTTCTGGGCAAGAACTGGTTTGGAAATCCAGTGCTCCTGTCCTGCTGTGTCCTGCCGGTGCTGGTGATTTTCTTGAAGGAGCCTTTAGGGCGGCTGATTCGCGGAGATTCTTTTCTTCCGCGGGGGGAGAGTTTGGGCGGCTTCCTGGTAGAGGGGGTTTTCGAGCTTTTAGAGGTGCTTTTGAGTTTTGTGACAAACACGATGTCCTTCCTGCGGGTTGGCGGGTTTGTCATCAGCCATGCGGGCATGATGGCGGTGGTGCTGACCTTGACCGATATGATGCAGGGCTCCGGCAGTGTATTGATGCTCATCGGCGGAAATATTTTTGTCATGGCGCTTGAAGGGTTTATTGTGGGAATTCAGGTACTGCGCCTGGAATTCTATGAGATGTTCAGCCATTACTTCGAAGGGCAGGGGATTCCATTTTCTTCACTTTCTGCACAGCGGCCGTAGCTTACGGCTTTTCATGAATTAAATTCTGGAGGGAAAGAAACAATGAATATTTGGATTGCTATTTTGGTTTGCTTTTTAACGCTTCTTCTGATGTGTGCCCCGCTGCTTTCTGTGGCCCGCGGCCGTCTGACCGGGAAAGCCGCCCGGCGCAGGATTTGGATGAATCTCTGTGTGTTTGGAGCGGTTTGCCTGTGCGGAATCGCGCTTCCGATGACCGGTTTTGCTGCAGAATCCGGCGCCGTGGCCGATGCGGCGGTTTCGATTGCCGGCACCTCGGCTCAAGGGATGGGGTTCCTAGCCGCAGCTCTTTCTACAGGACTGTCCGCGTTGGGAGCAGGTATTGCCGTGGCTGCTGCGGCGCCTGCCGCGATTGGAGCCGTCAGTGAAAACAGCAAGGCTTTTGGCAAGGCGATTATTTTTGTGGTTTTGGGCGAAGGTATCGCTATATACGGCCTTCTGATCTCTATTTTGATTATCAACCGTCTGTAAGGAATATCCGTGCGAGAGAACGGAGAAACGGAAGAAAGGCGATCGTGGGTTCATGCGCCGCTTTCCATGAGAGTTGTGTTAACCCGCGTACATGGACGATGGTATGAAGTTTTTTTTAATCAGCGACAATATTGATACGCAGATGGGAATGCGTCTGGCGGGGATCGAGGGCGTTGTGGCGCATGAGGCCGAAGAAGTTGAGGCTGCCGTGCAGCTGGCGGTACAGGACCCCGATGTGGGGATTCTCCTGGTGACCGGTAAACTGATGAATCTCTGTCCGGCGCTTTTCAATGAACGGAAAAGAAATTATAAACGGCCTTTGATCGTTGAAATTCCGGACCGCCATGGTGGGGATGTGGGCTCCTCTTTAGAGCGTTACATCGGGGAAGCATTAGGGATCAGGCTGTAGGGGGGATTGGAGTGCAGGAAGATCAGCGGGATGTCAGAGAAAAATGCGAGCGATTCCGCCAAAGTATTATGCAGAGGGCCAACGCTCAGATTGCCGAAATCGATCGGAAACTGAAGGAATACCGCGTTTCTGAACTCGGAAAATATGAAGACGACGCCCGCGGGGATTCGGCCCATCTTCTGGAAGAAGAGAGCCGCCGGATAGAGACTGCGGCGGCGCACGCTGTTTCAGAGCGCCGTGCGGAACTTCGCCGCCAGCTTTATGAACGCCGAATCCAGCTGACCGACGAGGTCTTTCAAAAAGCAGAGGAGAGCCTGAGCGAATTCGTTTCGGGACAGGAATATTCGGAATTTTTGCGTCAAAAAGCGGAAAAAGCCGGAAAGCTGCGGAAGGATGGGGAACCCGTTTTGCTGCAGGTCAGGCCTGCCGATCTGCACCAAAGTGGGGAACTGCTGCTCGCCTGCGGAATGCCGGCCAGAGTCGAAGAAGACGAGACCATCAGGTTGGGCGGCCTGCGGTTTGTGCTGGAATTGACCGGCTGGAAAGCCGATGAAACTCTGGATGCAGCTTTGGAGGCACAGCGGCAGTGGTTCTATGAAAATGCAGGACTCTTTCTTTCGCAGGAACAGCGAGGTGAACAGATTTGATAGGCAATGTGGTGTTTTCTGTCAACGGGCCCGTGGTGACGGTGCAGAATGCATCTGATTTTAAGATGCTGGAAATGGTCTATGTGGGGGAGCGGCGCCTGATCGGTGAGGTGATCGGCATCACCCGGGAAAAGACCACAATTCAGGTGTATGAATCTACGACGGGGCTTGCTCCCGGCGCGCCGGTACTGGGTACTGGAGCGCCTCTTTCCGCCACGCTGGGTCCCGGGATCCTGTCCAATATTTACGATGGAATTGAGCGTCCTTTGCCGGAGCTGATGCAGATGTCCGGCGCAATGATCGACGTGGGGGCCAACCTTCCTTCCCTGGATGAAGAGAAGCAGTGGCAGGTCACGCTTTGCGTCAGGGAAGGGGAGACGCTTGAGGAAGGGCAGATCTATGCGGTATGCCCGGAAACGCCTCTGATCGAACACCGCTGTATGGTCCCGCCCGGCCTGAGGGGAAAGGTGGTGTCCGCGGCAGGGAATGGCCTTTACCGGGTCAAAGATACCGTGGTGCTTCTGGAAGATGAAGCGGGAAAGCGGCACGAGCTGACGCTTTGTCAAAAATGGCCCATCCGAACGCCGCGTCCAATTGGGAAACGTCTGCCCATCACCATGCCTCTCATTACCGGGCAGAGGGTGATAGATACGCTGTTTCCTATTGCCAAGGGCGGCACTGCGGCAATTCCGGGAGGCTTCGGCACTGGGAAGACGATGACTCAGCACCAGCTTGCAAAGTGGTGCGACGCAGATATTATCGTCTATGTGGGCTGCGGAGAACGGGGCAATGAGATGACGCAGGTGTTGGAGGAATTCAGCGAGCTGGTAGATCCTAAGTCCGGACAGCCTCTGACAGCCCGCACGGTACTCATCGCCAATACCTCCAACATGCCGGTTGCGGCGCGAGAAGCATCCATTTATACGGGAATCACACTGGCGGAATATTACCGGGATATGGGCTACCATGTGGCGATTATGGCAGACTCCACCTCGCGGTGGGCCGAGGCGCTCCGTGAAATTTCCGGCCGGTTGGAAGAGATGCCGGCAGAGGAAGGCTTCCCAGCCTATCTGCCCAGCCGGATTTCACAATTTTACGAACGGGCCGGGATGATCCGGACGCTGGGTGGAAAGGATGCATCCATTTCCATTATCGGGGCTGTTTCTCCGCAGGGGGCTGATTTTTCCGAGCCGGTTACCCAAAATACAAAGCGGTTCGTACGCTGTTTCTGGGCGTTGGATAAATCGCTGGCCTATACCCGGCATTATCCTGCCATCAATTGGAACGACAGCTACAGCGAATATGCCGACGACCTTGCGGACTGGTACGCCGGACATGCAGGACGTTCCTTTCTGGCACGAAGGCAGGAGCTGATGGGGCTTCTCCACGAGGAGAACAAGCTGATGGAGATTGTCAAACTGATCGGTTCGGATGTTTTGCCCGACGATCAGAAGTTGATTATTGAGACGGCAAAGCTGGTGCGCACCGGTTTCTTACAGCAAAATGCCTATCACCCGGCGGATACCTTTGTGCCGCTGCCAAAACAGCTGCGCATGATGGAAGTGATTTTGCATCTGTATCACGGCGCCCGTGACGCCATCACGGGACGTGGGGTGCAGAAGCACGCCGTGGCGCTTTCCGAAATTCTGGAAACCGGTATTTTCAGCCGCCTTACGAAGATGAAATATGAGATTCCCAATGACCGGCTCGAGCTGTTTGATGAATATGATGCCGAGGTCGATCAGGTTTTGCAAGCGCTTTGACAACGAGGAGGAACTGCTGTGAGTATTGAATTGACAGGCCTTTCTGAAATCAATGGGCCCCTTGTCGTACTGGAAGGTGCATCGGGAGGCAGTTATGATGAGATGGTGCGCCTGCGTCTCCCGGACGGCAGTTTCCGTACCGGCAGAATCGTGCAGATAGAAAAAGACCGTTGTGTGATTCAGGTCTTTGAGGGAACCAATGGCCTGGGTCTGACCGATACCAGTGTGACAATGACGGGTCGTCCCATGGAATTGGCGCTTTCGCCCGAATTGCCCGGCCGCATTTTTGATGGCGCCGGACGTCCCATTGACGGTCTGGGGCCGCTCTTTTCGGAAAAGAAGGCGGATATCAACGGAAAACCGCTGAATCCGGTGGGCCGGGTCTATCCGCTCAACTATATTCATACCGGAATATCCTCTATCGATTGTCTGATGACGCTGATCAGAGGGCAGAAGCTTCCCATCTTTTCAGGTCCGGGCATGCAGCATAACAAGCTGGCGGTACAGATTGTGCGCCAAGCCAGGCTGGCCAAGGACGACGGCTCCAAATTCGGTATTGTCTTTGCGGCTATCGGTGTGAAAAACGATGTGGCCGATTATTTCCGGCGTTCTTTTGAAGAGGCGGGCGTTATGGATAGAACCGTCATGTTCCTGAACCTCTCAAACGACCCTATCATCGAACGGATTCTGACGCCCCGCTGCGCCTTGACGGCTGCAGAATACCTTGCGTTTGAGCAGGGAATGCACATTCTTGTCATTATGACTGATGTGACGGCGTACTGTGAGGCCCTGCGGGAATTTTCCTCCTCGAAAGGGGAGATTCCTGGCAGGAAGGGCTATCCCGGGTATCTCTATTCTGATTTGGCCTCCCTCTACGAACGGGCCGGGATTATTCAGGGGGTAGATGGCTCGGTCACGCAAATACCGATTCTCACCATGCCCAACGACGACATTACCCACCCGGTACCGGATTTGACCGGATATATTACGGAGGGGCAGATTGTTTTGGACCGTTCTCTGGATGCCACCGGTATCTATCCGCCGGTATCCGTGCTTCCCTCCCTCTCCCGTTTGATGAAGGATGGGATTGGAGAAGGTTATACCCGTGCCGACCATTCCGCCGTGTCAAATCAGCTGTTTGCCGCTTATGCTCATGTACAGGATACCCGTGCCCTGGCCTCCGTCATTGGGGCGGAGGATCTTTCCACAGTGGATCAGCTCTATCTGAAGTTTGGGGAGGCTTTCGAACAAAAATTTATCGCACAGCGCTTCGAAGAGGACCGCGCTATGGAAGAGACGCTGGATCTGGGATGGCGGCTTTTGTCCCTGTTGCCCAAAAGCGAGTTGGACCGGGTGGACAATGATATGTTGGAAGCTCACTACTGTCCGGAAGAGGCAAAGGCATTATTGGAACAGGGGAGTGACGTAATGTGAGCGAACAGATTTTTGCGACCAAAGGGAACCTGATGGCGGCGAAGAAGTCATTGGCGCTTTCCTCTATGGGATTCGACCTTTTGGACCGCAAACGCAATGTTCTCATTCGGGAAATGATGGGCCTGTTGGATAAATCCAAACTGCTGCGCAGCGAAATCGGTTCTGCCTACCAGCAGGCCTATCAGAAGTTGGAGCTGGCAAACCGGACGCTGGGTACGGTAGGGGATCTGGTCCAGGCGGTGCCGGTGGATAACGGCATCAGCAGAATTCATTTTCGCAGTGTCATGGGCGTGGATATACCAATTGTGGAATATGAGGAGCCGCCCAGGCGTCTTTCGTATGGGGTTTCTCAAAGCAATTCTCAGTTGGACGACGCCTACCGGTGCTTTTGTGAGGCCAAGAGGATGACGGCGATGCTGGCCGAGGTGGAAAACAGCGCTTTTCGGCTGGCACAGGCTATCGTCAAGACTCAGCGTAGAGCAAACGCTTTGAAAAATGTGAGCATTCCCATGCTTGAAACTACAGTCAAGGTGATTACGGAAGCCTTGGAGGAAAAGGAACGAGAGGAATTCTCCCGTCTTAAGGTAATCAAGTCAAGGAAGGAACGAGAGGCTGAAAGGAAGCCTGAGGGCAATTTGGAGAAAAATCCTCGGCAGGCAGGATAAAAATCATGTTGGGAAAAGGCCGGGGTATCCCGGCTTTCTTTTTTGATGCTTTGAAGTTTTAGGTTGTTTTTCTGTTTTTGCCATTTTCGGTTAAATATGCTATACTTTACCGTATCCGTTTTGGAAAGGATAAAAGGAGGGGCAAAATGAACGAGCTCTATCTTCTGTGTTTTGGACTGGCGCTTATTTTTTTTCTGTATTTTTTGGCGTTTGTTTTTTTGGGAAATCATGCTTGCAATATGGTGCCTGGGTATAATTTCAAGCTGCCTGCGGAGAGGGCGCATTATAATGAAAAAAAGCTGCGCAGAGATTCGGCAGGTTTCTGCCTAGTGCTTGCCCTTATATTTTTGTTGGGTGGTTTAGGTTGCCGTTTTTGGTCTGAGCTGTGCTTTTGGCCCGCCATTGTATTGGCTGCTGCTTGGATTTTGAAATACATCTGTTATGACCGTAAGAAAAGCCGTTTTGACCGCAGATATCGGATAGATGACTGAAAACTGGCTTGAAAGTCAGAAGGGGAAAAGGTAATGAGAGGAAAGATTTGGAGAACAGCTGTAGCTGTTGTTTTGAGCGGCGTTTTTATTCTGAATGCTGTTTGCCCCGCAGCCGCTGCGGAGGCTGTGGCCGGTTTTCCGGACGTTCCTGTGGATGCTTGGTATGCAGAGCCGGTGCGCTACCTGGCGCGGGTGGGAATTATTGGCGGCAAGGAGGATGGAAAATTCCATCCGGAAGCCCAGATTACCCGTGCTGAATTTTTAAAACTGCTGGCGATGGCATCCGGGAAGGATCTGACTTCCCAAAGGCTTGGAGGCAGCTTTTCTGATGTGCCGGAAAATGCTTGGTATACGAAATACGTATACTGGGGCGTCAGAGAGAAGATTATTAACGGAGTAGGGGACGGCTGCTTTGCCCCGGACAGTCCCATCACCCGTCAACAGATAGCCGTCATCCTCTGGCGGTATAATAAAAATGCCTTGGGAAAAATTATGCCCCGCTACCAGAAAACATATTTTAAAGACGCCTCTGCCGTAAGCAGCTGGGCTAAGAAAGAGGTAGAAGCCGTAGAGGGTGCAGGTATCATCCGTGGATACAGCGACAGAACTTTCCGCCCTCAGAATAATGCCAGCCGGGCGGAAGCGGCTCAAATCCTCTACAAATATCTAAGCGCCTACCGGGAGTATAAGCGCGGATGTTCTCTGGATGATTTGCGGTATGTGATGCATGGCGGCGGTGAGGTAGGCGGCAGGTATCAGGTTTCCAATTCTCTGGAAGCTCTGCAGGAGGCGTCCCGCAGCCAAAACCGAATTGTGGAACTGGATTTTTCCTGGACTACGGATAATCAACTGGTCTGCCTGCACAATTGGGGCGGCGCCTATCCGCCGAAATCCACTTTGAATGGGTTTTTGCAGGCGAAGATTTATGGCGCCTTAACTCCGATGGGCATGGAAAGCCTGAGCAGCTGGCTGCGTGCCCATCCGGAAGTACAGATAGTGGCGGACTTCAAAGAGCGAAGCGTGGAGGGGCTGCGGCTGATCAGCACTTATTATCCGGATTTGCTGGGTCAATTTATTCCCTATCTCTATCACACTTCGGACTATGAGGCAATCCACAATTTGGGATATGAAAATATGATTCTCATCTTTTATCAAATGACAGCTGCGGAACGGGGTAAGGTGAAGGAAAACGTAGCGTTTGCCAGAGATAAGGCTTTGACGGCTATCGCGGTTTCTCCGGATCAAAAAATCGAAGAATATGAGGCAGAGGCTAAGAAGGCTGGGATTCCGTTGCTTTCCTTTGTCATTGACAGCCCAACCACCATGCGATCTCTTGCACAGCAGGGAACGGACGGCTTTATAACAAATAAGCAGACGATAAAAATACAGTGGTAAAGGAACAGTAATGAGGAGGAGAGGCTTTGAGAAAGAACTTTGGCAGGAGGATAGCCGCTTGTTTTTTTGCGGGCCTCTTATTGCTTGGCTCAGTATTGCCTGCTTTGGCTTTCGAAAATGAGCGGCAATTTCCCGATGTTCAGGGATCGGAGTGGTATGCGCTTCCAGTTAATTACCTGGCAAGGCGGCAAGTGCTGGGGGGCAAGGAGGATGGAAAGTTCCATCCGGAGGATCCGGTGACTAGGGCTGAGTTTTTAAAGCTTTTGGCGTTGGTTTCTGGGAAAAAAATCAACTCTCAGAGACTGCAGGGCAAGTTTTCAGATGTGGATAACAATGCATGGTATGCCGAATACGTCTATTGGAGCGTCAAAGAAAAGATAGCAAACGGAGTAGGGGATAACCGTTTTGCGCCGAATTCCCCCATATCCCGTCAGGAGATAGCGGTACTGCTGTGGCGCTACAATAAAAATGCCATGGGAAGAGTTTTGCCTAAGAACCGGACGATGAATTTCCGCGACGCTTCCTCCTGTGCAGGATGGGCGGCAAAGGAAGTGGCGAAGGTATCCGGCGCAGGACTGCTTTCCGGTTATGAGGATCGCACTTTTCGGCCTTGGGGGAAAGCCACCCGTGCCGAGGCGGCTCAGATTATTTATAATTATTTAGGGTCCTATCAAAAGTTTGAACAGGGCTGTAATATAGACGATTTGCGGTATATCATGCACGGAGGCGGACAGACTGGACAGTTTTTGGTGTCCAATTCCCTGCAGGCTATGGAGGAGTCTTATGGCTGGGGAAACCGTATGATCGAGGTGGATTTTTCCTGGACCGCAGACCAGCAGCTGGCTTGTGTCCACGGTTGGGGTGGGGAGTACCCTCCCTATTCCACGCTCAGCCAATTTATGCAGACTAAGATTTTTGGATCTCTCACACCGATGAATTTGGATACGCTGGCCGCTTGGATGCGCTCCCATCCTGAAGTTCGGGTGATTCCTGACTTTAAGGAACGCAATACGGAAGGCCTGCGCATGATCAGTGTTCGGTATCCTGACCTGATAGAACGCTTTCTCCCTTATATTTACAGCATTAGGGAATACGACAGCGTCAAAAACTTGGGATTTCGGAACATCTTTCTTATCCTGTATCGAATGCCGGCTGCTGAAAAGCGTGACCCGAGTCAGGTTATGGCCTTTGCAAAGGAAAAGGATTTGGCGGGAGTGGCTATCGCGCCATTTCAGGAAAGGGAATATTTTGCCGCCGCACAGAAAGCAGGGATTCCATTGCTCTGCTATGTGGTGGATAAGCTGGATTGGATGGTGGATATGGCCCGCCAGGGTGCCGACGGATACTTTACAGACAGGCAGAATGTCAGAATTCAATGGTGATTCATACATCGTGATTTTTCATTAAAAAAAGCAGGATACGCCGTGTTTTTACGGTGTATCCTGCTTTTATACGGAATAGGTTTGTTGGTTTCGAAAAAGAGACTTCTGATTAGTGCCGTTTCATCGTCAGCTAAGGATGCTTATAGCGCAGCTTTATAGTTTATGTGAATATATAAGGTAGAGACAGAAACAGTTGGCTGCCGGCTGTTTATTCCAGATAATCCAGAAGCCGCCGGTAGGCTTTCAGCAACTCTTCCCAGCTGACGCGCCTGTTCGCAGGGCTGGGGGAGGGAAGGCAGATGCTCTGCCGGTCTGAAAACCGTTCAAACCAACGCTGAGCAGTTTTTCCCGTGGTGAAAACCATTCGGATATCTGCTTTGGAAAAAATGAGAGAAAAATTATTTGGCTCTGGCTGCCGGATGCTGCTGTCAGCCGACCCGGAAATTTCACAGGAGGCCAGTACGTCCCACAGGGCAATGTGATTTTCAAGCAGCAATGCTCTTTTTCCCTCCCTGTCCGGCGGAACGGGAAGATTAAGTACAGCTCCCAGAACAGGCCAGAATCTGTTCTGGGGATGCATGTAATAAAAGCCTTCCTGCCTGGATTTGGGAGAGGGCATGGTCCCCAACAGCAAAATTCGGGAATTTCCGTCAAAAACAGGCGCCAGAGTATGGTGGATAACGTCTCTTTTCATAACTGAACTCCAGAGCTCGTTCCGGTATTCCTGGAGGTAAAATGAACCAGGAAGATACGGCTGTTGGGCAGAAAACCGCTGCTTATCAGGGTGCAGATGCTTCTGTGGTTGTAATACCAGCAGCCGGCCGAGGGCTTTTTCCCTTCGGCCAGGACTTTCCGGGAAAGCTGGATCAGAATGCTTCTGCCAACACCTTTTTCGCGGTGGCTGGGAAGCACATAATTCCCCACGTCCAGATACTCCTGATCAAGTCTGCGGGGGTAGAGGCTGCCATAGCCCAATACTTCTCCATGCTCCACCACCTTGTAAAAGCGTGCGTCCTCCGGAAGCGGTTCGCCGCTCCACATGTTTTCTGTTTGAGCATGCATCTCGTCCAAGTCGCTTACAGGGGAAAAGCTTTCCGGTCCGTACTCAGCCTCCCTGCGGGGAGGCCCGTAAGTCATGTTATAGGCCTGCAGGTCCAGGGAACCGCCCTGAACACGCATGGTTTCCAGGGAAAGGCAGAGAAAGAACTCGTCGTTGCTGGGAACCATGGCCGAAGAAACCCGGCATGCGTCCAATACCGCCTGAAAGCTTGCCTGAGCTGTAAAACGGTAGGAGGGCAGAAGATAGAAGGCCCGCAGCATTCCGCTTCCCTCCGGCTGAGGTTCAACGGCACAAAAACCAATCTGTTCTCCCTGCCAAAAGAGCATGTGGGGTTCCGCCTGAGAAACCCCATCATCCCAAAAACCGTCATTCCTGTGTCCCAGTTCCTCAAGAAAAGGGTTTGTCAATGCGGTGAGAGCACCCCATTCGGTGTGTTTCATCGAAAAATCATTCAGGTAAATCATCTCCTCCTCAAAACTCTTCCAGTCTGATTTCCAAACCGGGCTCATGGCGTTTTTCCATTTGATGGCGTGCCTTCCTGTTTTCCACACTGTCAAAGACAATGGAAAAATCGTAATCTTCAGGGTAGAGCTGGTCGGCCGGCGTCTTCAGCTGCAGCCGTTTGTGGCTGACCATGCGCTTTTCCCGGCGTATCTGTACCCCGATTTCCCCTTTTTCGTTGGCGGTGCGGCACACGATCCCCAGTTCCTTTTTCGGATAGACGATGACGGAATCCCCCACGTGGAACTTGAGAGCATGGCTGCTCTGCTTCGAAGCATTTCGTTTGGGAAGGACGCTTTGGGCGGATTGGGAGAATTCCCCTTCCGCCGCGCCTTCCAAAAAACCGATGTCCGGCGGGGCAGTCGTATTTGCCGGACGGTTCCGGTACGCCTCCTCAAAAGCCCGTTGGAGCATATGACGGGGCAGGCCTAGCCTACGGGCAATATACAAGGCACAGCTTTCGCCAGCTTCGCCGATTTCCAACTGATAGAGGGGCTTAAGGCTTTCCCGGTCAAAGGTCATGCGGGCATTCAGCAGGTTCGGTGTACGTTCGGCATATTCCTTCACCTCAGGATAATGGGTGGTAGCTACAAAAAGGCAGCGTTTTTTCCGAAGCTCCTCAAGAATCGCTACTGCCAGCCCCATGCCCTCAGCGGGATCGGTGCCGGAGCCCAGTTCATCCAGCAGAACCAGGCTCTGCGCGTTGGCTTCCTGCAGGATGGCGATAATATTTGTGATATGGGCGGAAAAGGTGGAAAGGTTTTCAGAAATGCTCTGCCCGTCTCCAATATCGCAGAGTACGGCGGAACACAGCGGAATATCCGCCTCGTAACAGGGAAGGTGGAGGCCGCTCTGGGCCATCAGTGTGAAAAGCCCCACTGTCTTCAAGGACACGGTCTTCCCGCCGGTATTGGGACCGGTGATGACCAACCCCTGGACGCCGTCTCCCAAGAAAAAATCAAGGGGAACGCAGGAGGAACGGTTCAGCAGCGGGTGTCGCCCCTGCTTGATGGAAAAACGTTGTTCCAGGTTGATCCTGGGACAGACTGCGTCCATCTCTGCGCTGAGTTTCCCCTTGGCAAAGATGAAATCAAGGGCTTCCATGGCCTCTATATTCTGCAGGATAGGAGCGCGGCAATCATCTACCAGAGAAGTGAGGGCATAGAGTATCCGATCTTCTTCGGCGCTCTCCGCTGCCTTTAGCGCGGAAATTTCTCCCCGCAGCTTGGAGGCGGAGGTGGGCTCGATAAAATAGGTGGCTCCGCTGGAAGAACTTCCGACCACAAGGCCGGGCACCTGGAATTTGTACTCCTTTTTGACCGGCAAAGTAAAATGCCCGTCCCGGTTGCTGATAAAACTGTCGGAAAAATACTCTTTCCGTTTGCGCAGCAGCTCTTCAAGCTGTGTTTTTATCCGCAGATTCAGGTTTTCCAGCTTTCTGCGCAAATCCCGCAGTTCTTTGGAAGCTCCGCTGTCCACCATGCCGTTTCGAATGGCGCAGTTGATCTCATCCCAAAGGAAATCCAGCGTATCAAAGGAAGCGCCCCAGGAGGCCAGGGGCACATCGGCAGCCTCCGCCTTTTTCAAGTAAGTTTTCATCCTCCTGCAGGAAGAGATAAACTGCTGAATCCGTTCCAATTGTTCCGGCAGGAGCATCCCTCCCTTTTCTGCAATAGTGAGCATGGGCCGCAATTCCTTCATGGCGGTGAGGGGTGGGTTTCCCACAGTATCGATGACCTTGCGGGCATCTGAGGTATCTCTTAGCGCGGCAAGCACTTTGGATTCCTCCAAAGTGGGGGAAAGGCTGCCTAAACGCTGCTGTCCGTATTCTGTAACGGCGTAATTTGCCAGGATAGTTCGTATTTGATCGAATTCCAAAACGGAATCAGTTCTGCTACTCATAATTATTTCTGCCTTTCTATCATGTTTGGAAGCCGGAGAGAGAATGAACCCAAACGGGAAAAAATTTGTCTCCTTCCGGTATGGCGCCTTTTCTCAGACCTGCCTGTTATGCAGACCTGCCGCCGTAAGAGAGAATTATCGGGATCCTCTGTAAAAAAGGGCAGAAAAAAAGCGCGGGAAACTCCGCGCCATTTGCTCTGTCAAATGGCGGCGTTCTTTGTGTTCGGTTCTGGAAAACAGGCAATAACAAATAAACCTGGCCACAGACAGCCAAGCCCTTATGCCTTTTTACGCAGATACCGACAACAAAAAACACCCGCCCTTTCAACTTTTAATTTACAGATACAATATCATGTTTTTTCTTCCTTGTCAAGGAAAGTTTCCTTGTGTTTTATGGAGTTCTCTGGTAGAATAAAAAAACAGTTACCCTCCTAACAAGTTTTGTGAAGGTATACTGGAATCTGGAAACCGGCATCAGGAAAGGAATGCATAATCGATGGAAAAGATACCGTCTTTGATCAAAGAAAATATCGGAAAGGTTATGGTGGGGCAGGAAAACACGGTGAATCTGCTGTTGGCCGCTTTGCTGGCGGGGGGACATGTGCTGATTGAGGATGTGCCCGGAATGGGAAAAACTGTGCTTGCCCGTTCCCTGGCCAAATCGGTGAATGCCGGGTTCGGCAGGATTCAGTTTACGCCGGACCTGCTTCCCTCCGATGTGACTGGCCTTAATTTTTTTGACCAGAAAAAGGGAGAATTTGTATTCAGTCCCGGACCGGTCTTCTGCAATATTTTGCTGGCGGATGAAATCAACCGCGCTACACCCCGCACCCAGTCCAGCCTGCTGGAATGTATGGCAGAGCAGCAGGTGACAGTGGACGGTGTGACGCGGACCCTGGAAAGCCCCTTCTTTGTGATCGCCACACAGAATCCCGTGGAAACACTGGGCACCTATCCGCTGCCGGAGGCACAGCTGGACCGGTTTTTGATGCGTATTTCCATGGAGCCTCCTACAAAGCGTCAGGAAATTGCGATTTTGGAACGCTTCCGGGACGCGGAACCTTTGCAGTCTCTGGAGGCGGTCTGTACCAAGGAGGAGATTGCCTCCCTGCAGGAATCAGTGCGAAAAATCTATGTGCATCCGGCGCTGATGGAGTACCTGGCCGGCCTTTCCCAAGCCTCCCGGGAATTTCGGAATGTAGAGCTGGGCGTCAGCCCTCGTGGTACTTTGGCACTGCTGCGTGCCTCGCAGGCCTATGCGCTGGTGCAGGGAAGGGAATTTGTGACCCCGGAGGACGTGAAAGGGGTAGCGGTCCCAGTGCTTGCCCACCGGCTTTCTGTGAGCGGCGCCATGAACTCTACCGCCGTACAAAAGCAGGTAGTGGAAGAACTGCTGCACAGTGTGGAAGTGCCCACAGAGGAGTGGACAAAGTGATATGACGGTCTTTGTAGTTCTGCTGATTCTGTTTTTGCTTTATCTGGTTCAGGCTTTTCTCTATGACAGGCTCTGGAACCGGGGCTTGTCCGCCGGCGTCGCTTTTCGGGAGGAATACCGGACGGAAGAGGAAACTTCCACCCTGACAGAGGTTATTGTAAACGATAAATTGCTGCCTATGCCAGTTGTGGAAATTGATTTTCACATGGACAAGAGGCTTCAATTTTCAGACGGTCAGAATTCCTCGGTCAGCGACCGCTCTTACCGCAGGGATGTGTTTGCCTTGTCCGTGCGGCAGAAAATCACTCGTACTCTGGAGTTTAAATGTGTGCGCCGGGGGTATTTCCGTATTGACGAGGCAGGCATCAACGCCTCAAATCTTTTTCTGACGAAGCGTTATCTGACACGCAACGCGCAGAATACGGAATTTTATGTGCTGCCGAAGCCAGTGCCTACAGGGCAGATCATGATTCCTTTTTCCCGCATCATGGGGTCCGTATTGAGCAGGAAAAAAGTGTATGACGATCCCTTTGAATTTGCCGGGTTGAGGGAATATTCCAGGGGAGACCCTATGAAATATATCAACTGGAAGGCCACGGCCCGGGAGGGAAAGCTGCTGACCAATATTCACGAGTCCACTCTGTCCCAAAAGGTGGTGGTGCTGCTTGACATGGAGGGGTTGGGGGTACAGCAGGCGGATGTGCTCAACGAGGCCGCAGTGCGCATTGCCTGTTCCCTCTGTGAAAAGCTGCTCTCCGCTGGTGTGGAAATCGGCGTGCGCAGCAACGGCCCGGATGTGCTTACCGGAAAGCCCCTTCGGCTGGAAACTGTTTCAGGAGCGGGCAGCAGCCTGTTTCTGAGAAAGAAATTCGCCTGTGTGCAGGCCCAGAATGATCTGACGCCGATTGCCAGCTTTTTTCCGGTTCGGGAGGGAAGCGGCAGGGAGGATGATCTCTATGTGCTGGTCTCAAGAAATCAGTCTGAGGCTCTGGCTGAGACTTTCTCCAGTTTTGTGGGCAAGGGGCAGGCTGTGCAGATCATCCCCTATCGGGAAGAGCGCAAGCCTCGTGAGATCCCTCAAAATGTGGATACCATATGGATGGATGTGTGAGGAGGCGGCTCTGTGAAGAAGGTATATGAATGGCTGGACGCCGGAAACGGCAGGGTTTTGCTGATGCGGTTTCTCTCTCGTTTTCACTGTGCTTTGATCACCGCAATCGCCTACGCCATGGTTATGAATATCATACAGGGTGAGGGCGTGGAACTTGCTGTCTACTGTCGGGGACTGCTGTTTTTTGTTCCGATACTTTTGAGCTTTTATGCGGCCAAAAAACTGCCTGCTCTCTGGCAGTTTCTTTTGGCGTCTCTTATGATTTCCGGGATTTCCTGGCTGCTTACCGGCACGGTGGCGGGCTTTATCGCAGGGGCTGTGCTCTGTTTCTTCCGTGGGCGGTCCAGGCTCTCCGAAGAGAAGGAGGAATCTGCGTTTGACGTGCCCCACCTGGCGGTTCTCCTGGTATTTTTGGTTCCCTTTCTTTATAGTGCCGGTACGGGACAGACAGCGCTGCAGAAGCTTTCCGTATTCAGCGCAGCGCTGTATCTTTTGCTGTTCCTGGCCTACAGCGGGATTGGCCGTGTGGAGGAATATCTGGAGCTTAACAGGGGAATGCACGGCCTTCCGGTTCGCCGGATTGTACGCACGGCAGGAATAGCGGTGGCCGCTCTGGTGCTTTTGGCGGGCGCGCTGCTGCTGCCTGCTTCCGTACTGAGTACCGGTTCCTTTCGAGTGGATTTTTCCCGGCTGAACCATATGGGGGCGGCAGCACAGCCTGAAACGGTAATGGAGGAACAGCCCTCCGGCTTTGAAATACCGGAGGAGCTGTTGGGAGAGGAGAGGGAACCTTGGTTCCAGATTCCTCCCTTTGTCTCCTATCTCTTTTATGCGCTGGCAGTGGGAGGTATCGCAGCACTGATCCTTTATGGCATCTACCAGATTTTCAAGAATTTCAGGTCGTCTTATACGGATAACCGAGATGTGGTACAGTTCCTGGGCAATCAGGAGGAGGAGGAAAGGCTGGAAGGGGAACGCCGGCACAGAAAAATCTCCGCCTTGGATTTTTCTCCCAATGCGGCAATACGAAGGAGATACCGGAAGACCATACTTAGGGGTTCCAAGGAAAAGCCCGAAGACTGGGCTGCCCCTGCAGAGCTGGAAGCTGGAGCGGGCATAGCGGATGAAACACTGCACCAGCTCTATGAAAAGGCGCGATATAGCTTGGAAGGATGTACCCCAGAGGAGAGCCGTGCCCTGAAGAGCAGGGGCTCCCGATGAGAAATAGAGGTGGAAGCGTATGAACATGCGGCCCCAATGCTTGAGCCAGGGAGATACCATTGGGCTGGTAGCCCCCTGCCATGTGGCTGAGCGGGAAAGATATGCCCCCATTTTGGATGCGATACGCAGCTTGGGGTTTCAGGTGAGGCTGGGCGATCATTTTTTTCGAAATACCTATGGGTATCTGGCCTCAGAGGAAGAGCGTGCCGAAGATATCAACAGCATGGCCAGGGAAAAAGAAGTTAAAATGGTACTGTTCGGCGGCGGTGAGGGAGGAGAGGAGGTACTGCCCTATCTGGATTATTCTGCCATCAGGGCACATCCGAAATTTTATGTGAGCTACAGCGACGGTACATCCATCCTCAGCGCCATTACCCGAAAGACAGGCTTGGTCACCTATTACGGCGCGTTGCCTGGAATGTTTGAAAATCTTACGCCATATAACAAGCAGCAGTTTTTCTCTCATTTCGTAGAAGGCCCTGCAAAGGAGTTTGTGCCCAGCGCCCCATGGCGCCTGCTCTGCCCCGGGGAGGGAACGGGAATTTTGGCCGGCGGTTATCTGGGGAATGCAGCCCTACTGACAGGCGGGCAATATTTTCCCAGACTGGATGGCGGGCCGTATTTGCTTTTCTTGGAGGACCATGAAAGATTCAGCAGCGTGGCTCATGTAAGCGCTCTCATTTCCCATCTTGAGCAGAGCGGTTTGGCCTTTCGGACAGCCGGACTTTTGTTTGGGCATTACAGTTTAGATGTGCCGGCTGAGCTGTTGGAGAGGCTGAAGCGGTTTGGCTTAAAATATGGGGTTCCCGTGGCCTACTGTGATGATTTTGGACATGGGGAAAATCATGGGATTCTCCCTATGGGCAGAATGGCTGTCCTCAATACGGATGAAGGGACGCTGCAGTTTTGTGGAGTTGACTGAACTCTGCCGGAATACGACCTCCTGCAATTCTAAAAGAAACAGCGTGCCGTTAAGAACGCTTTGCAGCGTTAAGCTGCCGGATAAGAGCTGGACATATGGTTATAGTGCCGTCCTTTGTGGAACCATAAACCAGCAGGAGGTGATGGTGATGAGCGAAATGCATCTGGATCTGACCGATCTGCTGGATCAGGATATTTCCAGCTTTGAGTATTTTCAGTCTCTCAGCGGAAAACAGAGGAAAAGGCTGATGGATATGGATATCCGCAGCTTTGACGAACTGCAGGAAGCTGTGAAAAGACTGCGGGAGCAGAATTGATGTTCGGGAAAAAGCAGTGCCGCAGGGACGAAGAAACCGTTCCTGCGGCACTGCTTTTTCAAAAAGGGAACTGCTCTGTCCTACCTTTTCCTATGGAAATTCCAGGCAGAGGCTATGATAGTCTCCAGGTCATCATACTGGGGATTCCAGCCCAGTATATTCTTGGCCTTTTCACTGGAGGCTACGAGTTGGGCCGGGTCTCCGGCACGCCTTGGCGCAGAAATGGCAGGAATCGGATGGCCGGTTACCTTCCGTGCACATTCAATTACCTCTTTGACGGTAAAGCCCACGCCGTTTCCCAGGTTAAAGATGTCGCTTTCACCGCCCCTGTTCAGGTATTCTACCGCCAGAATATGAGCCTGCGCCAGATCGGTGACATGGATGTAGTCGCGTACGCAGGTGCCGTCGCGGGTATCATAATCTTCACCATAGATAGAGACGCTTTCTCTTTTTCCCAGGGGAACCTGAAGAATGATGGGGATCAGATGAGTTTCAGGCTGGTGCATCTCCCCGATTTTTCCGCTTTTGTGTGCGCCGCATGCATTAAAATACCGCAGGGATACATACCGCAGACCGTGAGCTTTTCCCGCCCAGTGGAACATTCGCTCCATGGCAAGCTTCGTTTCGCCATATGTGTTGGTGGGATGGGTAGGATCGGTTTCCAAAATAGGAATATTTACCGGCTCGCCGTAGGTGGCGGCGGTGGATGAAAAGACGATTTTGCGAACGTTGTGAGCCACCATAGCCTCCAGCAGAACTTTGGTGCCGCACAGATTGTTGTCGTAATACTTCAGAGGATTCATCATACTCTCTCCCACCAGGGAATTGGCGGCAAAATGGATCACCGCATCGATAGCTTCCTGCTGGAAGAGCCGGTCGAGGAAGTCCCTGCTTCGGATATCGCCCTGGTAAAACCGGGCTTGGGGATGTACCGCCTCCCGATGTCCGGTTTCCAGATTGTCCGCCACCACCACGTCTGCGCCGCTGCCGATCAGTTCGTATACAGTGTGTGAGCCGATGTATCCGGCTCCGCCCAATACCAGAATTGCCATAAAAATCCTCCTTTGGCTGCAAGAATAGATTGTTTTTTGTCTTTGTGATCATTATAATGAGATAAGAAGAGTTACAGCAACAAGAATAGTGGGAATTGTGAGTATTATATTGAGGAGTTGTCATGGAATTACAGATTGACAGGGAACGGCGCGAGCTGAAAAACCACGGGACTTACAGCTTTCCGGTGAATTTGAGCCGGAAAAAGCTGTCCTCCTATCTGTCTGGAGCCTTTCCCTGGCATTGGCATGATGAAGTGGAGCTGACACTGGTACTGCATGGAGAAATTGATTACCGGGTCAATGACAGCCGGTATCTGCTGCACAGGGGAGAAGGGCTGTTTTGCAATGCAGACGCCCTGCATGCCGGCGCTATGTCCGGAGAAATCGACTGTGAATATCTCTCCCTCACCTTTCATCCCAGGCTTCTATCAGGTTTTGAGGGGAGCGTGATAGGAAAAAAGTATGTGGAAGGAATTGTGAATAAGAAAGGCCTGTCATCCATTCTGCTGACATCTGAATCCGTCTGGCAGCAGGCGGCGCTGGACAGCTTCTGGCAGATATACGGCCTGTTTCAGGAAAAGCCGGAGCTGTTTGAACTGGAGGTACAGCGGCTGCTGTTGGGTATCTGGGGCGAACTGTACCGGAACTATGGGGAAGAAGCAAAAAAAGCGCTGCCGGAGGACCTGGAAAAAATTGAGCGCCTGCGGGCAGTACTCACCTATCTTCATGAAAATTACGCGAAAAAACTTACGTTGGAAGATGTGGCCCGGCAGGCGGGTCTCTGCAAGAGCGAATGCTGCCGCTTTTTCAAGCGGCAAATGGGGAAATCGCTGTTCGACTATCTGCTGGATTACCGAATCGGGCGCAGCCTCTCTCTGCTGCAGGAGGGATGTACGGTGACGGAGGCGGCTCTCAGCGTGGGATTTTCCACGCCCGCTTATTTTGCCAAGGTATTTAGAAGCCGTACCGGGCGTTCTCCCAGCGAGTACCGCAGGGAAGGAGGGATTGCATCTCCCTGAAAAAAGGATTATCATAAAAACAGATCAATGATTGCGGGGAAGGAAGGTATCCATATGGAGGGGCGGATGAATCTCTTCTCTCTGCAGGGCAGAGAGTGCGCTTGTTTTGTGCCCAATGGCGGTATAAAGGGAAAATTGCCTGTATCGGTTCTATGCGGCTGGGGAATGAAAGACAAAATGCCGGGGTTTGCAGTAGAGCTGCCGCCCATGCTATTGTTTTTCGCTGAGTCCGAGGGAAACCGGGATTTTACGCCTTGGCCTTCTCCTGGGCTCCGGGAAGAAGAATTCACCGGCGAAGCCGTCGGGTATCTCTCCTTTCTGACAGAGGCGGCGCTGCCGTTTTTAGAAGAGAAGTTCGGCGCAACGGCAGACAGGGACAAAAGGGCGTTGCTGGGGTATTCTTTGGGTGGCCTGTTCGCCCTGTGGGCAGCCGGGCAGACTGAAGCATTCGGACGGTATGCTTCTCTTTCAGGCTCTCTGTGGTATGAGGGTTTTGCCGGATATCTGCGAGAAATGAGGCTGAGCAACGGCACAGAGTTTTATCTTTCCCTGGGAGACCGGGAGGAATTCGGGGGGCCGCCCCTGCTGCGCACTGTGGGAGAGCGGACCCGGGAAGCGGTGAGTATTCTTTCCGGAAAGGGCTTCGCTGTGACGATGGAATGGAACCGGGGCGGCCACGGAAAAGGGGTGGATGCCCGGTGGAAGAAGGCTCTGCACTGGGCAGGCGGAAGGCTGACCCAGTCTGGGTCTCATTGAAGGGGAAGAAATGGGACAAATTGGTTTTTCCTATACCGGCTTGCTTTTCCTGCTCCTGCTCTTTCTGCCCAACCTGTTCTGGGCCGGCAGAAAACCGGTGGGTTATGATCCGAAGGGAGAAAATCGGGTGCTGCTTTTTCTGGAACGCACAGGCGAAGTATGTGTGACGGCGTCAGCTCTTCTTTTTTCGGATTTCAACCCCCGAGGTTGGACGCTGTGGTCGCTTTGGCTGGCGGCAGCCGGAGCGTTGATGGCGTGTTATGAATGCTGGTGGATCCGCTATTTCCGCAGTGAAAGAACCCTGCAGGATTTTTACAGCAGCTTCCTGGGAATCCCGCTGGCTGGGGCAACGCTTCCCGTGGCTGCATTTTTCTGTCTGGGTGTCTATGGAAAAGTGATTTGGGCTCTGCTGGCGGATGCCGTTTTGGCAGCAGGGCATATTGGTATTCATCTGCAGCACGCCCGGGCTCTTTGCCGGACACAGGAAAACTCAAAGGAGGAGAGAATATGAGGCAGCAGACATTTTTCGAACCGGATCCACAGGATGTTCCTCTCGCCACCAGAATGCGTCCCCGGGAGCTGGAGGAGTTTGCCGGACAGGAGCATCTGCTGGGAGAAGGCAAGGTGCTGCGCCAGCTCATCGATCAGGACCGGGTTTCCTCCATGATTTTTTGGGGCCCGCCGGGAGTTGGGAAAACGACGTTGGCCCGGATTATCGCCGGGAGGACAAAAGCAAATTTCATCAATTTCAGCGCGGTGACAAGCGGTATTAAGGAGATCAAAGAAGTGATGAACGAAGCGGAAAAAAACCGCTTGATGGGGGAAAAGACCATCCTCTTTGTCGATGAGATCCACCGCTTTAATAAGGCGCAGCAGGACGCCTTCCTGCCCTTTGTAGAGAAGGGGAGCATCGTGCTCATTGGCGCAACCACGGAAAACCCTTCCTTCGAAATTAACTCGGCGCTTTTGTCCCGGTGCAAGGTGTTTGTACTGCAAAGCCTGCCGGAGAAGGCTCTGCAGAACTTGCTGCGCCGTGCCCTTCAAGATCCTCGGGGCTTTGGCGGACAGAAAATTGTCATCTCCGACGAGATGCTGGGGATGATTGCCGTTTTCGCCAACGGAGATGCACGCACAGCTCTGGGTACTCTGGAAATGGTGGTCCTCAACGGCGACAGGACAGGTGAGATTACAAGAGTCACCCGCGAAACCCTAGAGCAGTGCATCAGCAAAAAATCACTGCTGTACGATAAGAAAGGGGAGGAACACTACAATATCATTTCCGCTCTGCACAAGTCCATGCGCAACAGCGATCCGGACGCGGCGGTATACTGGCTGGCCCGGATGCTGGAGGCGGGAGAGGATCCGCTGTATGTGGCCAGAAGGCTGATCCGCTTTGCAAGTGAAGATATTGGCATGGCAGACAGCCGTGCGTTGGAGGTTGCGGTTGCCGCCTATCAAGCCAGCCACTTTAACGGGATGCCGGAGTGCAGCGTGAATTTGACCCATGCGGTGGTTTATCTGTCTTTGGCGCCGAAATCCAATTCCCTGTACCTGGCCTATGAGTCAGCCAAGCAGGACGCCCAGCAAATGCTGGCGGAGCCAGTGCCGCTGGTGATCCGGAACGCTCCCACTGGTTTGATGAAGGAACTGCATTATGGCGAAGGTTACCAGTATGCTCACGATACGGAAGAAAAGCTGACCGATATGCAGTGCCTGCCCGATTCCCTGCAGGGCAGAAAATATTACCGTCCCACAGGAGAGGGCAGCGAGCTGCGGGCCAGAGAGCGGTTACGCCAAGTGGAGGAATGGAAGGCAAAACGGCGCACTGAGCGTCGGGCGCAGGAAGAAGGGAGATAAAGGAAAGTTTCTAAAAAAGTAAAAAAACTTTCCAGAAAAAGTCAGAGTTTTTTCAAATGATTTTCATAAATTTCGGGTATCCTATGGGTACAGCAAACGAAAATTTGCTTTTTCATAGATTAACTCCCCTCTTACCGCCGCCCTCCGGGGCGGCGTTTTTCTTTTGATCCATGAAGGCAATGAGCCGTATTCTTTTTTCAATCTCTAAGAAAAAAGAATACGGCTCATTGTAAGATGAATTGTCAGCAATGCTTACGAAAAGGAAGTAGCTTATGATTCGGATTTTCCTTCCAGGATTTCCCGCTGGGCTTTTTTGGAAAGACCGCCCAACACAAGCCTGTAGGATTTTTCTACCATATCTTTCAGAAGGTTATCCGGAACAGCGCCGTTGAGATTGACAGAATTCCAATGCTCCTTGTTCATATAGTAACCGGGAGTGATATCCGCATACTGATCCCGCAGGAAAGCTCCCTCTGCCGGATCCAACTTCAGTGTAACAAGAGAATCCTGCCCATCTTCGTCTCTGCAAATTGCGGCAAATAATTTTCCTCCTACCTGATAACGAGTCCATTGCCATTCGACCTTATAATCTTTTGTAACGCCGGGCTTAGAGGCCAGTTCGTCATAGAGCCAAGGGTAGTTCATCATCATTGCCCCTTTCAGGTGTGTTTTTAATGTGGCGCAGCAAGAGGTTGTTCTCAACGAATTAAAACAGAAAACTTTCTTTTCTGGAAAGTAGTATACCACGGAAAACATGACAACGGGCAGCCGGTTTAAAAGTTTCGATTGCTTTTTTATAGGAAATAAGCTACAATTTTTGAAAGAATACTGTTTGTTTCAAAACAAAGGAATCATGGCGGAAAGGACTGGTTTATCAACATGAACGCACAAGAATGCAAGGAACTTCAGATCACCGCGGCAAAGGTACGCCTTGGTATCATAGAAGGCGTGTTCCATGCAAAGTCTGGCCATCCGGGAGGCTCGCTCTCTTCGGCGGATATTTTCACATATCTCTATTTTAAAGAAATGAATATCGATCCTCAGGATCCTGAAAAAGCAGACAGGGATCGCTTTGTGCTCTCCAAGGGCCACTGTGCCCCAGGGCTCTATTCTACTTTGGCGCAGCGCGGCTATTTTGCTGAGAGCGAGCTTCAGAAGCTCCGCCATATCGGAGCAATGCTGCAGGGCCATCCGGACATGAAAGGCACCCCAGGTGTGGACATGAGTTCCGGCTCGCTGGGGCAGGGGATTTCCGCTGCTGTAGGCATGGCGCTGGCGGGAAAACTGGACGAAAAAAACTACCGGGTTTACGCTTTGCTGGGCGACGGGGAAATCGAAGAGGGCCAGGTTTGGGAGGCTGCGATGTTTGCCGGCCACCATGCGCTTTCGAACCTCTGTGTCATCGTGGATAGCAACGGCCTGCAGATCGACGGCCCTGTAGCAGAGGTAGGAGGCCCCGAACCCATTGATAAGAAATTTGAAGCCTTTGGTTTTGAGGTCATGACGATTGACGGCAACAATTTTGATGATTTGGAAGAAGCTTTTGCAGCGGCGAGAGCCTGTAAGGAAAAACCTTTTGCAATCATTGCCAAGACCACCAAAGGAAAAGGCGTCTCCTACATGGAAAATCAGGTGGGCTGGCATGGAAAAGCCCCCAACGCCGACGAGTATGAGGCTGCTAAAAAGGAGCTTACAGAGAGTCTGAAAGCTTTGCAGGCCTGAAAAAGTGTTCAGACTGTTTGTGCTGTGCGATGGAACAGCATGTGTTTCAGGTCCGATGAATAGAAAGGATGGTCAGATCAATGGCTGAAATGGTAAAAAAAGCAACGAGAGAGAGCTTCGGCGAAGCGATAACCGCGCTTGCTGAAACCAATTCAAATATTGTGGTGCTGGACGCCGACCTGGCGGAGGCTACTAAAACTGGTATTTTCAAAAAGAAATATCCGGAACGTTTTATCGACTGCGGCATTGCGGAATGTAATATGATCGGCATTGCGGCCGGTCTTTCCACCTGCGGGAAAATTCCCTTTGCGGCATCGTTCGCTATGTTTTCTGCAGGCCGTGCTTTTGAGCAGGTGCGCAACTCTGTTGGGTATCCTCATCTGAATGTAAAGATTGTAGGCTCCCATGCAGGCATCTCTGTGGGTGAGGACGGCGCCACCCACCAGTGCTGTGAAGACATCGCCCTGATGCGCACGATTCCCGGAATGGTAGTATTGAATCCTGCAGATCACTACGAGATGCAGGCTGCGGTAAAAGCGGCGGCGGAGTATTACGGTCCCGTATACATTCGTCTGGGGCGTCTGGCAGTGGAAAGCTGCAACAACAATGACGATTACAAATTCGAGATTGGCAAGGGTATCACCCTGCGGGACGGCAAGGATATCACCGTGATTGCCTCCGGTCTGATGGTGGGTGAGGCGGTCAAGGCGGTGAAGGCTTTGGAAGCGGATGGAATCGATGTGCGTTTGATTGATATGCATACGATTAAGCCTCTCGACCGCGAACTGGTCCTTAAAGCTGCGCAGGAGACCGGCCGCATTGTTACGGTAGAGGAGCACAATGTGATAGGGGGATTAGGTGAGGCGGTAGCTTCCTATCTCTCCGAAGCCTGTCCCACACCTGTTATCAAAATAGGTGTGAATGATGTCTTCGGCCATTCCGGCCCTGCTGTTGACCTGCTGAAGGAGTTTGGCCTGTCGGCAGAGAATATTGAGGCAACTGTGAAAAAAGCGCTGGGGAAATAAGAAAGCTAAATTAGTAAGTTTCTGCAGCTGCAGGGGATGCCGCAGCAGAGGTTTGATTTGCTGGGAGGGGAACCTGAAAAGGAACTCCTCCTTTTGTTTTGGTACAGATATGTGTGGAATGGAGCGAAGAAAGATGAATGGGAAGCTGTTGCTTCGCGATGCAGTACCGGGAGACTGTGGCGCGCTTTCCCGGATGAACCGGGAAAGTATGGGGTACGATTATCCAGAAGAGGCTACAAGGGAAAAGCTTTGCAGCCTGCTGGCCGACGGTCGGAATAAGATTTTTGTGGCAGAATTAGAAGGCAGAGTCATAGGCTATGCACATCTGGTGGACTATGATGTCCTGTATGCCCCGTCTATGAAAAACATCATGGGAATCGCAGTCAGCCCGCAGTATCGAAGAAAAGGTGTCGGGAGAGTATTGCTGGAAACCGGGGAAAAGTGGGCCGCAGAGACAGGCGCTGCAGGCGTTCGGCTGGTTTCCGGTGAATCTCGTACAGAAGCCCATGCGTTTTACAGGTCGTTAGGGTACCAGAGTCCTAAGAGGCAGATCAATTTAAAGAAAGTGTTCTAAAAGGAAAAGAAGATTTATACTCGGGATCGGGAGATGGCGCTTCCTCCTTGAGATAGATGAAATTCTTTGCCAGCGAGACTATCCCCCAAGCATGCCGCCCTGCTTGGGGGATAGTTCTTAATTTTCGTGATTGCAGGAATCTGTGTAAGGTATTTCCGATGAAATACGTCTCTCTTATCAGAAAGGCAGTTCGAAGCGAGGAAAGAAAGGCCGCCCTATTCATAATCTTCCAGAATCGCCTTTACTTCCATAAAACTGTCAGTGGCAATTCCCTTTCTCAGAAGCTTGAGATCTTCCTCGGGGAGCAGATATACATCCACATCGGCGGTTAAAAAAGGATCGGAAGCTCCATTTTTGTATACTCCGATTTTTCCGTCGCACACTGTTATCAGATAATGTTCTGTTTCCCGGACCGCCGTGCTGGAAGCTTGTGAGTCCTGGCTTTCTTGACTTGAGAAACTGTTTAGGGTATAATAGCTACTAGCATTTTTTGCGGGATCGCCCTGTACGGCAATTGCTGTATTCTGCTTCAAAGAGAAAGCAGCAGCGCTCACCACCAAGGCGGTCATCGTGACAATGGAGAGAATTAGGGTTGGTTTTTTGTAGTTTTTTGGTCTATTTCCACTCATGAGCAATCACCTCCGGCTTATTATGTGCCAAATTATGGCGAATATACCAGGGGTGGGAGTCTAAACCTGTTAGGGAGGTACGCCGTGCTGAACAGAGAAGATATCAATAAATACAACACTACATCGATGGAGATACCCTCGGGGCGTGCAGAGGGAGAACTTTCGCAGACAGCCGGGGCCACGGCGAAGACAGTTGGCGGCATGGTGTGGAAGGCTGTGAAGACCCTGCTGTGCATTTTATTCCTTTCGGGAATGTTAGTGTTTATTTCGGTTGCCACTTTCATTTTCAGCTTCAAGAATTCGGTGCCGCCGAATATCTCCGCTATGAAGCTGAAATTTTCCAGTTTTGTCTATTTGGATAATCCCGACGGCACTTCGACGGAATATACGACCTTTTACAGTGACGAAAACCGCGTCTGGACACCGCTCAGCGAGATTCCGAAAGCGATGGAGGATGCGCAGATCGCTATCGAAGATAAGCGTTTTTTCGAACACAGTGGCGTGGACTGGAAATCGACGGCCAGTGCGGTGCTGAAGCTCTTTACCCATACAGGTGGAGGCGGCGGTTCTACTCTTACCCAACAGCTCATCAAGAATTTGACCAATGAAAATCAGGTGAGCATTCTGCGGAAAGTGAAGGAAATTTTCACCGCTCTCAATTTGGAGAACGGCTATACTGCGGAGGATGGGGAAAGAAAGCCGGGCTACAGCAAAGATGAAATTCTCGAAGCTTATCTCAATGTGGTCAACTACGGAGGCCAGTGCCAGGGCGTAGAGGCCGCGGCCAACTGCTATTTTGACAAGAGTATCGGGGAATGTTCAATTGCGGAATGCGCGCTGATTGCGGGCATCACCCAAAACCCCTACCAGTTCAACCCTTTGATTTTTCCGGAGGAATCCAAAGGCCGGGCCAAAACGGTGCTGGGCGAGATGGTGGATCAGGAAAAGATCACCCAAGGTGAATACGATGCGGCAATGGCTGAGCTGCAAACGATGAAATTTGTAGGCGCTGAGCTGGAAACCACCGACGTAGACGAGAACCAGGATGCGGAAAAATGGAACTGGTATATCGATACCATGTTTGAGGACATTGCAGCCGATCTGATGGAAAAATACGGATGGGCTTATGACTACGCTGTGGACCAAATCTACAATTCGGGCTTGGAAATCCACTGCGCTATGAACTTGAAAATGCAAACGGACATTGAGAATTTCTTCCTGGGTTCGGAAAGCATGCCGGAGGATCCCAATACGGAAATCGGCTTCTTTATGATGGACTATTCCGGAAAAGTAATGGCTGTGGTAGGCAGCCGCAACCAGCGCACCGGTATTCGGCTGTGGAACAACGCCACGCAAAGTTACCGGCAGACAGGTTCCGCCATCAAGCCCATTAGCGCTTACAGCGTGGGCCTTAACACCGATGCCATCACATACGGCAAGGTGCTTAAGGACGAGCCCATCCCCAATATCCTCGATGACCCGACGGAACAATGGCCGGCCAACTTCTCTCTGGAATACGAGGGTACCATGAACGTGGACCATGCTATCGAGGTATCTCAGAACGCACCGGCTGCCTGGCTTTGTCAGGAAGTGACGCCGGAGGCCTGTTTCGACTGGCTTACAAACAAACTTCATTTCCAGAAACTGACAGAGGAGGATTCCCATAGCTTGGCGGCTATGGCGCTGGGCGGCCTTTCCGAGGGCGCCACGGTGCGGGAGATGACCGCTGCTTTTCAGATTTTTGGGAACGGCGGTTATTACAACAAGCCCTACACCTATAATTATATCAAAGACCATGACGGCAACGTCATTTTAGATAACCGCGAAAAGCAGGGAGAGCAAGTCATGACTGCGGATAACGCCACTGTCATGAATAAGCTGCTGCACCGCCCTACAGAGGGGCCGAACGGTACGGCTACCGGTATCATGCAGGAACTTCCGGTTGACGTGTTCGGCAAAACAGGTACTACCGATGATATGTACGATTATTGGTTTATCGGCGGCACGCCATTCTGTGTGGCCGGTATCTGGAACGGCTATCCCAATCCGGATTATCTGGAGGACTCCACCATTCACAAATACACCTGGCGTGCTGTGATGCAGTATATGCTGGATAATTACGATTGGTCGGATTATAGTTATAACCTCAGCGACGATGTGGTGCAGGCCACGTTTTGCCGCAGCAGCGGGCTTTTGGCAGGGGGAAGTTGTTATGACACTGCCACCGGCTGGTATACCCCCAATAATGTTCCGCGCACCTGTAATGGTGGTTCAGATCACATCGCCTACGGCAAAAAGCCGTCTTCTCCGTCTCCATCCCCCTCGCCCTCCATTACACCATCTATAGAGCCAAGCGTCACACCTTCTGTGACACCGTCGGTTACTCCGTCTTTGACGCCGACTCCATCTGAGCTGCCTCCGGATTCTTCCGATGATCCCAGTTCAGGCGGCGAGTCCAGCGAAGTGGAACCGACGCCGTCAGACAATCCGACTCCTACGCCATCGGTAGAGCCCGAACCACCGCCGCCGCCAACGGAGGAACCGACGCCTACATTGCCGCCTGACAACTCCACTGTGGCGCCTCCGGAACCTGCCGGGGAGTGATGGAAGAGTCCTTTTGCAATTAAATCTGTTTCAGTAAAAACTGCCGGAATTTTCCCGGCAGTTTTTGGTTCATAAGGGTGTTGCGCGGCATTTTGTGCATTGTAAAAAAGTATGGTTGTCTTTTTAAGACATCTGCCGATACGATGATTCCGGAATACTGTCGGCGATAATCGGAATTGTCTGTGGAAAAAGGCAGAAAAAACACTTGATTTTTCCAGTGTGGTGTGATAAACTGTTTCTTGCTGCGATACAAACGTTTATTGGTGGTGGACAATGGAACAGAATTCTTACCTTGTAATTGATGAAAGGGTATTGCCTGAGGTCTATCAAAAGGTGGTTCTTGCCAGTTCTCTGTTGGAAAGCGGAGAGG
Organism: Neglectibacter timonensis; assembly: GCF_900048895.1. Lineage (GTDB taxonomy): Bacteria > Bacillota > Clostridia > Oscillospirales > Acutalibacteraceae > Acutalibacter > Acutalibacter timonensis. Next base: position 866,355 of record NZ_LT160640.1, on the reverse strand, counting down.
CGGCCAATACTTCTGAGGCGGTAAAGCTTGCCGGAATTTCACGCAGTGTGTATTATAAATATAAGGATGCTGTTTTTCCCTACATCAAGAAGGAGAATACAGGAATTTTAACGGTACAATTTATCCTGGTAGATCGTCCAGGTGTTCTGGTAAGCCTGCTGACGGTATTTTATGAGGCAGGCGCGAATATTCTCACAGTGAACCAAAATATCCCGGTAAAAGGCAGAGCTTTTGTCTCTGTTTCAGCCAGAATCGGACGAATGTCTCAGACCCCGGATGCGCTTTTGGAACAGCTAAAGGCAGTAAACGGGGTCGTTAAAATTGAAAGCATCGTTGACTGAATCAAGATAAGGCCGATGAAATGGTAAAATATTGGGTACGAAGGTTTGGAGAGAGATCCGGGAAAGATTTATGAAGAGAGGGAATAATCATGGCAGATATAGCAGTTCTGGGGCATGGCGTTGTGGGATCCGGTGTTTTGGAGGTGCTTCTTTCTCACAGGGAGAGTATCGCAAAGCGCGCTAAAGAAGAGCTTAACGTTAAATATATTCTAGATATCCGTGAATTTCCAGATTTGCCCTATTGCGATAGGTTCACCAAAGATTTCGACAGAATTTTGAATGACGACAGCGTGAAGATTGTGGTGGAAGTGATGGGCGGTCTCGAACCTGCTTTTCCTTATGTCAAAGCCTGCCTGGAGCATGGAAAAAGCGTGGTGACCTCCAATAAAGAGCTGGTGGCGGCCAAAGGGGCGGAGCTGCTGGCTATCGCCCAAAGGAATAATTTGAACTTTTTGTTTGAGGCAAGCGTGGGGGGAGGCATCCCGATTATCCGTCCCATCAGCCAGTGCCTGGCTGCCAATGAGGTCAGTGAGATTGCCGGTATTTTAAATGGGACCACAAATTTTATTCTTACGAAGATGATTCGGGAGCACATGGGTTTTGAGGAGGCGCTGGAATTGGCCCAGCAGCTGGGATATGCCGAGAGAGACCCTGCTGCGGATGTAGAAGGCGACGATGCTTGCCGCAAAATCTGCATTTTGGCTTCCCTGGCTTTTGGCACCCACGTATATCCCCGTGATGTATATACAGAGGGAATCACTCATGTCACGCTGGGAGATGTGGGATATGCCGAGGCTTGGGGCGGTGTGATCAAACTGATCGGGGAAGTAAAGACGCTGGAGTATGGAAAGATTCAGATTGAGGTCTGCCCCATGTTTGTCAGCCGAGAGAGCCAGCTTTCCAGTGTGGACGATGTGTTTAATGGCATTATGGTGCGCGGGGACGCCACCGGCGACGTGGTCTTTTACGGAAAAGGGGCGGGAAAACTGCCCACGGCCAGCGCTGTAGTTGCAGATGTGATCGACTGTGTCAAACATTTCAAAGCGAGAAAATATCTGTTCTGGGAGGACGCCAAACCCGGTTATGTAGAGCCTTATGAAAACATGGTGGAAGATGTGTTTATCCGGGCCAAGGGCAATGATTCCGACGCTGCCTTTGAGGTTGTGGAACAGGTCTTTGAAGGAGCAGAGCGCCTGATCCGCAGGGAGGAAGAAGAGGGAGAGATTGGTTTTACTGTAAAGGATGTGAAAGTGAAAGAGTTGGAAGCAAGATTTGCCCGCTTGAAAGAGCTGGGTGTGGAACCGCTGAACCATATCAAGATATCCGATTTTTGAACGGGGGCCTGTAACTGATGATTCGTATCGATGTGCCTGCCACCAGCGCCAACCTGGGTGCGGGCTTTGATTCTCTGGGAATTGCTCTGACGATGCAGAACCGGGTGTGGATGGAGGAATCAGACTCTCTGGAGATTACCTGTACCGATTCCACCGACGTCCCCAGGGATAGCAGCAATCTCATTTTCTGGGCGGCCAGCCATCTGTATGAGATTTGCGGGAAGAAGCTGCCTGGGCTGAAAATTGTTCAGGAGAACAACATTCCGATGGCCAGAGGCCTGGGAAGCAGCTCGGCTTGTATTGTGGCGGGAATCCTGGGAGCAAACCGCTTCCTTGGAAATCCCCTGTCCCATACCGATTTAATTAACTTGGCGGCGAAGATCGAGGGGCATCCGGACAATACCAGCCCGGCTCTCTCGGGCGGGCTGGTTGCTTCCGCTATGGAAGGGGAACGGGTCTACAGCGTCAGCGTGCCTGTCTCCGAAAAAATCAGATTTGCAGTGATGATTCCTCCTTTTGAACTCAAAACGGAAAAGGCGCGAGCCGCACTCCCGAAAGAGTATTCCCGCGAAGACGCCGTTTACAATTTATCCCGTTCCGGACTTATGACGGCTTCGTTGTTTTCCGGAGAGCTTCAGAATCTTCGTGTAGCGGTGCAGGACCGGATTCATCAGCCATACCGCAGCAGTCTGATTGACCATTATGACGACGTTTTTCGTATGAGTTATGAACTGGGTTCCCTGGGAACCTACGTCAGCGGTGCAGGTCCCACCATCATCGCCATGATTGACTCGGAAAATGCCGGCGCCTTTAGCAAAAACTGTATCAGTCATTTGGAAGACAAAGGAATTGACGGATGGCGTGTTGAGCTTTTAAGCGCCGCACAAAGCGGAGCAAAAATTGTAATTGAATAAAATAGGTTAAAAAGGGTAATAGGCCTTCATCCAGGGAAACCTGTGAAATTATACGGAACTGGCCCCGGTTTTAGGCTGCGGCCGGCAGGAAGGGAATGTTTTTATGGCACTGATCGTGCAGAAATTCGGCGGCTCATCCGTCCGCGATGCCGAACGTATCAACAATGTGGCGGACATTGTTACCTCTACCTATCGGGAAGGCAACGACGTGGTGGTGGTGGTTTCCGCGCAGGGAGATACCACAGATGATTTCATCGCCAAAGCTGCGGAAATCAATGAGAAGCCCTCTAAGCGGGAAATGGATATGCTGCTCTCTGCCGGAGAACAGATTTCCGCTTCGCTGCTGGCAATGGCTATCGAACGCATGGGGTATCCGGTAGTTTCTTTATTGGGCTGGCAGGCCGGTTTTGATACTACCTCTGATTATGGCAATGCCCGTATCAAAAAGGTGGATGCCTCCCGTATCAAAAAGGAAATCGACAAACGCCGAATCGTGGTGATTACAGGATTTCAAGGCGTAAACCGTTACGGCGACATGACCACGCTGGGACGGGGCGGTTCCGACACCAGCGCTGTGGCTATCGCGGCTACCATGCATGCTGACCTGTGCCAGATCTATACGGATGTAGATGGCGTCTATACGGCTGATCCTCGGAAAATTCCCGGAGCCATCAAGCTCGATTATATTTCCTATGATGAAATGCTGGAGCTTGCCACGCTGGGGGCGCAGGTTCTGCATAACCGTTCCGTGGAGATGGCAAAAAAATATAACATTGAACTCGAGGTCCTCTCCAGCTTGACCCGTCGGAGAGGGACGATCGTGAGGGAGGAAAACAACGTGGAAGAAATGCTCATCAGCGGCGTAGCCAAGGACGACAATATAGCAAGGATATCCATTATCGGAGTGCCGGATAAGCCCGGGCTTGCGTTTAAGATTTTTTCGAAGCTATCTTCTAAAGGCATTAACGTGGACATCATTCTGCAGTCTATTGGCCGCAATGGCACGAAGGATATCAGCTTTACTGTGGCAAAGAATAAGATGGAAGACGCCATGAATCTGCTCAACAGCTATGCTGAACTGCTGGGCGCCTCTGGGATCGTCTCCGACGACAAGGTCACGAAGGTTTCTATTGTAGGCGCCGGTATGGAATCCCATCCTGGTGTAGCCGCTGAGATGTTTGAAGCATTGTTCACCAGAAATGTAAATATTCAGATGATTTCCACCAGCGAAATCAAGATTTCTGTATTGATCAATAAGGCGGACGGCGAACGTGCCGTAGAAGCAATTCATGAGAAATTTTTTGAAAACGCCTGACCTGTTTTAATTGGTAAGCCAACCAGATATTGAAAGAAAAAGTAGAGGTTAATCGCCCCCGGACAGCAAAAGCTATGTTCGGGGGTGATTTTTATGTATCCTTATTATTGGGGCGGAAACCCCAGCGGAGGCGCGATGGCATTCCCTTTTGCTACCTTGCTGGACAATGATCTTGGACTGCAGGACCTGCCTGAAGAGGTGCGGGAAGCCATTGAGATTCACAAAGATGAGATTCATTCGGAAGAAGACCTCAGAGAAATGGCGAAAGAGCTTATGCTGAGACGATAACCTCCTCGTTCCCGGCAAAGCAAGCTGCTGCAAAGCTAGACGGTCGGAACATCATTCTGTAGAAGCATATGCCGCGGCGACGGCAGAGCATTTTCACCAGAGTTGTTCCTGACTGGATAAGGTTTGCAGCAGTTTTTTTGTGTTTACTGTAAAAGTCGGCCATGTCAACGAACAAGCGGTATTTACAAAATGTTTTCTGCATTCAGCAAGCCGATTTTATTTTCAGCTATCACTCGGATAGTCATAGCAGGATTCAATTTCTGCATTCTCCTGATTAACATACTTTCAATTTGTGTCACTTGATCTTCTAAGGTAACAACCAATAAGATGGCGGCAGCTTTCCTGCCTGTACTGGCTTTATAGTTTGTTGCTTGGTCAGCCATATGTTGCGGGATATAATGAAAAGTGCTGGAATTCCATGAATTTTTTGAAAATGAATATTTTATTTCAAAAATGTAATCATGGAGGTCTGGATTTTTTGAAATGGCAATGAGATCATATTCGAGGTTGTTAATCTTTATATTATCTTGTACTTCGTATTTGGCTCCTAGTTCCTCTTTAATTCTATCGCTAACCGCTTTTTCTACAGCTTTATAACGTTGCGTAATTTGACTGTAAATCAAACGGTTCTCTTTTCTGACAGCAGCTTGCCGCATTTGTATTTCTTCGACGCTAAGTTCCCGGCCGTCATCGGGAGAGCCCTCTATCATATTGGGACGCTCCAATGCTAATACTTCGTTGGCAATTTTCTCGTCTTTTTCTTCCATTGTCATCTTTTTATATTGTGCCTCAGCTGTTTGAAGATCTAAGTCTTGTTTAGCATCAGTTTTTTTCTGGCGTGAATACCACATTTTACACCCCAGAATTAAAAGAACGACGCCACATAAAATGCAAACGATCGACAGAATCCATATGTTATTGGTGAGCCAAAGACATAAATTTTGCTTTGCTATAATGACTTGACTGGCTGTTGAAGAAAGTTGAGATAATTCCTGTTCGGAAATTAAGAGCACAGAATTTTCCTGCAAGAAGAAGTGAACTATTACGATAGGGAGTGCAAATAAGACAATACCGGCAGAAACCAAAAACTTCGGGAAATTATCATATTCAATTTTAGACATGCAAATCCCCCCTTCGGTACACTAATTTTAGCCTTATGAATGGACAGTGTGACAAAGCTCTCTCTATCAAGTTTCGCATTTAAAACGAATAGAGCTTTCCCAGCCGAAAAGGCCGAAAAAGCTCTATTTGGTCCGAGTGGCGAGACTTGAACTCACGGCCTCTTGACCCCCAGTCAAGCGCGCTACCAACTGCGCCACACCCGGACAACGTGTTATATTATATCTGATCTTTTCGAAAAAAGCAACCCCTTTTTTCGGTTTTTTTTGATGTTTTGAATTTTGAGAGATCCGGTGGTGGAGCATAATCAAAATGACGCAATCCTTGCAGTGATATCCCAGATGCAAGAGTGCAGAAACTCAAATCAAAGGAGAAATTACTATAAGGAGTTGCTATGTATTATGTATGAATGTTAGGAGGATGACATGAGTTCCAGAGGACGTATTGTAAAAATCTTGACATTATTAACCAATAAGATATAATTATGGTGAAAATAAATATGAAAGTCGGTTTTTTCAATGAAAAGGGAGAAGAAAAACTTAATTTTCTTAATAGCTGGGATTGTTTTAGTGTCGTTGCTTGGTGTTGTGTTTTATCAATCTGCATTGCCCACTGTACAATCTTTTTATACAGATCAAACTTCTCTCGTAATGGATATTCATTCTGAAGACAATCTAAAGTTCCATGCGGATCCTGAACGGTGCAAATATGGGAAAGTGGAATATATCAGTTCAGATCCGGATGTGCTGTCTGTTATACCGGACGAAACGGACAAGTTAACATGCAAACTGGTGTCTTTTGACTTGGAAGGGACGGCTCAAATACAAATTCGCCAAGTACAAAAGAATGGAGTTAACGCCACGGTACTTGTGAAAGTAGAAGATAAGTCATTAATTGCGGAGCTGAAGGAGGATGCTGAGTGTGTTGATCAATTAATTGGGCAGTTGGATTTAAATCAACTGTCGTATTCAGATAAATCCTCAGTAGAGGAGTGCAGAACGGCGTATAATGCCCTTTCGGACAGAGCTCTTCAGTATGTCACCCTTGAAAGCAATCTCGTAAGGGCTGAAAATGAAATTAAAAAGATAGAAGCATCCTATCAAAAACAGGCAGAAGCGGTTGCAGATCAGGTGGATGCTGTCGGGGAAGTAACACTGGAGAAAGCACAGCTGATTGAACAATGCCGAATGGCATACGATGCTTTAAACGATGAAGCAAAGCAGTTTGTAACAAATCTGGCTGTATTGGAAGAGGCTGAAGAGGAGTTGGATTTTTGCCTCAGTGCGGACGAGCTTGATCAATTGATTCTTTCTATTGGGGAAGTCACGTTGGAAAAAGAAGAAGCAGTGATGAGGGTTTACTCGGCCTATTCGAGGCTTCCGGAAAGCGCAAAGAAAAAAGTACAGCGCTATGGCATACTGACAGCGGCCGTCGGCGTCATAAATACGTTAAAAGCGGATAAGGCGGAGGCGGAACGCCAAGCAGAGGAAGCCAGGAAGCTTGCAGAACTGGAGGAACAGCGCTCTACTGAGGAAAATACCGGGTACGGAATCGTGTATTGGACGCCGAAAGGGAAATCTTATCACAGCCGGGAAAGCTGCCCTACGCTTTCCCGATCCAAAACGATTTTGTCTGGTTCCGTTTCAGAAGCTAAAAATTCCGGGCATGGGGATCCCTGTAATATCTGTGCAGGGGGCTCTTAAAATTCGGTCGTTTAGAGGGCGTAGAAAAGCTGTTTGCAGTAGGGATGTAAGAATGACGGCATGAAATTTGCAAATAGGGGAGGCATTTGATGAGATCAAATAGGCGAAATGAGGGTAGAAAAGCGTATTTCCAGGCGCAGAGGCAGAATCCGACAGGAAACTACACTGAATTTGTAGTGCGTACCTATTATCTGATCTACCAGGCTTGCGGAGGTGATTTCAAGGTTGCTATCCCGAAACAGTCGCTTGATGTGCGGAGGATGAGCTACGCCGTTTACGACGGTATCTATGACAAACCGGACCATGGCTATTCGCAGGTTATCAGCAGCTGTCTCAAGGATCTGGAAAGAGCCGGGTATCTTCGAATACAGCAGAGGGATGGATGCGAATACATCAGTGTGGAAAAACCGCTGGATTTTCTGTTGGAAGGAGAGCATGAAATCTATTGCAACCGATTTGGAATAGGGAAAGCTTCTTCAAAAGGTGCAGCTGTCGTATCTCTGCAGCCGATTTGTTCGCGGGATGAATTCAAAGAGACACTTGAAGGCATTCTGCATCCAGAGAACAATCCGGGTATCCCTCCTCAGGAAAGGACAAGTCGGAGAAAACAGCGGCTGAATACACACTGTGAGGCTTGCGGCGGTTATTATGTACACAGATACAGTAAATACGGTCCTTTCTTTGGCTGTAGTAATTATCCTGACTGCAGAAATACGAAGACGATTGCCGGATTGTCTTATATGATTTTGCAGCAAAAGGGGATTGACATCTACGAGGACAGCCATGTATGCTGGAAATGCGGCAGGATGATTAAGCTTCACAGCTATTTTCCGCAGATAGATTTTTATCTGGCTGATCCAGTGTTTTCAAAGCTTTACGATTTGAGCGTTGTCAGGCTGTCTGTGGCGGACACGCTGGATGCCTATCTCTCTCAAAAGTATAAGAATATTCAGATGAGGTATAGTAAAAAAGCAGGCTTCTCTTACATGGCCAATACCTGTCCTCATTGCGGCAGCCTGCAGGGCAGTCAGATGTCTCTCAGCGGTATGTTTGACAACCTGCTGAAAGAGGCAGAGGCGGGAAAAATAGGAAATTATGTTGCGGAACATATCACAGATATGAAATTGCTGCCGGAGAAGGAGTGGCAGCTCATCGTTGATGCAGTTATGGAGCGGGAATAAAGAGACGAAACCACCCAGTGGCTGGGGTGCCACTGGGTGTCATAATTTTTGTTGATTATCTTGATTTTGTATTATTTATTGTTTTGTTTCGCTACGCAGCAGACGTTCCACTGCTTCAATATTTTTTCGCTCCATGGATTTGAGCCGGTTAGCGTTTGCCTTGAGCTGTTCCCGTTCCGGGATAAGAGAGACTGCACTGTCTGTGGCTTGCATCAGCTTTTCTGCAGTGACGTCTTCCAGATCAAGGCAGGTTCCACAGTGCAGGTAATCGAGAAAGGAGCCGATCTTTGGGTCATAAGAGACTCCAACCAGAGGTACGCCGCTGACGGAAGAAAAAATCAACCCGTGCAGTCGCATGGAGATCACGGCGCTCATATGCGCCAACACAGATATCAATAGCTCCGGCTCAGCACGGTCGTCCAAAATCACCGCCGGGTTTCTCATATGCCCGCAGACCTGCTTCGCTGCTTCCGTGTCATGAAAGATATTCAAAGAGAGAAATACAGGTTTTAGGCCATAGACTTCGAAAGCATAGTCGGCGCAGGCGGCAAAGGCCTGCGCCCTTTCGGAGAAGCCATACCAAGTACGCAGCATAAAGCACAGATACTTCCCGTCGGGAGAGAGTCCGTGCCGTTCCAAATAGAGCCTTGCGTCCTCATCGGGAGCAGGAGCCAGAATCAGAGCAGGATCAGAACTGAGGATGATATCCGGCTTCTGAACGCCGAAGCTTTTCAACTCCTGAACAGAATCCTTTTCCCGCAGCGTGATGGTATCCACTGAGCGGTCCAGAACCCTTTTCACCAGGCGGATGTTTCTCTCGCCAGACACGGGGCCGATGCCACAACCATACATGTCCACTTTATTTCCTAAAAATTTAGCCATACGCAAGGTGAACAAATAGTACCACAGGCTCCGGTAACTGGTGGCGTTTTGAATGAGGGTACCGCCGCCGTTGATATAGAGGTGGGAGTGGCGCATGGCACGTATCATGCCAAACAGATTGAAGGTATAGACAGAATTTACCCGGTACCTTTTTTTGATGCTCTGGGTGTTTTTGGCAAGCACCGTTATAGGCATATATTCGTCAATTTGTTTGACGGATTGAATGATTGATTTCAGGATTGCGTCGTCTCCGGCGTTCCCGTGGCCGTATGCGCCGCAGACGATTGTTCCGTCCCGCAGGCCAGCCTGCTTCTTTTCTTCCCGCCTGGCGCTGCGCCTGAGAATACTCTCATAGATTTCCAGCTGATGCTCCACCATACGGTCGATGGAAAAGTCTCTGGAGGCCTTTTCATAGAGAAGCTCACCCATTTTTCTGCGCAGCTCCTGGCTGCTTCCTAAGGTAACTAGGTGTTTTGCCAGCTCTGCTTCATTGCCCGGCTCAAAGATAAAACCATTTTTTCCGTCATCAATCAGCACTGGAACGCCGCCTACCCTGGAGGCGATGGTAGGCCGTTTCATGCGGGCTCCTTCCGTCAAAGCGTAGGGGAAGGTCTCGGAGATAGAGGTGAGAAGGTTGATGTCGATAGCATGGTAGAAGGAATTGATGTCGCTGACCCAGCCAGCAAAACAGACCCGCTGGGAGATGCCTAAGTCCTGAGCCATGTCCAGCAGCTTCTGCCGGTCCTCGCCGTCTCCCGCCACCACAAGCTTCAGGTGCGGGTTCTGTTCAGCTGCAAGCTTCATGGCCCGCAGCAGGGTGGGAATATCTTTTACCGGGGAAAGTCGGGCGGCAATCCCGGCAACCACGTCGCCGTCTTCCACGGGAAACTGAAGGGATTGAAAGTATTCCTCCCGGCTCATTGTGCGGATTGGCGTTTTAAAGTCAATGCCGTTATAGATGGTATAGATTCGATCAGCGGGGAAATCGCGTTCGATCAAGATGTCGGTCATGGGATCGGAAACACCGATATAATAATTGACTCTGCGTAAGGCCAGCATATTGGTGGTACCGTAAGAGAGCCTGGCAACGGGCCGCCCAAGGTAGTCCAACCGGTAATCGCTGTGCACTGTAGTTACTACAGGGGCGTGCACATATTTTTTGATAAGGTTTCCCATCAGATTTCCGCGGGCGCCATGGCAGTGTATAATATCAATCTTTTGATTGCCGATCAATTTTTTCAGTTCCCTCAAACCCACAATAGGATTTCCGGATTCTATGACGTCAATGGGGATTCCCATATTTTCCGCATCTTCAGAAAACTCTCCCTTGCGAAAGCAGACCAGCCGTGCATCAATATACCGGTTGAGCTCTTTCAGAAGGTTGAGTACGTGAGTTTTGGCGCCTCCTGTATCGCCGCCGCCGATCAAATGAATCACTCTCATGTTCTATTTTTCTTCCTTTCTCCGGACCGAGATGATTGGGAGCCTGGGCTCTCGGAAACTGTCCGGCATTCAGCTTTCTCGTTAGCCGGAAAAACGGATTTGCCGAGGGGGCTTTTTTGGCGCGGTTCTGCCGTTGATTCCCTTGGTTCCAAAAGAGGAAGAGAGCGGAATTTTTCCAGAAACCACACATCCTGTGCGGTAAATTCCATTCCGTTGAGGTAGTTGAGAATTCCAGCGTCCGAGGTAAAATCAAAAATCAGCCGGTAGGAGTAGAGCGCCTGATAGGGATACCCAGCTTTTTTATTTACGTAGTTTTTGCCGTATTTCCCGTCCCCGGCCAGAGGATGGCCAATGGAAGCGAAGTGGGCGCGTATTTGATGGGTCCGTCCGGTGAGCAGCTCTACTTCCAACAGGGAAGATTCGGTTCGTTCTTCCAGAACACGATACTTAGTTCGGATGCTTTTTGCATTTTCTGTCGGTTTTTTGCTGATATAGACCCGGTTCTGCGCCTCATTCTTTTCCAGATATCCCGTGAGCAATCCCTCTTTTTCCGACAAATGACCGCATACCACGCAGAGATAGAGCTTATGCATCTCCCGCTTTTTTACTTTTTCGTTCATAATCCGAAGAGTCTCAGCGTTTTTGGCAGCCATCACGATACCGCCGGTGTTTCTGTCAATCCGGTTGATGAGCGCCGGAGCAAAGGAACTTTCTTCTTCCGGAAGGTATTCGCCTTTTTCATAGAGATAATGCTTTACCCTGGCGATCAGGGAATCAAAATGATAGTTTTCGTCCGGATGGACAATCAGGCCGGGTTTTTTATCGAGAAGCATCAGGTTCCCGTCTTCATAGAGAATATTGAGCTTGTTGGGCGCCTTGATAAAATCGTGTTCCCGTTCGTCTTTTTGGAAAAATTCGTCCTTCAAATAAAGATTCAGCACATCGCCTGGCTGAAGGCGTGTGGAAATTTCACACCGCTTCCCGTTCAGTTTAATATCCTTTTTTCTGATACTTTTGTAAAGCATTGACTGCGGAAGGTTGGGATAGGATTTCGTCAGAAATTTATCCAATCGCTGATTGGCGTCATTTTCTGCTATGACTACGGTTTTCAAGAGGACGCTCCTTTCTTGCAAGCCGTTGTTCGCCGTAAAGTAAAAAAGAACCGGGGCAGGGAGAGGACGATACCGATGCCCAGAGCGATGGCGATGGCTATTTTTATGGTTTCCAAGCCCTTGCTCAGGGCCAGGGAATTATCGCTCATAAAGAAATGATAGCCAGTGTAATAGATTCCGGCGCCGGGGACAATGGGGAAGATGCCGCAGATCAAAAAGATGGTAACAGGTTCCCTGCGTGCAAAAGAGAAAATCCGGGAAAGCCAGGCAAGGGCTACTGAGGCGAAAAAGGAGGCGATTACAGTATCTGCCCCGAAGCCCATGGAGGCCAGGTAGACCAGCCAGCCGGCCCCTCCAGTAATCCCGGCGAATACATATTCTTTTCTCGGCGTGTGGAAGATAATGGCAAAGGCGATCGTAGCGATAAAGGCAACGCCGGTCTGGAAGAGCCAATTGAGTAAGACAGACCAAGAAATCACAGAGGCATACCTCCTGTTATGATAGACATCAGCCGGATGACTACGCCTACGCCAACGGCGATGCAGCCGCCTACCAGCACGGCGTCGATCATACGGATGGTACCGCTGAGATAATCGCCGTTGAAGAAATCCCGAATGGAAGTGGTCAGAGCCACCCCTGGCACAAGCCGGATGATGGAGCCGATGATAACCTTGTCGATATTGTTTCCCAATCCACACAGCACAAGCAGCACACTGCAAAGCGTTACAAAAGCGCTGGCCGAGAGATTGGTTAAAAATTTGGAGAGGCTGTGCGTGGAGGTGAAATGCAGATAAAGCTCCAGAACAAGGCCGCAGAGAAATGCGGTGAGCGCATCAAAGGGGCTGCCTCCAAACAAATAACTGAAGGCGGCACTTCCTACACCACAGGCCAAAACCGCCAGCGGCAGGGGAGAATAGGGGAGCCCCTTGATATTCTCCAGGATCCGGAAGGACTCTTTCACACTGTGTTTCCCGGCAGCTATTTCGCGGGAGAGCTGGTTGACAGCGGAGATCCGTCCAAAATGTATGGCCGTATTGGGAAAATGTTTGAGCTGAGTGGTGTGCTTTACTCCATTTTCCACACCATTTGCGAAGATGGCGTTGGAAATCACATAAACGTTAAAGGCGTCTGCGTGAAAGGATTTTGCCACCCGCTCCATCGTCTCCTGGACACGGGATATTTCCGCTCCGTTCACCAGGAGCGTTTCTCCCATGGCGAAAGAGAGCTCCAGAATGCTGTTGTTGTCGCTCATGACCGATCAGTCTCCGTTCCGAGGGTTTCATTTGCGCAAGAAATATTTTATCAGCTGCAAAAAACGGGCCTAACATTTCCTCATAGTGTCTGCCTGCGTACCGTCTTAAAGAATGCCTGCAAGTCAGAGGCATGGGATTACCTCGTCTGTGTTTCGTACCGGCAGCCCATGTCTCTTGAAATCCAGCCTTGCTGCCTTCGAGTTCAAAGCTGTTTTTTGTTTTTTCGCTGCATTCGCTTCTGTCTGCGGATATCGCTTCCAATGAATTCCAGCATGCCGTAATTTCCGGTGATGCGGGAAACAAAGCGTTCCCCGTACCGTTTTTCCAACTCCTTCAGCGTCAGGTTTGTGCTGATGATGGTAGGACGTTTCGCCAACATTCTGGTGTCGATGACATTGTAAAGCGCAGCGTTGACATACGCTGAAGGAAATTCCATACCCAGGTCGTCCAGAATAAGCAAATCGCAGGCGATGAGCTGGGAATTGGTGTCTCCAGCGCCATCCAGATCCGTTCTGTCAAACCGTTCCTTTTCCAACGCCACGGCAAAGGTTTGCGCGGAACCGTAGATGACGCCGTACCCTTTTTGGACGGCGGCATTCGCAATGGCCAGGGAAAGATGGGTTTTTCCAAGGCCGGTGCCGCCCTTGAAGAAGAGGTTGGATGAGTCGGCCCGGAATTTTCCTGCATATTCCTTGCAGACACGGAGAATGTTACTCATCTGCTGATAGGTTCGTTCGTCTTCCTTGTAATATTCCAATGAAAAGGAGTCAAAGGTGCTTTCGGAGAGAGGTACATCCATACAAAGCTTTTCATAGGCCATCTGCCGCTGCAGCGCTTTCAGGCAGCTGCACATCCTGCCGTCCTGAAAACCTGTGTCACGGCATTTTTCGCAGATATACTGCGGCGTGATCTCCCGCTCTGTAAAACCATTTTGGGAAAGCAAAGCGGAAAATTCTGCTTTCAGGGCCAGGCCGGTCGCCTTCAACTTTTCCAGTTCCCGCCGTACGTCTCCGCCGCTGATCACCGTTTTAGCAGCCCTGGCTGAATTCACCGCCATTTCTTCTCGTATTTCCCTTGCCCTGGGGCATTGGCGGTAGAAATTCTGCAGGCCCATCTCGGCGGTCTGCTCCGCCCGCGTTTTTCTGCGGGCCAGCTCTGCACAAGCTTCCTCGTAAATTCTTTTTCCGTATCCCATTTATAAATCCTCCGGCGGGTCAAAGAAACTCATGCGTTCCAGTTCGTCGATATCGTAGCTTTTCTTGTTTTCCTCTTCATTTTTTCTAAACTGTTCGTCTGCTGTAACCTGGGCCATTGAGGTGAAGCCTGTTTTGTGCCAGCGTTCAAGAATTTTGTTCATATAACCGATGTGGAATTTTCCCAGGTTGTCCACGCAGCGCTCATAGGCGCCGGACAGCATTTCCTGGGAAAACTTCCATTCCTTCACCCAACGGAAGGCGGCATCTTCCTCTTTCTTGCTGGGCGAACGGCGGGAAAGCCCCGCAGCGGATTCCACCCGTCCCCAAGCCAGCCTGCGCTCACTGAGCTCCTGCAGCTTTTCTTCAGCGGCCTCCAGTGTGAAAATGTTGCTCTGCGCCCAGTCCCGGGCTACGGATTCAATGTAAGCGGTTCCTGTTTTTCCCACATCTTTGGCATAGTGAAGGATCATGACGATCACTTCAACCGGGAGGCCGTAATCATCGCAAAGAGAAAGCAGGGTAGAGGAAAGAGCGGGGGAAATGGTTTTTCCCAATGTGATCTCCGCTTCCTGCATGAGAAAACGGATTTCATCAGATTCCTTCATCCTGGTGGCCAGATAAAGACCATCCGGCTTGACAAGCCTTTTCGGTTTTTGTAAAGCAGGTGTCTTGACTGTTTCCTTGGCAAGATTTTCTGGTATTGCCGGTTCCACAGCTGCCGACTCACGCTTCAGAGGCACTGCGGGAACGGACGGGGCAGCAGCCTTGGTAACGTCAGCTTCTTGGAGTTTTGAAACAGGAGGATGCAGCTGCTCCCCGTTTGCGGCAAGCAGGCCGCAGTCTGTCCAATAATCGAGCGCATCCAGCGCGCTATCTATACTAATCCCCAAAGCAGAGGAGAGCGTTTCCGGAGTAAAGGGCTCTCCTGTGTGCCGGAGAATCCACAAAATCACCTGAAGCTGCTCTTTGCCGGCCAATTTCAGGTGCCTGTCCACCAAAACACTGGGTACGGCAAAAATTGCATTCCAGTCTCCCAAATTCAGTTGATATCCCATATTCAAAACCCGTTTCTTTTCGTAAAATATCCACTGGCTATTGTAGCATAGATTCAAATATTAAAAAAGTGTAACTTTGCCTTGACTAGCAGTTTTTTTTTTAGTATAATAACGAAGCGGTCAAAAAAGTATGATTGCTTTGTGCTGGTGTGGCTCAGTTGGTAGAGCAGCTGATTCGTAATCAGCAGGTCAGCGGTTCAAGTCCGCTCACCAGCTCCAGAGGCCTTTCAAGGATGATCTTGAAAGGCCTCTTTTGGTATTCTGGCGGAGGAAGCTTTGATGAAAGAGTATATCGGAGAAGAATTTCAGGAACTGATATTGGAAGATCAGAGCGTTGAGAAGTGCGTTTTCGAAGACTGTATCTTTGAAAACTGCAAATTTCAGGAGCTTTTGCTGAAAGGCTGCCTGTTCAGCGGCTGCGTTTTCATCAAATGCCGGTTTTCTGGGCTCCACATAAAAAATACAGAGGCATTGGGCAACACCTTTCGTGCTTGTTCTTTAACGGGAGTCAATTGGTCAGATCTATTAGAGGAGAAAAAGCGGGAAATGGGCTTTCTGCCCTTTGATCTTTTGGAACGCTGCACGGTTCGTCACAGTGTGTTTTATCGATTGAACCTGAGAAAATTTGATTTTACCGGCTGTGATCTGGCCGGCAGCTATTTTGACGAATGCGATCTCTCAGAGAGCAGTTTTCGGGAAGCCTTATTAAAGGGTTCGTCCTTTTCACAAAATAATTTGTCAGCAGCGGATTTTAGAGGGGCTGCAGATTATTGCTTTTCTCTGACCAATAACAGAGCGCAGAAAGCAAAATTTTCACTTCCTGAGGCGGTAAATCTGCTGGCTGCGTTGGGTATCGTGATTGAGGACTGAGCGTGTGAGAAACAGTTAAGAAGAGGATAGGAAAAGAATCTTGTCTTTTCCTATCCTCTTTTGGCAGTTTGCAGTCTGACTGGGAAACTAAAAAACAAGCAGAAGCAAGGTGCCTGCCACAATAAGTACCAACCCTGCGGCAGATTTCCAGGTGAGCTTTTCCTTGAGGAACAACCAGGAAAACGCCACAGTAAACAGGATACTCAACTTGTCAATGGGAGCTACCAGAGAAGCCTGGCCAGTCTGCAGCGCCCGGTAATAACAGAGCCAGGACAGGCCTGTGGCAACGCCGGAAAAGATCAGAAAGAACCAGCTTTTCGTATCGATCTGCCGGATCCCTTTTTGTTTCCCTCGGGTGAATACGATGATCCAGGCCATGAGCAGCACGAAGATGGTTCGGATCGCCGTACCCAGGTTGGAATCGATGTGTTCGATGCCGATTTTTCCCAGGATGGTGGTCAGCGCGGCAAAGACGGCGGAAAGAACCGCATAGAACATCCAACCGTGTTTCCCCGCTTTCGGTTCCTCTGTGTTCCGTTTCTTTTCAATCATCAGGAAGGTACCGGCGCCGATTAAAACCATGCAGAGAGCCTTTCCCCAATTGAGCGGTTCTCCCAGAAAGAGAAAGGCCAGCAGCATCGTCAGCAAGATGCTGCTCTTGTCGATTGGCGTCACTTTGTTCACATCGCCCAGTTGCAGCGCCTTGAAGTAGCAGATCCAGGAGGCCCCGGTGGAAATACCGGACAGCACAAGAAAGAGAAGCGTCTTCGGTTCAATCGAAGAAAAATTTGGGACACCGGCAGTGAGAAAGGCCATCAGCCAGGCAAAAATAAGAACAACCCCGGTTCTGAGGGCGGTAGCCAAATCGGAGTCCATGTTCCGGATACCGATTTTCGCAAGGATTGCGGTAAGTCCTGCGAAAAAGGCGGAACCGAACGCAAAAAGGATCCACATCATTAAGAAACCCTCCCCAATAGAAATTTTTCTACTTCTTCCAGATGGGTGAATTTGATCTTTTCCCGTTTTTGAAGTTCCAGCAGCAGGCTGGCTCCAAAATCATGCAGGCACAGAGAGTCGAGCGTCTGTTTCAAAAAAGGCAGAGGATTCCCTTCGGAAAAGGCGCGGAGCAATTCGGCGTCGCAGCGGAACAGTTCGATGACAAGAGGCGCCAACTCGTACCAGGAAGGCGCAAGACAGGCGTCGGCACAGTCGATCACAGCCAGACGGCCGTTTCGGTCCACCAGCAGATTTTCTCCTGTTAAATCACCGTGCACCAGCACTCTAGGGGAAAGAAGCAGGCTGCGGGCACGCTGCCTCATTTCCTTTGCCAAAGAGGAAGGCAGTTTGTCCAGCCGCGGATTGTTAACCGCCCGGTCTAGAAGATCCACAGGGGCAATTAAGCCGTCGGCGGGACGGTTCAGCAGCTGCAATAGCCTCTGGAGCTGCTGAATGAAATCCAATTTTTGTTCACGGGAAGCAGTGGACAGAAAATTTCCTGCTTCCTGTCCCCGAAAATATTCAGAAATGAGATAGTAGAAATGATAGCTATCCTGAATTTCTCCTTGAGCAACGAGTCGGGGCATGGGAACGTCCAGGTCTGCCAAACGGCCGCAAACGGCGGCTTCATTCTGGAAGTCTGGGAGAGGATCGAGCCCGGATTCCATCGGGAAAAATATTTTTATCACATAATCTCCCACACGAAAAACTGCGTTTGTGCCGGGCGTTAAATTTGAAATCCCGGAACAGGGAAGAGCCTCGCGCCGGAAAATTTCCCGGATCAATCCATCAAAGGCTGGTATGGACTGGAACACACAGCCCCAGTCGGACCAATTTTCAATCTTGCCATGAAAGAATTGTTTCATAAGGACCTACTCTTTAAAATCCTGATACAAAAGGCTTGGCTGAATTCCAGTATTGTTTTGATATTTACCGCTGCTGTACCGTTCATATTCGCCGTGGATGTCGTGATAATAGATTTGGCAGATTTCCACGCCGGCGTAAATGCGGATAGGCTGTACGCAGAAGATTTCCAGGGTCCAGAATCCGGCGAAACCCACATCGCCGAATCCGGCGGTGACATGGATAAACAGCCCCAGTCTGCCGATGGAAGAACGCCCTTCCAGCATGGGAACAAAGCGATCAGTTTTTGTGAATTCGTTGGTACGTCCCAAATACAGCCTGCCTGGTTCCAAAAGAAGGCCATCCTTCGGAATAATCAGTTTTTTGACTGGGTTGGGCATCTTCATATCAAGCTGCCTGTTTTCATAGACCAGCAGCTCGTGATGGAGGGACAAGTTATAGCTGTTGGGATTCAGGCGTTTGGGGTCATAAGGCTCGATGACAATCTCTTTCCCCATGTGTTTTTCAATTTCTTTTCCGGAAAGTATCATACTCCATCCTCCTCATTCAGTTTGTAGTCAAAACAATCCTCCAGAATTTGAAAGCCGATTTTCTGATAAATCTTGTTGGATATGGGATTTGCTTTATCTACAAACAGAGTACAGTATTTTTTTCCCTCCGCCAGCTTTTCCCGGCAAATTTCTGCCACTGTGCACTGCGCATAGCCATGTCCCCGATGTTCCGGGGGAGTATAGACCCAGGAAATACCGGCCCCATGAGGCAGCGCACGGTTGGAAGCCGCCAGAGAGACGGCAGTTCCGTCCGGTTGCTCGAACAGATAAACTGTCTCTTTTTCCACATATTGAGAGAATTTTTCCTGAATTTCTTTCTCAGACGGGCTTTCATGGACTGCTTCCCGCTGAAAAGCAAGCCCCCACTCTGTTAACATACCCAGATCGGCGGGCACTGCCTTTCGGACATGGCCGGGCGCCCGGGGAGGTTCAATGAGTACCTCCAGCACCATAACATCCATGCCTGTCCTCATGTGAAAGGTTCCGCCATAGGCGGGAAGGAAGGCTTCGCATAAATCTTTCCGGGCGTTAAGACCGTGGATCACAATGCCGCTTTGCTTCAAATGCTTCGCCAGCTCTGTCGCAGCGGCTGGGGCGTGTGTCTCTCCGGGGACAGCGTTCAGACATAAGTTCCAGGGCAGCGTGTTGCCGAAGAGAAGGAGGGGCTCTCCCTGTTCTTCGTAGCGGCCGAACAGCAGGCCGGGGTGGCAGGCCTCTCCGCTATGGGACTGCGCATTTCCCATGTTCAGCTGCACGGCAGCCTCATACTTCAGCAGAAAACCTCTGTTATCCTCTAAAAAATCCTGCGGGGTCTGGTACAGCTTGCATTTCAAAACAATTCCTCCTTAGTCTTAACGTTGCCTGCGAATGGGACTTAAACTCAGTTTCCCTGCGAACAATTTGCGGCGTCGATAGCCAAAACAATCATCAGAGAAAGTAAAGCGTCGGCAGGGTTCACCACGTCGATCACATAGGTATCCGTCCATTGGAACAGCTGCTTTGACGCCTGCATGATCAGATTTCCGGCAGGATCGGTCACTGTGTAATCCCAGGCAAACAGATCCCCGTTCACTTGCCAGCCGTTGCAATCCAGCGTATAGGAGGGACGAAAAAAGGTGAACTCTTTCTTGATCTGCCCTAAATATTGCCCCTGTTGATAAAGGGCGAATCGCGGGAGAAAGGTGAGCACTTCCTCCTTTACAGTGCCGACATGGAAACCGGTTCGGTCATAGATTTCAAGGCAGTGTCCCCAGGAAAGCTTTCCCTTAACGGTGAAAGCAACGGCTCCGGTCTCATCGAAGATGTCATAGCTGTCAAACCAGGAAAAAAAGCGCTGTTTAAACAAAAGCTGCATAACACAGGTCACGTTCCTTTCTTTTGAGAGTATTCGGAGCATTGATACAAACGGAAGGAACAAAACGTTCATTTTTTACACAAGATCAGGGCATGGTTACTCATGCCTGTGCAGCTTTCATGGGTTGTCATTTGGTCATACAAAGGCCGCATGATCTCGAACTGTTCATCTGTCATAGTATTTACTATCCCAAGAGCGATAAAAAAGTCTGTTCCCAAATTCTTTATGACAGATAATCCATGCTTTTGAGCAAGCCGTTTTATTTCTTCCGGAGTAGTATAAAAAAATGTATCGGGTCTCAGATCATCTTCGCCTTTTAAAAGTACCAACTCATTGGCGGTTTCATTTGGATAGTGGGTACTGTCATAAATGCAGGCGCCTGCATATACGCCAATTTTGTTAATGTAAGAAAAAGCGAGGATGCCGCCGTCTTTGCATACTCTTTTGCACTCGCTAAAGACGAATTCCCGCTCATGCTGTGGAAGATGATACAAAGGACCCAAACACAAAACAACGTCATAACTGCTGTCGCTGATAGTATCCAGATTAGTTGCATCCCCGAGTTCACAGGTTACATTTGCATATCCTCTATCTTTAATAGCACGTTCAAATAACTCTATATGAATCGGAACAATGTCTATCCCATGATACGCGCTGCATTTATCAGCAAAATATAAGCCGTAATACCCAGTTCCGCAGCCTACTTCAAGCACCTTGTCATCGGGTTTTACAAAACCCTCTAAGTGCTTTTTCGTGTAATGAAACTCAAGACTTGTATTTCTATCGCTGGTCGGCCTGCCACGTTCTTTTCCGGAACTATATTGCATCAAAATTTTATCTTTGTTTTTGGCCATCATGAAATCCCCGCTTTAAAGAAACGATTGACTATTTTAAAACTTTCCGTACAACTACTCTGCCTTCTCGTTCAGCGTATTTGGTAAAACCGCATTTTTCATACATTGCCAGATATCCTCTGAAATCTTCATCTGTATCATTGAGTATCTTATCGACGTAGGCCTCGACTAAATCATAACCATCGTTGACTGCATCTTTGCAGACACGCTCCAACAATTGCGTGGCAATGCCCTTTCTTTGCATCTTCGGTGCAATTACAAAGCAGAATACGGATTTAATTCTGATGCCCGCATGGTATTCCTCTATGGGCCAATAAGAACGCAGATAATCGATGCAGTACCGGCAATTCCCATTTGCGTTGCACCAGCCCACGATCTCGTCGCCGCAATATGCGAGGTAGCCCTGCAGACTACCGGTACTGACAAATTGAATGGCGCGCTCCCTTCTTTCTTCACAAGTCGGAAACCAATGGTCGCCGTTCCCAACATAGGAATCATCGCTGCGCCAAGTTACGCAATAGCATTTACCGCTATTGGTGTTCACGTTGTGGGGCGTCACATCAAAGAAGCGGGCGTAATCCTCCGCGAGGTCGGGAGTAAGTCTGCGAATCTCAATATTCATTTTCTTTTTCCCTTCAGAAAATTTATGCTGCTTTCCATAAACTACTTTGTTTTTTTATTATACGATACTGACTCGGAAAGTACAATGTAAAAAATAATTGCATTTGCAACTGGATTGTTCTTGCCATCAAGAGAAAAATCAGGTAAAATTAATTTGTTGCAATTGAAACTTTTTGTGAAGGATTGAGTAGTTTGTCAATGAAGGAAAGAATACGTCCTTATTTGGGAGACAGGGAGTTTTATAAAACGGTGGCGGTAATCGCCATCCCAATCTCCCTGCAAAGCCTGATTACAATCGGGGTCAACATGATGGACACCATCATGCTGGGCAGTATGGGGGAGGTGGCGCTTTCAGCGTCTTCCCTGGCAAACCAGTTTATCAACATTTTCCATATCTGCTGTATGGGAATTGGGATGGGCGCGTCGGTGCTCACCTCCCGTTTTTGGGGGATGCAGGACAAGGATTCCCTGCGCAAGACAATCACCATCATGTACAGGCTCTGCTTCGTCTTTGGGCTTTTGTTTACAGCTGCAACCATAATAGCGCCAGACGCCTTGATGCGGATTTACACCTCAGACGAGGAGGTCATTCGAGCAGGCGTCAGTTATTTCCGCTGGTCCGTACCCTGCTATTGGCTGTTGGGTTTCTCTCTGACCACTACAATCGTTCTGCGGAGCGTGGGCCAGGTGAAGCTGCCCCTGCTGTGTTCCGTGATAGCGTTTTTTATCAATATTTTTTTTAACTGGGTCTTTATCTTCGGCAAACTGGGGGCGCCCCGCATGGAGGTGGCAGGCGCGGCCGTGGGAACGCTGATCTCACGTACCTTTGAGTTCCTCTTTATCTGCGGCTATTTTCTTTTCTTTGACAAAAAAGTAAGCTATCGCGTCAAAATGATACTGATGAAATGCGGCGATCTCCTGAAAGATTACCTGCGTATCAGCATCCCCGTGCTTGTGAGCGATGGGCTGCTGGCCTTCGGGAACAGCGCTGTGGCAATGGTGATGGGCCGGATCGGCAAGGAGTTTGTATCAGCAAACGCCATTACTATGGTGGTGCAGCAGCTGAGCACAGTGTTTATCCAGGGGATCTCCAACGCCAGTTCCATTATCACTGGCCATACCCTTGGCGCGGGGGACACAGAAAGGGCACAGCGGCAGGGCGTCACTTTCCTGGGGCTCGGTACCGTGATAGGCGTCTTGGCGGGCGGCCTTATTATGATTCTCAGCTGGCCTGTGATCAATTGCTACAATGTGACGGGGGAAACCAAAGCCATTGCCGAACAGCTGATGCTGGCTGTGGGCGTGATCGTCATCTTTCAATCCATGAACTCTATTCTCACAAAAGGCGTACTGCGGGGCGGCGGGGATACAAAATTCTTGATGCTTGCGGATATCCTGTTTCTGTGGATCGCCTCCATTCCTCTCGGCTATCTGGCGGGCCTTGTATGGCATCTGCCCGCGTTTTGGATTTATACCTTCCTGAAGATTGATCAATTTATCAAAGCTGTCTGGTGTGTGTTCCGGCTCGGCAGTAAGAAATGGATTAAGAAGATTTGACTTGTACATAAATGAAGGGCTGGAGAGCAGTTCAAAGCCGCTCTCCAGCCCTTTCTATGCTTTTCAACCCATGGGGGTAAAGTCAATGACGACTTGAATACCATTGTCCTCCTCGGCGGCGGAAAGCTTAACTCTGTCACCGGGCTGTACCAGCACAATTGTCTCAAATTCTGCACAGTCCACCTTGTAAATCTTCTTTCCGGAAATCAGATAGGCATAGGAATTGCCGTCCTGCACGAGGTATTTGATATCGTCCACGGTCACGGTCTCCATGGTGGAATCCTCTGCGGGAACACCGGAGCCTTCCAATATTCCGTTTTCGGCCAGAGCATTTTTATACTTGGCCATAACTTCCCTTTGCGTGGTCGCAGTAACGACGATATTATACCGTTCCACATGGATCAACGCATACTGTTTGACCAGACTTCCCTTGTCCTTGAGGGTCATGATATAGGTGGGCTGGCCCTCTACATTGATAACGGAGGGGAAGGAGGCTGTGTATCCCAAATTTTGTACTTCACCTTCTGCAGAACGCATGACGGAGTATTCTTCTGCCCCGGGAATCCCATAGTAGCGGATCTCTCCGGTACGGGAGTTCATCAGCACAAAGCCGATATTCGATTGGTCGGAGGCGACGCTGGTGACGCCTGTGAAGACCCAGACGTCGTCGTCGAACATTTTGTAACCGAAATCCGCCGTGACATGCTTGCAGTCTTTTTTGGCAAAAACGCTGTTGAAGAATCCGCCGGAAAGTTCACCGTACCAATCGTAGAGCTGGGTCAGCAGGTCTCCGTCATAGACAATGTCCACCCAGTTGGGAATATCGTCTACGTCGTAATACTCGGTGTCTCCGGTAATCGCGTTGAGGATCACAGCGCCTTTCACAGTGGTTCCGCCAAACAGGAACACATCCTTTTTCAGCACTGCGGTGACATAGTAGGGCGTGCCGTCCTCGCTGATTTCAAAGTAACTCTTGCCGAACATAGCGGTACGGTACCGGAACCGGAGGTGCCGGCGCAGATCCTTGCTGAAATAGGCGGATTCCGCATACTGCATGGGCTGCTGCAGTTCCACGTATTTGCTGGTATTTGCTACGGGATCCACAGCGATGTATCCAGGAATTCCTGTGCCCTGGTTGGCCCACCAGCGGAAGAAATCAGCATATTCCAGGGGGGTAACCTTCATGGGTTTACCCCCAAGATTGATCTGCGTATAAAGAGACTCGTTGATTTCAAACTGGCTTACAAGTTCATTGAGCGAGCCCAGCGCCCTGGCGCCGATAATGCGGGCGCTGTCTGTGTCCATAAGAGCGATGTCTGAGATGGTTTCTGAAGGAGGGGTGTCCTCAATGAAATTTCTGGTTTCAATATCGCCGGCGATGGAAGCGTATCGCTTTGCATGGAACAACTCGGAAGAAAAGAAGGAACCTACCACGCCCACTACAGCAACAGCTGCAGCTGCGTAAATAAAATACTTTCCAAGGCTTTTTTTGCCGGATTGGGAATCGGTCACAATGGTAAAGCTGCCAACCGCGCCCCGCATCTCAGAGCCTTGGGAGGCGGCGGCCTCCAACTTCAGCCCCGCATTGAGGATAAGCTCTAACAGGCCGAACACGAACAGTACGGCGCACACCGTAAACCAGGTTTCCGTGGACTGAATGTTGTAGGCGGGCAGCATGACATAGTCATACACAACGAACGCAATCAGCGTAAGGACAATGGCGATCATATGGCGCTTTGCCCTGCTGCCTTTTTTTTCATCCTTCTTTTTTGACATAATACTTTATTTCTCCTTTATCCGGATCGATTACCGGTCAATAGGGGCATTATACCACGCGGAGGCATCAGGCACAAGCAAAGTATGGCGAAAGGGAGTATTAAAATTCCTGTTTCTGAAAAAACCGGCAGGAAAGTAAGTAGGAAATCACATAGAGCAATGCAGCGGCAACTGCGAGCATTCCAAACAGCAAAACAGGGGAGGCGGCGGCAGCGGCCGCTGAAATGGAATCCAGGAAGGCCTTGTCGATGATACCGGTCTTATAAAGTACTGCTCCAATTCCAATGGGGACAAAGACCAGAAGCATAAAGATAACGGCTACGGCATTCTGACCCAATTTCAGGCAAACCGGCAGCATGATGGCTTGGAGAGCCAAGATCAGGAGCAGGACGGCTGACAGCCAGAGATAGGACAACGCGTTTCCCGTGAGGACATTGGCCAGCATGGTCAGCAGAGTGAAGACGGCGGCGTCAACCAGGCCGAAGACATACTTGGAGAAGATAACTTTGTTCCGGGAAATGGGGGATGCAGAAATAAAGCGGTTCCAGCCGGAAGTCTTATCATATTGAAGGGAATAGGTGGGGGACATGGCTCCAAAAGCAATCATTATGCCAATCGTGGGGGCTAAAACACTTTGAGATCCCGTCACAACAGCAAAGGCCAGAAAGATCACGCACATCAAGGCACAGATACATGTTTCCCTTTTTGTGCTGGCAAAATCCTTATATAGCAAACCTTTCATGTGTTTACAGACCTTCCTTTCCTTGCCTTTTCCCCTTGATGCTGTAAAGCATGATATCCTCCAGGGAAGCGGGTTCAACCTGATAGCGGGCTGGCAACTCATATTTCTTTACCAGCGCAGTGACGCCAAATTCGCTTTTGCGCATTCCGGTGACAGATGTTGGAGAAAGTGACTGCAGCTCCGCTTCTGAACATTTCAGGATTCCGAAACTGTCCAGCAGGAGGTCCTTTTCTGCGGAGAGCACCAGCTTTCCCTTGTGCAGGAAGGCGACATAGTCTGCGATTTTTTCCAGATCATCGGTGATATGGGAAGAGAGGAAGACGCTGTGTTGCTCGTCCTCAATGAATTCGAACAGGAGGTCGAGGATATCATCCCGTACAATAGGGTCCAAACCACTGGTAGCCTCGTCCAGGATTAGCAGCTTCGCTTTATGGGATAGAGCGGCTGTCAGGGAAAGCTTCATGACCATACCCCGTGAGTATTCCTTTACCTTTTTGGCAGGATCAATCTCAAAGCGGCTGAGAAACGCCTGGAATGCCGCAGAATCCCAGTTTCGATAAATAGAGGACAGGGCGGTTCCCAGGGCTTTTGCATTCATTTCCGGAGGGAAAAAGCCGGAATCCAGCACCAGGCCAATATCTTCCATCACAGTGCGGTCTTTCAGCGGATCCTTTCCCAAAAGCAGTACCTCCCCGCTGTCCTTTCCGATCAGGCCCAGCATGGCCTTGATCGTCGTACTCTTACCGGCGCCGTTTTCTCCGATAAAACCCATGATACATCCCATGGGAAGGGAAAGACTGATGTTGTCCAGGGTAAAGCCCTTATACTCTTTCCGGAGGCCCCGGAGGTCAATGGCATTTTTCATTGTCGTGATCATCTTCCTTTCTCCGGCCAAAATTTTCCGGCATCAGCGGAGCCTTTGCTCCGCCTTGGAACACCGAATTCTGTATGGCCGAAAAACAAAGCTGCAAGGCTGAAGGATTCAGCCTTGGTTAAGGCTATCGATAAACCGAAAATCCACCCCGTTCGGAAGGGGGAAAGGTGTGGAAGGGGACCATCAGGGTCCCTCTTCCGCGTTGATTCAGAGAAATTTTGCAGGAAAATGGATATTTTTAAGACACAAAGTTACTTAGCAAAATTCCCCAGCTTGGCGAAACGGCCTTTTTCGACAAGCTGGCAAGGCTGAAGGATTCAGCCTTGGTTTTCCTCAAATAGAATGGCGATTGTAGTGCAAAGTTCCTTTTGAGACATGCCGCACATCCGTGCAATTTCTACTGCTTTATTGAGATGTTCCTCCAACTTCCGCAGTTGTTCTTCCCGAACAAACTCCATGTTCTTGCCGGCCACAAAGCTTCCCTTTCCAGGGACAGAATAGAGAAAGCCTTCCCGTTCCAGCTCTTCATAAGCCCGTTTGGTGGTGATTACACTAATGCGCAGTTCCTTTGCGAGCAGACGCATGGAGGGAAGGGCGTCCCCTTCCGATAACTTCCCGGAAATAATCAGGGATTTGATCTGCTCGCAGATTTGTTCATAAATGGGTTTTCCACTTTGATTGCTGAGAATAATATCCATAGTTTACCTCGATATAGTCTTCTGCAGATGAAATATCGTATATATTGATTATATACAATATTCTCGATAAGTCAAGTGGGAAAGCAAAAAAGTTATGGGAGAAACCGAACTGCAAATGCGGGTACGTACAGGCAGAAAAAAAGCGAAAAAGTATCAAAAATACTTTCTCGCTTTCAAGCCAGCCTACATGCTATACATCTTTCAGTTTGGATTCATCCATATGGGCAAGAGCAAAAGCAACACATTGGTCGATAAATTCACTCCGGGTCAGGCCCAAGCGTTCCGCATACTCATCAATCTTCTGCAGGTTATCACTGGTCAGCCGGATGGTTACCTGCTGCCGTCTATAAGGTTTAGGAAGAAAGGTTCCCATGGTTGGTCAGTCCCTTCAATCTTCTTCTTGCATTATTTTATAATTTGTTCTACTATATAGATAGTATTCATAACAAATTTAATTTGAATTGAAAATCAATTCTAATGGAGAAAAGGGATGAAGGAAATGGATGGATACCATGAACTGTTTCAGGTCCTGTTTGATGCAGCGAGGCAGGCGGAAACGGAATTATGTAAATCTGGCGAAGTCCATGCAGAAGCTGCAAAAAAGATCCTGTCAAATGCGATAGACTGTTGTTATGACAGGATACAGGATTGGAGCGGTAGTCGGGAATAAAAAGAAGAAAATGACGTACCATAGTTAAAAATCCGCACGAAGTGGAGGTTTCTCTATGGTACTGCTACAAATTCTGATTTCCAGCGTGGTTTCGCTGGTTATCCTTTTTATCTTGACAAAGATAATGGGAAATAAACAGATTTCTCAGCTCAGTATGTTTGACTACATCATTGGCATTACAATTGGTTCGATAGCGGCGGAGCTGGCCACGGATTTGGAAGATCCGGTTCAGCCTGCCACGGCTATGATCATCTATGGTATTGTGGCGGTGCTCATTTCTTATATCAGCACGAAATCCAATAAAGCAAGGGCATTCTTTGCAGGAAAGCCTATCATCCTCATGACAAACGGACGGCTGAGTAAAGCCAAGATGAAGAAAGCGAGATTGGACGTGAATGAACTGCTGGCAATGGCCCGCATAGCCGGTTTCTATGATTTAAGCCAGATTGAAACCGCCATTTTTGAACAGAACGGAAACGTGAGTTTTCTTCCGAAAAGCTTATATCGGCCTGCTACGCCCGATGACATGAAGCTGCCGGTAAAAAAGGAAACCCTGCCGTTTAATGTGATCGTGGACGGAAAGGTTATGGAGCGGGAATTGAGCCTTGCGGGAAAGGATCCCCAATGGCTGAGGGAGCAGCTGCGGCAGATGGGCTACAAGAATCCGGAGGAGGTTTTTCTGGCTTCGGTTAGCCAAGCCGGGAAGCTCAGCTGTTTTGCCATGAAAGAAGGTAAATAGTTAATTATATAGAAAAGGCACTTCAAAATTTAGGCCGTCCGGGAAAGTATATCGCATGATTCTCCTGTACAGCCAAACTATATCGTTTGCTTTTTGCCGGAGTCCTTCGATCAACCGTTTATATAGAATGGAAGACGCCCTGAAACCTGCTGATTCATCAGGTTTCAGGGCGTCTTTGCAATCTATTCTTTTTTACTTTAGGGTACGGAAACTTCCGCCAATTCCTGTTGATGGGAAACAGGCAGCTGATACTGCTTTTGGTAGAGATTAAATGCATCCGTATAATCCTGTCCGCCGGCAGTTTTAATTTCGTTTAAGTATCCGTGGGTATCCATTACAGAATCCTTAATCTGAATAATACAAACAGCCACATTGGAACAATGGTCTGAAACACGTTCGTAGTTCGTCAGGATGTCGGAAAGAACAAACCCCAGTTCAATTGTGCACTGTCCGTTTTGCAGACGGCGGATATGACGGTTTTTCAGTTCCAGTTTCAAGCCGTCAATCACCTGTTCCAAAGGTTCTACACGGGAAGCGAGTGCAGAATCGTCTTTTTCAAATGCGTCTACGGTTAGGTTTAAAATGTCAACGATTGCCTGCGTCAGCACTTTGAGCTCATTCTGTGCATCCTCTGAGAAAGCCAAGCCCTTATCGTGAATTTCTGTGGCAACGCGCAGAATATTGACGGCATGGTCGCCGATCCGTTCAAAGTCGCCGATTGCATGTAGCAGCTCGGAAACCTCGTTGCTGTCGCTGTGGGATAGGCTTTTGCTGCTCAGTTTAACCAGATAGGTACCCAGCTTGTCCTCATAGAGGTCAATCTCTTCTTCCCGTTGGGTGAGGAGGTCCGCTGTTTTAGCGTCATAATCTGTAATCAGGCCGATACCGGTCAACATGGAATCGCGGGCTGTTTTCGCCATCTTTACTGTCAAGTTACGGCATTCGGCAATGGCAAAAGAAGGCGAGAGCAGAAGTCTGTCGTCCAAAAGCTCTTCTTTTGTGCTTTTTTCCCGAATGGTAATTTTGGCCAGCTTTTCCAGCTGCTTGGAAAAGGGCAGCAGGATCAGCGTGGTGAGGACGTTGAAGAGGCTGTGTACTACAGCGATGCCGACGGTGGATATAGGCTGGTCGATAAAATCGAAATGGAAGAACGCATTGAGAGCGTAGAAGCCCGAAAGGCAGATGACGGTGCCAAGCACATTGAAATAGACATGCACAGCAGTCACGCGTTTTGCATTCTTATTCGTGCCGATACTGGAGATTAGCGACGTGACACAGGTGCCGATATTTTGTCCCATGATGATGGGGATCGCCATCCCAAAAGTGATGCTCCCCGTCATGGAAAGAGACTGCAGAATGCCGACTGATGCGGCTGAACTCTGGATGATACCCGTCACGATGGCTCCCAGAAGAATACCTGCCAAGGGATTCTGGAACATGACCAAAATATCCTTGAAAACAGGCATGTCCGCCAGCGGACTTACCGAATCGCTCATGAAGGTCATACCTGTCATCAGAATGGAAAAACCCACCAGAATCGAACCTGCG
The DNA here is from genome assembly GCF_900048895.1 of Neglectibacter timonensis. Lineage (GTDB taxonomy): Bacteria > Bacillota > Clostridia > Oscillospirales > Acutalibacteraceae > Acutalibacter > Acutalibacter timonensis. Next base: position 836,505 of record NZ_LT160640.1, on the reverse strand, counting down.
TCTTTCTTTTTCCCCTCTTTGGAAGAGAGGATAAGCACAATGCCGACCAACGCGATGATTGGGGCAAAGGATTCCGGTTTTAGGAGACGCATAAACACATTGTCCCCCTGAATGCCGGCTGCACTTAAAATCCAGGCGGTAAGCGTGGTGCCGACATTGGAACCCATGATAACGCCCACCGTCTGTTCCAGCTGCATAATGCCGGAGTTGACGAGGCCTACCAACATGACGGTCATGGCGGAAGAGGACTGAATAGCAATGGTGATCACAGCGCCCAAAGCAAGGCTTTTAAACTTGTTGGAAGTCATGGATTTCAGGATGCGTTCCAGCTTCCCTCCCACCATCTTCTCAAGACCGCTTGACATTACATGCATTCCATAAAGGAAAAATGCCAGCCCTCCAAACAGCGTGAACAAAGAAAAGATATCCACAAATACATCCCCTGATTCAATTTTACCTGTTTTTTTCATTTCCTTAACAATCATAATATTACCATAGAACATCTGACAAGTTCAATCCGTTTTTACGAAAAAGAGACGAGAAAGGGTACTGTCAAACGTTAAATCTTTGTAAAACTTCGCGTTCTATGTTTTTTTATCCAATAGCGTCCTCGAACTGTTGACAGAATACTGAAAAAATGCTAACATGAAGTAAACTTCATGCGAAGCGTGCTTCATGTTGTTGAAAGGGGTGAAATCTCTGAAAAACAGGATAAGAGAGTACCGGCAGTTGAGAGGCATGACGCAGCAGGAGCTGGCTGAATTGGTCGACGTTTCTTCCCGAACTATCATTTCACTGGAAAAAGGACAATATAACCCTTCCTTGATGCTGGCTTACAGGATATCTTTAGTGTTTGAGACCACAGTGGAAGATTTATATTGCCTGCAGGAAAATAAGGAGCTGGAGGAGAGAAAATATGAACAGATGCAGGCATAAATCATATTCGGAACAGGTTAAGCTGAGAGTCAGGATTTTGTGGATCATTTTCGCAGGAATGCTGGCTTATATGGTTATAGTGGGCATGATTGGTCTGGGTGATTCCAGAAAAATGACACGGCTTGCAACGGCAGTCAGCAGAATTATCTTTTTCGGCGGTATGGGCGTAGTAATTGCCAAGATAGTGCGGAGCAATAAGATGCTTGCCAATCAGCGTTTGCTGTGGGAGGAAGAAAAAAGCAAGAAAGAGGAAAGAGATCGGTTTTTGCACGATAAAAGCGGCGGGCTTGTAGTGGATGTGCTGATTTTGGCAATGCTGTTTGTTACCTGTACGGCGGCTCTGTGGAATATGCCGGCTTTTTATGTTTCGCTGGGGCTTCTACTTTTTACCGCGCTATTGAAGGCTGTAAGTTATGCTGTGTACAATAGAAAGTACTGAAAATGGTAGAATTCGTCGATTATGTTGACGAACCGCTGAAATGAGGTATAATATTCCAGAATTAAGAAAATTCTGAAGAAAGAGGCAGAGCATGTTGCAGAATAACTTCGGCGCGGTGATTGTAGCTGCCGGCAGCTCAAGGCGAATGGGTGCTTCACAGTCTAAAGTGCTGATGAATTTGGCGGGACGGCCGGTACTTTCCTATTCTTTAGACGCCCTTTGTGCATGCCCGTTGATTGCGCGGCTTGCGGTGGTGTGCCGGGACGAGGACCGGGAAAAAATAGAAAAGATAGCGGCAGCGTCGCCAAAGCAGGTTGAGCTGATAGCCGGAGGGCCGGAACGCCAGGATTCGGTTTTGAACGGAATCCATGTTTTGGAGGACTGCGATTATCTGCTGATTCATGACGGGGCGCGGCCGCTGGTCACTTCGAATTTGGTTCAGGCGGTATGTGAGGATGCACTCCAATATGGAGCTTCCGCAGCAGCTGTCCGGGTAAAGGATACCTGTAAGCTGGTGGATGAAGAAGGATTTGTTCTGGAAACGCCGCCTCGGGAAAAATTGATGTCGGTGCAGACGCCACAGGCCTTTGAGCGGGCGCTTTATCTCTATGCCGCGGAACGGGCGGCCAGTTCCGGAAGGACCTTTACCGATGACTGCCAGCTGGTGGAGGCTGCCGGAGGAAGAGTGCATCTGGTTCAGGGCGATTACAAAAATCTCAAGATTACGACACCGGAGGATCTGCTTTCGGCGGAGGCCTTTCTGGCGGGAGAGAAAAAAATGAGAATTGGCAGCGGTTATGATGTTCATCGGTTGACAGAAGGCAGGGCGCTGATTCTGGGCGGTGTAAAAATTCCTTTTGAAAAAGGGCTTTTGGGACATTCTGATGCAGACGTACTTGCCCATGCGGTAGCCGATGCGTTATTGGGTGCGGCTGCTTTGGGAGATATCGGAAAACTATTTCCGGACACTGAGGAGAGGTACCGGGGAGCGGACAGCCTGCTGCTTCTTTCAGAGGTCTGCCGCAGAGTGCGGGAATCGGGCCATGAAATCAAAAATATCGATGCCACTGTTATGGCACAGAGACCTAAATTGGCGCCTTATATTCTGCAAATGCGGGAAAAACTTGCAGAGACATGCGGGATCACCACAGAACAGATCAGTGTAAAGGCCACCACGGAAGAGGGGATGGGTTTTACAGGCTCCGGGGAGGGAATGTCGGCCTCGGCGGTCTGCCTGCTGTCCTAAAATATTGTATCTGCAATGCTACCGGACAAATCGCCGGGCAGCGCAGGCTAGGGAAAAGAGGAGAGATCGAGATGGATAAAATTGCGGTTTTGATACCATGTTATAACGAGAGCAGGACGATTCGCAAGGTAGTGTCGGATTTCCGACGGGAGCTTCCGGAAGCGGTAATCTATGTATACGACAACAATTCTTCTGATCATACGGATGAACTTGCCCGGGATGCAGGAGCGGTGGTACGGTATGAGTACAGGCAAGGGAAGGGCAATGTGATACGGAGTATGTTCCGGGATATCGATGCCGAATGCTATCTGATGATTGACGGAGACGACACTTATCCGTCAGAAAACGCCAGAGAAATGGTATCTGGAATTCTGGAGCAGGGAGCCGATATGGTCATTGGCGACAGGCTTTCTTCCACGTATTTTACGGAGAACAAACGGCCGTTTCACAATTTCGGGAATGTGCTGGTCAGGGGGCTGATCCGTACCCTGTTTCACAGTGATGTTCGGGATATCATGACGGGATACCGCGCATTCAGCTATGAATTCGTCAAAACCTTTCCCGTGCTTTCCAAAGGCTTTGAAATTGAAACGGAAATGACCATTCATGCCTTGGATAAGAATATGGGTCTGCGGAATGTAGTGGTGACTTATCGGGACCGACCGGAGGGCAGCGAATCCAAGCTGAACACGTATTCCGACGGCTGGAAAGTGATTAAAACGGTTTGGAAATTGTTTAAAAACTATAAGCCTATGAAATTTTTCGGCGCCTTTTCCGCGTTGCTGTTGTTGTTGGCGCTTGCGTTATTTCTTCCTGTTCTGGTGGGCTTTGCCAAAACCGGACTGGTGGAACGGTTTCCCACTTTGATCGTCAGCGGCTTTGCCGCGCTGGCTGCGGTGATGTCGTATTTCGGCGGCCTGATTCTAAGTGTGGTAACCCAGCAGGAAAAGCAGGACTTTGAATTTAAACTGAATCAGGTCCGTCATTGGAAAAACAACCTGAACAAGTAAAGGAGAACAATGCCTGTGGAACAGAGTTTGAGAAGAGAAAAGAAAAATCCACTTTTGTTTTCGGCACAGGTGGCGCTTTCTTTGTCAGTAGGGTTGATTGCCGCTTATTTTTTCACAGGGCGCTGGAATGTGGTCTGGGTGCTTCTACTGGCTGGGACGGTATTATGGTGTTCGGATAAAATACTGGTTTCCCGGGAAAGGCGTGCCGTCGTCTTGTCTGCTGTATTCGGCGCTGCTATGGCTGCTGCCGCAGTAGTGGGCAGGAAGATACAGGTGGAAACGAAGGATTTTTTGGCGTTGCGCTCCTCTGATTTTCTCTTTCTGCTGGGACTGTTCGTGCTATTTACTGTTGTACTCGCTGTCCTTCTTCCTCTTTTGGTTCAATGGAGTGAAAAAATCGGTGTGAAAAAAACTTTCCGGTTCAGCCCCCGCAAGGCCGGGCTGCTGGCTTTTTTGGTCGTATTTGTCTGTTGGTTGATCAGCTTTCTGGTCTATTATCCCGGCAGTCTGAGCATTGATTCTTTTTATACGCTGCGCCAGGCCATGGGCATTACGCCGCTGACAGATTATCACCCGGTTGTTTATACATTGCTAATTCGTCTTTTTGTCAAATTGGGGATGCTGGTGGGCGGCCCCACGGTGGGAGTAGCGGTATTTTCTCTGGCACAGATGTTTTTCTGCGCCTTTACTGTGGGTTATGGAACTGCTTGGCTCTGCCGCAGAAGGCCTCATCCGGCAGTCCCTGTAATCGCGGTCTTGTGGTTTGCCCTGTCGCCTATGTTTGCGGATTTTTCCTTTACGCTTTGGAAGGACGTACCCTTTGCTGCTGCTGTACTGCTTTATACGCTCTACACCTGGGATGTGGTGGAAAGCAGGGGGGAAAAGCTGCAAAGCTTCAAGGGCGCTGCGGGATATGTTTTGGTTTCTTTCCTGATGGGAATTTTCCGGCATAACGGCTACTATGTGCTAATACTCTCCACCGTTGTGTTGCTGGTCTGTTTCCGGAAAAAGCTTCGCCGGACACTGCCGGCCCTTTTGTGCGGCGCTCTGTTGGTGCCTCTGGTGCTGAATGCGTTTTATGCCTGCGGTGTCAAGAAGGGTCCTTTCAGCGAATCGCTGTCGATTCCGGTTCAGCAGATTGCCCGTACCGTCAAGCTCAATGGAACGATCACCCCGGAGCAGCAAGAAAGCTTGGAAAGATTATTCGACGTGGAAAAGCTGCAAGGATATGATCCTTTTCTGGCTGACCCTGCGAAAAATTCATTGAACCGGGAGTATCTAAACGCCCATAAGGGAGAATTTTTCCGCTTATGGTTTTCCTTGCTGCCTGGAAATTTTGGGGAATACTGCCGGGCTTACCTGATGCAGACCTATGGTTATTGGAACTGGGAACCGAAGACCATACCGGTTGGCGGCATCGCCAACGCTGCAAGAGAACTGGGTGTGACAAAGGTAAATTGGCTTTTCCAGTGGACCGGTGTGGACCTCAGCGGTTTTCTGCAGCAAACCATGGATTTTCCCAGTACGGGAACGATAGTCTGGATATTGCTTGCGGGAGCGCTCCTGCTATTATACCGGAAGAACTACAGAACGCTTCTGGCCTATCTGCCTGCAGCCGGGGTTTGGCTGACGATTTTGGTGGCCACGCCGCTATACTGCAGTATGAGATATGTACTTGCCCTGCCCTATGTGCTGCCGTTTCTTCTGTTTTTGTCGCTGTTTGGAGAATCCGGAGCGTCTTCCTTCAAAGAGGAGCCTTCTGCTTGACTTGCCGTCTGTGCTTCAGGCGTAACCGAAATTTTGCTGCCTGCATAAGATATCGCAAGCGACAAAATCGTCAGTTATAAATGAGGTGATTTTTTGGGCAAGCCTTTAATCATAGTCAGTTCCGTCACTTATGCAATGAAAGGTAAAGAAATTTTATTTGGCTACGGTATACGTTCCTATGTGGAACGCATTCCCAAGACTCGGGAGACAGGCTGTGGCTACGGTGTATATGTGCCGGACAGAACAGACGAGGCAGAGAGGATCCTGCGTGAGAATGGGATCCGCGTTATAGAACGGCTGGACCAGACGGAAGATGATGGCGGGTGATTTATCTCGATAACAGCGCCACAACATTCCCAAAACCGCTTCCAGTACGAGAAGCCATGCAGCAGGCGCTGCGGGAATTTGGGGCGAACCCTGGCCGTAGCGGCTATGGAATGAGCATGCGTACGACACAGGCGCTTTATGATTGCCGCCGTACAGCGGCAGATTTTTTTGGCGCCAGCGGGCCGGAGTGCGTCGTTTTTCAGCCAAGCTGTACTCAATCCCTGAATTTGGTGTTAAAGGGAAGCTTAAGAAGCGGAGATCATGTCGTTGTCTCCGATTTGGAACACAATGCGGTTATGCGTCCGTTGACCGTTATGGCGGACAAGGGTATTTCTTACACGGTAGCGGAAACTTTTCCCGGTGACAATGACGCCACGCTGAATTCTTTTCGGAAAGCGATGCAGCCCAACACAAAGCTGGTGGTGTGTACCCATGCGTCCAATGTGTTTGGCATCAGGCTTCCAGTGGAACGCATAGCGGCCCTCACTCACCAGTATGGAGCTAAAATCTGTGTGGATTGTGCGCAGACGGCCGGGCTGGTACCGATCAGCGTTACCGCGGGAGGGATCGATTATTTATGTGTGGCGGGTCATAAGGGTTTGTATGGACCCATGGGGACGGGTTTATTGATTTTGCGTAATCCTCAGGATCGTTTGGCCACCTTGACAGAGGGAGGAACAGGTACGCAGTCCCGCAGCCTGCTTCAGCCTGATGACCCTCCGGAGCGTTATGAGCCCGGTACCCAGAATGTGCCCGGAATTCTTGGCCTTCGGGCTGGAATTGAGTTTGTAAAAAGAAAGGGACAGCAGAATATCTTCAGGTCAGAAATGAAAAAGATCGAATATTTATATGACCGTTTAGCCGCTATTTCCCAGGTTGAATTGTATACAATGCCTCCGCGGGAACCTTTTTTTGTTCCTGTGCTCTCTTTTAATATCAAAGGGGAAACAAGTGAAAACGTTGGAGAGTATCTGGCGCAAAACGGTATTGCGGTGAGGTGCGGGCTGCACTGTGCTCCTCTTGCCCACGAGAAAATGGGCACAGAGGAAGGCACTGTGCGGGTTTCGCCTTCTGTATTTACCCGCCGGGAGGAGATCGATCTGCTGCTGTCGCGCATACGCGGCTATCGGTTGGGAAAAAACGGGAGATAATCTGACCAAAAAACGAAAAAACCTTTTATTTGCGCTTTTTTTATGGTAGAATGATAAAAAATTGGGCTTCATGCGGAGCCAGTCTTCGCATGAATAGCCCAGTTGTGATATTGGGAACAAGGGGAAACGTCTTATCAGACGGCTCTGGCAGTTTGGTAGGCGGCTTGTGAAAAAGAGAAAGCCTTTTCTACACTCGGAGATACGTTGGACAGGCAGGGCGGCTTTGTTTTTTTACGGCAGTATCCCGGTCTTGCTTTCCTTTTGCGTGAACGGTATGATTCAGCTTGATACAGAAAGGATTGACGAAAATGGACAGTTTGGCAGACTACATAGTGCAGAAAGGCCAGTTTCTGCTAAACCTTGCACGTCAATTTACCTTCAAAGATGCCATTGACGTGATCATTGTCACAATTCTGATCTACAGCGCCATAAAGCTGGTGCGGGAGACCAGGGCTGGCCAGCTGGTCAAGGGAATTATCATCCTTGTGGTAATATTCCTGCTCTCTTCCCAGTTTGAGCTGCTGATGCTCAGCACCATTCTCCGCACTTTCTTTCAGTTTGCTTTCCTTGCACTGCTCATCGTATTCCAGCCTGAAATCCGGAAGGCGCTGGAGCAGATGGGGCGCAGCAAAGTAGGGCAGTCTTTGGCAAACGCTGTCGGCGTCAAGGAGAAGGAGAGCGACAAGACGCAGATCCGTAAGGCGATTGAGGGCGTAGTGGACGCCACTGCAGTGCTTCAACAGATGCGTATGGGAGCGCTGATTGTATTTGAGCGGCATACCAAGCTGGGTGAAATTGTGGAGACCGGTACGATTGTCGAGGCGGATCCATCTGCCCAGCTCATTGCGAATATCTTCTTCAACAAGGCGCCTTTACATGACGGGGCCATGATTATCCGGGCGGGAAGGATTTATTCCGCCGGCTGTATCCTTCCGCTTTCCAGCAACATTTCCATCAGTGCGGATTTAGGCACCCGGCACCGGGCCGGTCTGGGCATGAGTGAGAATTCCGACGCTGTGGTGGTAGTGGTTTCAGAGGAAACCGGTCAGATTTCCATCGCCTTGAATGGCAGGTTGACCCGGAATTACAATCGGGTAACCCTGCGGGAAAAGCTGGAACAGCTGCTGATCAGCAGTTCAGAAGGGGCTGCCTCGGGTGGGAAACGGATTCTCGGAAAGCTGGGCTTCAGCTCTTCGAAAAAGGAGGCCTGACGGATGGGTGAAGAAAATAAACGCATGCCGGAAAGCGGAAAGCCGCCAAAAAAGGAGCGCAAGGTGAACCTGCGCAACATTTTTTACCATAATACCTTTGTGCTTGTCTTTTCCATTCTCGCAGCGGTTGTCATCTGGTTTTTTATGAAAGCCGGCAGCGATGGCAGCCCCTATGTGATTTACGATGTGCCGATCGAGGTAAAGCTTTCCGCCGCCGCGGAAGAAGAGGGTTTAAAGGTGTATAATTCTTCTTACACCACAGCGGACATTTCTGTGACGGGAAACAGTATGATTGTCAACAAGCTGAAAGCAGATAATTTTTCTGTCAGCGCTACTTTGAACCCTACGTCCAATAAGCTGACGACAGGCAACACGCTGCAGAAAATAGTATTGCCCGTTCGGACGGAAAAGAAAAACGCCATTTCCGATTACAGTATAGTAGCGGTAAATCCTGAGGAAATTACCGTGGAATTTGACCGTAACAGAGAGGTGACCTTCCCGATTGAGGATAACGTAAAGTATAGTGCGGATTCTCATTACTATGCGGGGACTGCCACTTTCTCAGAAGATTCGGTAACGATATCCGGACCGGAATCCTCTGTCAATAAAATAAGCAGGGTTGCTGCGGAATATACCGTGCCCGATACCCTGAGGGAAGACAAAGTGATTTCTTCCTGTTCTCTCACGCTCTATGACCAGAACAATCAAAAGATTACGGATTATTCCGGCATGTATCTCTCTATGAGCACGGAAACGGTAGAAATCACCATTCCGGTCATGCCGAAGAAAACTGTGCCTGTGGTTGCAAATACCATTAACGGACCCAAGAATTTCCCTGCCGGGCGTATCACAGTTGAGCCTGCGCAGATAGATATTGCAGCCCCGACAGAGGTGCTCAGTTCCATAGAGGAGATTGCCTTGACGGATGTGATTGATTTTTCAGAGCTTTCGCCGAACAAAAAGAATGAGTTTGAATCTGAAATTCCTCTTCCGGCAGGAGCAAAAAATATTACCAATCTGGCAGAAGGCAATATGAGTACCGCCAAGGTTACGGTAAACCTCAACGGCTATGAGGAGGCCAGGGTGACCACTGCCAATATTTCTGTGACCAAGAAGCCGGCAGGAAAGAATGTGGAGCTGACCACAAAATCTCTGGAGGTCATTCTAATAGGTTCTGAGGCGCAGGTGGGCAAGCTTACTGGCGATTCTGTTTCCTGTACGGTGGATATGACGAATTACGCCGAACAGACCGGCATTATCGAAGTGCCTGTTACTGTTACGGTGTCGGGAGCGGATTCCTGCTGGTCTGTGGGATCTTACAGCGTGTATGTGACAATTACTGATAAAAATGCAGTGCCCACAACGGCGAAAGAAGAGTCTTCTGCAGGGGGAGTGGCGGCGACCCCTCAGGAATAGATTCTGATTGACAGAACAGTGAAAAAGAGCGGGGGTATCCGGCAGGATATTTCCGCTCTTTCCGTAACTGTCTTTTCAGCGGCTGGTCTTAAAATCCTCTCTTTGCAAAAGAGGGGGAAGCAGTGTATAATGTAAAATCAGTTTTATTCAGCGAGAAGAGAAAGGAAGGTTCTGGGCATGGATGTTCGGGTAGGAGATGTTTTAAGAATGAAAAAGCCGCATCCCTGCGGCAGTATGGAGTTTACCGTTCTGCGTTCCGGTATGGATTTCAAGATCAGGTGCAACGGCTGCGGCAGAGAAGTGATGGTTCCCCGACTCAAATGTGAAAAGAACATCAAAAAGATTATTCGAAAAGAAGAGGAAGACACCTTATAGCTTTTTTACAAGTGAGAACCCTTGAAAGATAAAAAGATGAGCGCGGTGAAAGAATACAGAATGTTTCACTGCTTTTCAGGAATAGTTCTACTCTTTGGAAAGGTTGTATCCTATGTTTGAGAATCTTCAGGTATTTGAAAACCGCTATGAGGAATTGAATTTGAAGCTTTATGATCCGCAGAGCGCTGCCGACCGGGAACTGTATGCGGCGCTGATGAAGGAGCATAAGGAGATCACTCCCATTGTAGAGGCGTATCGAGCATATCAGGGCTGTGTCGAGTCTCTGGCCGAGGCCAAAGAACTTCTGGAAGAGACGTCGGAGAAAGAATTACGGGAGCTGGCTCAGGAAGAAATTCGTGAAAACTCGGAACTGCTTGCCCGGCTGGAAGAACAGCTGAAACTCCTGCTTCTGCCGAAGGATCCCAACGACGAAAAGAATGTGATCGTGGAAATCCGGGGCGGGGCAGGCGGCGAGGAAGCGGCGCTGTTTGCCGCCAATCTTTACCGCATGTACAGTATGTACGCGGAAAAGAAAGGCTGGAAAACCGAGCTTGTAAACCTCAATGAAACCGAATTGGGCGGTTTTAAGGAAGTGAGTTTTATGATCGATGGGGAGGGCGCTTTCTCCAGGTTGAAATTTGAAAGCGGCGTCCACCGGGTTCAGCGCGTGCCGGAAACAGAGGCGCAGGGACGGATTCACACCTCGACCGCCACTGTAGCTGTGCTTCCGGAAGCGGAAGATGTGGATGTGCAGATTGATCCTAAGGATTTGCAGATCGATACCTTCCGTTCCAGCGGCGCAGGAGGACAGCACATCAATAAAACCAGCAGCGCGATCCGTATCACTCACCTTCCCACTGGTATGGTGGTGGAATGTCAGGATGAACGCAGCCAATATAAAAACAAGGATAAAGCTATGAAAGTACTGCGCGCCCGTCTTTTGGCCCAAGAGGTGGAAAAGGCCAGCAGCCAGGTGGCGGAGGAGCGGAGAAGCCAGGTGGGAACAGGAGACAGATCCGAGAGGATCAGAACTTATAATTATCCGCAGGCCAGAGTAACGGACCACCGTATCGGTTTGACCCTGTATAAGCTGGAGGATGTTCTCAATGGGGCTCTCGATGAGGTGATCGATCCTCTCATAGCGGCAGACCGGGCCGCCAAACTGGAGGAATCCCAGTAAAAGGGTTTGCAGCAAAAATCAAGGAATGGGTTTTTAAATGAAGACATTAATCTTGAGTGGACACAATACAAATGATATCGAAAAAGCGGGAGAAATCTTGCGGAGCGGGGGGCTGGTTGCCATCCCTACGGAAACGGTGTACGGCCTGGCGGCGAATGCTCTGGACGGAAAAGTGGTGCGGAAGATCTACGAGGCGAAGGGAAGGCCTTCCGATAATCCTCTTATCGTTCACATCAGCGAATTTACCCAGCTGAAGCCGCTGGTACGGGAAGTGCCGGAAAGCGCCAGAAAGCTGGCGGCGGCGTTTTGGCCGGGACCTTTGACTATCATCTTAAAAAAATCAGAGCTGATCCCTGAGGAAACCAGCGGCGGTTTGGATACGGTTGCGGTTCGCTTCCCATCCCATCCCATAGCGAGGGCCGTAATTCAGGCTGCTGGCGTACCTCTGGCAGCCCCCTCGGCAAATCTTTCGGGAAAACCGAGCCCGACTATGTTCGCCCATGTGCAGGAGGATTTAAACGGCAGGGTGGATGCGCTTTTGGATGGAGGAGATTGTGCCGTGGGAGTGGAATCTACGGTGATCACCCTGGCGGAAGGTACGCCCAGAGTCCTGCGGCCCGGCGGCGTTACGGTCTCTCAGCTGCGCAGTATTCTGGGAGAGGTAGAGGTGGACGACGCAGTCGTTCATCGGCTGCAGGAGGGTAAGAGCGCAGCGTCTCCCGGAATGAAATACAAGCATTATTCTCCCAAAGCAGATGTGGTGATTGTCGACGCTTCACCGGAAGAGTATGTGACTTTTGTCAATTCGAAACAAAACTGTCATGCGCTCTGCTTTGATGAGGACACAGAAAAGCTGAAAGTGCCTTTTGTCAGTTACGGCACCCGGTATGATGGGGAAAAACAGGCGCATCTTCTCTTTTCAGCGCTTCATTATCTGGATGAAATCGGCGCACAACGGGTATTCGCACACATTCCATCCAAAAGCGGCGTGGGACTGGCCGTTTATAACAGGCTGATTCGTTCAGCGGGCTTTCAAATAGCACGTCCCGGAACCAGGCGTCTGGTCGGCCTGGTAGGTCCCAGTGGTGCTGGGAAAAGTACAGTCTCCCAACTTTTTTGTGAATTGGGCTGCGGCGCGGTGGATTGTGACTCCCTGACACGAAGCTCGCAGGTCTATGATAAAGCCTGTCTTCTGGAATTGGCACGGGCCTTTGGGGAGGACATTCTCGTCGATGGCGGTTTCAACCGGGCGCTGGTGGCGCAGCGGGCTTTCCGCACCAACCAGGGGAAAAAAATTCTGGGGAAAATCACGTTTCCCAGGATCCTGAGGCAGATGTGGAAGCAGGTAGAGGAGGAGGAACGGTCTGGAAAAAAAATTATTCTTCTGGATGCCCCAACCCTGTTTGAAGCGGGATTGGACGCCGTATGCTGCCGTATTATTGCTGTAAGCGCTCCGGAAGAAATAAGGACTTCCCGGATCATGGCGCGGGACGGCATTTCACAGGAACAGGCTGCGCTGCGGCTTTCTGCACAGCAGGGAAATGCTTTCTATACTTCCCGTGCCGATTTTGTGGTGGAAAATAGGGGAGAGGAAAATCTTCGGGACGCTGTTTCCAAAATTTTTGAAGAACTGCAAGGAGATTCAGATACCCTATGAAGAAAGGCTGTCTTATAGGCCTCGTCCTGATCTGCCTGTTCAGTGCGGGCATGGTAATTGGAGGGCCGCAGGTCATAGAGCAAGTGATGAAATGGCTGTATCCCCGCCCTTATGAAGAAATTGTACGGCGGGAGGCGGCTGAGTTTGGGCTGGAAGAAAACTTGGTATATGCTGTGATAAGAGCAGAGAGCGGTTTCGACGAACAGGCGGAATCCCATGCCGGCGCGCATGGTCTGATGCAGCTGACGGAAGCCACGTTTGATTGGATTTCTTCTTTGCATCCCCCTGAAAATGGAGGAAAAGACCTTTTTGATCCTTCCGACAATATTCATTGCGGATGTGCTTTGCTGCGCTTGCTCTTGGATCAGTACGGCAGTCTGGATGTGGCGCTTTGCGCCTACAATGCAGGGATGGGAAATGTGTCAGGCTGGCTGCAGGGCGGCGAATATTCCGATGATGGAAAAAGCCTGCATACCATCCCCTTTCCGGAGACAAAGGCGTACCTCCGAAGAGTAAAGGAAAACTATAAAATGTATCAAAAGCTTTACAAATAAAAGGGTTCCCTATTTTGCCTCTCATGAGCGGGGAAAATGGGGGAATTCTAAAAATTGTGCGAAACTGGCGGCATAGAATGGAGTTTCAACAATTGACATTTTCAGGAAAAAGCGGTACTGTTAAAAAGGCTTGGTCAAACAATACTGCCTTTAAAAATGAAGTAGGATAGGAGAGATATTAGGTATGGATAAAATAACAGAAACGGTTAATGTGGAAAAACTGGCTCTGGATTTGCTCAGCGACCGCAGGCACGGCGCTGTGAAGGCCGGCGCGGAGGAACTGAGGAAGGCGGATGAATTCAGTGAAGGGTACAAAGATTTTCTGAATCGTTCCAAAACCGAACGAGAGACAGTTTCCTTTGCTGTGGAGGCTGCTGAGAAAGCCGGTTTCAAGCCTTTTGACGCTGCGCAGAAATATCAGGCCGGGGATAAGGTTTACTACAACAATCGGGGAAAAGCCATCTGCCTGGCGGTAATCGGCAGGCAGGGAACAAAAAACGGTGTGCGTATCGCTGCGGCACATATAGACAGTCCTAGGATCGACCTGAAGCCGATCCCCCTGTATGAGTCGAATGAGCTTGCTATGCTGAAAACCCACTATTACGGCGGGATTAAGAAGTATCAATGGACTGCCATTCCTCTGTCCATGCATGGGAAGATTGTGCGCCGGGATGGAAGCGAACTGACGGTGAGCGTGGGGGAAAAGGCTGGGGAGCCCCAGTTCTGCATCACTGATATACTGCCGCATTTGGGCAAAGATCAGATGGCCAAAAAGCTGGGGGAAGCCTTTACCGGTGAGGATTTGAACATTCTCGCCGGCAGTTTGCCGGTGGGAGACGAAAAAGGCGAGCAGCTGTTCAAACTGAATGTGATGAAAATTCTGAATGAGCAGTACGGCATTGTGGAGGAAGACCTGATTTCCGCCGAGCTAGAATTTGTTCCTGCTTTCCCTGCGGCGGACATCGGTTTTGACCGCAGTATGGTGGGCGCCTATGGCCACGACGACCGTGTCTGTGCCTATCCTGCCTTAGAGGCGATTCTTGATTGTGAAGTTCCGGAACAGACGGTCATTACTGTTTTGGCGGATAAGGAAGAGATCGGAAGTGTAGGAAATACGGGTCTTGCCTCGGAATATCTGGATTATTTTGTGGCTGACCTGGCTGCGCAGGACGGAGAAGAGGCACGGCATGTTCTCTCAAAGTCCAACTGTCTTTCCGCCGACGTGTCCGCGGCCTATGACCCCAATTATGCCTATGCTTTTGAGGCGAACAATTCCACCTATCTGAATCGCGGAATCGGTATTTCCAAATATACCGGCTCTCGCGGTAAGGGCGGCAGCAATGATGCATCCGCTGAATTTTTGGGCTGGGTCCGCCGGATCTTCGATGACAATGATGTTGTATGGCAGATTGGTGAGCTGGGCAAGGTGGATCAGGGCGGCGGAGGTACGGTTGCTCTTGAGGTGGCCAGGCTCAATGCGGACGTGATCGATGTGGGCGTGCCGGTGCTCTCGATGCACTCTCCTTTTGAAGTCGTTTCCAAATTGGACGTCTATATGGCTTATAAGGGATTCAAGGCCTATTTTGAGGCGTAAAGAAACAGAAGAACAGTTGTAAAATAACAGGAGTCTGGAAACATTCCGGGCTCCTGTTATAATTTCTTCACATTTATCCGCTATACTAGAATGGAAGGGATGTGATTTGATGGACTTTCGCATGCAAAGGCGTACGGCAGGCCTTTTTTTGGATATTTTCAAGCAAAAACAACAAGTTGCAAAAATTAAGTTCAAACCGCAGAAAGCCCGCTATAGAAGGAGTACGGTAAAAAGAGAATTCCGGCTTTCCAGAAGTACGCCGGAGCGGGAAGGAATATCTTCAGGCCATTTGACGCAGTTCCTCAGAGAAGCGCAGGTCCACCCCACAATCAACCCCCATACAATCCTGGTGCTTAGAAATGGAAAGATTATTTCGGAATGCTCCTATGCGCCCTATCGCAGCGATGTATGGCATGTCACTCATTCTATGTGCAAGGGAATCACAGCCTTGGCAATCGGCATGCTGGCAGATGCGGGAAAGCTCTCTCTGGACGAAAAGCTCTGTGATATCTTTCCCGGCAAACTCACTCCATTGGGAAATCCATTGGCATTTCGCAGGTTTAAGACCATCACCATCCGCCATCTTCTCACCATGAGCAGCGGGGTGAATTTTAATGAAGCTGGTGCGGTGACCACGGAAGATTGGATCAAAGAGTTTTTTGAGTCCGGCGTGAGGTTTGATCCGGGCACAGAGTTTGCCTATAACAGCATGAATACCTATATGCTCTCGGCAGTAGTAAAGGAACGCGCCGGTATGGGGCTGATGCAGTTTCTGCGGCCGCGGTTGTTTGTCCCTTTGGGGATTGAACGGGTTCATTGGGAAACCTGTCCCAGGGGAATTGAAAAGGGCGGTTGGGGGCTTTATCTCTGTCCGGAAGATATGGCAAAAATAGGACAGCTGATGCTACAAAAAGGGATTTGGGAAAACCGCCGCCTGATATCCTCGCAGTTCATCGACGAGATGACCTCGAAAAAGATTGATACTCCGCCGGAGATGGGGGAGCAGGGGTATGGATATCAAACCTGGATGGGAAAGCGGCCCGGTTCCTATTTGTTTAACGGAATTTTAGGACAAAATATCATTGTAATGCCCGATGTGAGTATGGTAATCGTCACGACAGGGGGGAATGATTGCCTCTTTAAAACCTCCACGATTATTTCACTTGTCGAAAAGTATTTTGCTTCGGATTCGTTCTCCCCTCCCGGGGCAATTCCGCCTGACAAGAAATCCTTGGCAGAACTTCGAAACTTTGAGGCTGCTGCATATAACCTTAACGGCATGTTTCACGAGGAGAAAAGAGGCTTTTTCCCTTCCCTGGGGAGAAGCAGCGCACTGCCTCAGGAATGTGTGCTGCTGGATGGGAAAACCTATGAGGTGACACCTTGCGGAGCACGGCTGCTGCCGCTCTTTACGCAGCTGCTTCAGAATAACTATACCACCTGCATCGATATGCTGTCCTTCTCTATTCGGGAGAACCGCTTTTTCCTGACTGTGGGGGAAGGGACGGAGAAAAACCGGATTGAGTTAAGCTTTGGGGGAGAGCCTGCCTGCTCTAATATCACGGTAAACCATGAACCTTATTTGGTGGCCGCCAGCGCCAGATTTGCCAGAGACGAAGATGGCAACACGGTGCTGAAAGTCTTGCTGCCATTTTTGGAAAATTCCAATGGACGGAAGATAAAGATCTTTTTCTTCCGCGACGGATCCATTGAGCTGCGGCTTGCAGAAATTCCGGACTTTGAATCTCTTTTGGGAGATACTGGATTTTTGGATAATAAGAACGTAGCTTCCTGGCTGACAAAGCTCGTTGCCAAAAATGACGGGGATATTTTTGAATATACGGTTCGACGTGCGGTAGAGCCAAGAGTGCGGGGAAAAAAGAGGGAACCTGCAGGAAAGACAGGATAGAAGGAAAGGGGGGAACCTTCTTCATTTGTTCTGGAAATTGATCCCCGGTACAGGAATTAAAAAAATTCTCCTTTCGAACAAAACTTGTTCAAAAGGAGAATTTTATTTACTGGCAGAGGCGGGAAGTCAGGACTCGCTGGATTCAGTCGCAGAGGATTCTGCAGACGAACTTGCGGTTCCTTTTTTATTATTGTCGTTGACCAGAGTGGAGAGGTTGACACTGTTGAGCGCCTTTTCATTCACTTCCACATCCTGCACTTCGGCAGCTTTCTCCAAAACATACTTGTCAAAATCCTCGCCTTTCATAGAGCTCAAAAGGCTGAGCCTGTCAGAATCGCTGGAGAGAAGCTCTTCAAATTTGTCGGCAGCAGGCAGTTTGCGCAGTACATAATAGTTGGTGGAGGTTTCCACAAAAGTAGCTTTATTGTCATCCAGCGTTTTCAAAGCGTTCAGAATGGTACTGTTAATATTTGTGCTGATCGCCGGCATGGGAGAGTTATAAGTGGAATCGGTTAAAGATTTTTCCGCATAGTCGTTAGCGGCCTCGTTGACGGTAGTCTTGCCGTTGTTGACTTGTTCTGCGTATTTCTCGAAGGTGCTTTTGAGCTCCGCTTTTTCATCGTCGCTTAGGTCTGTACTGGTTCCGTCCTCGTTGGATTTGGAAAGGGGCGCATAGAAAAACTCATAGCTGTAATAATTGTCGGTATAATAGGTCTTGAGCTCCTCCTCAGGAATGGCAAGTTCGCCGCCCTCCCCATACATGGCTTCAAACACTTTTTGATATTTGACACTGTAGGTGGAATAGGCCAGGTTGAAGGAATCCTTGGAAACTCCAAACGTTTCCATTGCGGTCTGATAATAGGGCCACAGGCCGGAAGTGAGGCTGTCAATGCTGGTTTTGTCTTCCTCTGTAAGTTCCAGGCCGAGCTCGTCGAATTTGTCACTGACGTAGTAGAAAGCCTTCAGACGGTTGAGGGCCTGGTCACGGATCCAAGATTTTGCTTCTTTGCCATCGATGGTGCCCTTGAGCACGTCGGTGTCAGAGTTCACCTTGGAAGATGCTTCGCCGTAAGAAGAGTAGAGATAATAGATATATCCGCCGATGGGCATGGTGGAGTCGCCCTTCTTTGCGGCCCAGGTCTTGTTTTCGTCGTAGCAGCCTGCAAAGGTCAGACACATTGCCAGCGCCAGCAAGGCGGCGGTCAGCTTTTTCAGTGTGTTTCTCATGGGTTATCATGCCTTTCACAAATTTGAATTTACGTCGAACGCAAAACATTATACCGCAAACAGCAGGTTTTGTCTACAGGAATTGTCAAAAACAGAGGGATGCTGGCGGCATGCTGTCAGGTTTTATCCGAATCGTTTTCTGTGGTTTGTTCCATGATCTTCAAAATTCCGGTCAGAACAGCGAGGGGGGCTTCCGGGCCTATTTTGACGCTGATATACGGTTGGCTTCCAGCGCTCAGCAAAACCCTGCCGTTCATTGCTTTGATCAGATTGGAAACCTGCAGCATATCGAACTTCTTTTTATAGATTAAAAGGGCGTCTCCCTGCTGTTTGATCTCTGTGATACCCAGACGGGAGGCAGTGTTGCGCAGCAAGGCGATATCGATCAGCCCCTTGACGGCGGCGGGAGGCTCGCCAAAACGGTCGATCAGCTCGTCTGTCACATCAAAAGCGTCTTCTTCCTTTCTGACTTCCGCAATACGGCGGTAAACTTCCAATCTCAGGCTGGTGCTGTCGATGTAGCTTTCAGGGATATGAGCCTGTACCTGCATGTCGATCAGGCATTCTTCATCTATTGGGTTTTCCGGCTCTTCGCCCTTCATCAGACTGACTGCTTCGCCCAGCAGCCTGATGTACATGTCGTAGCCGACTGTTTCCATATGGCCGTGTTGTTCGCCGCCCAAAATGTTTCCCGCTCCCCGGATTTCCAGATCCCGCATTGCGATTTTAAATCCGGAACCGAATTCTGTGAATTCCCGGATGGCGGAAAGCCGTTTTTGCGCAATTTCGGAGAGCACCTTGTTGCGCGTATAGGTGAGATAGGCGTAAGCCCGGCGGCTGCTTCTTCCTACGCGCCCGCGCAGCTGGTGCAGCTGAGAAAGTCCCATGCGGTCTGCGTTTTCGATGATCAAGGTATTGGCGCTGGGCACATCCACGCCTGTCTCGATGATAGTGGTGCACACCAGGACGTCGATCTCGTGATCCAGCAGCTGCCGCCAAACCTCGGAAAGCTCCTCCTCGTTCATTTTGCCGTGACCGATGCCGATCCTAGCTTCCGGAATACTCTGCTGAATTCGGGCGGCCGTACGCGCAATAGAGGCCACGTCGTTGTGAAGGTAGTAAACCTGCCCTCCCCGGCGAAGTTCTCTGCGGATTGCGTCTGTAATCACGCCCGGGTCGTACTCCAGAACATAGGTCTGCACAGGATGCCGGTCATGGGGCGCTTCCTCGATGACGGACATATCCCGGATACCTGAAAGCGCCATATTCAGTGTGCGGGGGATAGGTGTGGCGGAGAGAGTGAGCACATCGGCGCTTTTGCACATGGCTTTCAGCTTTTCCTTTTGCGCCACGCCGAACCGCTGTTCTTCGTCGATAATCACAAGGCCCAGATCGCGGAACCGGACGTCCTTTGAAACCAGCCGGTGAGTCCCTACCACGATATCAATGCTGCCGCGTTTGATCTTCCGCAGGATTTCATCCTGCTGCTTAGGGCTGCGAAACCGGGAGAGAAGCTCCACATCGACTGGGAATCCTTCCATGCGCTTCAGAATCGTTTGGTAATGCTGCCATGCCAGAATTGTGGTGGGAACCAGAAGCGCACATTGCTTGCCGGAAGTGATGCATTTAAAGGCAGCGCGCAATGCCACTTCGGTTTTGCCGAAGCCTACGTCGCCGCAGAGCAAACGGTCCATGGGCACTTCGCGTTCCATGTCGTCCTTGATCTCGTTGATGCACCGCAGCTGATCCTCTGTTTCCTCGAATTCAAAATGGGATTCGAAATCGTGCTGCCATTCTCCATCCGGCGGGAAAGCGAAGCCCTTTTGGTGCATACGTTCCGCATAGAGCTGGATAAGCTCCTTGGCGATGTCCTTTACGGCGGCACGGACCCTGATTTTCTGCTTTTGCCATTCCGTTCCCCCGAGGCGGTGGAGTTTTACGGCGGCGTCTTCCCGCGGACCAATGTATTTGGAAACCAGATCCAGCTGTGTGACAGGAACATACAAGGTGTCGTTTTTGGCGTAACGAACTTTGATATAATCCTTTACAATACCGTTCATCTCAAGCTTGTGGATCCCTTCAAAGACACCGATTCCATGTGCGGAATGTACCACATAATCACCGGGAGAAAGCTCGGAAAGCGAGGAGATTTCCTTGCTGTTTTTATCTTTTTTCTTTTTGGCCTTTGCGGCCATCAACCTGCCGAAAGAGATGAGCGCAAAATTTGCTTCCGGAAACTCAAAACCGGCGGAAAGGCTTCCAGAGGTCACTGTGACAGTGCCCTTGGCGAGAGTGGAAGGGCTCTCCAGGTGAGAGGCGGGAAGCCCTGACTGCTTAAGGTCTTCTGCCAGCGTTTCTGCCGCCCTTTCAGTGCCTGCCAACACCACGCAGGCCCGGCCCTGGGCAAGGAGAGCGGAGAGGTCTTCACCGAGCAGCTGCGTGCCGCCCCCCCAGACAGAAAGCTGCTTGGCTGTCATGTTGAGCAGGGCTTTCACAGGCACCTCATAACTGCCCCGGGCAAAAACGTCCAGAAACAGGGCGGAGGCTTTTGATGCGTATTCCAACGCATATTCCCAATCCCGGCTGTAGAGATCGAGCCCTTTGCACAGCACGCCCTCTGCAAGATAGTCTTTGACGTCTTCTCCCCACTGCCACAGGGTGGTACGCACGCGTTCCTTCAGTTTGTTTCCTTCAGAGAAAAAGAGAAGGCTTTCCTCCTGAGGAAAGTAGTCGAACAGTGTGGCCGTCTGGTCATAGATAAGGGTGATAAATTTATCTAAAGAGCCCAGATGAAGCCCGTTTTCCAGCTTTTCCACTTCAGAGGAAAGTACGGCCTTTGCTTTCGGCGCGTTTTTCCCCCGCAGACTGGACTGCAGTTTTCCGATACGCCCGGCCAGCAGGTCTGGACGGTCCAGAATCACCTCCACACAGGGAGCGAGGGTTACAGTTGCCACAGATTCCGTACGGCGCTGTGTATCCGTGTTAAAATAGGAAACAGAGTCTATTTCATCGCCCCAGAATTCCACGCGGACGGGAAACTGGTCGCTGGGGGAAAAGAAGTCCACAATCCCTCCCCGGCGGCTGAACTGCCCGGGCCCCTCAATCTGATCTTCCCTGGTATATCCGCATTTGATAAGGGCGGAAAGCAAATCGTCGATCTTCATTTCCATACCTGCGGATACAGGGAACAGCCTGCTGGAGAGGTTGTCTGGGCTGATGGTGTACTGCAGGGCTGCGTCAATGCAGGCGATCACACAATCGGCGCTTCCGTTCTGCAGCTTTGTCAGCGCTTCCAGCCGGAGACGCTCGTATTCGTGAGATACGCCAGTTGTATCCCGGAGGCTGAAATCCCTGATCGGATAAAGAACAGGCTTTCTGCCCATGGCGTATAAGTCTTCATAGAAACGCTGCGCTTCAGCTTCATCTGCCGCCAGAATTAGAGCTCTTTTTTTGAATTGTGTACAGAGCGTGTTGATCAGACAGCACTTATGAATCCCTGAGACACCTGTCACGGCAGCTGGAAGCTCGCCCGCTTTTACAGCCTCGGACAGTCTTGTGAACTCGGGATACTGTTGAAGCATTTGCTGGATAAATTTCATAGCGTATCCTTTCCTCAATTGTAAAGGCTCATGGCTCTGTCAATTTCTCCTTTGGCGATAAGTTCGGAAGCTGCAGCCGCATTTTGGAATGCAGTTTCCAACGCTTCGCGTTCCTGCTCGGAAAAGCGGGAGAGCACCCAGTCGGCCAGGTTGTAGTCGGGGTGCGGTTTTTGGCCCACTCCCAGCTTGATACGAGGAAATTGATCGGAACCACTCAAATAGATGATGTTTTTCATACCATTATGTCCGCCGTCGCTGCCCTTGCGCCTGATCCGCAGCTTTCCAGGTTCCAAATTGATATCATCAAACAGAATGAGCACCCTTTCCGGCGGAAGCTTGTAGAATTGCATGGCCTCCTGAACAGACTGACCGCTGAGGTTCATAAAGGTGGAAGGCTTCAGCAGCAGGGTCCGCATGCCGCCCAGCCGGCATTCCCCGATGACGCCTTTAAACTTGACCCTTTTGATCTCGGTATGATTTTTCGCTGCAATGGCATCCAGAGCCATAAATCCGGCATTGTGCCGGGTGCCTTCGTACTGTCTGCCCGGATTTCCAAGTCCGGCTACCAAAAACTCTACCGGGCCGGAAGGAGAAATGTCCTTTTTCCAAAAGTTCAGCATGGAGAAGTTTCCTTTCCTGTTTCAAGAGGTAAATTCGGATGAGTATTTGAACAAAACTCAAGGGCGGGCAAGAAGGTCTCACCCGCCTAAAGCATTTTTTGAAAAATAAAAATATTTTCTGCTTGCCAATTACATTATTATGCCAGTATGACCGTCTTTTTTCAAGCGGAATTTTGTCTGGGATTGAAAATCTTCCACTTCTCGGCACAGGATGGGAAAAATATTTGATTTTCTTCTAATTAGCTATGGAATTTTCCGGCAATCTTTGTTATAATTCTTAACAGAAACCGTACGGGACAAGCCATCGGAACCCTGGAACGGTTTATTCTGCTGTCAATCCGGAGGGCTAAAAGTCCGGTTGAACATTTTTAGGAGGTTGTTACCAATGAGCCACAAGTATGTTTATCTGTTCAGCGAAGGCAACGGATCTATGAGAGAGCTCCTTGGCGGTAAAGGTGCAAACCTTGCAGAGATGACCAATCTTGGTCTCCCTGTGCCGCAGGGCTTCACGATCACTACGGAAGCCTGCACCCAGTATTACGAGGATGGAAGAAAGATCAACGACGAAATTCAGGCGGAGATCATGAAAAACATCGTCGAAATGGAGAAGATTACCGGCAAGAAGTTCGGCGACAAGGAAAATCCTCTTCTCGTGTCCGTACGTTCCGGCGCCCGTGCTTCCATGCCTGGCATGATGGACACCATCCTGAACTTGGGCCTCAACGAGGAAGTGGTAGAGGTTCTGGCAAAGAAGTCCGGCAATCCCAGATGGGCATATGACTGCTATAGAAGATTTATCCAGATGTACTCCGATGTCGTCATGGAAGTCGGCAAGAAGTATTTCGAGGAACTCATCGATGAGATGAAGGAGAAGAAGGGTGTCACGCAGGACGTTGAGCTGACCGCCGAAGACCTGAAGGAGCTGGCCGGACAGTTCAAAGCCGAGTACAAGGAAAAGATCGGCAGCGATTTCCCCTCCGACCCCAAGGAGCAGCTGATGGGCGCCGTCAAGGCGGTGTTCCGTTCTTGGGACAACCCCAGAGCCAACTTCTACAGAATGCAGAACGAGATCCCTTATTCCTGGGGCACCGCCGTTAACGTACAGGCGATGGCTTTCGGCAATATGGGTGATGACTGTGGTACCGGCGTTGCGTTTACCCGCGATCCCGCTACCGGTGAGAAGAAGCTGATGGGCGAATTCCTGACCAATGCCCAGGGTGAGGACGTTGTGGCCGGCGTGCGTACGCCCATGCCCATCGCCCAGATGGCGGAGAAGTTCCCCGCTGCATTTGAAGAATTCCAGACTGTGTGCCAGACGCTGGAGAACCATTATCATGATATGCAGGATATGGAGTTCACTGTGGAGCATGGCAAGCTCTTTATGCTTCAGACCAGAAACGGCAAGCGTACCGCTGCCGCTGCCATTAAGATTGCCTGCGATTTGATCGACGAGGGAATGAAGACTGAGGAAGAGGCTCTGCTGATGCTCGATCCCAAGCAGCTGGACGCTCTTCTGCATCCCCAGTTTGACCAGAAGGCTCTGAAAGCTGCCACTCCTGTGGCCAGCGCTTTGGCCGCTTCTCCCGGAGCTGCCTGCGGCAAGATCGTATTCACTGCCGAGGATGCCGTCGAGGAAGGCAGCAAGGGGGAAAAGATCATTCTGGTCCGGCTGGAGACCTCTCCTGAGGATATCGAGGGCATGCATTATGCCCAGGGTATTCTGACTGTGCGCGGCGGCATGACCAGCCACGCTGCTGTGGTGGCCAGAGGCATGGGAACCTGCTGTGTTTCCGGCTGCGGCGACATCAAGATGGACGAGGCCAACAAGAAGTTCGAACTGGGCGGCAGAACCTACCATGAGGGCGATTATCTTTCTCTGGACGGTTCTACCGGCAATATTTATGGAGAAGCCATCCCCACGGTTCCCGCTTCCGCTGAGGGCGGCTACTTTGGCCGGATCATGGAGCTCTCCGACAAGTATCGTCAGCTGGAGGTCCGCACAAACGCCGACACTCCGAAGGATGCCCAGCAGGCTGCTGCGTTCGGCGCCCAGGGCATTGGCCTGTGCCGTACCGAGCATATGTTCTTTGATCCCGACCGTATCGCCGCCATCCGTGAGATGATCTGCTCTGATACTGTTGAGCAGAGAACCGCAGCTCTGGCTAAGCTGGAGCCCATGCAGCAGGGCGACTTTGAAAAGCTCTACGAAGCCATGGAAGGCAAGCACGTTAATATTCGTTTCCTGGATCCGCCGCTGCACGAGTTCGTTCCCACCGAGGAAAAGGACATTGAGCTGCTGGCCAAGACCCAGGGCAAGACAGTTGAGGATATCAAGGCTATCATTTCTTCCCTGCATGAGTTCAACCCCATGATGGGCCATCGCGGCTGCCGTCTGGCCGTCACCTATCCTGAGATTGCCGCTATGCAGACTGAGGCTGTCATCAAGGCTGCCATCAATGTGAACAAGGCGCATCCGGATTGGGACATCGTTCCCGAGATCATGATCCCGCTGGTCGGCGAAGTCAAGGAACTGAAGTTTGTCAAGAAGACAGTGACCGATACCGCCGACAGAGTGATTGCGGAAGCAGGCTCCAACCTGAAGTACAAGGTCGGAACCATGATTGAGATCCCTCGTGCTGCTCTTACCGCGGACAAGATTGCAGAAGAGGCTGAATTCTTCTCCTTCGGCACCAATGACCTGACTCAGATGACCTTTGGTTTCTCCAGAGACGACGCTGGAAAGTTCCTCAACTCTTATTATGAGAATAAGATCTATGAGAACGATCCCTTCGCCCGTCTCGACCAGGAGGGCGTAGGCCAGCTGGTTAAGATGGCTGCTGAAAAGGGCAAGTCTGTTCGTTCTGACATCGTGCTCGGCATTTGCGGTGAGCACGGCGGTGACCCGACCACCATCGAGTTCTGCCACAATGTTGGGCTGACCTATGTTTCCTGCTCGCCCTTCCGTGTGCCGATTGCCCGTCTGGCAGCGGCTCAGGCAGCGATTAAGAATCCGAGAAAGTAAAATTGGTTTTTCTAAAAGAAGAAAGCTGCGTGTTTAGCGCAGCTTTCTTCTTTTCTTTATTAAAAATATTTTTGCAAAGAGAGGCAGTTGAACTTGTGATTGACAAAAGGGGCATAGGCTGTCTATACTAAAAGCATTATGGTTTCTATGGAATGATGCCATTATTTACGAAATATTGAAGAAAGTACAAAGCTTTTTTGCGGGAGAGTTGGGAGAGAGATGAAAAAGCTGAAGGATCCCTTTTATGGGCAGATCGGCAAACTGGTGGTACCGATTGTCATTCAAAATCTGCTGAGCGCAGCGGTCAGCTCGGCGGACGTGATCATGTTGAATTTTGTGGGGCAGTCGGCCATTGCGTCTGTTTCATTGGCGTCACAGTATGCGAATGTGTTGTTCATGGTGTTTTATGGGTTGGGCACGGGCGCTACGATGCTCTGTGCGCAATACTACGGAAAAGGCGATAAGAAGGCAATTCAGGCAGTGGAAGGCATTGCACTTCGCTTTTCCCTGGTGATCTCCTCCGCCTTTGCGGTGCTGGCTCTCACAGTTCCAGAGTGGATGATGCGTGTATTTACCGCGGATCCGGAACTGATTGGACTGGGAGCCTCTTATCTGCGGGTGCTCAGTATCTGCTATCTTTGTTGGGGCATTATTGAAGTGTATCTATCTGTATTGCGCAGCATCGGCCGGGTAACGGTGGGGACTGCTCTCAATACTTTCGCAGTGGTCACAAATGTGCTGCTCAATGCGGTTTTTATCTTCGGCCTGTTCGGCGCGCCAAAGCTTGGGGTATTGGGCGTCGCCATTGCAACCTCTGTTTCAAGGTTTTTGGAACTGATCCTTTGTTTTGTAGTATCCTTTAAAAGCAAAGATATCAAGCTCAAATTTTCCTATCTGTTCGTTCGGAACAAGCTGCTTTTTTCTGATTTTATCCGGTTGTCACTGCCTGCGCTGGGCAACGATGTCCTATGGGGTGTGGCATTTTCCCTGTATGCAGCGATCATCGGCCATCTGGATTCCGATGCGGTAGCGGCTAATTCTTTAGTTGTAGTGGTGCGGAACTTCGGGACCGTTCTCTGTTTTGGACTTGCGAGTGCTGGAGGAATTCTGCTGGGACAGAAGATTGGAGAAAACAAGCTGCAGGAAGCGGCGTCCGATGCGAAAAAGCTGGTAAAGCTGACAATTGTAAGCGGGGTCTTAGGCGGACTGCTGATTTTGGCAATTACTCCCTTCATGCTGCGCTATGCATCCCTTTCAGAGACAGCCATGCATTATCTGAAGTATATGCTTTTGATCAATACATACTATGTCATGGGCGCTGCGGTAAACACCACGTTGATTGCCGGAGTTTTCCGAGCGGGGGGGGACAGCCGTTTCGGTTTCCTGTGCGACGCCGTCGACATGTGGGTCTATGCCATCCCACTGGGATGCCTTGCGGCATTTGTCCTGAAGCTGCCGGTGTTGTGGGTCTATTTTCTGCTGTGTACCGACGAGTTTGTGAAATGGCCTTGGGTGATCAAGCATTACCGCAGCGGGAAATGGCTGAAGAATATTACACGGGAGCATCTGTTTGAAGAGAAAACAGCCCCGTAACCTGGAGGCTTGTAATGGTTTACGTGACAAGGCTGGTACAGGAGTCTACCCGAAAGAAGGCGGCAGAAAAAGAGCGTATGGCTGCTTCCGCGCTGCTCACGTGGGTTGTCCGCAGGGAACTTCCGGAGTGGGCCGGTAAAGATGCAAGAGAGCTGCTGGTATACGGCCCTCACGGAAAGCCTTTTCTGAAAGGAAATCCATTTTATTTCAACCTTTCCCATTCCGGAGGGATCGTGGCGTGTGCGGTGCAGACCTGTGAGGTGGGCTTGGATGTGGAAAAAAAGCGCGAGTTTTCTCAGAGACTGAAGGAACGTATTTGTACTCCTGCGGAATATCTTCTGGTTTCTTCCGGCAGCCGGGAAAATGAAAATTTGACGCAGCTGTGGACCATGAAAGAAAGCTATATGAAATACACTGGCCTTGGATTCGCGCAGGGAATTCTCTCAACGGAATTCAGAATGTTGGGAAAAACGCCGGAACTCTGTTCCGGCAGGGCAAATTTTGTCTGCGCAGAGTTTGAAGATGCTTTTTTTACCTTATGTACGGCGGAACCTGTCCCGCTGGAAATCATGGAAGTAAGGTTTGAAGACGTACTGGAAAATCTTCAATAACAGGGCGCTTCTGCAGCAGAGGGAAAAGCCCTGCATAAAGACACGGATCCTCTCATATCTATCAACAGCATGAATCAGAGAGGAACGGTGAAAGATGGTAGTATCGCTAAAAGCCAACAAAAAACGCATCATCGCCTTTCTACTGCTCGCCGCAGTAGTGGTAGGCGCATGTCTTCTCCTGCGCGGAAACGGAGAAACGGAACCGGTAAAAGAAATCTCAGGCGAAACGAATGAAGAACGGGTCGCCTATCTGCAGAGCTTTGGCTGGCAGGTGGATACGGAGCCCGCGGAGACCCGGGAAGTAATGATACCTGCACAGTTCAACGATGTTTACACAACGTATAATGTGATGCAAAAGGCGCAGGGATTTGATTTGAAGCCCTATGCGGGAGAAACCTGCACGCAATATAAATATAAAGTGACCAATTATCCAGGCGAACAGGAAGTCTATGCAACGCTTCTGGTCTATGGAAAGCTTATTGTCGGCGGGGATCTGGCTTGTGCTGAAGTGGACGGTTTCATGCATGGATTTGCTGCAGACAGCGCCCGTTATGGTGAAACGGGTAAGAAAAACGACGTATCCTCCGCTTCCAGTCAAACGGTAAGCAGCGGTCCTGAAAGCGGCATGACGGAAAGCAGTTTGTCTGAGAGCAGTACGGAAAGCTCCACAGTACAGGGCGACGCCCAGCTTTCTTCCGCTGCGCAGGAAGAAAGTACAGTCAGCGGGGAAGATGCAGAGAACGTGGAATCGACGGCAGGAGAAGCCGTGCCGGAGGAGGCCTTTCCTACTGACTGATGGGAACTGTACGTTTCCGTTCTAAGGAAGGAATGTAAAAAATGACAGAACGATTGGATAAGTTTCTGGTGTCCCAAGGAATAGGAAGCCGCAAAGAAGTAACCCGTTTGGTGAGAAGAGGCGCTGTGATGGTAGACGGGAAGCCTACCTCCACAGCGGATTGTAAAATTGATCCGGAAAACAGCAAGGTCACAGTAGAGGGGAAGGAAATTGTCTATCGACGGTTCCTTTACATTATGATGAATAAGCCCGCAGGCGTGCTCTCGGCGACAGAAGACCGAAAAAGCCGGACGGTTTTGGATCTGCTGCCGCCGCCGCTCAGCCGCCGCGGACTTTTTCCGGCAGGAAGGCTGGACAAGGATACCACTGGACTGCTGATCCTCACAGATGACGGTGAATTTGCCCATAGGATGCTTTCTCCCAAAAGTCATGTGTACAAACGATATGCGGCGTCAACACAAAACCCGGTCACTGCTGCGGATGTGGAAGCCTTTAAAAACGGAATCCGGCAGGGAGATATCACGTTTGCGCCTGCACGCCTGTGGGAGGAAGAATACCAGGGCCGGAAGATGGCGTTTGTGGAGATCAGAGAGGGAAAATATCATCAGGTAAAACGGATGTTCGAAGCGTGCGACAACCGGGTGGTGTCTCTGAAGAGACTCAAGATAGGCGGTCTTTCTCTGGATGAAACACTACAGGAAGGGGAGGCGAGACTGCTGGAACAGTCCGAAATTGCTTCCATTTTCCAATAGCAACATGCACCAAAAACACTATAGCAATTTGGATTTTATAGAAAGTTCATAAACCTGAGGAAAAATCTTTGGGTAATTAAAGAATATCCACTCGGAAATTTATCTGATATACTTATAGCAATAAAAAACGTCGTAGGTCATCTGCATGCGGCGTTTAAAAACAGGAGGAAATTTGAATGGCAAGTGTAACTCTAAAGAATATTTATAAAATCTACTCCGGCGGCGTAACGGCTGTAACTGACTTTAACCTCGATATTGAGGATAAAGAGTTTATCATCTTGGTCGGTCCTTCTGGCTGTGGTAAATCCACTACGCTGAGAATGATTGCCGGGTTGGAAGAAATCAGCAAGGGCGAGCTTTACATAGGCGATACCCTCTCCAACGATATCGCTCCTAAGGATAGAGACATCGCCATGGTGTTCCAGAACTATGCTCTGTATCCTCACATGACGGTATTTGACAACATGGCTTTTGGCTTGAAACTTCGTAAGACCCCGAAGGATGAAATCAAGCGCCGCGTGGAAGAGGCTGCTCGCATTCTGGACATTTCCCATCTGCTCGACCGTAAGCCGAAGGCTCTTTCCGGCGGCCAGAGACAGCGTGTTGCTTTGGGACGTGCTATTGTTCGTGATCCTAAGGTCTTCCTGCTGGACGAACCGCTTTCCAACCTGGACGCAAAGCTCCGTGCGCAGATGAGAACGGAGATTGCCAAGCTTCATAAGAGACTGGGCACCACGTTTATCTATGTTACACATGACCAGACAGAGGCTATGACCATGGGCGACCGCATCGTGGTTATGAAGGACGGCTTCATTCAGCAGGTGGATTCTCCTCAGAACCTGTATGATTATCCTGTAAACGAATTCGTGGCCGGATTTATGGGCTCTCCGCAGATGAACTTTATCGATGCTACCTTGGGCAAGAGCGGTTCTGACTATACTCTGACCTTTGGTGCATGCACCATTAAGATCCCTGCCAAGAAGGCTGAGGGAACTGAAGTTGCCAACTATGTAGGCAAAGAGGTTGTGTTTGGTATTCGTCCTGAGGACGTACATGACGAGCCTGAGTTCATCGAGAAGGTTGGCGGTGCACATGCCACTGCCGACGTGGAAGTTACCGAGTTGATGGGCGCTGAAACCTATCTGTACCTCAACTGTGAAGGCAATGCCATTACCGCCCGTGTTGAGCCCACTTCTACAGCTAAGTCCGGGGATAAGTCAAAGATTGCATTTGATTTGAACAAAATGCATCTCTTTGATAAGGAAACCGAGAAGACCATTCTGAACTAAAATTTCCTGAACCTGTGCAGGGATACCGGATTCCGGTATCCCTGTTTTTTCACATTGAGGATGAATTTCAGGCTTTTACAGGACTTTTCCTGCTCTGTGAGCATGCTTTTTTCAAAAAAAGGTTGAATTTTACTTGTCAATTCTGTAAAATAAAAGCGTATGAATTTCCCTGCCGTTCGATTTTGAATTTGGCAGTAATGACAAAATACAGCAATGCTGTTTCGGTGAGAAAAATCTTTTCATCGAAGAAAGGGGAAGAACCATGTCCAATAGATTGTTTCAGGGAATCATCCACCAGATGAGGGACACGATTGACCGTACTATCGGTGTGATCGATGAGTCCTCAGTCATCATCGCCTGCAGTGAGTTGGGTAAGATTGGGGAAGTCAATGAAAATGTAGCATTAGAAGATTTTGCCTCTCCTGACCTTTTTCAGGCGGAGGATTATACCTTTAAAGCCTTCGGCGGTCGTCCCCGTGCTGAGTATGCTGTTTTTGTGGCAGGCACTGATCCGGAGGCTCAAAAGTATGCTAAAATTTTGGCGGTGTCGCTCAACAGCATCAAACAATATTATGACGAGAAATATGACCGCGGGAATTTCATTAAAAATGTGATTTTGGACAATATTCTGCCTGGCGATATCTATCTGAAGAGCCATGAATTGCACTTTGATTCTGATGTGAGCCGTGTCTGTATGCTGATCAAAATTACAGATAAAAATGATATTTCGGCCTATGACGTCCTTCAGAATCTTTTCCCGGATAAAAATAAGGACTTTATCATCAATGTCAACGAAACAGATATTGCGTTGGTCAAGGAAATTAAACCCAACATTGATGAGAAGGATTTGGACAAGCTGGCGAATTCTATTGTAGATACGCTTTCCAGTGAGTTCTATACGCATTGTACGGTGGGGATTGGTACAGTTGTCGGCAGCATTAAGGAGCTGGCCCGTTCTTTCAAAGAAGCGCAGGTCGCTTTGGAAGTAGGGAAGGTCTTTGATACAGAAAAAGCAATTGTAAGTTATAATAATCTGGGAATTGCACGGCTGATTTATCAGCTGCCCACCACTCTCTGCGATATGTTCTTGAAAGAGGTTTTTAAACGCGGTTCAATTGATTCGTTGGATCATGAAACTCTCTTTACCATACAGCGTTTCTTCGAGAATAATTTGAATGTATCCGAAACGTCCCGCAAACTGTTTGTGCATCGTAATACGCTGGTGTATCGTCTGGAAAAAATAAAGAAAATAACCGGACTTGATTTAAGAGAATTTGAAGACGCCATTGTTTTTAAGGTAGCATTGATGGTAAAGAAGTATTTGTCGAGTAATCCCGTTAAGTTCTGAAATATCAGGAAAACGGCTGAAAACTGTTAACAAAAAATTACAGACATTACAGTTCGATTACAAATAATTTCTTAATTGGAATTAAAAACACGGCACCCGTTGGTATAATGTTGCTATGCCGATGGGTGTCGTTGCGTTAGCGCATAGGAACCCTGTGGATTCATGATAGATTGCAGGATAAAAGTAACGGACAGCCGCTGGGTTTGCAGGCGGAAGAAAGATATGGAGGGATCCATTTGATTGAATTTCGAAATGTATCGAAGATCTATAACAATGGTACGGAAGCCTTGCATAATATCAACTTGAAGGTGGATAAAGGGGAATTTGTTTTTATTGTCGGTTCCTCCGGCGCCGGAAAAAGTACTTTTTTAAAGTTGATCATGTGTGAAGAGCGTCCCAATTCCGGGCAGATTATCGTGGATGACGTGGATGTCTCCAGGCTCAGAAAGGGAAAAATACCATACATACGCAGAAGGATGGGCATTGTATTTCAGGATTTCCGTCTGATTGATCATATGACGGTTTATGACAATGTTGCTTTTGCCATGCGGGTGGTGGGAGCTTCTCCCAAAACTATAAAAAAGCGTGTTCCCTACATTTTGAGTCTGGTTGGACTTCAGCATAAGGCAAAGCATTATCCTACTGAGCTTTCCGGCGGAGAGCGGCAACGGGTTGGACTTGCCAGGGCGCTGGTAAACAATCCATCCATGATCATTGCGGACGAGCCTACCGGCAATATTGACCCCGCGCTTTCCTTTGAAATAGTTGATCTGCTCAGTGAGATCAACCGGCGTGGAACCACTGTACTGATGGTTACGCATGAACATTCCTTGGTGAAACATTTTCATAAACGTATTATTCAAATCCACAGTGGTGAAATTGTGGCGGATACAGCCGCTATGCGGGAAGAGAGCGCCAAAGCACCGGCAGCGGATACCGGGGAGTTTGATGCAGTTGACGACTATGCAGAAGGCGAGGAAGATTACAATCCTGTGGAGGTCAGTGAAGAAGAGTTCAGCCAGACAGCCGTGATGCCGGAACCCTATGTGGATGAAGAAGATGATGCAGAAGAAATAGCGCAGGAAATTCTCAGAAACAGGAGAGATAGCGTCGCAGATTCAATGCAGAATGGGAACGAGGAGGTGCGCCGCTGATGCATAGTATCGGATATCTATTTAAGGAAGGTCTCAAAAGCCTTTGGAAAAACAGAACCATGAGTATTGCCTCTGTGGCCGTACTGATTTCTTGTTTGTTGATGACGGGAATTGCAGGCCTGCTTTCCGTCAATCTCTCTATGACGATGAAATCCATTGAAGGCAACAACAGTATTACGGTTTACCTGGAAGACGGCCTCCCTTCGCTGACTGCCGTAAAAGTCGGCGAGGAAATTAAGAAGATAGACAATATTTCCGAATGCACTCTTGTCACCAAGGATGAAGGGCTTGAGCGCATGATGCGGGACATGGATGGGAGTACAGACCTGTTCAATGGTCTGCTGGGGGATGAAAACCCTTTGCCGGATGCTTACATTATTTCCATGGTGGATCTGAGTCTTTATGACCAGACCATGGAACAGGTGAGAAACATAAACGGTGTATCAAAAGCCTCTGATTTCCGCGATATAGCGACAAAGCTCAGTAATTTGGATAGACTTGTGCGGTACTGCAGTATCGGTATTGTGCTTGTGCTCAGTATCGTTTCGCTGTTTATCATTGCGAATACGGTAAAGGTGACTATGTTTTCCCGCAGGATGGAAATCAACATCATGAAATCGGTGGGCGCTACCAACGGATTTGTACGAATTCCATTTATAGTAGAAGGAATTGTCATCGGTATATTGTCAGGGGCTATCTCAGCAACAGTGCTCTATTTTGCCTATGATAAGGCGGTACAGGTGGTATATGGCATTGTGCCTTTTATTACTGCAATGGATATTGATCCGTATATCTGGTTGCTTTATGTGGCCTATATTGCGGTTGGTATGTTGTTTGGCATTATGGGCGGCGTGATTTCAATCAGCAAATACCTGAAAAAAGAAGGAGAGAATGCAATTGTCTGAAAGAAAGCTGAATGGTTTCTGGAAACCGGCTGCAGCTGTCATGCTGACACTGGCGCTTTTGTTTGGCACAGGAATGAGCGTTTCTGCTGAATCCCTTTTGGAACTTCAGGAAAGACAGGCTGCGCTGGAAGAGCAAAAGGAAGACAACGATGCCAAATTGGAGAAACTGAAGGAAGACACGGCTCAAAAAAAGGGATATCGGGATACCCTTTATCAACAAATTGAAACCGTGCAGAGTCAGCTTGATCTTTATAGACAGCAAATTGACCGTTTGAATAAGCAGATTGCCGAGGCGGAAGATGCCATTGCTGAAAAGCAGGCCGGAATCGATAAAAATGTGGAGCTGCTTCGGGAGCGGGTAAAAGCCATTTATATGTCCGGACAATCTCCCGCCATAGAGATTGTCCTCAGCAGCAAAAATATAATGGACTATGCTGATAGGCTGGAAATGCTGAAATCGATATCAGCTTCAGACCAGGAGCTCATCAATTCCCTGAAAGAACAGATGAGCAGCGTGGAGGATGAGCTTGTTTTAATCAACAGCGATAAATCGGAACTCAATAAAAGCAAAAAAGCGCTGGAACGGAAGAGCGCCGAACTGAACGCCTTGTATGAAGAAGCACAGCAGCTGGTAGCGGAGGCAGAAAATGAGGAAGCGACCGTCCTTGCGGGCTCTGAAATTTTAGGTTCTCAGATAGCGGAAAACGAGGAGGCGATCGCGCAGCTGGAGGAACAGCTTCGGCAGGATGGCATTGGCAGCGGAAGTTTGGGAAATATAGGTTCCGGAGGACTGTCCGGTACAGGAAGTTTTCTTTGGCCCATGCCTGGCTATACGTATCTCACCTGTTATTTTGGTGAAGGAGGACATCGTGGAATCGATATAGCGGGCGGAGACATTTATGGCAAAGCCATCGTAGCCGCCGACGGGGGCACTGTGCAGTATGCCGGCTGGAATGACAGTTATGGGTACTGTGTTTTTCTGGATCATGGAAATGGTTACCAAACGCGTTATGCACATATGAGCGAGCTGGGTACAGTCACTGGAGCATCTGTGGCGCAGAATGAGGTTATAGGCTATGTAGGCAGCACGGGGAATTCCACCGGCCCTCACCTTCATTTCGAAGTGATTTATCAGGATAGCTTAACAGATCCTATGGGGTATTATTGAAATAACAGCGTATACTAAATGGGCAGTAAAGCGGGAGACGCCGTACCGGCGTCTCCCAACTTCTGTTTTTTATGAGGTGAAGCTGCCATTTGTTAAAAGTTTTTTCATTGACATTGACAGCCTTTCTAACTATAATAGAAAACAATTGGTTGCAGAGAGTTGCAGCCGCACTTGTAAAGGATGAGAGTTATGGCAGAGAAGCAGTATTTTGTAACAGAAGAGGGGCTCGGAGCTCTGGAAAAAGAGCTGGACTACCTGAAAACAGTGAGACGTAAAGAAGTTGCGGAGAAGATTAAAGTAGCACTTTCTTTTGGTGATCTTTCCGAGAACAGTGAATATGACGAGGCTAAAAATGAACAGGCGATGATGGAGGCCCGCATCGCAGACGTGGAAGTGATGCTGAAAAATGCTGTGGTGATCGATGAAAGCGAGCTCAATAATGAGACGGTTCACATCGGATCACGGATTGAAGTGGCAATTACGGCTGCTGATGGAAGAAAATCAAAACGGGATTTTAAAATTGTGGGCTCCAATGAAGCGGATCCCAGAAACGGGAAGATTTCGGATGAATCTGCAGTGGGGAAGGCTTTGATCGGCCGCAAATCCGGTCAGGTGGTATCTGTTGAGACACCTGCAGGAATTTCCAAATACAAGATTGTCACCATAGCCTGATATAAGACTTGAAGGAGCCTCCCAGGGATGCTCCTTTTTTGAAATCAAAATTCAGTGAAGGGGAATTGAAGATGGCGGAGCACAAGGAAAAGGCAGTACAGGCAGAGGAAGAACAAGATCTCAGCGAGATTCTGCGGATTCGCAGGGAAAAGCTTGCGAAGATGCAGGCGAACGGTGAGAACCCTTATTTTTTGACCTCTTTTGATGTAAAGCAGAAGGCACAGGAAATTGTCGATCATTTTGAAACAGAGTTTGAAGGAAAACAGGTTTCTGTAGCAGGCCGCATTATGAGTTGGCGTGACATGGGGAAGGCCGCTTTTATGGATCTGCGCGATGTTTCCGGCAGGATTCAGCTCTATGTCAAAATCGACGTGTTGGGAGAAGATGCCTATCGCACGCTCACTTCTTCTCTGGATATCGGGGACATTGTAGGAGTGACCGGTGAAGCTTTTCGGACACGCCGGGGAGAAATTTCCATCAAGGCTTCTTCCATGACGATATTGTCAAAGTCTCTGTTGCCGCTTCCTGAAAAGTATCATGGCCTGAAGGATACGGATGCAAGATACCGTCAGCGCTATCTTGATCTTATTGTAAATCCCGAGGTAAAGGATGTATTTGTCAAGCGTTCCCGCATTATTACTGCGATTCGGGAATATCTCGATCAATTGAGCTTCCTGGAGGTGGAGACCCCGGTTCTCCATACGCAGGCAGGAGGCGCTTCTGCGAGGCCTTTTATCACCCATCACAATACATTGGATATCGATATGTATCTGCGTATCGCGCTGGAACTGCATTTAAAGCGGCTGATTGTCGGCGGCTTTGACCGTGTTTATGAAATCGGCAGGGTGTTCCGCAATGAGGGAATGGACACCCGTCATAATCCTGAATTTACGATGCTGGAACTTTATCAGGCTTATACCGATTTCGAAGGCATGATGAATATTACAGAGGATTTGGTCCGCACTGTGGCGCATAAGGTGTTGGGTACGGGAAAAGTGGAGCGCAATGGCATTGAAATCGATTTGGATAAGCCTTTTGCCCGAATCAGTATGCTTGAAGCTGTAAAACAGTATGCCGGTGTGGATTTTTCGCAGGTAGAGACGCTGGAGGAAGCCCGGAGATTGGCAGACGAGCATCATATCGAATATGAACAGCGCCACAAGAAGGGCGATATTCTGAACTTGTTCTTTGAGACTTATTGCGAGGAGAAGCTGGTGCAGCCCACGTTTTTGACTGGGCATCCGGTAGATATTTCTCCTTTGGCGAAGAAATACAAGGATGCTCCGGAGTATACAGAGCGTTTCGAACTGTTTATCATGGGGGCGGAATATGCCAATGCATTCAGCGAACTGAACGATCCGATAGACCAGCGTGCCCGCTTTGAAGCCCAAGCCGCATTGAAAGCTGCCGGTGATGATGAGGCCTGCGATGTGGATGAGGATTTTCTGACGGCTCTGGAATATGGCCTGCCGCCCACCGGTGGTATGGGAATGGGAGTGGACCGTCTGGTTATGCTGCTCACAGGGGCTCAGTCTATTCGGGACGTTTTATTATTTCCGACGATGAAACCGCTAAACTAAAGAGCTTTTATACGTGTTTTAGGCAGCTTAAATCAAGTTAAACCGATAGAAAATTATTGGAGGTCGTTCCGCCATGGCAAGAGAAAGATATCTGTTGGATGAAAGCGAGGATACAATCCATGCCAATGAGATTGTGCCTACCACGCCGAAAGAAAAACGGCAGAACTGGTGGTTTTACAACAGGGTAAAGCTTTTGGTTGGCGCTATCTGTGTCCTGCTTTTGGGGAGCATTGTCTATTCAATTGCCACTAAGGTAAGCCCGGACTACACTATAGCCCTGATGACCTCTTATACGATGCCGGATGCGGCGGTAACGCAGCTGGAGGAATACTTGACCCAGTATGCGGAAGACCGCAATGGAGATGGAAAAACAGTCGTCACAGTGGTGAATTACATATTTTCAGAGTCAACTGCGCAGACGGATCCGACTCAGCAGCAGGCCTCTGTGGTGAAATTTACGGCGGATGCGTCGACAGGTGAGAGTATTCTCTATATTCATAACGGACCGGCTTTTGATTCGATGAAGACGAATTTCGGAGGGTATTTCTTGTACAATGACGGTACGCCCATGCCGGAAGACGCCACCGATTATGAGAATGCCATGGTGAATTGGAACGACGTTAAAGCGCTTGCAGAGTTTAAGCTGAATGGTGTGGGAACAGAGATGGCCAGTGACGAAGACATTCGTACGTTGTTTGACGATTTGCGGATTTCACTTCGTACACAACGAGGGACTGCCTTTGAGAAGGATGAGAAGGCCATGGCGTACTATGATGATTGCATGGCGCTCTATAAAAGACTCCAAAATGATGAGAAGCTGACAAAGACGGAGGGCTGAGATGAGGCGCGTCTCAATTTTCGATTCCACTTTGCGGGATGGAGCACAGGGCAGCGGCGTTACTTTTTCTGTGGAAGACAAGCTCAAGATCGTAAAGATACTGGATCAATTGGGAGTAGAGTGCATAGAGGCCGGAAATCCTGGCTCCAATCCCAAGGATTTGGAATTTTTCCAGCGTGCCCGCCAAATCCCTCTGCGGTATGCGAAGCTGGTCGCTTTCGGCAGCACCTGTCGGAAAGGCAGAAGGCCGGAGGATGATGAAAATCTCAGGTCTTTGGTGCAGGCGGGGACGGATTTCTGTACAGTTTTCGGAAAGTGCTGGCGGTTTCACGTGGACTGTGTGTTGGAGACAACGGAAGAAGAGAATCTTCGGATGATCCGGGAAAGCTGCCGCTATCTCAAGGCCCATGGCAAAGAAGTTGTTTTCGATGCCGAACACTATTTTGACGGCTATAAAGACGACGCAGATTTTGCGCTGCGCATGGCAGAAGCGGCAGTGGCCGGAGGGGCAGGTATGATCTGTCTCTGCGATACCAATGGAGGCGTGTTTCCTGAAGAGGCGGCTGAAATCGTTGCAGAGACGGTTTCCCGGCTTTCTGTGCCAGTTGCCGTACATTTTCACGATGACTGTGGAATGGCGGTGGCCAACAGTGTCGTCTCTGTGCTGAAGGGAGCTTCTCAGGTACAGGGAACATTTCTAGGTTTCGGAGAACGATGTGGGAATGCCAATCTTTCTGCTGTGATTCCCAACCTTCAGATCAAGCTGGGAATCGACTGTATCCCGCAGGAAAAGTTGGCCGCGTTGACCCATACTGCCAGGGAATTAGCGGCAGTATCCAATTTGGATTTATCCGCCAATCTGCCTTATGTGGGAGAGAACGCCTTCTCTCATAAAGCAGGCATGCATGCAGACGGCGTGCTGAAAGCTCCGTGCTCCTTTGAACAGGTGGACCCTTTTTTGGTGGGAAACAGCAGACGGTTTCCAGCTTCGGAAATCAGCGGCAGAGCGGTTATTCTGGCTAAAATCAAAACAATTTTTCCGGACGCCAAAATAGAATCCCGTGAAGTCCAGGAGGTTCTGGAGCGGATCAAGGAACTGGAGCGTCTGGGATATCAGTTCGAAGGGGCTGACGCGTCTTTCGAACTGTTGGTGCGTAAGCTTCTGGCTCCTTTTTCACCTTTTTTTGAACTGCTGTATTATCACATCTATACGGATTTTGCCGCAGAGAAAGATTGTGGGGCAAGCGCGACGGTGAAGGTTCGCGTGGGCGGGGAAATTCAGCTTATGGCGGCCGAAGGAAACGGCCCTGTGAACGCATTGGACCAGGCCCTCCGCAAGGCGTTGGAGGTTTTCTATCCGGTGTTGTCCCATGTTAAACTGACGGATTACAAGGTTCGTGTTTTGGATGGAAAAAATGCTACCGGATCCAGTGTGCGTGTCCTGATTACTTCTACAGACGGGGTTCGAAGTTTTACTACGGTAGGCGTTTCCAACGACGTGGTGGCAGCTAGCTGGAAAGCTTTAGAGGACTCCATGGAATATCTGTTGCTGAAGACAAACGGCGCCTGTGGCAAATAAGATAATCCGGCGAGATACTGAGACGTTGGGACTGCTGCAGACGAAATAAGAGGGGGAATTTTTATGGCAATGACGATGACGCAGAAGATCTTGGCTGCCCATGCGGGCCTTGAACACGTTGAAGCCGGCCAGTTGATTGAGACAGAGCTGGATCTGGTATTGGGCAACGACATCACCTCGCCCGTAGCTATCAATGAGTTTGAAAAGTGCGGCGCAGACGCCGTGTTTGACCGCAGTAAGATTGCCTTGGTGCTGGATCACTTTGTGCCGAATAAGGACATCAAAGCAGCGCAGCAGTGCAAGCAAACCAGACAATTTGCCAATCAATATGATATTGTCAATTTTTTTGATGTAGGAGAGATGGGCATCGAGCATGCGCTGCTTCCGGAGAAGGGGCTGGTGGGCCCCGGCGACTGTGTGATCGGCGCGGACTCTCATACTTGTACTTACGGCGCACTGGGAGCATTTTCCACGGGTGTGGGTTCAACGGATATGGCGGCGGGGATGATCACAGGGAAAGCCTGGTTCAAGGTTCCTTCTGCCATAAAGGTCGTGCTGAAAAACCGCCTCACAGGCTATGTCTGTGGAAAAGATGTAATTCTGCATCTGATCGGTTTGATCGGGGTGGACGGCGCTCTGTATCAGTCTCTGGAGTTTACTGGAGACGGGGTTGCGTCTCTGTCGATGGACGACCGCTTTTCGATAGCCAATATGGCCATTGAGGCAGGGGCTAAGAACGGTATATTCCCTGTAGATGAAAAGACGCTGGCCTATTGCCAAGATCGTTATCAGGGAACCATCAAAAGATATGAGGCAGATCCAGACGCGGTGTACGAGCGAACGGTGGAAATTGATCTGAGCACTTTAAAGCCCACGGTATCCATGCCTCATCTGCCAGAAAATACAAAAACCATCGGTGAAGTTTCCGACGTCAGGATCGATCAAAGCGTGATCGGTTCCTGCACCAACGGCAGGATGGAAGACATGAGAATGGCGGCCAGTATTCTAAAGGGCCGCAAAATCGCCAAAGGGGTACGCTGTATCGTCATCCCGGCCACACAGGAAATCTACTTGAATTGTGTCAGGGAAGGGCTGACGGAAATTTTTATTGAAGCAGGCGCGGTATTCAGCACGCCTACCTGCGGCCCTTGTTTGGGCGGTTATATGGGAATTTTGGCGGAAGGCGAACGGGCGGTTTCCACGACCAACCGAAACTTTGTAGGACGTATGGGACATCCGGAGTCCGAAGTGATCCTGGCTTCTCCCGCTGTAGCGGCGGCCAGTGCGGTTACCGGTTATCTCACGGATCCTGCCGTGCTGTGAAGAAAGGAGCGAGTGATATGGATGCAAAAGGTGCCGTACATAAATATGGGGATGACGTGAATACAGACGTTATTATCCCCGCTCGTTATCTGAATACTTCCTCCCACAGTGAGCTGGCGGCGCACTGTATGGAGGATATTGACGAGGACTTTGTCAAGAAGGTGAAACAAGGGGATATCGTGGTGGCTAAAAAGAATTTTGGCTGCGGTTCCTCTCGGGAGCATGCTCCCATTGCGCTGAAAGCCTCCGGCGTTTCCTGTGTGATAGCTTCTACCTTTGCCAGGATTTTTTATCGGAATTCCATCAACATCGGCCTGCCTATTCTGGAGTGTCCTGAAGCAGCGGAAGAGATTAGGTCAGGAGACATTGTTGCTGTGGATTTTGACACCGGCCTCATCACGGATGAGTCGACGGGGAAGACCTATCAGGCCCACCCTTTTCCGCCGTTTATCAAGAATATCATTGCCTGCGGCGGCTTGCTGGAATCTATAGCGAAGTCTAAATAAGGCGTTGACAAAAGAGACGTCAGGAAAGCAGTTTATTGCTTCTTGACGTCTCTTTTTTATCGGGATAGGGAAACTTACTTTGTTCAGCCAGGCAGCTTCTTTTTCTGCAGAGCCCGCTTCAACAAGACGAGGCAGAGAAGCAAAATCAAGGGAAAGACTATGGCAGAAAGCATGCCGGCTTTCAGCCCTAGTTGATCGGCTGTCACAGACAGGGAAGCGGCAAAGGCTCCGAAACGGCTGACAAAATCACTCACAGCGCCGGTCAGCGCGGGCCCGACGGAACAACCGATATCTCCGCATACAGCCAGAACGCCAAACATGGCGGTACCTCCCTTTGGATATGCTGCAGAGGTGGTGCTCAGAACGCCGGGCCACATCAGGCTGATGGAGAAGCCGCACAGAGCGCAGGAAAGCAGGGCGATCATGGGATTCGGTACCAAGGAAGCCCCAAGGTAACAGAGAACACAGAGCACGGAACTCAACGCTAAAACCCGGTGCAGGTTAAGCTTTGCACCCCAAATTCCATAAATCGTTCTGCCGATTCCCATGAACACGGCAAAGAGGCAAGGCCCTAACAGGTCTCCCAAAACTTTTGGAACGCCCAGCGCCTTTTCTGCAAACAGAGAACTCCACTGGCTCATGGCAAGTTCGGACGCACCGGCGCAAAGCATAAGCACCATGGCTAAAAAAAAGATTTTTGAGCGGCAGAGAGCGCCCAGCGGGATTTT
The DNA here is from genome assembly GCF_900048895.1 of Neglectibacter timonensis. Taxonomy (GTDB): domain Bacteria; phylum Bacillota; class Clostridia; order Oscillospirales; family Acutalibacteraceae; genus Acutalibacter; species Acutalibacter timonensis. Next base: position 794,423 of record NZ_LT160640.1, on the reverse strand, counting down.
CTCTTCTGCTGGAATGGTGGGCATCAGAGGCACCTTGGCAAATTTCATGATGTTATAGGCTGGTACCAGCGCCCAGAACAAGGGAAGTAGCCACCAGTATTCTTCTCCAATCAGTTTTACAGCCAGAGTAGTGATCAGCACTACGCCGACCTGGCCCCAACAGTAAAACGAGTGTAAAAGGCTCATTTTGGCGTCTTTTGCATCGCTGGGAAGAGAATCGATGATGGGACTGATGATAACCTCGATCATCCCGCCGCCCACAGCGGTGATCATTGTGGCAATCGCCAGACCCAAAAAGGGAAACGGCAGGATTCTGGGAAGGATTCCCAGGGAAAGCAGCCCTGCTGCGCCGCAGACGTGCGCAGCAACAGCGGTGATACGGTAACCGATGCGGTCCACAAATTTGACGCAAAGAATGTCCACGATGATTTGCGTAACAAAGTTAAAGAGAATCAGGGAAGAAATCATCCCATAGGAGATGCCGAACTCCTTTTGGAAAATAACAAAGAACAGCGGACTTAGATTGTTGACGATCCCTTGTACAATATAACCTCTGTAACAAGCCAGCCGTGTGGATTTGAAGTTCTGTTTTTGTTCCATAGATTACCATTCCCCCTTTAGCATGCTTTTTGATTATACAGGAAAGCGTCAAAAATAGAAAGCCTTTTCCTGCTGGCGCCAAGGAGAAATTTCTGCTGCGGGATTGCTTTTTTGGGAGGGATTATATATACTGTATCCAAAGGCAATCGGTGTGCAAGCTGTTTTTTTGCCAATCCGATAAAATACAAAGGAGTGTGCTGTCATTATGAAACTCGGTGTACTGACCAATGTCATCGGCGAGACGCCGCTGAAAGAGGCTCTGGCCTATTTTAAATCCCTGGGCGCCCAGATGGTAGAGCTCGGCTGCGGCGGATATCCCGGCAAAGATCATTGCGATCCCAGCGTGCTGCTGCACGATGAGGCGAAATTCCAGGAGTTCGTGGATACCATTCAGGAATCCGGTCTGGAAATCAGCGCTTTGAGCTGCCACGCAAATCCGATTCATCCCAACAAGGCGATTGCAAAACAGTTTGACGATGATTTGCATGATGCGGTGCTTATGGCTGAAAAGCTTGGGATTCATCAAATCAACACCTTTTCCGGCTGTCCCGGAGACTGTCCGGAATCGAAAAATCCCAACTGGGTGGTCTGTGCATGGCCTAATGACTATCTGGAAATTCTGGAGTATCAGTGGAACGAGGTATTGATTCCCTATTGGAAGGATTTTGTGGCCTTTGCAAAAGCGCATGGCGTCAATAAAATCGGCCTTGAGATGCATCAGGGCTTCTGTGTATACAATACCTATACTTTAAAGAAGCTGCGGGACGCGGTGGGTCCGGAAATCGGCGCCAACCTGGATCCCAGCCATCTGGTCTGGCAGGGGATGGATCCGTTGAAGGTCATCCGTGAGCTGGGCGGTGAGGCGATTTTCCATGTCCATGCGAAAGATACAAAAATTGATCCCATCAATGCTGCAATCAACGGTACACTGGATACCCATTCCTATGCCGATGAGATTCATCGTTCCTGGATTTTCCGCAGCATCGGCTATGGCCATGACGAGCTGTTCTGGAAGGATTTTGTAAGCCAGCTTCGTCTGGTGGGCTATGATTATGTGCTTTCCATTGAGCATGAGGACAGCCTCATGAGTAAGAATGAAGGCCTGGTCAAAGCTTGCGACGTGCTCAATCGCTCTATCACCTTTGAAGACAAAATGACGGATTTGCGCTGGGTATAAAAGCCAATTTTACTTAATGTGACTGTAAAATAATAACAGGCCGCTGCTAAAAAATGAGCAGAGAAAAGCAAAAGCTTTTCTCTGCTTGATTTTTTGCCGGCTCAGCTTTTTTCTGCCGCTTGCAATCACTCAGTACCTGTGCTAAAATTTTTAATTGTTCCGTTTTCCATAATAAATGAGGTGCTTACCATAGAGACGAAAAGAAATTATTCCAAAGAATTGGACAAGATTGTGAAGCGGCTACAGGATGGCGCTGCAGTCCCAAAGCTCTTGTTGCACGCCTGCTGTGCTCCCTGTTCCAGCTATGTGCTGGAATATCTTTCCCGTTATTTTTCCATTAATCTTCTCTATTATAATCCCAATATCTCTCCAATAGAGGAATATGAAAAAAGGAAAGCAGAACTGGAGCGGCTGGCATCTTCCATGCCTGTGGTGCATCCGGTCACCTTGGTGTCCTGCGGATATGAAGGGGAAGCCTTTGAAGAGACTGCGAAAGGATTGGAAGGAGAGCCGGAGGGCGGGAGCCGCTGCCGCCAATGTTACCGTCTGCGGCTGGAGGCCGCCGCGAAGGCAGCACAGAAGCTGTCCTGCGACTTTTTTACGACAACTTTATCTATCAGCCCCTTAAAAAATGCAGCGGTTCTCAATCAAATCGGCGAGGAAATCGGAGCGTTGTATGGTATTGCGCACCTTCCGGCGGATTTTAAGAAAAAAGATGGCTATAAACGCTCCATTGAGCTTTCCCGGGAATACGGACTCTACCGCCAGAATTACTGCGGCTGTATTTATTCTCAACGGGAATCAGAACAGGCAAGGCAGGAAAGGATGAGATAAATGGCTGTTATACACAATGGCGTAAAGTACCGGGCCGCAGATGCTCATGCGCATATTTATCCGGGTAAAATTGCGGAGAAGGCGACCGCTTCAGTAGGGGATTTCTATGATATCAGGATGCAGAATGTCGGTCTGCCCCACGTCCTGCGTGAAAGAGGCAGAGAGGCCGGGATCGACCGGTATCTAGTCTGCTCCGTAGCCACCAAGGTGGAACAGGTCCGTTCCATCAATGAGTTTATCCGGAAAAAATGTGAAGAATATCCTGAGTTTTTAGGTTTGGGCGCCTGGCATCAGGATATCGAGGATATCAATGGGGAATTCGACGATATTCAGGAAAAGGGTTTGGTGGGTATCAAACTGCATCCGGATTTTCAGAAGTTTCACATTGACGATGACCGGATGATCGCGGTTTACCGAGAGGCAAATCGCCGGGGTCTGCCTGTCCTGTTCCATACGGGCGACAGCCGCACAGATTTCTCCTCTCCCCGAAGGCTGATGAATGTGGTGGAAAAAATTCCGGATTTTACCTGTATTGCGGCACATTTGGGCGGATATTCCGAGTGGGAAGCTGCCCGTCGGGATCTCAAAGGGACCAACGTGTATATTGATACCTCCAGTTCCCTTTTTGTGGTTACGAGGGAACAGGCTTTGGAGAATATCGCACATTTTGGAGTGGAACGCACGATGTTTGGTACGGACTTCCCCATGTGGCTTCCCAAAACAGAGCTGGAACGTTTCTTTGCTTTGGGGTTAAGCGAGGAGGAAAACCGGAAAATACTCTACGGAAATTTTGCCCGGTTGTTTCATTTGGAAGAACAGGTTTGAGTATGGAGAAAGACTCTGCCGCCCGGTTTCTGGAAGCGTGTAGTGAATGTATGGATGGAGCCGGAAAGCGGACAGGAATCGGAACCCTGGGAGAAAAAACGCTGCACGCAGTTTTAAAACAGTATTTCGAGCCGCGGAAGGAAAATCAGGAAGTTCCCGTAGGTCCGTACGTGGCGGATATTTGCAATGAACAGGGTATCTTTGAAATTCAGACCAGGGGATTTGACAGGCTTCGGGAAAAACTTGCTTTCTTTTTGGAGTTGGGACCTGTCACGGTAGTCTATCCGGTGCCGGCTAGAAAGTGGCTGATTTGGATAGAGGAGGACGGAACAGACAGTCCCCGCAGAAAAAGCCCCAAGAGTGCGTCAGCCTGTGAAATACTTCCGGAATTATATAAGCTCAAGCCCCTTCTCTCTGCTCCCAATCTCCGGTTGTGTATCGTGATGCTGGAACTTGAGGAATACCGTCTGAAAAATGGTTGGGGAAACGGGGGAAAGCGGGGCTCCACCCGGTTTGACAGGATGCCTGTGAACCTCCTGGAAGAGCTGTGGATCACTTCTCTGGAGGAGTATCGGCGTTTCCTCCCAGAGAGCCTGCAGGAGACTTTTACCGTGCGGGATTTCGCGTCCGCTGCAAGAATGTCGGCAAAAGCAGCTTCTGCGGCTGTCAATGTTTTATATTCCGTCGGTGCGCTGGAGCGTACGGGTAAACTGAGAAACGCTTTTTTATACCGCAGGGCGGACAGTGTGGGCCCTCGTTCAAGCGTTTAGAAAGGAGGCGCTGTTTTGTATCAGATTAAGGTTGACCCTCATACCCATTCTATTTTTTCAGAGCATGCATTTTCCACGATTTCTGAAAACGCGGCCTGCGCTGCAGAGATAGGACTGGAAGCGATTGGTATGTCGGAACATTTCAATTCGCTGCTTACTCCAATTCGTGCAGACGGCATGCCTGCCTGGGGTGCGATGATGAACATGGCGGCTTTGCCAAGAAAAATCCATGGGGTCACTATTTTGGCTAGTGTGGAAATTGACATTGTGGATTTTCAGGGAAATTTGGCTTTTTGGAACGATTTTCCGCCTGACGGCTTTCGGGATGGGGGAAATGAGTGCCGTTCTCTTTGTGATATGCTGTTGGATACCAGGGACTATGCGATTGCAAGTGTTCATAGTTTTCCGGGACGGGATAGCGGCAGTGTGATACAGCATACCGAGATGTACTGCAATGTGCTGCGGAATCCCAAAGTCCATATTATAGGGCATCCGGGAAGGGCAGGTCTGCGTTTTGACCGGAAAGAGGTGTGTAAAACGGCCAGGGACTGCGGAAAACTGATAGAAATCAACAATCTCAGCTTTCAGGCGGATTTGGCAGTTCAGAAAGAATGCAGAAAAATTGCAGAGACCTGTGCAGAATTGGGAGTAGGAATCGTGGTAAGTTCCGATGCCCATAGCGCTTATTCGGTAGGACATTTCGAACGCGCCTTGAACATGTTGGAAGAGATTCACTTTCCAGAAGAATTGGTAGCTAACCGCTCCTTGACCGGTTTTCTGCGGGCTGTTGGCAGAACGGAGCCCTGAGACTGGCATTCTGTCAGAGAGTGCATCCGTATAGAGGCTGTTGAAAGTCTTGGCGGAAAGACACAGAAGAGAAGGAAGAAAAAACGATGGATTTTTACCTGAACATAATTTGGGAGGCATGTATTTTTTTCCCATTTGCGGCAGCACTGATAACGTTGCCTTTTTTGATTCATCACTATCGAAAATTCGGCAGTGTTACTTTTCTGCGTTTTTTTCTGGCTTATTCCTTTGTGCTCTATCTGCTATGCGCCTATTTTCTGGTTATCCTTCCACTGCCTGACCGCGCAGAGGTGGCAAAGTTAACTACGCCGAAAGTGCAGCTGATTCCTTTCAGTTTTTTTCGGGAACTTTCCAAGGAAACCGGTTTCCGGGTTTCAGAGCCTGCTACTTATTTTCCGGCTCTTACCAGCAATTTTACGCTGCAATTCGTCTTTAACATAGCGTTACTATTTCCTTTCGGATGTTTTTTGCGGTATTATTTCCGAAAAAAGCCTCTGCCGGCGGTAATATTCTGCTTTTGTTTCAGTCTCTTCTTTGAACTGACGCAGCTTTCCGGACTTTATGGAATTTATCCCAGACCTTACCGGCTGTTTGATGTGGATGATTTGCTCTGCAACACGCTGGGAGGAATGTTAGGATATTATTTTACGAAGTTGTTGGAACGTATCCTTCCGGACCGCGATAAGATTGATGAGAAATCCTATAAGAAGGGGGAAAGGGTAAGTTTTACCCGGAGATTTTTGTCGTTTGCCGTAGATCTGTTTTTTGTTTCGATTTTTACAGGATTTTTGGACTGGGTTCTGCCGGTATCGGATTTCTGGGATGACTTTCTTTTTGCCGCCGCTTACCTGCTGTACTTTGGTGTGTTTCAGTGGCTTTGGAAGGGGAAAAGCCTTGGTAAAAGGATGACTAAGCTCTGTATTGCGAATCGGGATGGAAGCAGAGTGGTATTGTGGCGCAGTTTACTGCGCTATGGAGCAGTATGTGGAGAAGCCGTACTATTTCTATTTATATCCAATTTTCTTTTGATACAGTTCACTGTGGCTCCGGCGGAAAAGCAGCTGTTCTACCTGTTTTTGTTGGCAGGTTGGTATCTGTCGGTCATTTTTCTGTTTTTTCTGGAAACGGCGCTCAACCGTTCTTCCCGTACCGGCAGGGACTACCTCCATGGATGGATTTCCGGCACGAAGATTCAGAGTACGGTCAAACCTCAGACCGCTTCATAACTAAAAGCGGACTGGAAAGATGAAGTCGGACTTATTTTGTTTCAATGGATGAAATAAACCCGGATCACTAAGAGAGAAGTACATCGTATAAGATATACGTTCCTCTTTCTGATCCGGGTTTTCTTTTTACGCCTATCCGAAAAAATTAATACAATATCGTTATAATAATTTTTTTATCAAGGGGATTTTTCTCAAAAGATAAATAATGATCGTACAGCAAGTAAATATAATGAAATCCGTAATAAGTACGGCAATCCAGTCATTCATATTGGAACACAAAAACTGTAGAACCGGACGGGATAAAGTAATGCCGATATTATGAGTTAAATAAACCCCGAAAGTAGCTTGACTTACAGTACGTATGAACTTGGAACTTATCGCATGGAACTGGACATTCTGAAACAATAAGATGGTCAATATAAAAAGCGAAAGGGAAGGAATGAAAATAGGCAAATTGTAGATGTGATCTAATCGTAAGGTAAATTTGCCGTTTTGATAAAACTCCAGGCCTGTTCGATACCAACAAAACAGGATGCCGGCTAAAAACAGAATAAGACAGGCAATCATAATACGGCAGTTGAGTTTCTTTTTTTGGGACCAATCAGGAATATTATTCATAATAAAATATCCTAATAAGAAATAAAATATTTCCCCTGAAAAAAGATTTCTTGAAAAAAAGTCTGAAATCGCGGGCAACAGGCCAAGGTATGATAAAAAAGATAAGAAGGGCCTTGATATAAATAGAAGACTTAACAAAATAATATAATCCCTTTTGTTGAGGGCTTGTACCATTTTTTGCAAAAAGGGCAGCATTAACATAATGCCCAGATAAGAATAGAGATACCAATAAGGCGTGATAATCGGATTGTTAATCATCGAACGTATGGTATCAAAAGAAAAACCGTTGAACCCATGATTGGTAATACAAAAAGAAATGATTGAAAAGACCAGAATGTCCAGAAAAATGCGGAAAGCTCTTTTTCCATATGCAATTCGATACGTATCCCGTTTCCCTAATAGTAAAGCCCCCGAGATCATAAAGAAAATTGGAACGGCAGTTTTAGAAATAAAAAACAACGCTAAAGAAAGATGCCCCGAAGCTGATGGGAAGTAGGTCATAAAAACCCAACTATTGGTGTGGTTGACAATTACCATAAAACAGGCAAAAATTCGCAAAATATCAAAGCTGTAGTTTCGATTGGATTCAAAATTTCTGCTGTCAGTTGTTATAGAAACCATTAGTATCCCCCTAAACTCGGTTCTGTCTACGGCTTTATTATGTCACTGTGCCGGAATTGGTATCTGATAAAACTGGGGTGCGGCACAAAATATGAAAAGAAAAACCTGCGGCCGCAAATTACCGGCCGCAGGTTTGGCGGAGAAGAAGGGATTTGAACCCTTGCGCCGGTTACCCGACCTACTCCCTTAGCAGGGGAGCCCCTTCACCACTTGGGTACTTCTCCAAGGTGAAATCTATACCATAAAGTATGTAACTTGATAGACATGTGGCGGAGAGGAAGAGATTCGAACTCTTGGTCCCTTGCGGGATCACTAGTTTTCAAGACTAGCTCCTTAAACCACTCGGACACCTCTCCACATCTGACGCGAGTAATATATTACCATAAGACTCGGTAGAATGTCAATGGTTTTTTGAAACTTCTCTGTCTGTTTCAGGATAAAACAGAGGAACGCCTGCACAGTTCGCAAAGCGCCATAGCAGGCAGGGAAAGCGCAGCCCATAGGACTGTATAGGGAAGACATACCTGTCCAAGCAGGTTGAAGGGCACATCAGAATAATCCCAAACATTAAAATGCAGAAGATTGTTGACGACCAGGCCGGTAAATAGCTCCACCCCGGTTATAATACCTGCTCCTGCCAAGCATTTGCACCCAATACTGCGGCTTTTCAGGCGGCCGCAGCAAATCTTGTCAATCAGATAAAGGCAGATTCCACCTGCAATCGCCATAGAATAATGAGTATGCCCGCGCCAGATCATTTCCAGCGTGGGATAGGCACAGCTGCCTGTGAGAAAAATCAGCCCATCCATATTCATCGTCAAAACTCCTGGATTCCATTGATTCGGTTAAAACCGTACTAGAAAGTGTGCGCATTTCTCTTGCGTTTATTTGCGTTTTGCCTGCCTTTCTTTGGAAAACTTATTGTCTTTTTTTGCAAAGTTCCCTATAATATAAATCTGTAGATTGGACAAGCTTTTGACGTGAAACGATAAGTAATCATCAATGGAAAGGCGGTTTTTCTCTATGAAGGTGCTCGTTACCGGAGGCGCCGGATACATCGGATCACATACCTCAATTGTACTTCTTGATAAGGGGTATGACGTGGTTGTGGTGGATAACCTCTGCAACAGCAAAAGAGTTGCGGTAGACCGGATTCAGGAACTCAGCGGCAAGCAGGTTTCTTTTTATGAATACGACGTATGCTGCGAGGAGCAGCTGCGTGAGGTATTTCAGAAAGAAAAGATTGATGCAGTAATCCATTTTGCCGGTCTAAAGGCGGTGGGTGAGTCTGTTGCCATCCCTTTGCGGTACTATGAAAACAATTTAATTTCCACTCTGACTCTGCTGAAAGTCATGGGGGAATTCGGGGTAGGAAATTTTGTGTTCAGTTCTTCCGCCACGGTTTACGGAGATCCCGCATCGGTTCCTATCAGGGAAGATTTTCCCCTGTCCACTACGAATCCTTATGGAACCACAAAACTGATGATCGAGCGGATTTTGACCGACTATGCCCGGGCAAACTCCGGGTTTAATCCTGTTATCCTACGCTATTTTAATCCGGTGGGAGCGCATGAAAGCGGAAGGATCGGCGAAGACCCCAATGGAATTCCCAATAATTTAGTGCCTTACATCACGCAGGTAGCAGTAGGAAAGCTTGAGAAGGTACGTGTCTTTGGCAGCGATTATCCCACGGCGGATGGTACGGGCGTGAGGGATTACATCCATGTGGTAGATTTGGCAGAGGGACATGTAGCGGCGTTGAAATTGTTTGAACAGGAAAAATGTGGGCTGCACATCTATAATTTAGGTACGGGTATGGGATATTCTGTTTTGGAGATGATATCAGCTTTTTCAAAAGCAGTGGGAAAAGAGATCCCCTATGAGGTGACAGACCGGCGTCCAGGGGATATTCCGGCATGTTATGCGGATTGCACCAAGGCTTTGGAAGAGCTTCACTGGAAGGCAAGAAAAACGCTGGATGATATGTGCGCTGATTCCTGGCGTTGGCAGAGGATGAATCCCAATGGCTATGAAGAGTAAACCCTTTATTCTGGCTTCCGCCTCGCCCAGCCGGAAAATGCTGCTGGAAAGAGCAGGCGTGGAATTCGAAGTGGTGGTCTCCGGCGCCGAAGAAACGGTTCCGGAAACTTATGGCCCTGCGGAGACGGTGGAATGTCTGGCAAAACGGAAAGCGGAAGCGGTGGCAGAGCTGCACCCAGATCAGGTTATCGTAGCGGCGGATTCCATGGTCAGTATTGACGGGATAATGCTGGGAAAGCCCAAAGATGATACGGAAGCCAAGGCTACTCTGCGGCGGCTTTCAGGCAGAAGCCATGACCTCTACACAGGCGTTTGTATCCTGGCGCCCGGCTATACAGAGGTGTTTCATCAAAGGACACGGGTGGATTTTTATTCGTTGGAGGATGAGGAAATCGAGGACTACGTCAGGGAAGGCGAATCCCGCGGCAGAGCTGGTTCCTATGGGATTGAAGGAAAAGGCGTTACTCTGATCCGCTCAATCTGCGGAGACTACTCCAACGTAGTGGGCCTTCCAGTGGCGGAAACTCTACGACGGCTGCGGAAGCTATCGTTGCAATAACACAGACAGGCTGCCCTGCGTACTATGGGAAAAGCGGGGTGGTGTTATGCGATACATAGGAAGACGGTTCCGCACACGAAGCCGTCGCGGCAAGAAAAGAAAGGGAGTTTGTCGTTTTCGTCTGGTTTTGGTGTTTTTGGGGGTGCTTGCCGTGATTTGTGCTGCAGTTTCCGAGAAGGGCCTTTCTTCTATTTCCGAGGAGCTCACCAAAGAAACGGCACGAAATTATTTAGTCTCAACTGTGAACCGGGCTGTGAATAACCAATTGGAAAGCGGTAAAAGCTCTTTTGTAGAAGTATCCCGAAGCGGGAGCGGCCAGGTTTCGGCTGTGAGTGCGGACTCGGAGGCTATCAACCGTTTGAAAGGAAACATTCTCACAGAGCTGACGAAGGAATTGAATGGAAAATGTTCGGTTTCTGTCCCTATAGGAAGTCTCAGTGAGGTGGGCCTTTTCAATGGAAGAGGTTTTCCAGTGCCAATACGTCTTAATTTTGAGGGATCAGCCGATATCACTTTTCATACGGAATTTCTCTCCGCTGGAGTGAACCAGACCTGTCACCGCATTACCATGGTTGTGCGTGCCAGTGTGTTTTCTCAGTCAAAGCGGTTTGAAGTCTACGAGGAAACAGAAATTTCTACCGTGTTGTCAGAAACTGTGATCGTGGGAGAAGTGCCGCAGTTCACCACGGGGTTTTTAAATCAGCCCGCAGCGGACGGGTGAGAAGACAAGAGGAAATTATGGAATTCAAGGAAGCACAAACAGAAATAGAGGTGCTCAGACAGAAACTTCGCTACTATGGAGAAAAGTATTATACAGAAGATATTTCGGAAATTTCTGATTTTGAGTATGATGCTCTGTACCGGCGTCTGGAGGTTTTGGAAGGGGAGTTCCCCGAACTTGCCACGGAGGATTCTCCCACACAGAAGGTGGGGGGGGCTATTTACAATACCTTCGCCCCGGTGACGCATGAAGTTCCGTTAGAAAGCCTGCACGATTCCTTCTCCGAAGAAGAGCTGCGGGAATTTGACCGGAGAGTGCGGGAAACAGTGGCAAATCCGGAATATGTGGTAGAGCCTAAATTTGACGGCCTTTCCGTGGCGTTGGAATATGTGGATGGCCTGTTCGTACGGGGTTCCACAAGAGGGGACGGCGTGACCGGGGAAGACGTCACGGAAAATATCAGAACCATTCGCACCGTGCCCAAAAAGCTGAAGGAACCGATTCCTTATTTGGAAGTACGCGGAGAAGTATATATGTCCGACGCAAGCTTTGAGAAGCTTTGTGAACGCCAGGAACTTCTGGAGGAGAAGCCTTTTAAAAATCCCAGGAATGCCGCTGCCGGTTCCCTGCGTCAGAAGGACCCGAAAATTACGGCTGGAAGAGGACTGGATATTTTCGTGTTCAATGTTCAGCGGCTCAGGGGAGAAGAACTTACCCGGCATGACCAGTCCCTGGAACGTTTGAAGCAGTTGGGCTTTTCGGTGCCGCCGCTCTATCTCAAAACGGAAGATATGGAAAAGGTGCTGGCATTTATTCAGGAAATCGGAGAGAAGCGGGGCAGCTTTGAATATCCCATAGACGGCGCTGTGGTGAAGGTCAACGATTTTTTGCAGCGGGAAGAGCTGGGCAGTACGGCGAAATTCCCGCGCTGGGCGGAAGCTTTTAAGTATCCGCCGGAAGAAAAAGAGACTGTATTGGTGGATATCGAAATAAATGTGGGCCGAACCGGCGTTCTGACACCCACCGGCCGGTTCGAGCCGGTGACGCTGGCAGGTACGACGGTCAGCAGGGCAACGCTGCACAATCAGGATTTTATTGCGGAGAAGGATATCCGGATAGGATCCCGGGTGGTGCTTCGCAAGGCAGGGGAAATTATCCCTGAGGTCGTGGCTGTGCTTTCGAATCCGGAGGATTCAATTCCTTTCCTCCTGCCCGAAATCTGCCCTTCCTGTGGGGAGGCGGTATCGCGGTTGGAGGGAGAGGCCGCGGTCCGGTGCGTTAACCCTCAGTGTCCGGCACAGCTGCTGCGTCACCTCATTCATTTCGCCTCGCGGGATGCTATGGATATTGACGGGCTGGGACCGGCTATCTTGGAACAGCTTTTGGCGGAAGGTCTGGTTGCATCACCTGCCGATCTCTATCTGCTGCAGGCGGACAGGCTAAAGGATTTGGAACGGTTCGGGAAGAAAAGCGCCGAAAATTTAGTGAATTCTCTGGATAAATCAAAATCGGCTGACCTTTATCGTTTGGTTTATGCGCTTGGTATCCCTCACATTGGCGCAAAGGCTGCAAAGATTCTTTGCAGCGCGTATCCCACCATGGATGAACTGATGCAGGCACAAGAGGAAGAAATTGCTCAAATTGAAGGTTTTGGCGGCATCATGGCGAAAGAGGTTGCAGAATTCTTTTCGAAAGAATCAGCTAAAGCATTGATTGCGCGGCTTCGGGAGTTGGGCGTTAATATGAGGACGGAACAACAGCGCAAGGGTAGCGCCCTTGCTGGAAGCACTTTTGTGCTTACTGGAACTCTGCCGACCATGAGCCGCAAAGAAGCGTCGGAGCTGATTGAGCTGCACGGCGGAAAAGTGACTTCTTCTGTGTCGAAAAAGACTAGCTATGTTTTGGCTGGAGAAGAGGCAGGAAGCAAACTTACAAAGGCAAATGAGCTGGGAGTTCCCGTACTTTCTGAAGCGGATTTGCTTCAAATGGTGGAAGAATAAAGAAGGGTGGTATTGAAATGGTTGTAGAATTTAAAGAGTTGTATGGCGGGGAAGCACAGTCGCAAAGACAGCGGTACGAGGAGCTGCAGAAGGGGTTTGAAGAGAATTTCGGGTCTGCGGAGGGCGCAGCATATTTCAGTGCGCCGGGCAGAACCGAAATCGGGGGAAATCATACGGATCACAATCATGGAAGAGTGCTGACAGCTGCCGTGAATCTGGATATCGTAGGTCTTGCCAGAAAACAGAAAAACGGACGCATCTCTTTGAAATCGGCAGAATATCCGGGAATGGATACGTTTGACCTGGGAGATCTTACCCGGAAGGAAGAGGAGGAAGGGACCTCTCTGGCACTGCTCAAGGGGATTTGTGCCAAATGTCAGATGCTTGGCTACAAGGTAGGCGGCTTTGAATGCTATACCATGACAAGGGTTCTCAAAGGCTCCGGCCTTTCCAGTTCCGCGGCCTTTGAAGTATTGGTGGTGACCGTTATCAGCCATTTGTACAATGAAGGCCGGATTGATCCTGTTACAGCCGCCATTATTGCACAGTATGCAGAGAATGTCTATTTTGGAAAACCGTCAGGGCTTTTGGATCAGATGGCCTGTTCAGTGGGTGGTTTTACCTCCATTGATTTCAAAGATCCCTCTTCTCCCGTCATTGAAAAGGTTGATTTTGACTTTTCCGCCTGCGGGCATGCTCTGTGCGTGGTGGACACCGGAGGAAATCATGCCAACCTGACCGGGGAATACGCGGCGATTCCGGCGGAGATGAAACGGGTTGCAGGCTTTTTCGGCAAGGAGTACTTACGGGATGTGGAGGAACAGGAATTCTATGATAAGCTGCCTGCTGTGCGCGGTGAAGCCGGCGACAGGGCGGTGCTGCGCGCCATGCATTTCTTTGACGATGACAGGCTGGCCAAAGAGGAAGCCGAGGCGCTGAAGGCCGGAGATTTTGATGGGTTTAAACAGAAAATCCTGGAGTCGGGCCGGTCTTCTTTCCAGCGGCTGCAAAATGTGTTTGCTGTGGGTTCTCCACAAGAACAGGGCGTCAGCCTTGCTCTTGCCCTGAGCGGGCGTTTCTTGGCCGGCAGGGGGGCGTTCCGGGTGCACGGCGGCGGCTTTGCCGGAACGATTCAGGCTTTTGTACCCCTTGATCTTCTGGAGGAGTACCGCACGAACATGGAAGAGGTATTTGGAGAGGGCTCCTGTTATGTGCTTTCCGTCCGGTCTGCGGGTGGAACAAAGGTAGAGGGAATTTGAAAGAGCTGGTTTTGCTGTGGTGTTTTGGATGGGAATTTTTACAGAATCGGAAGAAGCGCGCTTCTGATGAAATAGGGTTCGGCCAGAGGCCATAGAGTAAAGGGCGTCGGAGATTCCGACGCCCTTTACTCTATGACGGAAAAAGCGAATGGGTGTCTTTTCTTCTGGCTAAAACTATTGTAAAGGTTTCCTGCAGAAAATTGTGTGGGAGGAGGCGGAGTTATGCTGCGGGAGCAGCATGCTCCGCTTTTTGCGTTGAAAGCAAAGGCATTGATATTTGAAATACAGGAATTCATCGAACAGAGAAGAGAAGATAAAAGTTAGCTTTCTTGCTTCTTTGACATTTATCAATATCAGTTTTACGGTTTTTGCGAAGTTTGTATTGTTTTTTCAATCGTAAAATTGTAATTTGAAAACCACGATTTCATAGGTGGTTACTGCCCCTCATAGGGTTTTAATAAAATCCTCCAAAACGCCCCCAAATAAAGGATTTATCGCAATGTGTCCGCCTTATCCCTTTATACGATTTCACTTGTGTTTATGCTTCCCTCGCCACCTCATAAGGGCAAAAATAAGGGAAGAAAAATCTGATAACAAGCTATAACAGCAAGCGGCAATCGGGGGAATGTGACATATGTGCGAATATATTATACTGGAGGATTTCAAGATGGACAAGTGCATTTATGATGAAAACAACGGTCTTTGGTACGAACTGCAAGACGATTACTATCTGCCATGCCTTACCTTACCACCCGAAGAAGAAAAGCCTATCGGGATATGGGGGCAGCAACACAAATGCTACCTAAAAGAGCATAGAAAAGCGACCTACACAACGCTTTTGACCAGCGGCAAACTCAACACTTATCTTGCCGACATCAACGAACAGGCGCAGGAACGCTTTGAAAGGCTCATAGAGGATATGAAACAATTGCAGGGCATAACGGAACAACTAAAGGCTGACAATGCTTTAGAATGGGTTGAGCGGCTGGGTAACATACGGGCATGTGCGATGGAGATTGTGGATAAAGAACTCATTTACGCATAGTAGACAGGCGGCAGGGTGTGAAAACTCTGCCGCTTTCTTTGTAACTTGTATATATACGTATCGATACCGTCATTTGTAACTTTTCTTTGAAGTCTATTGACAAAAGTACGAAATCATACTATAATCCACTTTGCAAGTACGATTTCATACTTTTGGAGGCGCAATATGGAAACAAAGATTTGTAGCAGAATTCACCGTATCAATTATCTTAACGCCGAGTTAGATGCCCTCTATCATCATGCGTCTTTGAAATTAGGTCTTACGGATAGTGCTTCCATCGTGCTTTATACCATCTACGACAACGGCGAGGATTGTCTGCTCAGTGATATTTACAAGCAATCCGGCGTAAGCAAGCAGACGGTGAATTCCGCCATACGCAATTTAGAAAAGAAACACATTATCTATTTGGAGCAGCACTCCGGCAGGGCGAAAAAAGTTGTTCTTACCGATGCCGGAAAGGAATATGTGCAAAAAACAACAGCCCGGTTATTTGATGCGGAAGCTGCCGCTTTTGCGTCTTGGACGGAAGAAGAAATCAACACTCATATCGGATTTATGGAAAAGTATATCGATTCGTTCCGTGAGCAAGTTGAAAAGTTATAATAATGCGGCATACCATAGCTGCCGCAGGCAAGTTGTTGGGAGGATTTATGATATTACGAACCATCGCTGTCACAAAAGATTTTAGTGATATTGAAAAGGTTAATCTTTTGGCAAAAGAGGCTTTTCCGCCGGAAGAATATCTTTCGCCGGATACCATGATCGAAATGTCAAAGGAAGATGATTTTGATTTCTGGGCACTTTACGATGAGGACACTTTTGTTGGATTCATGGCGGTAAAAACACACAAAAATATGTCTTATTTATTCTTTCTTGCCATTGATCCTTCGTTGCGATCCAAAGGGTATGGCAGCCGTGCTGTCGAAACCTTAAAGGTTCTATATAAAGGCTATGAGCAGGTAGTGGATTTTGAAATGCTGGACGAAACAGCGTCAAACAATGAGCAGCGTCAAAAGCGCCGTTTATTCTATCTCCGCAACGCTTATTGCCCAACAGGATATGGGCTTTCTTACCGGGGCGTAACCTATGAGATCATGTGTACAGGAAAAGATTTTGAAATCGATCACTTTCGGGAACTGATGTCAACCATTACGCTTGATAGCTTCAATCCCCGGTATTTTAGGATTTAGGAGTAAAACAGATGAAAATTATAACGATAAGCCGTGAGTTTGGCAGCGGCGGGAGAGAACTTGGAAAACGCCTTTCCGATAGGATGGGCTTTGATTATTACGATAATGAAATCATTACCGCTATTGCTCGAAACAGCGGTAATGATAGTGAATATGTTGAAAAAGTATTGAACAATCACGGTTGGCAAAACTTCCCGGTCACGTTTCGCTCAACATTCTGTACGCTGCCCTACTTGCAGGCAAATAAGGTAGATCTTCTGCTTGAACAAAAGAAGGTGATTGAGGGAATCGCCTCACTTGGAAAGGATTGCATTATCGTGGGCAGGAACGCAGATATTTTATTAGATCAATATCACCCCTTTAATATTTTTGTGTGCGCCCGGATGGACGCAAAGGTCAGGCGTTGTATGGAGCGTGCTGGAAAAGACGAAAATCTGTCAGAAAAAGAACTGCTTCATAAAATAAAGCAAGTTGACAAAGTGCGCTCACAGACAAGAGAAATACTTACTTCCTCTGCATGGGGACAACGAGATGCATATCATTTGATTATCAATACAAGCGATTGGAGCATAAAAGAATTAACACCGGCTGTTGCTGATTTCGCAGCACGGTGGTTTGGGGAAAAATTATGAGGATACAACTTTCAGATCACTTCACTTACGGTAAACTGATACGCTTTACCATGCCGTCTATCGCCATGATGATATTTACCTCTGTTTATGGCGTGGTTGACGGCTTCTTTGTATCAAACTTTGCGGGCAAAACGCCTTTTTCGGCGGTCAATCTCATTATGCCGTTTTTGATGATTGTAGCGACTGTCGGTTTTATGTTTGGCACGGGCGGTACGGCACTTGTTGCCAAAATCTTTGGAGAAGGCGACAAGGAAAAAGCAAACAAATATTTCTCGCTTTTCGTTTATGTTTCTTTTGCTTTAGGCGTGATTTTTGCAATATTAGGCATTGTTTTCATTCGTCCGATATCTGCATTGCTGGGCGCAGAGGGTGAACTGTTGGAAAACTGCGTTGTTTACGCCCGCATTATTCTTGCCGCTCTGCCCTTTTATGTGTTGCAGCTTTTATTTCAAAGCTTCTTTCCGGCTGCTGAAAAACCGCAGCTTGGTCTTGCGGTAACAGTTTTGGCAGGCGTTACAAACATGGTTCTTGACGCTGTGCTGGTTATTTTACTGCCGCAGGAATATAAGCTTGCAGGTGCGGCGATTGCTACTGCTATGAGCCAGTTTGTCGGCGGCGTTATTCCGCTTTTCTACTTCTTCCGAAAAAACAACAGCATTTTGCGGCTTGGAAAAACGAGTTTTGACGGAAAAGCAATTCTAAAAGCCTGCGCAAATGGTTCCTCGGAGTTTATGAGCAATGTTTCTATGAGCATTGTGGGTATGCTTTATAATATCCAGCTTTTGAAATATGCCGGGGAAAATGGTGTTGCCGCATACGGTGTGATGATGTATGTGAGCATGATTTTTTCCGCAGCTTTCATTGGATATTCCATTGGTGTGGCTCCTGTCATCAGCTATCACAACGGTGCGCAAAATTATAAGGAATCAAAAGGGCTTCTTCGCCAAAGCTTGATTATGATTGGTGTTTTCGGTGTCGGCATGGTTGCCGCAGCGGAATTATTGGCGCTGCCGCTTTCAAACATCTTCGTTGGATATGATGCAGAGCTTATGAATCTGACGGTATCGGGATTCAAAATATTTGCTCTGTCATTCATATTTATGGGCTTTGCTATTTTCAGTTCAGGCTTCTTTACCGCACTCAATGACGGTTTGACTTCCGCATTGATTTCGTTTCTGCGGACATTGGTGTTTCAAATAGCCGCCGTTTTGCTTCTGCCGCTCATTTGGGAGATTGACGGTGTTTGGATTTCAATCGTAGTTGCAGAAGTTATGGCGGCTGCAATCTCTGCGTTTTTTCTCGTTGTGAAGCGAAAGAAATATCACTATTGAGAATGCAGTTAAGTCAAAAGGAGATAGTGAAATGTGCGAAAAGTAGGTTGTGCCCTATTTGCGGAGGTAAAACAAGACTAAAAATCCGAGAAGATACGGTCTTGAAAAACTATCCCCTCTACTGCCCGAAATGCAAGCAGGAAACGCTGATAGAAGCGGAGAATTTGAAAGTGACCATTATAAAGAAGCAGGAACACTAATCTCTATATGTATGCCGCCGTGTATGGGTAAGACCATAGCGGCGGTTTTTCATTGCCTATCGGCTGTCTCTGTCAAAGGATTTCTTTCGTGGCTTTTGCTGTCTGCCTTGTTCCTGCAACTGCCTGAGCCTGTTTCGGACGCTCTCCCTTTCGGGCGGCTTCGGCGGTCTGCTCTTTTCTTTCACTTGTCGCTCCCACTTAGCAAGGTCACGGTTGTACTGTTCCACAACAGCTTCCGCTTCCCGATAGGTCGCCATAAACGCCTGCACATCGGGATATCCGTCCTCCCTGAGAATATCGGGGAGCTTATCCAGCCTTTCGGATATTTCCTTCTCGGTCTGCTGTATCTGCTCGGTAAGAGCCTTGCGCTCCTTGCCTTTGAAAATGCCCTTTGCTTCGGAAAGCTGTTCTTTTAGTTTGGGAACTTCCTTCTGCAAGCTGCGGATTGCTCTCGCTTCGTCCTGTACCCGTATCATCAGATTTCGCATGGTGCGGAACTCTGCCATATTGATACTGAGCGTGGGCTTCGGCGGAATCCCGTGTTCACGGATAAGGTTTTGTAAAAAGTCCTTTGCCTTGCGCACGATACGGCGGAACAGATTTGGCAGCCAGCCGCTCTTGCGGATAGAACTGCTAACCTTGTCGTGTATCTCGGTCTGCTTAACCTCCAAAATCTTAGCTTCCTCAATCCCCGATACAAGTGCCATATCCGCCGTCCTGTTCCATTCCTGCCTTGCGGCATTGTCGGCTTCAATCTCTGCGGCTTTGGGATTGTTCCTGCCTATTTTCTTTGTGGGCAGGTACACGCTGTTTTTGTCAAACACCTTTAGGCGCTGTTCAGGGTCGGAAATGTGACGGTTGATAAGTTCCGTGTAAACCTCCTTTACCTCCCGAAGAAAAGCCTCGCTCTTGAAGCGGTCATCCTTTACGGTAAACAGATGACTTTCGTAAACCTCTCCCTTTTTGATAACGGTACAGCCCTTTCTGATCTGTCCGTCCTCTCCAGTGATTTCCTTCTTGGTGCGTACCCGTTTCCCTGTTTCGTCAAAGAATACGCTTCTTGTGGCAACCTTTACATCAGGCTCAGGAAGCAGCTTCCTTTCACTGAAAATCAGGTGAATGTGGTAATTGGTCTTGCGCTTATTGTGGTGCAATGCCGACACACATTCTACACCATACCGCCTGCGGAACTCGTCTGTGAAATCCTCAAGCACCTGCTGCGGCTCGTATTGCGTGTAAACTTCGGGCAGAGCGATAATCAGCTCCCTTGCCTCGATACATTTCCCCTCTGTGCCGCTGCGCTGAAACTCCTGCTGGCTCTCCCTTGCAAGGTTGCTCCAAAACGCATTGTCTGCGGTGCGGTAGGTGGCGTATAGGTTTTCCTGTTTTGCGTGGCTGGTGATATACGATATTCGTCCTTTGACATTGGGCAGCTTCGACATCTGTATGAAGCTGTGTCTTGCCATAATCCAACCTTTCTTTGAAATATACCATTCTCATTTTGCAACCGTCTTGACGGTTGCCGCTGTTTCGGCGGCTGTGCTGACGGAACAGCAGAGAAAATCGCCGCAGCGGTTTTCTCTGTGATAATGCTGAAAACGGAAGTGTCAGCGTTATCACAAGCTCCCCGCAGGGGCGAAATACCCTGAGTACAAATCGTCAGATTTGTGCGAGGGGTGTATTTCGCTCTCAAACGCCGAGGGCTTAAGAGAACGGTTACTCGACCTTGCGGACATCGTTCTGACTGAGCAGGTTTCTGCCCTGATTGACCGTCATAAAACGCTCCAGTGTGTCCCTGCGGATAATGGTCTTGCGTCCTACCTTTAAGACAGGCAGCTTGCCCCAGTCCACCAATTTCCGCATTGTGTTTCTGCCGATACCCGTACATTCGGCGGCTTCCTCGATGGTCATACCCATTTTAACTGCGTTCATTATCTCATCCTCCTTTTGAAATACTTGTTTTGCAACTGTGCAATCCTAATTATACTTATTTTGCTATCTCATGTCAACCCATTTTGCAACTGTTCAGGAATTATTTTTAATATTTATCTCGTTTTAGGGTTGCAATCTGCGTTTTGATGTGCTATAATGATACCTGCAGGAGGTGAAAACCTTGAAAAAAGAAATTGAGTTCACCGCAAAACAGGTCGGTGAACGGGTAAAGGAGCGCCGAACAGAGCTAAACCTTACCATGCCGGAGCTTGGAAGGCGTATCGGCGTAAACAAATCCACCATTCAGCGGTATGAAGCAGACGGCGTTGACCCGAAGCGTACTATGATTATCAACGGTCTTGCCGATGCGCTGCTTACCACTTCCGAATGGTTGACAGGGCTTTCTGAGGAAAAGGAATATGACGCCCGCACGCTCTGCCAAAAGGACATTGAGGAGCATATCAAAAAGTACCTTGATACAGTTTCCTCTACGGTCAGCGGAGAACCGCATCAGCAGCTTCTTACTACATTCCTCGGCAAGATGATTGACCTGTACTCGGTGCTGTGCCACTACTTTGCCAACGCTATGGCGGAGGTTGACCGTGTGGCGGAGGACGAAGGCTTGAAACAGTCGATTATGCGGTATGCGATTGAGGTTGGAGCAATCGAAGAAAGAGTGTACCGCAAAGAAATGGAAATACCTATCGAAGATATGAAGAGATTTTTAGATGGAATTTTACATATCTACGATGAGGGACGCACCAAAGTATCCATGGGCGACCTCTTCGGGATAGTGACGGAAGCCGAGAACAGGCTGTCCGAAAAAGAAAATTCCGTGGCACCTTGAAAAAAAATACGCCGATTGAAACCAACCGGCAGAAGTGACATTCTTTACTTTACGCACACCATAGTCATAAGTCCCGATTGCCACGGATAGAAAGGAGTTTTTATCTATGGCAAAAGGTTCTGTAAGAAAGAAAGGCAAAAAGTGGTACTACCGCTTCTATATCGAAGATGAAAGCGGAAATCTGGTACAGCGTGAGTTCGTGGGAACAGAAAGCAAATCCGAAACGGAAGCCCTGCTCCGCAAGGCGATGGAGGACTACGAGGAAAAGAAATTCGTTGCAAAATCCGAAAACACCACGGTGGGAATGCTGCTGGATATGTGGGTGGAGGAAGAACTAAAGCCCGGCAGTCTCAGCAATGGTACGGTAATGGCGTATCAGGGTACGGTCAATCGCATTAAGCAGCACCCTATCGGCAGCCGAAAGCTGAAAACCGTCACCGCCGACCATTTGCAGGCGTATATGGATTTTCTCAGCTTCGGAGGAACAAATCCCGACGGCACTACGGCAAAAGCACTCAGCAAGGGATACTTACGGTTGTTCTCGGCAGTTTTGCAAGGGGCGTTCCGCTTTGCGGTATTCCCCAAACGGCTGATTACCTTCAACCCG
Organism: Neglectibacter timonensis; assembly: GCF_900048895.1. Taxonomy (GTDB): domain Bacteria; phylum Bacillota; class Clostridia; order Oscillospirales; family Acutalibacteraceae; genus Acutalibacter; species Acutalibacter timonensis. The sequence goes on along the minus strand of NZ_LT160640.1, from coordinate 772,582 downwards.
ATGCAGTATGTGGTATGGCGGGGCAAGAAAGAGGACTATGACCTGTTTTCAGACGAGGACGGTGATACCGCTTCCACACCCACGCTCAGCCATGAGCAGTATCTGAAGCTGGAGGAATTTCTGAAAAGGAAAGACAATCCTGCTTTACTGCCCATTCAGATTGCCTACTACACGGGGCTTCGCATTGGCGAGGTCTGCGGCTTGACTTGGCAGGACATCAACCTTGACAAGCAGTACCTTACGGTGCGCCGCAGTATGCGCTACAACGGGGCAAGACACAAAACCGAGATAGGAGCGACCAAGCGGAAGAAAGTCCGTACCGTGGACTTCTGCGACACGCTGGCGGCAATCCTCAAAGCGGCAAAAACCGAACAGCACAAAAACCGCTTCCAGTATGGCGGGCTTTACCACCTCAACTACTACACCGAGGTAAAAGAAAAAGACCGCACTTACTACGAGGTTTATAGCCTGCCGAGAACAGAAGAAATCCCAGAGGACTATAAGGAAATATCCTTTGTCTGCCTCAGACCTGACGGCGCATACGAATCACCGAGTACGGTAGGGATCATGTGCAGGACGGCAAGCAAAAAGGTCGAGGGCTTGGAAGGCTTTCATTTCCACCAGCTTCGCCACACATTCACGAGCAATCTGCTCTCAAACGGGGCAGCGCCGAAGGATGTGCAGGAGCTTCTCGGACACGCCGATGTCAGTACCACAATGAACATCTACGCTCACGCTACAAGGGAAGCGAAGCGTACTTCCGCAAGACTGCTGGATAAGGTAGTCGGCGGAGACTAAAAAAACTTTCCCTTGTTTCGGCTCGTAAGGGCAAAAACAAGGGAAAATACATAAGGCTGGAACACCAAACAGGCGAAATGCCTTGAAAATACAGTGTTTTCAGAGGGTTTAATAGATAAACGGTAATTTGGCAAAGTAAATTTAAAAATGAAAATTGAAAAAATTTTTCTAATTTCTATACTGATAACCACAGCGGTACATCTTGCGTTGAATCGATAGCCGCTGGGAAAGGAAGGGACAAATGGCTAATATTAATCATCTTCAGACAGAGAAGAAAAGCAGATTTCGGTTACTTCAGGACTTTCGGGATCACAAGGTGCTCTGGCTGATGTTTTTGCCGATCATTCTGTTTTTCGTGGTCTTTTCTTATATTCCGATGGTGGGAATCTATCTGGCGTTTACCAGATTTGATTTCAATTTGGGTTTTTTCCAAAGCCCGTTTGTCGGGCTGAAGAATTTTGAATATCTGTTCAAATCGGGAATTTTGCTTTCCCTGGTTCGAAACACTATTCTTTATAATTTGGCATTTTTGTTTTTAGGAAACCTGTTCCAGCTGGCTTGCGCCGTATTTCTAAGTGATCTGAAAAACAGGGCTTTTGTGAAGACTTCGCAGTCGATCATTTTTCTGCCCTATTTCATCTCCATGGTATTGGTGGGGCTGTTCGCCTATAACCTGTTCAATATTGATAACGGATTTGTCAATACCGCGCTCTCGGCGCTGGGCCTGTCGAAGTACAATTTTTATAACAGCCCGCAGGCTTGGCCGCCCATCATTGTGGCAGTCAATGTATGGAAGGGTTTGGGCTACGGCAGCATCGTCTATCTGTCGGCCATCACCACAATCGATTCGCAATTTTATGAGGCCGCCCGCATTGACGGGGCCACCAAATGGCAGCAAATTCGCTATGTAACGTTGCCCATCCTTAAGCCCACTATTGCGCTGTTGTTAATGTTCAGTCTGGGCGGCATTTTAAAGGGCCAGTTTGAGCTGTTTTACCAGCTGGTCGGTACCAATGGGCTTCTGTATTCCACCACGGATATCATCGATACCTATGTTTATCGGTCGCTGACGGTAAATTTCGATGTCGGAATGGGTTCCGCCGCGGGCGTGTTCCAATCGGTATTTGGGTTTATCCTGATCGTTGTGGTAAACACTATTGTGAAACATAAAAACGAAGAATATGCGCTGTTTTAAGAAAGGGGGAGACAAGAGATGAGGGGACAGAAAAATCTAATTCGGGCGGACAAGGGTGAACGCAGCTTCAGCCTGCTAGGATACTTTTTTATGGCGGCGGTATCGCTGATCTGCCTGATTCCGTTCTGGTTGATCGTTTCCGGCTCTCTGTCCAGTGAGCAGAGCGTGGTGCGCTATGGATTCAGCCTTCTGCCGCGGGATTTTTGTTTTGACGCATACCGCTCCATCTTTTCAGGCTGGGAACGTATCCTGCGTTCCTATTTGGTGACGATTGGCATTACGGCTCTTGGCACGGGGCTTTCCCTGATGCTTACCTCTATGGGAGGGTATGTGCTTCAACGGCAGGATTTTCCCTACCGGAACAAGCTTTCCTTTTTTGTATATTTCACCACGCTGTTTTCCGGCGGGCTGATCCCAACCTATATTCTCATGGTGACCTATCTCAATATGAAAAACACTTATCTTGCGCTGATCCTTCCCTCTTTGTTGACGCCCTGGTATTTGATGCTGATGCGCAATTTCATCAAATCTATCCCATTTTCCATTGTTGAGGCGGCCAAAATAGACGGCGCGGGAGACTGGAAAATTTTTTGGCAAATGATTCTTCCGCTGTCCAAGGCGGGGTTGGCCACAGTGGGGCTTTTCATTGCTTTGGGTTACTGGAACAACTGGTATTTTGCCAGCCTTTATATCACAAGGGAAGAGATGTATCCCCTGCAGTATCTGTTGTACCAGTTGCTTTCCAGCGCGGAATATCTGAAAAAAGCGGCGGCTTCCGGCGTCGCTACAGGAGTGATACAAACACCCAGCGAAACCCTGAAAATGGCGACAGCGGTAGTGGTTACCGGTCCGATTATCTTATTGTATCCCTTTGTTCAGAAGTATTTTGTAAAGGGTGTGATGATTGGCTCCGTAAAGGGATAAAATGGGATTTCCCATTTTACATAAATGAAATATTAGGAGGAAAAACATGAAAAGAAAACTATCGTTCGTGCTTGCATTGCTGATGGTTGCTGCGCTGTTCAGCGCGTGCGGAACAGCTGAAACCGGCGGCTCCGCTTCCATCTCCGAAAATTCAGGCGTCACCTCTCAAACGGCGGAGACAAACCCCTATGAGAAGGAGACGGAGCTGATTTGGTACTGCAGCGGCAATACAAGCGAGGATACCAGCAAGGTGATGGATGCCTTTAACAGCCAGTTGAAGGAAAAATGTAATACCACGATCCAGCTTAACTATGTCGGTTTCAACGATTGGGACAACCAGCTGAACCTGATATTGACCTCCGGGGAGAAAGTAGACCTGGTCTATGTCAGCGCGGGATCTTATAACCGCTATGCCAAAAATGGAGCTTTTCTGGACATCACCGAGATGTTCCCGGAATATATGCCCGAAACCTACGCCTATTTTTCCGAGGCGGAGCTTTCCTCCATCACGGCCAACGGGAAAATTTATGGGATTCCGGCCAGCCGTCACGGGTACATCCCCTATGGTGTCATGTACCGGAAGGATCTGATGGAAAAATATAACCTGCAGCCCATCACCAGCCTGGAAACCTACGAAAAGTATATGGATACCATCAAGGCCAACGAGACAGATATCATGCCCTATAACGGCAACCCAGAGTATGGGATGAAGCAGCTTTTCCGGGCTATCTACGGTTTCGAACCTATTTCCGGTTCCGGTTCTGATCTGGTCATGGTGAAATCCTATGATGACATCGAGAACATCATCGCGTATCCCTTTACCGACGAGTATGTGGAGTGGTCCAAGCGGATGAAGGATTATGCCGACCGTGGCTGGTGGTCCAGCAATGCCCTTTCTGCCACAGTGGGCACCTGGGACAATATCCAGGTGGGTACCTCGGCTACCTCCATTGAAAATCCAGAGGGACTGGCTTACTTAATCAATAGCATCGGCGGCACAAATCCGGATTTCACCTTTGATTATTGGGGCTTCTATAACCTGAACGGATATGTGATTCCCAACGTGATCAATCAGGACGGCTTTGCCCTTCCAAAATCTGCGCCCAATCCCGAGCGCTGCCTGAGAATTTTGGAGGAAATAAAGACAGATTCAGCACTTTATGATACGTTCATGTACGGGGTGAAAGGATATAACTATGAACTGGAGGGCGAAAAAATTATTGCCCCGGCTCCCGGAACGGAAGGCGCCGTATACGATCCGGCCAGTATCGGTTGGGCCATGCGTACAGAACCTCTGATCCGGACCAGCGCTACCGAATGGGAGGGTTTTGCTCCTCTGATGACGGAAATCAAAGAGCTGGCAGTAGACAACAAGTTCGGCCCTGCAGTTCTGGATCAAACCGAGGTATCCGCAGAACTGGCTGCGGTGACTCAGGTTGCACAGCAGTACGGCACGCCGTTAAATATTGGTTTGGTGGAAGACGTGGACGCGGCAATCGAACAGTACCGCAAAGCCCTTACTGACGCGGGAATTGATGCGCTGGTCAGCGAGATCAAGACACAAATGCTGGAATATTATACCGAAAAGGGGATTTCATAAAAATTCCAAAACATACAAGAACGGGGCATTTGGAATATTTTTCCAATGCCCTTCCATGTTTCTCTTATAAAAGCGGGAGGAGACTGAAAATGTTGACACAGGCTATGGACAGGAATAGGGTGAAAGGCTTTCTGCACACAGAGGGCTGCCGGGTACTCAATGGCGAGGGAGAAGAGGTTATACTCAACGGCTGGGGGTTCGGCAACTGGCTGCTCTGTGAAGGGTACATGTGGATGTGCGGGGAGGGGAATCGCTTTGAACGCCCGCGCCGGATAGAGGAAGTGGTGCGGGAATTAACTGGCTCTGATTTTGCCGAAAGATTCTGGAAAGAATTCCGGGAAAATTATATTACCCGAGAGGATGTGCGGCATCTTGCAGAATTGGGTTACAACTCCGTAAGGATCCCATTTACCTCTAGAGTGTTGCTGGAAGAGGAGCCGGGACTCCTTTGGAGGGAAGAGGGGTTCCAGCTCTTGGATCGCTGCATCGATTGGTGCGAGGAGTTCGGAATCTATGTGTTTTTGGATATGCATGGTGCGCCCGGTGGACAGACTGGCGCGAATATCGATGATTCCATCGATGATGTGCCGCGTCTGTTTCTGGATGCGGATAGCTGGAATAAAGCTCTTGAGATTTGGGGAAAATTGGCAGATCGATACGCAGACCGTTGGATTGTGGGTGGGTATGATCTGCTTAATGAGCCCATTCGGCCTGCTTCGGGGAATATGGTAAATTATGACGGTTTGGTGCCGCGGCTGATCCAGTTTTATGAGGAGGCTATCGACCGGATCCGCAGGCATGACAAGAGGCATATGCTTTCCATAGAGGGGCATCACTGGTCTACCGACCCTGCCGTTTTTTGCAAGAAGTTTGACGACAATATGGTTATTCATTTTCACCGCTACGGCTGCTTGCCGGATTTGAGCTGCTATCGGGTGTTTTTGGAGACATCCCAGCGGCTGGACCAGCCTTTGTGGCTGGGGGAAACCGGGGAGAATTGTATGGAGTGGTTCACTGCTATGTATCCCCTGGCCGCTTCCTTGGGCTTTGGCTACAATCTCTGGACATGGAAGCGAATGGAAAGCGATTGCTCGCCCCTATCGGTAAAACGTCCGGAGGGTTGGGAGGAAATTATCGGCTATACAGCAGGGGGACCACGGCCTTCCTACCAGCGTGCACAGCAGATTTTTACAGAATACCTGCAGAATATCCGTTTTGAGGATTGCCGAAAGAACCGTTATATAACTGACGCAGTGTGCCGCAGGCCAGGTTTTGCCATCCTGGGGGTGGATTTTGACCAATTTCCCGGAAAGGGAATTTCCTTCAGCGGACTGCGCCAGGAAGACAACTGGATGCAGTACCGGATGGGTACCGGCATGGGGATTCTGCGCGGCAGAGAAAAGGGAAAAAAGCGGGGCTTTGACAGTGGCTGGGATTCGAACACTCTCGAGCTGCGTACAGGGGAGTTCGCTGTTTACACAGCGGCGGAACTTCAGGCTGGCGACCAGGTTTCTTTGGAATTGGTCTGTCGGGAAGAAGCTGAACTGTCTCTGACCCAGGATGGAAGCCCCCTTGGCACTCTGTCGGTGCAGCCCGGTGAAACGCTTCAAAAAACGGCCCCACTCTTTTTAAACGAAGCGGAGAAGGGAGCAGTCAAAGTGTTGGTACAAAAGGGTAGGGTGGAACTTGACCGGTTGACTTTCCTGAGAGAAATGTGCTAGGATGAACCGCAAAGCTGGAAGGGATGAAGGGAGAGAGTGTGTTTGCAGGACAGAAAACCGCTTTATAGAAAAATTCTTGCATGGGCGCTCTGCCTGATGCTGTTGGTCGGTTTGATGCTTTATGCTATGTATGCATTGTTTACCGGCATTATGGAGCACCAGATCTATCTGTTCTGTCGGACTAAACTGGATTACAGCCTGAATGGCGGAGAAGCGATCACTTCTTCTGTAAAAAACGTGCATGAACAGATTTATTCAGACAGCAGAGTGTTTCGCCTCTCCAATTATGATTCCGTGGAAGCTTCAGAACTGCTTTCAGGGCTGAAGCAGATGACCGCTTATCGTAAATCCAATGCCTGGATTGACTCTATTTATGTATATAATGCGCTTGGTGAAACTGTTTATGTATCCAGCGGGAATGCCCCCTACTCTCTCTACAAGCTACAGGATTTCTACGATGTGTCTGCTAGGGAGTTAATTGAAAATCACCGGAATTACAGCTTTATGCAGCCGGTTTTCCGCCAAGTGACGGTGGCTTATCCAAAATATGAGACGGTCAACCTGGTCTCTTTTATACGCTATGATACCCTGGAACCCTCTGAACGGGGCGATATCGTGATGATCAATGTCCGGCAAGAAGACTTTTTGAAGGAATTTGCTCTTTCCTTTCGAGGGGTTCCGGCAACGTTTACTCTGATTGACAGAGAGGGAACCGCTTTCCTGCCAGATGAAGAAGGCGTATTGTTCTCTGATTATTCCCAAAGGCCGGTGATTCGCGATGTATTGCAGAATCAAGACAAAAAATATCTGATCACCAGGGTGGATGGAAAAAAGCAAATTGTCTGCTGGGAAAATTTTTTTTCCGATCAATACTTGCTGGTGGTCAGCGCTTCCTGCAGCAGTTTTTATGATCTGCTGAACCTGCAGGAGCGTACCTATCTTTTTGTGGGGCTGGCCGTGGGAGGGTCTGTGATGCTGGGGCTGCTCTTCCTGTTGTCAAAAAGACTTTTGGCTGTTTTTAACAAGCAAAAACAGCAGATACTTCAGGCGGAGGAACAGCAACGGAAGGATGCGCAGCAAAAACAAAGGCAAGTCTATCTTAAATTTTTGAATGAAGGCGTTGGTAGCCGGGACATTTTATGTCAGGAGTTTCCAGACACGTTTGGGAACTGGAGGGTACTTCTATTTTCAATAGACCGTTATCGTTCTTGCTTCCTGGTAGAACACGCTACAAATTCTGAGCAGAGCCTTTTGAAGTATGGAATTTGTAATATTCTGGAAGAGCTGCTACAGCCTTTCGGAGCGGTGTTTTGCGTATATGAAAATGACGGAACCATCGCCGCAATCTGCAGTACTGAACAGATGGGTCAGGACGTCTTGGCATGGCAGAGATTAAAAGAGGTACTGAGACAGGTAAAACAGTCCTTGGAAGTTTCATTGTCGGTGTTTGTGTCGGACGTTTATAACAATTTTTATGGATCGGCGGTACAATATGCCGCTCTGCGAGATATGCTGCCTTACCAGCAGTTGCTTTCCGGACAGAGTGTGTGTTGGTCCCGCGAACTGGAGGAACGGGAATCAAAGGCAGATCTGGGGTATCCGGAGACCGAAGCCAGAGAAATCGTGCTGGAACTGATGAACGGCAGATTTTCTCAAGCTGCCCTGAAAATACAGGCTTTTTTCTCCCTTTTAACTGCATGCTCTTACAATCTTTACCGTAAATATTTGATGCAGTTTATTATTGACTTAGATGACGCCTTGCAGAAATTTCTGTCAAATAACGCTATTGGGAACGGAAGAGCTTTTGACATGCAGGTGTTCCAGCTGTCCACTTTGGAGACAGCGGAAGATATCGTGAAAGAATTGCAGCAGATCATGGCGCGTCTGCAGGAAGCTTACGAACAAAAGCGCGGCGCTCGACAGGATATGATTTCCCTTTCTGTGAAAGAACTGTTGGATCAGAATTATCAAGATCCTGGATATTCACTGGCAGATGTGGCTCCGGCAGTGGGAATGTCAGCAGCCTATTTGGGCCGGCTGTTTAAAAAACAGATGAACCAGTCGGTGGCGGAATATTTGGTCTCTGTGCGGATAGGGAATGCACGGCGGCTGCTCGAAGAAACTGATCTGCCCATTCGGGAAATTTCTGAACAAGTTGGTTTTCAGGATATCACCTATTTTTATCGAATTTTTAAAAATGCCAACGGAATTCCGCCCGCGCAATATCGTAGGAACCAACGGGGAATCAGAGATGAGGAAGGTGAGTAAAAGAAACTTTCACATTTTTTGCTGCGGAACGGCATTTCTTAAATAACGGGAGCAAAAGACGCTTTTAACCAGCCAGAAGCTGCGGGAAAAGCGTCTTTTTGTAGTGTGCTTGCAGATAAGATTTCGAAAGCAATACCACAGGGAGTTCCATAGAAATATGCTATGCTATTGCTAGTGTTTATCTTGCAGTTTTCTGCAGTTTGTGGTATATTAAATAACATGCCAAAATCAGAGGAGTGTACGTTTTTTGGAGAAAGCCGTTGCACAGAAAGAACTTTCGCGGCAGGGATTATTTGCTGCAGAGATAGCTCAGATTATGAAGGTACGGGCTCGTGGAGAAAATCCTTTGGCCTATGTGCGCACCTATGGATGCCAGCAAAATGTGGCGGACGGGGAAAAAATAAAAGGGCTGTTGGCTGAAATGGGCTTTTCCTTTACTTCTGAACCGGAGGACGCCGATTTCATTCTTTTCAACACCTGTGCGGTGAGAGAACATGCAGAAGACCGGGTGTTTGGCAATGTCGGGGCTCTAAAAAATCTGAAACGCCGTCATCCTTCCACGATTATAGCGGTCTGCGGCTGTATGACAGAACAGGAACGCGTGGCACAGCGTTTGAAGCAGAGCTTTCCTTTCGTGAATTTGGTTTTTGGCACGCATGTAATTCACCGGCTCCCGGAAATGCTGAGAGATGTTTTAGTCAATTCTGAACGTGTTTTTCTTCAGGGACATGAGGAAGAGGAAATCATGGAGGGCATTCCGGTTCGCAGAGATGGGAAAACCAGGGCTTGGGTTACAGCCATGTACGGATGCGACAATTTTTGCTCCTATTGTATTGTCCCTTATGTACGGGGGAGGGAGAAGAGCAGGAGGCCTGAAGAGATTTATCAGGAGTTCCGTTCTTTGGTAGAAGCGGGTTATAAGGAAATCACGCTGCTTGGCCAGAATGTGAATTCCTATGGAAAAGGTCTGGAGGAAGGCGTGAATTTTTCCTCCCTGCTGCGCAGCCTGGACGAAATTGACGGGGATTACCGTATCCGTTTTATGACTTCGCATCCCAAAGACGCTTCCAAAGAGCTTTTCGACGTTATGGCCCACAGCCGGCATATTCCCCACTATATCCATTTGCCGTTCCAATCCGGGAACGACAGGGTGCTGCGGGAAATGAACCGGAAATATGACAGAGAGAAGTATCTGTCCCTCATCAGGTATGCCAGAGAAGTCATGCCGGATATCAGCTTTACATCCGATGTCATTGTGGGCTTTCCAGGAGAAACTTACGCGGAGTTTCAGGATACGCTTTCGTTAATCCGTGAGGTGGAATTTACGAATCTGTTCACCTTCATATATTCCTCCCGCGAGGGTACGAGAGCTGCCAGAATGCCGGATCCCGTCACTTACGGAGAAAAAACAAAGTGGTTCGCCGAACTGCTTGAAACCCAGGAGGAAATAGCTGTCCGGCGGAGTAAAAGAATGGTGGGGACTAATGAACGGGTGCTTGTAGAGGACCGGAACCAGAAAAGCGGTCTTTTGTCAGGGCGAACAGGCGGCAGCCATACAGTGGAATTCTCAGGGGAAGATGCGCTGATCGGCAATTTCGCTGAAATTACAGTTACCGATGCAAGAGGGTTTCAACTGCACGGCGAGCTGATTCGTTGACTAGCGACCTATGGCTGCAAGATACCGGGAAAAGTAAGAATTTTAAAATTTTTTATAGTCTTGGAGGAACAAAAAATGGATATGATCGAACTGGCAAGAGAAATCGGCAGAGAGCTTCAGAAGGATGAAAGCTATCTCAATATGCAGCTGGCGCGCCAGGCAAGCGATGAGGATCAGGCGCTGCAGGATGCGATTGGAGAATTCAATTTGAAAAGAATGGCAATCAACAACGAAGCGCAGAAGGAAGATAGAGACGAGGAAACTTTAAAACGCCTGAACGAGGAATTCCGCGCTGTTTATGCCAAAATCATGCAGAATGAAAACATGCAGCGCTATAATGATGCTAAGACGGAATTGGACGCCAAGGTACAGCGTCTCACGGCAATTATCACGATGTGTGCGGAAGGAGAAGATCCGGAAACCTGTGATTATGATGCTGCCTCCTGCGGCGGGAACTGCGCCTCCTGCGCCGGCTGTCACTGATACTGGTTTTGTGAAAAGGGATTGGGCTTACCCCGAAAGGAATGGTTGATAAAAATGGCGGATTTTTCCCCGATGATGAAGCAATATTTTGAAACGAAGGAAAAATATCCCAATACAATCCTCTTTTTCCGGCTGGGGGATTTTTATGAGATGTTCTATAACGACGCGAAGACCGTTTCCCGGGAACTGGAACTGACGCTGACCGGGAAGGAATGCGGTCAGGAGGAGCGGGCGCCCATGTGCGGCGTTCCCTTCCACAGTGCGGAAACCTATATAGCGAAGCTGGTTGCAAAGGGCTACAAGGTGGCAATCTGTGAACAGATGGAGGATCCGAAGCTTGCCAAAGGACTGGTAAAGCGCGACGTCATTCGGGTAATTACCCCAGGCACGGTGCTGGAAAACAGCATGCTCGATGAGTCAAAGAACAATTACATCTGTTCACTCTACTATGAGGAAAATGCGGCAGGGCTTTGTTTTGCCGACATTTCCACAGGAGAGCTCTATGTGGATGAATGCCATGCTCCTGATCTGGATGTCCTGACCCATACGCTGCAGAACAAACTGTCGCGCTACATGCCGAGCGAAATCCTGCTGAATCCTCAGGCCACCGACCTATCGGGACTTGAGGATTTTCTCAGAGATAAGCTTTCTGCCGCAGTTGAATGCCTGGATTTTGAAGTATATACCGAAGCTCGGGCGCAGCAGGCGGTTTCGCATCAGTTCAAAGGAAGAAGCATGGAAGAGCTTTCTCTGTCAGAGAGGCCGCTTACCGTACTGGCTCTGGGCGCATTGTTTGATTACCTTTCCCGCACGCAGATTACTGGTCTGGAACGTATGTCTGAACTTGAGCTGGCTTCCGACTCAGCGGTAATGGGCCTGGATCTCAATGCCCGAAGAAATCTGGAGCTGACAGAGACCCTGCGGAATAAGGAGCGGAAGGGCTCCCTTCTCTGGGTGTTGGACCGAACGAAAACCGCAATGGGGAAACGGCTGATTAAGGCTTGGCTGGAACAGCCGCTTTTGAGTCCCGCAAAAATCACACTGCGGCTCAATGCAGTGGAAGAGCTGACACAAAACCGTCCGCTTTTAGATGAACTCACCGAACGGCTGACAGGTATCTATGACCTGGAGCGAATCATGACGCGCATTGTTTATGGCTCTGCAAACGGAAGAGAGCTGCGTTCCCTGAGCACGGCGGTAAGCCGGATACCCGGTATCAAACAGCTGCTGGAAAGCTGCGATGCGACTCTTTTGAGGAATCTCAATGCGCAGATGGATGGCTTAGAGGATATCTGCCGGCTGGTGGAAGCCGCCATTGTGGATGATCCGCCTTTCACGATTCGGGAGGGCGGTATCATACGGCAGGGCTATAATCCTGAACTGGATGAGGTACGCCATGATATGAACGGAGGCAAAGATCTGATTGCTGCCGTTGAGTCCCGAGAACGGGAACGAACTGGAATTCCCAAGCTGAAAACAGGCTATAACCGGGTGTTTGGTTACTATATCGAGGTGTCCAACAGCTACAAGGACCAGGTTCCTGACGACTATATCCGAAAGCAGACCTTGACAAACGGAGAACGTTACATAACGCCGGAGCTCAAAGAACTGGAAAACAGAATTTTGGGGGCTCATGACCGTTCCATTGCCATCGAATCCAGACTTTTTGAAGACGTGCGTACACAAATTGCCGCGCAGCTTTCCAGAGTGCAGGAAACTGCAAAAGCGGTCGCTGTTCTGGATGTACTTCAGTCTTTCGCCGCTGTTTCCGTCAAAAACGATTATACTCGGCCTGTGCTCAATCTCAGCGGAAAACTGTATCTGAAGGACAGCCGCCACCCCGTGGTGGAAGCTCTGCTTCAGGACACTCCCTTTGTACCCAATGACGTGGATATGGATATGAACGACAATCGGGTGGCAATTATTACCGGACCCAATATGGCGGGAAAATCCACGTTTATGAGGCAGACGGCCATCATAACCATTATGGCGCAGATAGGCTGTTTTGTTCCGGCTACCGTAGCGGAAATCGGGATTGTCGACAATGTATTCACCCGTGTTGGTGCTTCGGACGACCTGTCGGCCGGTCAGTCAACCTTTATGATCGAAATGTCAGAAGTGGCTGATATATTAAAAAATGCCACGTCCAACAGCTTGGTGATTTTTGATGAAATCGGACGCGGAACCTCTACCTTTGATGGTATGAGCATTGCGAGGGCAGTGTTGGAATACGTCCACGACAAAAAGCTGGTAGGGGCGAAAACTCTGTTTGCGACTCATTATCACGAACTGACAGAGCTGGAAAACTTACTGCCGGGAGTGAAAAATTTTAATATAGCCGTGAAAAAGCGCGGTGACGATATCACTTTTCTGCGCCGTATCGTACGGGGTGGTGCTGACGACAGCTTCGGCATTGAAGTGGCCAAGCTGGCAGGGGTACCGGAGAAGGTGATTCGGCGGGCCAAGCAGGTGCTTGCCGAGTTAGAGGCTGCAGATCCTGCTGCTTCAGAATACCGTGCCTCACTGCATGTCCTGGAAGAACCGGTTCAGCTGACAATGAATTCGGTGGATTCAGAAGTTTTGCAGAAACTGCGCAGTGTAGATGTCAATACCCTGACGCCCATCGAGTGTATGAATGTGCTGTTTGAATTGAGAAATATGCTCAAATAAGGGCTTCACAGTGGTTCAGCCCTTATCTGGAAGAAGCCCTCGGGCATAAAATGCCCGCCTTTCCTTCGGAAAGTACCGGGCTTCTTCTCAAATTGATAGACCTGTCGTAAAGACTGCCAGAAAGGGGGAAAAACATGCCTAAAATCCGGGTTTTGGAGAAACAGATTGCAGAGCTCATAGCGGCGGGGGAGGTAGTGGAACGACCTTCCTCGGTAATTAAGGAATTGGTGGAGAATTCTGTGGATTCCGGCGCAAGCGTCATCACCGTGGAAATCCGAAATGGCGGGATCACATTTATGAGGGTGACAGACAACGGATGCGGAATTGCTCCGGAAGACGTCCCCACGGCATTCCTCCGGCACGCTACCAGCAAAATTGTACGCGAGGATGATCTGGACGCGATAGGGACCCTGGGCTTTCGTGGAGAGGCTCTGGCATCGATTGCCGCAGTCGCTCATGTAGAGCTGCTCACACGTGCCAGAGGCGCTGAAACCGGCTGCAGGTATACAGGCGGAGGTGCAGAAGCCCCCAGTCTGGAAGAGGCGGGATGTCCTGAAGGGACGACAATTCTCGTGCGGGACTTGTTTTTCAATACCCCGGCCCGGATGAAATTTTTAAAAAAGGATTCCACGGAAGGCAATGCCATTGCTGGAATTTTAGATAAAATTGCGCTTTCTCACCCGGAAATTTCCTTCCGCTTTCTGCGGGATGGTAAAGAGCAGCTTCATACGCCCGGAGACAATAAGCTTTCTTCTGCGATCTATGCGGTCTATGGGAAGGAATTTTATTCCACTTTGCTTCCTGTAGAGTATGAACTCAATCATATCAAGGTGGCAGGTTTTGTCAGTGCGCCGTCGGGCAGCAGGCCCAACCGCAGCATGCAGAATTTCTTTATCAACGGCCGCTATATCAGAAGCCGGACGGCAGGGGTCGCTCTGGAAGAGGCATATAAGGGTTCCATTATGGTAGGAAAGTTTCCTGCTTGTGTCCTGCATCTGTCACTTTCTTTGGAGGCGGTGGATGTCAACGTGCATCCAGCAAAGCTGGAAGTACGTTTTGTCAATGAGCGGCCAATTTTTGACGCTGTCTATCATGCGGTGAAATCAGCGCTGGCTGTGGGAGACAAACCCAAAGTTATGAGTTTTCGCAAGCCGGTTTTACCCTTTGAAACGCCTGCAGAGCATCAGGAACAGCTTCATTTTCCCCGGCAGGGCCAGAATATGTCGCAAAATATTGAATTGCCTCATCAGCCCCAGCCTCCGATACATTCCCACTCCGCATCCGAACTCCCCAAACAAGCGGCGCCGCAGCAGCGGGAGGCCATCAACGGCGGTCTGCTGCAGGACAGCGGAGCGATTGGGCCGGCACAGGAGATGCCTTCTTCTTTTGAACGGTTCCTCAAAAATGTTTTGGATTCTGCGCCGCTTCCCCAGCAGGAAGCTCTTAGTTCAGAGGCCGATGCAAAGCCGGTTTCTGAGAATAAATCGAATCCTGCTTTTGTAAGGGAAGAAGCCGCTTCTTTTGCAGATCCGAAAGAAAAAAAGTGCCCAGAACCCAATGAGCCTGGAAAGGAATTTCATGTCCGGCTGCTTGGAGAGGCTTTCGGCACCTATCTCATCCTGGAGTATGATTCCGAAAGCCTGATGCTGATCGATAAGCACGCCGCCCATGAACGTCTGCTTTATGAAAAGCTGAAAGCCCGGGAAAATGGAGGAGAAGCGCAGACCTTGCTGGAGCCTGTAGCAGTGACGCTTGCGAAGGAAGAGTATGCAGCGGTTCTGGAGCATGCGGAACAACTGTATCAGGTTGGATTTGAAGTGGAGGATTTCGGAGCGGGAACCGTACTTGTCCGTTCCGCACCTCTTTTGCTGGACGGCGCCGATGCTTCCGCAGCAATCATGGAGATTGCCGGATATCTGGCATCTTTTAAAACAGATTTGACAACGGAACGACTTGATTGGGTATACCACAATGTAGCATGCCGTGCCGCCATCAAGGCGGGAGATACTTCCTCCCGGGAAGAATTGATCGCGTTGGCCAGAGAATTGGAGGAAAATCCGCAGGTTCGATATTGTCCGCATGGCCGTCCGGTTTTTATCCTGATACGTAAGAAGGATATCGAACGGCAGTTTGGAAGGGCCTGACTGGGAAAGGAGAAGCTGCCATTGGAAAAGAAGATAGCATTGGCGGCAGTGCTGGGACCGACGGCCTCTGGCAAGACTGCATTGGGAATTGCTTTAGCACGCCGGTATGGCGGCGAGATTGTCTCCTGCGATTCCATGCAGATCTATAGGGGGCTGTCCATTGGAACTGCGAAACCGTCTTCCGATGAGCTCAACGCGGCGCCCCATCATCTGATTGGGTTCTGTGATGTGGACAGAGCGTTCAGCGTTTCTGAATATGTGACAATGGCAGAGCAGACGATCCATGAGATATGCGCGGCCGGTAAACATCCGATTTTGGTGGGAGGGACCGGCCTGTATGCACGTTCACTTCTGCGCGGAGTGTCCTTTGATGAGCGGGGCAGAGATGAGATTTTGAGGTCTTCTCTGACAGAAGAGGCGGCGCTGAACGGTATTGAACCGCTCTATGAAAGGCTGTCAGGGTTGGATCCCCAGGCAGCCCGAAAAATCCATCCCCACAACGAGAAGCGGGTTATTCGGGCTTTGGAATTCTGTCTTGCCACAGGGGAACGCTTCTCCGAGCAGGAAGAGCGTTCCCGCAGGGTGCCGCCGCGCTATCGTTCCCTGGTGCTCTGTTTATCCTTTCGCGACAGGCAAAAGCTATATGACCGGATTAACTGCAGGGTAGAAGCCATGATGAGCGCAGGACTGGAGGAAGAGGCCAAGGCCTTCTATCAGGTGGTACGGGAGTCTCGCCGTCCGCTTACGGCTGCCCAGGCGATCGGCTATAAAGAACTTTTTCCATTTTTTGACGGCATACTTTCTCTTGAGGAAGCGGTAGAAAATATAAAGCGCGAAACCCGCCGCTACGCCAAGCGGCAGCTCACCTGGTTTAACAGAGAGCAGGATGCAATATTTCTCTATGTAGATGATTGGAAAGATGAGCAGGAACTTCTACAGGAAGCCTTTAGAATTTGGGAGCAATCCGGTCTGTTTTCTGAAAAAGGAGAGTGAACGCAGAGGTGAACAGCAAAAAGATCAGAAAATTTGCAGCTATGGCAATTGCCATTTTGGTTCTGATTTATGTGGGATATCAGGTCTATACAATCCGCCACAAGGAAATCACAACCGAGACGGCCATGTATGCCTCGGTGTCGGATACACTTCAGACAAAAGGCTTTGCTGTCCGGAAGGAAAGTGTGATTCATGAGGCGTACAGCGGGATTCTAAGCTATCATGTGGCAGACGGAGTCCGGGTCTCAAAGGGGGAGGCTATCGCCGATATTTATGCCAGTGAAAGCGATGCAGCAGCTCAAAATCAACTTGCGAGTATTGACAGGGAAATAGAAAACCTGAGCTTGTTGACCGGACCAAGCGATTATTATGCTTCCAATCCTTCTGTAATTGGCACACAGATCTATACTGCTCTGGGTGAGATTCTGGTGGAAGCCCGCCAAAATGATTTTTCCAAGATTGCTTCTTTGAAGGAAGAACTGCAAACGGCTTTAAACCGTAAACAGCTGCTCACGGGAGATGAAAGCGGAGAGGACTATGAGCAGCGGATTGCCGCGTTACAATCGCAAAGGGATTCCCTGGTTGCATCGGCGGGAGATAAGGTAGACGTGATATCGGCAGATACTGCAGGATATTTTGTAAGCTCGCTTGACGGTTTTGAAAATGCAGTAGATATTGATCAAGTGAAGAAATTGACAGTTACAGAAATCAGGACGCTGCAAGAGAAGCAGGAGAATGTTACCTCAGAAAAGAAAACAGATGCAATAGGAAAGATTTGCAGCGATTTTAATTGGTATCTCGCCTGTGTTTTCTCCGAAAGCGACATGGTTAAGCTGGAAGGGATTACGAATGTGTATCTGGAAATCCCCTTTGCCAGTACGGAACAAATTCCTGCAACGATTGCAGCCTCCAATAAAGACAAATCAACAGGGGAAACAGCGGTGATTTTTGAATGTTCCTATATGGATCCGGGAATTGCGCTGTTGAGAAATGAATCCATTCAGATTGATGTAAAAACATATTCCGGAGTTCTGGTCAGAAAGGAAGCGCTGCGTTTCAGAGACGTTGCGTATACGCTATACGATGAAGACGGGGAAGTCGTATTAGATGACGCAGGAAATCCGGTGACGAAAATTGAAAAAGATGTCATGGGCGTTTTTGTCAAATACGGAAGTACATTGAAATTTGTACAGGTGTTTTCCGATAAAACAGTTAACGGATATGCGATCTGCAAAACAGAGCTCAGTGAGGAAGACCGGGACAGGCTGGTAACAGATTCCACCATTCAGCTCTACGATGAAGTGGTGACGGAAGGGACGGATCTCTATGATGGAAAACTCGTTCGATGAACAGTATCGATATTTTGATGAAAATTTTGCTGTAATCCGGCAGGAAATAGCCGAAGCAGCGTTAAAATCTGGAAGAAATCCGGACGAGGTATCCTTGCTTGCGGCAACCAAAACGGTGCCCGTTCAGGTGATCAATTACGCTATTTCCCAGGGGCTTACCTGTATTGGGGAAAACAGAGTACAAGAGTTGCTGGATAAATATGAGTTGCTGCAGCTGGGATCGTGCGACTGTCAGTTTATCGGGCAGCTGCAGACAAACAAGGTAAAGTACCTGGTTGGGAAAGTCAGCTGTATCCAATCTTTGGACAGTATGAAACTTGCTGAGGAGATATCTCGTCAGGCAAACCGGGCGGGCCTCATGATAAATACGTTGGTTGAGGTAAATATCGGGCGTGAAGAGAATAAGGGAGGCGTCTTGCCGGAGGAATTGTTTGACTTTGTGAGCGAAGCGGCGGCGCTGCCGGGACTGCAGATCAATGGCTTAATGGCAATTCCTCCCATTTGTGAGAAAAGTACGGAACTTTATGCGTATTTTTCTTCCATGCATCAATATTATGTTGACATAAGAGCGAAAAAAATAGATAATGTTAATATGAATTGTCTCTCAATGGGAATGTCTTCCGATTATAAGGAGGCGATCGCCTGCGGCGCTACCATGGTCCGTATAGGCTCGTCTCTTTTTGGAAAAAGAAAGTTACGCTGAGCAAACTATACACCGGTTTCGGGAGGTTGATAACATGCCGGGATTTGTCGATAAATTGCACAAGATGTGGAATCCGCCGGATGATGAGTATGAAGAGTATTATGAAGATGAACCGGAAGAGGAATATGATCATTCCTATGACGAACCGGTGCGCCGTACCTCATTTTCATCTTTTTCGTCCCGGACGCCGCAGGAAAATAAGGTTGTCAATATAAATGCCAAGGCACAGCTTCAGGTGGTACTGTTTAAGCCGGTTTCCTTTGGGGAAGAGACGCGTGCCATTGCGGACGAGTTGTTGAAGCGTCATACCGTGGTTTTAAATTTGGAGAAAACAGAGAAGGACGTATCCCGCCGGGTTGTAGATTTTCTCAGCGGCGTTGCTTATGCCAACAACGGGAAAATCAAGAGGATTGCAACAAATACTTTTATTATTACGCCCTATAACGTGGATCTCACCGGTGATGATGTGCTGGATGAGTTGGAAAACAGCGGGCTCTATTTTTAACGATGGGACAGAATGAGAAAGAGCTGCTTTTGGCAAAGTTGGCAGACGCCGGAAAGCGGTCTCAAAAGAGGCCCTGCTTTTTGGGCTTTTTGAATGAGAATGAGTCCGCTTTTGCCTGGGATTTTTTGAAACGCGGCGCTGCTGCTGGCACCCCAATGTTCTGGGGCGGCTATGAGGAAGCAGAGCGAAAGCTGTTGGGGCTTTTTCCAGATTATTTGGAGCCGGATCAGAATTTATTTCCCCTTATGCCGCTGACTTTTTTCTATCGAAAAGAGGACGCCCTTACACACCGGGACTTTTTGGGAGCTCTGATGTCTTTGGGAGTGGAGCGTAGTGTAGTGGGGGATATCCTTCCGGAATCCGGCCGCTGTGTGGTGTTTGTTCGGTCAGAACTGGCAGATTATTTCTGCCTCAATCTCAGAAAAATTGGAAATGTGGGTGTTCGGGTTCAGGAAGGGGCGGAAATGCCTCTGCCTTTGGGACATGAATTTCAGGAAATTTCGGGAGTGGTCGCCTCCCAGCGATTGGACTGTATCGTGGCCCTATTGTGCAAAACCAGCCGCGAAAAGGCTTCCGGATTGATTTTATCAGGGATGGTTGCTTTGAATCATCTGGAAGTGCTATCTGTTTCGATGAAGACAAGCGAAGGCGACCAGATATCTGTTCGTGGAAAGGGAAGATTCGTAATTGACCGGCTCGGTCCTTTGACTGGCAAAGGACGTTTGTCGGTACAGTGCAGGAAATATAGATAAGGGGGACAGCGGGATGTTGACTGTGAAGGAAATCAATGAGGTGAGTTTTGGAAAAGCTGGGTTTTCCGGATATAAACCGGAGGACGTCGATAATTTTATCGACGAGGTAGTCGATTCTTTTCAGGAACTCATAGCGGAACGGGATGAGGCTGCCAAAAAATCGGCAGAGTTGACTGCAAAGCTCTCTGAACTGCAGGGGAAAAATTCTGATTTACAAAAAAAGCTTTCCATTCTGGCGGAAAAAGTCGAATCTTATCGCAACGAGGAAGATGGTATCAAGGAAGCGCTTCTCAGCGCGCAAAAGCTGGCGAAGGATTCTGTTCGGGAAGCAAAGGATAAAGCACAGATCATTCTGGAAGATGCGGAGAGCAGCGCTAAAAAGCTAATGGACAATGCCAAATTGGATGCTGCCAAAGCAGCCAAGGATTATATGGCACAAGCGGAAAATAAGAAGAATGAATTGGAAGAAATAAAGCGCCAGGTTTCGGCTTTCCGGGTTTCCCTGCTGGAAATGTACAAGAAGCATTTGGAGTGTATCAATCATATTCCGGCATTTCGCCAAAAGGAACAGCCTGCTCCGGCTGTTGAAGAAGAAAATCCACCGGTCCGCCCTGCGGAAAAACAAGAACCTGAAAGGGAAATTCAGGAAGAACCTGAGTTCGAAGAGCAGCCGGAGGTGGTTTCAGAAAGCAGTACCCAAGACGATACTTCGGAAGAGGAGGCTCTCCAGCGGCAGCAGATGAGTTTTGAAGAGGCTCTTTCATATGAAGCGCATGAGCCTACCCTGCATGATCGTATCAACTACGCCCAGGAACAAGCTGCTTCCACTGACACGAATTTCCCAGCTGACGATGATCTTACCGACGTAGGCATTGACGTAAGGGCTTATTCCGATATTCCTGAGACTCTGCGAAAAGAAAAAAGTTCTCATTTCAGCAACTTGGAATTTGGAGAGGGACTGGAATTCGGAAAGAAAAAGCACAAAAGGTAAAGAAGGCAGGCGAGCAGGTAAATCAGTTTGAAAAAAGGCGCAAACAGAGACTCTTTGCGCCTTTTCGTTATCCCATTCAAAAAGGAGTTTGCAGTTTGGAACAGGAGAAGATAAGTCGAAAAGGATTTCACGCTTTCATAGTGCTGACGGCTGCTGCACTGCTGTTGGCAGCGGATCAAGTAACCAAATACTTTGTTCTGCAATATTTGAAGCCTATGGGGGCAATTCCGGTGATTCCAGGTTTTTTGGAATTCTCTTATACAGAGAATACAGGTGCGGCCTTCGGCCTTTTTAAAGGCCATATCTGGTTTGTAGTACTTGTTACCTTGGTGGCTTCTGCTGTGATTATTGTCCTGCTCTTCCGATACCGCAATCACAGCTTTTTCAGTTATGCCACTTCAGCGCTGATCCTGGCAGGCGGATTCGGCAATCTGGTTGACCGTTTCCTCTATGGTTATGTGGTGGATTTTATCCATGTTCTGTTTTTTGACTACATTTTTAACTTTGCCGACTGCTGCATTACGGTCAGTGCAGTGCTCTTTGTCATCCATGTCCTGTTCTGTACAAGAGAAGAGAAGAAAGAGATGGGAAAAACGCATGGGGATCAGGCATGAGCAAGGAAATCGAATGGATCGTCCAAACGGGGGATGCAAGGCTTGATAAACTGGTTGCAGAAGAACTTCCCGAACTGACCCGCTCAGCTGTCCAGAATTTGATCAGTCAGGGTTTAGTTTTCTGTAATGGTGAACCAGTGCTGAAAAGTGCACGTCCCGTTCGTGGAGACAGAATTACAGTCCGGATTCCGGAGCCCAAAGTTCTGGATGTTGAGGCGGAGAATATTCCCCTGGAAATTGTATATGAAGATGCAGATCTGTTGGTAGTCAATAAGCCGAAGGGAATGGTGGTACATCCGGCGCCCGGTCACAACGGCGGCACTCTTGTAAACGCTTTGCTATATCATTGTGGAAACAGCCTTTCTGGAATTAACGGAGTAATGCGTCCGGGAATTGTGCACAGAATTGATAAGGACACCAGCGGCCTTCTTATTGTGGCAAAAAATGATTTTGCTCATCAAAAATTGGCGCTGCAGATTCAGGAGCATACCTTTACCCGCGAATACAACGCGGTCGTGTATGGAAATATCCGGGAAGAACAGGGAACGGTAGACGCCGCAATCGGCCGTCACCCCATAGAACGAAAAAAAATGGCTGTGATGCCCCCCTCAACTGCTGGCAGCAGAAATGCGGTGACACATTTCTTTGTGGTCCGCAGGTTCGAAGGGTTTACACAGCTTCGGCTAAGGCTTGAGACTGGCCGGACTCATCAAATCCGGGTCCATATGGCCTATTTGGGGCATCCTGTTGCCGGAGATCCCGTTTACGGCCCCAAGAAAGTAATCACCTCTCTTTGCGGCCAATGTCTGCATGCCGGTTTGATCGGTTTTCAACATCCGCGAAGCGATACTTATTTGGAGTTTTCTGTTCCGCTTCCGAGTTATTTTACCGATTTTCTCTCGAAACTGAAAGAAAAGTAGGCGAAAAGAGTTGAAATGCAGAGTTCAGATATTCCTGTTGGGAGCTTTTGCTGTGTTAGCCTGTGCAGCCCTGCTGGTGGGAAATGCATCTTCTTTTCAGGCGCTTGAAATTGATTGGACGGAGCCGAAGCCCTCCGCAGATGTTTCCTCAGCACAAGAGGGGGTTGCTCCCTCAACACTGCCGCCAACTGCCGTATCAGACTGTATCGATCTCAATACTGCTACTGCGGAAGAGTTGCAGCGTCTTCCTGGAATCGGGGAAAAACTTTCACAAAAAATTGTACAGTATAGAGAAGAGTGTGGACAGTTCTTTTCTGTGGAGGAAATTATGGAAGTGGAAGGGATCGGGAAGAAGAGATATGAAGCGATCAAAGATTATCTGAAAGTAACAAAATAAAACCGCTGCTGAAGCAGCGGTTTTATTTGTCATCGGGGGATGTTTTTCTATTTGGGGTCGCTCGGGAAACGGATTCCCGCTTTCTTTCTGGCCTCCTCCAAGAATTCGGCCACATCTATACTCAGCTTTACGCAGTATTGATATTCTGCACGGCTTTTTTCAGGCTCTGTAATATAGCGGTAGAAGTCCTTTGCTTCCCAACCCATGAGCCGGTACTTCTCATCATCTCCGCAAAGCGTTTCCACAGTGGTATCCTTGTGCCAAAGGGAGACGCCAGCGATTCGGGAGATAGAATCCACCCGGACGCTGCCTTCTGTCCCCTGGAAGTCTGTATTGGCTCCAGCCTGCCCCAGCTTTGAATACGTGAGAGTGACAAGCCTGTTGAGGTAACGCATGGTGATCACACCGCAGCCGTCTGCTCCGCTTTTCAGTTGTACCGTATCAATATGAAAACTCTGTGGTTTTCCAAAGAAATGGAGAGCTGGATAGACACAGTAAACGCCCAGATCCATCAGCGCCCCAGTTTCCAGCTGCGGGTTGAAAATGTTGGGCAGTTCCCCATTCAGGAAAGTATCCAGTTTGGAGGATCGCTGGCAGAAATCTATTTTAGCCATAGAGATATCGCCGATTTTCTTCAATGCATCTTCCAGAAGCTTGCGCTGTGGGAGATGAAGGAACATGATGGCCTCCAAAAAAATCACGTGATTTTTTTCGGCCAGCCTGTAGAGCTCGGCTGCTTTTTCAGCTTGGGCGCACAGCGGTTTTTCACAGATAACATGCTTGCCGTTTTCCAGAAAAGCTTTGCAGTGCTCATAATGCATCACGTTGGGGCTGGCAATGTAGACAGCATCGATGCAATCGGAAGCGGCCATTGCCCGGATATCAGTGAAGACTTCGGCGGCTCCATGCTTTTTCGCATATTCCCAGCCTCTCTCAGGAGTACGCGAATAGACGGCAGTGAGTTCCCACAGGCCGCTGTCCTTTGCACCGTGAATATATTCGTCGGTGATCCAACCGGAGCCGATTGTGCCAAATCTCAGCATACCATTCTCCTTTTCGCTTACGGGGTGATGTAAACTGCAGTTTTAATAATGTCCTTGATCTTTTCCATATCATCTACTACCACATATTCCTGTTTTCCATGCGCATTGGCGCCTCCGGTACAGATGTTGGGACAGGGAAGACCCATATAGGAAAGCCGGGCGCCGTCTGTACCGCCGCGGATCGGCAGGGTAACAGGGGTTACGCCATTTTCATGCATAGCTTGCCGCATCGTCTCTATCACTTCCATATGAGGAAGGATTTGTTCCTTCATATTGGAATAAGTGTCCTTTAAAACCAGTGTTACCGGCTTTGACGGATGCTTTTCATTGAGGAAGTCTGCAGCAGCTTTCATCAAGTTTTTTTTCTGTTCAAACAGCGCCCTGTCATGATCTCGGATGATAAACTGCATAACGGTTTTCTCCACATCCCCATGGATGGCATCCAGATGGATAAACCCTTCATAGTTCTCAGTATGTTCCGGTACTGCAGCTTGGGGGAGTAGCCCACAAAATTCCATGGCGATGGACATAGAGTTAACCAGCTTTCCTTTCGCGGCGCCGGTATGGATGCTCAATCCAGAGATTTCCACGACGGCAGAGGCTGCATTAAAATTTTCATACTCCAGTTCACCCAGGCCGCCGCCGTCTACCGTGTAAGCGTAGTCGCATCCGAAGCCTTTCACGTCAAAATACTCCGCCCCGGCTCCAATCTCTTCATCCGGCGTAAAGGCAATCTTGACAGACCCATGAGGTTTCTTTTCCTGAATCAGCTCTTCAGCGGCAACAAGAATTTCTGCTATCCCGGCCTTGTCGTCGCCGCCGAGAAGAGTGGTGCCGTCTGTGGTAATCAGTGTTTTTCCGACCTGTTCCCCCAAAGAGGGGAATTCTTCGGGAGAAAGGCACAGTCCGCCCTGCAGCGGAATAGACGATCCGTCATAGTTTTCGATAATCTGCGGCTTAATATTTTCCCCGCTGACACCGCCGTAAGTATCCATGTGAGCGATGAATCCAATTGTATGCTCTCTGGGATCCGTTGCAGGGATGCTGCCATAAACATATCCTTTTTCGTCCAGAAAAGCATCTTCGATACCGATCTCTTTCATCAGGCTCACGATGCGGGCGCCCAATACCTTTTGGCCGGGGGTACTGGGAGTACAGACGGCACTTTCATCAGAAGCGGAAGGATAGGAGACCAGATCAAGAAACAGTTCTCTAACATTCATTGCGTTTAAACCTCGTTCCAATATTTTTTCAGATTTGCAAGCCCAATGCGCAGAGCGTCTTCAGGGAGCTCCATCCCCTCAAATTCAATGGAAATGGTGTCGTCATAACCGGCGCTTTTCAGGATATGAAGGCACTGCTTGACAGGTACGTTTCCGTGTCCGATGATCGTACCGCGCAAATAGTTGCCGGCACGGCTGCGGAAGCTGCCCTCGCCGGGATCGGCATCGAAAAAGCTTTTTACAATAAAATCCTTCGCGTGAACGTAACGTGCATACGGCGCAACGCGGGACACCGCCAAGGCGGGGTTTTCATCGGCGCAAAGGAAATTGCCCAGGTCGCACAACAGGGCGAAATTCGGGTGTCCTACCGCGGTATAGAGCTTTTCTACACGCTCGGAATCCTGAGAGTAGAATCCATGGTTTTCTGTCATTGTCATCACATTTTTGGAGGCGGCATACTCTGCAACCTCCCTGCAGGCTTCTGCGAGTTTCGGCAGCAGGCTCTCGTAACTGCAGTATTTTCCGGAATTTTTTGGATATCCCTGGGTCACGTCATGCCGCATCCGCGGCGCGCCCAGCGCAGCGGCTACGTCAACATAGGACTTCACGCGCTCAATCTCCTTTTTCGTGTCGCCATCGCTGCCGTTGATAAAGTCAGCGCCGATCGCCAAAGCCGATATTTCCAGGCCCAACCGTTCTGCCTCGCTGCGGATTTCCGCTGCCCGCTCCAATCGTTCCTCAGGTACGCAGTCAAAGTTGACGAAGTCCACTGCTTCCACGGCGTCGAACCCCAAGTCTTTTGCCTGTTCAATGCAGGCAAAAGGAGTAATTAAATTTCGTTTCAAGGCATTATAAAAGCTATAAAGACTGACTGAATATTTCATGTGTTTCAACCTTTCCGCTTTGTTTTTCAAAGCTGTTCTCCTGTTCAATCGCCGAAGCTGATACCAATCTGTCTGGCAGCCAGAATTTCTCCACAGTCCACAGGTACAGATTTCAGCTTTCCTGAGACCTCCTCCAACGGGACGGGTACTGTTTCGCCGTTTACCATTCCAACCATGACACCGAACTTCTTCTCTTTGATGAAGCGGGCGGCTGTGGCGCCCAGACGGGTGCACAGTACCCTATCATAGGCGCAGGGACTGCCGCCGCGCTGAAAATGTCCCGGCACACAAACGCGGATTTCATTGTCGATCTTATCCTGCAGCTCTTCCGCGATCCGGTAAACAATGGAGGGATGTTTGAAGTCCGCCCTGGCGCGTTTGAATTCCTTTTTAGAGAGAGCGGCCTCCTCCTTGGAAAGAGCTCCTTCCGCGACGGCCAGAATAGAGAATTTTTTACCGCTGTCAATCCGATTGTTGAGAGTTTTGGCGATTTTATCGATGTCATAGGGGATTTCAGGCAGCAGGATAACGTCTGCGCCGCCGGCAATTCCCGCAGACAATGTGAGCCATCCTACTTTGTGACCCATCACCTCAACAATAAAAATGCGGCCGTGAGAGGTGGCGGTGGTATGGATACAGTCGATCACATTGGTGGCAATTTCCACGGCGCTATGGAACCCGAATGTGACGTCCGTACCCCATATGTCGTTGTCGATTGTCTTAGGGAGGTGAATGACGTTCAGCCCTTCGCTACGCAGTAGATTTGCTGTTTTCTGAGTGCCGTTGCCTCCCAGAATCACCAGACAGTCCAGCTTGAGCTTTTTGTAATTTTCCTTCATGGACTTCACTTTGTCAACGCTGTTTTCATCTATGACCCGCATAGTCTTAAAGGGCTGACGAGAGGTGCCCAGCAAGGTGCCTCCCAAGGTTAAAATGCCGGAAAAATCAGATTCCTTCATCAGCGTGTACTCGCCGAAGATGAGACCTTTATAACCGTCTTTGATTCCATAAATTTCGACGTCAGAGCCGAATTCAAAATAGAGCCCTTTTGCCACGCCGCGGATTGCAGCATTCAGGCCCTGACAGTCTCCGCCGCTGGTTAAAATACCTACTCGCTTCATTTTTACGCATCCTTTCTATAGGGGGTTAGTTTAACTATTCTGCTGTGTGGATGGGAATGAGCGGACTGTCCTTTTCCAGCTTCTGCAGTTCTTTCAGCCGTTCCTGTGCCTGACGGTAAAAAGTGAGCTGACTGCTGCAGACTGCCTTTCCGCGCCGGTTTACGTGCTGATATGTGGTATCTGGCTGCATAATCCTCGCGTTGGTATTGTCATTCCAGAGAGTCTCAAGGATCTCAAAAGCACGCTGTTTTAATTCTTCATCCTCGATGGGAAAGACAAGTTCGATACGCCGGTCTAAATTTCGGGGCATCCAATCTGCGCTGCCCATAAAGATCTGCGGAACCCCGCCGTTTTCAAAGCGGAAAATACGGCTGTGCTCCAGAAGCTGCCCAACGATACTGATAACGGTGATATTTTCGCTGATACCTGGCAGACCAGGGACCAGGCAGCATATTCCACGTACCACCAGCCTGATAGGAACCCCGGCTTGAGACGCTTCATAAAGGAGAAAAATGATTTCAGAATCCACCAAAGAATTTACTTTGACAGTGATACCGCAAGGCAGGCCTTTTTTTGCATTTTCGATTTCCTGGCGGATCATGCGGATAAAAAAATTCCGCATGCCGTGGGGGGCGACAATAAAATGCCTATACTCGGGAGGACGGGAATAACCGGTAATGACGTTGAATAGAGAAGAGGCGTCGGCGCCGTATTGGCTGCTGCAGGTAAAAAGGCCGATATCCGTGTAAATTTTTGCTGTGGAATCATTGTAATTGCCGGTTCCCAGATGCAGATAGCGACGAATGCCGTCCTCTTCACGGCGCACAACCAGAGCAATTTTGCAGTGGGTTTTCAAGCCCTGCAGGCCATAGATAACATGACACCCTGATTTTTCCAGTTTTTGTGCCCAATTAATATTGTTTTCCTCATCAAATCTGGCCTTCAATTCAACCAAAACAGTGACTTGTTTCCCGTTTTCAGCGGCCTTAATCAGCGCTGCGACAATTGGGGAATTTCCACTGACCCGGTAAAGCGTCTGCTTGATAGCCAACACATTTTCGTCCACGGCAGCCTGTTCAATAAATTTTACCACACAATCGAAGCTTTCATAGGGATGGTGTACCATTCTATCTTTTTCCCGAATGGTTTGAAAAATATCTTCACTGCCCCAGAAATCACAGGCAGGCGATACAGGTTGGATCGGTTTGAAACAAAGCTGTTCGCAGCCGGGTAAGCTGGCAAATTTGGAGAAAAATGTGAGATCCAGAGGACCAGGAAGCTCGTAGATTTCATTTTTTTTGATTTTTAACATATCAATCAGGAAGCTTCGGATATCTTTATCACATTTTTGCAGCAGTTCCAGCCGAACCGGACGGCCCCGCTTACGCAGCTTGATGGATTTCTTTACTTCATTCATGAAATCTTCAGCTTCTTCATCAATTTCCAAATCAGAATCTCTGGTAACCCGGAAAGGACAGGCAGCTTTGATATCATGCAGTTCGAACAACTCTTCCAACTTGTCGATGATGATATCCTCCAGCAGAATAAAGGAGCGTCCGGCTTTTTCGGGCAGTTCTAAAAAGCGAGGAAGAATAGAGGGGACCTGTACGATGGCAAAGCACTTTTCTCCCTCATTTTTGTTCTCCTTGCTCTTCTCTTTTCCTTTGAGATATACTGCAATATTCAAACTTTTATTGGCAAGCAGCGGAAAGGGACGGCTGGCATCCACGGCGAGGGGGGTAAGCACAGGAAAAAGAATCTTATGGAAGAATTCCGTCATATAGTTTCTCTGCTGCCCGTCCATCTGCTCGGCATTTAAAAAGCGAATGCCGTTTTTCTCTAAAATAGGGGAAATAGATCGATGCAGGCAGGAGTACTGCCGTTCCATAAATCGATGAGTCTTTTCTTCCAACTCTTTGAGAAGCGCTTCCGGACTTAGATCGAAGTCATCGTGCTTCTTGTAGTTGGAATTGACCTGGGCTTTGACTCCTGCGACTCGTACCATGAAAAACTCATCTAAGTTAGAGCCGGTGATTGCCAGAAAACGCAGCCGTTCCATCAATGGATTTTCCTTTTTGAAAGCTTCTTCGAGAACGCGGGTGTTAAAATCCATCCAACTGAGTTCCCGGTTGTAATAGGGCATCGTTTTTTCTGCCATGGGGAAAACACCTCTCAAATCATGTCTAATTTTACAATTAGTTCCGGGGAAAGACCGAATACGTTTTTGAAGAAGCCTGCGGATTCTTCAAATGCCCATCTTTCCAGCATGTAATTGCCGTCAACTGCGTCAGCCCGGAACAAAACACGGTCTTCCTCTAAATTAACCCGCAAATTGCTGAGTTTTCCCTGATGAGATTTATCCAGGGCGTTCGCCATTCGGAATATGGCGGCAAGTTTAGAGATGATGATTTTTTCCTCTTCCGGTAAAAGTACAAATTCTGAATTGCTTTCTGCGGCAAAGTTCTCTGTAATACTGCCTGCAACGAAGGCAATTTCGGAAACCTCCAACTGCCGCAAACCGAAAATATCCATACCCTTGATTAAGTCATAGGTACACTTATTATGCTGCCGTACACTGACATAGCTGCCGCAGCTGTGCAGCAGGGATGCTAATTCTAAAATCAGGCGTTTGGAAGGATCCAGTCCATGAAGCTTTTTCAGTTTGTCGAATAGTTTACAGGAAAAGCTGCTGGTCCGTTCAGAATGTTCCAAATTGCAGCCAAAACGCTTTGCTGTGACCTCGGCGCAAGCAAGCGCGCTTTCCCGCAGATATGCACGAAAATCCGGTGCGGTTTTTGGCGCGAGCAGATAACGTGCCACTGCCTCGGAAATGTCAACGGCAGGGGAGATAATACCAGAAGCTTCTTTGCAAAAGCGGAGCATGCCGCAGTAAATAGAGAGCGCCGAGTAAAAAACAGCAGCTTTTTCAGTGGAAATTCCATAACGTTGTCCGATGCTTTCCGGCGACATGGAACGGATGGTATAGTACAGGGAAGTGAGTTTTTTGGTTTCGATCCGGTAAGGCGCGCCGTCTCCTTTTGCACCGCAGAGGCGGGCGATTTGATGGATTTCTGAACCGGTTAGAATCAAATTTTGAATATGAAATTCGGAGATGTGAATGCGGTTTAAAACCGTATCCAAATATTCTTCAATGATCTGATGAAAATCGTCCACATCCCGGTGCAGTTTTGCCATCACGTCATGAAGCTTTAATGCACCCATGGATATATTTTGAGAATAAATTACCTTGTTTCCGTCATATACGGCAATGCCGATGCTGCCGGAGCCTATAAAGGCAATCAAAGAATGGCAGTTTTTGAGATATTCAGCATTTTCCAATTTCTGAACAATTTCCGAGTAGAGATATGCCTTTTCTTCGCTGTCCTCCAGCACAGAAACATTCATTCCATTGCGTACCTTCAGTTGGTCCGCCGCTAAGGATCGGTTTTTTGCCTCGCGCATAACGGTACAGGATATGACCTTGGGCTTTTCAATTCCGTAGGAGAGCAGGGCTTCGGAAAATTTTCCCAGCACAGCTGAAAGTTCACGCAGACTGTCAAAGCTTATATAGCCGTCTCCGAAAACATCATGCCCGAGGTTTACCGGATATTCCAGATTGTCCAGTGTGGAAAAGACGCCTTTGGACATCTGTGAAATCTGCATTCTAACATTGTTGGAACCGATTTCGATAACTGCCGCCGCACGTGCGGCATATTTTTTGTTCAAGAAAATTCACTCCATAGGATAAACTTTACCACATTATACCAAATATTGAACCGAGTTTCAAATTTAGTTTTGATAATTTTATCTATTTTTAACATCGTTTTTCACAAAAATATATTTCCAAAAATTTTCTGTAATTTTCTCTTGATTTTTTGGAATAGATTGGCTATAATATTTAAGCCGAGGATACGGAGAGGTATTCTAATGGTAAGGAGCCACATTGGAAATGTGGTGTGCCGCAAGGCATTGTGCGTTCGAGTCGCATCCTCTCCGCCAAGAGCGCTGAATTCTCAGAATTCGGCGCTTTTTTCTATATTTTCCTTGAACAGGCGATATGCTTGCGGTATGATTAGGAAAAGATATCTTGAATTGGATGAAAGAAATGGAGGGAGCATCCCGTCAAAGACGGGCTGCGGCAGTATGAAAAGAGACGAAGTAGCGGCATTTTATAAGGATCTTTCCTCCTACGAGGGAAAGACAGTGACTGTCTGCGGATGGGCCAGATCGATCCGCGATTCCAAAACGTTGGGATTTATCGATTTGAATGACGGCAGCTCATTCAAGGGCGTGCAGGTTGTTTTCGAAGATGGGAAGATAGAGAATTTTAAAGGAATTGCATCTCAAAACGTGGGGGCTGCCCTCAAAGTTACCGGGATGCTGCTGGCGACGCCTGAGGCTAAACAGCCCTTTGAGATCCATGCGAGTAAAATTGAAATTGAGGGAGCATCTACACCGGAATATCCTTTGCAGAAAAAGCGTCATAGTGTGGAGTATCTGCGGACGATTGCTCACCTGCGGCCCCGCACAAACCTTTACAGTGCGGCGTTCCGTGTCCGCTCCGCTGCTGCTTTTGGGGTACACAAGTTTTTTCAGGAAAACGGTTTTGTCTACGCCCATACTCCCATTATCACAGGCAGCGACTGCGAGGGAGCCGGGGAGATGTTCCAGGTGACCACTCTGGACCTGGAAAATCCTTCCCGTACAGAAGAAGGCAAGGTGGAATACAAAGAGGATTTTTTCCAAAAGCCGACATCTCTGACGGTTTCCGGACAGTTGGAAGCGGAATGTATGGCCATGGCCTTTTCAAAGGTGTACACTTTCGGGCCCACGTTCCGTGCGGAACGCTCCTATACGCAGCGCCACGCAGCTGAATTCTGGATGATCGAGCCGGAAATGGCTTTTGCCGACCTGACGGACGATATGGATGTGATCGAAGCGGTGATCAAGTATGTAGTAAGCTATGTGCTGGAAACCTGCCCTCAGGATTTGGAATTCTGCAACGCTTTCGTGGATAAGGGCCTGCTGGAAAGGCTTCGCCATGTAATGGAATCTGACTTTGTGCGAGTGTCTTATACGGATGCGGTGAAAATTTTGGAGCAGCACAACGATGAATTCGAATACAAGGTTTCCTGGGGTGTGGATCTTCAGACGGAGCATGAAAAGTATCTGACGGAAAAGCATTTTGGAAAACCGGTTTTTGTTACGGATTACCCGAAAGAAATCAAGGCTTTCTATATGCGGCTTAATGATGACGGCCGCACTGTGGCCGCGACAGATCTGCTGGTGCCCGGTATTGGGGAGCTGGTAGGAGCCAGTCAGCGTGAGGAACGCTATGATGTGCTGCTGGACCGGATCCGGGAGTTGGGGCTCAATGAGGAGGATTATTGGTGGTATCTTGACCTGCGGAAATATGGCGGCAATAAACATGCCGGCTTTGGTATCGGATTCGAGCGTCTGGTCATGTATCTTACGGGCATTTCCAATATTCGTGATGTGCTTCCGTTCCCCCGCACCACAGGTTCGGCTGAATTTTAATCGACAGAAATCAGAAAAACATCCTGCCGGAAAATTTCCGACAGGATGTTTTTTATGCCTGTTTTTATTCCTTGCCGTCCCAGCAGTACGTGCAGAGTTTGCACTTATCCAGCCCCACCGATTCGATCATGTCGTCAAGCCGGTGATAGCGAAGCGTGGTGAAGCTCAATTTCTTTTCGATGATATCTACCATTTGCTGATATTCTGCAGCCTCCGGATCGGAGTACTTTTTTATATTTGTAGGTTCTCCGGTGCCCTCCAAATCCCGGATGACACGGCGTGTAATTAAATCCATTAAGGAGGTGGAACGGGAAAAATTCAGATATTTGCAGCCATAGAGCAGAGGAGGACAAGCAGGACGCACGTGCACCTCCCTGGCGCCGCTTTGGTACAAAAACTCTGTGGTTTCCCGAAGCTGTGTACCCCGCACAATGGAATCATCGATGAGAAGCAGGCTCCGGTCCTGAATAAGATCGTGGACAGGAATCAATTTCATTTTTGCGATAAGATTTCTCTGACTTTGAATGGTGGGCATGAAAGAACGCGGCCACGTCGGCGTATACTTGATGAAGGGCCTGGAGAAGGGAATTCCCGATTGGTTGGCGTAACCTATGGCGTGTGCGGTGCCTGAATCGGGGACGCCAGCCACAGTGTCGGGATTGACATTGTCCCGCTTCGCCAGCATGGCGCCGCAGCGGTAACGCATTTTTTCCACGCTGATGCCCTCATAGGAAGAGGAAGGGTATCCGTAATATACCCAAAGAAAGGTGCAGATTTTCATGTCTTTTCCGGGCTTGACCAGAGTTTTTGCTCCTTCCGGTGTCACGATAACAATTTCACCAGGTCCCAATTCCCGCTCTTGGGTATACCCCAAATTCAGATGGGCAAAACTTTCAAAGGAGATGCAGCAGGCGCCGTCCTTCTGCGCTACACAGACCGGTGTGCGGCCTAGCTTGTCCCTGGCTGCGTAAATTCCCTTCGGAGTCAGAAGCAGCATTGTCATGGAACCCTCGATAGTTTCCTGGGCGTACTGAATTCCTTCAATTAAATTATCTTTTTGGTTGATCACAGCGGCGACCAATTCAGTAGCATTGATGTCGCCGCCGCTCATTTCGAGAAAATGGGAGTGACCGGAAGAGAACAGCTGCTTCACGATTTCATTTGTGTTATTAATCTTGCCTACGGTTACGATGGCGTAGGTGCCGTGATGCGAGCGGACGATCAGCGGCTGTGGCTCGTAATCACTGATACAGCCGATGCCGAGGCGTCCTTCCATGCAGCCAATATCCTTGTCAAATTTAGTGCGGAACGGAGAATTTTCGATGTTGTGAATTGCACGGTCGAACCCTTTTTCATCACTGTAGACAGCCATACCGGCCCGTCGTGTGCCTAAGTGGGAATGGTAATCGGTGCCGAAAAACAGATCAAACATGCAGTCTTCTTTTGATGCTACTCCAAAAAATCCGCCCATACAGATCCTCCATTGCTGTTATATTCCCGGTTTATTACAAAAATATCGCTGATATTATACCACGAAACAAAGCAAACTACAATTTGAAATTACAGGAGAACGGCGGGTTTTCATTTCGTTCTGTGGATATTATGAGATTGCACAGAAAAGCTGTTTAAACCGCAGTATAATGATGCAAAACAGAAAAAATGCAGGACTGCACAAATAATCTTGCATTTTATTGCCTGATATATTAAAATACAGGAAGTTTGATTTGAAAAAATGAATCTACTGAAAATGTTTTTATTCAAGACCCTAATTATAGGAGATGCTTTAGATGAAACTGGCCGCTATGAGAAATGAAGAAATTCGAAAGCTGCATGATAATGCCCTTGGACAGTATGAGGATTTCAAGGCGCTCAAACTGAAACTGAATATGGCCCGGGGGAAGCCCTGTGCCAAGCAGCTGGATTTGGCTTTGGGCGTGCTGGAAGCACTTCGGGCGAGAAGTGAATTTGCTAATTCCGATGGAGATGACTGCCGGAACTACGGCGTTTGGAATGGCCTTCCCGAAATGAGAGGGATCTTCAGTGCAATGATTGGCGTACCTGCAGAGCAGATAATATTGGGGAATAATTCCAGCCTTCAGATGATGTTTGACTGTGTTTCCAAGGGATATACTCACGGCTACAGCGGATATGCTCCCTGGTGCAAGCAGGATTCTGTGAAATTTCTGTGCCCAGCTCCCGGCTATGACCGGCATTTCGCCGTTACAGAATATTTCGGCATTGAAATGATTCCTGTCCCCATGCTGAAAACCGGCCCCGATATGGATATAATCGAACGGCTGGTACAGGAGGATGAGACGATCAAAGGCTGTTGGTGTGTGCCGAAATATTCCAATCCCACGGGCATCACCTATTCTGACGAAACAGTGCGCCGTTTTGCATCCCTGCATCCCGCCGCGAAAGATTTCCGTATTATGTGGGACAACGCTTACTGCGTTCATGACTTGACGGATACGCCGGATACGCTGCTGAATCTGTACGAGGAATGCCTGAAACAAGGAACAGAAGACAATGTGCTTTTTTTTGCTTCAACCTCAAAGATTTCCTTCCCTGGCGCAGGAGTGGCTGCACTGGCTGCCAGCAAAAATAATATTGCCGAATTGAAAGAACGCTTCAATGTGCAGACAATTGGTCCCGATAAGCTTAACCAGCTCCGGCACATCCTTTTTCTGCACGATATCGACGGTGTTCGATCCCTGATGCAGGGACACCGGAAAATTTTGGAGTCAAAGTTCAAACTGGTGGTAGATGTTCTGGAAAAAGAACTCGGGGATTTAGGCATTGCCAAATGGAGTGAACCCAATGGCGGTTATTTTGTAAATCTAGATGTGATGAATGGGTGTGCTAAGCGTGTGGTAGGGCTTTGCAAGGAAGCGGGCGTGATCCTGACCGATGCGGGGGCCACCTACCCCTATGGACAGGATCCCAATGACAGCAATATCCGTATCGCGCCCACCTTCCCGCCGGAAGAAGAACTTGCCGGGGCAATGCATCTGCTCTGTATTTGTGTACGGCTAG
Organism: Neglectibacter timonensis; assembly: GCF_900048895.1. Classification (GTDB taxonomy): domain Bacteria; phylum Bacillota; class Clostridia; order Oscillospirales; family Acutalibacteraceae; genus Acutalibacter; species Acutalibacter timonensis. The sequence goes on along the minus strand of NZ_LT160640.1, from coordinate 737,053 downwards.
CTGCTTCTGAAAAACTGCTCTCTGAACGTGCATAAGGATCTAAGTTACTGCAATAACAAGAACACCCGGTCTGAAATCAGAATTCAGACCGGGTGTTCTTGTTATTGTGGGTAAGCGAGGGAAGAGCCCCTGTTTCTTTGAACGCTGAATAAAGTATAAGAAGCCCCATCACGTAGAATAAGACCCAAATGCTTCCTGAAACCAAGGAAAAATATATGGCGCAGAGCATTCCCAGCGGATGTACTTTCGCCGTTGAAGATACCAGCTTTGGTTCGATGATTTGACGAATACAGGTGATAATCAGCCAGCCGATAAGAAGGCCTATTCCCCGGGAATAGGCGCCGATCAGAAGCTGATAGATAGCCAGAGGGGTAAAAACAATTCCGGGACCAAGAATTGGAAGAAGATCGGCAACGGCAGTAATCAGACTGATGGTCAACGGGTAGGGGATTCCAAGAATGGTGAGAATGACATAGGTTTCGCAAAAGGTGATAAAGTAGATTAAAAGGTAGGAAAGCATATATTTTCTTCCTGTGCCGCTGCTGTTTTCTGCAGCGCTTTTCAGGTGAAATACAGCGCTTGCACTGATGATGGATTTCACCCATGCCTGCAGCTGCTTCAGATCTCTGGCGAGGAAGAAGGTAGAGAAGATCAGCACAATGCACAGCGTGATTACCGTGGGAAGTGACGTGACTACTGACAACACCGTACTCAAGCATGCCGCAATGAGATCCATACTGTTTTGGACCAGCTCCAAAAGTTCCTGTTTATTACTGTTTACAAAATCGATATTGAACTGGCCGAGAAATTCTCCAATACGGTTCAAAAAATGTGTGACAGGTTCGGAGAACCCAGTAAAATTTCCGCTGGAAACTGTGATAAGGAAGGATGCTATCTCCTTGATGGCAAAAAATCCTAAAAAAGCAATGGCTGCAAATACTGCTGTGAGGACAACAAGGGTAACAGCTAGAGAGGCTACAGTACGGGGAAAATGCAGCTTCTTTTCCAGAAAGCCAATAAATGGCTGAATGAGAATTGCAAGGATTAAACCTAGCAGGAAAGGCAAAGTATAAAAGAAAGTTTTAACCCAAATGATAAACAAAAGCGTATAACATAGAAAAAATAGCAGCAATGGCAGGATTCGTTTGATTTCACTTTTTTGAAACATGATTTCCGCCTTCCGGGAGCAGCCTATAGTTATTGTGGATTGGTAAAATCCATCACTCCTAACATTATAGTATTGATAAGGATGGTTTTTATACACGCTGGGAATAGAAAAAGGGTTCCGCTTCAAAGCGGAACCCTTTGCAGTAACACTATTTATCTTCGCCGGTTAAAAGCCATACTACTGAGACGCCTAAAATATCGGACAAAGCCAGAAGTTCAAAATCAGTCACAAAACGGATCTGACCTTCTAATTTGGAGAGGCCAGAAGCATTCAGGTCTACCCCCCGTACCTGAAGCTGAGCAAGGAGTTCCTTCTGTTTCATGCCCTGGCTCTTTCGTGCAGCTTCTACCCGGGCACCAATCAAGTTTTTATTGCCTAAGGGCTGGCTTCTCAATCTCATGGCCATCCACCTCGGATTTCTATATAATAATTATAAATCCATTTTAAACCTTTATTATATATTATAAAGAAAAATGGGAAAAAATCAATCTGTTTTCCCGAATATTTTATGGATGCATTTGGAAAATATACAAATTATTTTAAAAAGATCAGTGTTTCTTTAGAGCTTGCAAGTGCAAAATAGAGCTGTACTTTTTACTGAAAATTGATATAATAAGAAGGATTCTACAGGCTGGCGCGGAACGGGCTGCTGAAAAATTCGGAAGAAAAGAGATTTAAAAATGAGTAAGAGTTTTTATGGAGAAAAGAATCTCACCATGTTGACCGATTTTTATGAGCTTACCATGGCGAATGGGTATTTTGCCAATGAGTTCAAGGATCGAATCTGTTATTTTGACATGTTTTTCCGAAAGGTTCCGGATGACGGCGGGTTTGCCATTATGGCTGGTGTTGAACAGCTGGTGGAATACCTTTCCGAGCTTCGGTTTACAGAGGAAGATATCGACTATCTGCGATCCAAGAATATTTTTAACGCGGAATTCCTGGAGTATCTGAAGAACTTCAAATTTTGCTGTGACGTGTGGGCTGTGCCGGAAGGCACCCCTATCTTTCCGGGAGAGCCAATTATAACGGTACGCGGACCGGCTATTCAAGCTCAGTTTATTGAAACAATGGTTCTGCTCTGCATCAATCATCAGAGCCTCATTGCCACAAAAACCAATCGTATTGTCCGTGCAGCGCAGGGAAGGGCCGTAATGGAATTCGGCTCCCGCAGAGCGCAGGGGTTTGACGGGGCGGTTTACGGCGCCCGTGCCGCCTATATTGGCGGATGTGCGGGTACTGCATGTACAATCAGCGACCAGCTTTTTGGTGTGCCGGCGCTGGGTACGATGGCCCACAGCTGGGTGCAGCTTTTCGACAGCGAGTATGAGGCGTTCAAAGCCTATGCTACGGAGTACCCTGGCAATTGTGTGCTTTTGGTGGATACCTACAATGTTTTAAAATCGGGTGTTCCCAATGCAATCAAAGTGTTCAACGAGGTGCTGGTACCCCAAGGCTTCCGTCCGGCAGGCATACGCATCGACAGCGGCGATATCACCTACCTTTCCAGAAAAGCCAGAAGGATGCTGGACGAGGCTGGATTTGAGGATTGCAAAATCTGTGCATCCAACTCGTTGGATGAGTATATCATCCGGGATATGCTGATGCAGGGGGCAAAGGTGGATTCTTTTGGGGTTGGCGAGCGCCTGATCACTTCGTCATCAGAACCGGTATTCGGCGGCGTGTATAAGCTTGCCGCTGTCGAGAGGGCGGACGGCAGCCTGATTCCGAAGATAAAAATCAGTGAAAACGTGACAAAGATTACCACACCGTGTTTTAAAAATGTCTGGCGACTTTTTGATCGGGAAACCGATAAGGCGATTGCGGATGTCATCACCATGCATGACGAGGTGATTGAGGATGAGAAGCCCTATACGATTTTTGACCCGGATCATATCTGGAAACGGAAGACGGTGGAAAATTTCCGGGCAGTGCCGTTGCTGACGCAAATTTTTAAGGGCGGGGAATGTGTTTATACGCCCAGGGCGCTGGGAGCGATCCGTGCCTACTGCATGGCGCAGGTGGATACTCTTTGGGAAGAGGTTACCCGCTTTGAAAATCCTCATAATTACTATGTGGATCTTTCTCAAAGGCTTTGGGATGAAAAGAACCGCATGCTTTCGGAAAAGACTTATTGAAAAAAGAAAGATGCGCTTTTTGCTAACGCTTCATAAGAAAGTAATTAAAAACACGTCATAAGACTAGCCATTGCAGGTGTTGTTTAGGAAAAGACGCCAAGGAAGGTAGAAATACTTTTCTTGGCGTCCTTTTCTATACTTACCATTGGAATCAGGACTTGTTCTGATGTATAATAATTGCATTAGTAATAACCAGTATCATAAGGAAAACTGGAGGTAGAAATTTTGAATACAGAAAAAGTATATACAAATGCTGTTGCGTTTGTAAAATGTGAGCTTGAGAAATTGAATTATCCTTCAAATCATCCATTCAATAATTACCCGAATACACCTGAGTCTATGATATTAGAACTGATTATATTAATAAAGGCACTTACTAACAAAGATGATATTGTGAAATCATTTCTTAAAAAATGCAAATCAATAGAAGGTGGTGTATTCTCATATATTAAGTATAATCAGAGCATCAGTGAAGTAGTATGGTTCTACTATTTATATATTGGACTTATTAAGACTAACTCAGTAGATATGTTACAACAGATTTTTGATGAAAGTATTTCCATTTATGATAATGGGAAAAAGTTTGAATATTCATTTTTACTGAGAGATATAGATTCAAATAAGGAATATATAGTAAATTCAGAAGTGAAAACCCTTACCTGTGACCCTTTTATAAAAGAAAGCGGATTAAAAATTATTGATGGGCAGAAACTTATTAAACCGTTGTTTCCTGATTTGAGAAATTCAGAGAAATTAAAACAAGATTCAGATGCCATTATTTTACAAGCAAGCACATATTATTATCAAACAGGACAAAACATAAAGAGAATAATCAATAAATGTAGAGGAGTAAATTTATCTGGATATATTCCTTTTAATGTAGGCGTACTTTTTATAAATGCCTCAACTTCATTTGAAGAGTTTTTTGCATATTTATTTAATCGTTCAAGAGGAGTATATGAAAAATTATTAGATAGTAATATAGACGCTTTGGTTTTAATTTCTATGGATGCACGCAACGATTTAAAACTTGAAAATATATATTCTATGGGATATATTCAGACAGCATTGATAAATCCAACAGTAATCAATAAAAAAATATGCGAAAAATTGCATATTGATAATTACATTGCTTTGGGGAAAAGCATAAATTCTGAGGTATATGAAAAGGGGCAAAGTGAGTATGGGTATTACAAAATTTTATGTAGAGAAGGGTTTATAAATATAATTCCATATGATTCTACAGAAAAAGAAATACAACAGTATGTAGAATATTTAAAAGGAACAGAAATACGTAATTAAGTAAGGCATATAGATTTTTAATGCAATTTATCGGGCGTATCTGTTCCGGCGCATTTTCTTTCTTTCCAATGGCAGCGTCTACAGGGGAAACCCCGAGGAATAGTTTTGTTTTTTTGCAACCGGGTACGATAGGGATAGGCAGATAGATATCCCGTTTTCAGCATTGCCTTTTTCATGCGATGCAAGTTCGATATTCTATGGATTGACAAAATTGCAGAAGTCCCGTAAAATAAAAACATGTGAGCAGGCCGGACAGTTGCGGGCGCAGTGCGAAAGTGCGCGTCTGAGGAAAGTCCGAGCTCCTCAGGGCAAGAATAACGGCTAACCGCCGCCGGGGGCGACCCTAGGGATAGTGCAACAGAGAAATACCGCCGGGATTTTCCCGGTAAGGGTGGAAAGGCGAGGTAAGAGCTCACCGGCGTGCAGGAGACTGCACGGCCCTGTAAACCCTATTCGGAGCAACACCGTGGAGGAACATCAAGCGTAGCCCTGCGCGTTCCGTGGAGGTGGCGTGAGCCTGGCGGCAACGCCCGGCCAAGATAGATGACTGTTCAAGACAGAACTCGGCTTATAGACCTGGTCACATGAAAAAGGACGCCTTTCGGCGTCCTTTTCGTCTGTCGATAAACCCTATTGGTGAAAAACTCGGGGGGAGGAAGGGAGTGGACAGAACCAGGGTTCTGCGGGAACCGTCAGGGTTCCTCCAGGAAAAATAGAATTCATTTCCCTCTCCCGCTTTGCACGCAAATGGCTACCTTCATTACTGCAAAGTTCCTCGCAAAATTGCCCAGCTTGGCGAAACGACCTTTTTCGACAAGCTGAAAGACCGGGATCACTCCCGGCCCTTGCAAAAAACTCCATATCAATCATTTCTCTTGGACGTCGTTATTCTTTCCATATTTCTTCATTATCTTCCCAGCCTTCCTCAAACCCAAGTTTCTCTAGCCCGGCGGCGCAGACAACATCCTCATCATAGAGCTCCCCGAAATCCTTTCGCAAAGCCCGGGCTTCCCACTCCTTGGCCAGGACATGATAGGCCATGCACATCTGGTCCAGAGTTAGATTTCCTTTCAGATAGTTGCTCACTGCCAACAGCAGCGTTTCGCTCTCCTCCAGTGGCTTGCGGTAATAGCGCAGCCTCAGGGGGCAGACAAGAATATCTTCTATCATATTGGGCGTGTCCTCACTTTTCTCTTTGAACAGACTATAGGCCGTTCCTGTTGTTTTGTCCTCATCCTCATCAAATATTTTGGGGGACAAACCATTTTCCAACAACTCATCCTCGCTCCAACTGCCAATATACTCCAACACAACCGGAGTAGATAAGCCTATATCCAAAATATCCCCGCGACGGAAGGGGGTGGGCAATGGCACCCAGTATTGTTGTAAGGGATGATCGTTGCCGATAGTTATCACTTGTTTTTGGGGATTCACATAGAAGAACAGACATTTCCGTTTTCCTTTCCATATTTTTGCAGACGGTAAAATGCTCTTCCCCTTGAATTCCTTCCAGTTCTCTTCTAAAAATTCCGACAGGGCCACCCCTTTTCCTTCCTTATAACGCTGAGGAGCCGCGACCTTATATACCCCTTTCTCATCCTTCCGGCAAACATCCTCCAGCAAGTTCCGCAGTTCTTCTATATATTTTCGAGCTGACCTGTGAAAACTGTCGATTTCAATCTTTTCCCCAGATTTAGATTCGAACGAAAAAGGACAGTCCGGCATGGTGGCAAGCAGTTCCTCCCACGCCGCGATCTTCTCCTCTAAAGCCCTCTGCTGGTTTGCCCTCACCACATAGAACGCTACCGGCAAGGTGAATTCATAGTGGATTTTCTCTAAGTGCTCCCGGACATCCGGGCTCTCTACCCATTCATACACATTCATTAGTGACACGCTCCTTTTCTGGTGTTATAATAAGGATACTCCCATTTGTGTCCAATTTTTTCCCCACCAGTCCTGATACCATGGAACCAGGAGGTGATCCCATGAACACCCAACCGAAAAAGTTCCTGATCTTTCACATTTTGGACATTCTTAAGCGCTACACCGATGAGGACCACCAGCTCTCTCAAAAAGAGATCGGAGAGATTTTGGAGCGGGAGTATGACATGAAGGCAGACCGGAAGTCCATCCGCCGAAACCTCTTGGATCTGATCGACTTGGGTTATGACGTGGGGTGCAGCCAGTCGGTACGGGTAAAGTCCGACGGTGAGGAAGAACCCCTCCTTACCGACTGGTACCTGAATCGGGAATTCACTGATGGAGAACTGCGGCTCCTCATTGACAGTCTGCTGTTCTCCAAGCACATTCCCTACAGCCAGTGCCGGGAATTGGCGGAAAAGCTGGAAGGACTTTCCAGCCGGTACTTCCAGGCCAGGGTGAAGCACATCGCCGCCCTGCCCCACAACCGGCTGGACAACCGCCAGCTGTTCTACACCATCGACCTGCTGGACGAGGCCATGGAAAAAGGCCGGCAGGTCAGCTTTCACTACTGTCAGGCAGGGACGGACCATCAATTCCACCCTAAATTGGACGGGTCGGGAAAGCCCAAGGAGTATGTGGTCAACCCCTACCAACTGGTGGCGGCCAATGGCCGGTACTATCTCATTGCCAACACGGAGCCCCATTCCAATGTATCCCACTACCGGGTGGACAGGATTTCGGACATCCGCCTGTTGAAATCATCGGTGAAGGACTCCAAACAGGTGCAGGGCTTGGAACAAGGGCTGCACCTGTCCCAGCACATGGCGGAGCACCCTTACCTTTTTGCCGGGGAGAGTGTCCGTGTGACATTCCGGGTCCAGAAGCACCTGCTCAACGACTTGGAGGACTGGTTCGGCCCGGCGGCGAAATATTCCCACGAGACGGAAGATACCCTGGATGTGACGGTAAAGGTCAACCAGGAGGCTATGTTCTACTGGGCGCTGCAGTATGCGCCTTTCGTAGAGGTGCTGGAGCCCGCTGCCCTGCGCCAGAGGGTGGGCCGGGCGCTGCGGGAGGCGGCGGAAAAATACGAAACGGAGGTATCCCATGACATCCACTGAAAAAGCCGCACGGTATTGCCAGCAAAGCGAAGCGCTGTTTGAGTGCTGGAAGCAAAAAGAACCCTGTGAGGAAATCAACCACCGGGAAGAGATCTTTGTCCGGGACGGTGTGGTTTGCCCTGATATTTGGTTCTCCCAACAGATACGGCCTCTCTATCTCCTGAAAGAGGCTTACAGCGATCCCGGTGACCCCGACTGGAGTTTGGTTTCCTATCTGCTGGCAGAGGAATCCGTTGGCAAGCACACAACCTGGAAACGCATTAGCGAATGGACGCAGGGCCTTTTTCACACTACAGCAACCTCTGTCTTTCCTTACAGCAAAGTGGAAAAGGGGATAAAACGGGGCGATCCCATCTACCATCAAATTGCGGTGATGAATGTCCGCAAAAGCGGAGGGAAAAAAAACTCAAAGATGAACGCCATCCGCCACTACGCGGAAACCGATCAAAAAGAGCTTCTGGAACAGATAACACTCATTGATCCCACCATGATCGTTTGCGGATATACCATTTCCTGTTTGAATATTATCCTGGGTAAAACAGTCAAAGACTACGCCCGCCCTGAAACTTTCTCAGCGGACCTTTTCTTTTTAAGCGAGCTAAACGGTCACCCCCTGATCGCGCTGGACTACTGGCACCCATCAAACCAGTTTCCCGATATGATGAACTATTACGGACTGATGGGAAGTTATCAACAAGCGTTACAAGCAGCACAATAATGAAGGTGCTGTGACAAAAAGCCTAAAAAAACGAGCCTTAAGCGCTACAGCGTAGTGCAAAAAGGCTCATTTTTTGGTATAATTGGATTGATGAAAAAACAACTAACCAGTGCTAATTATGGCACATATACTCGGAATCGAGGAAATTTACACCTATTTTGAAAAGAAAACAACACAATGCTACATTAAGCCTCAAAACTATGAGCGCTCAAAAACCAAGAAATTCAAGAGTAATATGGCACTTCGAGAGAATATGTTCTACGATAAGATTCTTGATGAATACACTTGCCAAGGCAGCAAAAAGCTGCGCGTTGTGTATGAGGGCAAACGAAAGAGCAAGTCCGATTTTGAAAGTATAGTCACCTATTACGAATGTGAGGACTGCACCGGCTGTCCTCACAAGAAAAGCTGCACCCGAGCAAAGGGCAACCGCAAGATGCAAGGTTCCAAACGGTTTATAGAGCAGAGGCAGCAATCTCTGGAGCGTATCATTTCACCGATGGGAATTCTTTTGCGCAGCAACCGCTCCATCCAGAGTGAGGGCGCTTTTGGCGTTGTGAAACAGGATTACGGGTTCCAGCGATTTTTGCACTGGGGCAACAAAAATGTTTTTACCGAAACTCTGATCGTTGCCATGGGGTGCAACATCAACAAATACCACAACAAAATTCAGCAAAACCGCACTCGCTCCCAACTTCACGGTAAACTTATTGCTTAAACCTTCGGAAATCTAAAAATGTTTTAAACAAAAGGCTCTATGCCTTGCTTTGTTGTCCGCTGAATCGACATTTATCAAAAAGTTTTCAACATTTTATCCCACCTCGTTCTTCATTAAAAGGGGCTGTGACGCTTTTTCATTGCGTCACAGCCCCTTGCTGTTTTCTACAAGAATCAGCGGGCCTTCCCGGGCTCTGTTTATTTGCCCATCCAGTTTTTTAAAATTTCCTTGGCTGAGCGTTCCATTTCCAGAGCAAAATCTGATGTGTACTTCCGTGTACAAAAAGCTTTGGCTTTGTCGTTATTATAATATTCCATCAGTTCTTCGTCTGTCAGATCGTGATATCCGTTCTCGAATACAATCATTTCTTTGGGAAATCTGGTCAACTGCTTCCTATCTTTCTGTTGCTGGGTGGGGTAGCCAAACACGAGCATAGAGACAGGCGCTACATATTGGGGCAGATGGAACAGATCGCGGTGGGTTTCCCATTGCTCGATGATGTCTCCGATGTAACAGGAGCCTATCCCGTAGCTGTCTGCCGCAACGCAGGCGGTATGGGCGGCGATGACTGCGTCATTTTCTGCCAAAATCAGGTCGCTGAGACGCGGCGCAGGCACGGCCTCGCACCCCGCCTGTTGGAACTTGCGAAACCAGCGGCGATAGTCGGCCAGGAAAATAAATACCATGGGTGCAGATGCGATAAAAGGCTGGTGATCACAGGTTTCTGCCAATTTATCCTTCAGTTTCTGGTCGGTGATATCCAAAATGGAGTACAGCATAGAATTGCCTGCAGTAGGTGCACGCATGGCTGCGGCAAGGATAGACGCTTTAATGTCTTCGGGAATGGGTTTCTGCTCGAAAACCCGCATGGATTTCCTTTTCAGCAGTAATTCGATGGTTTCATTCGTCATAAACAAGCCTCCCTTAATCTTTTCTTTACAGTGTAGTATAGCATGGGTTGGGGTGAATGTAAATGAGAGAACTAGGGGGACGTTTGTGCAGAGAGAATGAAAAGAGCGGGAAAGTAACTCTGTTTGATGAGAAAATGAAACAAATTCCTTGCACTGAATAAAGGTTGGTGCTATAATCACGGTGAACTCAAGAAGGGTTTTAGAAAAGGAAGGAGCGTCATAAAGATGAAGGTTGCTGTCATCGGCTGCGGTACTATTGCCAATGCCGCACATATTCCCTCTTATTTAAACAATCCGGAGGCGGAAATCAAATATTTCTGCGATATCATTCCGGAACGTGCGCAGGCTGCCGTTGAGAAATATGATTGCGGAGTTGCAGTTACTGATTATCATGAGGTTTTAAAAGATCCGGAAGTAGTTGCAGTGTCCGTTTGTACCCCCAACAACGTGCATCCTGTGATTGCCATTGACGCGCTTCGAGCAGGTAAGCATGTACTTTGTGAAAAACCTGCTGCCAGAACTTATGCAGAAGCTTTGGAAATGCAGAAAGTTCAGCACGAGACAGGGAAAATCCTCAATATCGGCGTAGTTAACCGGTTTAATGACAGTGTCAATCTCATCAAGAAATATATCGACAGTGGAAAACTGGGAAATATCCATCATGTCTATGTGAGTTTCCGGGCGCATCGTTCCATTCCAGGCTTGGGGGGCGCGTTTACCACGAAGGCGATTGCCGGAGGCGGCGCATTGATCGATTGGGGCGTCCATTATTTGGATATTGTCATGTACTGCTGCGGTGATCCGGCAGTTCGTACGGTAACTGGGGAGACTTTCTGTAAGTTGGGAAAGAATATGGAGGAATACGCTTATACTGATATGTGGGCGGGGCCTCCGGATTATAACGGCATCTATGACGTTGACGATTCCGTCACCGGATTGATTCGTACCTCTGGCCCGGTGATCACTTTAAACGGGGCGTGGGCGCAGAATATTGGCGTAGCGGAACAGTATATCGATTTCATGGGGGATAAGGCCGGAATCCGTCTGCAGTACGGAAAGGACTTTACTGTGTATACGGCGGAGCATGGGGCGCTGGTGGAATACAAGCCTGTGTTCCAGATGCGGGATCATTTTCAAAACGAAATTGATGCCTTTATTGACTGCATAAAAACTGGGAAAAAGCTGCCTTCCCACATTGATACGGTAGTTATTACAGCCCAGATGATGCAGGCGATCTATGACTCTGCGGATCAGCACCGGGAAATTGTCTTAGATTGAATTAATACTGAATTTTAAAGGAGCGGTGAAGGATGTATCCTTTTTCTATCGGAGTGATGCTGGATTCTTTCCGTACTGAGTTTCCGGAAGCTTTGGACAAAGCGGAAAAATTGGGTGCCAAAGGGATTCAGGTGTATGCCACGAAAGGTGAAATGGCGCCGGAAAACATGACGGCGCAAAACCGCCGGGATTTTTTGAGATCAGTGAAAGATCATGGGCTTGTCATTTCCGCACTGTGCGGGGATCTTGGAAAGGGTTTTGGCGACCCTGCATGGAATCCTCAGCTGATTGAACAATCTAAAAGGATCTTGGATTTGGCGATGGACTTGGAGACCAATGTTGTCACCACCCATATTGGGGTGGTGCCTACGGCAAAGGAAAATCCGCGCTACGCAATTATGCAGGATGCTTGTGGAAAGCTTGCCGAATATGCCGATACGCTGAAGGCGCATTTTGCCATCGAAACGGGCCCTGAATTGGCGGTGGTGCTCAAGGAGTTTTTGGATGGACTTCACTCTACCGGTGTGGCTGTCAATTTAGATCCCGCTAATTTCGTGATGGTCACTGGTGACGATCCGGTTCAGGCGGTTTATACGTTAAAGGATTATATTGTGCATACCCATGCAAAGGACGGCCGCAGGCTGCATCACGTGGAACCCGAGGTGCTTTACGGTTTGGAAGAGGCGGAAATGCTGGGAGACGCCTCCTATATTGAACTGCCTTTGGGTGAGGGAGATGTAGATTTTCCCAATTATCTCAAAGCTCTCCATGAAATTGGCTATCAGGGCTTCCTTACGATTGAACGGGAAGTGGGGGACGATCCGGAAGGCGATATTGGCGCTGCAGTCAAATTCCTGATGGACCTGACCAAATAGAAACAAGAACAGCCCAAGTGAACAGCTGTGTCTCCGGAATTCTATTTCCGAAGATGCAGCTGTTTTTATGAAAGAACAGCTGTGAAATGAAAGCCTCATGAAAAATACTTTGAATTTGTGTGGACAGGGCCTGGTTCCTGTCCATTTCTGTTTGAAAATGCCTCTTTCTTGTGCTATGATTAGAAAGGCCGGATAAATCTAACGGAATTGGGAGAGTTATGATGGAGAATTTATATAAAGAGGAATTTTGCAATATTTATAAAGAGCATGTAACACGTGAGGGCGGAGACCGCCTGCTGTCATGGCTGTCAACTACGGATTTTTTTACAGCTCCGGCCAGTACAAAATTTCATTGTGCCTGTGAATTCGGCCTTGTGATGCACAGTCTGAATGTCTACAAAGTTTTGCGTGGAAAGTATTTTGAAGAGGGAGACAGCGAAGAAAGCTTTGCTTTGTGCGCCCTGCTTCATGATGTTTGTAAGGCCCAGTTTTATAAGATATCGACCCGAAATGTGAAAAACGAAGAAACCGGCGCATGGGAGAAAAAGCCGTATTACTCAGTGGAAGATGCGTTTCCTTACGGCCATGGGGAAAAATCCGTATTCTTGATCGAAAGATTTGTACGGCTCAAGCCCTCGGAAGCTATGGCGGTTCGATGGCACATGGGCGGGTTCGATGAATCCGTTAAGGGGGGAAGTTTCGCGATCAGCACTGCCTTTGATAAGTATCCTTTGGCGGTGAAACTTCACCTCTCCGATTTGGAGGCCACTTATTTAATGGAGCATGGTACCTCGGAAGCGCGTAAACACTGAAAAAAGAAGGTTTAGTATAAAAATGGATGCCATTGTTGCTTATGATCTTTCCAAGCAATACGGAGAAAGGATAGCTCTTTGCGGACTGAATCTTCAGATTCCGCAGGGAAGTATTTTTGCATGTGTCGGTGGGGAGCAATCCGGGAAAACGACTATGGTCAGACTGCTTTCCGGACTTTGCAGGCCGACTATGGGAGAATGTACAGTTATGGGCTATTCGCCTGGTGTGGAGCCGGAAAGGCTTCATACAGTTTCTGGTACCGTATTGGAGACCGCACGTCTCTATGGTCAGATGACGCTTTCTGCAAACTTGAATTTTTTTGCTGCTGTCAATGGGATAGACAGCAATGATGCAATCGACCGTTCCTCTTTTCTAATGCATAAGCTGGATATTTGGGAAGGCAGGGAGGAAAAAGTGTCGGATTTATCTACAGGTATGGTGCGCAGGGCCTCTCTGGCGAGGGCGCTGATGCACCGCCCCCAGGTGCTTTTAATTGATGAACCTGCCGGCGGAATCGATCAAGAGACAATGGATAGAACTCAAGAACTGATTTCTTATTTGAGAGAGGAAGAAGGGGTAACAGTTCTGCTCTGCACCCGGAACCTGGCCTATGCGCAATTGCTGTGCAGTGGATTTGCAATTTTGCGCCAGGGTTCCTTGCTGGCGAAAGGGGATTTGGAGAGTCTCCGGAAGGCTGCGGGGCTGAAGTACCGGGCGGCGTTTCGTTTTGCTGGAGAGGAAGATCCTCCTGATGGTTTTTATTGGATGGACGGCTTTTGGCAAAAGAATATCGAGGCGGAAAGCGACATGCCGCGCCTGGTTTCGGAAGCAGTATCCTCGGGAAAAAGGGTTTATGAAGCAAAACTCCTAAAACCTACGCTGGAAGAAATTTATAAGGCCTATATGGACGGCGGGATGAAGAATGGGGGAGAAACGTTTGGAGAAGAACGGACAGAAGAGGGCGTCACCTCCGCGACGCGTGAAAGCACAGAGGAGTTCCTCTCAGAGGAAGAGGGAGGGGGCGGAGCAGAAGAAGGATAAGTTTAGTCTGCACAGCTTTTTTACGTCTGCCGAGATTGTCATGGCAAAGAAAGATTTAGGCGCAATTTGGCAGCGCAAAGGAATTCGCGCCTTATTGATGCTGATGCCTGTGATCCTGTTGGTGGTAATCCCATTGGTCTATTCAGCTGCCACAAGCCTTCTTCCGGTCACAGAAGATGCACAGGTGCCGGAGGCGATTCAGTCTTTGCTGGAATCAGCTTCTGCAGAACTCGGATACCGTCAGATATGGTTCGACGCATTTACCACCCTGCTTTGTCCCATGCTTTTCCTGACAGTTCCAGTTATCTGTTCGGTTGCGTCTGCTTCCTATGCGTTTTTAGGAGAAAAAGAAGAGGGAACGTTGGAAACGGTATTACTCTCTTCTATGGATGCCAAGTCTGTGTTCAATTCCAAAGTTTCCAGCTGCAGTCTGCTCTCCGTCGTGATTTCGCTGCTGTCGTTTTTAGCGTTCGCCATTACAGTTTCCGTAGCGGACATCATTCTTGGCGCGCCTTTCTTTTTTAATTGGAAATGGCTCATTTTGCTGCTTTTCCTCATGCCTGCGCTGGCTTTTTTCTCCGTAATATTTGTAAGCCTTGTTATCTCCCGTGTTCACAGTACCGGCGAATCCTTGCAGACGATGGGATATCTTATCCTGCCTTTTGTGATTCTTTTCCTAGTTCAGTTTACCGGTATTATCAAAATAAATGCCGTTTTTTTGCTCATACTTTCCGTTTTGCTTGCAGTGGCATCGGTCGTGATGTTTAATGTATCGGCAAGGCGTTTTTATGCAGAACGGCTTCTTGAACGGCCTTTGGAGGATTAAAATGAATATCGATTTGCATTGTCACACAAAAATGTCGGATGGTTCTACTGGTATCGGAGAACTCATAGATCTTGCTAAGCTCAGGCAAATCGAAACCTTGGCAGTGACGGATCATGATACTTTTGCCGGCAGTGTCAGAGCGGTGGTTTTGGGGAAAAGAGCAGGTGTAACCGTAGTTCCAGGCGTGGAAATTTCCACGTTGGATCATTCCCGTGGTAAACGGGCGCATTTACTTTGCTACTACCCGAAGAATGCGGGGCGTTTGGAAGGGCTTCTACGAAAAATTACAGAGAACAGACGGGCGGCAATGTCCATATCGATCCAAAAGGTGCTCCATATCTATCCGATGCCGATGACGATGATACTTACCAGGGCTCACGGTTCAACCAACATATTTAAACAGCATGTCATGCAGGCATTGATGGATGCCGGATATACGGATGAAATTTTTGGAAATACATTTAAAAAGTTGTTTCATCCCAAATACGGTTTGGCTTATACCCGTATTGAATATCCCGATGTTTTTGATGTGATTGAGGAGATTCACAGTGCAGGTGGAGCCGCCGTATTGGCACATCCCAGTGAATATGAAAGTATAGATCTGATGCAGGAGCTGTGTGAAAAAGGGTTGCTTGAAGGAATTGAAGGGTTTCATCCCCGAAACAGCGATGAGGACCTTCAGGCGATTCTAAACTGCTGTCAAAAATATCAGCTTCCGATGACGGGCGGTACAGATTTTCATGGATGTTATACGACTGCCTGTCTGCCTTTAGGTTCCTATTTGACGCCTGAAAATCAATTTGAATTACTGAAAAAGAAAAAAATATCATAAAGACGGGAGAGGTAAATAGATGGAAATTCATTATACACCCAAAGGGGTCTGTTCCAGAAAAATTGATATCATAGTAGAGGGCGACACCATTCAATCGGTTCAATTTACCGGCGGCTGTAGCGGGAATACACAAGGGGTTGCCGCGTTGGCGAAGGGCATGAAGGTGCAGGATTATATTGAGCGGTGCAAAGGAATCCGCTGCGGCTTTAAGCAGACCTCTTGTCCGGATCAACTTGCTAAAGCTCTGGCTGAGGCGCTTAAGCCGGACTAATAAAATTATTATAGTATAAAAAAGAGTGGCCGGCGCTGTTTTAAAAACAGCGCCGGCCTTTTTGGCATTCAGCAAGATATTCTGCAGCAGAATGCGCTCTTTACGCAGTTGCGTTACTTAGCAACCACAGCCTCCGCAGTTGCCACAGCCATTGCAACCACAATCGTTGCCGCAGCCATTGCCGCAGCCACCGAAACCACAGCCGCCACAGCAGCAGAGGAGAATCAGAATGATGATGATCCAAGAACAACCTCCGTTACCACACATGAAGAACGCCTCCTTTCATTTACACTCTATCTTATGGCGGAGCACCAAAAAGGTTCGAGGATTTAAAATGAAAAGAAAACAGTTGAATAGGTGAGCTATTGAAAGAAATTGGGAGCTAATTTAATCTAATTCAATTTAAAATAGTTATTTTGACTTTTATTGACCTTGACAGGAGTTCTAAAATTGATATAATAAAAGTCAAAGAAAGTCAAAGAAAGTCAAAGACAAATTAGAGGCGAGAACAATGAGAATCAGTGACAGTGTGGCAAAATACATTATGCAGCTTCTCAATGAAGCGGACGGAACGGCAGAAATCCAACGGAACGAATTGGCCAATGTCTTGGGATGTGTTCCAAGTCAGATCAATTACGTCATAACTTCCCGGTTTACGCCGGAACAGGGGTATCATGTCGAAAGCCGCCGGGGCGGTGGAGGTTATATCAGAATCACAAGACGTCAGCTTTCTAAGTCGGATGTAGTGATGCATATTATTAACGCAGTCGGAGATTCGTTGGATGGAGGAACAGCAAGAGCTATGACAGAAAATATGCTGCAAAACGGCGTTATTGATTCTGAAGCTGCTTCATTGCTTCAGGCAGCGGCTTCTGACAAAAGCCTTTCCTTGATTCCCAGAGAATTCAGGGATGCAGTGCGTGCTTCTATTTATAAAAATATGCTTTTGGTGGTCAAAACCTAAATCTTTGAAAGTTTTCTTAGGCAACAGTATTCAGGAAATATGAAAGGATGGATATCAGATGCTTTGCCAATCCTGTGGAAAAAAGACGGCGACAACACATATTAAGACAATTGTCAATGGGAAGCTTACGCAGTACCATCTCTGCGCGGATTGCGCAAAAATGAAGGGGTACGGCAATATCTTTCAAGACTGGAGTTTCAGCTTCGGCAATATGCTGGGCGGCTTATTGGGAACAACCATACAGGAAGAAGAGATTCTGCGGTGTGAGAAATGCGGAGCCAGTTTTGAAGAAATCTCTAAAACGGGCAAAATTGGCTGCGCACATTGCTACGAGATTTTCCGCCGGAAGTTGGCGCCTGTCATTCAACGAATTCACGGTACCACACAGCACAAAGGAAAGGTTCCAGGAGGATCTGCTCTTCGAATTGCAGATTTAAATAACAAGATCATGCCTGTACGGGAAGCGCCTGTGGAGGAAAAACGTCGGTTGCTGAAAAAGGCAGTGGAAGCACAGGACTTTGAAACTGCGGCTGTTCTGAGGGACGAAATTAAGGAGATGGAGCAAAATGGCTAGGATAGAGAAATGGTATGAAAAGGTTGGAGACTGCAGTGACGTGGTATGCAGCACACGTGTCCGTCTGGCAAGGAACCTGCGTTCCTATCCTTTTCCCGCCCATGCGTCTGGAAAACAGAAGGAAGAGATTGCCGCCAAGATACGGGAAGCGCTTCTTTCTGGAAATAGCATCTTGGCTGATACATTTTCCTATCTCCCTTTGGAAAATCTAACGGAAGAGGAAGCTGTTTCCCTGGTAGAAAGACATATTGTCAGTCCGGAATTTATATCGGACCGGCGGGGAAAAGCAATTCTTATTTCCGCGGATGAGAGTGTTTCAATCATGATTAATGAGGAGGATCATCTGCGGATTCAGATTTTGAGGGAAGGTCTGTCTCTGAAAGGTGCAGCAGAGATGGCGGATCGTATCGATACGCTGTTAGGAGAAAGCCTGGACTTTGCGTTTGATTCTGAATTCGGATTTTTGACGCAGTGTCCTACAAATCTCGGAACCGGGATGCGGGCCTCCGTGATGCTGCATCTTCCCGCCTTGATAGAGAACGGGGCAATGTCCAGAATTTCCAATAATCTTTCCAAGTTAGGGCTAACCCTGCGGGGAACCTATGGAGAAGGAACGCAGGTAGTAGGGGGCTTGTACCAGCTGTCCAATCAAATCACGCTGGGACTAAGTGAAACAGAAGCAGTGGCTAATTTAAATGCGATTGCCTCACAATTGATTGAAGAAGAGCGTAGGGCCAGGAAGGAAATGAGTGCAAGCATCGTCCTGCAGGACAAAATTGACCGTGCGGCAGGTGTAATGAAAAGCGCCAAGCTGCTGTCTGCCAATGAATTTATGGAACTGCTTTCCTACCTTCGCTTCGGGCTTTCAACTGGCATACTGCATGGCGTCAGGGAAGAAGAACTCAACACACTGAGCGTACGGGTTCAGCCCGCCACCTTAATGGCCAGAGAAGGCCGGTCTATGGATCAGAATGAAAGAGATATTCTGCGTGCAACGTTGACACGCGAAATCTGCGCAAAAATAAAGGAGTGATGATCGATGTATCGTTTTAACGGCTTTACCGAGAAAGCAAACAGTGCTTTGAATTTGGCAATCACCTCCGCACAAGAGCTGGGGCATGATTATATCGGCAGCGAACATCTCCTGTTGGGGCTGCTAAAGGAAGGGACAGGCGTCGCCGGCACGGTGCTCAATAAGTTGGGAGTTACCGCGGAGGACTTTGAAAAGATGATCCGGGAAAAAATCGGTTCCGGCTCTCCTACTGTACTGAATGCGGACGATTTTACCCCGAGGACAAAAAGGATTTTGCAGGTGGCCGCTATGGCGGGCGCAAGGCTGCATACTTCTTACGTAGGGACCGAGCATCTGCTGATTGCCATTCTGGAGGATGGGCAGAGTTATGCAATGCGTTTTCTGCAATTGTTGGGTGTGGATCCCAATAGGATTATATCTGAGCTCTCCAGTGTTCTGAACAACACATCTTTTTCCGGCGGAAACGGCGATGCCGCCGGTACGGGAGAGCAGAGTAAGGGCAGTGGAAAGGCGTTGGAGCAGTTTGGACGTGATTTGACACAACTGGCTGCTCAGGGAAAAATTGATCCTGTGATCGGGCGCCAAAATGAGATTGAACGGGTGATTCAGATCCTTTCCAGACGGACGAAAAATAACCCGGTTCTCATTGGTGAGCCTGGCGTCGGTAAAACTGCAGTCGCAGAAGGACTTGCATTAAAGATCCACTCGGGCGATGTGCCGGAGCTGTTGAAGAACAAAAAACTGGTATCCCTGGATCTGACGGGTATGGTAGCCGGTACTAAATATCGGGGAGACTTTGAAGAGCGGATCAAAAGCGCCATCGACGAAGTGAAAGCAGATGGGAATATTATTCTGTTTATCGATGAGCTGCACACCATCATTGGCGCGGGTTCTGCTGAAGGTTCTACCGATGCGGCCAACATTTTGAAGCCAGCCTTGGCCAGAGGCGATTTTCAGGTGATCGGCGCGACGACGATCAGCGAATACCGGAAGCATATTGAAAAGGACGCGGCGCTGGAGCGGAGATTCCAGCCGGTGACTGTGGGAGAACCCAGTGAGGAAGAGGCAATCAGTATCTTAAAAGGGCTGAAGGATCGGTATGAAGCGCACCACAAAGTGCAGATCACAGAAGAATCCATAGAGTCTGCGGTAAAGCTTTCCTCCCGGTATATTTCCGATCGTTATTTGCCAGACAAGGCCATTGACCTGATTGATGAGGCGGCGTCCCGGGTGCGTCTGCGCACCTTCACCGCCCCGGATAATCTACAGGATTTGGAGAAAAAAATCAAGGAAATCGAAATTGACAAGGCGGCGGCAGTCAACTCTCAGGATTTTGAACGGGCAGCGTCTCTGCGTGACAGGCAGAAGGAGCTTCAGGAACAGCTTGAGCACGCAAAGGATGAATGGAGTGCTAAGAACGAGAGAACCAATAGTGTTGTAACGCCAAATGATATTGCCGATATTGTAGCGATGTGGACGGGAATCCCTGTTTCACAGCTGACGGAGGAAGAAAGCCAGAGACTTCTTCGGCTTGAAGACACACTTCACAAGCGTGTTATAGGCCAGGAGGAAGCGGTTACTGCAATTGCGAAGGCTATTCGCCGAGGCAGGGTAGGACTGAAGGACAAAAACAGGCCTATCGGTTCCTTCATCTTTCTGGGTCCCACGGGCGTAGGAAAGACTGAACTCTGCAAGGCTTTGGCAGAGGCCATGTTCGGGGATGAAAAGGCAATGGTGCGCTTTGACATGTCCGAATATATGGAAAAACACACGGTGTCCCGTCTGGTAGGTTCACCTCCCGGATATGTAGGCTTCGATGAAGGCGGACAGTTGACCGAAGCTGTCCGCAGGAAGCCTTATTCTGTAGTACTTTTCGATGAAATCGAAAAAGCGCATCCCGATGTGTTCAACATTCTGCTTCAGATTTTGGAGGATGGCCGTGTCACCGATTCCCAGGGAAAGACTGTGGACTTCAAGAATACAGTGATCATTATGACCTCCAATGTGGGGGCAAGGCTCATCACGGAAAAACAGAAGAGCTTGGGTTTTTCGGAAAAAGCGAACAGTGAAAATGCCGACTTCGAGAAAACCAAGGAATTGGTGATGGCAGAACTTAAGAACCTGTTCAAGCCGGAATTTTTGAACAGGGTGGACGACATCATCGTGTTCCACAAGCTTACCAAGGAGGATACCTCTCAAATCGCAGGGAAAATGCTTGATACCCTTCGGAAAAAACTCTGCGATATGGAAATCGGCATGGAGTTCACACCGGAAGCTGTTGCCGCGGTGGCGGAACAGGGATACGATCCTCTCTATGGCGCCAGACCTTTGCGCAGGGTGATTCAAAATCAGATTGAGGATGCGGTCTCGGAAAGAATGCTGGAAGGGGTGATCGCGGCCAATAAAGGGTACCGTTGCACGTACGACGAAGGGAAATTTGTTTTTACAGAGGTCTAAATCTTGAAAGAGAGGGCTGTCTCAGGAGAAAATCCTGTAGACGGCTTTCTTTTTTAGAAATATTTTAGATTGTTTTGGATAGAAATATGGAAATAAATAAAAGAATATGATATGATTTTCTAGAAGCTCTGGGCAAAACGGAGGAATACTATGTACGGCGCAATTTTGGGCGATATCGCGGGGTCGCGGTTTGAATTCAGCAGACCGAAGAATTTCGACTGGAGAACAGTGGATTTGTTTGGGGGGATGAGCACCTTCACAGATGACACTGTACTGACGGTTGCCACCAAATATGCGATTTTGAAAGGTGTTCCGTATGCGCGGGCATATGGGAAATTTGGAAGAAAGTATTCCTGGGTAGGATATGGCACTATGTTTAAGAACTGGCTCAACGCCCATTCGGAAAAGGGATACAACAGCTATGGCAATGGTTCTGCGATGCGTGTAAGTTTTATCGGCCAGTATTTTGACACCCTGGAGGAAGTAGAGGAGCAGGCCCGCATAAGTTCTCTGTGCACGCATAATCATGTGCAGGGTCAAAAAGCCGCCATGGCTACGGCTGCAGCCGTCTTTATGGCCCGGACTGGCGCATCTAAAAAAGAGATTGCAGGCTATCTCAGGAAAGAGTATGGTTATACAGTTCGCAAGCCATTGATGTTTTACCGGCCTTTTGGAAAGTTTGATGTCACGGCTATGGGGACTATGCCCCTTGCTATCCGTTGCTTTTTGGAAAGTGAAGATTGGGAAAGCTGCATCCGCAATGTGTTCAGTGTAAAGTGTGATACCGATACCGTGGCGTGTATTGCAGGTGGAATGGCGGATGCATATTATGGAGGTACTGGGTTGGAAGAAGAAGCGCTGTTGAGGCGTTTTCTGATTAAACCGGATGACCACGGTGTTTTTGATACATTTCTGTATGATTGGGCAACAAAATCAGATGTTGCTTTTCCAGAAAAGATGAAGCAAGAGATAGAAAATTGAACGAGAGAAAGGTTTTCTGAACTATGATTGTTGAAACCTATCAGTCTAAATATGTGTTAAGAATCCTGAAGTCTGGAGAAATTTACCGGGCTAAGCCAAATCTTACGTTAAGAGGTGAATATGCAGCGTTGATCGATATGTTGGGGCTTAAATGTGAGTGTCCCATCTTTGGCGTTGTAAAAGGAAAGAAGAAAAAAACTTTTGGGAAGGTGTCAGGTTCGGTCAAGCTGATTTTAGATGTGCCAGATAAATTTGTGCGCCTGACGGAATTTTCGGAATGGGCAGACTTTCTGTACGCCTATAAATTTACGAAGCCGGGAAACTATCGTTCTTTGCTGCCTGGATGTGAAGAAGTTTCAGATCGCAGGCTGGCGGAAATTATTGCAAATCTGAAACAGCAAAAGAAGGTTTCTGCATATAAGTCCCCACAGGTGGTTTTGGAAAAGATCAATCCAGTTTGGCTGAAACATTATCAGCTTTTGCCTGCAGCCTCGGTAGACGGCGGTTTTTTTGGTTGGCTGAAACAAAAATTTAGGAAATAGGTCTAGCAAGATAAAAGAAGCGTCTGGAGGAATTGATATGTTGATAGGAAAGTATATTCTGTCTCTGGATCAGGGGACCACCAGTTCCCGTGCCGTTTTGTTTGATGCCTTCGGCGGCGTGGCGGGGATGGGGCAGAAAGAGTTTAAACAAATTTACCCACAGCCGGGTTACGTGGAGCATGATGCTGTGGAAATTCTGCAAACGACTTTGTATGCTATGCGCCAGGCAGTACAGGAGGCCGGCATTACCGCATCAGATATCGCGGCAATTAGTATTACAAACCAGAGGGAAACGACAGTTGCCTGGGATGCGGTATCCGGGATACCGGTCTGCAATGCCATTGTCTGGCAATGCCGGCGTACGGCGCCGGAATGTGAACGTCTGAAGGCTTCCGGTATGGAATCCTACATAAAAGATACTACAGGCCTGATTATAGATCCCTATTTTTCAGGGACTAAGATGAAATGGATTTTGGACCATGTCCCGGCTGCACGGGAATTGGCAAAAAAAGATCGTCTGCGGTTTGGTACGATCGATACCTGGCTGGTGTACTCCTTGACTGATGGCGCTTCCTATGTGACGGACGTTTCCAATGCGTCCCGCACGATGCTGTTCGATATCCGAAAGCTTTGCTGGGATGATACTATGCTGAAAGAACTGGGAATTCCCAGAAGTGCTCTGCCCAGAGTGGTGGAATCGGGAGAGCTTGTGGGTATGTGCCTTGACTCAGTGCTGGGGGAGGAAATACCCATTGCAGGCATGGCGGGAGACCAGCATGCAGCGCTGTTCGGACAGTGCTGTTTTGGGAAAGGTATGGCTAAAAATACCTATGGAACAGGCTGTTTTGTTCTGATGAATACAGGCAAAGCTCCTGTGAAGTCACAGAACGGCTTGCTTACTACAATCGCCTGGAAAATTGGCGGTGAAGTGACTTATGCGTTGGAGGGGAGCGCTTTTAATGCCGGGTCTGCCATTCAGTGGCTGCGGGATGAACTGGAAATCATCAAAACCCCTCAGGAAGCTGATATGCTGGCAGAGACAGTGGAAAACACAGGCGGAGTCTCTTTTGTGCCGGCTTTTACAGGACTGGGGGCTCCCTATTGGGATATGTATGCCCGTGGAGCGCTGCTTGGCGTCACCCGTGGCACAAAACGCGCCCATCTTTGCCGGGCGGTACTGGAAAGTATTGCTTTGGAGAGTTTCGATTTGGTGAAAACCATGGAAAAGGAATCCGGTATCTGTATTTCAGAATTGCGTGTGGATGGAGGGGCTTCCAGAAGCCGTTTCCTGATGCAGTATCAGGCTGACATTCTGAATACGCGGGTATGCCGGCCGCAATGCTTGGAAACTACTGCATTGGGATCCGCTATGATGGCAGGGCTTACCGTAGGAGTGTGGGATAACCTGGAGGAGCTTTCTTCTATTTGGAGAGAAAACACTTCTTTTACACCGAATTATGACGATAGTAGCCGAGAACAGGATATTTCCCGTTGGCACAAAGCGGTAAACAGGAGTATGGAGTGGGCCAAGTGAAATTTTTGGCAGACATTGTGTCTAAAACAGGGGACTGCACACTGCGGTTCCCTGTTTTGTATTGTTCTAAAATTAAGCTTGTGTTTTGGTATGTTTTCTGATATACTTGCTTTATTGTAGTAGAGAGGTGAAGCGAAATGATTGCTGTCATAGATTATGGAGCAGGTAATCTGCAGAGTGTAGAAAAGGCGCTGCGCCATATTGGCTGCGCCTGTGAGATTACGGCGGATCCGGAATGCCTCTTATCGGCGGATGCGGCAATTTTGCCCGGTGTCGGAGCTTTTGGGGACGCCATGGAGAATCTCCGAAGCCGGGGGCTGGAGAAGCCAATTCTCCAATTTTCTGCCAGTGGGAAACCCTTTCTGGGAATTTGCCTAGGGCTGCAGATTCTGTTTGAGAACAGTGAAGAGTCGCCGGAGATTCCGGGTCTTGGAATCCTGAAGGGGAAAATCGTGCGTCTACCTGCAGAAAGTGGTCTGAAAATTCCCCATATTGGTTGGAATTCTCTGCACTTGGAGAAGTCCGGCGGACTCTTTCAGGGATTGACGGGAGAACCTTACGTCTACTTTGTGCATTCTTATTACCTGCAGGCGGAAGAGAATATCATTACTTCTACCACAAAGTATGGAGCAGAAATCCATGCTTCCGTGCAGAAGGGCAATGTATTTGCCTGCCAGTTCCATCCGGAAAAGAGTGGGGAGATAGGCTTGCAGATTCTGCGTAATTTTGCCGGTTATTTGGAGAAAGGGGGGAAGTAATCGTTATGTACGCGAAACGGATCATCCCCTGTCTGGATCTGAAAAACGGAAGGGTAGTAAAGGGGACAAATTTTGTCGGACTGCGGGATGCGGGAGATCCTGTGGAAGCCGCGGTTGAATATGACCGGCAGGGAGCGGACGAACTGGTGCTGCTGGACATCACAGCATCTTCGGATGCCAGAAATATTATGACGGATATTGTTTCCCGGGTAGCGGAGAGCATTTTTATTCCCTTTACTGTGGGAGGTGGAATCCGCACGGTGGAGGATTTTACGGCAATTCTCCGTGCAGGGGCGGATAAGGTGTCAATGAATTCAGCTGCGTTGAAGGATCCTTCCATCATTTCGAACGCTGCTAAAAAATTCGGCAGCCAGTGTGTAGTGGTCGCGATGGACGCTAAGCGCAGTGAGGGAGGCGGATGGACGCTTTATTTGAACGGCGGACGCATCGATACTGGAAAAAATGTTCTGGAATGGGCCCGAGAGGCAGAACAGCTGGGAGCGGGAGAAATTTTGCTGACCAGTATGGATTGTGACGGCGTTAAGAACGGTTATGATTTAGAATTGACCCGGGCGGTTTCGGAAGCAGTTTCGATTCCCGTGATTGCTTCCGGCGGTGCCGGCAGTATGGAGCATTTTTATGACGCTTTTACAGAAGGTAAGGCGGATGCGGTGCTGGCGGCTTCTCTGTTTCATTTCAAGGAAATTACGATTCCGGAATTAAAAGAATATTTAGCAGGCCGTGGTATTCCAGTCAGAAGGTAGAATAGCTGCGGCAGAACAGGCGTACTGTAGCAGACTGAACAGGAAAGCACTTGTATAACAAAGGCACATGCTCTGAAGCGGTGATAGCTTCAGAACATGTGCCTTTTCCCATTTGTTTTTAAAAGGCGGAGGCAATCGCCTTTCAACAGAAGCGCTTATCCGCCGATCAGAAAATCCAGGATATCCCACCCTGAAGAATTCTGCGCTTTGTAAAGCTCCGTATACCCGCAGTTTACGCAAGAAATCGTGACGAATTTTTTGTTCTGCACGTCGAATATCTTTGCAAAATTTCCTCCCGTGGCCTGGAATTGATCGTGTTCATACTGCTGACAGCCACATTTGGGACAAACGTATTGTACTCTTTGATTCATAAACCATGTCTTCCTTTCCTGGGGGAACTGTTTTTTTTCGGTGTAGTGATAATAACAGAGAAGCAGGGTAAAAGCAAGCTTGAAATAGTACGGATAAATCGGAATTTGAATAAAACAGGTCGTCTTATTGACAAGAAAATGGTTGCAGGTAACACAATATTTTGTTAAAATAAAATACAGGTTTTGACTGTAAACGAAAGTCGGCCTTGCAAAGTTGAATGAATTTGGTTGTTCAAAAGATAAGGAGGAGTTTTATCATGGCAAAAATGTTCGTCTGTTCGAAAACGGAGCCGATTGTACAAACCAAGGCGGGGAAGCTTCGCGGTTTTATTTTGGATGGCACTTATACGTTTCATGGCATAAAGTATGCGGATGCCAAACGGTTTCAAATGCCGACGGAGGTGGAACCTTGGGATGGAGTGAAGGACGCGCTTTCCTATGGTTTTGTCTCTCCGATGCTGAGTCAGGATACGCCCAACGGAGAGGTTATGGTGCCGCACCGGTATTGGCCGATGGATGAAAATTGCCAATATTTGAATGTGTGGACTCAAACACTTGACCAGGATGCGAAAAAACCGGTGTTGCTGTGGCTGCATGGCGGCGGTTTTGCAGCGGGTTCTTCCATCGAGCAGCAGGCATATGACGGGGAGAATATGAGTAAGTACGGCGATGCAGTTGTCGTATCCCTCAATCACCGGCTCAATATTTTGGGATATTTGGATCTCTCACCCTTCGGTGAAAAATATGCAAATTCTGGGAATGCCGGAAATGCCGATATGGTGGCCGCACTCCGGTGGATTCACGATAACATAGCCGCGTTTGGCGGTGATCCTGAAAATGTGACGATCTTTGGTCAGTCCGGCGGCGGCATGAAGGTATGGACTCTGATGCAGACACCCAGCGCGGATGGGCTCTTCCATAAAGGTGTAATCCAGAGTGGCCTGATTGATGGATTTGTCAGTGGAAAAAAACAGGATGGAACCAAAATTGTTCAGGCGCTGCTTGAAGAATTAGGATTTGGTTCTGATGAGGTAGAGAAGCTGGAAACTATTCCCTATTCCACACTAGCGGAGGCATACAATAAGGTATCTCCTGCGTTGGCAAAACAGGGAGAGTATATCGGTGGAAATCCCATCCCCAATGAGTTTTATGTGGGAGATCCCCGTGAGGTGGGCTTTACCGAGCATGCCAAAACAATCCCGGTAATGGCCGGCACAGTGTTTGGAGAGTTTGCATTTGGCCCGGCTATTGCGGGAAAATACAGCCTGCCGGATTCGGAAAAGAAAAAAATGCTTGAAGAAAAATACGGAGAACATACGGAGCAGTTGATCCAACTGTTTACGGCTGCTTATCCGGAAAAGGATTTGAGCGATCTGCTGTTCCTGGATTCCATGTTCCGGGCTCCGACCAGAGACTTTATAGAGAAAAAGTCGGCTCATCCGGAAGCTCCTACTTTTTCTTATCTCTTTACCTTTGAGTTCCCCTATGACGACGGGCATGTGGCCTGGCATTGCGCCGAGATCCCGTTTGTATTCCACAATGCAGATAAGGTTCCTGTATGTAACCTTCCCGGCGTGTCTGATCGCTTGGAGGATCAGGTCTTCAGCGCGTGGATCAATTTTGCCCGCAACGGTGATCCCAGCGGCCCGGCTCTTCCTCAATGGCCTGCAT
The DNA here is from genome assembly GCF_900048895.1 of Neglectibacter timonensis. Classification (GTDB taxonomy): domain Bacteria; phylum Bacillota; class Clostridia; order Oscillospirales; family Acutalibacteraceae; genus Acutalibacter; species Acutalibacter timonensis. The sequence goes on along the minus strand of NZ_LT160640.1, from coordinate 709,469 downwards.
GCAAGCCGGGGGACGAGGCAGTGATGATTTTTGATAAAAAGTGTGAAGTCAAACATAACTTTGATGCAGCGTTGATCTCTTTGCATGATAAAGTCGCTCCTAAATTCAATTTTGCCGCTTCGGATGAACCTGTCCAGCATTGATTTTTTCGGCAGGCAATGAACAAAAGACGTCCTATCAGCTATGTTTCAGCTGATAGGACGTCTTTTTGCTTCTTCCCGGGAAGGCGGCAGCTTGGAGAAGAAATCGGCATATTGAAATAATTCGTGGGGATCGGTTACCAGACTGTCGTGACGTCTTAAATGCATCTGAGTACGAGAGGGAAGAGAGAAAAAATACTCTCTGGAGGGCTTATTATGGTCGATTAAATCAAAAAGGTCTCGGTATGGCATTTTCATCACCCTGTACTTAGTATGAACAGGATGGAGTCAATTTATTTCAGGAGGTTTTCACATCAAGATATTTTGTCATCCGAGCGCCCTGAGCGGCAATACACTCCTTCACTTTTTCCTTGCAGCCGCTAGAATCTCCGCTGCCTGAGGTGATGATTACTTCAACAGGTTTTCCTGCCGGAAGCATCTTGACAATGTTGTGAAAAGGGGAGGCAGGAGAACCTGCCCATAGCGGGACGGCGATGATAATCCGGTCATAAGTAGAAAGGTCGCAGGATATTGGCTGTACTTTGGCTTTTTTCTTCATCATAGAAGCGAGAGAACCGAAGACATACGCGGAAAAAACAGAACGATGCTTAAGGTCTTTCATCTCAATCAGATCAGCCTTTTCTTTTCTGGCCTTCTTTTCAGAGATGGCTTTTGTCTTTCCCGTATAAGAGTAATAGATGATAGCTGTTTTCATGTGAAGACAATCCTTTCTGGTTTTTCTGTCCGGGGTTAGGGAGAACACTATGTCCTTGCAGCTATAGTAAAAGGACTGCATTCGACTCCTATATAGCAGTTTCACAGTTGTTTGATAGTTCAAATGACATTTTAAAAATATTATAACAGATTTCTTATAAAATGCAAAGTGAATCCGGAAGGGGACACAGAAGCTGGTTACCACGAATGCTTAGTTGATTTATCTCATGAAGAAACTTAAGAAAATATTTTTTGCAATTACGCTTCGGCCATTCCATCCATGATTTTGATGTGATATAATAAATAATACATGCTGTAAAGAGTTAATATATCTCATTCATAACTTTCATACAGAAAACATTGGGTTCGGGAAGGTGGTCTTTTGTGTCTGTGCACATCCGCAAAATACTGTATTCAATAGAAAACAGCCCGGTACTCAGTGCAGTCAAAAAGGGATTTCTTCTGGTGATCCCTATCGTATTGACCGGCTCATTTGCATTGCTTCTGCTCAATTTTCCGGTATCGGCCTATCAAGATTTCCTTGCAGTTTTTGGCGGCGGCTTTCTGCAATCCCTCCTGCAATTCATAGTTGATTCTACAAATGGTTTTTTATCGTTATATTTGGTCTTGGCAATCAGCTATTTCTACTCAGCGCCTATGGCCAGCCAGAATCTAACCTTGCGGATTATGGCGATGGTGGCGGCGTCTGCCAGCTTCATCGCGTCCTTCGGTGGCGAGAGCGGCTCTTTGGCGTTGTCCTGCTTTGGAACGACTGGGGTTTTTACCGCCATGCTGTGCTCCATTCTGGCGACGAAACTATTCTTTCTGCTGGATCTGCGTATTTACAAACGCTATCGTTCCTATGCAGCCGGAAATGATATTCATTTTCGCAGTTCCATGTCGGCCATACTCCCTGTGGCAATCTGCGTCATGGTGTTTGCGCTGGGAAATTTTTTGCTGCAGACATTTTTTCATGTGGGAAATTTGAACGATCTCATCAGCGGAATCCTGTTCCGTGCTTTTGGAGGACTGCAGTATGAACCTGGGAATGGAATCGTATTTCTGTTCTTATTGGATTTCCTCTGGGCTTTTGGAATTCATGGCGGGAACGCGCTGGATCCGGTTGCGCAGACCGTATTCAGCGGAGGAGAAACTGGAGGCGTCATAACAAAATCATTTTTGGATAATTTTGCTGTGATTGGCGGAAGCGGCGCCACCCTGTGTCTTCTGCTTGCTTTATTATTTGCGTCCAGACAGAAAAACAACCGCCAGTTAGCTTATTCGGCATTTCCGCTTGCCCTTTTCAACATCAATGAGATTTTGGTGTTCGGGTTACCCATTGTGTTGAATCCTATCCTTGTAATTCCTTTTATCCTGACCCCCATTGTTTCTATGCTTGTCGCATATGGCGCTGTGGCAATTGGATGGATGCCAATTGTCCAGCAAACTGTTAATTGGACAACTCCGGTTTTTTTTAGCGGATATTTGGCTACAGGGTCTTGGAAAGGCGTTGTTGTACAGCTGATCTCGGTGGTTTTGGGAACAATGCTCTATATTCCGTTTGTCCGGCTTTCTGAACGGCTCCAGGAAGGAAGAGAAAACTATTTACTCGGAAAGCTGACGGAACATTTTCGGATGCAGGAACAGGAGGGGAAACAGCAGCGTTATCTGGAACGGTACGACAGTTTGGGCGTAATAGCGAAGAGCCTGACAGGAACACTGCATACGGATGTGACTGCAGGGAATGTTCCGGTATATTATCAGCCGCAGGTGGATGTACAGGGGAGAGTAATTGGCGCGGAAGCTTTGCTGAGGTGGAGATTTGGTGAGAAGCTGCTTTATCCGCCCTTAGTTGTAGAATTGGCCCAGGAAGACGGATGTTACGAAGAGCTCACCTGGTCGGTACTCCGTACAGTGTGTAAGGATATTCAAACTATGCGGCCGAATTTGGGAGATGACTTTCGAATCTCGGTAAATATTGTTGCGGAACAGCTGAATGACAGGGGATTGATGGAGCGTGTTGCCGCTTTAGCGGAAAAAGAGGAGGTGTCTCAACATTTGGTTTTGGAAGTAACGGAGGAAACCTCTTTGATTCATCTCCCTTACATTACGTCCAATATTGAATTTTTGGGCAGACACGGGATTCAGCTGGCTATTGATGATTTCAGCATGGGCCAAACTTCGCTGAATTATTTGCGAAGCAATCATTTTCAATATGTAAAGTTGGATGGCAGCTTGGTGCGCCAAGTGGAAGAAAATGACCGTTCCCGGGAAATTGTGGGTTCTATGGCTGCTTTAGGCCGCAATCTCGGCTTCCAGATTGTTGCAGAGTATGTGGAGAACAAAAAGACCAGGGATATCCTGCTGGAGTTGGGGTGCGGGGTTTTTCAAGGTTTTTTATATAGTCCGGCGGTACCTTTGGAGGACTTCCTTCAAGGGGTAAAAGAAAATCTTTTCACTGACAGGTGAAAAGGAAAACCAATCGCTTTTGCGGCAATTTCCTCTTGCAGTTTTAGTACTGATCCATTATAATAAATAGGCATTTGATTTTCCTTAGAGAATTCAAATCCTTTGCGGGCGTGGCGGAATTGGCAGACGCGCCAGATTTAGGTTCTGGTGGTACTCCCGTGCAGGTTCAAGTCCTGTCGCCCGCACCAATGTCGAAAGAAGTCGATCGCTATAAAGTGATTGACTTCTTTTATTTTTTATAGCTGTGTGATAAAATAAACCATATAACGTTGGGGTGATATTATATTATGGAAACAGTACCGACAATTCAGGGGAAACAAATTACTCTAAGAAAAATACAAGAAAAAGATGTAGATGATAGGCTGGTGCTTGGAAGGCACCATGAATTTATACACATGTGCGGAGGAGAAACACTAACCGAACCGGAATATCCGAACCGTGACACGTGGGTTAATTGGTATAACAGCGCCAAAACTGCGGATTATTCCTGGATTATAGACTTAAACGGCCATTGCATCGGTACAGCAGGATTTCATCACATTTCAGAAGAAGATAATTCTGCCACATACAGGATAGGCATTTTTGATGTTCAGAAACACTCGAAAGGTATTGGAACAGAAGTTACCAGACTCCTGTTAGAATATGGTTTTAAAATAAAGAAGTGGCATCGAATTGACCTGAAGGTTTTAGAATACAACCATAGAGCTATTCGTTGTTATGAAAAATGCGGGTTCAAAAAAGATGGAATTTTGCGGGAAAGTGCATTTATTGAAGGCAAATACTATTCGGATATAATTATGAGTATTCTGGACTACGAATACGATTGTGATAGTTCGTGTCTCTCCTGCAATTAGGCAAGGCGATCCTTTTGCTCACCCTTAGACACCTGCGGTGAGCAAGTCGCGCACAGCATTTTTTTATTGTTCAAGCCTGGTACCCGCGCTGGCATCTATTTTGTCGCTATAACACAAAGTCGAAAGAAGTCGATTGTTGCAAAGCGATTGACTTTTTTGGCGTTTATTGTAGAATATACATAAATTCCAAATTGTTAAGGAGCTTGATAGAATGGAACAGCTCATAGAAAAAATAGTTATTGAAGGAATCGAATTTCAAATTATCCAAAAGCCCGCGACTTTGTATGCAGGTTATAAGGCAGATGCCGATAATGAGGATGTAGAATCGAGCGTGGATACATATCAACTTTTCCAGGCTGGTCATAAAAATATAAAAAATAGTTTGACACCAGATTCTATGCTTTGCCTTAGTATAAATTATAAGGAGTGCAATCACGGACATAATGCGCGTCGTTCCCTCATGCATTGTCAGGAAACATCGGAAAGAAATCAACCCGAAGGGATTACGGTTCTTGAATCTCCCGCATGCCATATGATAAAAGTGAAATCAACAGAAGCAACATGGAAGCTAGTAAAGAAAATCACCGGGGAAGATAACCCTCAATGGCACATGGCTCCGCTTTTCGGTTTGTGTGAAAAACTGTTTTGCAACGAGGAAAGAGGATTCGCCTTGACGCCTGATTTCAGCGACACATATGAAATCGAATATTATAATGCGGACGGTATCAATTACGCTGGTATAAGCGTGGTTAAACTGTAACCCCAAAGTATTCAGACGGCTGATAAATGTTAAACGGAGCTGCCTGTGTGAGAGTTCAAATTGCCATGAAAAAACGGCAGGCGATCTTTTTTGTCTCATCATTACACGTCGGAATGGACCGCATTCCATTCAAAAAGCCCAGCCATTTGGCTGGGCTTTTCTCATACCACTCCGCCATTCCTCCTCTCCGCAAAAGGTCATGCTCACCTCGCCTGTTCGCTTACAAGCGTGCTCACAATGGCTTTGGTTTGCTACCAATCTTTTGCGGGTTGCGTGGGTTCAAGTCCCCATTCAAAGAAACAAAACCGATTTTTTTTATCACGCCTTTACAATTTTTTTAATAGAAATCAATGGCAACAAAAGTAATTTGCTTTTTGCGTTTTATCATAAAAGAAACATTGCAGCCTTTACTCATAGATAGGGGAGCAACGTCAAGTTGCTTGTGCATCCCTATGTGAAAGCCTATAATGGATACGGAGGTTTATATCAATGGAAACGAAAAACACGATTTTAGAATTGCGAAAATATCTGAACTTATCTCAAAATGAATTTGCAGAAAAGCTATCGGTCACACGGCAGGCTGTTTCCCGTTGGGAAAACGGGGACACTGTACCAAATATTGATACATTGAAGCTCATTGCTGATACTTTTGATGTGTCGGTGGATTTTCTTCTGGGTCGCTTCATAAGGCAGTGCCAGAGTTGCGGAATGCTCTTAATCAAAAATAGTGACAAAGGGACGGAGAGCGATGGGTGCAAATCAGAAGAATACTGTGCCTTTTGCTACCAACAAGGACAATTTGTGCAAGAAATTACAGTCGAGGAATTGATTGAACATAACTTGCAGGATTTAGACGATTGGAATCGAGAAAATGGCTTGCATTTCACAGAGCAAGAGGCAAGAGCTGAACTGCAAAAATTTTTACCAACGTTAAAGCGTTGGCAGACAAAGGAGGGTGAAGAAGAAAACCAAACCGACATCTCACCAAAGTGAGGATATATTAGTAACCAACAATTTTGCAAAAATGTTACTTGTTCATACTTGACAAAATGCTTCAAGTACGCTAAAGTTTAGTTAATTTTGAAAGGGTAATTATTAGAGTCTTTTCAAAGCAATAATATCGGGACCACTCTGATTTGGAGTTAAGGCCATACGGACAGCCGGGTCCACTGCCGATTGGCGGCCTTTGCGTTGCCTTATTGATTGAGTTCGAAGCTCAAATTTTATAAGTTGGTTACTTCATAACCGAAATGTGCTTGTGTGCACAGACTTGTGAAACGGTCAATAAGAGTAGTAAAAGTAATATTGCTATATAGACTCTGATCAATCCGTCTATCTGAAATTAATTCATATTTTCCCTTTTGCTGTTATTATAGGTAAGTAGGGAAATAGGAAGAAATGGCTTTTTCGGGTGAACGCAAGTTGTGCATAAAAGTGCAACTTGCGTTTTTTGTTATCCAAGTAGTTGACGGGGGGAAGATTTGAAATTGAAAATGGGTAACTTTCGACTGGATCAAAGCCGTGCTCCAATTTATGAAGCTTTGGAAACTTTCCGAAAAATGCGGGTTGTTCCCTTTGATGTGCCAGGGCATAAACGTGGGCGCGGCAATCCGGAACTTACGAACTTTTTAGGGCAACAATGCGTTGGAGTGGATGTCAACAGCATGAAACCGCTGGACAACCTTTGCCATCCCGTTTCAGTGATCCAGAAAGCGGAAAAACTTGCGGCTGATGCTTTTGGCGCGGCTCACGCTTTTTTAATGGTAGGCGGTACCACCAGTTCAGTACAGAGCATGGTATTGACCGCCTGCAAGCGCGGCGAAGAAATTATTTTACCCAGAAATGTTCACAAAAGCGTGATCAACGCATTGGTTTTATGCGGGGCGATACCAGTATATGTAAACCCAGAGGTGGATCAGCGCCTGGGGATTTCTTTGGGAATGCAGCGAGAACAGGTGGCAAAAGCGATTTCAGATCATCCCAGTGCTGTAGCTGTTTTAGTGAATAATCCTACCTATTATGGTGTTTGCAGCGACCTTCGGGCAATTGTAAAAATGGCGCATGACGCTGGTATGCGCTGTTTGGTTGATGAAGCCCATGGCACTCACTTCTATTTCGGAAACGGCCTTCCTGTATCCGCTATGGCGGCAGGGGCCGACATGGCTGCGGTGTCCATGCACAAAAGCGGAGGAAGCCTCACGCAATCCAGTCTGCTGTTGGTTGGACCGAACGTCCATACCGGTTATGTACGTCAAATCATTAACCTCACTCAAACTACTTCCGGAAGCTATCTTTTGATGTCCAGTCTAGATATCAGCCGCCGTAATCTGGCCCTGCGGGGCCGGGAAGTATTTCATCAAGTTGCAGATATGGCCGAATACGCTCGCCAAGAGATCAATGCTGTAGGCGGCTATTATGCTTTTGGCAGAGAACTGATGAATGGGAATTCAGTATTTGATTTTGACACTACTAAATTGAGCGTCCATACTTTAGATATTGGATTAGCGGGAATTGAAGTTTATGACATCTTGCGGGACGAGTATGATATTCAAATAGAATTTGGGGATATCGGGAATATTTTAGCCTATCTGTCTATGGGGGACCGGCCGCAGGAACTGGAACGTCTGGTCAGTGCATTGGCCGAGATTCGCCGCCGCTATCAAAAAGACGGCACAGGGCTGTTAAGCCAGGAATATATTGAGCCGGAAGTGGTCACCAGCCCGCAGGAAGCCTTTTATGCGGAAAAGATCAGTTTGCCGCTGGAAATGAGCAGGGGCCGCGTTTGTAGTGAATTTGTAATGTGTTATCCCCCCGGCATCCCCATACTGGCTCCTGGAGAACGCATCACAGCCGAAATCTTGGAACATATTCAATATGCAAAGGAAAAAGGGTGCAGCATGACCGGCCCGGAAGATCCGGAAATAAAGCGGCTTAATGTGCTGGCATGAAAGGTGGCAATATGGTGGAAATGTGGTTTAGCGAATTTCACACACCGGATGTAAAACACAGCATCCGGGTCAATCGGCATTTGTATTCAAAACAGAGCGATTATCAGAGAATCGATATCTTTGAAACGCCGGAATTTGGACGTGTTTTAACGCTTGACGGCAATGTGATGCTGACAGAGCGGGATGAATTTATTTATGACGAAATGATTACCCATGTGCCAATGGCGGTACATCCCGGCATTAAAGATGTACTGGTAATCGGTGCGGGGGATGGTGGCGTAGTGCGGGAATTAACCAGATATGACCGGGTAGAAAGGATTGACCTGGTAGAAATGGACCCTCAAGTGGTTGAAGCCTGCCGCACTTACCTTCCCAGCAACGCCTGCAGGATGGACGACCGCCGGGTACATATCTATTTCGAAAACGCGTTGAAGTTTATCCGCAGGTGTGAAGATAACTATGACTTGATTATCGTGGACTCAACAGACCCTTTTGGCCCTTCTGAAGGCCTGTTTACACGGGAGTTTTATGGGAACTGCTATAATGCCTTAAGGAATGACGGCATCATGGTCAATCAGCAGGGAAGCCCTTTTTATGCGGAGGATGCCAATGCCATGCAACGCAGTCATATGCGAATTGTCAGCACCTTCCCGATCAGCAAAGTCTATCAGGCACATATTCCTACCTATGCGGCAGGATACTGGCTGTTTGGCTTTGCCAGCAAAAAATACCACCCTATTGACGATTTAAACAGTGAAGCATGGAACACTTTGAATCTGCACACCCGGTATTATACGACCAAACTGCATGTAGGGGCTTTCTGGCTCCCTGCATTTTTGGAAGAAATGCTGCAAGAAGTGGAGAGATAAATAATGTTAGCCCCCAATATCGAAACTTTTATTGGCTGTGAAGCCAAGTATCCGGATTCACGGATTGTACTTTACGGCGCACCATTCGACTCTACTACCAGTTTCCGGCCCGGCGCCCGTTTTGGACCTTCTGCTATGCGGCATGAAAGTTTTGGACTGGAAACTTACAGCCCATACCAAGATGCGGACCTTACTCAATGCGCTGTTTTCGATAGCGGCGATCTGGAGCTGTCTTTTGGCAGCCCGGAGCGAGCGCTGTATGATATTGAAACCCGTGCAGCGGTGATTTTACAAGATGAGAAAATCCCCCTGCTGCTGGGCGGGGAACACCTGGTTACTTTGGGAGCGGTGCGTGCGGCCGCAAAGAAATATGCAGATCTGCATATCATTCATTTTGATGCCCACGCGGATTTACGCGACCAGTATTTGGACGCAAAACTTAGTCATGCCTGTGTAATACGGCGCTGTTGGGATCTGCTTGGCGACGGACGCATCCATCAGTTTGCGATTCGCAGCGGAGAACGGGAAGAGTTCCAATTTGCCAAAGAACACACAGATTTTCATCCGTTTGACTTCGAAGGATTAGGGCACACCCTGTCTATGTTGAAAAAGCAAAATGTCCCAATCTATTTTACAATAGATCTGGACTGCCTGGATCCGTCTATCTTTCCGGGAACCGGCACACCGGAAGCCGGTGGCGTCAGCTTCCTACAGCTTCTCGAAGCGTTGCGTGCAGTTTGCACCGCCAATGTCATTGGAGCTGATCTTAATGAATTGGCTTCCACCCTGGATCACAGCGGTATCTCTACCGCGGCTGCCTGCAAGGTGCTTCGGGAATTTTTGATTGCGCTTGATACAAAAAACAAATGAAGGAGAATTTGGGTTATGAGTAAAGTCCTTATAATTGGCTGCGGCGGCGTTGCTTCTGTCGCCATTCATAAATGCTGCCAGATAAGCGAAGTGTTTTCAGAACTGTGTATTGCCAGCCGCACAAAATCCAAGTGTGATAAACTTGCGGCGGAGCTGGCGCCCAAAACCGAGACCAAGCTCACCACAGCACAAGTGGATGCAGATGACGTCCAGCAAGTAATCGATCTGATCCGCAGCTATCAGCCTGATTTGGTGATGAATATAGCGCTTCCGTACCAAGATCTGACGATTATGGACGCCTGCCTTGCCTGCGGCGTCAACTATATGGATACTGCAAATTATGAACCGGAAGATACTGCTGACCCAGAATGGCGTGCTATTTATGAAAAACGCTGTCGAGACGCCGGATTCTCGGCGTATTTTGACTACAGCTGGCAATGGGCATACCGCCAAAAGTTTAAAAAAGCCGGTTTGACCGCACTGCTGGGCTGTGGTTTTGATCCCGGCGTCACACAGGCATATTGCGCCTATGCTAAAAAACATGAATTCGATTCGATTGAAACCATCGACATCCTCGACTGTAATGGCGGAGATCATGGCTATGCGTTTGCGACAAATTTTAATCCAGAAGTCAATTTACGGGAAGTTTCCGCCCCTGGAAGTTATTGGGAAAATGGCCGCTGGATAGAAATTCCTGCCATGAGTATCAAAAGGGAATATGATTTCGACCAGGTGGGGCATAAAGACATGTACCTGCTTCATCATGAAGAAATTGAAAGTTTGGCACTGAACATTCCGGAAGTAAAGCGGATCCGCTTTTTTATGACCTTTGGACAGAGTTATCTGGAGCATATGCGCTGTTTAGAAGATGTCGGCATGCTTTCTACTGTTCCGGTCGAATTTGAGGGGCAACAGATCGTTCCTATTAAATTTTTAAAAGCCTTATTGCCTGATCCGGCAAGCTTAGGCCCCCGCACGAAAGGGAAAACAAATATCGGCTGTATTTTTACCGGAAAAAAAGACGGGAAGGATAAGACTTACTATATTTATAATGTCTGTGACCATCAGACATGTTTTCATGAGGTTGGAAGTCAGGCGGTCAGTTATACAACTGGTGTTCCGGCAATGTGTGGCGCCTTGATGCTGCTGACCGGCCAATGGAGTCAACCGGGCGTTTATACTGTGGAAGAATTCGATCCGGATCCATTTCTCAAGGCTTTAGACCAGTACGGTTTGCCAAGAAAGGAAAGCTGGGATCCGGTATTGGTGAAGTAATGGGGATTTTTAACAAAGATACCCGCCCGCCTTTTTCTGGGTTAAAAGGGCGCTCTCCTAAAGAACTGTTTCATACCCTGCCCACCCCCTGCTATATCCTGGACGAATCTGCTCTGCAAAAAAACGGTCAAATATTGGCCAAAGTAGCGCAACGTACCGGCTGTAAAATACTGCTGGCACAAAAGGCGTTTTCTAATTACAATTTATATCCGTCTTTATCTCCTTATCTGGCCGGGACGGAGGCCAGCGGTCTATATGAAGCCCGTTTGGGAGCTGAGGAAATGCCGGGAAAAGAGGTACATGTGTTCTGCGGAGCATATCGGGAGGACGAGTTTTCCGAACTGCTGTGTTACGCGGACCATATCGTGTTTAATTCTCCGCGGCAGTTGGAAAGATTTGGTTGGCTGGCAAAAAATGCAGGTAAAAGTATTGGGCTGCGAATCAATCCGGAATGTTCTACCCAGGAGGGGCATGACATCTATGATCCCTGTGCTCCAGGCAGTCGGTTGGGGACTACTCGTGCCCAGTGGGATGGTCAAATGACTCCCCGGTTAGTAGAGATGCTTGACGGGATTCACTTTCACACATTGTGTGAACAGGATGCTGATGCACTGGAGCTTACCCTGAAGGCAGTGGAAAATCTTTTTGGAGACATCCTGCCTAGAATGAAGTGGCTGAATTTGGGTGGTGGGCATCACATAACCCGTCCTGGCTATGATGTCCCCAAATTGGAACAGTGTATCTGTGCAACTAAGGAAAAGTGGGGTGTGCAGATATATTTAGAGCCGGGTGAGGCATGTGCGCTGAATGCAGGATACCTGGCAACCCGGGTATTAGATATCGTCCAAAACGGTCAGACCCGAATTGCCGTCTTAGACGCCAGTGCAGCCTGCCATATGCCTGATGTAATAGAAATGCCTTACCAGCCGCCACTGTATGGCGCGGGCGCGGCAAATGAGCTGCCTTATCCATTTCATTTAGGTGGGCCTACCTGTCTTTCGGGCGATATTATTGGGGAATACAGTTTCCGGGTTCCTCTGCAGGAAGGGGACCTGCTGCTGTTTGGCGATATGGCTATTTATACCACTTGTAAGAACAATACCTTTAATGGGATGCCCTTGCCCAGTATATTTGCCATGCGCGCCGACAACGATTTGCAATGTTTGAAAAAATTTGAGTATTCAGATTTCAAATCACGGTTAGGTGGTTGAACAGAGGTCGAAATTTAGAACTCGTACCTCTATGTGGAATACAAAAAATTCACAAATATAAGAGCTTATGACAGGATATACCGCCTAAAGGTAATTGATTTGTATGGAGGAAATAGCTGTGACATTTAAATGTGTCCTTTTCGATTTAGATAATACATTGCTTCAAAAGAAACCTACCATCGTGGAAAAGGTGTTTGAGTTTGCGCATCAGTATTACCCCAAATTATGTGTTGAAACGATTGAGAAAGCTTATGCGGCCAGCGAATTGTGGCAAGGGCAGCAGCTAAAAAAAGAAAACGAAACTGGTCAGCGCATGAATGATGAAGAATATTTCCGGAATGTACTTTCGGTCTACCTGAGTTTTCTTCCTGCAAATTTGCCTACTGAGTTGGACAACTCAGAAATGATTACCATTCTATCTCGTAATTATGGTGGTAGTTATACGCTCATTCCAAATGCCATTGCTGTCTTGGAATACTTAAAGCGTAAGGACTTAATTCTGGGAATTGTCAGCAATAACCAAACAAAAATACGACAGCCACTGATTGATTTTGGAATTGATAGATATTTTGACTGCATTGTCCTTTCAGAAGAAGTTAATCTGTATAAGCCAGATCCCAAAATCATGGAATTAGCTTGTAAAAAACTAAAAGTCCCCTGTAAAAACAGTATTTACATAGGTGATCATCCTTTCGACGTGCTCTGTGCCCACTCTGCCAATATGTCTGTAGCATGGTTTCCGCCAAATCGTTTCTTTACGGTTCCGAAGTATATTGATGTGCCAGAATACACTATACATGCCCTCACTGACCTAATAGGAATACTTTAATGCATGTGGATGTCTTCTGCTATTTGACTTGCAATTTCTGCAAAAAAAGAGTATCCTTACTCATGCGGTTATTTGCCGCGGTCAGTCGCGAAATCCTGACCTTAAAAAATACTAGGGGGAAAACTAAATATGAGAACTGTCTCAAAAGTCCGCTTTCTGGCGCAGGGCGCTGTGATAGCGGCGCTTTATGCTGTCCTGACCTATCTGGCGGCGGCTATGAATCTGGCTTATGGTCCGGTACAATTTCGTTTTTCAGAAGCTTTGACCGTATTGCCGGTGTTCACTCCGGCAGCTATTCCGGGTCTTGCTTTGGGCTGCTTCCTGTCAAATTTGGCAAGCCCGTTGGGCATAGTGGACTGGGTGTTTGGTACGGCTGCAACATTATTGGCCGCCTTTGGTACCCAAGCTGCGGGAAAGCTGCGGATAAAGGGCGTGTCTGTTCTGGCACCCTTACCTCCTGTTTTGGCAAATGCTATGCTGGTTGGTTTGGAAGTTGCCTGCTTGTCTGAGGCGGGCGTATTTTCATTTTCTCATTTTTCCTGGGCGGCGTTTGGAGCGGGAGCGCTTTCTGTTGGTCTTGGGGAATTGGTGGTTTGTTATGCGCTGGGGCTGCCTCTTATTCTGGCGTTGGAAAAAACGGGGGCTTCCCAAAAAATATTTGCGTAATTAATTTGTCCCGGAGGCGGGACATTCCGGAGCTATTATGCCTGATTTTGATGAAATAAAGCAGAAATTGAATGATCGGATGAAAAGTACCCCGCCTGTACGGCTGATCGTAGTCAGCTTTTTTCTGCTGATTATCGTTGGCACGTTACTTTTGGCACTGCCCGTTTCACACAAGGAAGAATCGGTATCGCTGCTTGATTCTTTTTTTACGGCGACTTCTGCAACCTGTGTAACAGGCTTGGCCGTAGCTGACACATTTCACCATTGGTCCATATTTGGACAAGGCGTTATTCTTTGTCTGATACAATTGGGCGGGCTCGGACTTGCGACCTTTGCAATAGGTTTTACCTTGCTGGTACGCAGAAAGCTGGGCATCCGTGAAATCCTGATAGTCAGCGAAAGTTCCGGCGGAAATATGCTGAATATGGCATTTTTACTGCGTTTGGTACTTGGCTTTACCTTTGCCTGTGAAGCGGTAGGCGCAGCAATCCTGATGCTTCGTTTTGTCCCGCTTTATGGGACGGACGGGATATGGCCAGCGATCTTCGTTGCCGTTTCTGCATATTGTAACGCAGGTTTTGATATTCTGGGATTTGTCTCAGGAAATTCCAGTATCTCAGCTTTTGCAGGGGATCCTTTGGTCTGTCTGACAATATCGGCTCTTATCATAATCGGTGGTTTGGGATTTGTTGTGGTGCAGGACATCTACGAGAGTAAAATCCGGCCGCGCTTTCACCATAAAGATGCTGGGAAGCTCAATTTCCATTCACAGATCTGTCTTCGAGTTACTGCCGTTTTGCTGATTATTGGCACTTTAGCCTTCTTGGTTTTGGAATTCGACAACTCCATGAAGGATTTGAATTTTTTTGAAAAGCTGAATGCGGCATTCTTCCAGTCAACGAATACCCGGACTGCCGGGTTTGCCTCAGTCAACATAGCAGAAGAGAATGAGTTTACAAAGATAATCTCAATTGTGCTGATGTTTATTGGAGGATGTCCAGGATCTACTGCGGGCGGCATCAAAGTGACTACTTTTGTAGTGCTGTTGATTACCGTAATCTCCACAATTCGGGGCAGAGAAGAGTCCGTTATTCTGAAACATCGGTTTGCTACAGGCCTGGTCTATAAATCGCTTACTGTGGTAAGCTTGGCTATCGTTTTGATTTTTGTAGATGCTGGGATTATCGCGGCGCTTAATCCGGATGTTTCCATGCTGGATGCCGTCTTTGAAGCGGTGTCGGCATTTGGTACGGTCGGCCTCTCTGCCAATGTAACGCCACAGCTAGACTGGATTTCCAAATTGTTATTGTGCTTCACCATGTTTGTTGGGCGTGTGGGGCCAATTTCATTTGGATTATCTATTATGATGCGGCACAAAAGAGGCGGAGATTCTATTCTTCCGGAAGGCCGGATGATTATTGGATAAAGAATCATTGGATTCAGCTTTTAGGCTGTGCTTTGAAAGAAGCACAGCCTAGTTTTTTGACCGGGATTCAGGCTGACAGACGGTAAAGAAACCGAAAGTGAAAATCGCACCGGAAAAGATCGTCTGCAGCGCCAGCTGAAGAAAAGCGTTTTGCAGGGAAAAACCAGACAGCAGAAAATTTGTGATTGCTACAGAGAGCACAGCGCAGAGCAAAGGGAGCAGTACGTTTTTAAGCAGAGAAAGACGGACTTTTGTAACCTTTAATAACCGGTGCAGGCTTAATGCGGCGTTAAAGATTGTACTGAAAAACAGGATGCAGATGTAGCTTTCCATTCCGAAAAAACGCAGCAGACAAAGTACAAGCAATACCCGGATCAGAGAGTCGGAAAAATTGTATTTCATGGAATTGAATTGCTCATCCAACCCTTTGAGAAGACTGTCTACCACTACGTCCAAGTAGATCAACGGTACTATGGGGGCCAGAACGCGCAGGTATTCTCCGGCGCTTTCACTATGGTAAAAGGCGTTTCCCCAACTTTGCCCGAAGACTACAAAAACAGCGGAGAAAAACAAACCGAAAGCAATGGCGTAACTGACGGCTTTCCCTGTGATATGCGCCACAGCTTTTCCATGGTGTAGTTCCCGCTCTTTGGCTATTTTGGGAATCAGCAGTGAAGCAAAAGAGGTGAGAAAGGAGGAGGGAAAATAGAGCATCGGCATTGCCATACCTTGCAGGAGTCCATACTGGGAGAGTGATGCGGAATAGTTTAGTCCGAATTTCTGAAGTTCCTTTGGAATCAACAGGTTTTCACTGGTATTGAGAAGGCTCCTGGCCGCCGAGCTGAGCGTACAGGGAAGCGCAATGTGAGAAAGCCCTTTCAGTACACCCTTGCTTTTGACCTTCTCCTTTGGTGTGTTTTTGTGGAGGCTGTGCCGGTACGCGGTCCAACTGCAGAGAAAGGAAGTCATCTCTCCCAAAGTGGAGGCTGCCATAGCCGCCAAGCAGGCCGCTTCTATTCCCTGAGGAGAAAAATGCCAGAAGAGGTATACAGTAGCCAGAATTGTCAGGATCTGTTCCAGCGTATCGGAGGCAGCTGTGGAAAGGGATTCATCCACAGCAAGAAAATAGCCTTTCATGCAGGTACAGAGAGACATGAACGGCAAACCTAATCCCAAAATCCGCAGACAGGGCGCTGCGTCAGGATTGTCGAGGAATACTGTAGCAGCAGGGCCGGCGAGAAAAAACAGGACTGCCGCAATACAGAGGCTGATTGTAAGACAGAAACCAAAACAGCGCGCCACCGTAGAACGGATACTCTCTCTGCGGCCTGCAGCGATGGCGGCAGAGACCATTCTGGTGACCGCAAGGCTGATGCCGGAAGTAGACAGTGTGACCGTCAGCATAAAGACCGAAAAAATTAGTTGATAGAGCCCCATTCCTTCAGAACCTATCTTTTGGGAGAGGTAAGAGCGGTATCCCATATTAGTAATACGCAGAAAGAGAGATACTGCCGTTAGAATTGCGCCTTGGAGCAAAAATTTTTGTTTCGTCATGAAGCGGGCCCTTTCTTTCACTTTGCTTGAAAACCGAAGAAAAATAAGGTATAATAGCCGATAATACACAGAGCGGACTATGCTTTGCCGTGCGGCAGGAAAGAGATGAAAGAGTTGGAAATGAATTGGACAGAGATAAAAGTTGAAGTTCCGGCACAAATGGTGGAAAAAGCAGGAAATATTGCCAACATGGTTGTACCTTATGGTATTTATATTGAAGATTACTCAAATTTAGAAGAAGAAGCCACGGAAATCGCTCATATCGATTTGATAGACGAAGAGCTTTTGGGAAAAGATCGATCCAAAGCATGGATCCATGTTTATATCAGCCCTGAGGATAATCCAAACGAGGCGATTTCCTATCTTCGGGAACGTTTCTGTGCGGAACAGATTCCCTTTGAGATCACCTGTTCTTCCTGTGCGCAGGAGGATTGGATGAACAACTGGAAAAAATATTTTAAGCCCATCCCGGTTGGAGAGAAGCTTTTAATACGTCCGCTTTGGGAGGAAGAGGTAGACCCGCAGGGCAGAGTTGTCCTAAATTTGGAGCCCGGCATAGCGTTTGGTACAGGAACACATGAAACCACTCGGCTTTGCCTGGAACTACTTGAAAAATACATAAGCGCAGGAGACTGCTTTCTCGATATGGGCTGTGGAAGCGGCATTCTGTCTGTGGCCGCACTGCTTTTGGGTGCAGAAAGCGCAGTTGGAGTAGACATTGACCCATTGGCAGTAAAGACGGCGGAAGAAAATGCAGCAAGCAATCAGGTGGCGGATCGTTTTACAGGAATCTGCGGAGATTTGACGGAGAAAGTTACGGGGAAATACCATGTGGTGGCAGCAAATATTGTTGCGGATATCGTCATTCTGCTGAGTCAGGATGCTCCCTGGTTTATGTATGAAAACTCAGTATTTATAGTCAGCGGTATTATTGATACCAGAGAGCAGGATGTATTGGATGTTCTGCAGGAGCAATTCCAGGTGGTAGAACGCCGCGAAGAAAAGGGCTGGGTGGCTATGGCACTGAAACTCAAAACAGACTGCTGAAAAGAGGAGAGGAAGATTTTGAAAGTTTTGGAAACGGAGCGATTGCTCCTTCGTCCATGGAAAATGGAGGACTTGACCGATTTCTATACATATTGCCGCGATCCTGAAGTAGGGCCCAATGCGGGATGGAAGCCTCATGAATCCATGGAAGAGTCCCGTGGGATTTTGGAAGCCTGGATAGCAGGAGAAGAAGAGATATGGGCTCTGGAAGAAAAGGGGAGCAAGCGGGTTATTGGAAGTCTTGGCCTTCATAATGACAGACGCCGTTCAGATGTGCCTGACTGTAAAATGATGGGGTATGCTCTGTCTCGGGAATTCTGGGGAAAAGGATTTATGCCGGAGGCTGTGTCTGCGGTAATGGATTATGCCTTTACCGGGAAGAAACTTAAACTGCTCACGATCTACCACTACCCGAACAATTCCCGCTCCTGCCGAGTTATTGAAAAATGCGGTTTTCGCTATGAAGGGACGCTTCGCTGCGGTTCTGTTATCTATGACGATTCTCTGAGAGACGATTGCTGTTATTCCATGACGGCCGCAGAATACTATCTGATGCGAGCAAAACAGGCCGGCTTTTCACTTGTTCTTCCGGAGAAAATGCCGGAAGGTCAGCTACTCTCTTATGCGAGAGAGTGGAGTGAGGAAAAGATGATTCCCGGGGCATTGGATCATTTGGAGGATATGGGAGTTGAAGCATGGCTGGAACGCAGTATAGCCCATAGGATTCATGTGCCAGCTCCTCTGGTCACCGAGACCACTTATCTGTTTTTGGATAGCATGCAAAGGCTTGCCGGCGCCCTTTCGATACGTCATATGCTGAATGATGCGCTTCTGAAAACCGGAGGACATATTGGATATGGAATTCGTCCTTCCTGCCGCGGAAAGGGATGGGCGCCATACATGCTGGCTCTAGGGCTGGAAGAAGCAAAGAAGATGGGGTTGGAGAGAGTTTTGATCACCTGTCTGGATACAAACCTTGCCTCGGCTGCCACTATTGAAGCTTGCGGAGGCATTTTGGATAATAAAATGCCGGATGGGGAAGGTGCTCTGAACCGACGGTACTGGATTTCCCTGTAGGAGAGATTTATGAAGCAAAGCGAACTTACTTTGGAAATGAGCCGGTATGAAAAGGGCTCTGTTTCACGGATAAATCACTTTTTGAAAGTCTATGCTTTTGCAAAAGCCATAGGAGAAGGAGAGCAATTTCCTTCCGAATTACAGGATATTTTGGAAACCGCTGCTTTGGTACACGACATTGGAATTAAGCCCAGCTTGGAAAAGTACGGCAGTTCCGCAGGAGAATATCAGGAAAAGGAAGGGCCGGAAGCCGCACGTGTCATGTTGGAAAACCTGGGATATCCTGATGAGTTGATCAAACGTGTCTGCTTTTTGGTAGGACATCATCATACCTATCAAGATATCGATGGACAGGATTATCAGGCTTTGGTAGAGGCGGATTTTCTAGTGAATATTTTTGAGGGAAATATGGATGCTTCTGGAATCAGAGAGGTCAGACAGCGAATTTTCCGAACCGCTACTGGAACAAGGTTGCTTGACACGCTGTATCTTTGAGTCCTGGCTGGAACTTGAACAAAATAAGAGAAGCCTGAAACAGCAATTTAAGGCTGTTTCAGGCTTCTCTTTATCAGAAAATTTTTTAGATTTAGTTGAAATGAATTAAAAACAATAATTTACTAGGAGGATGGCTGTCCCCAGAACTGTAAGAACTGCGCCTGTGGCCCGGTTTAAGACAACAGGAGACGCCTTGTTAGCGAACTTTGCGGCAATACGCGCCCAGAGAAGTGTACTGAGTACACAGAAAAGAAGCGTTGTGAGATCCGGCATGCCGCCAATTGCAAAATGGCCGGCAGAACCCGTCAAAGCGGTAAAGGTCATGATAAAGACACTGGTTCCTACTGCGGTCTTTAGTTCATAGCCAAGAACACTGGTGAGAATGAGCAGCATCATCATGCCGCCGCCAGCGCCTACAAAGCCGCAGATCAAACCTATCAGGATACCACAAAAGATAGACTGAATCACTCGTTTCTTGGGACTGACAGCTTCCATACTGGCTTTTGTAGTCATAACCGGCTTGATAAGGAATTTGATGCCCAGCACTAAAGTCATCACTGTGGAGAAGCCTCCCATTGCCGTGCTGGAAACTAAGCTGGAAAGATAACTGCCTACCAATGTAAAGCAAAGGACAGCGGACATCATAACCAATCCGTTTTTAATATCCAGATTTTTGCTTTTTCCATAAGTATAGGCTGATACGGCGCTGGCAAGGACATCGCTTGCCAAAGCAATCCCTACAGCCATATAGGGATTCATATCGAGAAAGGTGATGAGCATGGGACTTATCACTGCGGCTGCGCTCATTCCAGCGAAACCTGTACCCAATCCTGCGCCGATACCTGACAAAAAACAGATAAAGAACTGATAAACCACAAGAAATCCTCTCCACTAATTTATTTCTTTAAAAGACGAATTGAGAGCTGCCAGAATATTTTGGTCAATCCGCATCAATTGTTCACGGAGCATTTGGCGTTCTTCTTTAGAGAATCCATTCATAATCCTGGAAAAGCAACGTGTCTGACAGTCCGAAAGTTCTTCTGCAATGGCATACGCAGAGGGGGAGATGTTGAGCCGCTGAAGTTTTCTGCTATTGGTGTCAGTTTGTATAGTTAAAAATCCCTTACGGCGTAGGGAATCCACAGCCATGGAGACATTTGACTTTGCAAATCCACGCATGGAAACAATATCGCGTGCCGTGTTATACTCCGGATTGTTCCGGAGGAAAAGAAGCACATCAGTTTCCAGCTGCGATAACTGAAACTTTTCTGTCAAGGGCTGGAAAGTCTGACTGTAAAACCGTTTGAAATGACTGATGGCTATCAGAACTTCACGCATAAAAAATCATCCTTTATAGTTATAAAAAGAACAGTTCTAATTATAATTAAATATCATGATAAAGTCAATATAGAACAATAACTTTGTTGTTTAGTTTGGGTAAACAACTTTTTCAGGAAAACAAGCCGAAATGAGAACTATGGGCGGGAGCAAATAAAAGTGGTGGAGTTGGGAGGATTCCTTTCGGGAGCACTCCAACGCCACCGCTTTTTCACGGCTCAGTTCTTTTTTAGTTTCTGCCGGTAGATACCGGGGGGCTGTCCCGTCAACTTTTTATAAGTACGGATAAAGCTAGAAGCGCTGATGTAGCCACAGGACTCTGCAATCTCCCCGATCGTCATCCCAGTGTTTTCCAGAAAAGTTTTTGCACGTTCCACCCGCAGATAATCCACATACTGCTTGTAACCAATTCCAGTTACATATTTGAACAGGTGACTCATGTTTAGGACTGAGGTGTGAAAATGCTCTGCCAACGAAGAAATGGAAAAGTCTAAGGAGTGGGGAAACATTTTGTGGGAAGTAGTTCAAAGTAAAATTAACCGATTCCTGGATTTGGCGGATCGGTACGTCATGACCGTGATGGTTGCCTCTCAATCGGATTATATGCGTGTGGAAGATTCTGAGCATTTAGCCCCTTTTCAAAGAGCAGAACTGATGGAAACTGTATATAGTTTCCTGGGAGAGGTCATTGGAAAATACGGCAATGACCGGAGAATTATCGCATGGGATCTATGGAATGAGGCCGCACCACAACATCGGGGCTGCTTGGAGAAAATGTTTGCACATGCCCGTTCTCTTAAACCTTCACAGCCACTTACCGCCTGCTGGGAAGCGTTCGATTTATCGGATGTAATCACATTTCATAACTACACGCAACCGGGCAGCCCAGATCGGTATCATAATCAGTCTGGAGGTTCGTTGGAGTTCCTGCCTGAGTTGGAAAGAGCTCTCTCCTATGGGCGTCCCGCATTATGTACGGAATGCCTGGCCCGCAGCGAAGGGAATACTTTCGAAAATTTTCTGCCCTATTTTCAAAAATATGAAATCGGTTTTTATTTTTGGGGGCTCTGCGCGGGAAGCGCACGGTACCACTTTCCCTGGAATTGGCCTGAAGGGGCGCCTGAACCACCCAACTGGTTTCACTGTATTCTCTACCCGGACGGGACTCCATACAGAGAAAAGGAAATTCGCCTACTCCGGGATTTCGCAGCGCAGAAAGAATTGGTAAAGTAACAGGATTTCAAGAAGGGGATAGAGAAAAAAGCTGGGAATAGCTCACGGAAAGAGGGCAGTGCCATCTGGCACCTTCCCTCAAAACTGTAATGGATCTTGTTGAAGCCAATGTCCCAATAGGATATCTCCATTTGCAGAAAAGGAAAGGAAGCGGGGAATGCAAAATGCATTTCCCGCTTCCTTAAAACTTTTTACAGATTCTCTTTCAACCAAGCGATATCTTCTTTCAGGCAGTCAATTCTGCCCTTGCCTCCGTAACTGGCTTCACGCTCAACTACGTAGATGACTCCTTCGCGCTGGGCATCAGCAGCGGCTTTCACCGCTTTCCAATCCACAATACCGCTTCCCTGGGGAACATTGAGCTTTTCACGTTCTTCCATCATCTTTTTGAATTCAGGAGGAATGATCGGCTTGCCATCCTCATCCAGTTCAAATTTTGGATGGTTAGGAGCTTCGTGCCTCGATTGAGGCTTGTCCGCTCCGATCACTCCGCCGTTTTCCTTGATGTGAATACCGGCGATACGGCCTGCGTGCTGGTTGATATATTCTACCGGATTGATCCCAGCGGCAGAAGCCCAACCGCAGTCGATTTCAAAAGCAACCGTTTCAGGATCGGTATTTTCAATCAGGTAATCCATCAAGTATTTTCCCTGATCCTGATAAAATTCACCGGTATGATTGTGGTATCCGATGGTAATACCGTACTGCTTTGCCATCTGACCAAATTTGTTGAGGTCTTCAGCAAGCTCTTTGGCCTCTTCAGCAGTGTTAAAGGGAGCCATGGGGCAGGCTACAAATTTCACACCCAGCTTTGCAAGATAAGGAAGATCCTGCTCCATAAAATCCAATGCCACATGAGCGGAAACCGCCTTGACACCGGCATCATCCAGAGCTTTTTTTACCTGCTCAACCGGAAGCTCTTCATAACCGCGGGCGAATTCAACACCGGCATAACCCATTTCTCCAGCACATTTGATTTTATCCAAAAGAGAAAGATTACACTCAAACCCGAAAGAATAGAGCTGCAAATTGATATTATTCATGCTGTTAACCCCGATCAGTCAAAATAGACAGGTTTTCCGGTCTTGGAAGACTGATAGATGGCGTCCAGAATCTTGGTGACGCAATAAGCCTGATCAGCGGTCACAAAGAGTTCGCCTTCGCCGCGGAGCGCCTTAACCCAAATGTCGGCTTCCTTGGAAAGAGGAGCCGGGCCCTGGCTGAAACCGGGAATATAGGAAGCTACCTTGTTGCCTACATAGGTGACAGAAGGCTGATTGGCCACTACGTGATTCAGTCTGACTCTGTCCTCCAGCGTATCGAGGCCGCCCTTGGTACCGGCCAGCGTGGCGTGAGCTTCATTGTTAGCGCCAGTCTCACCGACCATGTTGATTGCCCAGGAAGCACGCAGGTTGATCACAGCGCCGTTCTTCATCTTGATATGGCCAAATGCGGAATCCTCCACATCATAGGTTTCGTTATTCCAGGAATCATGTTCGCCTCTGTAGTTGACCTGGCCCTGATGCTCAGGATCCAGCAGCCGGCCCAGCTTCTCAAAGGAGGTGCCAACCACATAGTCCACGTCATAGTTGTTCATCAGGAACAAAGTGAGATCCAGCGCGTGGGTGCCGATGTCGATCAGGGGGCCGCCGCCCTGTTTGGACTTGTCGGTAAATACGCCCCAGGTGGGAACACCGCGGCGGCGCAGGTAAGTGGCTTCTGCATAATAGATATCGCCCAGCCAGCCATCGTCCACTACGGCCTTAGCAACCTGGTTTACAGGGAAGTGACGGTACTGATAACCGATGGTGAGCATTTTTCCAGTACGGTCTCTGGCTTCCAGCATTTTTTTGGCGTCTGCTTCAGTTGCAGCCATTGGCTTTTCGCAGAGCACATGCTTGCCGGCCTCAAGAGCCGCAATCGTGATCTCGCAGTGAGCGATGTTGGGAGTAAGTACGTGAACCGCATCAATTGTGGGGTCTGCCAGGAGCTCATGATAGTCGGTATAAACCTTAGCGTCAGGCGTACCGTACTCTTTAGCTGCCTTCTCAGCCCTTTCGGGGATCAGGTCGCAGAATGCGCACATATCAACATACTCGGTCTGCTGAGACATTCCGGGAAAATGCTTTTGGTTGGCGATACCGCCGCAGCCAATAAAACCGATCTTTAATTTTGCCATGGGAATCTCCTCCTATTATTTACATACTTTGAGAAGTATGTTAGATTACACAATCATTTTATTACATTATTTTAGAAATGTAAAGGTATATTTTGGTGAAGCATCTAATTAAAACTGGGAAGATAAAGAAAAGAAATTTAGTACTGCCGGCCCCAGTAGACCATATGCTTGGCGGGCTTTCCACAGCAGGCGCAGACATCAGAGAGATGTTCTTCTTCAAACGGTATGCATCTGGACTTTACACCGCCGGTATCCTCTTTGATCTTTTCTTCGCAGGCGCTGTCTCCACACCACATTGCTTTGATGAACCCTGGTTTATTTGCTGCAATGTCCAGAAATTCATCATAATTTTTTGCGGTAAAGGTTTTGGATGTCAGATTGTCCAATGCCCGCTGGTAAAGAGCATCATGGATTTCGTCCAGGGCTTTTTCAATTGCCTCCTCCAAGTTGTCCAGAGAGACAAACTGCTTTTCCCGGTTATCACGGCGGACCAGAACACATTGGTTTTTCTCGATATCTTTTGGCCCAATCTCCAGACGCAACGGAACACCCTGCATCTCATACTGGGCAAATTTCCATCCGGGAGAATTTTCACTGTCATCCAGTTTGATGCGGAATTTTTCCTGCAAACTGTGATAAAGCTCCCCCGCTTTTTCCAATACGCCTTCCTTGTGCTGGGCTACCGGTACAATCACAACCTGGATAGGCGCAATTTTAGGCGGAAGCACCAAGCCGTTATCGTCGCCGTGCACCATAATGATGGCGCCTATCATGCGGGTGGATACGCCCCAGGAGGTTTGGAAGGGACTCTGCAGGGTGTTATCACGGCCGGTGAAGGTGATGCCAAAGCTTTTTGCAAAGCCGTCGCCAAAATAGTGAGAGGTACCGCCCTGCAGCGCTACGCCGTTATGCATCATGGGTTCAATCGTGTAGGTAGCCAAGGCGCCCGCAAACTTTTCCTTTTCCGTTTTCTGTCCAACCACTGCCGGGATAGCCAAAGTATTTTTGTAAAAATCTTCGTAGACGCGCAGCATAGTCAACGTTTCCTGTTGGGCTTCTTCGGCGGTTTCATGCATGGTATGGCCTTCCTGCCACAGGAATTCAGAAGAACGAAGAAAGGGCCGGGTGGTTTTTTCCCAACGTACTACAGAACACCATTGGTTGTAAATTTTCGGCAGATCGCGGTAAGAACGGATTACCTTCTGATAGTGCTCACAGAATAGAACTTCACTGGTTGGGCGCACGCAAAGCCGCTCAGAAAGCTTTTCCTCGCCGCCCTGTGTCACCCAGGCGACTTCCGGCGCGAAGCCGTCTACATGGTCCTTTTCGCGCTGCAGGAGGCTCTCCGGGATAAACATAGGCATATACACATTTTGAACGCCTACTTTTTTGAAACGGGCATCCAGATCCTTCTGGATGTTTTCCCAAATGGCATAACCATATGGCTCAATGACCATACAGCCTTTAACGCTGGAGTAATCCATAAGCTCCGCTTTTTTGACAATATCCGTATACCATTTGGAAAAATCTTCTTCCATCGAAGTTATATCTTCGACCATTTTTTTCTGCTGTGCCATGAAAAACAAGTCCTTTCGAGCGGATATTTAAGATTCCATGCAAAAATTATAGCTTGAATAAAAGGGTTTTGCAAGAAAAAAGCGTCCGAACAAGGCTCGGACGCTCGACTTAGCGATAGTATTTCAAAATCAGATTTTAGAATGGCCTTCAATATACTCAACAAGCGCGCCGACCGTTTTAATATTTTCTACCTCTTCATCGGGAATTTCAACTTCGAATTCATCCTCGATGGACATCAGCAGGTCGACAACATCAAGAGAATCTGCGCCCAGATCATCGGCGAGTGTGGTTTCTGCAGTGATAGAATCCTCCTCCACATCAAACTGTTCGCTGAGAATCGCCTTGACTTTTTCTAGTACCATTTCTAGTTCCTCCTAATAAAATTCTGTTTTTGGGGGCTTCCGTTCAAAAATGGAAGATATGGACAAAACCGGTCAATATGTGATACAATCCATACGCCGGCGAGTGGTAACGTTCGCCGTACCGTATCCATCACCTACATTTTATTGACTCGATTCTGCTTTGTCAATACGAAATAGAAATATTTTGGAAAACTGAGGGAAAGGGGAGTTTCTTCCGCCATGGAACCACAAAAAATTGCCGTAATTGGCCATCCTATCGGACATACGATGTCACCGTTCATCCATGAAAGGTTGTTTGCGTTATCCGGACGTCCGCTTTCCTACACGGTTCTGGATGTTCCGGATTTGAAGGAGGCAATACCGGTTTTATGCGGTCTGGATTGTTTCAACGTAACGATTCCCCATAAAAATGCAATTATTCCCTTTTTGGATGAAGTTGAGGAAAAAGCGAAAGCTTCCGGCTCTGTCAACACGGTGCAAGTGAAGCAGGGAAGGCTTTTTGGATATACAACCGACGGCGCCGGGTGCCGTGCGGCGTTGAAAAATCATGGTGCAGAGCTTTCGGGAAAAGTTTTGCTGCTTGGAAACGGCGGAGCCGCCAGAGCAATCGCCTTTGAGGCGGCGGAATGTCCGGGGACAAGCCTCACAATTGTTAGCAGGGAAAATTCGGTTGAAAAGGGGCAAAAGCTCTGCTCTGATCTTCAGAAGTATCGCGGCGTGGGCGGAGAGGTGCGTGTTCTGACTTATGCCGCGCTGGAAAGCGAAAAGACGGAGTTTGACGTGCTTATAAATGCTACCAGTGCGGGAATGTATCCCCACACTGGTGAATGCCCTGTTTCAGAGGAAGTGGTCTCCCGTTGTTCCGCTGTGTTTGACGCTGTGTATAATCCTGCGAAAACAGAATTGCTGCAACGTGCAGAGAGATTGGGGGTAAAGGCGATCGGAGGAATGGAAATGCTGGTATTTCAGGCTGTGGCTGCCCATGAAATCTGGTATGGCACGCAGTTCAAGGCCTCAGAGCTGGCTGTACTTTGCAAAGACGCTGCAGAAGAGATGAGACGGATTTTCGGGGGGAAAGCATAGTTATGGATGGAAATATCGTGCTGTGCGGCTTTATGGGATGCGGCAAAACAAGTGTGGGAAAGCGGGCGGCCAAACTCATGAACCGGAAGTTCTGTGATCTCGACCAATATATTGAACGCAAAGAAGGTTTAAAAGTTTCTCAAATATTCGAACGTTTTGGTGAAGCTGGTTTTCGGGAACGGGAAGCTGCGGCAGTACGGGAAATTGCAGAAAAAACGAACATGGTGGTGGCCTGCGGAGGCGGAACCGTGCTTTTTCCTGACAATGTACAGGCATTTCATGCCGGAAAGGGTACCATCCTTTATTTGGACGTACCGCTTCCGGCACTGCAGGAAAGGCTGAAGGGGGACAGGAAGCGGCCCCTGCTTCAGAAGCCCAACAGACGGAAAGTGATCGCGGAGCTCTATGAACAGCGTTGTCCACTGTATCAGGCGGCTGCAGACCTGACGGTGGAGGCAGGAGCGCCTGCCTGTGTGGTTGCAAAGCGAATTGCTGAGGCTTTTCTCTGAATTTTGTACTTTAAAGTATAAAAACCTTGACAAATAATTTGCTCTGGTTTAAGATAGTAAAGAAAATTCCGATGTGTGTAAAGGAAGTATTTTAATGGTTTCATTGGCTGCAAAACGATTTTATGGCTATTTTAGCTCGCGATTTACTGCGCGGGCTTTTTGTGCATGGAATCAATTTGCGGCTGCGTTTTCCAGAATACCGATTTTGTTTGATTGCTGAATCAGGCAAATTGGAATTTTTATGGAATGTTGTTATTAGCGGAGCCGATGCAGGCTTCGCTTTTTTAATTCACAGTGTTTTTGAAAGGAAGAAAAAACCATGATTATCGTATTAAAGCCCAATCAAAGGCAGGAAACAATTAATGAATTCGTCAATAAACTGACGACAAACTATGATGTGCAGGTCAATACCTGGGTAGGCACCCAGAGCACAGTTCTCGGTCTGATCGGGGATACCACTGCAATTGACAGTGAATATGTGGCTGCCCAGGAATTTGTTGAGAGCGTCAAAAGAGTGCAAGAGCCTTATAAAAAGGCCAACAGGAAATTTCATCCCGATAATACCGTCATCTCTTTGCCTACAGGCCAGAAAATTGGAGACGGCTCTCTGGCTCTTATTGCAGGCCCCTGTTCTGTGGAAAGCGAAGACCAAATCTGTGAAATTGCCGAGAGTGTAAAGAGGTCTGGGGCTATGTTTCTGCGTGGCGGCGCTTTTAAACCGCGTACTTCGCCGTATGCTTTCCAGGGAATGAAAGCGGAAGGCCTCGAATTGCTCTCTAAAGCGAAAAAGAAAACTGGCCTGCCTATTGTAACGGAAATCATGAGCATCGAGCATCTCCCGCTGTTTGAGGATGTGGATATCATTCAGGTGGGAGCGCGCAATATGCAGAATTTTGAGCTTCTCAGACAATTGGGAAAAACGCGCAAGCCGATTCTTCTCAAGAGAGGGCTTGCAAATACAATAGAAGAGCTTTTGATGAGTGCGGAATATATCATGGCAGAAGGAAACGAACAGGTCATTCTGTGTGAAAGGGGAATCCGTACTTATGAGACGATGACACGCAATACGCTGGATATCTCGGCAGTTCCTGTAATCAAGAAGCTTTCCCATCTGCCGGTTATTGTGGACCCGAGCCATGCCTCTGGAATCAACTGGCTGATCGAGCCGCTGGCAATTGCAGCCGCTGCTATTGGGGCGGATGGGCTGATCATTGAGGTGCATAATGACCCAAGTCATGCTCTCTGCGACGGCGCTCAGTCTATTACACCAGTTCAGTTTGACGCTCTGGCTGCAAAGGTGAAGAAGCTTTCAGAAACGGTTCGGGCGCTATGAAAAAGAAAATCGTTCTGGTAGGCTTGGGATTGATCGGGGGCTCGTTGGCAAAAGCCCTGAAACTCAGTACGGAGCACGAGGTTTTAGGCGTCGATATCAGCGATGAAACCCTGCTGGACGCCTGTTCCTGCGGAGCAATCGACCGTAAGGCTACTCTGCAGGACCTGGAGGAGGCGGATATGATCTATCTCTGCGTCTATCCTGAGGAAGTTATAAGGTTTATTGAGGAGTATGGAAAAAGGCTGAAATCTGATTGTATTGTCACCGATACCTGTGGAATCAAAAAGCAAGTTTGCCGGCAGATGAATCTCTTGCAAGCAAACGGTAACTTTATCTTTGTAGGGGGGCACCCCATGGCTGGTAAGGAACGCAGTGGGTTTTCTGCCAGTGACCCCAGTATTTTTGTGGGGGCTTCCTATTTGATTACTCCTTGCGGGGCGCCTGAATGGGCTGTAGAAGAGGTCTCTTCCTTGGCAAAAGGGATGGGATTTGGACGTGTGGTACTCACTACCCCCGAAAAGCACGATCAAATAATAGCATTCACCTCTCAGGTGCCGCATGTGCTGGCCTGCGCCTATGTGATGAGTCCGAGGTGCCGGGAACACCAGGGCTTTTCAGCAGGCAGCTACCGGGACGTTTCGCGGGTTGCCCTGATCAATGACGAGCTGTGGAGCCGCCTGTTTTTGGACAACCGGGAAGCGCTCCTACGCGAAATTGATACTTTGATAGGGAATCTGGAAAAGCTCAGAGATGCTGTGGCCGGGCAGGAGGAAGGGGAACTCCGCGGCCTGCTGCAGGCTGCAGCCCGGATCAAGCAGGAAGAAGGATAAAGGCGGGAAGCCGGCTCGGTACTCTGTTTTATAACAGGGGGTACTACAGCGGAATCGTACGGGGCAGCGCCTGTCAGGGAGAAAGGAAGATTTTGACATCATGAAGATTGAGATAGCTACTGCAGTGCCCTATCAAGTGACAGTGGAAAACGGAATAATTGACCGGGTGGGAGAATTGGCTGCGGAATTGGAAAGACCGGGAGCCAAAGCGATGCTGGTCAGTGAAAGCAATGTGTTTCCCCTCTATGGGCAACGCGTCAAAGATTCGCTGGAATCTGCCGGGTTTCGGGTCAGCGAATTCTTGTTCCCAGCGGGAGAAAGCTCGAAGCAGATCGCTACGGTCTGCGATATTTATCGGGCGCTTTCGGAAAACGGATTTACCCGCAGCGATTTTATCGTCACCTTAGGCGGCGGTGTAACAGGAGATATGGGCGGCTTTGCCGCTGCTACCTTTCTGAGAGGAATTTCCTTTCTTCAGATTCCGACCTCTCTGCTGGCCCAAGTGGACGCCAGCGTAGGGGGAAAAACGGGTGTGGACCTTCCCTTTGGCAAAAATTTGGTAGGTGCGTTTCACCAGCCTCGTGCAGTTGTTACCGATCCGCAGACGCTGAATACATTGCCGGAGCATTATTTTCATGACGGTATGGGAGAAGTGATCAAATACGGCTGCATTTCAGACTTGGCCCTGCTTGAACAGCTGGAAAAGGGAATTAAGCCCGTAGACCTGGAGGAGATCATTATCCGTTGTGTATCCAGCAAAAAAAAGCTGGTTGAAGAGGACACCCGGGATAAGGGCCGCCGGATGATTCTGAATTTTGGGCACACGTTCGGACATGCGTTGGAAAAGCTTCATCATTTCCAGGAATTGGCCCACGGGGAGGCTGTAGGAATCGGAATGGTGCTTGCTGCAGGTGTCGGGGAGAAACTTGGAATCACCCGGGCAGGAACAGCGGAGCGCATTCGAAAGGTGCTGGTACAATACGGCCTGCCTGTGGAGGATTGTTTTTCCAAAGAAGAGATAATCGAGGCCACAGCTTTGGACAAAAAGAGTGATGGAGAAACGCTGCAGCTGATTCTTCTGAAGGAAATAGGGGAAAGCATCATCTATCCGATTCATCGCAGCCAGCTGCTGTGTGTGATGGAATAATCGGGATCCTTGAAACGGCATGAGGCACTTTTCGTATTTTAGTGAAGTTTTGAATTAGAAAAAGGAAATATTTCTTTCGGAAAGCGGCTACTGAGCAGAAGGAGGGCAACAAAGATGGCCAACGTGATCTACCGAAAAAGCGGTCTGAAGGGGATTTTGCAGATTCCACCCAGCAAAAGCGCGGCGCACCGTGCCGTGTTGTGTGCGGCACTGTCCCAAGGCAACTGTGAAATTGGCAACCTTGAACTGAGCGACGACCTGACCGCAACGGTAAACGCGGTGAAAGCGCTTGGAGGCATTGTTTCCTATGATAAGAAGCGGAAAACTCTGTTGGTTCAATCCGCGGATTTGGGTGGGGAAACAGCAGAGATCGATTGTTTGGAATCGGGCTCAACCCTTCGCTTTATGATACCGGTTGCCGCCGCTTTGGGAGTAAAAACGACTTTTTACGGCAAAGGACGGTTGCCGCAACGCCCCTTGGGGATTTATCAAAAGCTTCTTCCAGAACACGGCGTCCTGCTTCAAACAGAGGGCGGACTGCCGCTGAAAATGGAAGGGAAGCTGCATGCAGGAAGCTATACGCTTCCCGGCAACGTTAGCTCTCAATTCGTCACGGGCCTCCTGTTGGCCCTTCCGCTTTTAGAAGGAGACAGTGAAATTGTGCTTTCTTCAGAGCTGGAATCGAAAGGCTATGTGGATCTTACTATCTCTATACTGGCGGAT
Source organism: Neglectibacter timonensis (assembly GCF_900048895.1). Lineage (GTDB taxonomy): Bacteria > Bacillota > Clostridia > Oscillospirales > Acutalibacteraceae > Acutalibacter > Acutalibacter timonensis. Next base: position 677,950 of record NZ_LT160640.1, on the reverse strand, counting down.
TTCGGAGTTTCGGTTATTGAAACCGCTACAGGCTGGCATATTCCGGGCGGACAGAAGTACTGTGCCCGAAGATATATGGTGGAAGGAGATTGGTCCCAAGCCGCCTTTTTTCTGTGCCTTGCTGCACTGGGAGGCGGCAAGATTCAAATAGCCGGACTGCTGGAGTCATCCCACCAGGGAGATCGGGCCTGTGTATCCCTATTTGAGAGATTTGGACTTCAGCTTGCTTTCGAAGACGGTGTTCTTAAAGCCTGGAATCCAAATGCAAAACAGCCGTTTGGCGGTCTGAAGGGGTTTGCCATTGATGTGGCGCAGATTCCCGACATGGTGCCTGCCCTGACTGTATGCGCCTGTGCAGCGGAGGGAGAGACCAAAATTTACCATGCTGAACGCCTGCGCCTGAAAGAGAGTGACCGGCTGGCCGCAATGGCGGCGGCAATGAATGCGCTGGGAGGCAGGGTAACGGAGACGGAAGACGGTCTTATGATAAAAGGCGTACCGTATTTCTCCGGAGGACGGGCAGAGGGAAGAAACGATCATCGGATTGTCATGGCCCTTGCAGCCGCCGCCTGCAGAAGCAGCAAAGAGGTGTGTGTGACGGACGCATGGAGTGTCAGAAAATCTTATCCGGGATTTTTTGAGGATTTAAGAAAGTTGGGAGGAATTGCAGATGTCATCGATGTGGGGTGAGAGGATCAAGCTCTCTGTTTTTGGGGGAAGCCATACGGAAGCCATTGGCGTTACTTTGGACGGCTTGCCGGCGGGTGAAAAGATGGATTGGGACGAGATCTTGGTGCAGATGGCAAGGCGGGCGCCGGGGCAAGACCCCAGCGCTACCCGGCGTGTGGAAAAGGATGAACCACACGTGGTCTGCGGGATGTCTTCCGACGGAGTTTTGACGGGAGCCCCGCTTTGTGCGCTGATTTATAATTCTGACCAGCACTCCAAAGATTATGGGAATTTAAAGGTTACTCCCAGGCCGGGGCACGCTGATTATGCCGCCTTCGTAAAATATCAGGGCAACAATGATATCCGAGGTGGCGGTCATTTTTCCGGACGTCTCACAGCTCCCCTTGTTTTTGCAGGAGCAGTGTGCCGCCAAATTCTTTCCCGACATGGGATTCTGATCGGCGGGCATGTACTGTCAGTTGGACCGGCAGAAGACCGGCGGTTCAACATGGCGGATATCGAACCGGAAATTCTGAAAAGTTTGAGCCGGGAATATTTTCCCGTCCTGTTTCCCTCTATTCGGCAGGAGATGCGCAGGCAGATTGAGGAAGCGCGCCTCGCTTTGGACAGTTTGGGAGGGGTGGTGGAATGCGCTGTGACAGGATTGCCGACAGGGATGGGAAACCCCATGTTCGGCGGAGTGGAGAATTTGATTTCGTCCATTGTGTTCGGGGTGCCTGCTGTTAAGGGAATTGAATTTGGTGCAGGGTTCCAGGCAGCCCGGAAAATGGGGCATGAGAACAATGATTCTTTTTATTATGACGATGGGGGCGCAGTGAAAACGCGTACCAACAATGCGGGAGGTATCTTGGGGGGGATTACCACCGGCATGCCTCTGGTTTTTCGCGCTGCAGTAAAACCCACGCCTTCCATCAGCCGGGAACAGGATACTGTAAATCTTGAGACGGGAGAAAATGTAAAACTGGTGATTAAGGGGCGTCATGATCCCTGTATTGTGCCGAGAGCGGTGCCTGCTTTGGAGTCTGCGGCTGCTGTGGCGGTACTGGAACTTCTGGCTCAAAACGGAAAGCTGTAAAGAAAGGGTGGGGCAGGATGGAGAAGCAGGAATTTGAGCGGCAGCTTTCGGCTGTACGGGAGGAGATAGACCGCATAGACAAGCAGCTTTTGCCGCTTTTTTTAGAACGGATGAATTGCTCGGAGAAAGTGGCTGAGATCAAACAACAAGCGGGAATACCAGTGCTCAACGCAAAAAGGGAACAGGAAATCCTTGACCGAGTCAGGGAAGAGGCTGGTGGATACGGCGGAAGTGCCGCGGCGCTTTATTCTGCGATTATGGCAGTAAGCCGTGCACGGCAACATCAGATGCTGGTAGGCGGAGGCGAACTGCGCCGGCTGGAGCAGACGGCGGACCGCAGCATGAAACAAAGCGATGTGAGGGCGGTTTGCCAGGGCGTGCCGGGGGCTTACTCCCACCGCGCTGCCCTCCGCTTTTTTGAAGCGCCTGAACTTGTCTTTCGCAGTACCTGGAAAGAGGTATTCGAAACCGTAAAATCTGGAGAGGCTGACTTCGGTGTTTTGCCGGTAGAAAATTCTGCAGCTGGCTCGGTCAGCGCCGTCTATGATCTGATCCTCCGATACCGTTTTTATATCGTGGGTGCAGTGGGGATCAAAGTGGAGCACTGTCTGGCAGCATGCCGGGGAAACGCTGACATAAAGACGGTTATATCCCATCCACAAGGCCTTTCCCAGTGTTCTGATTACATCGAACAGCACGGTCTTTCCACTGTAGAATATTCCAACACGGCAGCTGCGGCCAAGTTTGTTGCGCAGGAGCGCCCCGACGGAACGGCGGCGATCTGTTCAGAGGAGGCTGCAGAGGAATATGGTTTGATTGTTTTAAAGAAAGGGATTCAAAATGCCGCGAATAACAAAACCCGGTTTGTCATTATCTCTCAGAAGCCCGTTTTGCCGGAGAATGCCGATAAAATCAGCCTTTGTTTTTCGTTGCCCCATATTACCGGCTCACTCTATAATGTTCTGGAACGCTTTGCAATACACGGTCTGAACTTGACTAAAATTGAATCTCGTCCTATTCCCGGCAGCAATTTTGAATACGATTTTTATCTGGATTTTTCCGGAAATATCCATACTCCGGACACCCTGGACTTGATTTGTGCGCTGCACGATGAATTACCTCGGTTTTCCTTTCTGGGAAACTATCGCGAGGCTTGACCAAACAATTTTAAAAGGACAGGCTACTAAAAAAGTGATTTTGAAGTTTTCTCTGACTGTTTCAAAGAGTCGGAATCTTGGAATTGTTCAAGCTTCAACGCTCTTCATTTTAAAGGATAACGGTTTATCTGCGGTATCCTTTCTAAAAAACACCGCAAATATATGATAGAGGAAGAATGGGAAACAATATGCGGAATATTAATTTGGAAAAGGTAGAAAGTCAAGAGCAAATCGACAGTCTTTGTGAGATTGCACGGGTGGTATGGCATGAAACATACGATCCGCTTTTGCCAGACGGTCAGGTGGAGTATATGCTGGATAAATTTCAGTCTGATCATGCGGTAAAAGCCCAGATGAAGGCCCAGGGATACCGGTATTATCTGATCAAGATCGAGGGAAAGCCTGCCGGGTTTGTCGGTTTTTCTCCCCGGTATGAGAACAGGGAGGAGATGTTCCTGAGTAAAATTTATCTTTTGCCGGAATACCACGGTACCGGAGCGGTGTCTCAGGCTTTTGCCCTGGTGGAAAAGGAGACGAGAGAGGAAGGTCTTTCCAAAATCCGACTTACGGTCAATAAGGGGAATGAACATGCCATAGGCGTCTACAGCCATTATGGCTTTCAGGTTGAGGAGCAGGTAAAATCGGATATTGGTTCGGGCTATGTGATGGATGACTATGTTATGGTAAAAGAATTGTAAACAACGGGCTTTCGGAGATGCTTTCCGAAAGCCCGTTGTTTGTGAAATTATCCTCATTTACAATTTGTTTTATAATACGGAAATTTTTCTGGTGAAATTTACTCAAGCTTGTGTTATAATGAAAATCTAGTAAATCTGTTTAGGAGGAACCTGGTCAAATGGATATCAAAAAATTAGTGGCAGAGATGACCTTGGAAGAAAAAGCCGCCATGTGTGCAGGCAGTGATTTTTGGCATACAAAGGGTGTGGAACGGCTTGGGGTCCCATCTGTCATGGTAACGGACGGCCCTTGCGGACTGCGGAAGCAGGCAGGGGAAAGCGACCATTTGGGACTGAATGCCAGTGTGACCGCGGTGAGTTATCCTACGGGGTCTTGTATCGCCAGTTCGTTTGATCGTGAACTCATCCAAAGATCAGGAGAGATTCTTGGAGAGGAATGCCAAGCGGAAGATGTGGCCGTGCTTCTGGGACCGGCAGTCAATATAAAGCGTTCTCCTCTGTGCGGCCGCAATTTTGAGTACTTTTCAGAAGATCCTTATGCAGCAGGCGAAATGGCAGCAGCGTATATCAAAGGTGTGCAAAGCAAGCAGGTCGGTACCAGCTTGAAACATTTCGCCGCCAACAGTCAGGAACACCGCCGGATGACCAGCGACAGCGTGGTCGACGAGCGTACGCTTAGGGAACTCTATCTGCCTGCTTTCGAAAAAGCCGTAAAAGAAGCCAAGCCCTGGACAGTGATGTGCTCCTACAATAAACTCAATGGAACATATGCCTCCGAAAACCACCGCTTGCTCACAGAAATTCTGCGAGAGGATTGGGGTTATGACGGCATGGTAGTCAGCGACTGGGGCGCTGTGAACGACCGGGTGAAAGGCGTGGCCGCAGGAATGGATCTGGAAATGCCGGGGCCAGGAAAAGAAAATGCGACGAAGATCACAGAGGCGGTACTGAGCGGAACGCTTTCCGAAGAGGATTTAAACAAGGCAGTGGAGCGCGTCCTTAAAGTAGTGGCTCAATACATAGAAAACCGTCAGCCTAACACTGCATTTCAGTATGAACGGGATCATGAAATGGCGCGTCAGATGGCTGCGGAATCCATGGTTCTCCTAAAAAATGAGGCGGGAATTCTGCCTCTCTCCAAAGAGAAAAAGGTGGCTTTTCTGGGGGAATTTGCGAAGCACCCGCGGTTCCAAGGCGGCGGCAGCTCTCATGTGACCTGTTATAAAATTACAGGAGCTGTGGAGGCGGCTAAGGATTTAAACATAGTTTACGCTCCCGGTTATTCCATCGAGTCGCAGGAACCGCAGGAGGAACTTCTCGCAGAAGCCGTTAAAGCGGCCAAAGAAGCAGACTGCGCCGTGTTGTTTATTGGGATTACGGATGAGATGGAGTCGGAAGGCTTCGATAGAAAGAATCTTAAAATACCTTTCGGGCAGCAAAGACTGATCGAAGAGGTGGTAAAGGTTCAAAAGAATACAATTGCGGTAATTCATTGTGGCGCGCCGGTTGAAATGCCGTGGCTAAATGATGTAAAGGCTGTCCTCTATGCCTATTTGGGGGGAGAAGCCGTAGGCAGCGCAGTGGTGGATCTTCTGTATGGAGAGAAGAATCCCAGCGGTAAACTGGCTGAAACATTTCCTCTCCGGCTGGAAGACAATCCATCCTATCTGTATTACTTCGGAGAAGGCGACCTTACGGAATACAGAGAGGGCATTTTTGTAGGGTATCGTTATTATGACAAAAAGGATATGGAGGTTCTGTTCCCATTTGGCTATGGGTTGAGTTATACAGAATTTGCTTACAGCAGCCTGCGGCTGGACCGCGATTCACTCAAAGATACGGATTCGCTGCATGTGAGTGTAAAAGTGGAAAATATAGGAAATAGGGCGGGCAAGGAAATTGTTCAACTCTATGTCCAGGACAACGAAAGCTCTGTGATACGTCCGGTCAAGGAGCTGAAAGGGTTTGAAAAGGTGGAGCTGGCGCCCGGTGAAGAGAAAGAGGTGTCTTTCACTCTGGATAAGCGTTCCTTTGCCTATTACAACACAGAGATATCAGACTGGGACGTGGAAACGGGAGACTTCACGATTATGATCGGGAAATCCAGCCGTGATATCGCACTGTCTGCAGTGGTCCGGGTGGAGTCAACCAGACAATATAAGAGGGTATTTACCATAAACAGTACCTTCGGCGACATCATGGCAGACCCCAAGGGTCAGGAAATAGTTTCAAAGATGCTTGAAAAGATGAACTTGGACGATATTGGCGGCGAGGCAATTTCCAAAGATGCCATGATGGCTATGATGGGATATATGCCGCTTCGCGGCGCCTTGATGATGGGTGGAGATAAAATTCGACCGGAAATGATTGAGGGCCTATTGGATCAACTCAACGCCTGAACAACAAATTAGCCGGCTGCCGTGCGGTTCCCTGTGGGGAGGCACGGCAGCTTTTTTCTAAGAATTGGAAATATGGACAGCAGACGCAGATATGAAAAAACGGAAACTAGATGAAAAATATGAAGGATTTGTTAAAAGTCAAATTTTTAAAAAAAGACTATTGACTTTTACTGACCATATGACTAAAATATGTGTTAGCACTCAGGGATAAAGAGTGCTAAAGAAAGGCCGGGGTCGAGCGGATCACAGATCCGTCGTTTTCGGCAGATACCTAGTAATCTTTCTTTTTCGTACGGAATATCCGTGCGGTTTTAGCATTCTTCCCCGGGGAGTGCGAAAACAATAAAGAGTCGGGGAGAAAGGATTGGCCCGGTAAAACCAAAAGCATACGGGCCGAAGGGTGTGCGTTATGACGATTAGACCACTTTCTGACAGAGTTCTGCTCAAGGCCGAAGAGGCGGAGGAAACTACAAAGAGCGGTATCGTTTTGGCCGCCAAAGCAGTGGAAAAGCCCCAAATCGCAAGTGTTATTGCAGTGGGACCCGGTGGAGAAGTTGACGGCAAAGAAGTGAAGATGTATCTGAAAGAAGGGGATCGCGTTATTGCAGCAAAATACAGCGGCACCGAAGTAAAGATAGATGGAGAAGAGTACACGATTGTGCGCCAGTCCGATATTCTGGCGGTAGTGGAATAACGGAAACGAAACGTCAGGTTCTGTTTAATGAAACTTAAAACTGAAAGGATATGACAGTGCATGGCTAAGAAGATTATTTACGGTGAGGATGCGAGGAAGGCACTTTTGAGCGGCGTCAACCAGCTCGCCGATACGGTTAAGATCACCCTGGGTCCGAAGGGCAGAAATGTTGTGCTGGATAAGAAGTTCGGCGCTCCGCTGATCACCAATGACGGTGTCACCATTGCCAAAGAAGTGGAGCTGGAAGACGCATATGAGAACATGGGCGCACAGCTTGTCAAAGAAGTGGCGACAAAAACCAATGATATTGCGGGAGACGGCACCACAACTGCTACGCTGTTGGCGCAGGCTCTGGTACGCGAGGGAATGAAGAACGTTACTGCCGGCGCAAACCCGATGGTCCTGCGCAAGGGTGTTCAGAAGGCAACGGAAATTGCCGTGGATACCATTGTTAAGCATTCCCACAAAGTGGACGGCACTAAGGATATCGCCCGCGTTGCTGCGGTTTCTTCCGGCAGCGATGAGATTGGTGATCTGATCGCTGATGCTATGGAGAAGGTTACTTCCGACGGAGTAATCACTGTAGAAGAGTCTAAGACGGCTGAAACCTACAGCGAGGTCGTGGAAGGCATGATGTTCGACCGCGGCTACATCACTCCCTATATGGCTACTGATACGGATAAGATGGTGGCTGAGCTGGATGATCCCTACATCCTGATCACTGACAAGAAGATTTCCAACATTCAGGAAATTCTGCCCTTGTTGGAGCAGGTGGTTCAGTCTGGTAAAAAGCTGCTTATCATCGCCGAGGACATCGAGGGTGAAGCACTGACCACCCTGATTCTCAATAAGTTGCGCGGTACCTTCACCTGTGTGGCGGTCAAGGCTCCCGGATTCGGTGACCGCAGGAAAGAGATGCTCGTAGATATTGCCACCCTGACCGGCGGCCAGGTTATTTCTGAGGAACTGGGTCTTGAACTCAAGGATACCCAGCTGTCTCAGCTGGGTCATGCGCGTCAGGTAAAGGTCGACAAGGAGAATACCATTATCGTTGACGGAGCCGGCAATGCAGAGGACATCAAGTCTCGTGTCAATCAGATCCGTGCGCAGATCGAAACCACGACTTCTGATTTTGATAGAGAAAAGCTTCAGGAGCGTCTGGCAAAACTGGCCGGCGGTGTTGCTGTTATCAAAGTTGGCGCTGCAACTGAAATCGAAATGAAAGAAAAGAAGCTCCGCATTGAGGATGCGCTGGCAGCTACCAAGGCAGCTGTAGAAGAGGGCATTGTGGCTGGCGGCGGTACCGCTCTGATTGATGCAATTCCCGCAGTGAAGGAGTATGTAGAAGCTGCTGAGGGCGATGAGAAAACGGGCGCAGCTATTGTGCTGAAGGCTCTTGAAGAGCCGGTTCGCCAGATTGCTGAGAATGCAGGAATTGAGGGTTCCGTTATTGTGGAGCAGCTCAAGCGTGAAAATAAAGTGGGCTATGGTTACAATGCACTGACCGGTGTTTTCGCGGACATGGTTGAGGCCGGTATTGTAGATCCCACCAAGGTGACTCGTTCTGCGCTTCAGAACGCTTCTTCTGTGGCTTCTACCATCCTGACCACTGAGTCCCTGGTTGCGGATATCAAGGAGCCTGCTCCTGCGGCTCCTGCGGCTCCCGATATGGGCGGTATGTATTGATAAATTTCTTAATAGGAAAAAAGGGAACCTTTGCGGAGGTTCCCTTTTTCTTGCATTTTAAAGCCTTATATAGTATAGTTATATTATAATTTAACATATCTTTGACAGGGGGAGGGAATGCGTTTGGAAGTTTGGGATTATATCTGGTTGGGAATCACTGTGGTCGCTGCAATTGTGGAAGCGGCCGTACCGGCGCTGGTATCTGTCTGGTTTGTGCCTGGAGGACTGGCTGCTTTGGTGGCAAGTCTATTCGGAGCGCCGCTGTGGCTTCAAGTCGCTCTGTTCCTTGTAGTTTCCGGTGCAGCGTTGATTCTGACGAGGCCTCTGGTAAAGAGGATTCAAAGTCGTAAAACCATAAGCACCAATGCCGATATGGTATTGGGTAAGACGGCCTTAGTTACAGAGGAAATCAACAATCTTCTTGGGGCTGGCAGAGTAACCGTGCTGGGGAACAGCTGGTCAGCCCGGTCAGCGGATCCAGAAAGCGTGATTCCATCCGGCGAAAAGGTTATTGTGGAAAAAATCGAGGGTGTAAAGCTGATTGTCCATCAAGGATATCAGTCTTGAGAGAGGAGATTTATTATGCCTATCATAATTGCTTTGGTAGTGGTTTTGCTGTTTTTCATTGTCGTCATTGCAAATATTAAGATTGTACCGCAGGCGCATGCTTTTGTTCTGGAACGGCTGGGGGCGTTTCACGCTTCCTGGGGAACAGGTCTGCACGTGAAAATTCCTTTTTTTGACCGGATTGCCAAGAAAGTAAGTCTGAAGGAACAAGTTATTGATTTCCCTCCCCAGCCGGTTATTACCAAGGACAACGTTACGATGCAGATTGATACGGTAGTATATTTCCAGATTACCGACCCAAAGCTTTATGCCTATGGTGTGGAAAATCCGATTTCTGCCATTGAAAACCTAAGTGCGACCACGCTGCGGAATATCATTGGCGATATGGAATTGGATCATACTCTGACTTCGCGTGACGTTATCAATTCGAAGATCCGGGTTATTCTTGACGAGGCGACTGACGCCTGGGGCATCAAGGTGAATCGTGTAGAGCTGAAAAATATTATTCCGCCGGCGGAAATTCAAGACTCCATGGAGAAACAGATGAAGGCCGAACGGGAACGTCGTGCGAAAATTCTTGATGCTGAGGGTGAGAAGCGCAGTGCAATCCTGATTGCGGAAGGACAGAAGGAATCCGCGGTGCTCCGGGCTGACGCGGTGAAAGAAACGAAAATCCGCGAAGCACAGGGCGAAGCGGAAGCGATTCTTTCTGTTCAGAGAGCGTTGGCAGATTCTATCAAACTGATGAATGAGGCGCATCCCAGCGATCCTGTCATAGCGTTGAAAAGTCTTGAGGCTTTTCAGAAAGCGGCAGATGGAAGAGCAACCAAGATTATTATTCCCTCGAATATCCAGAGCCTGGCAGGAATGGCAACTTCTTTAAAGGAATTAATGACCGATGTGCCTCAGGATGAGAAAAGATAAGATTCATATGATTTGATCAGGCCGGCAGTTTCAAGCTGCCGGCCTGATCTTTTTGTATTTTTCAGTGTTCTGTAAGAGTAATGTCAGAATAATCTGGCAATATTACGAATATGGAAAAGAAATGGAAATTAAAAGTAAATCAACTTTTCTGGCATATACTGCCGGCGCTGCTGACAGCCCTGATTCTTGGTCTGGTTTTTTTCTGTTTTGGATTGTATCCGTTTGGAGAAAAGTCAGCAGCCTGGGGGGATATGAAACAGCAGGTGATTCCACTGATGCTGGAATGGAAGGACATCCTTTCCGGAAGAGCCGGGTTCTTCTACAACTTGAATAACGCAGGAGGAATGAGCTTCTTCGGAGTCTTCTTCTTTTTCCTTTCCAGTCCTTTTACTTTTTTAACAGTATTTATTGATAAATCCTATCTCTATGAATTTATCAATTTATTGATTCTCTTAAAACTTGCCCTGTCGGCGGGAACGGTCTCTTGTTTTTTTCGCTATGCTGAGCCAAAGTTGAATCATATGCTTCACAGCTTTCTCTGCATCAGCTATTCTCTCTGTGGATATGGCCTGCTCTATTATCAAAATATCGTCTGGTTAGATCTGATGCTGATCTTTCCTTTGACCATGCTTGGATTCCTCAAGCTTATCAAAGAGAAAAGAAGCTTGCTGTTTACTGTTTTTGTTACCATAACCATAGTTCTCAATTACTATCTAAGCTATATGGTGTTCCTTGCCTTGATTCTCATCAGCGCACTCTTTCTCAGGTATTGTGTTGAGGATCGGGGAAGAGCGGCCAGACAGATCGGCTGTGCTGCGTTTTTTTCCCTTGGAGTGTCCGCTCCGGTTTGGCTGCCCTCGCTGCTGCAGTGTTTTCGTTCTGCCCGTACGGCAGGAGTTTTAGAAGAGCTGCGCAGGGGAGGCTTTTTTACAGAAGCGGAAACGACTCTCCCGGTATTGCTGTGCTCGGCTGCAGTGGTCAGTATTCCGGTCATAATACGCTTGTTTCCCAAAAGCCATTTACGAAAAACCTTGCTGCTACTGCTAGTCCTGCTTTCCTTGCCGTTGATTGTCGAACCAATCAACAAACTGTGGCACACTGGAAGCTACCAGGCTTTTCCTGCGAGGTATGGATATATTCCACTCTTTATCGGACTCTGGTATTTTGCCGATTGCCTATCCTCTTTAGACTATCGGCAGGAAGAAAAAGAGGGGATTTTGCGGCAGCAAAAGAGATATCCCATAGTTCTCTTTGCTGCTGCTGTGCATCTTTTGACACTGTCACTGCTGCTTCTTTTCCTGAATTTTGACAAAATTACCAGTTACACAAAAACCTTATGGTTTGATCCGGAAAGTCTCATTTGGCTTCTTTTGATTTCGATTCATGCTGCATCTGTCATAGTACTGGCAATTCATTTTTATCTGAACCATAAAATTTCCTCTAGGATATTGGCATTCACCTTGGTATCAATCTGTATCATACAGGGTGGCTTTCATGCATCTGTATTGATGGGCTCTGCTGCTAATTTTCCTGACAGAGAAAAAAATCTGCTAAACCTGGAAGGAATGATTCCGGACGATGGGATGTACCGGGTGAAGCAGAATTCGAAAATATGCGATGTAAATCTGTTGGGAGCAGCAGGCTTCAAAACATTGGACCATTATACTTCTCTGACAGATGAAGAATACCTGAAAACCATGAAGCTTTTAGGCTACAGTTCTTATTGGATGGAAACCTCTTCCTGCTGTGGCACGCCGATAAGTGACGTTTTACTTTCCAACAAGTATTCTATCGATGAAAATTTTCAGATTTCTGCCACGGGGGCAGGAAATTTAGCCTATTTGATTCCAGAAAACATTCTGCCTGAATTTTCCACCCATGAAAATAGACTGGAATTCCAGAATGCCGTCTTTCGCTCCCTCACCGGAAAAGAAGGATTGACGCCGTACGCTCCAGTCCGGACAGAAAAACTCAATATCTCAAGGGTAGGAGAGACTGTCTATCTGGAACCAGATGGAGAAGAAGGCTGCCTGGTATTTGAACTGGAGGCCAGGCAAGGAGAAACGCTATATTTCGATGCATTTCATGAAATTTCCACCAAGCTAAAAGAAAAGATCAATGATACGTTCGCAATCGAAGTGAATGGAGTAGTCGTTCAGGAAAGTTACCCGACGCAGCGCTGTAACGGCATACTGGAGCTTGGAAAATTTGACCAGGGCTTAGTTCATATCACCGTCAGAGTAAAAAAACAAGCAGAACTGTACTCCTTTGGCCTTTACGGATATGAAGAAAAGAACACGGAATTATTGAGGAAGCAGTTAACCGATGCCGTGTTTTCTGTACAGGGCAGCAGGATGGAAATTCGTGCCGAAGCAGAAGAAGGGGAAAGCTTGTTTCTTTCTACCCCATATAGTCCGGGAATGAAGATTACCGTCAATGGGGTGAAGACGACGCCAAAGCTGGTCTGGAACTGCTTCTTGGAAATCCCTTTGGATAAAGGGGAGAATAATGTATGCGTCACTTATATCCCTCAAGGTTTATGGACAGGCCTATGGATCAGTTCAGTAACTTTCCTGATAGCAGTATTCTTGGTTTCTTATAATAGAAAGAAAAAATTAAATAAACTGCAAAACTGTTTGGAGCGAGTATCCCCCATCCTACTGAACATTGCTTTTTACCTTGTACTTGCAGTGATCTATATTCTTCCAGTGTTACTTTGGATATTCTGACAAAAAAGGAAGCGGTCACAATTGACTGCTTCCTTTTTTATCAGAATTTTTATTGAAAATATCAATAAGACATTGCGGCTGTGATTGCCTGATAGACCGTGTCAAAATCCGCCTCTGTGACTAGCAGAGAAATTTCCACCTCGGAAGTGGTAATAAGGCGAATGTCGGCGTCCGTATTGGAGATGGCGTTAAAAACTTTAGCCGCAATTCCAGGCGTATTTTTCATAGCCTTGTCATAGATCGAAATTTTGTGATTGACGCTGCTGACGATCACTTTGATATCCGTCTCTTTTTTTACAGCGTTGACAAAGGAGAGAATATCGATGAGGTCATTATCGGAAATAGTGAAAGACATCCCTGTATAGGCGCCGTGAGTGGGGGCCATGGAAATCATATCGATGTTGATACCGCATTTAGCGATTTCATCAAATATTCTGGACATGGCGCCCACATTGGCCGGAAAGCCCTGCAGGGTAATCAGAGTGATGTTGTCAACCGTACTGATGACTGTGGTAGAATTCATCCTGTTTCCTCCTCATATCAAATCGGACATGCTATAGAGTCCTGGGCCCTTGCCTTTCATAAATAACGCTGCATTGACAGCGCCGGATGCAAAGAGCTCTTTTGACTGGGCGGAATGGGACAGAGTGATCATCTCATGCCGGCCTGCAAAAATGATCTGATGTTCTCCTACAATAGTTCCTCCGCGGACAGAATGCATGCCTATTTCATTTTTCTCACGCTTTTTTCTTTGAGAATGACGGTCGTAGGCGTACTTCATATTGTTTTCACGTACCTCATTTACTGCGTCGGCAATCATCAGTGCAGTGCCACTGGGAGCGTCTACTTTTTGGTTATGATGCATTTCCAGGATCTCAACGTCGAATGCATCACCCAGCACAGCCTCTGCTTTCTTGGCAAGCTCAATCAATAAGTTGATGCCAAGAGACATATTTCGGGAATAGAAAAGAGGAAGCTCCTCCGCTGCGTCCCGAATGTCTGCCGTTTGCTCCTCACTGTAGCCAGTGGTACAAAGGATGGCAGAAGTGCCCGGGTGAGTTCTGCAGTAATTCAAAATGGAGGGGAGGGTAGAGGGATGAGAAAAATCAATAATACAGTCGGCGGCTTCGTTGACCTCGGAAAGTGCACGGTAGACTGGAAAATGCAGCCCGCTGTTCTGGCATGCAAGATCTACGCCTGCAACGATTCTGCAGTCTTCCCGAGCGGAGGCCAATTCTCGTACCGCAGCGCCCATCTTTCCGCCACAGCCGCATAAGATTAAATCCGTCATTTTCAGATTATCCTTCCTAAAAGTTCAACTTCCGGTTTATGATCAAAGAACAGCGTGTTTTTTTAGCAAGGCAAGTAACTGTGCTTTCCCATTTTCCGTCATGGTGGTCAATGGCATTCTACAGCGATTGGTGCTGATAAGCCCCATCTGGAACAAAGCTTCCTTGATCGGAATGGGGTTGACATCCATGAAGAACCCATTCATCAAGTCAAAGTATTCATTGTTAAGCTTTCTGGCTACAGGGAGGTCATCTTTCAGCATTGCGGCAGTCAGTTCATGCATTTTACCGGGAAGTGCATTGGAAAAAACAGAGATAACGCCCTTTCCGCCCAGTGCCATGATGGGGAGCGTCTGATTATCTTCTCCGGAATATATCGTCAATTCATCGCCGCACATAGCCGCTGTTTTCGCAACGGAAACAGTGTCTCCGTTGGCCTCTTTCGTTGCTACCACATAGGGGTTTTTGGAAAGCTCATAATAGGTTTCCGGTAAGATGTTGCAGCCGGTGCGGCCCGGTACGTTGTACAGGATACAGGGCATTTGAACACTGTCGGCAATATAGTTGAAGCTTTCAACCAGGCCTTTTTGCGACGTTTTGTTATAGTAAGGGGTGACAAGCAGCAAACCGTCAGCTCCAAGTTTTTTAGCCTGCAAAGAGAGCTCTACGCAGAACTGAGTGTCATTGCTGCCTGTTCCGGCAATGACCGGAACACGGCCTTTTGACTTCTGAATAATGAAATCAATCGTCTTCAAATGTTCTTCCGAGGTCATGGTAGCCGCTTCACCGGTAGTACCGCAGGCAATGAGGGCGTCAATCCCACTTTCGATTTGATATTCCACCAACTTTTCAATTTCATCCCAAGCGATATTGCCGCTTTTATCGAAGGGGGTGACAAGGGCAGTTCCTGCCCCGGTAAAGAGTAGTTCTTTCATAGTTGACGATTACCTCCGAATTCAATTCAATCGAAATAGCCCTTCTTACAGAGCAGTTCTGCCATCAGCAGAGCGCCTCCCGCAGCTCCACGCAGCGTGTTATGAGAAAGACACACAAATTTATAGTCATACTGGGTGTCGGGACGCAGCCTGCCAACGGAAATTGCCATACCGCCTTCCAGATCCCGGTCCAATTTGGGCTGAGGCCTGTTGTCCTCTGTGAAATAATGAATGAATTGTTTGGGCGCACTGGGAAGCTCAAGCTCCTGTGCAGGGCCGCGGAACTTATTCCAGCGTGCAATAATTTCTTCTTTGCTGGCCTTTTGCTTTAGAGAGAAAAACACTGCAGCCATATGCCCATCAGAGACAGGAACACGCAGGCACTGAGAGGTTATAGAAGGAGTAGAAGCATTGACAATGACGCCGTTTTCCACATGTCCCCAGATTTTCATCGGCTCCTGCTCAGACTTCTCTTCCTCGCCGCCGATAAAGGGAATGACGTTGTCCAGAATCTCCGGCATGGTCTCGAATGTTTTACCCGCACCAGAAATTGCCTGGTAAGTACAGGCCAAGACTTTGGTGACTTCCAGATCCATCAAAGGATGAATCGCCGGCACATAGCTCTGGAGGGAACAATTGCATTTTACGGAAATAAACCCTCGCTTGGTCCCAAGGCGTGCCCGTTGGGCGGCAATCACATCGGCATGGTCGGCATTGAGTTCAGGAATGATCATGGGAACATCCGGAGTGCTGCGGTGGGCGCTGTTATTGGAAACAACAGGGCACTCATGTCTGGCGTATGTTTCCTCTAATGCTTTGATATCCTCTTTTTTCATATTGACGGCGCAGAAAACAAAATCGACTTGAGAGACAATAGTTTCGATATCTTTCTCAGCGTCATAAACGGGTAAATCCTTTAAAGCTTCAGGGATCGCTTTCTTCATTGCCCATCGGCTTCCTACAGCTTCACGATAGCTTTTTCCTGCGGAGTTGGCACTGGCGGCAAGTGCTGTAACAGTGAACCAAGGGTGACCATCCAAAATAGTGGCAAAACGCTGTCCGACCATTCCTGTGCACCCTATAATTCCAACACGATATTTTTTCATCTCTTTATCGATCCTTTCCTATGAAATTTATCTGCAAAAGTAAAAAGGCAGGGGAATGAAAAAAACCGGTTGAAAACCGGCTGCCAATCCCATATAATAGAAATGCTGTTTTGACGCGATGAGCCCAAAAGTAGGTAAGAATAGCACTCCATCATAAGTGATGACAGTCACAAAGCTTTCGCCGTTGCAACCAGGTAATATTTGCCGGATATTCCCTTCGGCAGCCCACCCTTTCATAGAACTTCAACAGTCCTGGCAACCTCGATCCCATTACTTTTGAAAGCTGCGCCTCTATTTCTTTCTTATCATACATTAGTTTATGCTCGTTGTCAATTTTTTCGCGCAATTTCCGTGCATTTCTATTTTATGCTATCATCGATGAAACCGTGCCAAGTAGGGAGGAAAATAAAACGGAAAATTCAATGAAAACAAGTGATTTCAATTACTACCTGCCTGAAGAACTGATTGCCCAAACGCCGGTGGAGCCGCGTGACGCTTCGCGGCTGATGACGCTTGATAAAAAAACGGGTGCCGTCGCCCATCATCATTTCTATGAAATTATCGATTTTTTAAATCCGGGAGACTGCCTGATTCTCAATGATTCCCGTGTACTGCCGGCCAGACTTTACGGGATTAAAGAGGACACTGGGGCCAGAGTGGAGTTTTTGCTTCTGGAAAACAAGGGAAATGATATTTGGGAGGCTCTTTCGAAGCCCGGGAAGCGGGCTAAAAAGGGAACTCGATTTGTTTTTGGGGAAGGTCTGATGACCTGTGAAGTAGTAGATGTACTTGAGGATGGAAACCGAAGGATCCATTTCAATTACGAGGGTATTTTCTTCAATCTGCTTGACCAAATTGGACAGATGCCCCTACCGCCGTACATCAAGGAAAAACTAGAAGATCGGGAGCGTTATCAAACAGTATATTCCAAGGAAACTGGTTCAGCGGCTGCTCCTACGGCGGGGCTGCATTTTACTCCGCAACTTTTAGAGCGGATTCAGCAGAAAGGGATCCAATTGGGATTTGTCACTTTGCATGTTGGACTGGGCACCTTCCGTCCGGTCAGTGAGGACAAGATACAGAACCACAAAATGCATTCCGAACATTATTATATGCCGCAGGCCACAGCAGACCTCATCAATGAAACAAAAAAGAATGGAAAACGTGTAATCGCCGTGGGAACTACCAGCTGCCGGACCATAGAGTCGGTAGTTCAAAAAGAGGGAAGATTCTGCGAGAGTGAGGGCTGGACGGATATCTTTATCTATCCCGGCTTTGAGTTTCGGGGCCTCGATGGACTGATTACTAATTTTCATCTGCCGGAAAGCACGCTGATAATGCTCGTTTCGGCTTTGGCTGGTCGTGAGAATGTACTACACGCTTATGAAGATGCAGTAAAAAACAAGTATCGCTTTTTTAGCTTTGGGGATAGCATGCTGATAGTATAAAACCCGACGGTATGCTATTCGAACAAGAGAGAATTTGGAATAAATATATAATAAAATATAATGTTTATTGTGGGTTATTACCAATTCTCTGTTTGCCAAAAGGCTAAAGGTGTCATGACATAAGGATGAATTTTGTTCAAAATCTGTATGTAAAATTGGCCCTAAAAAGATTGTTTTTCGTACCGCTGACGGTATGTTTTTTGAAAATGAATAGTAATATGCAGAAAATGGCAGCGGTATCGTATTAGATGCCGCTGCCATTTTTGCTTCTTCAATCTGCTTGGGTGTCAAAGAGATCAGTGAAATTTTTGATCGGATTGCTGATAATGAAATGCAGTGTAAGGCCGTTTTTGAATGTAACGGATGAGACAATCCCACGATCGACAATAATTCTTGTGACAAATTGTTGTAAAAATTCTTTTAGGATCCAAGGGTTTATTTCATCCATCATGCTCCAATAATTAAAACTTTTTTCACGGTAAAATGAATCGTTGAGTTTTTGAATTCCTTCTTCTGGACTCAACAAGTAAACAAAATCGTCTGTTTCACTTCCCGTTAGCATCCGGATCATATCCAAGCTAATACTTGGTCTGAAAGGAAAACCTTCAAAGAGAGGATTTATTTTTTGAGCGCTTTGTTCTAAAAGCATCTTTAAATCCTGTGAGTCAACATGAATAATAGTGGGAAAAATGTTATCTCTCAAAATCTGTTTTTCTGTATCTCTTGCAGAAGAGAGGGATTCTGGATGTCTTATGAGCTTATACAAGTTTAGTATCAGATTAAATATGAATTCGCCGAGAATGCTTTCTGAGATATAACAGCTATTGCAAGTTTGCTTCCGTTTCCCCGGGCAGGAGTAGTTTGCAGGGGATCTCCCCAGCCCCTTTCTTTTACCGCCTCGTGCGCTCATGGATTTCCCGCAAACCGAGCAATAGAGGAACCCAGAAAAGACATGGCAATAGCTACGCAAGTGCGTCTGGATGCTGCCTGCTGTCTGCTCGGTCAGTATTCTTTGACAACGAATACAAGCTTCTTTTGTACCAGGATCAAAGAGAGTGGGGGATTCGCAATAAAGTGAATCTGTGAGAATAGAGCGTATGGCCTCAATGCTCCACTTTGTTTTCGACCTTGGTTTGATTTGTTTGTAATCAAGTAATCTGACTACGAGGGATAGAGAACGAAGCAATTCGTACGCTCCAAAAATATAGGTGATGGTGTCCTGCTTTTCTTTCAGTAGCAAATCTCTGATGGATTGTATTTCAGATTCTGAAAGCTGAACTGTTTTTTCGTTTTTATACATTTTATCATTACCTTCCTTTTTTACTTTCTAAAGGAAATATGAAGGACATTGATAAAAAATAGAAATAGAAGTAAATATATAATTCTTATTTTCAGAAATTCAGAAAATAAGAATTGACTGTGGAACAAAATGGTTGTATAATTTAAGAAAAAGAGGAAAGAAGGGGTATTATGCCGCATTACAGATCCAATGCAGAGGAAATTCGTTTTTACGCAAAAGAGCTGCTACAGGATGGGCAAATGCATACGAGAGATGAAATTACTCAATATGTAAGAGCACATTCTCCAAATGCAAATAGTTTTACAGAAGGCATGTTTACCGGTGCGATTCGTGATTTAGTTCGCAATAGTAATGGGGCATACATTAACCCTGTGCGTGGCCATTATCAGCGAGCTCCTCAGTCGCCCGGAGAACTGGCTGGACAAGAGTTGCGAAATAAAATTACTGGCGTTCTAAGCGATGCATGTGAAGGTTTAGAAAGAGCTTGTACTGTAAATATTATCGGATTGCCTGCGGAAGAATTAGCGATTGCAGCTAAGGTAGCAGAGATAATTAGTATGCTGAGAAACAATATTAACGAGATTGAAACTATGTAATAAAGCTCATTAGATGAGAAATAGAAGTCGTGTTGTATAAGGAATTTTAGTTTTAGAAAAGCTGAGGGCGGCTGTTAAAACTAATTATTGCATGAAAAAATGATACGTACTAAAATATAGATTGGGACTAAAAAAGGAGTTTATAATGCAGACACTTAAATTTGACGAGTTTATTCGTTCGCTTAAACAAAATAAGGATACGACGCATTCGTTGCTTTTAGGTGCAGGAGCTTCTGTGGAGTCGGGTGTTCCTTCTGCCTCTGACTGTATATGGGATTGGAAACATGAAATATTTATGTCTCAAAATCCGTCATCAGCAGACTCATTTAAGAATATAAAGATTGATAACGTCCGTATTGCAATTCAAAATTGGTTGGATTCACAAGGGGTTTACCCTATTGCAAGTTCTGATGAAGAATATTCCTTTTTTGCTGAAAAAGCGTATCCTATTGATGATGACAGAAGAAAGTATTTTCAACATTTATCGGAAAACAAGAATCCTAGCTTGGGGTACCACTTGGCAGCCATGCTTGCTGAGATTGGCTGGATAAAAAGCATCTGGACGACTAATTTTGATGGTTTATCCCTTAAAGTGGCGCATCAATACAATTTGACCCCTGTGGAAGTTACGTTAGAATCACAAGATCGTATTTATAGACACGATGTAGATAAAGAGCTCCTTTGTGTATCTCTTCATGGCGATTATAAATATGGTGCATTAAAGAACACCACTGCTGAACTTGATTCCCAGAGCGATGTTCTAATAAAAGCATTGCAACATGAACTTGCGAAGAGAAATCTTATCGTTATCGGATATAGTGGGCGTGACAAATCTCTAATGTCAGCACTAAAAGATGCCTATTCTCAGCCTGGAGCAGGAAGACTTTATTGGTGTGGATATGGAGCAGACTGTCCTCCGTCGGTTGAAGATTTATTAAATACTATTACAGTTAATGGAAGGCATGGATTTTATATTCCTACAGATGGATTTGACAAAACGATGCTTTTGTTGTCACGTCACTGCATGAGTGACAATGCCTCTTTTCTTAATAGAATAGAGTCTCTTTTGAATACTTTAGGAAATCATGCAGACCTTACATCAACACCATTTCAACAATCAGACGGTACGCTGAAGAAGATTGTAATAGCATTAAACTTTGAGAGGTTATGAGTTGATTAATCAGTAATACTACGGATTTAAACACCATGCACCTGATATTTCAAAATAAGACCTTCTGGGCTGTAGCCTTTCAAATGCAAAATTGAATGACACAATGGAAAAACAGCGTGTAGGTGTTAGTGAATTTGCCAGTATCCGGTTTATTACTTGCTTGATAGAGCCCCACTGCGGCTAGTTTGGCTTTTTAAAACCTATCATTTCGGAGATGGCAACGTAGAAAACCAACACACAGTTTAACATAGTACGAACTGAGGCGCGCAGCTGTGCTGGGCGTGCTTCGTTACTGCATCAATGGCGCCCCTATCCGCTTTGCTCCCTATGACAAATTGGAATTAGAAGGATACAGATTCCTGCTCCAGGTTTTTGAATAGTGGGTTGAATACTGAAAGCAATACTGGAACTCACAGACTTGTTCTGTGAGTTCCAGTGCTATATAATAGAAAAAAGTGTCGTAACATCCCAATGGACATTGGAGGCGGTGTGGGAATATTTGCGTTTTTCCTTGGTATCCCAAAACGCAAATAATACCACACCTATTTTTAGACAGCCGGACACGCGATTTTTCGTCCTCTGTGGCCCAAAACTAGCGGTGCGAGAATGTAGAGGAGATAATGAAAATGAAACTGCCAAACGGCCAAAATTTAGTAAATATTGTGCGGGAAACATTGAACCGGGTGGATCCCCGCCTGGTGGACCACGGTGAACGTGTGGCCTATCTTGTTTATAAAATGCTGCAGGCGGAAGGAGAATCCACACCCCAGGTACTGCGGGATTCCTCTCTCGCAGCCCTTTTTCATGATGTGGGAGCTTATAAGACCGAGGAAATCGACCGGATGGCGCAGTTTGAAACCGGCGACACATGGGAGCATTCTGTATATGGATATCTGTTCCTGCGGTATATGTCGCCGCTTAAAGACTATGCTCCCAGCATTCTGCTCCATCATGTGCCGTATTTTCGGCTGCGGGATTTGGACGTACGTCATAAAAAACTTACTGGGCTGATCCATCTGGCGGACCGTCTGGATGTGCTGCTTCAGGTGGAGCGCCGGGCATTTCCTGAGGATTTCTGGGAAAGAGCCCGCAGAGACGAGTGTTTTTCACCGCTGGCAATCGATCTGATGTACCGCGCCATGAAGCTGTGGGATATTGCCGGCTTGATGGACAGCGGGGCGTACCGTACAGAACTTTCAGAGCTGCTTGTAAAAGTGCCTTTTACTCGGGAAGAAATCGACGTTTACCTGCGTATGCTTGTTTTTGCGATTGATTTCCGCAGCCACCACACCGTCACCCATACCATCACCACGGAAAGTGCCAGCGTGGAAATAGCGACTCTGTTGGGTGCCTTGCCGGATGAAATAATGCTGGTGCGTTATGGAGCGCTCCTCCACGATTTAGGAAAGATCGCCATTCCAGTGGAGATACTGGAGTTTCCTGGTAAGCTCAGTCCCCAGGCCATGACAGTCATGCGGACCCATGTGGAAATCACGGGGAATATTCTGGGGGATGAGATTGATTCGGAAATCGTTCAGATAGCCCTTCGTCACCATGAAAAGCTTGACGGCAGTGGCTATCCCCTTGGCCTTACTGGGGATGTTCTCACTTCGGCTCAACGGATAGTGGCGGTGGCAGATGTCCTCAGTGCACTCCATGGCACCCGCAGCTATAAGGCCGCATTTGGGAAGAAAAAAATACGGACCATTCTTGGAGAGATGAAGCGGGATAACAAACTTTGTCCACAGGTGGTCGACCTGGTCTGCGGGTACTACGACGAGATCATGGGAAATGTAGCGGAAAACTGTACAGCAGTGCTGGATATGTATAATCACATCCAGGAAGAGTACGAAGAGTTGTTAGCCCGGTGTATGGAACTATAGAAGGGTGGGCAGGAAAGAGAGAGCGAAATGTATCAGGCTGCTGGCGGTAGACGATGAAAGCATCATCTGCCAAGGAATCCTGGTGTTTATCGATTTTGGCGGCCTGGGCATGACGGAACTCTTTAAGGCCGAAAATGGCGAGGGAGCCCTCGCACTCTTAGAGAAAGAATAGATCGAATGGAAGCGTCCACGCAGAATTAGCCAAAGCTTTGGAGGAGCATTTGTCCGGTGCAGGGTATTCCCTCGGCGCCATGGCAAAGGAGCTGGGGGATAGCAGGTCATCTGGGCACTCTGTTCAAAAAGCTTTTCGGCTCGAATTTCAGAGATTATTTTCTAGACCTAGAGAACATGGAAAATATGTTCGTTTTTCTTATTCCATTCTGAAAAATCCACTTCAATCCAATTAACACGCTGTTTCTGAAATATTCTTCTAAGTTTTGATAGAAGTGTCTTTGTGTTTTCTTCGTCAATGATATTTAATCCCTGCAAGGCCAGTAGTATCTGATTTTGTTCTTGTTCAGAAAGCAAAGATTTATTAAGGTAGAAAGTGTGTTCCCGCTAAATGGCAAGCAGGCCAAGTATATTACACTTGAGTAGTTTTGAAAAAATAGGAAGCAGGCCCTTGGCGCATCGAAGCTCTTTTCCATTAGCTGGAAAGCCTTCGATGTTTTGGCGGTAAGGCCCATCCTTTACAAGTAAATCATAGAAAATGGAGCCTCATAGTAAAGTAAACCTGTCTTTCTGATACTCAATCAGCCCGTCTTGTTTCATGCGCATTAACTCATGTGACAGCGCGCTTCGCTCCACACAGAGGTAATCGGCCATCTGCTCACGGTTATGCGGAACGGTGAAGGTTCGTCCGTGTTTTGCCGCCGTAAGCGTGCTCAAATACTGCAGTATCTTTGCCCGCACCGACTTCATACAGATGATCTCCATTCTGCTCTGCAGGTATAGGTTCTTCTGTGCAACAGTTTGCAGCATGTTGGCGATCAGTATTTGATGAAACGCACAGGCATTCGGGCAGGTATGCAGGATGCGTGAAAAGCCGAGCAGCAGTACGACAGCATCCGAATCGGCCAGCACGGAAACCGGGCTTTCCCTTGCGTCCGCGCAGCAAAGGGCCTCGGCGAAAATATCGGCTTCACCAAGGGTAGCCAGCAAGGTACGGTTTCCGTCAATATCATCCCGTACAATGTGCAGGCAGCCCGAAAGTACAACGCCTACATATTTCGGTTTGCTTCCCGCTTCAAGCAGAATAGACCCTTTCCTGTATTCCACTGTCTTGGCCTGCAGGCAATTTAACATGGAGTCAAGCTCATCATCATTGATGCCTTTGAACAGAGAAACCGATGGCAATATAGAATCTGATTTTCTCATAAAAAGCAACCTTCTTCGATAATTCCGTGGTAATAACCACGGAATTTTTTGCTTTGAGTATAGTATGATAAAGACAGAAAGTCAAGGAGGAATGCAGCATGAAACGG
Organism: Neglectibacter timonensis; assembly: GCF_900048895.1. Taxonomy (GTDB): domain Bacteria; phylum Bacillota; class Clostridia; order Oscillospirales; family Acutalibacteraceae; genus Acutalibacter; species Acutalibacter timonensis. The sequence continues at coordinate 654,119 of NZ_LT160640.1, read as the reverse complement.
AAAATCATTATGATAGACGAAGAAAGATGCAACGGTTGCGGTTTGTGCGTCGAGGCCTGCCATGAGGGCGCTATCGGCATGGCAAACGGTAAAGCGAAACTGCTCAGAGATGATTATTGCGACGGGTTGGGAGACTGTCTGCCTGCCTGTCCCACCGGGGCCATCACGTTCGAGGAACGGGAGGCGGACGCTTACAATAGGGAGGAGGCAAAAAAGAATAGGGGGGAGCTGATACGGCCTCCGTTGCCCTGTGGATGTCCGGGATCCAATGCGAAAGCAATTAGGAGGGCAGAGGCGGAGCGGGAGCCTTCCCCCATACAAAACGTGTCGATTGCGTCCCAGTTAAACCAGTGGCCAGTGCAAATCAAGCTGGCGCCGGTGAATGCACCCTATTTTGACGGAGCCAACCTGCTGGTGTCCGCCGACTGCGCCGCCTACGCTTACGGGAATTTCCACAACGAGTTTATGAAGAACAAAATCGCCCTGATCGGCTGTCCAAAGCTGGACGCTGTGGATTACGGCGAAAAGCTGACTGCCATTCTTCGTGACAACGATATCGAATCGGTGACGGTGGTCCGCATGGAGGTACCCTGCTGCGGCGGGATTGAGCAGGCCGTGATCACGGCCTTAAAAAACAGCGGCAAGATGATTCCGTGGCAGGTGGTGACGATTTCCACTGACGGAAGGATACTGGAGGACTGACCGATGAGAAGAAAGAACGGGAAAGTGATGCAGCTTTTGCTCTCGAAGTACTGCGCGACTGTGAATACGCGCCCCTCACCATCGTAAATTCCGACGGGACTCCATACTGCATCCCCATATCGCCCATGATTCTCTATTTTCACTGCGTGCTGGAGGGAAGGATGCCAGGGGGTTGAAATGATGGAAGATATGTTTTGTTATCAATGAGAACAGACTGCAAAAGGGATTGCTGTATGGTGTCGAGTGTCTGCGGAAAAAAGCCGAGAGACACCCATAAGCAGAATGTACTGACTTGTGAGACGATTCCGCTGGCAAAGGTCATGCAGGAAAGGAATGCGGAATGTTAAAAAGCAATTGACCTGATCGTGGACGGATTTGTTCACTACCATCACCTGAATCTATCTAGCAAGAGTAGACACTGATGAAAGCTTCAATATACGATGGGAAATTCCAACTGCATCTGGCAAGATAAAAGTAGACACTCATAGAAGGAGAGTGTCTACTTTTATCTTAGAAAGAAATGCAAGTAAAGCTGAAGTATATGAGAATGCATACGGAGGATCGAGTATTTTGGAAGAAGCCCTTGCGGCAGGCAAACCCTAAGAGATTTGTTCCTTTTTATTGGCCGTTTCTATTTCACGTCCATATCAACTGCTTCTTTTGAAAGCCAAGCTCTAAAAGCAATGTTTTGGTTCCCTCAACGCTTTTCTCCATCAGTTCTGACAGTTTTCCTGCAAAGCCTTCGATATCCCGGCGGCTAAGCGCCCCGCGCAGATTTTCTGCATAGACCTCGTAAAACCCGCCGGAATCCAGTTTTTGGGAAAACATATGCAGGGCGTGCCCCCACTGCAATAGAAAATATAATTGACGGTACACCTCCCGGATAAAAGCCGAGGGGCTGTTATCGCCAATAAATCGAAGGCAGCTTTTTGCGGTTAGGAAAGGGGTTCCTTCTTTTATAAGCCGCCCGATTTCACGGCCGAGGACTTGGAAATCTTCTTCATCCAACGAGGATAAGGTATGTACCGCGACATTTTCACAGGTCAGAGCGCTTATCTGCATCGCCTGCAGCAGCATGAGCAGACATTTGCGAATCTGTAAATGCGAAAGATCGGGTGGGCCGGCCAGCCTGCCGGAAATGACTCGGGTTCCAACGCCGTTTATCGTCTCGGTGACACGGATGTCGTTTAAAAGCTCAAGCGTGCGCCGCATGGTGATCAGGGAAACGTCATATTCCTGGGCCAGCGCCTGGCAGGAGGGAAGAAGTTCCTCCTGCTTGTAAATTCTCGCATCGATTTTGCTCATTAGTTCGGCGGCCAAGGTGTAGCACAGCTGCGGGTGTTCCCGGTAAATCTGCCATTCAAAGGGGATCTGCTCCACCGGCTCCGGTGTATCCAGCTGGACAGCCAGACTCTTAAAAAACATCTGCGTGACATTTTTGCTGAACGCCTGGGTCACTTCCAGCGCTTGATCGGTATTCCCTGTTTCAATCAAGGTCAGCATTTGTTCGATATGCTTTGCCGCGGCGTCGGAAGCTTCAAAATTGGCGGGCCGCTGCAGGTAGGGCGTCTGGAGATAGCGGACTATTTCCCAGTGCAAATTGAGCACCAAGGGATTGTTCAGTGGCCGCATGGCCTCCGCATAAAACATGTTGATTTGTTTCACCGGATGTTCCTTCCGCCTTTTCAGCTGCGTCCGGATTTGATGGATGGAATCCTCAGTCTGCCTTTGCAGATAGTAATGAACGATGGAACTGAAAAGAAGATCGGAGTGTCGGCATATGTCTTCCATGCCCTCCCTGCGGGAGAGGAAAGCGGCCCGGTAGCGTTGCCCTTGCTGCTTGTCCGGCCGGTAAATCACGGTGCTGCGTTTTCGCTCAGTGATTTTTATGTAACCTTCGTCGTGCATCCGGTATAATGCTGTCCGAACGGTGAGAGCACTGACCTGAAACTGCCGGCAGATATAACTGATCGAGGGAAGGCGGTCCCCAAGCAGATAATAACCGAATAGGATTCGAGAAGTAAAATAGTCATAGATAATATCAGCCATACTGTTATTTTGCACCGTTCGGCCTCCTTCTTATGGAAATTCTTTATTCTCTTAGTTTATAATTTTTTCATCAAAAAAGTCCCGAACTCGTTGTCGTCATCCATTGGAATATTCAAAAAGCCTTTTTATCCGAATTCAGGCGATTCAGGTCTCGCTGTTAAGAAAAATTTCTGCGTCCGTGTACTGTAATCAAACCCACTGACGGGCAACTATTTTAGTAATTAAGTATAGCACAGTTGAACACGAAAATCTATCCTGACACATGGAACGGATGTTGCATTTGTTGTTCAGACACGTTATAATAAACTGATAAAGTAATGATCAAGGTAGAAAATCATACACAGGAAACGCGTATTCCATTTTAAACAGATTTTGTAACTTTTACTCCAAAGATGGTCATTACAATAGTAGGGGAACAAAAACCGAGCAATAGGCCGATACCATTCCCCAATTTAGGAAAGGGAAGCTTATTTTATGATGGAACTGACATGGCTTGTAACCCTGCAGGAAACGGATGAGGATACAGAGGGCGCGCTGCGCCATTTTTCCAGAAACAGCGTCCTGTACTAAAAGTTTATGCTGAAATTTCTGTTGGACACCACCCATGGGAAGATCTATCCCGCGCTGCTGGTTAAAAACTGGAAGGCCGTGCAGATGGCAGCACGCACTCTAAAAAGACGTGTCGGGCAACCTAGGGTTATCCCTTGTTCGATGTCTGTTCGGAGACCGTATCTCTGCTACTGGCAGAAAAACAAGAAGGAGCGGCGGCTTCTATGATAAGCTGCAGTATACATACGATAGGCTCGTAAATCGGGAAGGTGTAGAATAATGCTGAATGAAACAGAAGAAAAAGAGCGGCGGCTGGAAAAACAGGCAGCAGCAGATTATGAATACAGTACCTTGATGCGCCTGCTTAGCGTCAGTGTCAGCAAACATTTGCTGGATGAGCATTTCACGCTCATCTGGGCCAACGACTTTTTTTATGACCTTATCGGTTACCCCCAAGAGGAATTTAATACCAGATTTCATAACCGTCCGGATGAATACTTCTATAATAATCCGGAAGGGTTCCAGCTTCTGGTGGAATCCGTGATGGGTGCCCTTGTCAAAGGGGAAAATGGCAATTCTGTTTACCTGCCCCTTATCCACCCCGACAGGGGGGCCTACTGGGTGAAACTCCAGGCGGCCTTTACGGATGAGTATATCGACGGCCTCCGGGTTGCCTACACTACCTTGACCGATGTGACCGAGATGATGCAGGCCCGGCAGGAGTTTGAAAAGCTGACTCACGAGCAAGATATGCTCATGAGCGCCTTAAACGTCAGCGTCAGCAAGCATCTCATCGATGAGCACTATACCTGCGTGCGGGCCAATGAGTATTACTACCGGCTTATCGGTTACTCCAAAGAAAAATATGAAAAATTGTTTCATAACCATCCTGACGAATACTATCGAAACAACCCTGAGGGCTGGGAACTGCTGACGCAAAAAGTGAACGAAGTCCTGACGCAGGGCGGCGATCAATATGAGTTGATTGTGCCCATGAAATATGAGGATGGCTCCACCTATTGGGTCAAGCTGTTCAGCTATTTCACGGAGGAATATATCGATGGCTGTCGTACCTCGTACACAGTTATGACCGACGTGACGGAACTGGTCAAAACGAAAAACGAGCAGGAGATGCTGATGCAGGCCATGAAAGTCAGCGTCAGCCGCCATTTGGTGGACAAGCATTTCACGGTGGTCGAGGCCAACGACTTTTATTATGAGCTGATTGGGTATACCCGGGAGGAATATGAAGCGGCCTTCCACAACCACTGCGACGAATATTTTAAGACCAACGAAGGCAGCTGGGAGAAAATCCATAGTAGAATCGAGGAAATGTACGCGGCGGGCAAAACGAGCTACGAGCTTTTTGTGCCTCTGAAGCTTCCCGATGGATCCACCAACTGGGTCAAAATGACGGGCTTTTTCACGGATGAGTACCAGGACGGTATGCAATTGGCTTACACCACTATGGTCGACGTCACGGAGTTGATGCAGATTCAGCAGGAAAAGGCCGTCGCGTATGACAATATCCCGGGCTTTATCGTCAAGCACCGTATCCTAAAAGACAAAATAGTTATGATCGGCGCCAGCGATGGCATTACGGACGTTTTCAACGTGGATCTGGATCATCTGGAGTCCTTTGACGTATATGCCGCTTTGGAGCCAGAGAGCGGGGCGATCATCAAGGCGAACCATCCGCGTTTCCGAAAAGGCGAACCTTTTGAGGGAACGCTGCGCATGAAGGATCGGAATGACAGGGTGCGGTGGTTTCAGATCCGCAGTACCTGCACCGATTCCATTGCTGATGACCCGGTCTATTTGACGGTTTTCATCGACGCTACCGACGTCACCGAGCTGAGGGAAATGCAAAAGCAGCTGACCGAGCAGAAAGCGGCCCTACAGGACGCGCTCACGGCGGCAGAGCACGCAAACCGAGCCAAGTCAGATTTCCTGTCTCGGATGAGCCACGATATTCGAACGCCGATGAACGCGGTTCTGGGCATGACCAAGATCGGCAAAAAGTACGTAAACAACCCGGAACGGGTGATGGACTGTTTCCAGAAGATCGATGTATCGTCTAAACTCCTGATTGACCTGATCAACGAAGTGCTTGACATGTCCAAGGTCGAAAGCGGCCAGATTCTGCTGGCGGAAGAGGAAGTGAACTTGGCGGAACTGGTGCAGGGTGTGGTCACTATGGTGCAGCCGCTGTTCCAGGACAAAAGCCTCCGGTTCAACACTTACGTCAGCGGCGTCATCCACGAGACGGTGGTCAGCGACGTGCAGCGCCTGCAACAGCTGGTTATGAACCTGCTGTCGAACGCGGTAAAATACACGTCCGAAGGTGGAAGCGTTTCACTGGAAATCCGGGAAAACCCCATCGGTGGAACGGATACGGCGCATTATGAGTTTATCGTTTCGGATACCGGGATCGGGATGAAACCGGAATTCTTAAGCCATGTGTTCGACCCTTTTGAACGGGCGGAAGATGTGAAAATCCAGGCGGTCCAAGGCACCGGACTGGGGCTCTCTATCTGTAAAAAAATTGCGGAACAGATGGGCGGCACAATCGAGGTGGAAAGCGAATACGGGAAGGGCAGCAAATTTATCGTATCGGTTTATCTCAAAGTACAGGAGGAAAAAATTGACGACGGTGAGCTGGCCGGCTTGCCGGTGCTGGTGGTGGATGACGATGTAGTTGTCTGTGACAACACCTGTGAGCGGCTGGAGGAATTGGGAATGATAGCGGAAGGGGTTGGTGACGGCCGGGCGGCTCTTGCCAAAGTAGTAGAGGCTCACGCCGCTTTTCAGGATTATTTTGCGGTCATTCTCGATTACCGGATGCCGGACCTGAATGGCGTGGAGACTACCCGGCTGATCCGGGAGAAAGTGGGAAACGATCTGCCCATTATTATGCTTTCAGCCTATGATCTGTCAGAGCAAATGGAAACCGCTAAAGAGGCAGGTGCAAATGGGTTTATCACCAAACCACTGTTCCGGTCCCGCCTCGCCTATAAGCTGAAGCAATTCATAAACGGCGCCGCCGAAGAAGAAAGGCTGGTGGCTGGGCCACTGATCGGCGGGTCATATGAGGGTAGACGGATCCTGCTGGTGGAGGACAACGCCATGAACCGAGAAATCGCTGTGGAAATTCTATCGGAAACCGGTGTGGCCGTCGATACGGCAGAAAATGGACAAATCGCCGTGAACCTAGTGAAAGACGCGCCCGCCGGAACCTACGACCTGATCTTTATGGACATGCAGATGCCAGTTATGGATGGCTGTACGGCGGCCGAACATATCCGTGCACTGAAGAGGGAGGATGCGAAAACGCTCCCGATCATCGCCATGACGGCCAACGCCTTTGCGGACGACCGGCAAAAGACAAAGGACGCGGGCATGAACGGGCATTTGGCAAAGCCCATCGATATGGATCAGCTGCGGCTGGTGCTGGAAAAGTGGCTGTAAGGATTTGACGTGTTTAAAGCACGCCCGCTTCAGATGTATCTTCGTGTTTTTGGATTCGGTTCGGATATAAGGGCTGAAAGCCTAAGAAAAGAATTAGGGATGCGGTGCGGGATGTCTTTTTGAGCGAACGATTATGGAACAGTAAAATTTGATCGCCTATGCCAGTGACCCGGATACTCATGATATCCTGTATATGACGCAGGCTGCGGCGTCCCTGTGCGGATTCAAGAATGCCAGGGAGTGTTATGGCAAAAAGTGTTATGAGCTGATCCAAGGCCGGAACCCCCTTGCCCGTTCTGCACCAATGACAAGCTGTCGACCACCGAGTCCTACCGGTGGGAGCATTTTAACAAAAAGCTGCAAAAGTGGATGGATATTACAGAACTGTTGGTATCGTTCCAAGGAAAAGACCGCCGGCTTGAAATCGCACGCGATATCACAGAGCAAAAAGAACAGCTTGACCGGGTCTCCAGCCGTTTGACCGTGGAGGAAACCCTGGTAGACTGCATCCAGACGCTCTCCGGAGAACCGGACCGGTGGCGGTGAACCGATTTTTGGAACTGATCGGCCACTTTTATGCGGCTGACCGGGCGTATATTTTTGAATATGAACAAGATACGATTTCCAATACGTTTGAATGGTGTGTTCCGGGCATCTCGAGGGAAATCGATAATCTGCAGAAGATCCCTCTGGAATACATTATGGAATGGAACGATAAATTTAAACGCGGCAGGAATCCTTTCTTATGTCGCTCGGCGGAAATTATGCAGTTTATTGACCAAACTGGCCTTTAAAGAGATTGAATTTGATAAATCGTTTGTGGAGGAGCTGGGTAGCAATGCCCAAAGCTGTATTGTCATGAAAAATGTGATGCAGATTTGCAAAGAGCTGCCCGGAACCCAATCTCTGGCAGACAGATTAAGCTGCTGTGTCAATATCAATGTGAGTATGGGCAGGGTTATTATTTCGCAAAGCCCATGCCGGCGGAAGAATTATTGGAACTGCTAAAAAGAGAGCATCTGCTTCAGGCGCCTGTTTTGCCCGGGGCTTGTCACTGTGCCGTGAAGAAAACAAAATAAAGAGACGGTAAGCGCCTCCGGAAAATTACCTCTGCCGTAACTGCCCATGCCAGCAAAAACGGCGGCGCCTACCGTGGATGAGTCCAAAAGGATAGGGTGCTGCTTTGTAAAAAGCGGAACCTTAAAAGAACCGAATCAAGGATAGAGGAATTGCGAATGATGGCGAAGAAAAAGATACTGGTAGTGGAGGATAACATGCTCAACCGGGAGATGCTGAAAAACATTCTCTTCCCGGAGTATGAGATATTAGAGGCGGAGAACGGACAGGAAGCTCTGAGCATACTGCAGGCACAGGAGGGAGATATTTCTCTCATTCTGTTGGATATTGTCATGCCGATTATGAACGGGTATGCTTTTCTGTCTCGGATCAAGGCGGACGATGCCTGTTCCTTGATTCCCGTCGTCGTCACGACCCAAAGCAGCAGCGAGGAGGATGAGGTGGAAGCGCTAGCTCATGGCGCGACCGATTTCGTCTCCAAGCCCTACCGGCCGGAAATCATCCGACACCGGATCGCAGGCCTGATTCATTTGCGGGAAACCGCAGCGATAGTCAACCAGCTGCGGTACGACCAGCTGACGGGTGCTTACAGCAAGGAATATTTTTATCAACAGGTAAAAGATACCTTTGTTGAAGCCCCGGAAAAGGAATACGACATCGTCTGCTCCAACGTTGAAAATTTCAAGCTGGTTAACGACGTCTTCGGCACTCAAGCCGGAGACTGTTTGCTAAAGGGAATTGTAAAGATCTGCAAGGAATTCGCAGGAGGGAAGGGAATCTGCGGCCGGATTGGAGCCGATCAATTTGCCTGCATGATCGAGCACGGCTTCAATTATACGAACGATTTATTTGCGAATATCATTTGCAGGATTAACGACCTATCCTGCGCAAAGAATGTAGGGTTGAAGTGGGGGATTTACGCCGTAGAGGATACGGCGGTTCCCATTGAGCAGATGTGCGACAGGGCGTTGCTGGCTGCCCACAGCATCAAAGGGCGGTACGACCAGCATTTTGCGGTCTATGACGACGCAATGCGCGAAGAACTGCTGTGGGAGCAGACCATCACCAACGAGATGACCACGGCACTGTCCTCAGAACAATTTGAGGTTTACCTGCAACCCAAGTATCGGCTGCAGGATGGCGTTCTGGCTGGCGCTGAGGCGCTGGTGCGCTGGAACCATCCAAAGCAGGGATTTTTATCTCCGACAACGTTCATACCGTTGTTTGAGAAAAACGGTTTTATCACAAAGCTCGATCAATTTGTCTGGGATAAAACCTGCGCTGTACTGCGGCAATGGGACAACAAGGGCTATCCGCCGCTGAGCGTCTCAGTCAACGTATCCCGGGCCGATATCTACAATGCGGATTTGACGAATATTCTGCTAAAGACGGTCCAAAAGTATGGGCTGGGCGTTTCCCGTCTCCCACTGGAAATCACCGAAAGCGCCTACACGGAAAACCCCAGCCAAATCATTGAGGCCGTGGAGTCCTTGAAAAAGTTGGGGTTCCTGATTGAGATGGATGATTTCGGCAGCGGCTATTCCTCGCTCAACATGCTCAATCAGCTGTCACTGGATATCTTAAAGCTCGACATGCAGTTCATCCGCAGTGAAACAACGAAACCCAAGAGCCAGGGCATCCTGCGACATATCATGGCCATCGCCGGGACCATGGGCCTGCGCGTCGTGGCGGAGGGCGTGGAAACAAAAGAGCAGCTGGAACGGCTGTGCGAAATTGGCTGCGATTATGGGCAGGGTTATTACTTTGCAAAGCCCATGCCCTGTGAAGCATTTGAAACGCTGATGAGAGGACCAATCGACCTCATTTAAGCATTGATTGTTTTTTCCAAAGGCAGGGGACCAGGTTATGGATGTGTGTCTTTGATATAAAACAAGGCGTATTCGGTAAACCGATGTAGAGAGAAGCAATTATGAATTATTTTCCTAATCGGTTGAACTTTGCTTTATTTGCATGGGCAAAAGAGAATGGAGGTATCCATTCAAATGCAGGAAGGAGGGAGTCTAATGCCTTATATCATCTATACCGGATGGGGCCTACTGGTTCCGGTGGGTCTATCGCTGCTCTATGGGCTTATGGGCCGTCGCGCCAGAGCCGCATTGGGATATGTGCAGAAAAATACGGCTTGGGCATGGCTGCGGGAAATCCTGCCCCCATTGCTCCTGTTCACGCTTTGGGGAATCGCCAATATCCCCCTGCCGGTGCTATATATCCTGACCTTCCTGGGCAAGCTGTCTCATCTGGCAGGAGCGAAACTGAGCAGTGTGAAGGCGGTTTTCATCATCAATATATCCCATCTGACGACCATCGCGCTGCACATGACCCTGATTGGCGTGTGCTCGTTGGCTACTCAGACACCGATGAACAAGCTTTTATGGCAGCCGTTTTGGCGGATTGCTACCATCGGCTCCATACTGATTATTAATATTCTGATCGCGTTTTTGCTTCCTCGCTTGCAGACGCTCCTCACTGTGCTGCATACCCAATCGGAAAGCGAAGAGACTCGGCCGTTCCTGGTGTTCCTCTGGTTCTGCAATCTCTTCCTACTGATGGACAGCGTGCTGTGTATTGCCACGATCAGCTGGAGACTTCTGCCGGTTTTTTTGATTGCAAGCACAGTTTTGCTGGAATTTTACCTGGTGCGCTTTCTCCGGCATCTGTATACACTGTTGCATGTCCGATATCTGGAAGAGGAGCACCGCGGTTTGGTGGAGAAGCTGGAACAGCGGAACCAGACTGAGGCGGAGCTGCGCCACAAAAGTGCGGTGGATGCGCTGACCGGGGTTTTTTCGAGACGCTACGCTATGGAGCAGACAGCATTCCTGCTCCAGTCGAAGGAGCTGTTTTCTCTGGTTTATATTGACCTGGACCATCTCAAACAGATTAACGACCGGGAAGGGCATCAAGCCGGTGACTGTTACCTTGTAAAATTCGCGCAGGAATTTGGCGCATGGCTTCGTAAGCCAGACGTCTTTGCCAGGGTTGGAGGGGATGAATTTGTCGTACTGCTTCCAGGTTGTACGCAGGAAACGGCGGAAACCCGGATGAAGGAGATCCGAACCCGGATGGAACAGGCGTACAGTCCGCCTCTGTCTTTCAGCTTTGGCGTTACCTCTGCTTCCCAAACGCCTGATGACAGCGTGGAGGAGGTTTTCCGCCGGTCGGACCAAGCCATGTACCAAGATAAACAGATGAGGTCTTGTTCATGAGAAAGGAGGGTCAGCCATGATACTGTTGCTGCTGACGGCGGCCGCTTATTTTTATTTTCACTGGCAGTATTTTACCCTGGTGAAAAAGTTGAAGGAACAGCCGTGTCGGCGTATCTGGCTGGTCTTTCTCGGTTTTGTCATCAATTATCTGTTTTTTATTCTCTGTAGCGTGCTGGAATTCCCTCTGGTGCTCAACTGGTTTCTGTTTGCTTTCCTACTATTTGGCGAAACTCTGCTATATGACAACGGAGACAAACGGTGTGCACTATTTAGCACGCTGCTGGGAATCCTCTATGGATTATCCACTACCATCATTTGCCGGAGTATCGTCGCCATTGTTCTGAGTCAGCCCCTGCAGAACTTTGACAACCATACGTCCAGCGCCGTCAATGAGAAAGGGATTCCGGTCCTTTTGGGATTTTTGTTGGCGGGCGTTATTCTGCAGTTCATGAAACGGACTGCCATAGTGGAACGGATTCGGCTGATTCTTCGGCATCCCAAACAGCAGTCCTTTTTACTGGAGATGATGGGTGGTTTGTTTTTTTATCTGTTCATCAATCTGCTGCTCTATTCGACACCGCTGAATGATTTGCTTTTGAAACTATGGAGCCTCAAGTCTTGTCTGTTCTGCATCATCGGCTTTTACATCGCCGCCCGCTATACCAAGCGGGTGTGTGAACTGGGCGATTACCGGGAGAAAAACTGGCAGATGGAACAGGAACTGGAAAAGCGAAGAATAGAGGAGGAACAGCTGCGCCAGCAGGCTTCCCTTGACGTTCTGACCGGATTGCAGAACCGGCAGGCGGCGGACGAAACTCTCGCCTCTATGACACAGCAGCAAACCGGGTTTACCCTGTGCTTTCTCGACCTGGACGGGCTCAAAAACGTCAATGACCGGTATGGCCACGAAGAGGGTGACCGCTACATTATAACGGTCGCGGAGCAAATTCACCGCGCCTGTCGAAGCGGCAGTGACTGGGTGTTCCGGTATGGCGGCGATGAGTTTTTGGTTTTGTTCGTTGGGCTGCCCGCTGACAGGGTGGTGCAACGGGCGGAGGTGATCAACGAGAGTCTCCGTTCTTTGGATGGGTTTGCCTATCCCTTGTCTGTCAGCTATGGCGTGATACAGAGTACGCAGGTCCCTGACTGGCGGGAGTTGGTCCAGTGGGCAGACCGTGCGATGTATGAGCAGAAACGGCAAAAGCACGCGGTGCGGGAGTGAAAGTAGGCTCATATAAATCAAATAATAGAGTGTCTCCATATTAGACTGCTCCAGCAAAAATGGACAAAAGCCTCCTGTGGAGGGAGTAAAATAAACTGGATGGAAAAAAGAGCGAAAGCAGAAAGGGAGACCAGTTTATAAGGCGAGCGGTGTACGATAAGCAGTTTTAAATGACAGCTACAAAAATAGCACAGGAAGCAGACACGATGAAAAAGAGAACATACTCGGTCTGGTACTCTAAGCGGATGCTTCCTTGCATCAGAAGAACTGATTATCATGGTCTTTGCTTGGGGGGCATATCTACTGAATTCTACAGGGAAAAGAATATATTACCCGATTCTGGGAATATATTAAATAATGGAACGATTGTAAGCTATGTTGTGTATGAACCGTTAGCGATTATTCTGACAGCGGAACTAAATGCCAGTTTTTTTCTAAGGTCTCGGGTACCCCATCGTGAAAACATAAAACAACGTTGCCTGTTAAAAATTCTGACAATTGAAAGGATGACAATTGGTTATGATTAATTTGGAAAAAATTCGTGTTGTACAGTACGGATGCGGAAAAATGAGCAAATATATCCTGCGTTATTTGTATGAGAAGGGTGCTGAAATTGTGGGCGCCATTGATACAAATCCAGAAATAATCGGCCAGGACGTTGGTGACTTTGCAGAGCTTGGTGTGAAATTAAATGTGCCAATCTGTTCAGATGCGGATGCTGTTCTGGATGGATGCGATCCTGATATTGCCGTAGTGACATTGTTCAGCTTTATGACAGATGTGCTGCCGCATTTTGAACGCTGCCTGTCCCGCGGCATTAATGTAGTGACCACTTGTGAAGAGGCGATTTATCCATGGACCACCTCTGCGGCGGTTACCAATCGCCTCGATAAAATGGCCAAGGAGAATGGGTGCACAATTACCGGTACAGGAATGCAGGACATCTTCTGGATAAACATGATCGGTTCAGTGGCGGGAGGCATACACAGCATCCAGAAAATTGAAGGCGCAGTCAGTTACAATGTGGAGGATTATGGCCTTGCGTTGGCAAAGGCGCATGGCGTAGGTCTAACTCCCGAAGAGTTCGAGGCGCAGATTGCCCATCCCGAAACGCTGGAACCAGCCTATGTGTGGAATTCCAATGAAGCGCTGGCCAATAAGCTGGGACTCACAATCAAATCCATCAGTCAAAAATGTATTCCCTATTTCTACGCTTCTGATTTGTGGTGCGGTACAATGGGAGTGACGATTCCTAAGGGAAATTGTATCGGTATGAGCGCTGTAGTTACCACAGAAACATTTCAGGGGCCGGTTATCGAAACGCAGTGCATCGGCAAGGTCTACGGCCCTGATGACGGAGATATGTGCGATTGGAAAATTGTCGGAGAACCTACTACGGAATTTCATGTAGTTAAACCGGATACGCCTGCGCATACCTGCGCAACTTTGGTAAATCGTATCCCAGATATTTTAAATGCTCCGGCTGGCTTTATCACAGCAGAAAAGCTGGATGAAGCAGGTTATCTCACTTGGCCCATGCACATGTATGTTGAGTAAGGAAAATATGAGTTTTAAAGAAAGATAGAAAAAATGCTCTCCTTTTTAGGCAGATAAAAAAAGAAGATCTGCCGTTACAAGGGAGAGCGTTATTTTGATCAGAAAAATGTGTTTTTCAGGCTTATTTGCGGTATCTTGGCAGACACAGTGAAAGAAGACGATTATTTCAGGGTTGACTTTCTATTTCAGAGCTTATAAAATATAGAAAAGCGGTGCTTAGAGGGATCCTCTTCAGCACCGCTCGCTTTTTGAAGCAGCAATTTTTCTGACAAGGAAAGGAAATATGCATGTATCGATTATTAAAACAGGAAGGCAGCGCACGGCGTGGAGAATTCCAAACAGTACATGGAACTGTCCAGACTCCTGCATTTATGAATGTTGCCACTGCCGGAGCGATCAAAGGCGCTGTCTCCGCCTACGATCTCAAGAATCTGGACTGTCAGGTTCAACTGTGCAATACTTATCACCTTCATCTCCGTCCCGGTGATGAAACGGTAAAAAAACTCGGGGGAATTCGGGATTTTACTCGCTGGTCGGGCCCTGTGCTTACGGACAGCGGTGGATTTCAAGTCTTTTCTCTGGCGAAACTGCGGAATATTACAGAAGCTGGTGTGACATTTGCTTCCCATATTGACGGGCATAAAATTTTTATGGGACCTGAGGAGAGTATGCGCATCCAGTCAAATCTTGGGTCTACTATTGCAATGGCATTCGACGAATGCGTTGAAAATCCGGCAGAGTACGGATATGCCAAAGCTTCCTGTGAACGGACGACGCGATGGCTGGAACGGTGCAAAACAGAAATGAAACGCCTGAATGCGGCAGAAGGAACTATTAATCCGCAGCAGCTCCTTTTCGGGATCAATCAAGGGTGTACTTTTGAAGATTTAAGAGTGGAGCATATGAAGAACATTGCTGAGATGGACCTGGATGGCTATGCCATTGGAGGCTTGGCGGTAGGGGAGCCTACTCATGAGATGTACCGGATCATCGAAACGGTAGAACCATATATGCCGCGGAATAAAATTCGGTATTTAATGGGGGTCGGCACTCCTGCAAATATATTAGAGGCAGTTCATCGCGGAGTGGATTTATTTGACTGTGTAATGCCTAGCCGAAATGCCCGGCATGGACATGCCTTTACCTCTTTGGGATGCCGCAATTTGCTGAATGCCAAGTATGAACTCGATGAGGCGCCGCTGGACGAAAATTGCGATTGTCCCACTTGCAGAGGTTTCAGCCGTGCCTATCTTCACCATTTATTTAAGGCGGGGGAAATGCTGGCGATGCGTTTGACTGTCATGCACAATCTTTATTTTTACAATAACCTGATGAAGAAGATCCGGAATGCGCTGGACGCTGGAAACTATGAAGAGTTTTACAGGTCAAACCGTGAACCTCTGGGAAAAAGAATTTGAGGCTCTAATAAATAAATCGGAAAAACGAGAGAATTACTTGAATGTTTTTTTCATTTTTGATATAATCAAAACATTAACTCGGAGGTGCAACTTTAAATGAATCAAATGATGACCTTGACCACAGCGGAACAGCAGGGCGGCGGTTTCAGCCTGATCATAATGCTTCTTGTCTATGCTGTTTTTATCGGCGCGCTTTACTTGATCTTTTTCCGTCCTCAGAACAAAAAGAAGAAAAAAGAAGCCGCCATGCGAAAGAATGCCCAGGTAGGGGATGAAATCACGACCATCGGCGGAATCTGTGGGCGGATCGTTGCAGTAAAGGACGAGACAGATTCTATTGTTATTGAGACGGGAAGCGACCGTGCTAAGCTTCGTGTCAAGAGATGGGCAATTGGCAGTGTGGATACCGTCCATGAGGATGATCAGACCTAAAAAAGCCTTATCAATGCAGAAATATACAGAATGAATTGGCCTTACAGCGCATAGTATGTTCCATACTGATGCTGTGAGGTCTTTTTTATGAAAAAAATTAAGGCTGCAATTCTCTCTGCTGGACTGATGCTTTTTATCAGTGTTCTTTTGTTGGCTATCCTGTCCTTTATTTTTGCAAAGACATCCTCCCTTCCCAAGGCGTCGTTAACAGTCTTGACCACGGTTGCTGCCAGTATTGCCGTTTTTTTGGGTAGTCTTTTTTCCACCCTTTATTTGCGGGAAAAAGGAATCCTCTTTGGAATCTTAAGCGGGTTGTTGTTTGCACTTTGCGCGGGGCTAGTCTCATTCTTGGTATTTCAGAATGATTTCACAGCTGCGGGAGCGGGGAAGGCTGCTGCTGTGTTGATTTCCGGCGCATTGGGGGGAGTTTTAGGCGTGAACAGGAAAAGTAAAGTCAAGTTTTAACGATAAAAATACACACAGCTCAGCTGTGTGTATTTTTATTCGTACCAACTTTCCATAACCCTAAAACCAAAATATACATTGGTTTACATAATAAAATATACATAAAATTTAGAGGTTTCTTGATAAAATGAAAAAATATTCGAGACTTTGACTTGAAAAATTCTTTTTTATGTATTATAGTATATAGTTACAAGGGTTTGAGAGCGAATTGCTGACAAAACATGAGCAAATCGGGAAAATTTCAATTGGGTTTTCGAGAAACACTGATAAAACCTGAAGAAATCGGATGATGAAAAAACTCAATATATGCTGTTATCCAGAAAAACAGATAGCATATTTTGCGAATTTTCGGTAAGGTTAATTCGTAAAAAGGATTAAAAACCGTTCTGATGTCTCATAAATTCTCCTGGTTGTTAGTTTTTGATTTAGAGACGCGTTTTTTGGCGAAATGCAAACCTGAGTTAACAATAAGATTTTATTGTATATTCACTTTTTGTTTGAAAACAGTCGGTGATTCCCAACTGTGTGAGAGACGAGGGTGGAATAGCTTGTTTCTTTTTTTCATAGTATGAGCCGTGTCCTTTATTCTTGATACGGATGTGATTGCTGTGAAATACGTTGTTCCGTCTCATATGGATACCGATTCCAAACAAGACTCTTTTTTTGTGGTTAACGGTCTTGTTAAAAAAAGGGCGGTAATCCTTCTTTCACTTTCTTTACTGGCAGGGGTTGCTTGTGGGGCAATCCTCTCCACTTGTGCAAAAGCATTTCAAGATAAATCAGTTTTGCCTTTGTTGTTTTCCGGAATTCCAGTTCCTGAATATGGGATTTTTTCCTGTTTTTCCACTCTTTTATTGAATACGCTGCTCTGCCTTATGATCCTTTTCCTGTGCGGTTTGACCGTATTTGGGGTATTTGCGGTTCCGGCCTTTGTCTTTCTCAAGGGTGTGGCTGTCGGGATTGGGGTGATATCCTTCCTATCTGCGAATGGATATCATGGTTTGGCAGAATGCGTTTTATTATATACGCCGGCTGCGGCTGCTGCATCTGTACTTTTGCTTTTATTTGCGGTTCAAGCACTGGTATTTTCCGAACGCTTAGCGAAAAAGAGCTTGTCATCAAAATCGGACACTTTGAACTTTAAAAAGTTTTGTTATGATTTTCTGACAGCTTTGGTTTTTGCGGTGGCGTTAGCGCTGGTGGGCAGTTTGCCTGTTGCGCTGTATTCGGTATTTCTTCCGTAGAGGGTGGGTAAGGGCATGAACGATTATTATTCCATGTTCAGCGAATATCTTACAAATCAAAAAGCTAATTCTGCAAACACGCGGGAATCTTATCTCCGGGATACCATGTTTTTTTTGGAGTATCTTTCTGGGATAGGAACTGCTCCTCAAGACGCAGATGAAGAGGTGATTCAGAAATATGTGGACCGGTTGCATGAACTCAAACGTTCGCCTACAACGATCTCCAGGAACCTGGCCTCTGTACGGTGTTTCTATAAATTCTTAATATTCAGAGGGCAGTTGGATCACAATCCGGCAAAAGGGATCAAATTGGAAAAAGCCGAAAAGAAGCTTCCTCAAGTACTCTCTGGAGAGGAAATTGAGCTTTTATTGGCGCAGCCGGACATCACGGAGCCGAAGGGCTGTAGGGACAAGGCTATGCTGGAACTTCTTTACGCCACAGGCATCAGAGCTTCTGAATTGATCAACCTGAACTTAAAGGATATCAATCTGCGCTCTGGCGTACTCTACTGTCATGGCTCAAAAGGAGTCCGTTCTATTCCCGTTTACCCCTCTGCGGTCGTATCTGTATCCGATTATATCTACCGCATGCGCGGCCTGATTACGGGTCCTGAGAGCGGCAGCGCGTTGTTTGTCAACCTCAATGGCGGGCGGCTGACTAGACAGGGGTTTTGGAAAATTGTAAAGGGTTACGCCATAGAAGCCGGCATTACAAAGGAAATTACACCTCACACACTTCGGCATTCCTTTGCCTTACATCTTTTAGAAAATGGCGCCTCTGTCAAGGATATTCAGACGATGATGGGACATGCGGATATTTCGTCTACTCAGGTTTATGTACAGCTTCTGGACAGTCACGTAAAGCAAGTTTATAATGACTGCCATCCCAAGGCTAAATTGGGTTAGCAATAGGAAAATTAAAAAAATGGAGTTGGTCATTTTTGGCATTTTTAGGTATTTTTGGAAACTATGACAAGCCGGGTCCCGGCGTAAATAAGGACGAGCCTCAAAAGGCCGCCCCGGTTCGATTTTTTGAGATTTTTCTCAGAAAATTCACAAAGCTGGTGCAGCTCAATTTGATTTTTGCAATCCCGGCAACAGTGGCTGTTGCACTGATGGTGCTGATTTACTTATTTCCGACCCATTTTATGCTTCAGCTGCCGATGGCGGACGGGGTGCTGCAGTTAGATGCTTGGGCCATGTATGCGGTTCCGTTTCCACTCGTTTTGCTCTCTCCTTTTTTGGCTGGCCTGACGTTTGTAACGCGAAATTTTGCAAGAGAAGAACATGCTTTCGTGTGGTCTGACTTTTGGGCTTCGGTAAAGAACAATTGGAAGCTGTTTTTGCTCAATGGTATTGTTTGCTATCTGGCCTATGTCATCCTCAGCTTTTCTATTCTCTATTATTATACCCGTTCTGCTTCGGAGGGGATATTTTACATTCCACTGGGGTTATGTCTGGTGCTGTCAGTTCTCTTTGTCTTTGCTCAGTATTACCTGCCGGTTATGTTTGTGACTTTTGATTTGAAATTCCGTCAAGCCTATAAAAATGCATTTATTTTTTCTCTAGCGGGTTTATTCCGGAATTTGCTTTTAACCGTTTTATTTGGCGGATTGCTCTTTGTCATTATCATGTATGTGCCCATCATGGGGCTCACCTTGTTAATTGCATTGTTCTTGTATCTGTTCCTGGTTTTTGCATTGATTAGCTTTTTGATCAATTTCACGGTTTATCCTCTAATCGACCGCTTCCTGATTCAGCCTTATCAGAAAAAGTTGGAAGAAGAAAAGAGTGGGGGAGAGAAGCCGGAAATCAAAGAAGAGTTTTCTGGCCTGTTTGCTCCAGATTCTATTGAGGAAGAGGAAGAAGACGAGGACAAGTTTGTTTACGTGAACGGAAAACTAGTGCACAAATCCGAATTAAAAGAAGACGATAAGTAAAAAAATCCGGCCGCCTGATTTGATTCAGGTGGTCGGATTTTTACTGTATTTTATATTTATTCCGATTCCGTTGTTTTTTTCTTCTTTTTGTTTTGCACCTTAGAAAGAGGATTAGCGTTGGCTGCGTCCTCCATCTGCGTGCTGGAGGTATGGGTATAGATTTCTGTTGTTCCGAGATTTTCATGTCCCAAAATATCCTGCAGAACCCGTATATCTACATGGCCATGCCGGTACATAAGAGTGGCGGCAGTATGTCGGAGCTTATGAACTGAATATCCAGGACCGCTCAGCCCGATCTTATCTAAATACTTTTTCACAATAAATTGAACCGTTTTCGGGCTGATACGGGTCTTTCGGTTGCTCAAAAATAAAGCATTCCGATCTTTGACACCATCTTTAGGCCGGACTTTGAGATAGCTTTCAATTGCCTCCAGACAAGCCTGATTCAAATAAACAATACGTTCCTTGTTGCCCTTTCCTAAAATACGGATTGTAGAATTATTGTGAAGTACGTCGGAAATGTTGATGCCCACTAATTCAGAAAGCCTCATGCCGCAGTTGAGAAACAACACTAAGATACAGTAATCTCGTTCTTTATCAGGCCCTTCCACTGCATTGAGTAATTCGATACTTTGTTCGAGTGACAGAAAATGGGGCAGAGATTTCTTTTTTTTAGGCGGAGTGAGATTTTCTGTCGGGTTTTCCATCAAAAGCTTTTCATGTACAGTCAAATATTTAAAGAAAGATTTTAAGGAGGAAGATTTTCTCTGTCTAGTAGAGCTCATATTGTTGCGAGAATCAGCCACGAAGTTCATGAACTCGAAAATATCCAACGTAGTAATGCTGCGGATTAAATCCAGATCCACATCGTTTACTGAAATGGCCTCCAGATTATTTTCGTCGCCGGCTAAACCGCGATCCCGTTTGATAAACCTAAAAAACGTCCGTAAATCCATACAGTACTCGTCAACAGTATGCGCGGAGAGTCCGCGGATATTGCGAAGATAAAGTGCGTATTGCTGCACGATAAACGGCATTTCGGCTTTAATGGAAAAGCTCATAAATTTTTCACTCCTAACGACCTTTAAGACTCCCCTATATTATACAAAATATTTATTTTGTATAATTATTTCAATGCTTCTTTCTCTCCTAAAGACAACGTCTCTATTCCATTTGCAGTAAAGGAAGTATGCCGCCTACATCCATCAGTTCACCCGGAAAAAGTTCCAGGATGGAGATACTATAGTTCCTTAAAAATCCCCTGATACTTTCACAGTCGGGATGACTCGACAGCTGTCCGGTAAAGGCGATACAATCACGGCTCAGATGTCCGCAGCATCCGCCCAATAAACCGGTGTCATAACCTGGCAGCCTAATAAATCCGGAACGGATGCACAGAACATCTACCCCCAGTTTCTCTAAAACTATCGAGATCCCTCTGTCTGCTGTGATCACTGCGTTTTTATTGACGATACACACCGCACAGGCAGTGTACCCTTGTCTGACAGGAATAATTGAAATCTCTTGCTTTTTTGCCCAGGTCAGAATCCGGGGATCCACTGTATTCGGATTTGCAATCAAACAGTTTCCCAATATGAGAGCGTTGCACAGCACATCCTGCGGATAACTGACGAAAGGAGTCTTCTCTGTTTCTTTTGTTCGAAGTCCGGTTTCCTTTTGAATGGACTTTCCCAGAGTGCTTCCAGATAATGTGAAAAGCAAATCCGGCGCAACCATACATACCTGCATGTCAGGATGCCAGGATACCGGAACGGGCAGTCTGGATTCCCTATTGGTCAGAATTGTTTTTATCCCTATTGCATTCAGCGCATGTGGAAGAAATGGATATTCTCCGCTTACCAATGCTGTTGTAACTGGGGAATCCGGGAGTCTCGGGTGTGGCAGAAATAAATCCATCAGGTTGCAGCCTCAAAAGCTTCCCGGATGTTTTTGGTTCCGATGATCTCGATTCCGCTGAATTTTTTCAAAGTCTTCAAGCCGTGGTACGGCAGGACACAGCGGCTGAAGCCCAGACGCAGCGCTTCAGAAATACGCAGGTCCGCATGGCTGACGCTGCGCAGCTCTCCGGCCAGCCCGATTTCCCCGAACACTACCGTATCTTCACGGACAGAAACATCTTTCAGACTGGAAATCAACGCAATGGCCACTGCCAAATCAACGGAGGGTTCATCCAGCCGGAGACCGCCTACCACATTGATAAAGGCGTCCAAATTGGAAAAATAATAACCAGCGCGTTTTTCCAGTACTGCCAGAATCAGAGACATCCTGTTGTAATCAAACCCAGTGGACATCCGGCGCGGTGTTCCATAGCCTGAGGTGGTGGCCAGTCCCTGAATTTCTGCCAGAATGGGACGGGTTCCCTCCATGACAGCGGTTACGCAAGAGCCGGAAACATTCTGCGGCCTTCCTGAGAGCATGGCTTGAGAAGGGTTTTCCACTTGAGTCAGGCCGTCCTCCCCCATATCGAATACACCGATTTCGTTGGTAGAGCCATATCGGTTTTTCACTGCCCGCAAAATTCGATAGGTCATCTGACGGTCGCCTTCAAAATAAAGTACCGCATCCACGATATGTTCCAAAACCTTTGGACCTGCGATTGCCCCATCCTTATTGACGTGGCCTACGATCATTACAGGGATATCCAACATTTTTGCGCAGCGCATCATGGTGTTGGTGCATTCCCTGACCTGGGTAACACTTCCCGGAGAAGAATTCAGCTCAGTGTGATTCATTGTCTGGATAGAATCGATCATGACGAGATCCGGCTTTTCAGCCCGGATCTGCTCGACGATAAATTGCACATCTGTTTCTGTTAAAATTTTCAGGTTGGGGCTCTGGACTCCTAATCTGCTTGCGCGAAGTTTGATCTGTCTTGCAGATTCCTCTCCGGACACATAGAGAATCTTGAGATTTTGTCCTAGATATTCACAGATCTGGAGGAGCATCGTAGACTTTCCGATTCCGGGATCTCCGCTGATCAGGATCAAAGAGCCTTTGACGATACCGCCGCCGAGAACACGGTCTAATTCCCCCAGGCCAGTGTGATATCTGGGCTCGTCCGCTGTACTGATCTCATGGATACCAATGGGACGGGAAACGTTCCCGGCAGAAGAGGCCGCTGTTGATTTTTGTGTCATAGGTTCTTTGAGCATTTCCAGCATGGTATTCCACTCTCCGCATTCCGGGCATTTTCCCGTCCATTTGGGAGATTCATATCCGCACTGCGTGCATTGATAGATCAATTTGCTTTTAGCAGGCATTTTCAAGTGTTCCTTTCTTTTGTTACAAACCCAACACAGATGAGAGCTCTGATAGATTGTGAGGCAACTGCGGGTTTTTTCCGGACCTGTCTATCTTGATGAAACGACAGCCTGCCGCTTTTGCGGTTTTCTCATCCTTCTCTTCATCCCCGATCAGGCATAGCTCTGAAAGCTTTGTCTTCCATTTCCCAGCCAGATACTGCAGGCCAGCCGGGTTGGGTTTTCGGTATCCGCAGGTTGCTGAAGATACATAAAAACCAAAATACGGCAGCAGCTTTGAAATATGCTGCCGTATCAATTGATCGGGCATCGCAGAGGGCAAATCCGTCAATATGGCGGCGTGCCCCCTTCCTGCCCGATACAGGTTTAAGAAGGGAATCGTATCATCATAAATAATTGGAACCAGCTTCAGTCCGTCAAAAAAATATTCTACCAGCGTTGAAGGACACAGTGATGGCCGGTTCCAAGAAACAATTGCTTTTTCGAACAAATATTCTGGGGAGTACTCTTTCTCACGGCCGCAGATTCTGGGATTGTAAGAACGGAGAATTTCACAGGCGTCCATCAGCTCCTGATTCGTTAAATTCAGCTGCAGGGCATCATTTACCCTCTGGAAGCCGTCCAGATAAAAATCAGACCAGTTGGCAGGCATGCCTTGGTATTTCATGAGCGTTCCGCCTAAGTCGAATACTAGAAAAGCCATGCCTCTTCCCCTCCTGCCTCCAGCTATTGCAACAATTAACTTTTTCAGTATTATATCATGTTTCTGAGATTTTGCCAAACGCGCAGCACATTAGTATTGGATTTATGCGACGCTGGAGGTTTCAGAGGGAGTTTTATCGGTTTTGGCGGACAGATAATCGATCAAACCGTTATAGATAGCCGCCGCCATGTCCTTTTGATACTTTTCGTCACACAATCTTTCTGCTTCAGCAGGATTAGAGAGAAATCCGCATTCCACCAGAACGGCGGGAACAGTGGTATGATAGAGCAAATAAATGTTTTTTTCCGCAGCCTTGTTTTCACGTTTATTCTCCGGCTGCAGAGAAGAGGTGATATTCTGACGGATCGCCTCTGCCAAAGAGGAGCTTTCGGTGTCATTTGGGGAATAAAAAACTTGAGCCCCATCATATTTCCCCTCTGTAAAATAATTTTGGTGGATGCTGATTAAAATACACTTCCCCATTTCTTCCACTGTTCTCAACCGGTTTTTGGTGTCTGACCGCTTTCTTTCGGAAATACTGCCCAGGCTCTGATCTCCCACTGCATAATCACCGTCACGGATCATGATGACCTCAAAATTGTTTTCTTGTAAATATTTCTGCAGATTCAAGGCAATGGCTAGATTGATATCCTTTTCCATAACGCCGTTTACGCCAACGGCGCCGCCATCTTCGCCACCATGTCCCGCATCGATGACAACAGTCCCCTTTTTTTTAAAAAAATCAGCATGAAACGCCACGATGCCAAAGGCTTGAACAGTTTGAAAGGCAAAGAAGAGGAATGCCGCAAATACGATCGCGGGGAAAACAATTTTCTGGTAATTCCTTTTCAACTAAAATCCCTCCTATTAAGTATCGTCTATTCCTATGAAAACTGTCGTTTATCCATGCTATGGAACTTTTAAATCCACATGTTTTATGCTATAATAACTATTTAATCCAAACGTGGGAGAAAGGTTGGGATTTCATGAGAATCAGTGAGCTTTTAGCAAGGGACAAGATTACCGTCTCCTGTGAAATTTTCCCCCCAAAGAAAGACGGGGCATTTGGCAGGATTTTTGAGGTTGTGGATCAAATTAACCAACTGAATGTGGACTTTATCAGTGTGACTTATGGCGCGGGAGGAAGCACTTCAAAAAAGACGGTGGAAGTGGCTTCTTATATTCAGAATAAACATTGTAAACCGGCCCTGGCTCATTTGACCTGTTGTGATTCCAGTAAAGAAGAAATTCAGCATCGGTTGGAGGAATTAAAAGCCAATGGCATTGAAAATATTTTGGCTTTACGCGGAGACCGTCCTGAGAACTATTCCGGGGGAGGTTCTTATACCTATGCTATTGATCTTATTCGTGATATCAAAGTTCAAGGGGATTTTTGCATTGGTGCAGCCTGCTATCCAGAAGGCCACGTGGAATGTGAGCATAAAGAAGACGACATTGGTTTCCTGAAAGCGAAAGTGGATGCAGGTTGTGATTTTTTGACCACACAAATGTTTTTTGACAACAATATTTATTATAATTTCTTGTATCGAGTGCTGGCTGCGGGAATTCACGTACCGGTAATTCCGGGGATCATGCCGGTCATCAACAGCAAACAGATCAAACGAAGCTGCGAGCTTTCGGGGACAGCCCTTCCTCCCCGCTTCAAAGCGATAGCCGATAAATTTTCAGATGTTCCCGAGGCAATGCAGCAGGCGGGGATCGCCTATGCTACAGAACAAATTATCGATCTAGTGGCAAATGGCGTTAAGTATTTTCATATTTACACGATGAACCGTCCGGAAACTGCTGCGAAAATTATGGAAAATCTGAGTTGTATTTTGAGATAAGAGGAGTGCTATGCTGGATCGAAAAGAAGTGTTGCGTTATCTTGGCTGCCGGACGGAAAATGCTTTGTTGGAACGGATGGCAGTTCAGGCTGAGAAACTGGTGTTACAGGCTGCCGCTCCCGTACATGTATTCAGACGAACGGCTATACGTGTGGAAGATGATACCACGCATGTGGGAACGACAGCGCTGGTAAGCAGGGATTTGGCGGCACACCTGAACGGCTGCCGAGAAGTCTACCTGTTAGCCTTGACATTAGGCCCAGGAATTGACAGGCTGATTCGGCGCAGTGAGGTAGCCGATCCTCCTATGGTTCCAGTATTACAGGCCTGTGCAGCTGTCTATACAGAATTCTGTGCTGATGAGATTCAGAAATCGCTGGAAGCTCAGGCTGGCAGATGCGGACTCTACCTCCGTCCCAGGTACAGTCCGGGGTATGGTGATTTTTCACTGGAAAACCAGCGCTTCTTTTTTGATTCTCTGGAAATCACAAAAAGAATAGGCGTTTTCCTGACAGACAGTTTCTTGATGATACCATGCAAATCCATCACTGCCGTGCTAGGGCTTTCCGAAAAAGGGACGCAGTGTCACGTGGGAAAATGTATGAGCTGCAAGTTAAATAAATGTCCTTTTAGAAAATAAAATGATTTTTAACAGGATTAAAATAAAAAGGAAGATTTTACATGCATACAATACTTTCAAGGCTTGGAAATGAAATTTTATTCTTTGATGGGGCAATGGGAACCACTCTGCAAAAAAAAGGACTTCCGACAGGAGAACTGCCGGAGCTGTGGGATATTTTAAAGCCTGAGGTAATCCGGGAAATTCATCGCTCTTATCTTCAGGTGGGCTGTACGGTGCTAAAAACCAACACCTTTGGAGCGAATCGTTTTAAACTGATGGAAAGCGGCCACTCTGTTCAGGAGATCGTACAGGAAGGAGTCAAGCTAGCAAAGGAGGCAGCTGCCCCCTATTCTGCCGCCGTAGCATTAGACGTCGGCCCTACCGGAAAGCTTTTAGCTCCGATCGGGGATTTGGAGTTTGAAGATGCAATCGCTGCTTACAGGGAAATAATGAGCGCCGGTGTGCAGGCGGGGGCCGACTGTATCCTGATTGAGACGATGAGCGATCTCTACGAAATTAAGTCTGCAGTGATAGCAGCGAAAGAAGGCGCCCCTTCCCTTCCTGTTTTTGTCACGATGACAGTCAATGAACAGGGAAAGCTGTTGACAGGCGCTGATCTAGAAACAGCAGCGGCTGTTCTTGAGGGGCTGCGTGTGGATGCAATAGGTCTTAACTGCGGTCTGGGGCCGCAGCCAATGGTCTCTTTGGTGCAGCAGCTTCGTAGAGCCACCAGCCTGCCGATTCTGGTCAATCCCAACGCCGGCCTCCCAAGGGAAGAAGACGGCAGAACGGTATATGATGTGGAACCCGATGAATTTTCCAAGACCATGGTCGAAATCATATATGCGGGAGCTAATGCGGTGGGAGGATGCTGCGGAACGACCCCCAAACATCTTTTTGAAACGGTTGCCCGGTGCCAGGCGCTTCCTTCTCCTGTAATAAAGCAGCAGAAACGTACGGTAGTCGCATCAGGAAATCGATCAGCCCGATTTGGCGGCAGACCGGTTATCATTGGTGAACGCATTAATCCCACGGGAAAACCCAAATTCAAACAAGCCTTACGCGAGGAAAATCTCTCTTATATTCTGCAGGAAGGAATTGTACAACAGGATAACGGGGCAGACATTCTGGATGTCAATGTAGGTCTTCCGGAAATCGACGAACCCAAGATGATGTGTCGGGTTCTGAGAGAATTGCAGGCCGTTACAGAGCTGCCTTTGCAAATAGATACCTCCGATCCGAAAACTATGGCGGACGCTATGCGGATTTACAATGGAAAGCCATTGGTGAACTCTGTTACTGCCAAAGAGGCGTCCATGCATTCAGTCTTTCCCCTGATCCAAAAATATGGCGGCGTGGTAATCGGCCTAACGATCACAGAAGGCGGCATCCCGGAGACCGCTCAAGGCCGGCTGGAAGCTGCACGCAAAATTATAGACACGGCGGCGGAATATGGAATTGGCAAGGAAGACATTATTATTGACCCATTGACGATGGCGGTCAGCGCAGGACAGGATTCCGCTTTGGTGACGCTGGAGGCACTGCGGCAGATCCATGCTGAACTCGGAGTGTGTACCTCTTTGGGTGTCTCTAATATCTCATTTGGGCTTCCCCAGAGAGAGACTGTCACCTCGGCATTCTTCCTGATGGCCCTTCAAAGCGGCTTAAATGCAGCGATCATGAACCCAAACTCCGATATCATGATGCGAGCTTACCGGTCGTATTGCGCCCTTTGCGGCTTCGATAACAACTGTATGAACTTCATAGCCGCCTATTCGCAATCTAAAGAGAATGTTGTATCCAAAACGATGCCGGGTTATTCCTTGTTCAGCACTATTGAAAAAGGGCTGAAGGAAGCGGCTGCAGAGGCTGCAGCCGCGCTGGCGCAGACAACCTCTTCGCTGGAGATCATCGACCAGGAAATTATTCCTGCCTTGGATTCTGTGGGTGAAAAATTCGAAAAGGGTGTTTTGTTTCTGCCGCAGCTTTTGATGAGCGCGGAAGCTGCCAAAGCCGCTTTTGATGTGATAAGAGCGAAGCTGGATCCATCAAAGCAGGAGGTAAGTCAAAAGTGCCTGACCATTGTGATTGCCACTGTCAAGGGAGACGTTCATGATATTGGAAAGAATATCGTTAAAGTACTTCTGGAAAACTATGGATTCGCAGTCATTGACCTGGGAAAGGATGTGGCTTCTGAGACCATATTGGAGACGGTGAAAAGGGAAAATGCTGAATTGGTAGGTCTCAGTGCTTTAATGACAACTACGGTGGCTTCTATGAAGGAGACTATAGACTTGCTGAAGCGAGAGGCACCTCACTGTAAGATTATGGTAGGCGGGGCTGTGCTCAATCAGGAGTATGCCGATCTGATCGGTGCGGATTTTTACGGGAAAGATGCCATGGCTTCAGTCCGTTATGCTTCTGAAATAGAGAAGGAACTCTCCGGAAAGTCATAAAGAGCAAGGCCGCAGTCAAAATTTTGTGACTGCGGCCTTGCTTATTTATGACTTCATGTTTCATAATCCGGTAGTCGTTTTGGCTTACTCCGCGAGATCTGCAGGATAATTCCCGTTCTGTCTTGGACTGCTCCCAACTATACTGCAGATAAGTCTTTCTCCCCCATCCATTGACGCCGGATTACTTCAAAGCCTATTTTCTGGTACCAATCCACAAGTGCTACATAACGCAGTTCGATATTCATACAGCCCTGCAATTTCAGCCATTCAGCCCCTTTTGAGACCAGCTGTCGCCCGATTCCCTTTTTTCTTTCCTCTGGTACCACGCCCACACAACCGATACTGCCTGTCCGGCTTTCAGGTTTGACGAACCTGCCTCCCTTCGGGGAAAGAAATTCAAAACCAGCTATTTCTCCTGCATGAAAGGCAATCAGGATAGGTTCTGACGGAGATATAAAGAAATCCTTCCATGCAGGCTCGGCCTTCTGTACAGCATTTAACAAAAGAACAGAATCTTTTTCGGTGGCAAAACGAAAAACCACCGTTTCCGGTGCAGGAGGAATGTCCAGAGCCAAAGCTGAAAAATGATTCAGACAAAGGTTCATATCTGCGCTGGTCCACTCAGCGGAATAACCTCTCTTTTGAAAAAAGCGGGAAATTTCTGTCGGTTCGGCGGGGACTCCCTGCAGCAGATAATGTTTGCCTCTACCCAAAATAATATGTTTGAAATTCTGCCCTGCAATTGCAGTTTCTGATTTTTGCAGCAATCTGCTTCCGACTCCTTTTGCTCGGTAGAAGGGATCTACACAGAGCAGAGAAATGGTATTTTCTCGTACTATGGAAAATCCAATCAGCTTGTTGGCATTGAAATCTGATAAGATTTCTGCAGTTTCAAGCTGAAGCAAATTACAAAAAGCCTCTTTCGAAACAGGATAGTCAGGGAAGCATTTCAGATATAATGCAAAAATATCATTAATGTCTGGTGACACCAAGTCCCCCTCCTCTTCATTAGAAAAATAAAAAACGCCGGAGCTCGCTCCGGCGTTTTTTGGAGGTGACACCCGGATTTGAACCGGGGAATGAAGGTTTTGCAGACCTTTGCCTTACCACTTGGCTATGTCACCATGGTTAAGAAAAGACGCTTATGGAGAAAGCGTCTTTTCTACTTTTGGAGCGGACGACGAGGCTCGAACTCGCTACCTCCACCTTGGCAAGGTGGCGCTCTACCAGATGAGCTACGTCCGCAGATCATACTGTCTGTTCTCTACGGCTTTTATATTATATGCATTTTCCCACGTTTTGTCAAGCTGAAAATAAGAAAAATTTCAAAAGCATCTCGTGCCTCATTTTTTATACATCCTTCGCTATGGCCCAAGATTAACGGTATTCTGTTTTTCTTCTGTTTTTTGGGACTATCCTCCCTCTCATCAAACAGTAGAGAAAATATACTCATTAATTCACCTTTTGAGTTCAACTGCTTAAAGGTAAGAAAAGACTCCTCAAAACCTTAATCGTTTTGAGGAGTCTTCCTGGTGCCTCCGATCGGAATCGAACCAATGACACGGGGATTTTCAGTCCCCTGCTCTACCGACTGAGCTACAGAGGCAAGAATGGCGACCCGGAACGGGCTCGAACCGTCGACCTCTAGCGTGACAGGCTAGCGTTCTAACCAACTGAACTACCGGGCCAAATACCGTCGCTATCTATTTGATTGCACATGGTGGGGACAATAGGACTCGAACCTATGACCCCCTGCTTGTAAGGCAGGTGCTCTAACCAGCTGAGCTATGCCCCCGAGTGAATCAGTGCAATCACTTTTCAGCGACGTTTAATATCTTACACGATTCTTGCTCATTTGTCAATATTATTTTCATCTTTTTTCAATTTTTTTTTGCTATCTCAGCCTGCCGGATCAGTTCTCTACATTCTTCCTCAGTAAAATAGTATTTCCTGTTGCAGTACTGGCAGATGGTCTCTACCCTTCCCGACTCATCCAAAGGAAGATCACGTAGTTCGTCGGCCCCTATCGTGAGCATGGCTCGGGCAAATTTTTCTTTGCTGCAGTTACAGGCATAATGCACCCGAAATTCATCCAGCTTTTCAATTTGGAATCCTTCCAAAGCAGTCTTGCAAATTTCTTCCGGCTGCGTTCCCTTTGCCAGCATTGTAGTGACGGAATCCATATGTGAAATATTCTCTTCTAAGCGTTGCAGAGCGTTATCATCAGCACCCGGCAAAGCCTGTATCAATAGCCCGCCAGCCAGAAGTGTTTCTCCTCCGTCTTTATTGACAAGAACGCCCAGAGCACACACCGTAGGAATCTGCTCACTTATTGCATAATAGTTTGTTATATCTTCCGCAATTTCACCGCTGGCCAACTCTACCTGGCCAATATAGGGGTCACCGCTCCCCATGTCCCGCATAACAGCAATTCGTCCAACTGCGCCAACGGCGGTACCCACATCAATTTTGCCATTGGGCTTCAGCGGCAGATCCACCTGGGGCCGGTCCACATATCCCCGAACGTTCCCATAACTATCTGAAATAGCCACCAAATTTCCAAGAGGCCCACCTCCATTTACCTTTAAGGTAAGCGTTGCATCGCTGCTTTTGAGCATAGAGCCCATCACTGAGGCCCCAGTCAACAAACGCCCCAAAGCTGCACAGGAAGTCTTGGTCAGTTTATGCAATTTTTGAGCTGTATAAACCAAATCACTTGAATCAATGGCAGCAGCCATCAAACTGCCGTCAGAGGTAATGCATCGAAGTATTCTATCCATGGTTTATAAACAAATCCTTTATCTTTTCTTTTTTGCGGCGAAAACGACGCGCTGACTATCAATTTTGGGAGATTCAAAGCTCATTTCATCAAAAATAGAAATAGAAGAAAACCCAGCTTTCTCCAAACATGCGCTGATCTTTTCAAGAGGATAAGTGCGTTCAGAAAAGTGTTCTGAACTACGGGAATATAGCTTGCCGTTCCGTTCAAAAAAATCCAAATGTATGTCTACACGGGCAGAGGCAGGTACATAATGGTTTTGCCAAACACAATAGACATTTTCCATATCGTAAACAAACACATTGTTTCCCAACACCATTTCATGTTTATAAAGAGTATTCAGGTCGAAAAGAAAAACACCGCCTGGATTCATGAAAAAGGAAACCTTGGAAAATACCTGTTGGACTTCTTGTTCGTCCTTCAGATGATTGATACTATCCAATGAGCAAATAACAGTGTCTACTGTGCCATATAAATCAATAGATTGCATCTTCTGACACAGAAAAAGGATGTCAGCGCCCACGTTCATACATTTTTCCCTGGCTTGAGAGAGCATAGCGACAGAGGCGTCGACACCATAGATATCAACACCTCTGCAAAAAAGCTCTAAAGTCAGACTGCCCGTACCGCAGGCAAGATCCAAAGTCAAGCCCGGCGCATGCTCTAGCCTTTTCAGAAGAGCCAAAAAGTATTCAGCCCGTTCTGCATACCGGACATTGCGAGTCAACTCGTCATAATACTGCGCAAAAACTGAATAACCACTCATTCGCCGTCTTTATCCGCCTCATCAATTCTCTGAAATACCAGTTCATATCCGTCGCTGCCATAGTTCAAAGAACGGTTAACACGGCTGATTGTGGCAGTAGAAGCGCCTGTTTCCGCTACAATATCACTGTAAACCTGTTTTTGGCTCAGCATCCGGGCAACAGCCAAACGCTGCGACATGGCCTTCAATTCCGGAACAGTACAAAGATCATCAAAAAACTTGCTGCATTCTTCAGGGGTCTTAAGGGTCAAAACCGCCTGAAAAAGAAAATCAAAATTTTTGTCCTGAAGCTTTCCGTTCATTTGAACTACTCCTTCTCTCATTCAAGAACTTACACTTTAGAATTTTAGCATAGAAAAGTGTAAAAGTAAACTACAAAACAAAAACTTTGTCTCAAACATCGTTGCGTACAAGGTCTTCATAGGTTTCAGCCTTGATAACGATGCGAGACTCCCCGTTCGATACCATAACACAGGCCGGCTTCAAGTTTCTATTGTAATTGGAAGCCATAGAATAATTGTAAGCACCTGTAGAAAGAACTGCAAGAAGATCACCCTCCATCGGTGTTTGAAGAGCAGTATGTTCTTGAATGAGATCACCGCTTTCGCAGCATTTACCAGCTATCGTTGCGATGTAATCTGCCGGTTGATCTGCTTTATTGGCAATAAGGCAGGTATAGTCCGCTTGATATAACGCATATCTCGGATTGTCAAACATACCGCCGTCTATAGTCACATAATTTCTAACACCAGGAATCTCCTTTATGGAGCCTACCGTATAAAGCGTGATTCCTGCCTCACCCACAATAGAACGGCCTGGTTCAATAAATATCTTAGGAGTGGGAAGCTCTTTAACTTTACACTTTGAATGGACAGCCACTGAAACAGCTGCCATATACTCTTCATAGGGGATTGTTAAATCCTCATCGCGGTATTTAATTCCAAAACCTCCGCCTAAATTCAAATGCTCAAAAACTACACCCAGCTCATCTCTAATCTGAGCATAAAAATCCAGCATCATTTCTGCAGCATGGACAAACGGCTCCTTCTCCAGTATCTGGGAACCAATATGGCAATGCAGCCCTTTCAGAACGATGTGATCCATGGTAAGGGCAGTTCTAACCGCCTCCATGGCCTCGCCGCTGATTAGGTCGATGCCAAATTTAGAATCAATCTGACCTGTACGGATAAAATCATGAGTATGGGCGTCAATTCCAGGTTTAATTCGGAAAGAAATAGAGGCTACAGTGCTGTTCTCTGCAGCGGCCCGTTGTATCTGCATAAGTTCGCTGGGATGATCCACAACGATATCCCCTACACCGCTTTCTACGGCATAAACAATTTCCCCGATGGACTTATTATTTCCCTGGAAATGAATTCTACTTGCAGGAACGCCGGCCTGTAATGCGGTGTAAAGCTCTCCGCCAGACACAACTTCTACATCCAACCCCTCGCTCAAAACAATCCGATAAATTTCTTTACATGAGAAGGCCTTACTTGCATAAATAGGACGTCCATTTCCCCCGTAATTTGTTTGGAATGAGGAAACGTATCTTCTACAGGTTTCACGAATCTTGTCCTCACTCATTACATAGAGAGGAGTTCCGTATTGCCTTGCGAGATCCACTGTATCGCAGCCGCTGATTACCAGATGACCGGCGTCATTACAGCTCAAGCAGTCAGAGATCAAAATAACCCATCCTTTCCTCTACCCGTTCTGTACTACAGCCTGCTCAATCAGCTCTTTTACCTGTTCAAGTCCAACGCCAGAAACCGCTGAAAAAGGATAAAAATTAATTTCAGCTTCCTGAAATACCTCTGTAAACAAAGCTTTTTGAGCAGTAGACTGTGTTTGGTTGAGTTTATCACTTTTGGTGCAAACCACCACAAACGGATGACCCGTCTCCAATAGAAAATTGATCATAGAAATATCATCCTGAGTAGGCTCGTGCCGCATATCCAAAAGCTGTATGACCAGGGCAATTCTACGCTGTTGGGCAAAATAGCCTTCTACCAAATTCGCCCACCGTTCCTTTTCGGCTCTGGAAACTTTTGCATATCCATAGCCGGGCAAGTCCACAAAGCGGCAATCAGGAAGACGATAAAAATTAATTGTCGCTGTTTTTCCAGGAGTCGCGCTGACACGGGCTAAAGCTTTCCGATTAGCTAATTTGTTGATAAGAGATGACTTGCCTACATTAGATTTTCCACAAAAAACAATTTCCGGAAAGCTGCTTTCGGGAAGCTGATCCTCTTTGCCGGCGGCAAGTTCAAATTCTATTTTTTGAAAATTCACAATTTACTCCTTATTGGTATAATTCCGGAGCCTTGGCGTGTTGCACTGCATTGTCAGCCGAATGAACAACTCCATCTTTACCAGTGGGCCTAGGCATATAATTCAAAGCGGTTTCCAAAACGGTATCAATTCGCTTTACCGGAACAAAGCGGATTTTGTTTTTTACAACTTCGTCCACTTCAGACAGATCAGGGACATTGTCGGCAGGAATAATCACGGTTTTCATACCGTTTTTATAGGCAGCCATAGCTTTTTCTTTTAGCCCGCCGATCGGCAGCACTCTTCCCTGTAAAGTAATTTCCCCTGTCATAGCTACATCGTGCCGTACCGGTATTCCACAGAGAGCAGAAGTTATCGCGGTTGCCATTGCAGTGCCCGCAGAGGGACCATCTTTTGGAACCGCTCCTTCTGGTGCATGAATGTGGATATCACATTTTTCATAGAATTTAGGAGAAAGCCCAAGAGCACCTGCCCGTGTTCTGATACAGGTGATTGCCGCATTAGCGGATTCTTTCATCACGTCACCCAGAGAACCGGTTAACTGTATTTTTCCATTTCCTTCCATCACAGCCACTTCAATGGGAAGCAGTTCACCGCCAACACTGGTCCAAGCCAGACCATTTACCAAGCCGATGGTATCTTCAATAGAGAGCTCGTCATGCAAAAACTTCCTGGGTCCAAGCAGTTCGTCCAAATTTTCCGGCTTCACCGTGAAAGATTTGAACTCTGGATCGGATACGATCATTTTTGCAGCTTTCCTGCAGATAGCGGCAATATTGCGTTCTAAAGTTCTCACACCTGCTTCACGGGTATAGCCTTCGATGAGCTCCTGCAGGCTGGATTTCGTAAATTTCAACTGAGATGCTTTGATGCCATGTTTTTGGAGTTGTTTCTTAACTAAGTGTTTTGTGGCTATGTTCAGTTTTTCCTCGAGCGTATAGCTTCCCAGTTCAAGAATATCCATCCGGTCATATAGCGGCCCGGGGATCCGGGATGCATCATTGGCGGTTGTAATAAACAACACATGGCTTAAATCAAAGGGCATATCGATATAATGATCTGAAAACTCAGAATTTTGTTCCGGATCCAGTACTTCAAGCAACGCGGACGCAGGATCGCCCTTAAAATTCTGTCCCAGTTTATCAATTTCATCCAACAAAATGAGTGGGTTTTTCACACCTGCCTGTTTTACTGCGCTGATGATTCTGCCAGGCATTGATCCCACATAGGTTTTGCGATGTCCCATAATTTCCGCCTCATCGCTGACGCCACCCAGAGAAACACGCACATATTTTCGACCCGTGGCTTCTGCGATAGAACGTGCTATGGATGTTTTTCCAACACCAGGAGGACCGACTAAGCAAATGATTTGCCCTGTCTGTTTTGGCGCCAGGCTTTTAACGGCCAAAATTTCCACAAAACGCTCTTTGACTTTTTCCAAACCATAATGATCCCGGTCCAAAACACGCTGTGCCCGGGATAAATCCAACTTTTCTTTGGTCATTTTATTCCAGGGAAGTTCTAAACAGATATCGATATAAAGCCGGATTACGCTGGCCTCATGAGAACCATAGGGCATTCTGTACAGCTTGTCGCATTCCTTTAGAAGCTTTTCTTCACAAAGTTTGGGCAAACCGAGTGCCGTTATTTTTTGCCTTAGTTCATCGGCTTCCTGCTGAGGGTTATCTTCTTCCCCCAATTCGCTGGTAATAGCACGCAGCTGCTCCTTGAGGAAATATTCCCGCTGATTTTCGTCGATCTGGGCTTGTGCTTTCTGGTTTATTTCATTTTCAACAGCCAAAATCTGAATTTCTTCGGTCAATACATCAATCAGCTTCTGCATCCGTTTCAGCGGTCTCAGCTCGTCCAGAATATACTGCTTCCGCTCAAAATCAATTGAAATGTTCGAAGCAATGTAATCAGCCAGTCTGCCGCAATCCTTTTCCTGTAAAACCCCCAGTAAAATATCAGGGGGAACATGTTTAAAGAGACGCAGATATTCGTCAAACTTCTCATGGACAATACGGACCAGCGCCTCTGAACGATAGGATTTTTTATAGGTTAGAACAGGGCATTTTACAATGTTTCCCAGCAGGAAAGGGTCTTCCTGCGCCAAAGAAGAAATCTCACCGCGGCAGATCCCCTCTACATGCAGTTTTACGCCATCGTCGGAGTGTTGGATAACTTGTTTGATACGGGCAATAACCCCGATTTTATATAAATCTTCCCCCGTTGGCTCATTTTCTGATAGGTCAACCTGGGATACAAGAAATATCAGCCTATCTTTTCCAATAGATTCGCTTACAGCAAGAATTGACTTTTTACGGCCCACGTCAAACTGAAGCATCATCCCTGGAAAAAAAACCAGGCCACGCACTGCCAAAACAGGCAGAACAAGATTTGTCTCTATCATATTATTATCTTCTGTAAACATTTGTCAGTATGTACTCCTAAAATCAGTGAAAGACTGCGCCGGCAAACGCCGGCAACAGCCTTCTCCGTTTCTCTGCTTATGACACTGAGTCTTTACGGTCACGCCGCTTCGGCTGCGTGATTTTTATTTTTACAGGTTTTCTGTCTTTGTTATAAACGATATCTGGTTTTTCGCCTTTTTCAATCGTTTCCTTTGTTACAGTAACTTTTTCTACCGTATAGTCGCTGGGTATCTCGTACATAAAGGGCAACAAAGCGTCTTCCATAACAGACCGCAATCCCCTGGCGCCTGTTTTGCGCTCCAGCGTTCGTTTGGCAACGCTGACCAATGCTTCAGAAGTAAACTCCAGATCCACTTTGTCGAGATCAAACAGCCTCTTATACTGATTCACCAAAGAATTTTTAGGTTCGGTAAGAATACGTACCAGAGAATTCTCGTCAAGTGCATTAAGCGAAGTAATAACCGGGATGCGCCCAACCAGTTCAGGAATCAGCCCATATTTTACAAGATCATGAGGGGTGACATCTTTCATCCAGTCGATTTCATTGAGCTCCTGCTTCCCGTGAACCTCTCCTCCGAAACCCAGAGAATTAGAGGCCATCCGCTTTTGTACTATTTTTTCCAACCCATCAAATGCACCGCCGCAGATAAACAGGATATTCGAGGTGTTGATCATAATCGCTTCCTGTTGGGGATGTTTTCTTCCGCCCTTTGGAGGAACACTTGCAGTTGTGCCTTCCAGAATCTTCAAAAGTGCCTGCTGTACTCCCTCCCCGCTGACATCACGGGTAATAGACTGGTTTTCCGATTTCCGGGAGATTTTGTCAATTTCATCGATATAGATAATACCGCGCTCTGCACGGAAAATATCAAAATCCGCAGCCTGAATGAGACGGAGCAGAATGTTCTCCACATCCTCACCAACATAGCCGGCCTCCGTCAGCGTAGTAGCGTCTGCTATTGCAAAAGGCACGTCGAGTAGTTTAGCTAAAGTTTGGGCAAGATATGTTTTTCCCACACCAGTAGGGCCAAGCAGGAGTACGTTGCTCTTTGCCAGCTCTATTTCGTCATCGGAAAAATAAATCCTCTTATAGTGATTGTAAACGGCGACAGAAAGGGCAATCTTGGCATTGTCCTGGCCAACAACATACTCGTCGAGTTTCTTTTTGATTTCATGCGGCTTAGGAAGGAGAATTCCCACTTCCTTTTCGTCGCTGCGTCCCTTTTTCAGCCGGTCTTCGTCCTCAATAATTGACATGCAAAGCCTGACACAGGCATCGCAGATATAGACGCCAGAACCTGCGATCAGGCGGTCGGCCACTGCCTGAGGCTTGCCGCAGAAGGAACAGCAGATCTCGTTTTCGTTATTGCCTGCCATCCGTCCACTTCCTTTCCTTATCTCTTGTCGATCACTTTATCAATCAAACCATATTCTAAAGCCTGCTGTGCAGTCATGAAATTATCACGCTCGGTATCTCTTTCAATAACCTCCAACGGCTGCCCGGTTCTTTCAGATAGGATAGTATTCAATTTTTTCTTCACATGAAGAATATGATTTGCGTGGATGCTGATATCTGTTGCCTGGCCCTGTGCTCCGCCGCTGGGTTGATGAATCATGATTTCACTATTGGGAAGCGCAAAGCGTTTTCCTTTGGTACCAGCAGCCAACAGGAAGGAGCCCATACTGGCCGCCATACCGATGCAAATAGTAGAAACATCGCATTTGATATACTGCATGGTATCGTAAATGGCCATACCGTCTGTAATGACCCCGCCGGGGCTGTTGATATAAAGAGCAATATCCTTTTCGGGATCCTGACCCTCCAGATACAGAAGCTGAGCAACAATTACTCCCGCCGAGGCGCTGTTGACATCCTCGTTCAACATGACGATCCGATCGTTTAGCAGACGGGAAAAAATATCGTAAGAACGTTCGCCGCGATTCGTTTGTTCAACAACATAAGGCACTAAGCTCATGACAATAGGCTCCTTTCCAAGCATTGGTTAGTATGAAATCAAACAATAAGTTTTATTCTTCAAAAGAGATTTTTAATCCTCAGTTTTTTCCTCTTCGGAAATTTCCTCTTTTTTCGCACTCTTCTTTTTGGGAGCTGCCTTCTTTTTTGCAGCAGGCTTTTTTTCCGGTTTTGCTTCAGTGATCACGGCATTCTCACGAATGAAATCAATCACCTTCTGATTGGCTATGTCTGCGTTAATTGCCTCTACGCTTACAAAATTCTTGACGTTTTCAACAGGCATTTCATAGGCTTTCGCAAGCTTTTCAAACTCGGCTTCGGTTTCTTCCTCAGTGGGCTTGATATCTTCGAGCTCGGCTATTTTTTCAAGACCCAGGCGTACTTTTACCTGACGCTCAGCCTGAAGCTTGTATTGATCCCGCAGGTTATCGGTGCTCATACCGGTATATTTCAGATAAGTTTCCAGG
Organism: Neglectibacter timonensis; assembly: GCF_900048895.1. Taxonomy (GTDB): domain Bacteria; phylum Bacillota; class Clostridia; order Oscillospirales; family Acutalibacteraceae; genus Acutalibacter; species Acutalibacter timonensis. Next base: position 615,143 of record NZ_LT160640.1, on the reverse strand, counting down.
TTGAGCCCCTGGGACTGAAGACGGTAGGCGAAAGAGTTGATCATTTCATCTATTTCGTTTTCGATCATTTCTTCAGGGATTACCGCATCAACCTTTTCAATGATGGCATCCACCATCTGATTTTCGGCATCTGAGTCTGCAGCTTTCTGACGCTGTTCCAGAAGGTGCTTTTCCAGGTCATTTCTGTACTCGGATACCGTATCGAATTCACTTACATCTTTTACAAATTCGTCATCAACTTCAGGAAGTTCCTTCATTTTGATTTCATGAAGCTTAATTTTGAAGGTCGCATCCTTCCCCTTAAGCTCCTCTGCATGATAATCTTCGGGGAACTTCACACTTACGTCGAATTCTTCCTCGATGGCGTGTCCGATGATCTGCTCTTCAAATCCAGGAATAAACTGGCCGGCTCCCAACGTAAGTTCATAATTTTCCGCTTTGCCGCCGTCAAACTGCTTTCCGTCCACATATCCATCAAAATCAATAACGGTAATGTCGCCATTTTCAGCAGCTCTGTCGTCCACATTAACCATACGGGAATTGCGCTCACGAACGCGCTCAATTTCAGCGTCAATATCGCCTTCTGTGACAGCCACTGGCTCTTTTGTCACTTCGATTCCCTTGTAACCGTCAATTTTCACTTCAGGTTTGACCACAACATTCAACTTGCAAAGAATTCCCTTTTCCTTGCCAATTTCGTCAATCTTAAACTCTCCGATGCTGATCACTTTCAGCTCGGATTTTTCAACTGCCTCCATCACCATGGGGCGATAGAGATGATCAACAGCGGCCTCAAAAAAGACCTCTTCCCCATAATATTTTTCGATAAACGCTCTCGGAGCCTTTCCTTTGCGGAAGCCGGGAATGTTCATTTTTTTGCTCTCTTTTTTGTAGACCTCATTGATGGCCTGATTGAATTCCTCAGAGGTAACCTCGATCTCAAGTTCATATTTGTTGGTTTCTACATTGTTGGTGGCTTTCAAATTCATGTCTCTTTTTCCTCTCAAATAAACTTAAAAAAGTAACTGAATCATTATAGCATACATGATTTTAATAATCTATATCTTTTCTGCAAATAATTTCCCGAAAATGAGAAAAATCTAAGCTTTTACAGCACTGAACGCCTATTTTACAAGAACGGGACAGAAACCCACAAAATCGCAGGAAACCAAATGCATTTTGATTCCCTTATAGACTCCAATAGGCGCTTTTCTGGCCGCCTGCTGTCCATGGATATGACCAAAATAACAATCTGTAATTCCTTCTTTCAGAAGGATCTCAAGAATTTCCGAGCATTCCATACTGTCATAGGCCGGCGGGTAATGCAGAAAAACAACGGGCCTTCCTCCCAGCCTTCTGGCATCCTGAATAGAGGCGAGCAGACGACCCGCCTCTCTGCTGACAATTTTTTTGTCCTCTTCGCTGGCTGAGTTATATAGCCATCCGCGGGAACCGCAGACAGAAATCTCTCCGATACGGTAGGCACAGTTATGTAACACCTGAAAATCCGAGTAGTCGTGGCTGGCGAAAAAATGATCGATTTTGGTCTTAGTTGACCACCAATAATCATGATTTCCCTTCATCAAAAGCTTTTTTCCAGGCAACGAGTGCAGAAATGAAAAATCCGCATAAGAATCTTCCAACTTCATAGCCCAAGACAAATCACCGGCTAAAACCACAGTGTCTTCCTCGGCCACAGTGCGCCGCCAGTTCATTTCCAGACGTTCTACATAATTGGACCATCCAGGAAATACATCCATGGGTTTATCTGCGCTAAGCGACAAATGAAGATCAGCAATGACAAATAACGCCATGGATCAACTCCTGTCTGAACAGACTGCCTGCAAAACAAATTCTGCCATCTGTTCTTTTGTGATGCAGTCAGTAAAACGTACGGTCTTATCCTTTAATCCCCTCAGCTGGGAAGGGGCATCTGTGTGGGAGAGCAGTTCCAAACGATTGAGATTTGAAAATTCATCCGGATCGGAGGCATCGGCAACCGCGCCCAAAACATTTTGTACAAACTTATAGGGGCTTGCAGTAGAGGCAATAATCGTCGGAGCAGTGTCCCCTGTCTCCTGCAGATACTGTCGGTAAACATTTACTGCCACCGCCGTGTGGGGATCGCAAAGATAGTTTTCTTCTTCTAAAAGCTCACGTATAACAGCGGCAGTTTCGTTGTCATCGCAAAACCCGCCAAAGAAAAGCTCTTTTACTTTACAGAAAACTTTTTGATTCACTTCATATTTTCCTGTAGAGGCCAATTCTTCCATCCAGCCGGAAACGCTGGAACAGTCCTCTTCTGCAAGCACGTATAGCAGGCGCTCCAGATTACTGGATACCAGAATGTCCATGGAAGGAGAGCTGGTTGTATAGAACTCCCGGCGCCGGTCATAAACGCCCGTTCGGATAAAATCAGTGAGTACATTGTTGGAATTGGAGGCGCAGAGAAAACGTTTGACCGGAAGCCCCATTTTACTGGCATAGTAAGCAGCCAGAATATTGCCAAAATTTCCTGTTGGAACCGCTATATTGATTTTTTCTTCCAGGGATTTAATCGTTCCGTTGCGGAACAAATCAAAATAGGAATAAAAATAATAGACCACCTGGGGCAGAAGCCTTCCCCAATTGATAGAATTGGCGCTGGAAAATAACATATTCTGCTCATCCAAAAGAGCGCCGATTCGTTTATCGGTAAAAATCTGTTTTACGCCTGTTTGGGTGTCGTCGAAATTTCCTTTTACCGCACAAACACAAACATTATCTCCTTCTTGGGTACACATTTGGCGCTGCTGCATGGGACTGACCCCATCCTGAGGGTAAAAAACCAGAATTTTTGTGTCCGGAACATCACGAAATCCCTCTAAAGCTGCCTTACCTGTATCACCGGAGGTGGCAACAAGAATTACTACCTGTTTTTCCGGAGCAGTCTTCTGCAACGATACAGTGAGAAAATGGGGCAGAATCTGGAGAGCCATATCTTTAAAAGCACAGGTCGGGCCATGCCATAGTTCCAGCAGATATTTATTCTCCCCTGTTTTCGTCAGAGGAACCAGCCGAACTGGTTCTTCTCCATTAAAACGATCTGAAGCATAGGCGTTTTCCACGCAGGCAGAAATCTCTTCCGGCGTAAAATCCGTCAGAAACTTGGAGAAAATATATTTTGCCAGCTCGCGATAATTCATTTCTGCCATCTGGGAGAAATGCTCCTGAAGGTCAGGCAGGTTTTCAGGAACGAAAAGCCCCCCTTCCTCCGATATACCTTTGGCAATGACCTCGGATGCCTTTTTCTTGACGGACGAATTCCTTGTACTTTGATACAACATTTTACATCACCTGCATTTACAAATTCCTGTAAGATTTCCAAGTAAACCTAAAACAACTTATTCTGGATAAAAAACTCCGCAGCATTTTGATAAAATATTTTATAAAGCAAAGATTCCTTATAATTATGCCGCAGAAAAAGCTCCCAGAGTCTCGGTACAGACTGAATGCCTTCCATATCAAAGGGCAGAGAAGCACCGTCAAAGTCACTTCCCATGGCAAGCACATCTTCGCCTCCCAGCGAGAGAAAATGCTCCGCATGCCGCAGGATATCCATCATAGACGCTTTGTCAGGAGTATCGTTAAGGAAACCCCGATAAAAGTTTAGTCCTACGATACCGCCGGACGCTTTGATTGCCAGAAATTGCTGATCACTGAGATTCCTTGGATGTCTGCACAATTGAATAGAGTTAGAGTGGGTGGCGATAAACGGCTTTTTGGCTATGGATGCGACATCCTCGAACAGTTCTGGACTGGCATGGGAAACATCTACGATGATGCCAGCATCTTCTAACATCCTGACAGCGTTTCTTCCAAACTCTGTCAGACCGCCCTTTCCCGGCGCCATCACGCCCCGACCCAGTTCGTTTTCTCCATTCCACGTTAAGGTCAACAACTTGACGCCGCGCCGTCGAAGTTCTGGAATTGTTTCCAACGTGCCTCCCAATGCAGCGCCATTTTCAACGGTAAGAATTGCAGTAACCGTACTATCTTGATGGATTCCTTCCCCAGTTTCCGGCATCCTATGGCATTGCATTTTATTGGAATAAGCACGGCGTTCCTGTTCCAGGCAATCTGCAATTTTTATAAAATGTTGAAAAGCTGCCTCTCCTCGAAGCGTGTCAGGAATCCAGGCAGCAAAGCACTGTATGTAATGTCCCAATGCAGCGCCGCGTTTCAGGTCTATATGAAGATCATTGTGCAGCAGAGATTTTCCTTTCATCATACATTCAGTCACTGTATCACAGTGGAGATCGAAATAATACAAAATTCATCACGACCTTTCAGAGAACTCAGCTGAAGAAAGCGTTTTCCAAATATTCTGTCTCAACAACCGATCCATCCTCTGTTATCAAAGCAGCTGCATCAAATCTTGGCTGCAGGGAAGTGTGATTCCGCGCCAAATACTCTTTTGCAGTTAAAACAATTTTCCGCCGTTTCGCAGAGGTAATAGCTTCAAATGGATGAACTAAACTTCCCTTCTGCCTGGTTTTTACCTCCACAAATACAATATATTGACTGTTCTGAGCGATGATGTCGATTTCACCGAATCGAGAATGATAATTTTTCTGTAGAATGGAATAGCCCTTCTGTTCCAGAAATTTTGCCACTTCTTCTTCTCCAAGCTTTCCGGAACTATTGTCCATGTTTATCACTTCTCCGACAAATTTTTTAAAAACGATTTCCGGTGTTCCGGCAGGACTCCATATCGTTTTATGGCTGCATAATGTACTTTTGTGCCATATCCCTTATGTTTTTCAAATCCGTATTCGGGATAACGACGCCCCAATTCCCTCAGAATTCTGTCTCTGCTCACTTTGGCAAGGATAGATGCGGCAGCAATACTTGCGCTTTTACCATCGCCCTGAACAATGGTCTCTCCCGGCAATGATAGTGGAGGCATTCTGTTTCCGTCTACCATCACCCAGTCTGGAGAAGGCTCAATTTTTTGTAAAGCACGCTTCATCGCCAGAAAGGTAGCGTTGAGAATATTGAATTCATCAATTTCAGCGGCATCGGCATAACCGATTCCGTAGGCTGTTGCCTTTTCGAGAATCACATCAAAAAGCATTTCCCGTTTCTTCTCTGATATTTTTTTCGAGTCGTTTAATCCGTCAATATGACATTCAGGCGGCAAAACTACTGCTGCCGCATACACAGGCCCTGCCAACGGGCCGCGGCCCGCTTCGTCGACCCCGCAGATTCGTTGGAAGCCCCGATCCATTGCAAGACGTTCATAAAAAAACCAATCAGTATTCAAATTGCTTTTCGGCGCCATAAAAAAAGCTGGTCCTTTCTATCAAAATCAGCGGACTTAAGGCTTCTGAACAGAATGAAGCTCGGAAAAGATGGCACAATCGTTTGTTCACCGCCGTAAAGCTTCAGGACTTGTCACAGCTTATGGCTTGTTCCAATGTCATTCTGCCGAGCTTGCCGCTGCGGTATTCATCCAGCACTGTTATGGCGGCCCGTTCAGTATCGACTTCTCCTCCAGAAATCAGCATACCGCGTTTTCTGCCAATACGTTCCAAAATTTCATAACCCGGCAGGTTGCTTTCCTGCATCAGATCAACTTTATATCTGTAAGGGATCGCCTGAGGGTACAACGTAGAGAGTAATTCCAGCAACCGGCAGGCAAGCCCTTCCATATCCAAGATCTCATCACGGACCGCACCGGTAAAGGCCAAATGCTCTCCAACAATTGGGTCTTCGAATTTGGGCCAGAGCACACCAGGTGTATCCAGCAGTTCGAATCCCTTCCCAACAGTAAACCATCTGTTCTCTCTGGTTACCCCGGGCTTATCACGCACTTCCGCCTTTCCTGCGCCGCTCCCTGCAAGCATCCGGTTGATGAAGGAGGACTTCCCCACGTTGGGAATACCCAGTACCATGATACGGATTGGACGCCCCCGCATCCCTTTTCTTTCCCAGGCAGCTATCTGCTCCTTCAAAACTTCCCGGGCTGCCTGAAAGAAAGCAGACATTCCCTTCCCTGTTTTACTATCCAGGGCAATGGCCACAGTTCCCTCTTCCCGATAGCGGGAAATCCAACGGTTTGTCTGTACAGGATCAGCCATGTCACTCTTGTTTAACAGCACAATTTTCGGTTTTGATTTGATAATATTTCGAAGCACTGGATTAGAACTGCTCTGGGGAATTCGAGCATCCACCAATTCAGCTATCAACTCAACCAGTTTCAGATCTTCTGTAATTTTTCGGCGGGTTTTCGCCATATGTCCCGGAAACCACTGCACCGCTTGTATATCGCTCAATTCTCAATGCCGCCTTTCTTAGGATACAGGTCCCATATTGGAGAATGGGTATAAATTAAAGAATACTTTTCCCAACACATTGCGGCAGTCTACCATACCCACTTCCTTAAAACGGCTGTCGGTTGAATTGGTACGGTTATCCCCCATCACAAAAACGCAGCCTTCCGGAACTGTCTGAGGAAACTCCAGCATCTGTCCTGGATAATCCGGCACTTCCGTAATACCAGGTTCGACTCCATATTTTGTTTCATCCACAGGGACTCCATCAATCGTGACTTCGCGAAGTTCGCGATCGAAGTCCACCGTTTGCCCTTCCGTGGCAATGACGCGTTTGATAATGGGTTCTTCTAAAGCGTGTACTATGATTACAATATCTCCCTGAGCCAGCTTTCCAGCCTGCCCGCTGACCAAAACCCGATCCCCATTATGATAGGTAGGCATCATAGAACGTCCGTCCACCGTGATTATCCGAACAATAAAAGTGAAAATAACGGCGATCAAAACCACAGCGAACACAATTTCTTCTACCCATTCCAACACGGATTTTACCGTCTTATCAGGATATGACTTTTGTTCGCTGATACTTTCCTTTTCTATATCCATTTAACGATACCGCCTCGATCTTTCCTTGGAACTTAATTTGCCGGACCAATTTTGGAAAAGGGGAAAATATTAAAAACAGCCTTTCCAAGAATATTGCGTTCATCAATCATCCCGACTATTTTATAGCGGCTGTCCTCTGATACCGCACGGTTATCTCCCAAAACAAAAACGCAGCCTTCCGGAACTGTCTGCGGGAATTCTAAAATTTCAAAGGAAGTATAAGGAAGATCGGTCATCCCATTGGAAAGTCCGAATTCTGTCTCATCAACCGGTTGTCCGTTCACCAAAACAGCTTTACTTTCCGGATCAAAGTCTACCGTTTGCCCTTCCGTGGCAATAACGCGCTTGATAATGGGTTCCTCAAGTACGTTGATAATGACTACAACATCGCCCTGGCCGATTTGAAAGGGATTGCTCACCACGAGAACACGGTCGCCGTCATTATAATTGGGTATCATAGAGGTGCCGGTGACAGTAATAATGCGGAAGAGAAAGGTGAAAACCACAGCAATCAATACGACAGCAATCACAAGTTCTTCGATCCATTCCAAAATAATTCTGGAGCCCTTTCCCGGACCGCTTTGGGCACAGCTCTCCACTGTTTCCACATTCATAAGACGTTTCTCCAAACTGAAAAATAATAGCAAAAAAGGGACAAAACTTGTCCCTTTTGAAAAACTTTTGTATCCAGCCCTTACCGAAGCTGTTCTTTAACCTTTGCCGCTTTACCGACCCTGTCACGCAGATAATACAATTTCGCTCTGCGAACCCGGCCCATACGTACCACTTCAACTGCTTTTACATTAGGCGAATGGAGCGGGAATACTCGCTCGACTCCAACACCATAAGAAACGCGGCGAACAGTAAAGGTTTCACTGATTCCGCTGCCTTTCTTGGCTATGACAGTGCCTTCAAACTGCTGAATTCTTTCTCTTTCACCTTCACGGATGTTAACACTCACCCTGACCGTATCGCCTACAGAAAACTGAGGGATTTCTGTTTTCAAAGAGTCCTGTGAAATCATTTTCAATGCATCCATTTGATATTCCTCCAAAATTTTTATTCAGACATTCTTGTCTCTTCGAGACAGCGGACTGCCCGCTTCATTGCGCGATGCGCGTTGACTCCCACAGGCAAGCAATCTGAGAAAGACCTGCGGATTTCAAATGCTTTAATATTTTAGCATAACACCTGTCTCAATGCAAGCTTTTTTTACAGAAATTCCGTATGATCTTTTGTCAGCAAACCATTTCTAGTTACCGAAGCATAAGGTGTGATGCCTTTATATTTTTTTAAAGCTTCCAGCAGCAAATTGGGATTGATACTGCCTTCAGTACTGCAGGGCAGGCAAAGTGTGAGCTTTACCGTCTGCGAACCGGTGATATCCATAGTCACTGCGTTTAAGAAAGGTTTTATTTCAAACTCTTTCGCTCCCTTTTTCGCATGCTTCATAACGGTTATCTGTTCCTGCGCCAACAGCTCGGCCAGATCGTCAGCTATTTCCCTGCTGTCCTCTGCTTCCAGTTCCACAGTATAATCGGCAAATTGAATCTCGTTAAAAGTCATGACCGGATCGGACGCACGATATACTTGAAGCCCCATAGGAAGATGACGGTTCATCCTTTCCGTGACGTTACTGTAGGAGACTTCCTCTGTTAGACGAATATCCATACATTCCTGTTCCCCGCTGACTCCCAAAGAGAGAGGCATGGCGAAAGTCATATGGATTCGCGGGTTAAATCCCTCTGTATACCAGACAGGAAGACGCGCCATTTTCAGCACATACCCCATACACCTGGCTAAATCCAGATGCGATATATATTTTGCCGGCCCGTCTTTTTTAAACCAGATCCTAACGTTTTTCAACACAAAGTCCTCCGCCGTAGCAGGCCGCTCCGCAGCCCGCGCATTTTTCTCTGCAGTTTGGGGTAGTCTCCCCGCGGTATGCTCTGCGACATTCCTCTATCAAGAATTCTTTCCGGATGCCATAGTCCAGATGGTCCCAGGGGAATATTTCGTCAAACTCGCGATGCCTGTTTGCGTAAAATGCGGGATCAACCTCTAAATCTTGAAAAACAGACATCCACTGTTCAAAATTAAAACAGATATCCCAGCCGTCAAAATGGATTCCCCGTTCTACGGCAAGCTCCAATACCGGGGCAAGCCTTCGGTCGCCGCGGGCAAAAACAGCTTCTAGAAAACTAGTCTGCGCCCCGTGATAATTGACAGTCAATCTTTTCGAGGGAATATTTCCTTTTAGAACCCGTTGCTTATCGTGCAATGTTTCCATAGTGTCCTGTCCAAACCACTGAAACGGCGTGAATGGCTTGGGAACAAAGGCGGCCGCGCTTAGGGTAACTTCAACACCCTTTCCCTTTGACCTGTTTGGATTGTTGTAAAAGACGTCTACCACTTTTTTGCCCAATGTCAAAATGGCTTGAACATCCTCAGGCGTCTCTGTCGGCAGACCGATCATGAAATAAAGTTTAATCCTATTCCAGCCTTCGGTAAAAGCCACATTGACAGTATGAAGCAACTGCTCCTCCTCCACGTTTTTATTGATGACGTCCCGCATACGTTGGGAACCAGCTTCAGGCGCAAAAGTCAGACCGCTTTTTCGAACGGAGTTAATTCGTTCCATCAGTTCCGGAGAAAACCCGTCCACTCTCAGCGAGGGGAGGGAAACACTTACTTTCTCTTTTTCAGTCCAGGTGTGGAGCCGGTCCAATAGTTCATTTAGCTGGCTGTAGTCACTGGTGCTCAAGGAGGAGAGAGAAATTTCATCGTATCCGGTCGACGCGCAGAGCGCTTGACATTGGGCGTCTATGACATCAATACTTTTTTCCCGGAACGGACGATATAGGAAGCCGGCCTGGCAGAACCGGCATCCACGGATACAGCCGCGCAGAACTTCTTCAGAAACCCGGTTGTGCACCACATCGATCAGCGGCACCACAAAAGTACTGGGATAATAAGCCTTGTCCATCTCCCTGATCACACATTTTTTTACTCTTTCCGGCGCTCCGTTTTTAGGAACGCAGGCCTTAATTGTCCCGTCATCCTGATAGCTTACCTCATAAAGGGAAGGAACATAAACGCCTTCAATCTGTGCGGCTAATTCCAAAAATTCCTGCCTGCTCTTTTGTTCCGCCTTACAGCGCCGGTAGAGTTCCATCACGGCAACATCCACCTCTTCCCCGTCACCCAGAAAGAAGAGGTCAAAAAAATCGGCCAGAGGCTCTGGATTACAGACGCAGGGGCCTCCGCCCACTACTATATGAAACAAACCAGTCCGCTCGCTACTTTTCAAGGGGATTCCAGCCAGTTTCAGCATATTGAGCACATTGGTGTAGCTCAGCTCATATTGAAGCGTGAATCCGATAAAATCAAAATCCCGCACTGGATCGCCGCTTTCCAACGCATACAGCGGAAGACCCTGCTCTATCATCAGGGCTTCCATATCAATCCAAGGGGCAAAGACACGTTCGCACCAGAAGTACGGCACCTCATTAATTGCTCCATAGAGTATCTTAAGCCCTAAATGCGACATACCAATTTCGTAGGTATCGGGAAAACAAAAAGCAAAGCGTACATCCACTTCTTCTTTTTTCTTTATGATGGAATTCATTTCACCGCCCACATAGCGCCCGGGCTTTTGGACTTTCAGCAGTAATTTTTCTACTTCTTTAGAATACATAATTGACTCTCCGTTATTTTGTCCCAGTATAACGGAATCCCGGTCAACGCCGGGATTCCCACTTTCTTGTTTTGTAATTATACCTTTTTTCTAGGATATTTGCAACTTTTCTTCAAAGAGGCAAAAAATTACGGCCTAATACCAGATAAAGCATCAAATATATGCTGAGAGCTAAAAGAGAAAAATTATACCTTGTTTGAAGCAAAATCAAAAACCCAAGGATAGACAAGGGAAGCAGTAAAGTAATTGATAAGACCAGACATATTTTGTCCGCTTTTCCTGCCGCAATTTTACCGCGTAGGAACGCGTGGACAGCTAATCCCCCATCCAAGGGCTCAATTGGCAGCAGATGCAGGATGCCCAATGCCAGATTGCTTTGGATTGCAATTTGATTCTCGGGGTTCAAAACAAAAAAAACAGAGGCAAGAGCCAGATTACCAAGCGGACCTGCCAGGGATATGACTGCATTCTGCCTATAGCTTAGTCTATGTTTCTCGGAAAGAATCATACGACAACCAAATCCAGAAAAAACAACCTTTACCGGAAGGGCATGAAAAATAGCCATGGCAGCCAGATGCGCGGATTCATGCAGACAGACAGACATAAAAAGGAAAGCGCCGCCTTCGATGCCGGTCACCACACAGCAAAACGCAAGCAGCGCAAAGAAGGAAAAATGAAATTGGCAGCGGCGGATTGAAATACTCCTCATCAGATTTTGTCCAGATCGGCGTTTGGCTGAACAGTATTTGAGCTTTCCGCTGAAGGGAGAAAACTTTCGGAGGCCTCCCGTCTTTCTGGGAGTTTAGGAAGTTCTATTTCCTCTTCTGCTGCTTTCTGATAGAATCCGGTCACAGACTGATATCTTTCCTGATCCGTATATTTTAGAAACAAGAGTGCTAGTAAGATAAGGACACAGACCGCCGTTTGTACCAGTGGAACAATGCTGTGGCCTGACCGAACCGATTCGTTCTGCAGTTCTTCCTCATTCTCTTCCTGCTCCCCTATCTCTTCAATTTCCTGAAGGCGTTCCCGGTCCTGCATTGCTAGAGAATAATGCAGAGCAATCCGTTGCAGCCGTCATTGATAATGCGCTCTATGGTTTCCCGTACTTTTTCCCTGGCGTCGTTGGGCATACGGTAGAGCTTATTATGCATTCCCTCATTGACCAGAGAATGCAGGGATTTGCCAAAAATGTTTGATTCCCAAATTTTTACTGGATTTTCTTCAAATTCCTTCAGCAGATAGAGGACCAATTCCTCAGATTGCTGTTCGGATCCCACAATAGGTGTAATTTCTGTAAAAATTTGAGTTTTCATCATATGTATGGAAGGCGCGGTGGCCTTCAGCCGGATTCCGTATTTCCCGTTCTGTTTCAGAATTTGAGGTTCTTCCAGAGTCAGTTCTTCCACCTCAGGCATCACAATCCCATAACCGGTTTCCTGCACATCTTCGTAAGCCTGCTGAAGCTTTTGGAATTTCTTTTTTATTTCTGTCATCTCAATAAGCTGTGTCAGAAGTTCAGATTCACTGTCAATTTGAAGCTCTGTTTTTTCACTCAAAATTTTATAGAAGAGCGATTGATCAAACAGCAGCTCCGCACGGCTTTTTCCGCTTCCCAAATTAATGTTTTCCACATTGATGCTCTTGATAAATTCACAGTTTTTGATTCCCTCCAACATGCTTTTTACTTCGCACATTTTTGAGATGTCAAAGGATGCGCGTACGGAATCCAAAACGTTTGACAGTAGCCAGTGGCTGTTTTCCAGGGATGTCACCCATCCCGGAAGATCCAACTCTACTTCACGAACGGGAAATTGATATAATAGACTGGCAATAATTTCTTTGATTCCCTGCTCTGTAATGTCAATGCAGTTGACCGGGATTACTGGAACTTCATATTTTTGAGAGAGCCTTCCTGCAAGTGCGGTGGATTCCGGAGCTTTCGGTTCAATGCAGTTGAGGAGGATCACATAAGGACGAGATGTCTCGTTCAGTTCATTGATCACTCTTTCTTCTGCCTCTTCGTATTCTTCTCTGGGAATATCGCTGATGCTGCCGTCGGTCGTAATCACCAGTCCGATGGTCGAATGCTCCGTAATTACTTTTTTGGTTCCGATTTCGGCTGCCATATTAAAAGGGATCGGCTCATCATACCATGGGGTGCGTACCATTCGGGGCTGATCCTGCTCGATATAACCAATGGCGCTGGGCACAATATACCCTACACAATCGATCATTCTCACATGGAAGGAGGCGTCTTCATCTATCTGTACGGCCACCGCCTGTTCCGGAATAAATTTAGGCTCCGTTGTCATTATTGTTCTTCCGGCAGAGGATTGGGGAAGTTCGTCGATGGCCCGTTCCTTCTGCATGCCATCCGGAATATTGGGAATGACCACAGTGTCCATAAATTTTTTGATAAAGGTGGATTTTCCTGTCCGTACCGGTCCTACCACACCAATATAGATTTCTCCGTTTGTGCGGTTTTGAATATCCCGATATACATTAAATTCTTCCATAATCGTACTCCTCTAAGTATATAGATTCCTGTCATCGGCTGCAGATGAGAATTGGTCCTGATTGGGGAACCGTCTCATCATACAATTCATTTTGAGAACGAATATCTGAAAGCAGCGCACGGTGGCTCTTGGCAATATCCCAAAGGTTTTCCCCTTGCTCCGCATAATAGACGAGCAGCTTTGAACCCTTTTCGAACGCTTTGCCATTTTCATCTGTTATGGCTGATGTAAGATATTTTACAGAAGCCTTGCTGTAAAGAAGAGAGGTTACAAAGGTTTCTGTAGAAACTTCTACTGTGTTTTTATCTGTAATCCGGTACTCCCAAATATCGGTTAAAAAGCTGGTATCGCTCTTCTTTGCCTGTTCGCTCTCCAACTCACATGAAAAATTGTAATCAAAAGTTTTTTCTGTATATAAAATTTTCCCTTGAGCATTCATATACAGGATACAAATTGAGTAACGAACCCGATAATTGATTTTTCCCTTCTCACAGTAAGATTGAACATCGTCCTGCTCACTCCAAAGGTCGATCACTTTTTGAATTTCATCTTCATTTACTGTAATCGCACATTTTTTCTTTAGAATTTCAGAATGTATGCCATGTATTTCTGTAAAGGAGGACTGGGAGTAATGCAAATCTAGGGGTGCCGCAATGGAATAAGCATCGTCGATAATTTCCACTTCACATTCCTGATAAAGAAATGCAACCAGGAAGACCTTGATCAGAACATTTACTCCAGTATATTCCCCTACATTATCTTCTTTCGGCTGAATGCTGCTTTCTCCCGGTATGACTTTTACATCGCATACACATCCTTCTGAGGCGCCCAGACAATCAATCACCTGATTAAAATCGATACTGGCCGTCATCTTTTCAGTGGTACTTCCGTCAACAGAAGAGAGATAAAGAAATGTAACGTTGGCGGTCCCGTTTACTGTCAGGCGTTCCTCTGCCGTCTTAAATTCACTTACCCTGCAGGAGATTTCTTTGCGAAGGATGCTTTCAATAGGAGGCTTTCCGTTCTTAAGGGGCAGATAATCCTCTATTGTAAATTGATGGCTGACCGCATTGACGGCCTGCGCCGCTTTAATGGTTTGGCTCCTTTTTTCTATGGTACTATCTTCGATTTCAGAAGTGATAAGCTCCTTTTTCTGCACAACGGCAAGAACCTGAAGAGAAACGGCGATATGTAAATCTATTCTTCTGGCGCTTACCGCCCGGCAGGTCAAATGTTCCGCAGCAGCCTTAATACATGCCACCGCTTTTTCTTCTGAGGACTTAATTTTAATGGAAGCAGAAAACTCTTTGGTAAAATCGCAGCAGCGAATGCAGCCGCCTTTGGCGTCCAGATACATTACCCGAATATCGCAGACGCCGTCGCAGGTCAGCGTATCCTCTGAGATCAAATAGGAAGAGATCTCCGGTAGTACCCGGCACTTCAATATTTTCTGGATGTCTGCACAATAATCGGGCAAGTTGTATTCGGTATCTATCGGCACTTCATAGCTGCCGTCAAATACGGGGTCAAAATATTCATATGGCTCGGTCTTTATTTTTGCCTGCATACGGTATCCTCTCCTTTTCTTTTCTACCCCATATGTATGCAGGGACAACAGAAATATTCAAAAAAGCAGGGTGCCTGCCGGAAAACTCCGGCAGGCACCCTGTACTTTAAGTAAATTTACTGTTCGGCCTGCTGCTTCTTAATACCGAATACTTTACGAAGCACAAACCCCATAAAGCCTTTGCTTTGCAGGACAACCACTTTCATCACATGAACCTCCGATTTAATGACGTAATAACGAAACGCCAAGGGCCACCATAATCACCGCAGAAAGAAACAGCGTCAGCCCAACCGGACAGAAACAGGAAAGAGACATACCAAGCCCAAAGCAAACGGCACACATACACCTGCTTTGATAATTTTTAAAGCAAGAAAAATTGCAGTTTGGTTTAATCATGTGGAACATCTCCGTTTCCTGTCTGACGGCTTCGCTCGTTTATTCCAGTATATACAGGAGATGTAAAAATTGTTACGGTTCGTAAAGGGTTACCAAAGCAGTACCGGTATGTACCCGTATTTCCGCCAAATCGGCGTTTACACGATTGCTTACACCCATCAGGGTACCGCCGCAGGTTAGTGTTTCATGGTTGAGCGGATATTCCAGCCCGTCATAGGAAACATTGCATGTGGCGCCGTTATACGGAAACACCGAAACCGTCGTTCCCTTCATTTGAGACAAACGCAAGCGACTGTCACGAATAACAAAAACCTTTGTATGCTCGTCGGCAAGGACGCCCTTTGCCCCATGATCAGTCAGAAACTGCAAAACTTCCAAGTTGGCGATGGAATGGTCAAAACGCTGGCCCCCCAGACAGCCCAGAAGAACAAAATCGCGAAACCCCTTTGTCAGGCCCTTCATCACGGCAAACATGGTATCTGTTACATCTTTTTCAACAGGTAGTGAAAGACATTTCATAGTCTTGGGCGGCATTTGAGAAGCCGAATCAAAATCCCCTACAACTAAATCTGGCTGGATGTCGAATGTAACAGCAGTTTCGTATCCTCCGTCTGCGCAGATGATGAAATAGTCAGCAGGTGGATATTCCAGAAAAATTTTTTTGCCAGGTATAGGAGAAGCCCCGATAATCATACATTTTTGTTTCTCTGCCATTGTTTTATATCCTTTACCTCTTGATACATCTCACGATAACTTTCAATCCTGGATGGACTGATTTTCCCTTCTGTCACAGCCTGCAACACTGCGCATCCCTTTTCACAAGTGTGTGAACAGGAGGTAAACTGACATTTTCCTAAAAAGGGGAGAAATTCACGAAACCCATAGACAAGCTGCTCTTTGTCGAACAAGTCATAGCGTTCCATATCGAAGGTGGAAAAACCAGGTGTGTCGGCGACATAACCTGCATTTCCGATGGGATACAGTTCCACCTCGCGGGTCGTATGCCTTCCGCGGCCCAGTTTATGACTTATTTCCCCCGTTTTAAGCGTCAGTTCAGGGAACAGTGCATTTAGAAGAGTGGACTTTCCCACACCGGAATTCCCAGTAAAAGCAGAAATTTTGCCTTCGAGCAATTGGCTTACTTTTTCCACACCTTCACCGGTTGCAGAAGACACCACGCAGCAGAGGAAACCTGCATTTCTATAAATGTTTTCCAAACCATCTGAAACCTGCAAATCAGTTTTCGTAAAAACTAAAACGGGTTCAATTTGCTTGGTCTCGGCTGCCGCTATCGTCTTATCAATCAAAAATTTATCAGGGGAAGGATCACACATCGAAGAAACTACAAACAACCTATCCAGGTTTGCCACCGGAGGCCGAACCAAGTGATTCTTTCTGGGCAAAATCTCGTCAATCGTCCCCGTCCCGTCTTCTGCAGCAGTTATTTCAACCTGATCGCCAGCTAATGGGGTAATTCGCTCTTTACGAAAGCGGCCTCTGGCCTTACAGGTGATTCTGCCTTCTTCCGTTTCAACGGAATAAAACCCACCAATCCCCTTGAGAATCAATCCAATCATTTTCATTTTATACCGTCCGGCTATTCTGCAATATCACTGCTGCTGTTCTCAGAGGACTCTGAGGAGGAGGAGTCCGGTTCATCACTGCCTCCGCTGGGCACATAGTCAAAACTTTTTGTCTCACGTACGTTGGAAGAGTCAAAATCAAAATCCAGGTATAGATAATTTTGCCCGTCCAATTCCACCACAACAGTTTCGACACCGCTTGTGCCGGTGAATTCCAGTGTATACGTACTGTCATAAGCCGGGTTAATTGTCTGCGTGTCCACCAGCGTTCCGCTTCTGTATACTTTCAGCAGGATGTCCTGGTCAACGCCGCTGGGCAAACCTACGTCGTATCTCAAAGTCTTTGGGGAATTTTTCCCGGAGCTTACCACAATGTCCACCACAGAACCTTCTGAAACAGAACTTCCCGGCGCGGGGTTCGTGCTCAGCACAATATTGGCAGCCTCCGTGCTGGAATCATCCTGTGTGACAGTTCCTATCTTGAGACCTGCATCCTCCAGCTTCGCCGTCACATTAAAGAGCAGCTCTCCCTTAAGATTATCCGGAATCGTAATTTTTTTCTTAGCGGGCCCGGTGCTTACGAAAAGTTTGACTTCTGAGCCGGCATCTACCGATTGGCCTGCCTGAGGGTCGCTTTTTACCACCTTGCCCACTTCTACATCGTCTGAAGGGACGCTCTCAATTTTATATTTCAAACCTACGTCGCTCAACAGTTTGATCGCATCTTCCTGCCGGTAATTTTCCAGTACAGGTACGTCTACTTTTTCGATCTTTCCGTTGATAGTCAATTCTACCTCGCGGCCCTTTTTTACCGTCATTCCACTGTTCGGGCTCTGTTTGAGTATTTCACCCGGCTGTTTGTCCGGATTATTGCCTTCTTTTAATTTAAAAGTAAAATTTTTCGTATATTCTTCGTTTCCAGCTACCTCTTCCGCATAAATCTTCCCCACAAAATCCGGCATGACGATCTGATCGTTTTCTTTAGAAGAATCTTTCCAGGTATTGAGCAAATAAACCGCGCCGACCGCCAAAAGGACTATGACAGCTGCGGCCAATACTCCTTTCACTACCATAGAACCCTTGGCACGCTTTCTCGAGCGAACCAACTCCTCCTCATACTCATAATTGTCATTATAGTTTGGGGTGAAACGGGAGTTATCATAGGCATCCATACTGCGAGAGGCATCATAATGAGCAGCTCCGGTCTGCAAATCATACTGAAACACCATGGAAGGGTTTCGCCGAAATTCTTCAATGTCATCCAGCATCTCCCCGGCAGATTGAAAACGATCCACCGGATTTTTCTCCATCGCCTTCATTGTAATCTGTTCCAAACCACGGGGAATGGAGGGGTTGACTTCTCTGGGCATTACCGGTTTGGCCTGCAGCTGCATCAATGCCACAGAAACAGCGTTGTCAGCTTCGAAGGGCAGCTTTCCGGTAATCATTTCATATAGCATCACGCCGACAGAATAGATATCGGCTTTATCGGTAATATAGTCGCCTCTTGCCTGCTCCGGTGCAATATAATGAACAGAACCTATGGCCTTATCAGTCATGGTCTGTGTTTCGCTCTGCAGGAATCTGGCGATCCCAAAATCAGCTACCTTGATGGTGCCATCCTGCAGCAGCATGATATTCTGCGGCTTTACGTCCCGGTGTATAATCCCCTTTTCATGGGCATGCTCCAACGCCATCAAAATCTGGACTGTAAAATGCAGCGCTTCATTCCAGCGGATTACCCCCTCCTGCTCGATATACTGCTTGAGAGTGATTCCGTCGATATATTCCATGACGATATACTGAATCTGATCTCCAAAACTCACATCGAAAACCCGAACGATATTGGGATGTGAAAGGACTGCGATAGCCTTGGATTCATTTCGAAAGCGGCGGAGAAAATCACTATTATTGGAAAATTCCTCCTTCAAAATTTTGATGGCCACCCACCTGTCCTCTACACGGTCATAGGCACGGTACACATACGCCATTCCCCCGACCCCTATGAGCTCATGGATTTCGTATCTGCCGTCCAGGCGTTTCCCAATGAATCTATCCATAATCAGTTACCCAAACCTTTCCGAAGTTTTTGTGGAATCAATCATTCCGAATGACCGCAACGGTGATATTGTCAGCCCCGCCGTTGCCTGCAGCATATTGGATCAGCTGCCTGGCTAACAGGCTGCCGTTGCTGCGGTAACGGTCGATATATTCCGCAATCAGATCATCTTCCATATAATTGCTCAAGCCGTCGGAACATGCTATGGCAATATCTCCCGGTGAAAAATTCACCTGACAATAATCGCCCTGAACTTCTTCATGAACTCCAAGAACTTTTGTGATGATGTTTCGTTTCGGGTGGACTCTTGCCTCCATCTGCGTAATTTGGCCTAAATTAACCAAATCCTGCACATAGGAATGATCCATGGTCAATTGGCAAAAGCCTTCTTCATTGCGCAAATAAGCCCTGCTGTCCCCCACATGCACCACATGCAGCAATCCCTTTGTGGCAATCATCAGCACAACGGTAGTACCCATTCCGAAGAGCTCTTCCTTCTCAAGAGAAAGCTGATGGACGGCATCGTTCGCCCGGTTGACCGCGTTGAGCATCATCGCCCGGATATTCTCTTTGGACATATTTTCATTGAATTCGGAAATGATGATTTCCCGGATCTTTTCCACTGCAACCGCACTGGCCACATTTCCCCCGTTCGCGCCCCCCATACCGTCACATACGATGCCCCAGGCGCTGTTCGGTGAAAACAGGCCGCATTCGCAGGTGTCCTGATTAGAGGCGCGTACGGGACCGATATCTGTACTGCAGTCAGCTTTCATGATTATGACCATCATCCTTTCTCCGGGCTGCGGCTTATCTTTCCTGACGCAGAGAATCCCTTTCGTTTCCAGTATACACAAAAACTGATTTCCTCTGCCGTCTGAAAATAAACTGCTGTTTGAAGAACTCAGTCTCCAAACATTCCCTCCTCATCGTGTTTTCGCTTTAATTGCCCGCAGGAAGCCTCAATATCGGCTCCTAATGTACGGCGAACCGTTGCAGTGATTCCCTGAGCCCCTAAAATAGAGATGAATCTTTTCTGCCGCTCCAGCCCGCTTCTCCGATAACCGGTACCTGTGACATCATTTACCGGGATCAAATTGACATGCGCTAAAATTCCCTTGAGCCGTACAGCCAACTCCCGGGCGCAGTTATCACTGTCATTGATGCCGTGAATCATTGCGTATTCAAAAGAAATCCGCCTGCCGGTACGGCCACTGTAGTATTTGCAGGCCTTTAGAAGCTCATCGATTCCCCATTTTTTATTTACCGGCATAGTCCGGCTTCTGATTTCATCATTGGGAGCATGAAGGGATACGGAAAGCGTCAGCTGCAGCCTGCGGTCTGCCAAATCATAAATTTTATCCACAATGCCGCAGGTGGACAAAGAAATATGGCGCATGCCAATATTCATTCCATCTGGGGAAGAAACCAGCTCTAAAAAACGAAGCACGTTGTCATAATTGTCAAGAGGCTCTCCCATTCCCATCAGCACAATATTGGAAACCCTTTCTCCGATATCGCGGGAAGCAGCCTGCACCTGTGCCAAAATTTCCGACGCTTCCAGATTGCGGGAAAACCCACTTTTCCCTGTAGCACAAAAAGTACAGTTCATTTTACACCCAACCTGGGTAGAAATGCAAACAGAAGTTCCATGGTGATAATTCATCAAAACGGATTCCACATGTTCTCCGTCATGAAGCCGGAAGAGATACTTTATCGTACCGTCTTTGGAAATCCGTTTGAGTTCGGTTTCAGCAGTATAAATGGCATATTTCTGTTCAAGAGAATAACGCAGTTCTTTGGAAAGATCCGTCATCTCCGAAAAGCTGCCGACGCCCCGATGCAGCCATTGAAAAACCTGTTTTGCCCGGTATTTCGGCAGCCCTGCCTCAGAAAACTCGGTATTCAATTCACTTAGAGTATGAGATTTGATGTCTGCCTTAATCAAAATAATATCTCCTGGTAAAACTTCTGCTACTTTTTTCGGAAAGCCGCGGCAAAGAAGCCATCGGAAGCGCCGGAAAAAGGCATCATGGTAAACATATGGTCAGCCTCTTTGCTCCGGCGCTGTATGGAAGCCGGCAGTTCTATTTTCATCGGAATAAATCCGTCGTTTTCTTTTAAAAAACGCTCTGCAACCAGATTGTTTTCCGCTGGATTCAAGGTACAAGTAGAATAAACCAGAACTCCACCTGACTTCACTACCTTGGATGCATTTTGCAGAATACCATATTGTATCGTTGGCAGTTCCGAGACGGAAGATACATCTTTGTAGCGAATTTCCGGTTTTCTGCGGATTACGCCGTATCCGGAGCAGGGAACGTCACAGAGCATTCTGTCTACAGGCTCCAGATCGGGAAAACCCAGCAGCGCGTCGTTTCGCCGCGCCGTTACGATATCCAAACCCAATCTCTGCGCTCCATCCCGAATCAAGCCTACTCTCCCTCGGTAGAGATCAAACGCAATCAACTTGCCTTTATTTTGCATCATCTCTGCGGCAGTAAAAGTTTTTCCGCCAGGAGCAGCACAGCAATCACACACTGTTTCACCCGGCTGTGGGTTCAGAATTTCACAGATGAGCTGAGCTGAGATATCCTGCACATGAAAGAGGCCCTGCTCAAATTGGGGCAGACTCTGAGGAGCGCCGCAATCAGAAAGAATCCCTGCACATTCTGGAAAACCGCAGGGTTTCAGGTCAATACCGCTATCGGAGAAACTGGACTGCAATTTCTGAAAGGAGGCTTTCAGTGGATTGCTGCGGATGTAGAGAGGCGCCCTTTCCAAAAAGGCCTTGAGTATTCTTTCTGTATCCTCGGCCCCATAAGCCTCCTGCCAGAAAGAGATCAGACTGGCTGGAACAGAATAGCGGACGCTGAGGCTGACGGGATCATTTCCCGTGGGCAATATAATTTCCTTTTTCCTGCGAAGCAATGTTCGGAGCACAGCATTGACAAAGCCGGCACTGGACGTTTTTCCCAGCTCTTTCACCGTTTCCACTGCTTCATTTACCACTGCCGAATCAGGAAGCTTGTCCAAAAACAAAATCTGATAGGCTGCGCAGCGCAGGGTCATTTCCACCGCTGCGTTCATTTTTTTCTCCGGAGCTTTCAAACAGTGCTGCAGATAGAAGTCCAGCGTGATCTTCTTTTCCAGCACCCCGTAAAAAAGGATGGACGTCAAGGCGCTGTCCCGGCGCTCCAATTGAAAAGCTTTCAGAACTTTATCGAGAACCAGGTTTGAGTAACCCTCGTTTTCTTCTACCTGCAACAGCGCTTGAACCGCTGCATTTCTGGCCGTATGCCTCATAAATTCCCTAATTCCTCAAATTTTGCCCCCTGGTGAAGGGGATGCCCCAGCAGATAGCTCCTGCTGTCCATTTTTTTGCTGTTTTCCGGCTGAAGCTGGGTCAAGAGAAGAGCTTCCTCCCCACCGCAGGCGACGGCCAGTTCTCCTAGAATATTACGAAGCTCTCCCGGAGCACCACCCCATCCGGGAATCCTTCTGGATGCATGCAACTTCATCTTTTTACCGTCTAATACTGCGTAAGCGCTGGGCCATGGATTCAGTCCACGGATGAAATTGTGCAATTTTTCCGCCGGCTGTTTCCAGTCAAGACAGGCCAAATCCTTGGAGAGCATGGGCGCCAAGGTGGCATCTTCTTCCTTCTGTGGAATTCGTATGAGAGTTCCCTCTTCCAATCGCCTCATTGTCTTCTGCAAAAGCTGCGCCCCTATCTCCTTCAGGCGGTCAAAGAGTTCGCCGGCTGTTTCTTCTTCGTCGAGCAGAACCTGCTCCTGAAGTAGAATATCCCCGGTATCAACGCCTTCTCCCATGAACATGGTAGTGACGCCGGAACACTTTTCTCCATTGAGCACAGCCCATTGAATGGGTGCAGCTCCACGATATTTGGGGAGCAAAGAGCCATGTACGTTGATACAGCCCAAACGCGGGAGCTCCAGAACCTCGAGGGGCAGAATCTTTCCATAGGCAACTACAATAATGACGTCCGGTCTCAGCGCCGCCAGATTGGAAACCGCATCCCCTGTTCGAAGCGTTTTTGGCTGAAATACGGGAATTCCATATTTCTGAGCCAATTCCTTCACCGGCGGAGCCTGCAAACGGTGTCCTCTCCCTTTGGGTTTATCTGGCTGGGTATATACGGCGCAAACCTCATAACCGTTATCCAGCAGAACCTGCAGGGAAGGCACGGCAAAATCCGGAGTCCCCATAAACAATACACGCATTGACATCAGTCCTCTTCGTATTCTCCTGTTTCCAATTCCTCCGGGGTGAGCATTCTGCTCACTTTAGCGGTGAAAAGAACGCCATGCAAATGGTCGATCTCATGGCAGAAAGCTCTGGCGCAAAGCCCCTCGCCCGTCCTTTCAAACCAGTTTCCCTGACGGTCCTGAGCGCGCACCGTAACCTTCATAGGCCGTTTCACCAAACCGTATTCACCAGGATAGGAAAGGCATCCTTCCGCCCCATTCTGTTCACCCTCTGTAGCGATAATCTCAGGGTTGACCAATTCGATGGGGCCGTCTCCGGCATCCACAACGCAAACCTGACGAAGAATCCCCACTTGAGGTGCAGCCAGTCCCGCTCCGTTGGCATCGGCCAGCGTCTCTTTCATATCTTCCAGAAGTTCGGCCAGTTTAGCGTCAAATTTTTCTACGGGCCGGCATTCCTTATTCAAAACATTATCACCGAACTGTACGATATTTCTAATCGCCATAATTATTGTCCTTTCTACAATAAAGATCAGCAGAACTCTTCAAACGACAGCTTATAAGATTGTGTATGGATTCGAATCTGCATAAGCGGTAACCTCTCGGAAATCACGCAGCTTTGCAAAGCTGCAAAGCAGTTGTGCCATCATCTCCCGAAACGTGGGAGAGTTTCGGCACTTAATAATCAGTTTGTAACGGTATTTTCCGCCCATTTTGGCTACAGCAGCCGGAGAGGGACGCAATACCCGCAGCGGCAGCTGTGAATAGGAAGTTCGGGCAAGTTCGCTAAGCATCCTCAAGAATTGCTCTGAAGCCTGTTTTACCAAGCCTTCCTTTCCTCCCACGAAACCAATTACCAGGAGATCCACAAAAGGCGGATACAGCAGGGCTTGACGGTAGGTTATCTCCCGCCGATAAAAACTGAAATAGTCCTGTTCTGCCGCCAACGCCAGTACCGGATTTTCAGGAGCGTAGGTTTGAATCAAAGCCGCGCCGGGATATCGGCCTCTGCCGGCCCTGCCAACCACCTGGGTGAGAAGATCAAAAGTTCTCTCATTGCTGCGGAAATCGTCGCTGTACAAGGCTTGATCTGCAGAAAGAACGCCAACCAGCGTGACGTTTTCAAAGTCCAGCCCTTTAGCCACCATCTGGGTGCCAACCATGACGTCATATTCTCCCTGAGCAAAACTTTCCAGCTTTTGATCCAGGGAGTGACGGGCTGAAACGGAATCCGTATCTACACGGAGTATCTTAGCCTGGGGAAGAATTTCCTGAAGTTGCTCTTCCGCCTGCTGGGTACCAGATCCGCGAAAACGAAGTGTCTCTCCGCCACAGGAAGGGCACCGGGAAGTATAAGGAATAGAATAGCCGCAATAGTGGCACATCAACCTCCTGTTGGCAGAATGATAAGTCAGGGAAATGCTGCAGTTGGGGCAGGTGACTACTTCATGACAGCTTCTGCAAGAGGCGAAAGTGTGGTATCCCCTGCGGTTGAGCAGGATGATGGATTGATGCCCCGCTTCATAATTGCCGCGTAGGGCCTGCGCAAGAGGAGAACTGATTCCCCCCTCTGTACCGTCGGGCGTCTCTTCGTTCATATCGATAAGTTCAACATTGGGGATTTGTGCCTCTCCAAAACGGGCTGTCAGCTGATGAAAGCGGTACTTTTTCTCCTGTGCCATCCGGCAGGATTCTACAGACGGCGTCGCAGAAGAAAGCAAACAGAGGGCTTTCGCCTTATAGCAGCGATACCTCGCCACTTCCCTCGCATCATACCGGGGACTGGACTCTGACTGATAAGTATGTTCTTGTTCTTCATCAATTACAATCAGCCCCAGATTTTGAACGGGCGCAAACACGGCGGACCGGGTTCCTACAACAATTTGCGCCTCTCCGCGATGAACCCGCTTCCATTCATCCAATCTTTCTCCCAAAGAGAGGCCGCTGTGGAAAACAGCGATCTCATCGCCAAAAAGTTGCTGAAATTGCCGGATCGTCTGCGTCGTCAGAGAGATTTCCGGGACCATTGCAATCACTGCTTTTCCCTGACTGCGCACGAATTGAATCAGTTTGAGAAATACGGAGGTTTTCCCGCTGCCGGTCACGCCGTACAACAAAGAACAACCGCCCGTCCGGCAGTCTGCAATAAGACTTTTCAAAACACGTTCCTGCTCTTCGGAAAGAGAAAACTCAGGTATGCTTTCCTTCCTCTCCTGAATATGGGGACGTCGGTAGATTTCGTATTCAAAGGTCTCCGCAGCGCCCTTGTCCACCAAAGCCTTAAGCACTGACGATGAAGCGCCGGTAAAATAGCAGAGTTCCTTTTCAGACGCTTCTCCTGCATCCAGGAGCACATTGTAAACATCCTTTTGACGCGGAGTAAGCTTGCCCATAAAACCAGAAACAGGACGCACCATCTTTGAAACGGCGTCCTTAATCCTACCGGAGGCTGTGTTGACCTTACATACAATTCCTTTTTCCAGCAGAGCTGCAAAATCCGGACAGCTTTCCGTTATTCCATTCTCCTTTGAAAGCTTTTCAAAAGGAACCGAACGGCCAGCTGTATGCAATTGCAGGAGGATACGCCACTGAATCTCTGTAAAACACTCCCGGTCGAAATTTTTAAAGCCAGCTTCCAGAACATAACTGTCTTTCAACCGGAATTGAAGCCCTGCAGGGATCATAAGACGTACGGCCTCAAATATGGTACAGTAGTACCGTTCATGCATCCAAAGCGCCAATTCCAGCATTTCCGGCGATACGACTGCCTCCCTGTCAAGCGCCGCCAAAACAGGCTTAACGCCCGGCGCCCCTGTACTGCCAATGGAAAAAACCATAGCTACGCGTTCCTTGTTTGCAGTACCAAAGGGCGCCATAACACGCATTCCGGGAACCACCACCTGTTCCAACTCGGCGGGCAGCGCATAAGTGAAAAGTCTGTCAAAATGATAGACAGTGTTCTCCACAGCGACCTGAACAAATAAAGGTCCCATTATTCCTCAAAGGAGTCCGGTTCCGTGATGATAAATTTGTCGCTTACAAAATCCTGTACAGCCAAATCAACCGGTTTGTCCATCAAGATTCGGCCTTCGTTTTCTGCCTCCTCCGCGATTTCTCTGGCACGTTTTGCCACGGCAATAACTAAGGAATAATAGCTTTTGTGCGGAGTTTTAATGATGTTTGCTGAAGGTTTAAGCATCTGAAAGCACCCTTTCTGTTACGTCTGTATTTCTGCTGTATTTCATTTTTTCCGCTTTGAGAATAGCCTGCAAGTCTGCCACAGCATCCTCAAGCTTATCGTTAAACACAATATAATCGTAATCCTTGGCGCAGGGAATTTCCATTCTCGCCGTTTCCAGCCTGCGCAGTATGGTGGGTTCATCCTCTGTGCCGCGGTTTCTCAGCCTTTTTTCCAACACCTTCATGGACGGTGGTAAAATGAAAACCGAGACGCAGTCAGGCATCAATTTTTTGATTTGGGCTCCGCCGTCTACTTCAATCTCTAAAACGACGTCAAAACCCTTTTGCGTCCACTCTTCCACAGGAGCTTTTGGCGTACCGTAAAAATTACCGCAGTATTCAGTATATTCCAGCATTTTTCCTGTCTTTATCAGATCCTGAAACTCTTCGTGACTGATAAAATAATACTGTTTTCCATTTTCTTCTCCCGGCCTCGGCTGACGCGTTGTAGCGGATACGGATAGCCTGAGATTTGCATCTTGAGCGAACAGCTCCTTGAGTATCGTCCCTTTTCCACCGCCAGACGGCGCGGAAATCACAATTAATAAGCCTTCAGGCATCCCCATTCTCCTCTCCGGAAGCATTATCTTCCTTCTCATTAAACCTGCCGGCAACCGTCTCGGGCAGAATTGCAGAAAGCACCACGCTGTCGCAGTCCGTAATGATGACAGCCTTAGTCCGTCTTCCAAACGTAGCGTCAATCAACGTCCCTTTTTCCTTGGCCTCCTGCACGATACGCTTTATGGGAGCGGATTCCGGACTGACTACTGCCACTACTTTGTCTGTGGAAACCATATTGCCAAATCCAATATTGATCAGTCTCATCCTTAATTCATCCTTTTATTCGATGTTCTGTACCTGTTCACGAATTTTTTCAATTTCCGATTTGATATCCACAACCATATAAGCAATTTTGGAATTGACCGATTTCGAACCGATGGTATTTGCCTCACGGTTCATTTCCTGGACAAGAAAATCGATCTTCCTTCCTACAGGTTCATTGGAATCTACAAGTATCTCCAGCTGTTTAAAATGGCTGCGGAGCCGCACGGTCTCCTCATCCACAGCAACCTTATCAGCAAATATGGCCACTTCCGTGAGCACTCTCTGCTCATCAAAACGGTTGTCTCCCAAGAATTCTTCAATTTTTGCCCGCAGCCGTTCCCGGTAGTCGTTCACAGTTTCCGGCGTAATCGTTTCTATCTGATCCACGATGGAAATAATTTTTGAGGCTTTCGTCAAAATGTCCTCACGAAGCCTGGCTCCTTCTATTTCCCTCATATGGATAAACGACCTAATGGCGGGTTCAGCCACCTGACGGACTGCTTCCCAGATGGCTTCTTCATTTTCCGGAGCTTTGTGCACCGAAAAAATATCAGAGTACCGCGAAAGGAGCGAAAGCGAAACCTCGTCAGGCAATACATAGTGTTCCTTCAATCCCTTAAGCGCCGTCACATAGCCGGAAGCCAGAGAATGATTGACCAGAACCTGCACGTCACTTTCTTCCAATGTCTCAATTTGCAGAAATACATCCACTTTGCCACGGGATATTTGGCTTTGAATATAACTTTTGAGTTTTTCTTCCAGAAACAGATACCCGCGGGTAACCCGGGAAGAAAACTCAAAATATTTATGATTGACTGCTTTTATTTCAAAGGTTATGTGGTGTCCGCCTACGGTGCTCTCATTGCGGCCATATCCTGTCATACTTCTGAGCAATGCACTCATCCCCATCTCATATATACAAACTAGCAAAAGCTTGCCAGTAAATTATTTTACCATTGAGGACAATTGAATGCAACCTAAAACGGAAAAAACCCCAGGATTTTAATACATCATTAAGAAATGACCCGGGACGGCTTGGCCGTTCCCGGGTCCTATTCATACTTCACTATCGTGCTCATTGGGGTAAATGCATGGCTGTCATCCGTCTGAAACCCACGAAGTTTAAAGAACTGGAAAAAATCCGGAAAATCTGTAACGATTTGGTTCGCTCCAAAATTTTCTCCGTAGGATGCGGCTGCGCGCATTAAAGAATCCAAGATAAAAGTCTGTTCCATATTGGGTTTTTGGGAAAAATCGTAGCTTTCCGCCGCAAGTTTCAGCAGCTTCAATTCATCGCCTTGCACTTCAACTGCTGCATATCCCAGCAGTTCTCCTTTATCACACATTGCGATCACCCGGGCTTCAGTTCCGGCGCTTTCCACCTCGAAAAGAAGCTCCTGTTCTTTTTCCCGGTCTGCCATAGGAAGAAGTTCGATCATTTTTTGTTTCATTCCCCTTCTTTTGGGATTCCGCCAGCAGGCTGCGGATCTCCTCTTTGCTAAGTTCCCGATAAGCGCCCTGCTTGAGCATTCCAAGCCGTACAGGTCCGATGGCGGTGCGCTTCAGCCTGGCCACTTCCAGGCCGAGTGCTTCGCACATTTTGCGAATTTCCCTGTTCCGGCCCTCATAGAGCACAATTTCCAGCACCACACGTTCTCCCTGCTGCTCTAAAACCCGAACCTTCGCTGGAGCTGTCATCTTTCCTTCAATCAGGATCCCTGTGCTGATCCGGTTCAGCTGTTCTTCTGAAATGCCAGGCCTCACCGTAACCCGATAGGTTTTTGCAATATGCTGTCTGGGATGAGATATCATATTTGCAAAATCGCCGTCGTTCGTCATCAAAAGCAGGCCTTCAGAATCCTTATCCAGCCGGCCGACCGGGTAGACACGGTCGCCTATCCCCTCGACAAGCTGGGCAACGCATTTTCTGTCACGCTCATCATTCATTGTAGTAACGAACCCACGAGGCTTATGCAGGGCCAGATAATACTTCTGGGTGGAACGTACAATCCTTTGACCATCAACGGCAATCACATCGCGGTCGGGATCGGCGCTGTCGCCCAACCCGGCTTTTCTGCCGTTTACAGTTACTCTGCCGGCAGCGATCATCTCTTCCGCTTTCCGGCGGGAAGACACGCCGTTAGCCGCCAGTATTTTTTGCAATCTACTTTTTTCTGCCATGTTTTATTTTCCCCGGCCGAATAATTTTTCCAGTATTCCGCCTACTTCTTTCTCTTGAATTTTTCCATTTTCCCCGGCAATTAACGGGATGCTGAACAGCTTCGTACTCTCTAGATAGTACTGCACTGAACCCACGGTTTCTCCCTTTTGGATCGGAGCATAGAGGAACGCGGGCAAAAACACCTTGCGGGTTATTCTGCCGGCATCTTCAGAAGGCACGGAAACGCTTCCTCCTGTTGTTCCCTTTACCAGCAGTTCTTCCCCTTCTCCTCCAACCAGAGGTAGCTGCACAGAAAAATTACTTTCGTCGAAAGAAACACTTTCCACAGAGGCGAACCCATAATCCAGCATTTTAGCATGGTCGTTCCAATCGTCAGGCGCGTTGAGCGTTACAGCGATCAGGGTCACGCCGTCCCGTTCAGCCGCAGACACCAGACAGCGGCCGGATTTTTTTGTGAATCCGGTCTTGACGCCGATACAGCCCTCATACAGCCATAAGAGCTTGTTGTGGTTTGTATACTGTACTTTTTTTTCCGGGTTGTCAAACGCAATTTGATAAGTACCGCTGGAAGCAAGCTCACGAAACTTGCTGTTTTTCAATGCTTCCCGGGCAAGCAGAGCCATATCAAAAGCTGTGGAGTAGTGCGCTTCATCATCGAGACCGGAGGGGGTTACAAAATGAGTATTACTCATGCCGATTTCCAACGCACGACGATTCATTCGCTCAGCAAAGGCTTCCTGAGATCCATCCAGGTAAAGCGCAACCGCATTGGCAGCATCGTTTCCGGAAGCCAGCAGCATCCCTGCCGCAAGCCCTGTCAACGGCAGTTCGTCACCTGCCCTGAGCCCCATAGAAGAACCCTCTACCGCCACCATCTCTTCTGTGACGGTTACCGTGGGATCTCCCTCTTTTTCGGCCTCTTCCAACGCCAGCAATGCCGTCATAATCTTTGTTGTGCTGGCCATAGAAAGCTTCTTTTCCGCTTCCTTCTCATAGAGGACGGAACCGGTGTCGGCACTGATAAGAACCGCACTCGCAGCAGAAATCCCTTCCGGCTGTGAAGATCCAGCTAAAGCTGGCAAAGAAAGAGAACAGACTAAAACAAGAACGAGACCGATACAACTGCCTTTACGTAACCAACCATACAACTTCCATCACCGCCTCGGGACAATATTATGTCCCGGACGTGCCGCTTATGATAGCAAGAATCATACCGGATCAGCGGGTTTTTCCAAACGATTGTCATCTTGCTTTTTTTCCTCTTTTCCAAAAAGAGACGTGAGTTTATCCACCACATCCGGAACTTTTTCGAGAGCTCTGTCGACCGAACTCAAATAAGGCTCAATCTGCAAAATCCGTACATTTCCGTTTTGGATGGCCAGAAAGGCAATTGGATTGATGGTGATACCTGCTCCGCTGCCACCCGCAAATAGTCCGGAAGACGGCTGCGCTTTGGAAGGAAGATCGGAGCCTCCCGAAGCAAATCCGTAACTGACACGGGAAATTGGGATCACCGTGGTTCCATCTGGCGTAGTGACAGGATCTCCAATCACTGTGTTGACATCCACCATTTGCTTGATCTTTTCCATGGTTACCCCTAAAAGGTTGTTGACCTGATTATCGCTCATAAACAATCACCTTATTTTCGCCGCAGCGAAAACCCTTTCCTCGTTAACTATATCAAACATCGGCACTGTTCACCGAAATTTCCGTAAAAACGGCAGCCCGCCTTTCAGCACATGGAGTATCTCCCAGAGCGCAAACAGCGGGCTGGCAGACAGGCGGCAGGTAAACCGTACATTACTCTTTTCCGCTTTGTAGTTAAGATCGACTAATACAGCTTTTCGCCTGCATTTCTTCCAGCCAAACAAAAAACCGCAGGCAGAATAAACAGCAGCGGAAATCTCTCCGTATTGGATGGCGGCTTCCGATGCATCTCCCGCACCATCCAAACATAAGTATAGGTCAAATTGACTCAAATGAACATGGGAAATAAATTTTTGAGAAGAATCCTTTACCAGATTTACAAATTCAAAAAGCGATTTGAGAAAACCAGCGGTGCCTTCCCTTTTCAAAATCTGTTTCAATTTTGTTGGAAAAGAATTTTTTGACGCTTCTTCTTCCTGCTGCTCTGTCGCTTCCTCCGGTTTTTCCTCTGCGGGCAGGAGCGTATACCGCAGAAAGAGATACCGCAACTGAATCCGGAATTCTTCCTGGAAGTCTACACGGACCCGGACTGGAATCAACAGAAGCAGAACAAGCAAAAGCAGCGCTCCCAAAACGACGTACAGAACGACCACAGCAATCCGCCTTTCTAAAAAGTCAGCTGTTCTTCAACTGACTCCTCATCTTCCTTTTCAGACGCCCCATCTGGAGGCGGAGGCAGTTCGGAAAGCGAGGATAGTTGAAAGCAACGCAGGAAGTTCTCTGTGGTTCCGTAAAGCAGAGGCCGTCCGGGAAGCTCCAGCCTGCCTCTCTCCTCTAAAAGTCCTTTTTGAACCAGGCTGCCGATCACCCCGGAGCAATCCACACCGCGTACCTGCTCCACAAAGGCTTTGGTGACTGGCTGGTTGTAGGCAATGACGGCCAAAACTTCCAGAGCTGCCTGAGAAAGCGGTGTATTTCGTTTTAAGTCTAACACGCCGCGCACAGGTTCAATAAAAGCCGGATTTGTACACATTTGGGCGCTGCCTTCCAAACGTAAAACTCTTATTCCACTGTTCGGGGCACCATATTTCTCCTTCAGACATTCTACAGCATTCTCAATATCCGCAGTCTTTACTTCCAGCACCTGAGCAATTCGCTCCAACGCAACAGGATCTCCGCTTGCAAAGAGAATTGCCTCTGTTTTCCCGATCAATTCTTCGGATTTCAGTGCCGTTCTCCCCCCTTGCGTAAAATCACCTGACTTCTGTCTCCTTCACCCTCTACACGGATTCTTTTGCTTTTGACCAGCTCAAGAACCGCCAGGAAAGCCGCTACACGTTCGGACCGTTCCCTTTTTTCCTCAAATAGAGAATGATAGGAAACCTTCTGCTGTTTCCAAAGCCTTCTTAAAATGTAGACTACCTGAGAGGTAACCGATACTATTTTCCGGGTTACCAGGGCAGAAAAGCTCTCCGGTCTGGGCGGCAGCAGGCTTTTTCCTCTACCCCAGGCCGAAAGCAGCGCTGAAAGCAATTCCCTCGTTTCATGAATACGCCTGTAGGTATAATCTATCGGAATATCTGCTGGAGGATGGGGCTGCGCATCGAAGGATACCTTTTCCTTCAGCTTTTCCGCAGCCTGTTTGCACTGCTGATATTCCAGCAACAACCCAGTCAATTCCAGCCTTGGGTCCTCTTCCTCCTCATATCTTGGAAGCAGAGAGACGCTTTTGATCTGTACCAAGCGGGCCGCCATCTCCAGAAACTCACTGGCGATATCTAAATCCTCCTCCTGCATGAAGGCGATTTGCTCCAAATATTGCTGGAGCAGCTCAGCGATAGGGATGTCATAGATATCAATTTTGTTTTTAGAAATCAAAGATAGCAAAAGATCCAACGGCCCCTCAAAGGCTTCCAATCGATACTGCAGTTTCTCCATC
The DNA here is from genome assembly GCF_900048895.1 of Neglectibacter timonensis. Classification (GTDB taxonomy): domain Bacteria; phylum Bacillota; class Clostridia; order Oscillospirales; family Acutalibacteraceae; genus Acutalibacter; species Acutalibacter timonensis. Next base: position 582,340 of record NZ_LT160640.1, on the reverse strand, counting down.
GTTTAAATTGCACCAAATAGTTGAAAGGGCAACTTGGCAATAGTAATAATAATTCTATAAAAGAAATTTTGGACAATTCCAAGCGGCCCGGATAGCGCTCCTGTCAGCAACAAGACAAACATAAGCATGACAAATACATTCTGATACCTGTAGAAAGTGCGCAGCGCCCTGTCACTGAGGAATGCCCCTAAAATCCGGGAACCATCCAGAGGCGGCATTGGGATAAGATTAAAAACGGCAAGAGAAATATTGATGATTACATAGTAGGAGAGAAAACTCACAAGAAACGAAACGATCCAATTGTAAGGGAGAAACACAGAGACCGTTACCAAAATGACAGCGCCTACCAAAGCGGCTAATAAGTTTGAAACGGGGCCAGCCAAAGCGGTAATGGCCATGTCTCGCTTCGGTTTCTTAAAATAACTGCTGTTTACCGGAACCGGTTTCGCCCAGCCAAAACCAAAGAGCAGAAGCGCTAACGCTCCCATGGGTTCCACGCTGGCCAATGGATTAAACGTAAGACGGCCCGCCATTTTAGCTGTTGGGTCCCCCAACTTATACGCCACCCAGCCATGGGCGAATTCATGAAGCGGCAGGATACAGAGTATAACAAATACAATGGAAATTATCTGTGCCAGAACAGAGAGAAAATCGACATGTCCCCCTCGGAAGAGGGTGTTGAGCACGTTGAACAGCATGCATTCACACTCCTTTTGTATTAGGATTATAAACCATCTGAAAGAAAAAGACAATTCCTTTCAAAAAAAACTTGCTTTTTAAGATTTCATCTGCTATAATTCTGATTGTTGCAAATTTGAGAGTTACTCGATTTAAGGAGGTGCAGATATGGCAAAATGTGATATTTGCGGTAAGGATGTTTCCTTCGGTATTAAAGTTTCCCACTCGCACAGGCGTTCCAACAGAACTTGGAAGCCGAACATTAAGCGTGTGAAAGCAATCGTCAATGGTACTCCGAAGCGCGTGTACGCCTGCACCCGTTGCTTGCGTTCCGGCAAGGTGACAAGAGCAATATAAGAATTCATTTGGCGAATGAACAAAACCGTTAGGACTGAACTTTCAGTCTTGACGGTTTTGTTTTTTGTGTATATCCTGTTCCCCGTATTCAGTTTTCCAGAATCAGGCCTTTTTTTAATCCGTCCAGATCCAGAAAATCCTCTACAAATTCTTTCCGGAGCAGTACCGGAGGAATAAATTCATTATACTTGTGTTCTATCTGCACCTTATCAGGCAAAGGCAGCTCCGAAAGGCTCTCTGTAGCGGCAAGAACATCTTGGATGGCCTCCTGAATCAGCTCGGCGGCATCCCTAACGTGCCCGCTGAAAGTAACTTCCAAATACACACAAGTCCGCCAAAGTATTTTGCTTTTGATTCCCCGCTGCAGCAGCAGAAAATGCAGGGTAAACAACTCCCGTGTCCCAATCCAGGGGAAAACGGCATACTTGTTTTCTGATAGCTGTGTGACAAGCTTTGTAAGGATTCCGGAGTTACGGGCCAAATTGCGGATTTCCGTCAGCCTCTCCCTGCAGGAATCGCTCAGATAAGGGTAGCTGTCGTCGCTGAGTAGAATACTCCTCAGCTTTTGTACCAGCACGGTGTGCAAATCAGCCGTGAAATTTACATTCCAGTCCACTGTAGAGATTCCCGAAACCGGTTTTACAAAAATCACTTTTGACTTTTCGTTTACTTCCACAGTTTCCCAGGTTCTGCCTGCGAGGGAAAACCTGGTTTCCGGCGGATAAATTTTATCTACCGTGCCGATTGCCCGGTTTTCATCCTTGACCAAATAATACTCCGGCACCAGAAAAACAGAGAGAAACCGATAGTCGTTCACTACCTTTTCTCCTTCTCTGCCAATGATCAAACCGCCGTCCTCCATGCGCTGTAGATGGCCGATTTCCAGCAGATGCCGAAGCAGCAAAAGGTAGTCCTCCTGAGATATCCAGCGAAAGCACTGAAGATTCAGCACGCTTTCCGCCAGCCTTTTAGCTGGTAGTTCTCCCGAGGACAACAGCGTGCTCATAGTCTGATGATACAGCAGAGAATAAGGATACTTGCTGGGAACAAGGGGTTCCACCCAACGCTGTTTTGTATAGAGTTCGATGATGGCAATGATTCTCAGGAAGGCCCAGTTGATGGGCCCCAGGGTATCTGTAGCTGCGGCGTGCACATCGTCCATTAGGGTGAACAGGATCTGCGGAACCTGTCCCCTCCTGCCGCAGCGGCCCAGACGCTGTGCAAAGCTTGATACCGTAGCTGGAGTTCCCACCTGTACCACCTGATCCAGAGAGCCGATATCAATTCCCAGTTCCAGAGTCACCGTAGCGCCGGTGACGATTTTCTCCTCCCCTGTTTTCATTTCATCTTCCGTTTGTTCTCTCAAAACTGCGGAGATATTTCCATGATGGACCCGGTATATGTCAGGAGTCCGGTGTTTCAGAGCAATCTGTCTCAAATTGGCCAGTACGAACTCGGTCTCCTCTCGGGAGTTGGTGAAAAGGATGGTCTTTTTATCCAACGTCATACGATACAGATATTCAAAATGTTCCTGGTCTCCGGGATCCAGAGCACCGTTGTCAGCGGTTCCTTTTCGTTCGAACCGCTGTACCAGCAGACGAATCTTTTGCCTGCCTGCTTCTCCGGACGGCGCAGAACATGTACGGATCGTTCCGCAATTCAGCCAGGTCTTAGCTGCTTCCAAATCCCCTAGGGTCGCAGACAGGCCGATACGCCGCGGAATCGTTCCAGTCAGCCGCTGGAGTCTTTCCAGCAGACAGAGCACTTGGATACCGCGCACATCCCTCATAAAATAATGAACTTCATCGATGATAATATAACGCAGATCCCGAAAGAGCTCATAACAGGAACCCTTTTTGCGAATCAGCAGAGATTCAAGTGATTCCGGCGTGATTTGTAAAATTCCATCCGGATGCTTTAAGAGCCTTTCTTTCTCTGCAGCAGAAGCATCTCCGTGCCATTTACACACCGGCAGACCGGATTCCAGCAGCAGCTGATCCAGCCGTTTAAACTGATCGTTGATCAAAGCCTTCAGCGGACTGATGTACAAAACGCCCACAGAACGGGACGGCTTCCGGTAAAGCTCTGTCAACACAGGTAGAAACGCAGCCTCTGTTTTTCCTGAAGCAGTGCCTGAGGAAAGCAAGAGATTATCGTCTGTTTCAAAGATGACCTGGCAAGCTGCTGTCTGGATATCGCGCAGTTCTGTCCAGCGGTTTGCATAGATATAGTCCTGAATATAAGGCGCCAAACGGCTGAAAACGTCTGTCATGCTTTCTCCTCCCTTACCGAACTCAAAATCCCAAAAGCTCCGATGTCATTCATCCTGTGGAAAGCAAAATATCTCCCTCGTCTCTATAACTCAATCGTTATATCTCAAATTCCAAAAAACCGTCGGCTTCCCCGGGCAGTTCAGGCGTAGCAAAGTTGGAAAGAATTTGCTCCATATCCTCTCCGGGATTTTGAAGAAGAATGTTCAGAAGCTCTATGAAATCACGAATGATCTCCCGGGGCGTGATGTGGCTTTGGGCTCCTACCCGATTATATTCCACATCCAAAAAGCGAAGCAGTTCCTCCTGAGAAAATTCAGGCTCGTACTCAAATAACTGACCGTGCATCTGCATCAGCTTTTCGATCAGTACATACATCTCATCATGGGTCAACATGCTCAGCCGGATGATGGGGGACAAAAGGTCTTTGACCGATTCTGTAGCAAACCGCCCTTCCGACAATCTGGAACGGAGCGCTTCATAACTGAAGACGCCCCGGTATTTATCCTCAATGCACTGCGGCGTTCCGCCCAGCAGAAAACCGATATGGCTGGCTTTTCCTTGCAAGACATCGTTGTACATCGTAAGAATTTTTTCATAATTACTCTGCCTTGTAATTGATTGCGGAATTTTGTAGAGATTCACAAGTTCATCAATGATAACCAGCATTCCATGGTAGCCGGCGCCAACTAAAAAGGAAGCGAACAGTTTTAAAAAATCATACCAGTTGTCATCGTTCACAATAAAGTTCAGGTCCAAATCCCGCTTAGCCTCCGTTTTCGTAGGATATTCTCCCCGAAACCACTGAATGACTTTGGACTTCAATGGGTCATCCAGCTGCCGGTAGGCTTTATAATAGAGCAGAATGGCTTTGGAAAACTCAAATCCATTCACCATTCCCTCCAACTCTCCGATCACCCTGCGGATTCGCTGTTCGACCAGACGATCGAACAGCAGTTCATCAGCCGCAGGCCCTTCTTCATTGGCAACAGCCGTTTTAATTGAGGAAATCCAACGTTCAAGAATCAGCGGCAAGGCGCCGCCGTCCGGTTTTGTTTTGGTGGACATATTCTTGATCAATTCCCGGTATGTGGCAAGGCCCTGCCCTTTGGTTCCGACGAAACGCCGCTCCGGAGAGAGGTCTGCGTCCACCACCACAAAGTTCCGGTCAGTGGCGTAGTTGCGTATCGTTTGCAGCAGAAAGCTCTTTCCGCTTCCATATTTTCCCACGATAAATCGAAAAGAAGCGCCGCCGTCAGCGATAATACCGATATCATGCAGAAGCGCGTCTATTTCCTTATCGCGCCCTACGGCAACATATTCCAAGCCAACTCTGGGTACCACACCGCCTTTCAGGGCGTTGAGAATGGTACTGGTAATCCGTTTGGGCGGATTGTTCTGTTTCACTAAAAAAACACCCTTTCCAATTCTTCCTGATACTCCTCAAAAACCTTTACGGTGTCAGACAGCTCGATAATGTTATCTCCCACAGCCTCCAGCGCTTTTTCATTGAGACTGTCCACAAGAACTTCCGGCATAATTCCATCGTTCTGGGCAAAAGAAAGCAGTTCATTTCCTGCACTGCCGTTCAGAATCAATTTCAGGGCCTCTTGTTCTGTCTTATTCAAACTGCGAATCAGGCGCTGCCAGCAGCTGCCGTCCAAATCAAGTTCCGGCACAGGTACCGGGGTGACCTGCATCCTTGCGGGCGGCGTTTCAGGTTCATTTTCCATGCCGGACAACAGTTTTTCCTGGATGAGCAATGCATTTGCCCGAATTTCGTTTAACCGGCGGGGATCCACTGTGACGGATATTCTTTGAGAATCCCGATAATAATCCAGAATCGCCGTATCAATTCGGGAAAAAAAGCTGTTATCGCCGCCGGGAAGTTTCATCCATGCCGAAAGTTCGATTTTGTTTCGATCCGCAGCAAGTTTCCGTTTATACTGGGATACTCTGCGGTAAAACTGCTCAATCCGCCTGATCATGTACTCGATGATCTGACGGCTGTTCGCCCTGCAAATTCTTTTTCCGGAAGTGGTCCATTTTCCATCTCTGCACCAATACAGCTCAGTATCGGAAATCCGAACAGTTTTAACCTTTTCCCGATCACTGGCAAGAGGAAGGTAAAGAGCTTTGGAAAAGGGTTTCCAGGGACTGCCCTTGTGCCGGTAATAAAACATGTCCTCCAGTTGAATCCCGTTTTCTTCCAGCCACCGGGAAAGGCTTTCCATCACATGATTGAAGCAGTCACGAAGTTTGGGCTCCATTTTATAAGTCTGGCAAAAGCTCGACTTTTCGGGCTTGTATGCAGAAAGAGAAGCAAACTGGTCATAAAAATCTGACATCCGGGAAGGCGCATAGAATTCCTGCAGCACTGGATACTTCTGAATCAAATCGTCAAAAGAAAACGGCGGGCTGTTGACAATATAATAATCCTTTACCCACCCGGCTGCATATTTATCGAGCTTTGGCTCATAGACACGGTATGCCTCCCACAGATACAAAAGCTTTTCCAGGCCGTCTTCTCCACTTTCTACGCCGATATTATTGATTAGCTCATAAAGGTAAAGAAAGACATAGGAAAAGGACGTTCGCATTATCTGACCCTGGCGGACCTTACTGCGCCAGGTAAAATAGGTCCTCAGCTGTCGGTAGCCCATCCGTTGATAGTCAGGAAAATACATGGAGAATTCCGCATTTTCCGGATAATCATCTTCAAACTTGACCATAAACTCCGCTTGTTTACAGAAAACCAGAGCTTGGCTGGTATTGTAATACTGATCAAAGCGTCTGTACCGGTCTCCCAAATGCCTCATTTTAAGAAAAAGGCCGCGAATTTCCTCGGCTTCCGGTTCGGGATACTCCAATTTTTGGGGGACCGGCGGATGTTCTGCTTCCTCAGAACGGCTTTCCATATAAATTTCGGCAAAAGGATCTTCCCGATCTTCATTCTGCCAGTTCCAGAGCATACCGCTCCTCCTCTCCCAGAGTTTTTCTTCTGTGTCAGATAGAACATATGTTTATAGTAGCTTATCTTTTCAAAAAACGCAACTATTATTTCAAGTTATATGGCAAAAAAACAGACCACAGCGCTCCTTGTCCAGCCGCTGTGGCCTGCCTTTGTGAAAATTGCTTATCCGAATGGCTTTTCCTGAGTAAGCTCAGCAAAGTCACCATGCTCAAAGTTTGTAATCAAAATTACGGCTTTTCCCATAGCCTCTTCAAACAGATCAAAAAAGCTCTGTTGGGAAGTTCCCTCTCCCGAATTCCATTCTTCCCCCTGCAGATTGGCATAATCAATGTCGGCGGTCTCTGTCATCGGCACGATATGGGAGGAGACATAGTGGGGCTTCCCTTTCTCCAGGGCGTCAAACAATTTTTTCTTCAAGGTGGTACGATCCGTCAGACACGCAAAGACAAAATGGGCATCCCGGGTTGCCCGCAGCAGCTCTTCTTCCTTCACATCCACATGGTATACTTCGAAAAGCACATGCCGGAAAAGCTTTGCAATCCTTCTCTGTACGGCCTCGTTTTTCGGAAACATATGCTTGAGATTGACTTCGTTTGGGAGAAGCCCGGTTTCACGGCGCAGGACGATGGCATCCAGAGCGGCTTCGATCTCACCGTGCAACGTAGTATGGGTCTCATAGGGCCGTTCTCTCAAAAGTGTCTCTGCAAAGGCGTTGATATAGGGATGCGCGGTGGAGTCCAGCGCATAGTGACAGAGAAATCCCATCACATAGGAGCGGTAGACAGGATCACTGTGGCGGACCAAAAAATCCCGCAGAGCGCTGAATGTAAGAGAAGGTTTTGTCCCGTGCAGCTTATTGCCATATTCCTTGAGAGATTTTCCCTTCATCCAGGGGAAATAGCGGTGGCAAAAGAAAAAATCCGGCCCCTGCGCACCCCAATAAAAGGCACAGGAGTTCAGGTTTTCCTTATCTTGCGCTGGAAGTTCCGTCAATACCTTCCTGGCAAATTGATAATGTGTTAAACATGCTGGCATGATCGACTCTGCCTCCTATCCTAATTCATTGAGCCTGGGCAGCCAGGAAAACGCCGCCGTAAGATCCTGTGGAAGTTCTGCCAAAAGCAATTTGTCTACAAAAAGCGGTGAACAGACAAGCTCTGCCCTTCCGCAATGAAGCGCTTGCCGGTTCAATCGATCCCGGCAGCCTCCATACAGCTCATCCCCTGCAAGAGGATACCCCAAATAGGCAAAATGCGCCCGTATTTGATGAGTCCGTCCAGTCTCCAGAACAATACTTAGAAAAGTATATCCTTCCCGGCTGTACAGTGCGTTCCAATGCGTCACCGCCCGCTCTCCGTGTCCAGCTTCCCGTACGATCTTGCTGCCAGCCTTCAGGCCGATCGGCGCGTCGACGGTTCCGGATCCGGAAAGGGTTCCCTCACAGATGGCAAAATAGGTCTTTTTTATGACTGCAGAAGATACAGAAATACGATTTTTACCCAACAGCACTACCCCACTGGTATCCTTGTCCAACCGGTACAGAGGGCGAAACGCACAGCTCTGTCCAGTTTTCTGGTAATGATATGCTGCAGCGTTTAAAAGGCTGTCATAGTCATGTCCCGGAGAAGGATGGATGGGCATTCCAGGTTCTTTATCAACAACCAGATAATCTTCGCTTTCCCATAAAACAGAAAGTTTTTTTGCCGTGGGAACGTAGAAAATCTGCTCCTCCGGCAGCTGTAACACCAGCAGGTCGCCTTTCTGCAAAGCATCGATACTCTTACAGGGGCGCCCGTTCAAAAGCATGCCGTCCTGCAGATACTTCTGTCTGGTAAAAGCGCGGGCAGACAGACGCAGATAATTCCTGGCAAATTCTTTTACTGTCATTCCCGCGTGTTCAGCAGATACCACGTAACTGAGCCTGCGCATCAGGTTTCCCGTCCGGCAAGGGTTCTTGCAAGCTCCTTTAAAAAAGCTGTGTCCCCAGAGAAATTCTGCAGTGCTTCCAATGCCTCAGCCGTATAGGATTCCACCAAGATCTGCGCCCGCTGAGGCCCAAGCAGCGTAACGTAGTTCACTTTTTCCTGCTTACAGTCGGCGCCTGTATTTTTCCCCAATTTTCCGGCATCTCCCAAAACATCCAGTACATCGTCTCTGATTTGGAAAGCCATACCGATACCGGACGCATATTTTTCAGCAGCCTGAAGCTGTTCCTGCACCGCTCCTGCCGCTGTACAGCCCATCCGGCAGGCTGCTGAGATCAAGGCCACGGTCTTCCCCATATCCATCATCTGAAGCGTCTGAAGAGAATGGTCTCCATCGCCGGTCCGCAAGTCGATGCACTGCCCACCAACCATCCCTTCAGCACCCGCACATTCCGCAAGGATCTGTGCGCCTTGGATAACGCGAAGGGGATCTATCTCTGCAGAAAGCACAGTCTCAAAAGCCTTGGTCAGCAGTCCGTCACCGGCCAGCAGCGCCATATCCTCGCCATAAACCTTATGGTTTGCAGGTTTTCCTCTGCGCATGTCATCATTGTCCATACAAGGCATGTCGTCATGGATCAAAGAATAGGTATGCACCATTTCCACCGCACAGGCAAACGGGAGAGCTTGTTCTGGATCGCCTCCGCAGAGTTCGCAGAAAGCAAGTGTCAGCATGGGGCGGATTCGTTTTCCTCCGCACAGCAGACTGTAACGCATAGCGTCAATAACAGAGGCATGCAAAACCTTTTGATCAGGCAGAGGGAGGTATTTTTCGAGCGCCCGCTCGATCGCTTTTTGATAGGCGTCTGCCTTATTCTTCATCCTGTTCCTCCGTCTGTATTTCTATTTTAGAAAATTCCGTAATTTTCTGCTCTGCTTTTGTCAGTATCCCGTAACAGTCTGCAGACAGCTTTGCGCCCTCTTCAAAAAGCTTCATGGATTCTTCCAGAGATTCTTCTCCCTTTTCCAGCTTTTCCACAATAATCTGCAGCCTCGTCATGGCTTCTTCAAAGTTAATCGGCTTCCTCATTCTTTCAACCGTTTCCCCTTTCCTGGACTGCGATCCAACAGGCATGTTTTAAGTATCCCCAATCTGAACAGACAAAGCCCTTATTTTTCTTTATATCCTAGAGGCGTGTTTGTCCGGCCCTGCACCTGCGCGCAAAAACTGCCATCCGACAGACGAACCACAATTTCTTTCCCGGGCACCGCATCAGCAGCCCGGCGAAAAACTGTCCCTCTTTCATCAAAGAGCACGGCATATCCTCGGGACAACACCTTCAGCGGACTGAGGGCATCCAACGCCCCTGTCAGAAGAGAGAGTCTGCTTTTTTCAGATTCGGCCCGCAGGCGTAAGGAGTCCGCCAGTGCTTGCTGGAGTTTCTCCAACTTTTCCTTCAGCGGTGAGAGATAACGCTCCGGATTTCCCAGGGGAGAATCCTCTACCAAGATATCCACACTCTGACGCAGGTACTCGATCAATTCCCGGGAACTTTGCAGGAAATACGCATGATAGGAGACAAGGCGCTCCGCTTCTTCTCTTCGGTCTGGCGTACAGAGCTCCGCAGCAGCGCTGGGAGTTGGCGCCCGCAAATCTGCAGCAAAATCGCAGATTGTAAAATCCGTTTCGTGTCCCACCGCTGAAATCACCGGGATCTCTGATGCAAACACCTCTCTGGCCAGTTCTTCATCGTTAAAGGCCCAAAGGTCCTCGATAGAACCACCGCCGCGGCCCAATAGGATCACATCGCAGCAGCCTTCCCGATTGAGCCCCCGAAGTGCTGCTACCATCTGAGCCGCAGCAGTCTCTCCCTGAACCAGAACCGGGCAGAATATAATTTCGGCCACCGGCCACCTACGGGCAGTAATCTGTAGAATATCTCTGACCGCTGCCCCTGTAGGCGACGTAATTACGCCGATACGCCTGGGATAACGGGGAATCGGCTTTTTATATTCCCGGTCAAAGAGTCCTTCCGTCTCCAGTTTCTGCTTGAGCTGTTCAAAAGCAAGACTGAGAGCGCCGATACCGTCCGGCTGCATCTCCTCTGCATACAGCTGATACTGTCCGGACGGCTCATAAACAGAGACTCTTCCCCGCACAATCACTTTCATTCCATTTCGAGGTGCAAACTTCAGCCGTTTTGCAGAGCTGGCAAACATGACAGCTTTCAGTACGGCAGCTTCATCTTTCAAGGAAAAATACAGGTGCCCGGAACGATAATGATCCGTATAATTGGAAATTTCACCGGTGATAAGGACATCATTGAGCCGTCCGTCCCCTTCGATCAGAGACTTCAGAAACCGGTTGACCTGTGAAACTGTCAGCATGGAAGGCATCACGACAAGCACCTCTTCCTTTCTGCCAAAAGCGCAACCCCTGCCGCGTTGTCGGAAGAAAACTCCGGCTGTGCAAAATAGGCTGAATAACCTGCCTGCAGGCGCTGCCGCAAAATGCTGTTGGAGCAAACACCGCCGGAAAACAGCACAGGAAGGCCCTTGTATTCCTCTAAAAGTCCTCTGCACATGGCATCCAAAGTGACAGCTATGGCTTCCAGGCAGAATCTGGCGATTTCCTCTTTGGGATGTCCCTGCTGCTGCAGCAAGATACATTTATTTTCAATACCGGAAAGTGAGCAAAAATTACCTTTCATGGCAGGACGGTAATGGATTTTCCCTTCCCATTTCAGCGCTTCTTGTTCCATCTCCGGCCCGCAGGGAAACCGCATTCCCAAAAGTACGCCCACCCGGTCTACCGCTTGTCCTGCTTTCAGATCCAGGGAAGCCGCCACAATTTCAGCTTCCGGCATACCGTTCTGGTCAGGTGAGACCAACAACGCCTCCGTTGTTCCGCCTGACACATGAAATGCCAGAAACCGGTGTTCCAGCAGTTCCAGTTTTCCGGCTGAGTACAGTGCAGCGGCAATATGTCCTTGCTGATGGGAAAAGCGTTCTGTTGGTACACCAACTGCAGCAGACAAAATCTCCGCACAGCTGACACCAGCGGAAAAACAGGGCATGTAGGAATTTTCCGCACGGCGCGGCGCATCTGAAACACCGATAGCTGCTATCTTGTCTGCCCGCTCGAGAAGAGGGGTCAGAACCTCCGGCAGTTGCCGGACATGATGAAAGACAGCTTCGCTCTGCCGCAGACCACGCTCCCCCTGCCTTACCGGAAGCAACTTTTTACGGTTTACTATCTCGCCGTTACAAAGAAGAGCAGCTGACGTGGTGTAATTGCTGGTATCAATTCCCAGGACACTGTCAGGCATGATTTTTTTCTCCGTTCAGTACCTTGTCGACCGTGGCAAGCACTCCGTTGATATAAGGGGCGTCTTCTTTTCCTCCGTACATCTTCGCAAGTTCCACCGCTTCATTGATGGAGACACTGGTTGGTATGGAATCGTCAAAAAGCATTTCATAAACGGCCAGCCGCAACAGCGCCAGCGCCACTTTAGAAAGCCTGTGCAGGCTCCACCCGCGAATATGCTGGGATATTACAGAATCGATCTGCTGGGAATTCTCCTCCACGCCAAAAGCTACCTCTTCGGCAAAGGAATTGGGAATAAAATCCCGCGCTTCAGAAGCATCGTGAAGAATATCGTCTATTTTTGCGCCGGTGACGGCCTGTTCGAACAGAATCTGAAACGCCTGTTCCCTCGCCTCTCGTCTTGTCAATCCAAATCATCCTCTGCTTCAAAATAAAAAGAAAAGCTCACCGCATAAACGGTGAGCAGTACAACAAAAAATCAGCTGCAGTTTTCAAGCTTCACCGCGGATATACAGGCTTTTTCACCCACAATCCCGTCTATGAAGCTATTATACCACAATATTTTTCTGAAACAACTATTTTGTACCGATAATCTTAATTTTATCAGCAGAAAGGCCCGTTTGTTCCATCACAATCTCCTGGATGATGAGAGTATCAGAATCCTTTATTTCTCCGGAAACCACAACGCTGCATCCCTCTTCACTGACATAGGCGACACTCTGTTCATAGCTTTTCGCTTTTAGAAGATTTTCCACATTGGTTTCCTTGAGGATATTCTGAGCGATGACGGCAGCCTGTTCAACAGCTTCTTTTTTAGCGTCGCTGTCGGCATCTACGTCCTCCAACACATCGTCCAAAAGATCCATCGCTTCGTCCCTGGAATTCTGCCTGGCAAGACGCGCCTCGGAAAAAGGATCTGCAGAGGAGGAACCGGGCGTTTGCTTCAGGTCATCGGTGACTGTTTCCACATAGGCGTTATTTACCAGTTGAGCAGCGCCCAGTTCGCTGGTCTCACTGGAACTGTCACTGATGGGAAGCTTGTTGGTCCCTGCGAATTGCCAGTTAAGATAAACCGCCGCGCCTAATGCCAGCACTAGCGATGCCAAGACAAGCTGTTTTTTTCCAAATTTCATTGCAAAAACCTCCAGAATCTAAATAATTTTTTCTTTCCGAATTTCCAAAAATTTACAGTCAGACAAATTTAAATTGACAAACATCTTTTCAGCAGGACCTGAACCTATATAGATCGTATGATAAGTTCGAGGCAATTTATTAAAAATTGGGACAGCTATTTTCCTGAATCAATCACACATACCTTTGTTGAAGATATATCCAAGGCAGTCTTCATTGCATAAATCAGTTTTTCACGAATCACGGAATCCCCTGCAAATTCACTTACCACCACCACTCCTTTTACTTTCGGTTGTATCTCCGTCACGGTCAATGCATGCTGCGCTCCTTCAGAATCTTTCAGAAGAATATGTATCGTTTCATTTTGCTCTTCACCCTCTCGGCTCGACTTTTTTTCATCTTGGGCATAAACTGTTTTGCCCGTACTCTCCAATGTTACCAGTACCGTGGGGTTTACTTCCCCAGTGATGGCGGCGACCACCTGTCTTAATCCTGTCTCCAGCTGTCTTTCGTATTCGGCGGCAGAATATGAGACGGTTTCCTGTTCTGCTTCAGGTTCTTTGGGTGAAAAATCGATCCAAGTGGAAATATAAATTAACGCAATGCCGCCAATTCCCAGGAATAAAATCACATTTCGAAATTTATCCTTTTTTAACAGCTTCAAAAGGGAGTTGGCCCCGTTCTTAATGTCCATCTGTTTTTACCTCCACCTCTGTCTCTTCGCCCAGCACATTTTGAAGAAGCGCATCTGCACGCTGTGCGTCAGACTCATAGAAAAAGGTGGCGCTTACCTTGGTTAATACTATGCTGGATTCATCGGTTATATCTGTGAAAATTTCTATTTTTTCCGGTTTGAGATCAATCGTGGCCAGTAAACCGCGGATAGACTTTTCCAGTTCTCTTTGTGCTGAATCTTCCATCTGCTCTTCTACATAGCCAGAAAGCTCATTTTGCTGTTCCTGCGCCTGGTCTATGGCGACATTCCAGTTGATGTCAAGGTGAAAAAGGGAACTGACGGCAGAAATCAGAAGAAGGACTGAGATCAGGCCCCGTATAAAATTGATCATTTCATTTTTGGGACAAAACCTGGCAATAATCTCTGCGGCGACCAGAAAAATGCATACTGTCAGTACTGTTGCCTTTAACGTATTCATAGGCTTCCTTTCAAAAAAAGCACCACGGCGGCACACACCACAGAAACCGCCGCCGTGCTGATTACGACAGCCAGAATCATTTTTCCAACCGAAGTGCAGGTTGACATAAATTTTCCGATTCTGGATGCGTCAAACAGTTCGGCGGCAATCTCGCCTACACCGCAAACAGCCACCCAGAACACCGTTTCTGTAATAACAGGAAGGAAAATACAGAGAGAAGCCAGGATTCCGAAAGCTCCTACCCCGGATTTCACCACCTGCATACTGCTTTTGATCGCTGCAAGCGCGTCCCCGAAGGCGCCGCCTACAATGGGAATGGCAGAGGAGGCAATCAATTTGGCTGCCTTGCTGGTTGCGGAATCCGCCTGCATATTCAGAAGAGTTTGGATCGATAGCACACCGGAAAACAGAGTTACCAACAGCAATAATATCCATTTTGTAAAGCTGTAAAGCTTTTCAGTCAATTTATCAAACTTTGTCTGTGAAAAAGCAGAGGTTATGGCAAGGGCTAAAAAGATATTAAGCATAGGGATAATTATGGCAGAGGATAATATAGGAATTGCATTGGCGGTTCCCAATGTCAGAATGCTATAAGAACCTCCTGTTACAACATCCCCGGAAGCCACCATTAAAGCCGAATAAACGGGAATAGAGGCCAATAAAAACACAGATGCGCTTTCAATTACAAGCTGTGCTGTGCTAATCAGTTTCATCAGAGGCAAAACCACAACAGAGGCGCAGGCTAGGGTACCCACCATACCAGAGGTTTCCCCAATTTCTGACTGCTCAAAGCAGCCTGTCAACTTGCAGATCACAATAATGGCGACGAGAGCTGCAAGGGCTTTCAGCGGACCGGCTAATTTATCCTTCAGCATCTGTGAAACAGCCGTCATCAGCCGTTCGGCAGTAATCCCACCCTCTATTTGGGCAGAATCAATACCGGCGTCGGAAAGCAGATTCTGAGTGTCCTGGTCCAGGCTCTCGTACATTCCGGAGGCGCCGCTTTTTTCATAGAGTTCTGCCTCCATCTCTTCCGCCGAAGCGCCGGAAGCAACAGAAAGAAGAAACAAGATGCCCAAACACAATACCCTCAATGTTTTGCTAATCTTTTTCATTTTAAATCCTTAGAATTTCACTGAGATATTCGAAAATTTTCAAAATAACCGGAAGCGATACCAGTAAAATTGCCGCCTTGGATGCTAACTCTACGGCAAATGCCAGCGTGGATTCTCCGGCATCTTTACAGAGGCTGGAGGTTGTCTGTCCCACAAGAGTAATCCCTACAGCTTTAAGCAGTACCAATAGATAACCGCTGTCAAAACTTTCAGACTGTGCTATGGCCTCAATTTCTTCCAGAAAAGGAGCTACCTGTTGGAAGACTGCCAGCAGTATCAGAATAGCTGTCAGGATTGTCATTAACAGAGCGTACTCCCGATTGCTTTTTTTCACCACCGCCGCAAACAGTACAGCGCAAATAACACAGGCGGATATACCGAAAATTTCCATAGTGTTTAAAGCCCAAAGATCGACTTAATCGCTTGGAAGAGCGCATCGATCTCATTGATGATCATCATCAGTACCACGATCAGCCCTGCAAGTGTGGTCATCATGGCCTGTTCTTCACGCCCGGAGCGAATCAACAATTGATTCAGTACAGCGACAATAATCCCAATCGCAGCAATTTTAAAAATCAAATCCACATCCAAGTTGTGACCATTCCTTTCTTTTCCGGTTCGGTGCGTAAACGGCACTATAACAGGATCAGGCAAATTGTAATTCCGCCAAACAATCCCAATGCCAGATAGAGCCGCCCTTTTTGCTCACGTTCCGTTCTGGCCTCCCGAAGATTCTCTTCCAAAAGAGCAGAATACAACGTGATGTGTTCTATCTGACCCTCGATATCGCTGGTACCCAATCCTGTGAGAAAACCACGGCAGAGTTGAAAATCCTTCTGCTCCGGGAAGAGGGAGGCGCTTACTTTTTCCAACGCCCCATGAGGGTCATTCTCCATTCCTTCCTCCTGTGCGGCGTTTTTACAGACAGAAAGATCTCTGTTTTCTAAGATCAATTCTGGAAGAGGCCGTGCAGAAAATTGGATTCCAGTTTTTAAGCGCTGCATCAGTTTTTGCAGTTCAAGCAGCTCCCTCTCCCTTTTTGTTAACCGTCTCACGCCTGACAATCCCAGCAGAAAGCCGCTCACCACAATCATAACCGCCCCCAGCAGATTCACAGCGTTCTTCATCCCCTTCCGGTACGGACAGTTCATATCCAGACATTGGTTTCCGTTTTTTTATTCTTTCGGCAGCCAGGCTTATTTCAACTGATTCAATAGCCGAGACCTGGCCAGGATTTCTCCTGCCCTGCAGAAAGACCAGGTTTCCGAAAGCTTCACTGTCCAAAAGACTTCTGCATAGGGGGCGTTTCAGAAAATCATCCCGGGAAGCATGTACTGTAGCGATCAAGGCAACTCCAGAAAATACTGCCTGTTTAACCGCATCCAAATCAGCTGTACTCAGCTCATCACAAACCAGGAATTCCGGAGAAAGCATTCGAATCGCAACATCGAAACCTGCCGATTTTGGATATCCCCGAAGAATGTCTGCTCCCGGCCCAAGGTCATAGCCTCCTCCAAGTTCTCCCCTTTCATCCAGTACTGCAAGCCGACTGCAGGGGCCAAACCTGCCAAAGGAAATGGATGTTATCAAATCTCGAAGAAAAGTCGTTTTTCCGCTGGAGGGCTCTCCGGCAATCAAAACTCCCTCTTTCAGATCCAATCCGGGGCGAAAAAGCATGTCCGCACATCCCGGCTTTTCTCTTGGAATTCGAAAGACCAGGGAGGTAATATCCCGGATATTCTTGATTTTTCCAGATTCTAAAACCGCAGTTCCGCAAAGACCAACGCGGTAATTGCCGGAAAGAGTCAGATAACCCTGCCGGATTTCATTTTCATGGCTGAATACAGACTGTCCGCAAAGCTGATAAAACAGTTCCTGTAGTTCATCTGTCGAACAGCTGAGGAACTTGCCGCTTTTTTGCCGGGAGACTGTCCCATCCTGCCTGACATAGCGGATCCCTTCTTTCCCACTGATACAGACAGGCTGCCCTGCTTTGATACGGATGTCAAAGGCCTGCTCTTTTATTTGCTGGGGAATCTTTAGAAGCTCGTCCCGAAACCGGAAAAGATGAGAAACCACCTGATCAAACGCAGTGTCCATTCTCTTTCCCCCCTCTTTTTTTGGATATTCATATCTATTTCCGTGCAAAGCAAAATAGAACAAGCCCTGAAATAGAAAAAGGAGACAGAAAAAACGCCTGCGGGCGTACCTTCTGTCTCCAAACTAGAAATACCCTTTGAATTAGCTTCAAAAGGTATTTCCACTATAATATATTCTTCTATATAATCGAAACCAGCCTTACAGAATAATTTCTCCGTCCACGGTGCCGGGAAGAGCCGCCGCATTGGATTCATCGGTATCTACATGCATAGCCAGCGCATATTTGGGACTTACCCGGCAGACCACGTCGCCAAAAGTCAGGCTACGCCCATTATACTCCACCTTTACAGAAACGATCTGCTTATCTGTTACACCGGCTTCCTTTGCTTCCTCAGGATTAAAGTGAATATGACGTTTGGCAGCGATTACTCCTTTTGCAAGTTCTATCTCACCTGCCGGTCCCTTCAGAACACATCCAGGGGTACCTTCCAGATCACCGGATTCGCGGATCGGCGGCGTCACTCCCAATTTTCTGGCATCTGTCAAAGAAATCTCCACCTGAGTTTCAGGGCGGGTAGGTCCCAGAATAGACATTGACATGGAACCCTTGGGACCTATAACCTCCACTTTTTCAGCGCATGCAAACTGACCGGGCTGAGAAAGATCCTTCTTATTGGTAAGAGCCGCACCTTTCCCGAACAGAGCCTCCAGGTCCTGCTCAGATACATGTACGTGGTGGGCTGAAGTTTCGACCATTACTTTCATTTACATTTCCTCCTTCATTTCGCCGTTCTTTCAGTTTTATTCTACTACCAGGGGGTAAAAATTTCAACCTGAATTTACTTTATTTTGAAGCTGTGATAAAATAAGAAAAATTCATCAAAGGGGAAAAATTCATGATTCATCGTTGGGAGGAATTGAAGGACGCCTGTCTGCACTGCAGGAACTGCAGTCTTTGTGATACACGGAACCACGTCGTTTTCGGGGCGGGAAATCCACAGGCAAAGCTTCTGTTTGTAGGCGAAGGGCCTGGAGAAAACGAGGATCTTCAGGGAGAAGCCTTTGTGGGCAGAGGCGGGCAATATCTGGACAAGCTGCTGGCTGCTGTAGATTTGGACAGAAAGACCAATGTGTACATTACAAATATTGTGAAATGCCGTCCTCCGGCGAATCGAGATCCTCTGCCGGAGGAGCAGGAAGCTTGTATCGGGTGGCTGCGTAACCAGTTTGCGTTGATGCGCCCCAAAATAGTCGTTTGCCTAGGCCGGGTCGCATCGGCAAAAATGATTAAGCCCGATATTAAAATTACAAAAGAACATGGTATTTTCTTTGAAAAAAGGGATGTACTGATGATGCCCACTCTGCACCCCGCCGCACTTCTGCGGAATCCGGCACAAAAGCCTGCGGTCTTTGAAGACTTTCTGAAGCTACGGGATAAAATTGATGAGCTTGACTGTGATATTGCAAAGCATTAATATCGGAAAAAACGATGCAAAGGCTGCGCCCTTTCTTTTATCAAAGATGCTCCTGAGTCTGGCGGCAAAAAGCCAGATTCAGGAGCATCTTCTTTTTGAATGAACTACTATTTGGTACAATTTCTATTGAAGCTTTATTTTGAAGCAGCGCCTCCAGATATCGGGAGGGATCATATCAGTCTGTTCCAGAACAGTCTTCCTCCGCTTCCGCCGGGACGTTAACCGAATCGTGCAGCTGCTTCCGACGGTAGAGGAACTGGTCTGCCACCACCAAAAGGGCTCCGGCTATCACCACCAAATAATAGGTGAAAAACCGCCATACCATGACGGCAGCATAGAGATCGTTATTGACAAAATAATTCTTGAAGTAGGAGGAAAATCCTATTTCTTGAGCGCCGGAAGCACCGGGCATAGGCATAAAGGAGACAGAAACCTGCAGCAAACTTTGAATTGCAAAAATCTCAAAGTAATTCACTTCTCTGTATCCGAACGCTCGAAAAATAAAATAAATCACGCTCATTTGCAGGATGAATTGTGGAATCGACAGTAGAATACCAGCCAAAAGGCTTTTTTTCTTTTGTTTAAAATCATCCGTATAACTGCCAAAGTCCGCCTCGAACCGGTCAATGGAATCCAGCAGATGGAACCTCTTCTTCAAAAAACCGATTTTATTGACCAACCATTTGGCCGCCCTACAGATGCCATGCAAAACCGGTTTAAAGAACAATGACGGGAAAAACACGATTGATAATCCATTGACAATTAACCCCAAAACAATAAAAGGAAGAATTCCCGGATTCTGTTCTGATAGTTTGGGATACATAAACAGGAACGAAACAAAAGAACAAAGGACAAATGCACATTGATAGCAAAAAAATTTCATTACCAGCACTGCCGTTGAAATTCCCACTGGTATCTTATCCCTTCGGAGATAAGCGGACTGCATGGGCTGCCCGCCGGTAGAACTAGGGGTAATATAGGAATAATAGATGCCGATTAACCCTATTTTCAACCCTGACTGAAACTTCATATGGATATTTTGGCTATGCATGAGCAATCTGATAATTTCGCCCTCAAAAACAAAAAACACGACGCTGACAAGAATTGCAATCGTCAGATATCCGGGAGTTAAATTGGAGATAGTTTTAAATACATTGCCAAATTCCTGATTGAAAATACCAAACAGCAGCACAGCAACAATGGTGACAACAATATACAGCATTCCCCAAGGAATTTTCCGTTTCTTTTTCAAACCTTGAACTTCTTCCTGTTGGAAAGAATCTTTTTTCTCTTCTGTTTCCATTTTTCACCGTTCCATTATGCTTCAGATCATAAACGTTATTCTACCATTTTATATACCATAATGCAAATGACAGATTTCTTACGGTTCAGGCCATTAACCAATTCGAAAACAGCGCAGGATGAAACACGGTTACATGCTGAAAAATCAACCCAGCCATTTTACTGTAAGGATTGACAACACTACAGCAGCGACATCTCCCAAAAGGGCCGCAGGAATTGTATAATACAGTTTTTTATAATGACAGGCTCCAAAATAGACAGCTACAGCATAAAAGGTGGTTTCTGTAGAAGACGATAATACAGAAGCAATTTTCCCTGTTTCGCTGTCAGGTCCAAACGCTTTCAGCAGGGATAGCGTATAGGCAGAGGAACCGCTGCCTGACACGGGCCGTAAAAGCGCCAGCGGGGCAATTTCCGGGGATATACCAATCATCTGCGCCGCCGGCGCAACTAAACTACACAGCATATCGAGAAGTCCTGACTCCCGTACCATGTTTACTGCCAGAATCAAACCGATCAATGTAGGTAAAATGTGGAAGGAAGTTTCTATCCCCTCCCTTGCACCGGTTAGAAAAGTATCAAAAACCTCAATTCCTTTCAAAAAGCCAAAAACCAGAATTGCTCCAATGATTGCCGGCAATGCAGCCGCTCCTACCTGTTCCATAGCGGACCCCTTTCTGCAAGCTTGCAGAACAGTACGCACACCAAAAGAGAAACGGCAGAAGTCAGCCAGATTTCCGGTAAAATCCCAAATGGCTCCATACTTCCACAGCTGCTTCTGATCGCCGCCATATTGATTGGCAGAAGCTGTATGGACGCCGTATTGATGACGACAAAGAGAATCATTCCCTTTGTCGGACTATCTCCGGAGTTCTTTTCTGCCATTGCTTTCATTGCAGAAAGTCCCAAAGGGGTGGCGGCGTTTCCCAACCCTAAAAAATTTGCGGAAAGATTCATACAGATTTTCCCCTTAATTTCCTGTTCCTTTCTGTACTCCGGAAACAGCCGATCGATCACGGGAGAAAAAGCGGATGCCAGCAGTTCTGTCAGCCCACTTTTTTCCGCAATCCTCAAAAACCCCATCCATGCGCACATACTGCCCAGTAAAAAAAAGGACAACTCCACTGCTTGCTGAGCTCCGTTCATTATTGCTGTGGAAAGCGCCTCCAGCCTGCCTGTTGCTGCCGCACAGATCACACTGGCAGCGATCATTCCGAACCAGATATAATTTAACATGTTTCCTCCCCCTTTTCTACATGGTTGTTCTTGACTTTATCCTGGAAACAAGGTATCGTAAGAATAGAAATTATTGGTTTAGAAAGGATTTATCTATATGTTGTTTGGTGAACACATTCTTGATTATTGGGACGATATTCTGAACGATCTCGGCAAAATAGTTGCCGTTCCCTCTGTATGCGGGGAGCGTGACGGAGATTATCCGTATGGTAAAGAGCCCGCCCGCGCAATTGATACCATGATGGAACTGGCGGAAAGCTATGGGCTGAAGACAAAAAATGTCGGATATTATGCAGCTCATGCTGAATATGGAGAAGGGGAAGAAAATGCCGTAGTTATGGCGCATGTAGACGTAGTTCCTGCTGGGGAAGGTTGGAATACGGATCCTTTTTCTATGGTGATCGATGATAATCATGCTTATGGCCGGGGAGTCAGTGACAATAAGGGGCCGGCTATCGTGGCGTTGCACTGCCTTCGTGCGCTCAAAGATGCCGGCATCACCGGCAAACGGAAACTCCGTGTCATTTTTGGCTCTGGGGAAGAAATTGGAATGGACGACATGAAACACTATTTCGCCAGCGAGCAGCTTCCTGATATGGGCTTCACGCCGGATGCCAGTTACGGAATCTGTAATTGCGAAAAGGGTATTATGAATTTTTCTGTCAAGTGCAAAAATGATTCTCCTCTCATCCGTTCTTTTCAATCCGGCACAGTTGCAAATGCCGTCCCTTATAAAGCCACCTGTGAAATTGTCTGTACGTCGAAGGAGTTCGACCGGCTCTCTA
Source organism: Neglectibacter timonensis (assembly GCF_900048895.1). Classification (GTDB taxonomy): domain Bacteria; phylum Bacillota; class Clostridia; order Oscillospirales; family Acutalibacteraceae; genus Acutalibacter; species Acutalibacter timonensis. The sequence goes on along the minus strand of NZ_LT160640.1, from coordinate 560,510 downwards.
AATCTATAAAATCGGCAGAGGGAAATTTTGAACTTACCCGGACTGAATTGGGTGCACATATTGTGTCAAACGGCAGAGCCAGCCATGGCGCTATGCCGGAGAGCGGTTTCAACGCAGCTTCTTACCTTGTCAAACTCCTGGCAGAAGCGTTTGAACCGGAACGGCTGGGTGTCTTTTTCCGATTTATTCATGAGCAGATCGGCATTAGTACCGACGGTTCTCTGATCGGCATCAAAATGAGCGATGAGCCCAGCGGAGCGCTTACCTTTAATTTGGGGTTAGTCAATGTAGAAGAAAACTGCAGCCTGACTGTGGATATCCGGTACCCTGCCACAAAAAAGGGGACGGACATCGCCAGTATCCTGAGGGAAAAAGTAGAATCATATGAAGGTCTGGAATTTGTGCTGCTTTCCGACGCAGAACCGCTTTATCTGCCCAAGGAAAGCAAATTGATCGGCATCCTTTCCGGCGCTTATCAGGACGTTACCGGAGAAGAATGTGAAATATTCTCCATGGGCGGCGGAACTTATGCACGGCAGATGCACGGCAAAGGGGTGGCTTTCGGTGGCACCTTCTCGGATCAGGATGACAGCCGTGCTCACAACAGCAATGAATACCTGGATTTAAGGCGTTTTAAGCTTCATGCACAGATTTGTCTGGAAGCTATGTATCGCATGTTCACAGCGGAGTAAAGCATATGTCGGAATATAGGACGATTCTGCCGGAAGAAATTTTCTCCAACAGGGAGATTCACAGCTATATCGAATGCGGCAACAATTGCCTTGGGGCAATCGGCTTCACAGAACATGGTTTTGCCCACGCAAAACGCAGCAGCAACTATGCACGGGATATTTTAGCGGATCTCAACTATCCGGAGCGCATGTGTCAGCTTGCTGCAATCGCCGGATACATGCATGATATCGGAAACACAGTAAACCGTGCGGATCACGCGCATAGCGGCGCTTTGATGGCTTTTACCATCCTGAATAAACTGAAAATGCCGCCGGAAGAGATTGCGTTGATTTGTTCTGCTATAGGGCATCATGATGAAAAAACAGCCTACCCTGTCAATCCTTTGGCTGCCGCGCTGATTCTATCCGATAAAAGTGACGTCCGGCGTACGAGGGTTCGCAAGAACGCCATTTTGGACGCTGACATTCATGATCGGGTAAATTATGCCGTCGAAAACACCAAATTGGAGATCGATCCAGAAAACAAGGTCTGTATCTTTCTTATTACCATTGCGACAGAAATATGCCCAGTCATGGAATATTTTGAAATTTTTCTAGACCGTATGGTACTTTGTCGAAAGGCGGCGCAGACTTTAGGGCTGCAATTCGAATTGCTGATCAACAATACCCGTCTTCTTTAATTTACTCCAAATAGGACAAAAAAGGTTCTGCACAAGTAACACTTGTGCAGAACCTTTTTTGTCAGAACATTTTCTGAGACGATCTTTTTATAGCGGCAATATTCTGCAATGCCTGTTTTGAGACTGGGGTTATTTCGTAAGCGGGTTTTCCAACATAATATCCCTGCAGCATATCTACGCCGGCGGCAATACAAGCTTCCACTTCTTCCCTTGATTCTACACCTTCGGCCAGCACTTTGATTCCCTGGTGTCTGGCATAGGAGATAATACTTTCCAGAATTTTTAAGTTATCCGCCTTTTGGTTGACATGATGGATAATACTGATATCCACTTTCAGAATATCAGGCACAACATGCAGTAAAACAGACGCCCCATTATAACCCGACCCATAATCGTCAACAGCGATCTGCCCGCCCCATTTTTCCCGGATAACAATATGCTTTCGGCTTTGAACACTGCTGTCCATTGCCTCGCTTTCTGTAATTTCAAGAACGATATTGGAAAGGATGCCTCCATATTGATCGGCCAATTGATCCAATTCCTGTTCGGACAGACTTTGGTTGGGGAGAGAATTGATAAAGACTTTGCTGTCAGGGCTGATTTTACCTTCCGCTCTCATTCTGGCATAAGCTTTAATAGCGCCATAAATTGTTAACTTTTCAATTGCTAAAAGCCTGGACTGAGAACGCGCCACCCTCAGGATATCTTCAGGACTGGAAAACTGAGGCAGTTGTGAACGCATTAGTGCCTCATAACCATAGACCTTTCCACTCTCCACTTCCACAATGGGCTGGAAAGCAAACTCTATTAAGGCTTCATCAATCAAGCGGTCGAATGCTTCCTGGCCATTCACCAGAAGGGCATTTCTCTTCTAATCCTCCTTGCTGAATTCTTCGACAGAGCCCTTCGTGGAATGCTTCACACTATACATGGCAAAGTCAGCAAAGCGAATCAGGTCAGAAGCATTATCTGCATCTTGTGGATACCAAGAGATTCCGCCGGAAGCCCTGATTTTATAATCATTACCATTGGGAAGCCGGAAGCAGCCCTGTTCAATCTGTTTCCATACTGCTGCTATTCGCCGGTGTATCTCCTCTCTGTTGTCGGCTCCATAGAAGAACATATAAAATTCATCACCGGAACGGCGTGCCAACAGACAGTTATCGTCCAGCTGAGCCTGAAGCGCCTGTGCAAAATTGATGATATACCGATCCCCAAAATCATGGCCGTAGGTATCGTTGACATACTTTAAATTATCTAAATCCCACATAACCATTGCAGCGTTTTTCAGCTGATCTGGATTTTGAAACAATCGGTCAAGCTCCCTCATAAAAGCACGGCGGTTATGTAGATCGGTCAGCGGGTCAAAGTCCCGTTCGTATTCCACTTTCTTCCGCGCAGCAACTTGTGATGTGATATTGACTGCAACTCCCGAGCAGGTATTCCCATCAGCCTGAGAAGTGATGCTTACCCAACGTTCTTTTCCATCTTTTTCAGTAATTTGATAAGTGCTCACATCCCCCATCGTATCATACTGCCGCAGTTCTTTCATACGATCCAGGAAAACCGAGAGCTCCAGATATCGGTCTCCCCCCATTTCGTTTTGCCAGCAGAGAACATCGAACAGTTTTTCGCTGCAGTAAGCCAGACTTCCGTCCATTTGGTATTCAAAGACGCCAAGCTGTATATTTGTTTTTTGAATTATCTTTGAAAAACGGGAGGCAGATTCAGCCACTGAACGGCTGAGTTCTTCAATCGATTCAGAGAGCCGGTCTATTTCCTGAATACCTAATTTGGGAAGCAGCACTTGCTGAAGTGGGTTGCTTCTTTCCAACTCTGACATCAATGTTTTCATAGGCCTTGTTATGGAAATCACCACCATAGAAACAGCTACTGTGCCCACAAGAAGGGTGATCAATGAAATGACATAAACCAGAAGCTTCAACTGCCTGGTTAGCCTCAACAAGGTATGTTCTTCCTGTACGCCTATCACCCGCCAGCGTTCCTGTTCAAAGGGGGTATTGGTATTGTAAAGCTTAATGTCATGGATCGTACAGTAAAGCCCGCCCTTTCCCTGCTCAACAGCGTCTAATATGGAAACCTCGCTGTTTTGTGCTTTCTTTTCAGCTGAAATCCTGATTTCCTCTTCGGTAGCATAGTATTGCCGGAGCAGCTCACCATCCTGTGCGATTACGGTCAAAGGGGTCTGGTCACCTTCATCTTTAACAAGAGCAAAAGTCACCTCGCCGCCTTGGGAATACCGGTTCATTTTGATCCTGGAAGTCAAATAATCCAAACTCAAATCTACCCCTAATGCTCCAAACACAGTACCATCGGCGGAAATCAAAGGAATTGTGTAAGCCACTGCTGCGTGATCCATGGCAGAAAGACGAAAAGGGCCGGACCAATAACCATAATTCTTGCTTTTGGGATGAGAGGATTTTCTAGCTTCTTCAATAGGACGCATAAAAAAGGAATTTTCGTCTCCCTCATAGATCAAAGCTGACCAAAAAGAGTCTAAAGGAAGTTCTTGTTCCTTTGCAATGGCAGGCAGGCCGCGTTCCAGAAGTAAGTCGCTGTTCTTTGAAGTAAAAGTAGAGGGATCATTATCACGTACATAGAAAGCAGCCCGATTCCCTTCGGTGTTTTCTCCTGCGACACCGATCCCATCCAACACAAAAAAGGCTCCTGTTACAGAATTTCTGCGCAACAGTTCAATAATATGAGGTGCAGCAGAAGACAAAATTTTTTCATTTAAAGCCGCATCGGTGGGAATATCACTGTAATCCGATCCATTCTCTTCCAAAACTTCAGCGACACTGTTCAAAATCTCTTCTTCAGATTGGTTGATATTAGACCATCGATGGATCATTTCATTGTCGAAATATAAGCCCAAATTATCTGTTTGTCGAGAAAAAATGTCAAAGGCATTGCCGTCCATATGCGACACGATTCCTCCTTGAGAGAGAAATACCACATACAGAAGTGTTTGGATAGCCAGAACGAAAAGAATCGGCACGGCGATTCTGCTTCGGATAGAACGTTCTTGGCTTTTCACTTTTTTCTCTTGAAGCCCTACCATATCCGGCTTATTTCAGCTCCTCCAACCCTTGCTGCAGGGTATGATACCAGGATTCGAAATTTTCGTCTGTAGCATACTGTGCAGCCGCCTCAGAACGGCTCATTCCACCGTCCACCAATTTCTGAATCTGATTCAAATCCTCTTCCAGCTTTTCCGTCAACGAATCACTCAGAAGATTTCTGGCCTTTGTACCGTTTTCAAAAGCTTTGTTGGTATACAGGGTATAATCATTTACCATCTCAACCCCTATTGTAAGAGTCTGATACAAGGCAGAATTTTCTGTAAACAGATCGGAGTTTTCCACAGTTTGGCGCAAAATAGAATTTCCATCTTCTTCGTCTGACAGGGCTTTTTTAATTTGCTCTACACTGTTGGCCTCTTTCTTGACCGGAAGGTAGCCGCTGCCAAGACAAAAGGCGAGATTGTTTTCCTCCTCTGTGAACCATTTCAGAAAAACAGTAGCAGCGTATTCCTTTTTTTCTTCACTTTTCGTGACAAGCATTCCTGCCCCCTGCTGTACAGCATAGGGTTGTGTTCCTTCAAAATTGGGCAGAGGAAGCACCTTACAGGTAATATCATAAACTGTAGCATCTTCGCGTGTGACCTGTGTTGGAAAATACATCGCTCCGCTGGTCGAACCCACGAAAGCAATCAGTTCCCCAGTCTTGGCATCATCGCTGCGAAATCGCCCGGACGCAGTAAACCAGCCGTTGATATAGGGAACATAGTAATTATCCCACAAGCGCTTAAAAATTTCCGGATCCATATGAAAAGTAACTTTACCGTCTTTGACTTGGAAAACTTCTTCTCCCAGTTGCATAGAACCCACAAGAAGATAGTTGGCTACAGCATCCCTGCCAAAAAAAGCTTTTCCATCATCGGGGACATCCGGGGTTAGAGCATCCGTATAATTGTAGTATTTTTCTGCTGTTGTGACGATCCCTTCCCAGGTGGAAAGCGCTTCTTCCGTTGCACCGCTTGCGGCAGAAAAAGCCGCCCAATCCGTTTCATTGAGCATCAACACCTCTGTTGCTTTTGCTATGGGAAACAACTGGATTCCGCTCTCTTCAGAAAACTTCCCTTCTTCCAGGTATTCCTCAACATAGGAATTCTGTTCTTCCTCCGTCAGATATTGACTGATATCCGCAGCCATTCCACGGCTGTTAATGGTATAGGCGGTATCTGCATAAGCGGCAATAATATCGGGAAATGATTCTGCACCCACCTCCTGATCCAAAGAATCCATGGCTTTGTCAATCAGCTCATTGACGGTTCCTTGCGCAGAGGCTTGAACAAGGATCCCCATTTCTTTGCCCAGGGTATCGTTAAATTTGGATACTAAAGAATCAAATGCCTGCTGTTGGGGGCCGTTATAATAATGCCAAAGCGTAATACTTACCGGATCGCTTTTCTTCAGGCCATGCGTTTTGTCTTCCCCGCAGGCAGTAAACATCGTTAAAATAAGAGAAACAGCTAACACAAGTGCTGTAATATGAGCGATTGCTTTCTTCATTTTCTTCTACTCCCCCAATGATTTCTTCTATGTTACCATAAATTGGATCTATTTACAATAAAAATAAAAACCGTTCCTAAAGTTTTGAGCATCCGTTTTCCGGCGAAAAAAAAGCCTCCTCCCCTTAAAAGAAAACGAGACTCTTTTTCAATAATTTAACCGTTTTGAACCTTTATTCTGCATCCAAATGATTAGGACAAACCACCACTTTTATCGATGCATCGCTCATTTGCATTGCAATTGCTTCCGGTAGTTCCTCCACTGTATAACGATGCGTAATCAATGTATCAAAACGCAGTTTTCCTGAATTGATCAACTGTACCGCTCTGCCATGGGTGTCCGGGTTCACAAAAGAACCCTTAATAGTCAACTCTTTTTTAAATACCTCAAAGAGCGGCAGCTCAAATGTGGCGTCCACTTTCGGCACACTGAATAGCAGGATTGTAGCTCCTCTGCGCGCAAACTGAAATGCGCTTCGCACTGCGGAAAGGTTTCCGACACATTCAATAACAACATCTGCGCCCATATCATCGGTTTGGGCAAGAAACCGCTCCAGACTACCTTCCTCCAGGGGGTTGAACGCAGCGTCTGCCCCCAGCGAGAGTGCCGCGCTACGACGCTTTTCGTTCGGCTCGCTTAAAATAATTTTCGATGCACCGGAAAGCCTAGCAAGCTGTACCATGATGAGGCCGATTGCGCCGCCGCCTACCACACAAACACGGTCTCCAGCACGAATTCCAGCCAGATCAATTCCATGCAGGCAACAGGCAACCGGTTCCGCCATAGCCCCCGCTTCAAAAGAAATTTCCGGAGAGAGAACATACACCTGTGAAGCAGGCACTCTGCTGTATTGGGCGAATCCTCCGTCCCGGGTAACACCAATAGCCTCCATTGAGTCGCACATCTGTTTTTTACCGCTCCGACAAGCAACGCAGCTACCGCAATAAATGTTGGGGTCAATCGTCACATGATCACCGCAAGAGATACCTGTAACCCCCTCTCCTACGGCAACCACCTCTCCGGAATACTCGTGCCCGAGCACAATGGGCGGAGTCACATCCGCTGAACCGGGCTCTCCATGATAGATATGTACATCCGTACCACAGATGCCGCATACCATGTTTTTTATGACAACAGTTCCGGGCAGCGCTTCTGGAATATCAATATCCTGCACTTCAAAGTTCTTGTCACCAAGGAAATAGCACGCTTTCATTTTTACACTTTCCTCCTTTTTTCTGGACAGCAAATACCATAAATTTAGAAATCCAGCTATCAAGGTCTACTGAATAATAGATATGTTCTGTTTGATCTTTCGCACAAATTTGTAAAGACAGTAAACAAGAGTCTTAATAAGATGGAATTGAGTGACTTTCAGATAAACCGTTCGATGTACGGAAAAAAGAAGAAGGCCGCAAGAGACTCCTGCAGGATTGTTGCGGACAGGCCACATCGTCCCGCAGGGACAGTCTCCTTCCGACCTCCCTTTCGTTCAAATCTTACTTCATGACACCGATGGCATCGGTAATGGTTTTCTCATAGGCTTCCATACCGTATTTATCCACATCGGCCTTATTCTTCTCTCCGTGCGTCAAACAGCCTGCTCCGCCAATGCAGCCGCCTATACAGGCCATTCCTTCGATAAAGTTTGCCGGCAACACGCCTTTACTCGCTTTCAGCAGAGCCATCCTGCAAGCTTCTATTCCATCGCAGGGCAATGCCTTTAGATCGAATTCAATGTTCTGTTCTTTCATAGCCTCTTTCACCGCATCGCTGAGACCGCCGCTGCGGGCAAAAATACGACCGTAATAGGAAGCGTTATCCAAAACATCCTCCTCCAGCGTATTTATGTCAATATCACGACTGTCAAACAGCGCCTGCAATTCTTCAAAGGTGATGACAGAATCGATATAGGGACGGACGTCCTCCTTTTGAAATTCCATCTTTTTGGCAGTACACGGTCCAATGAAAACTACTTTTGCGCCGGGCGTTTTTTCTTTGATATATTTTGCAATCGTTGCTGCCGGTGAAAGATTGTGAGAAATATTCTCTTTCAGCTGCGGAAACTGCGTCTCAATATAACTGACAAAAGCAGGGCAGCAAGAGCTTGTAAGAAATCCCTTTTCTGCCAGTTCCTGGGATTCCAAATATGCCACCATATCTGCTCCCAAGGCTGCCTCTACAACTGTGAAAAAACCAAGCTTTTTAATCCCAGAGATCACCTGACCAAGCTTAGCGTAGCTGAACTGGCTGGAAATAGAAGGCGCTACTACCGCATAGAGCTTGTAATTCTGGTTGTCTCCGCTCTTTTTGATCAGGTCCACCACATCAAGGATAAAAGACTTGTCCATAATAGCGCCAAAGGGGCACTGATACACACAGGCGCCGCATGAAGTACAGGTTTCATTGTCAATGGAGGCGGCCCCGTCTTCCCCCATGCTGATAGCCTTGATTTTACAGGCCTTTTCACAGGGCCTTTTTTCATTGGCTATCGCACTGTAAGGACAGACCTTCGCACATTGGCCGCATTCTACACATTTTGACTTATCGATATGAGCCTTTTGATGCTCGTCAAATGTGATAGCTCCCCTTCGGCACACATCTTCACAGCGATGTGCCAGACATCCCCTGCAGGCGCTGGTAACATTGTAGCCGCTCACTGGGCATTCGTCGCAGGCGATATCGATAACCTCAATCACATTGGGATTATTCTTATCCCCGCCCATAGCCATTTTAATGCGTTCTTCCACAATGGCACGTTCCTTATAGATACAGCACCGCATGGTCGGCTTGCCGTTTTTCACGATGATTTTTGGAATCTCCGTGTAACTTTCGAGCAGCTTATCTTCAAAGGCATACCGCGCCACTTCGCGGAGTACCTTGTATTTTAAGTACTGTACCTTTGTATCAAACTTTCTGAGCTGTAGGGGTTTCATTGCCATTTGCTTTTTCCTTCCATTATCCACTTAAAAATAGCTTACTTTAATCTTCTTCCCCATCTTCTGCAAGCATTCGCTGAGCTCGTCCACCAAACGCATCTTGATATTGAAATTGATGGGCAGATTCGGATTCTGATGAGCAGGATTGATGGCTCTTCCCACAAAGAAGTTAATGTCGGTAGCCTCTTCAAACAGCATGCGGGAGATCAGGGAGGCGCCGTCCCGCTTGTAACCCCACTCCGTGTAGGTCTCATTATCCTGGAGATAGTCCTTAGCGTAGTCCAGCACCTTACTGATGGTAATAACACCCTCCGTCACCAGATCTACGCCTTCAATGGCAGCCGTAGGCGGTATTTCGGGATCAAGATAATCAAGATTTGCCACCATGGGCTTCTGGAGGAACTCCGCCGTAATGGTAGAGGTGGTTCCGCCGCAGACAATATGTTTTCCCTCCTTGGAAAAAAAGAGGGACAGCATTTTATTCACGTCATTTCTGTCGGAAGGCGGACCAATCATCAAATTGACAGGAGAACGGTTCCTGATTTTCACAACGCAGACGGTTGTATCATCCCCTGGCTTTTCTCCATACAGATGATTGCACTCTTCCAGCAGGATCGTGCCAAAGGTCTTAGCGGTATAACTCTCATCATACATCTGCTCCAAAAACTGGACGATGTCTTTCCGTTCCCAGCCAAAATTAAGTGAAGAGCCGATTCCCGCATGGATGGCGCCATCGCTGGTGACCACCAGGAAATCATTTTCCTGGAGTTTGATTTTCGACTTGTAGATCATTTTGCCTTCGATTTCATTTCCAACCTTGGGAATCTCCACAAATTTACCATTGCGCAGCAGGATGAGAAAAGGATTATCATACTGAATGATTTCAGCCTCTTCGTTCTCAATGATACGGATGATCGTAAAAGTGGAATAAGCCACTCCACGCACTGCGCAAATAGGCAGCGTTGCAGCGATGGTAGATACACAGTCCTCAATTTTCATATTAGCCGCCATCATCGTAGAAATGATCTTGGAAGTCAGAGAAGAGAGGATGTTGGCCTTAACGCCGCTGCCCATACCATCTGCCAAAACGATAACGGTAGAATTTTCTCCCTGCTCCACGATTTCAACACGGTCGCCGCAGAGCTGTTCGCCCCATTTGTTGAGGCTCATAAATCCAATATCTGTACAAAGATTATTCATCGTTCAGCGAATCCTTTAGGTTTGTCAGCGCAATTTTGGTTTCTGCCGTCGTCTCTCCCAAAAGGGAAGCGATTTCCTGCACCACGCGCATCTGTTTTTCGATGACCCGGTCTGTGACTTCAATCGTATGCTGACTGATCTTTTCTTTCTGTATGCGTTCATGCTCTTCTTCAGTCACGTCGCGCATGATACACATTACAATACGATAGCTCTTGTCATAGATTACCGACTGTTCCACATATTTCTGATACTCAGCGAGATAAACCTTCTCATCATGAATGCTTCTCCCCGTCTGCATGACGTCCAGAAACACCTTGGGATCCAGAATGCGAATCACCTGATCTCCCAGAACATCTGACGCATTGCGGATATTCATGATTTTTCTGGCGGCAGAGTTGATCTGCTGTACTTCCAGAGCCTCGTTCAACACAATGATACCGTTGGGCGTATTGTTGATGATGGTATCCGAGAACGATTCCGCTTTGTCCTTCAGGAAAGGCAGGCACATGCTGATGTTGGCTTTCCCCAGATATACGGCAACCGCCTTGTCACGGCAGGTGTTATACCCACAGGCGCCGCAGTTAAGCTCCTGATCCGGCGTGTGCTTTCCCATTTTATGCAGAATTTCTTCAATATCACTTTGCCCGGGCATCTGACGGTGAAGGCCGATAAACTTATGGTCCTTGATCAGTTCCCGTTCCTCCGGCATAGAAACTTGGAAGTCCTCTTTACCGGCATACCGGTCGACTGCTATGTAATCCCGGACAGGCAGTCTGTGATTCCGTTCCATAGCCGGACCGCCGATACAGCTTCCTGCGCAGATAGACATTTCAATAAAGCATTTTTTCAGTCTGCCTTCCTTAATATCATTCAAAGCAGCAATGCAGTTATCGATTCCGTCTACAGTGAGGTAAGTGTAATCCTTAGAATCGCAGAGCATCGAACGGAGAATTCCTCCTGAAGTCGGGAAAAGACGGGCTTTGCTCTCGTTCAGGTGATCCTCTCCTGCCTCGACAGTGATATCTTCACGCTGCAGCCAGAGAGAAAGCTCTTCAAAGGTGAGCACACAATCCACATCTCCAGGGTATTCTTCTGCTTCTGCCTTCTTGGAGATACAAGGCCCGATAAAAACAGTCTTGACATCAGGATTCTCTTTCTTTATCTTTCGACAGTGAGCCTGCATCGGTGAAACGACTGCCGCCAGATAGGGCAGCGCCTCGGGATGGTATTTTTCTATCAGGAGATTGACCGAATGGCAGCAGGAGGAGATGATAATTTCCTGCCTGTTCTGCCGGACAAGCTCTTCATACTGGGTTTTTACCAAAGAAGCGCCGATCGCCGTTTCCTCAACGGATTCAAATCCCAATTTTCTCAGAGCCTTTTCTAAAGTTTTAATGGTTGCGCCGGGATAGTTCGCCACAAAAGAAGGCGCTACGCTGGCAATCACCCTACTGCCGCGAATCAACGCGGATGCCTTGTCAATGTCATTCCGAATTTCCTTGGCATTCTGTGGGCATACCACAAAACATTGTCCGCACAAAATGCACTCGTCGCTGACGATCTGCGCCTGATCCGATGAAAATTTGATAGACTTCACCGGGCAGTGCCGGATACACTTATAACAGTTGACGCAGTTTGATTTTTTAAGCTTTAGATATTCAGTCATGAGCGTGACCTTTCTTCGCTTCCGCTTTCAACATAAATTTTTCTTTTTGTACGATAAACCGCTCGTGGATTCCCTCTCCTATGGTACCAGTCTCATCGTATGCCTTTACCGAAAAGACAAGCCTGCGTCCGTCAATCTCCTCAAGGCGGCTTTCCGCCCTGATTTCCATTCCTACCGGAGTGGCAGAGGTGTGCGTGACATCCATATGCGTTCCCACAGTGGTCTCGCCGGGATTGAGCAAAGGTAAAACGCTTTTACTGGCAGCAGACTCCATCAATGCAATCATTGATGGAGTCGCGAACACCGCCAGATCTCCGCTTCCCATATTTGGGGCCGTGTTGGCGCTTTCCACACGGCAGGCAGCCCTTCCTGTTGTGCCTACGGCAAGCATGAAATCAATCCTTTCGGTCTTATTTCACTTTGGGAAGGATTTCTTTTTCAAAAAAGTCCTTCGTCGTCTCGGGTGAAAGCGAATAGAGTTTATCATCTACCGTTACATTGACGCCATTGACACAATTTCCCATACAAAAAGTGCCGCTGAGTTCCACCTTATCCTTCAGATTATTTTCTGCGACAAGGTACTGAAGCTGCTCCACGATCTGACGGGAACCTTTCAAATGACAGGAACTGCCAATACAAATGGTAATCTTCATAATGATCCTCCTAATATTGTGTTTCCGGATTTTTGCAGCCGGTAAATAGTCCTTCAGCACTGCAGCGCCCTCTGCTGCAGTGCATCCGGAAAACTTTTCAATCGCTTGAAGCTTCAGGAAAGAGCGCTCCGGATCCGGAGCGCTCCCAGCTTGGCAAAACACGCATTTTGCCAAGCTGAACAAGTTGCGGGGAAAAAACCGCCTGCGCAGACTTGTTTCTGAAGCAATGCAGGAATTTCGGTTTCCCGAAATTTTTATTCGTACTCTACTACGTTAACCCAGTGCATCAGGAACTCTTTTTCCTCGGGTTTCCCCTTGACAGACTGAGAGGCGGCTACAATCGGCAGCCACTTCTGTACATACTGCTTGGCAGTATCGCTCTTCCTGCAGAAGAGATTCAGATACTTCTCCGCGGAATCGATATCTCCGCTGAGCCAGAACAGCAGGTACGTGCGGGCGGCGTCGGCGCTGGCATTGCCCTGGGTGGCATGGGCCCAGTCCAGGATGGAATAGCTCTCGCCGTCCTTGCTGATCACCACGTTGGTAGGGTTGAAATCGCCGTGGCAAAGCTTATTGTGCTTAGGCATGCTCTCCAGACGGGAATCCAACTCATAACGGGTGGTGGCGTCCAGGCCGGTCTGGGAGATCTTGCGCTTCATCTTATCCTTGAGCTTGTTGAGCATGGGAGCGGTCTTGGAATGGATCTCCATCTGGATATCCACAAAACGCTCCAAATACTCATCCTTCTTGTCGGGATCCTCCGCCATCAGCTGGGCAATGGTTTTGCCCTCAGCGTAATCCGTGACGATTGCCCACTTGCCATCGATCTTGGTGACTTCCTCCACGCCCGGAATAGAGAGACCCGTCTCCTCTACTCGGGCAATATTCAGGGCTTCGTTGAGGATATCAGCCTTGGAGTAGCCCTCGTCAAACACTTTGATCGCATATTTGCCATCCCTGTAAATGGTTTTGGATGTTCTGACTGCGATGACCTTTTCCAGTTTCATTGTAAACTCCTCCATTATTTACCGTAGTAGCATTTCAGATAGATTTCTTTGATCTCGCTCATCAGCGGATATCTCGGATTGGCGCCGGTGCACTGGTCGTTGAAAGCATTTTCCACCATCTCGTCCAGCGTCTCCAGGAAATACTTCTCGTCTACGCCATACTCCTTGATGGTCTTTTTGATGCCGATTTTGTCCTTCAACTCTTCCAGAGCCTTGATGAAGTTTTCAAAGACCTCGTCGTCGTTCTTGCCCTGAATGCCGGCAAAGCGGGCTGCCTCAATATAACGCTCTTTGGCATGAGGATACTGATACTGAGAGAAGGTTCCCATCTTAGTGGGAACATCAGCGGCGTTGTAGCGGATGACCTCTGTGAGGAGCAAGGCGTTGGCTACGCCGTGGGGCAGGTGGTGATACGCGCCCAGCTTATGAGCCATAGAGTGGTTCAAGCCCAGGAAAGCATTGGCGAACGCCATACCAGCCATACAGGAAGCCTCTGCCATTTTTTCACGGGCAATCGGATCATTCGCGCCGTTCTCATAGGCGGACGGCAGGTAATCAAACACGGCTTTGATCGCTTTCAAAGCCAATCCATCGGTAAACTGGGTCGCCATAATGGAGACATAGGCCTCGACGGCATGGGTCATAACATCAATACCGGAAGCACTGGTCAGACCCTTGGGCTGGCTCATCATGTTGTCCACATCCACAATAGCCATATTGGGCAGCAGCTCGTAATCGGCCAACGGCCACTTGGTACCGGTTTTTTCGTCGGTGATGATAGCAAAGGGAGTTACTTCAGAGCCCGTACCGGAGGAGGTAGGAATGGCGACCATCATGGCCTTCTCACCCATCTTGGGGAACTTATAGATTCTCTTGCGGATATCCATAAAGTCCATGGCCATGGATTCGAAATCGGCATCAGGATGCTCGTACAGCACCCACATGATCTTAGCAGCGTCCATGGCGGAACCGCCGCCCAGGGCGATAATCACGTCGGGCTCAAAGCTGCGGATCCGTTCCGTACCCGCCAGGGCATTGGCCAATGTGGGATCAGGCTGAACGTCCCAGAAGCAGGAATACTGAATCCCCATTTCGTCCAGCTTATCGGTGATCGGCTTCGTGTATCCGTTCTTATACAGGAAGCTGTCGGTGACGATAAACGCCTTTTTCTTGTTGTATTCGGTTTTCAATTCGTCAAGGGCAACAGGCATGCAGCCCTTCTTGAAATAAACCTTCTCAGGTACTCTGAACCACAGCATATTCTCTCTCCTCTCGGCAACCGTCTTGATATTGATGAGGTGCTTAACGCCCACGTTCTCGGAAACGGAGTTGCCGCCCCAGGAACCGCAGCCCAGCGTAAGAGAGGGAGACAGCTTAAAGTTGTACAGGTCGCCGATGCCGCCCTGGGAGGACGGGGTGTTGACAAGAATACGGCAGGTCTTCATAGCAGCTTGATGCTTGGCCATCTTTTCTTTTTCGGAAACATGAATATAAAGGGAAGCGGTATGGCCGTAACCGCCGTCTGCGATAAGATGTTCGGCTTTTTCCACAGCGTCATCAAAATTCTTTGCTTTATACATAGCCAGCACGGGAGAAAGCTTCTCATGGGCAAACTCCTCGGAGATATCCACACTCTCCACTTCACCGATGATAATTTTGGTCTCCTCCGGTACATTAACTCCGGCCAAGGCAGCAATGGTATGCGCTTTCTGACCCACGATTTTTGCATTCAGAGCGCCATTGATGATGATGGTTTTGCGAACTTTCTCGGTTTCAGCTTTATTGAGGAAATAGCAGCCGCGCTTCTGGAACTCGTCCTTCACCTGCTTATATACTTTTTCCAATACTATAACAGACTGCTCGGACGCACAGATCATGCCGTTGTCAAAAGTTTTGGAATGGATGATGGAGTTCACTGCCAGGATTACGTCCGCAGTGTCATCGATAATGGCAGGCGTATTGCCGGCGCCCACGCCCAATGCCGGAGTACCGGAAGAATAAGCGGCTTTTACCATGCCGGGGCCGCCAGTCGCCAAGATGATATCGGCTTCAGCCATCAGAGTATTTGTCAGTTCCAGGGAGGGCACGTCAATCCAGCCGAACAACCCTTCAGGAGCACCTGCTTTCACTGCCGCCTCAAGCACCACTTTAGCCGCCTCAATCGTGCACTTTTTGGCACGGGGATGAGGACTGATGATAATGCCGTTGCGTGTCTTCAATGCGAGCAGCGTCTTAAAAATAGCGGTAGACGTAGGGTTCGTGGTCGGAATAACCGCCGCGATAACACCGATCGGTTCAGCAATTTTCTTGATGCCGTAAGCCGGATCCTCTTCGACGACACCGCACGTCTTTGTATCCTTATAAGCATTGTAGATATACTCGGCTGCATAGTGGTTTTTGATAACCTTATCTTCCACTACGCCCATACCGGTTTCTTCTACCGCCATTTTAGCCAGCGGGATTCTCTGCTGGTTGGCAGCCATTGCTGCTGCACGGAAAATCTTATCGACCTGCTCCTGCGTGTAGGAAGCATAGATCTTCTGTGCTTCCTTGACCCGGGCAAGCATTCTTTCGAATGTTTCCGCGTTTTCCACGATTTCGAAGTTCATTTTCGTGTTCATGAAATGATCCATCCTTTTTTATTTATTTTGTGCTGAATCTTTCTTTTAGATGATTGGAGAGCAGAGCCAGGGAAACTGCCATATTTTCATTTTGTACCAAGATGCCTTCCGGAACGTCCAAATGGACATTAGCAAAATTCCAGACTGCAAGAATCCCGCTTTTAATCAGAAGATTACACACAGCCTGAGCATAATCGCCAGGAACTGTAATGATCCCAATCCGGACACGCGTCCTCTCACAAAGGTCTTCCAGCTTTTCCATCGGAAGAATAGGTTTCCCGCCAACCTCAAGGTTCACCGCTTTAGGATCGGTATCAAATCCTGCCAGGATGTTGAGGCCGTACTGCAGAAATCCATCATAAGAGAGCAATGCTCTGCCCAGCTTCCCGGCTCCTACAAGTATGGCATCGTCAGCGTTGTCATATCCCAGGAATTCTTCCAACTCCCGAATCAGATTGACGCGGTCATATCCAACCTTCGGTCTGCCGGACGTACTGATGGAGGCCAAATCCTTTCTTACCACAACATGGTTCATATTCAGGGCATCCGCAATAGCCGTCGCCGAAATATTCTTCGGCGGGTCTGTGCCCTGCCGTTTCAGGTAATCCAGATATGTGGGAAGCCGCTGCAGTGTCTGCTTCGACACGCACTGGCTTGGCATTCCATTCACCCCTTTCCTGACTTTGATAATATTTTAACATTCGTTTCTCGAAAAGTAAATTGGTAGTAATGATATATCGATATTACGCTAGCGATATAATTTGTATAAATTGCTGTCTGTCGAAACTCAACAAGAAAGCCTCGTTAACAACCTCTAGAAATTCCATGTAAAATATGAATTTTTTAACTATATTTCATTCGGTTTCTATTTTAGTACATCCCTGGCGTGAAAGCAAGTTAAAAATAAAAGAAAGCGCGGGTTATTCTTCCAACCGGAAAAACAGCCCGCTGCGTTTTATCGTGTGTCTCTATTGAAACTCCAAATTCCTGTTTTCTGCCCGTTTCTGCCAAAGCTCCCAACTGCAGATTCCCTGCTCCTTCCAACAGCATCCCCCGCAGACATGCTCCAAGGCATCTTTGGTAATCAAAAGACGCCTTTCCGAAATTTCCATCCACCCGGAGAGTTCTCCTTCCTGCAATTGAAGCTCCGCAAAAGCGGCTTCATCTCTCTGCAGGGCGTCTTCCGTACCGAGAGCGCAGCCTCCTGCCTGACGCTGGTTAGGGCAACTTTGGCAAATTTCGTCCTCACCTGAACACAGCAGAATACTTTCGCCGCCCTGCAGGGAAAAGATAGTATTCTTCATAGCATTAGTAAATGCCGCGTCATACCCATGGCCTGAGAATAGCGTCATGCAAAACAGATGGTGACCACGAATCTTCTTCATTTTGTGGAAACCACCTTTGCCTTTTTCAAACTGAACAAAATCGCCTCCGCAGCCAGAAAAGCTAAAACAACTGATATGACATCCTTGATTAGATATGGCGCAGAAGCAGTCAAAAACGACTGCAGGACAGGTGAGCCCGTCACCAGCATAAACTGAAATGTGCCGCAGATATGACAAAGCGCCAAGCCGGAAAGCCCCAGAACAATAGCCCAGAGACGGCGATTCAGCTGCACACCTATACCGCAGAGAACAGCCATGAGCAAAAACCCCCAAAGGAAACCACCGGTCATTCCAAGCAAAATCCCAAAGCCGCCGCTGAAACCGGAAAATATCGGTATTCCCACAGCGCCCATTACCAAGTACAAAAAAACCGAAATAGTGCCCAGCTTAGGTCCTAGGGCAAACGCGCACAGCGCTACCCCAAAAGTCTGCAAGGTGACCGGAACTCCAGTGGGCATCGGAATAGACAACTGAGAGAGCACGGCAAGCACCGCCGTAAACACCCCTGTTACCACGAGCTTTTGAATTTTATTTTGAAATGTCAGTTTCATCTTACTTTGCTCCCCTTTCCTTAGGCTGGCTGCGAAGTCGATCGAGAAAATCCTTTTTGATATTGACCTCCCCTGCAGAAAATAATTGCGTCTCTCCGTCCCCACGCTGCACAATCAGCCGTGCCTCGTCATCCACGCCCAACACTCGGCCTTCCTGTACAGACTCGCCCCGCAAATATGTAATCTCCATTCCTGTCAGCAGCGAACGCTGTTTATATTCCTCCATAAATGAGCGTTCAGGCAGAGCGTTATAAAAGGAGAAAAATCGATTCAGGATTTCAGCCGCCAGCCTGATTCGCACGCCAGCCGGCGCATCATCACGATGATAAAGCGCCCCCGCGACGTCCCTCAATTGTTCTGAATATCCCCCTTCAGGCTCCAGGATATTGACACCGATTCCCAAAACAGCATAGTGGAGTCCCTTGGTTTCAAAATCGACCGAAGCTTCGGTTAAAATGCCACATATTTTCCTTCCCCGAAGATACACGTCATTCACCCATTTGATCAAAGCCCGTTCTCCAGTTACAGCTTCCACTGCACCCGCAACAGAAACTGCGGCGGCGGTAGTGATGGAAAGAGATTCCTCTGCTGAAAATTGGGGGCGCAGCAGAATACTCAGATAAAGACCATCTCCTTTGGGAGAGTAAAAAGAACGGCCCAAACGCCCTTTTCCCATGGTTTGCTGTTCTGCGATAAGCACCATGCCTTCCGCCCCGCCTTGCTCGGCTATTTCCTTGAGCACCGTATTGGTAGAGCTGACGCTGCTTCTTACGTCGATCGCCACACAGGAGGCCGCTTTGGTAAGCATGCGGCGGATATTGGCAGGATTGAGCACATTGCTTTCCGAAAGCAGTTCATATCCGCAATTGGTACGCGCCCCGATTTTATAACCATCTTCCTTCAGCTTCTTTACCGCTTTCCAAACAGCGTTGCGGCTCACCTTCAGGCGTTCTGCCATCTCCTCTCCAGAGATAGGCCCTGAACCCTGCTGCAGCAATTCCAACACCTGTTCTGTCACATTCATAAACAAAACGCCCCCTGAAATATTTCCAAATTCAGTTCCAATAAAAAATAACATAGCCCCAAGATATTGTCAACGAAAACTTCAGAGCGGAGGTGACAATCCAAAATAAAAAGAACGGCGCGTTTTGCGCCGTTCTTGGACTTCCCTTTTTTTACGCCTGATTGATAGAACCAAAAAGCTCCATTTTTTCTTTGACGGTAGCCTTAATCGCCTCAAAACCAGGTGCCAGCAGCTTACGGGGATCAAAGCCCTTACCCTGCTTGTCCTTCCCATCTTCAATATACTTACGGGTAGCCGCAGCAAAAGCGAGCTGGCACTCCGTGTTAACATTGACTTTGGAAACACCCAATGTAATGGCCTTCTTAACCATTTCATCGGGAATGCCGGTGCCGCCGTGAAGCACCAGAGGCATTGTGCCTGTCTTTTCCTGGATTTGGGCAAGGACGTCAAAGTTCAAACCCTGCCAATTTTCAGGATACACGCCATGGATGTTGCCGATACCGGCCGCCAGCATGGTCACACCCAAATCGGCGATCATTTTGCATTCATCGGGATCAGCCACTTCGCCGCCGCCGACTACGCCGTCTTCTTCACCGCCGATAGCACCGACCTCCGCTTCCACAGAAATCCCCTTTTCTGCAGCAAGGCGGATAATTTCCTTCGTCTTCTCAATATTCTCTTCGATGCCGTAGTGAGATCCATCAAACATAACGGAGGAGAAACCGTCGTCCATGGCCTTCAGAGCGCCCTCATAGGAGCCGTGGTCCAAATGCAGGGCAACGGGGACCGTGATTCCCAGAGTATCGATCATGCCTTTTACCATAGCGGTAACGGTATTATATCCGCACATGTATTTGCCCGCACCTTCTGATACACCCAGGATAACGGGAGAGTTATTTTCCTGAGCGGTAAGAAGAATGGCCTTAGTCCATTCCATGTTGTTGATGTTGAACTGACCGACTGCATATTTGCCTGCTTTGGCCTTTGTGAGCATTTCCTGAGCAGAAACCAACATAGCATTGCCTCCAATGATAAATTTTTACCAACTGGTTTTATTATAGTCTATGCAATGGAAAAAATCAACGCCGAAAATCGTGGGAAAGCCTTACTTTCAGCACACAGGGCTGATTTAGGATCGGATTCTCCTCCTAATGGCACGCCAAAGCTTCATTTTCTGAATAACCCCTGAAAATCAATAGAAATGCGGACACAATAGAGAAAGACGCTGCCGCCAAATCACGCTCTTCCCGGAATAATCTGAACTTCCAGATACGCATGACTCAGGAAACCCTTGTACGCACTATCCGGCGATATGGACGGCGGCTCATAAGTATCAAAAGAAAGGGAACCGCAACTTTTCTAACGACTTTTCGCGGGAGATACAGGAGCGGTACACACGGTCTGTTCTATGGTCAAAGAAAAATTTGTTGTCACAGGCATGAGCTGTTCTGCTTGTTCGGCACATGTGGAGAAGGCGGTAGCTTCTCTAAAAGGGGTGAAAGCCGCCGCGGTCAGCTTGCTTACCAACAGCATGACAGTGCAGTACGACGAGGCTGTTGTTTCGGCTGAAGAAATTATTGCGGCCGTAAAAAAATCTGGCTATGGTGCTTCAGTGGAGAACGCGGGCAAAACAAAGCCTAGTCATCACTCTTCGGCGCGGGCAGATGAAGGGCAAGAAATGAAGATCAGGTTCATTGTCTCCCTCTGCTTTCTGATTCCTTTGATGTATCTCTCTATGTACCATATGTTCTGGGAATGGTTTCGCCTGCCGGTACCCTCGGCTATTCTTCAGTATTTTCACGGAACAGAAAATGCCGCTGTTTTTGCGCTTACACAGCTTCTGTTGCTGCTGCCCATAGTTTTTATCAATTTCGGCTACTTTACCAGGGGCTTCCGCTCTTTGTTCCGGGGTGTTCCGAATATGGACAGCTTGATTGCCATCGGTTCCGCTGCGGCTATTGTTTATGGGATCTTTGCCCTCTTCCGGATCGGATATGGATTAGGACATGGGGAATTTGCTGTTGCAGAGCATTACAGTATGGAACTCTATTTTGAATCCGCGGGTACCATCCTGACGCTGATCACCCTTGGAAAATATTTGGAAACAAAGTCCAAGGGCCGTACCAGCGAAGCTATTACAAGACTGATCGGTCTGGCTCCAAAAACCGCACTGGTGGTCCGGGACGGCGAAGAGCAGGAAGTTCCCGTTGAAACGATCTCTTTGGGAGATCTGATCGCCGTTAAGCCTGGCACGTCCATTCCTGTTGACGGCGTAATCGAATCTGGATCCACCAATGTCGATGAATCCGCCCTTACTGGAGAGAGCATTCCTGTAGAGAAGAAAGTTGGGGATTCCGTCCTCTCTGCCACGATAAACAGAACAGGCTATATTCGTTTTCGGGCCACCAAGGTGGGAGAAGATACCACGTTTTCCCAAATAGTCAGATTGGTGGAGGAGGCCAGCGCCAGCAAAGCGCCTATCGCCAAATTGGCTGACAAAATTTCTGGTATCTTTGTTCCAGCAGTCATTTTGATTGCTGTGTTAGCAGCGGGCGTCTGGCTGTTCATGGGCGCCACTGTAGAATTTGCTCTCTCCATTGGCATTTCTGTTCTCGTCATCTCCTGTCCCTGTGCTCTGGGTTTGGCAACCCCAGTCGCTATTATGGTTGGAACCGGAAAGGGCGCGGAAAACGGGATCCTCATCAAATCAGGCGAAGCCTTGGAAACCGCTCACAGTGTAGATACTGTGGTACTGGATAAAACAGGAACCATCACCCAAGGGTGTCCCAAAGTCACAGATATCCTGCCACTGAGCGCAAATAAGGAGCAGCTGCTCACCGTCGCTTACAGTTTGGAACGCCAAAGTGAGCATCCTCTGGCTGAAGCAGTGGTTGTCTATGCAGAGGAAAACGGGGTTCCTTTCCGGGAAGTGGAAGCATTTCAAGCAAAATTCGGCCGAGGTGTATCGGGCAAGCTGGACGATGTTCTCTGTCATGCAGGCAACGAGGCATATATGAGGGAACTGGGGCTTTGGGAGGAGTCTGCATTCCAAGTCATGGAACAGATTTCTGATGAAGGGAAAACGCCGCTGTTGTTTGCCGGCGGAGGGCGCCTGCTGGGTATCATCGCCGTCGCCGACACCCTCAAGCCGACCAGCCAGGAAGCCATCAATCAGTTTCGAAATCTGGGTGTGGAAACGGTAATGCTTACCGGAGACAACGCACGCACAGCTGAGGCAATTCGCCGAAAGCTCAAAATCCCCCAAGTAATTGCCGAAGTCCTACCTCAGGACAAGGAACGGAAAATTGCCGAATTCCAGGCGCAGGGGCACCGGGTTGCCATGATCGGTGACGGTGTCAATGACGCTCCTGCCCTGACACGGGCCGATGTGGGAATCGCCATAGGCGCCGGTTCTGATGTGGCCATTGAAAGCGCGGACATCGTTCTCGTCAGAAGCGATCTTCTGGACGCGGTGACCGCTATCAAGCTGAGCAGAGCTGTCATGCGAAATATCCGTCAGAATTTGTTCTGGGCTTTTTTCTACAATTCTATTGGTATTCCTTTGGCTGCGGGCGTTTTTTTCGTATGGCTCGGTCTGAAACTGAACCCCATGTTCGCCGCAGCTGCAATGAGTCTATCCAGTGTCTGTGTTGTGATCAACGCCCTTCGACTGAAATTTTTTCGAAGATGATAATCTTCGCAGGAGCGGTCTGAACTGGGAAGTTCGGACCGCTCCTCTATTTTTATTTAGAATGTTGAGGATTTTCTTGCAGTCTCCCCAAAGAAGAGATTATAATAGGGATGAACACAAAATTAGCCTGAATCCCAAGTTCTTTGTTCAAAAAGGAGGCACTGTATTGAAAAGCTACATTGATGAAGACTTTATGCTCCACACCAGGACTGCTGCCAGGCTTTATCACCGGTATGCCGAAAAAGAACCTATCTTTGACTTTCATTGCCATCTAAGTCCCAAAGAAATATTAGAGGACGTCAAATTTTCCAATATTTCCGACGTATGGCTTTCGGGGGATCATTACAAATGGCGTCTTATGAGAGCCTGCGGTATCCCTGAGGAATACATCACAGGAAACGCTGATCCTTATGAAAAATTCTTACGATGGGCGCAGACCGTAGAAAAATCCATAGGGAATCCTCTCTATATCTGGACCCACCTGGAATTGAAAAATTACTTTGGAGTGACGGAGCTTCTGAATTCTGAATCTGCCCCTGCTATCTGGAATAGCTGCAATGAAAAACTGCAGAAGCCGGAATTTTCCGCTAGAAACTTAATCGTAAAAAGTGGTGTCAAAGCGCTTTGCACCACTGACGACCCGGCTGACGACCTGGCCTGCCACCGTGCTTTGGCCGCAGACGAAAGCTTTCCTGTAAAAGTTCTCCCCGCCTACCGTCCCGAGACGGCCCTTCATCCTGAACAGCCCAATTTCCAGGCTTGGATTGCCAAGCTTGAAGAGGTGTGCGGTCAAAAGGCGGCCACTCTTTCTGAATTGGAAAACGCATTGGAAAAGCGTGCGCTTTACTTTCGGGAAAATGGCTGCCTGATCGCCGATCAAAGCCTGCTCTCCCCTAATTTTACATGCGGAACCAGAGAAGAGGCCGAATCCGCCTACTGCAAAGCCCTATCCGGTTCCCAGCTGACCGCTGCTGAATTGAATGCATATCAGACCCAACTGATGCTCTTCCTGGGCAGACTCTATCATAGGATGGGATTTGTGATGCAGCTGCATTTTGGAGTGTTGAGAAACTGCAACTCCCGTCTTTTCTACCGTACCGGACCCGACGCCGGATTTGACAGCACCGGGGATGGTATCAGCGCTGCTTCGGTTGCAGCATTTTTTGATAAACTGAACCGTACGGACGAGCTCCCCCCTACTGTGGTCTATTCTCTGAACGCAGGCGATGATGACAAGCTGGCCAGCGTCCTAGGTTGTTTCCAGGAGGGTAGCTTCCCACAGAAAATGCAGTTGGGTGCGCCGTGGTGGTTCTCAGATCATCGTGACGGTATGCGCAAACAGATGAAGGCCCTGGCAAATACCGGCCTGCTTTCCGGTTTTATTGGCATGCTCACTGACTCCCGCAGTTTCCTGTCTTATGCTAGACATGAATATTTCCGCCGGGTTCTTTGCGACCTGTTGGGAAGCTGGATGGAACAGGGAGATATTCCCAGTGATGAGTCTCTTATCGGGGAAATGATTGCGAATATTTGTTTCGGAAATTCCGCTGCGTATTTCGGGTTAAAATGAGGGAGGCCATGGAATTTCTATTGGCAGGTTTCGCTGACATTCCACAGCTTGTTGAACTTCGCCTGGTGTATCTGGAAGAAGATCGCGGTCCTTTGGATCTGTCACAGCGCAGCGTTTTTTCTGAGCGGCTTTTCACCTATTTTCAAGAGCACTTAAATAAAGGCCTGTTTGCCTATTCGATAAAGGAACCCACTCTTGGACAGATTGTCTCTATCGTGCTGCTGCAGGTGGTAGAGCGGCCGCCAAATTTCAGTTTTCCCACCGGCAGAACGGGAACTCTTCTCAACGTTTACACACGGCCGGAATTCCGCCGGAAAGGTTTCGCTAGTGCCTTGATCAGACAGGTAATAGCAGATGCCCCTACATATTTTCTGTCCTTTCTTGAACTCTCAGCTACTCCTGCCGGTCTTTCTCTCTATGAAAAGCTGGGCTTTCTCAAAAAGTCGTCACATTATACAGAGATGAAACTTCCTCTGCTGATCGAGGACCGCCGGGAACCTGATATTGGAAAGGGAGGAAAATGTCTATGAAGTGTTTACTGCCTTTCATTCTTTCTGTTTTATTGTTGTTTTCTGGCTGTTCTGCCGTGGAGCCGGAGTCCTCAGTTTTGGATACCACTCAAGTATCTGTACTGGCACAACAGCAGCTAGATGAGGAATTTGCAGATATTGCAGGCTTTCAATGGGAACAAAAATCGATCTATATCAAAAACGCCGATCCCTCCCATATTATTGTTGTATTTACCTATCGCTCAGAGGAGGGGGACGGAGAATATGGGCTGGAGTATGCCGGAAATGCACAGGAAGGCTACCGCCTTCTTCAGAAAGGGCCGGAGGTAACCGGAAAACTTCTTGATAAAATGACGCAGGAAAAAGCGTCGTAACCTTAAAGGAAAGGTCTTGATTATTTATGCTACAGTTACCCTTTACAGTAGATCTCCATGGAAAGGTGGCAGTTGTCACAGGAGCGGGCGGCGTACTGTGCAGCATGTTTGCACGTGCCCTCGCCCAGTGCGGCGCTCAGGTGGCACTGCTGGATATCAACGAAGAGGCGGCAAAAAAGAATGCCGAGGAAATCAACAGCGAGGGCTTTACAGCCAAAGGCTATGCATGCAACGTTTTGGAAAAGGCCAGCTGTGAGGCTGCCAGAGAACATATTCGTCTGGATTTCGGTACCTGTGATATCCTCCTCAATGGCGCGGGGGGCAATAATCCCAGGGCAACCACTGACAAGGAATATTACGAGCCGGGCGATATTTCCCGGGAGGACATTAAAACTTTCTTCAATCTAGATCCGGCAGGCGTGGAGTTCGTCTTCAATCTGAACTTTCTGGGCACCCTGATTCCCACGCAGGTATTTGCACCTGATATGCTCGGAAAAGAGGACGTGTCCATCCTGAATATTTCATCAATGAACGCCTATACGCCGCTGACCAAAATTCCCGCCTATTCAGGCGCCAAGGCTGCAATCAGCAATTTCACACAGTGGCTTGCCGTACATTTCGCCGACTCAGGCATCCGGGTCAACGCAATAGCTCCCGGCTTCCTGGTTTCCAACCAAAACCGTGCGCTTCTCTTCCATGAGGACGGCAGTCCGACTCCCCGTACGGATAAAATCTTGGCAGGCACCCCTATGAAACGATTTGGGGATGCGGAAGAGTTGATTGGCGGGGTTCTCTTCCTGTTGAGTAAGCCAGCTGCAAGCTTCGTGACCGGTGTAGTGCTCCCCATCGACGGCGGTTTTTCTGCTTACTCCGGCGTATAATAACAGGAATTTTCGTTCTCACTTCTCGATAGGAACGGCGAGTCGCCCACTTCTTTACTCTGAGACCGCGAAATGAAAAACAATGCCTATCTCCTATCAAATAAAAAACGGACTATTTCATGAAATAGTCCGTTTTTTCTGGAATTATGATACTTACCAACCTGAAGCCTGCCTTAAGCGCTGTGGATTCAGCCGGTATGTCTCTTTCCGGAAATATCCTCCAATTTAATTTTTAACACAGAGACGGAATCTGTCTCTGTGTCTGTAAAGGAAAAATGCTTTCCTGTTTGGTGAAACATCAAACAGGAAAGGCCATGAGCTTTTTCAGTTGGGTCTTCCAAAATTTCCACACGTCCGCTTCCGATTACACTGGAAAACTCGTAACCATAGCCACAAGCTTTATTCGCTTCTATTAGGTTATGGCTGCAGTCCGCCTCGAAGCAGACATTGGGATTCCCCCTTAGAATTTCCAGCTTTTTCCCCTCTCTTGCACAATGGAGATAAATAACCACACCGTTTTCTTCCCATTCTGCTCCAAAATTCATCGGAATGACATAGGGACGGTTTCCCTCTGTCATTCCGATATGGCAGACTCTGCAGCCTTTCAAAATTCCAAGCAATTCGGATCGTTCTGTAACCTCCCGGTCAACTCTCCTCATCAAAAATCACCTTTCTTTTAGTTTACTTATTTGCTATGTTCTTACTTGACGAAACAGCGGGAGAACGATAAGATGAAAGCAGCTATTTTTATCTACTAAAACAAACAGGAAAAGAGGGCCAGTATGTCTACCTTTCCGGAAGCAGTCTATCAAATTGTCCGTCAAATTCCAAAAGGAAAAGTAGCTACCTATGGGCAAATCGCCATGTTGGCAGGAAGTCCCAGAGCTTCCCGCATTGTGGGAGCCGCCATGTTCAGAGCTCCGGCCGGGCTGCCTTGCCATCGGGTGCTCTATCGGGACGGCACTCTGTGTTGTGATCAGGCCTTCGGTGGAAAAGAAATACAGCGCCAGATGCTGGAAGCGGAAGGAATAACTTTTCTGCCGGATGGACGGGTTGATTTAAAAGAACATCTCTGGCACGGAGGAAACGAGGAATAAGGGCTCTTACCAGAATGAATTTAACAACCTAGGCCTGTCCAAAATACGGTTTCAATTGGATAGAAGGATGCTGCAAAAAGACAATTTTTGCAGCATCCTTCTATCATTTTTCAGTTTTCCTTTTTATTACAGGTATCAGCAGATCCAGCTGTAAAACTTCTGGTTCTCCTTCCTGCATTTCCTGAACAAGCGTGAAATAATTCAAATGCTCTTCCAAAGACCCGAACATATTTTCCGGATTTCCGGAACCGCGATAGACGTATTCCCCATTTTCCTGAACCCATCTGTCCAGCCAGGCCCACTCGTAGAAGTTGCCCATTCGAATCATATGCGCTGCATAAACTCCACCTTCAAATCTTTTCTTTTCCAGTGGTTCCGGCACTTCCATATCTTCCGGAATCGTCAGCCACATCTCATAGCCGTGACACCCGGTTTCATCCACCGGGTTTGGTGCGTTGAAGCCAAATAACCTCACTTGCGGATAAATCTCCCAAATCCGGCTTTGCCGTGCAAAATCCGAAATCCATTTTCCCACCTGATTCTCCGGCTCTTCTCCGATAAAATGGGCCGCTGCCACCGTCGCAGGCGGGATGTGAATGATGCGCACGTCTTTCAGTTTCGATAAGTTTTCTTCTGCCTGATTTAATTTTTCCATGTCGCTGACACGCTCCTCTTGAAATTGATTTTTAACAGGAGACAGCGAATGAATCAGTTTTTGCAAATTGTCGTCTTTTAGAAGCACTGTTGGCGCCGGCAGATATGCTCTTTCTTTCAAAGCTTCTACAAATTTCTGCAACACCTCCCGGACCGCTGAAAGCGAAGCGGTCTCCTCTTCCAGGTTTCGAAGATTTTCCTGCAGAATCTCAAGAGCCGTGGAGGCCTGCGGATCCTGAAAAATTCTATCGATCTGCTTTAGAGGAATCCTCAGCTTTCTCAAGACCACAATCTGCCTGAGACGCGCAACTGCTTCCTCGTCATAGATACGGTAAGCATATCCCTCTTTTCTTTGACTCTGGACCAATCCGATTTTTTCATAATAGCGAAGCATTCTGGTCGAGAGGCCCAGCTCCCTTGAGATCTGGCTCACAGTTAAAAACTGTTCCATACGCTGTCTCCTTTCTGACAGTAGTATAAAGGACGACATCGTGTCGCAGTCAACTGAAAACAGAAAAAACAGGAGGACTGTACAAAAAT
Organism: Neglectibacter timonensis; assembly: GCF_900048895.1. Classification (GTDB taxonomy): domain Bacteria; phylum Bacillota; class Clostridia; order Oscillospirales; family Acutalibacteraceae; genus Acutalibacter; species Acutalibacter timonensis. The sequence continues at coordinate 532,184 of NZ_LT160640.1, read as the reverse complement.
TCTCTCACGGCTCACTCTCATTTGCCATTATTCAGGAATGTTGAAACCACAAGGCTTACCGATTTTTCGCAAGCAACTGCTCAGCACATCTGATGCCGTCCACCGCTGCGGAGACAATTCCCCCTGCATACCCGGCGCCTTCCCCGCAGGGATACAGCCCCTTCAAAGAAAGTGATTGCATATCTTCACCCCTTAAAATCCGCACAGGAGAAGAACTGCGCGTCTCAGGGGCCGTAAGAACCGCGTCCCCTTCGTCAAATCCCCGCAGCGATTTTCCCATCTGGGGTATAGCCAGTCTCAAAGAATCCGTCACAAACTCCGGCAGACAGCCATCCAGAGAGGCCGGAACGACCCCTGGACAATAACTGGGAAGCACACCGCCGAAAGCCTTTGACGGCCTTCGCTCCAAAAAGTCGGCAACACGCTGTGCCGGAGCGTTGTAATTCCCCCCTGCCAGGCGGAAAGCAGCTTGTTCCAGTTTTCGCTGAAACGCCACCCCTGCCAAAGGTCCTTCTTCCTGAAAGTCGTCTGGAGTCACTCCCACAAGCACCGCGGCGTTGCTGTTCCTTCCATCTCTGGCCCAGGAGCTCATGCCATTGGTTACCACGCCTCCCGGTTCGGAGGCTGCCCCGGTCACAGTTCCGCCCGGACACATACAGAAGGTGTAGACACCTCGGCCGTTTTCCAAATGCCTGTTTAACTTATAATCAGCAGCTCCAAGAGCAGGATGCCCTGCAAATCTGCCGTATTGAGACCGGTTTATCAGCTCCGCAGGGTGTTCAATACGCGCTCCGACTGAAAATGCTTTCGGCTGCATCGGCACTGCTAAAGAGGATAACCTTTCAAAGGTATCTCGAGAGCTGTGTCCGATCGCCAGGATGGCCTGGCTGCACTCCAGACGCTTTCTTTTTCCATCCTTTCCTACAACTTCCAGAGCTTCCAATTTTCCATCACGAAAAAAGAAATTGCTGACAAGGGTTTCAAAGTATACCTCTCCGCCCAAGGAGCGGATCTGCTCTCTGATGTTCTTCACAGTGCCAGGCAGCTTGTCTGTTCCCACATGCGGTTTTGCCTCATAAAGGATTTCTTCCGGCGCCCCCGCTTTGACCAGCTCTTCCAACACTTTCCGAATGCGCACGTCTCCAGTGCCAGTGGTCAGTTTGCCGTCTGAAAAAGTTCCAGCGCCGCCCTCTCCAAACTGCACATTGGATTTGGGATTCAACCTGCGCGAAGTCCAAAAATCTTCTACCGTTTTCTTTCGCATTTCTACAGATTCGCCGCGCTCCAGAACGATGGGCCGCGCACCGCATTGAGCCAGAATCAGCGCGGCAAACATTCCGGCAGGTCCAAAGCCGATCACCACCGGTCTTTGGGAAAGAGATACAGGCTTCGGCAGTTCATAACGATATTGCTGCACCTTTTGGATCCCGTTGTCATTGATACGGCGCAGCAATTTTTCCTCATTCCCGTCCAAGGTGATATCTGCCGTACAGACAAATACAATATTGTCCTTTTTCCGGGCATCCACTGATTTTTTGAAAAGCCCGACTTCCCTCACTTCTGTCTCTGAAAGACGAAGCCGTTTCGCCGCCGCTCGCCTCAACTCTATCTCTTTGAAATCCAGAGGAAGGTGCAGGCCAGAAATTCTCAGCATTGTTTTCTCTCCCCCAATCCTTCACAACCAGACTTAGCGGCGCTGCTCCCTGCGCAAAGGCCCGTAGCCCACGCCCAGTGAAGATTATATCCGCCGCAATCTCCATTGACGTGCAGCAGTTCTCCTGCCATGTACAGCCCGGAACAGATTTTAGATTCCATGGTCTGTACGGTCACTTCTGACAATGGGATCCCCCCGGAAGTGACCTGAGCATTTTCAAAAGACGAGAGGCCTGAGACTTCAAATTTTTGAGATTTAATACCGGCTGTCATTTTTTTCAACTCCGCGTCTGTTATCCCAGCAACAGGACGCTGTCTGTCTATGCCAAAGCTCTTCGCCAACTCCTGTCCGACTTTTAAATTCAGAAGGCCAGAAAAGAGTTCTCCCCCAGGCAGGCTAGAATGCCTGGTCTTTATCTGCCGGAGATAATGCAGCAATTCTTCCCAGGAATAATTTTCTGCAAAATCCAAAGAAATTTCCAGCTTTTTTACGGCCTTATCCTGTAATTTGCCGGTGCGCTGCCATTCTCCAACCAGAGAAGACAGGTTAAAAATGCAGATGCCAGAAAGCGCGCCTTCATTGAAGATCACTTCGCCGCTTTCTCCTGCTACTTTTTTCCCATCAGCCAGCAAAGCCGCATATACTTTGCTCCGCATTCCCTTCAACGGCTTTAAAAGCTTGCTGCTGCTTTTCACAGGAACCAAAACCGGCAGGCATTTCACAATACTGTGCCCCAACTCTCGAGCTAGCGTATATCCGTTTTGACTGCAGGAATGCCGTGGGGACGCCATCCCTCCGCTGGCCAGAATACACCTTCCTGCCCTTACTCTCTCTCCGCTATCAGAGACCAGAACAAATTCTTTTTCCTCTTTGGTGATGGAAGACACCAAAAAGCCGCAGACACACTGCACCTGAGCCTCTTCACAGGAGAAGCGCAGGGCCTGCAGCACGGCAGCGGCCTGCAAATTATTTGGGTACAACCGCCCTTCCTGATCGGCCCGGCAAAGAAGCCCCATTTTCTCAAATTCATCTATAATCCGTTGCGTAGGGAATTTTTCGATGACCGCCGCAGCCAATTCCCTGTCGCCATGATAATGCCCAATCGAAAGCTCCAAGTTCGAGAGATTGCAACGTCCGTTTCCGGTGGCCAGCAGTTTCTTCCCAAACTTTGGATTGCCTTCCAACAGAACAACAGAGGTCCGCCGTCCTCCCCTCTGCTGAGTGATCGCAGCGCTCCGCGCAGCCATCAGTCCGGCAGCTCCGCCTCCCACCACCGCAATATCATAATCCGCTTTCACAGCACCATCCCCAACACACCGTAAGAAAGCAAACACATGATAATATCTGCTACCAAGGTTCCTCCTGCCACTGAAATCATGGCGGATTTGAAATCCATCTTCATCAAAGCCGCCGCAAGGGAACCGGTCCAGGCGCCGGTCCCCGGCAGCGGAATTGCGACAAAAATTAGCAGGCCCAAAGTTTTGTATCGATTAATTTTATCAAATTTGCTTCTTCCCTTAGCTTCCAAACGGTTAACCAGTTTGACAAAGCGGGTATTGCGCATCCAATCGAAGATCTTATTGATAAACAGAAGAATAAACGGCGTAGGCAAAATTGTTCCCACAAGACAGATGAAAAATGCCCTCCACATGTTTAAATCCAGCAGCTTTGCCGCCAGTATACCGCCCCGGAGTTCAATGATCGGCATCAGGGAAAGCGTGAACACCGTAAGCTCTGCCGGGATCGTATTACTGAAAAAGTCAACGAGAGATTGAACGATACCTTCCATACTTTTTAATTCCTTTTTTTAATTTATTCCAACATTTTCATTTTTACTCATTTTACAGGGAATTAAGCCTATGTTATTTCCTCAAAAGAATTATTATTTGAAATATTCCTTACTATTCTATCCCAAGGCAGGCTTCCAAATCACCGAAGGTATAACCCATTTCTTCCCATTTCGTCAACAGTTCGTCAAGAATTTCTCCGTTGGTCTGAGAGGTGCTATGAAGCAGCACTACTGCGCCGGGATGCACTCTGGGCAGAAGCTTTCCAAACGCCTCTTCTTTGGTGGGCTGTTGGTTTTCATACCAGTCAACATAAGCGAGGCTCCAAAAAACCGTTTCGTATCCCAATGATTTTGCCATTTCCAAATTACTTTGACAAAATTTTCCCTGTGGGGGCCGGTAAATTTTTTTCATTTCCTGCCCTGTGATATTTTGGTACAACTCTTCATTTTTCTGCAGTTCTGCCTGAAAGCTGGCTTTATCTGCAATTTTCGACATATCAGGATGGCTGTAGGTATGATTTCCTACCGTATGCCCTTCCTCTACCATTCTTTTCACCAGATCGGGTTGTGTTTCAAAATAATTGCCAACCAGAAAAAACGTGGCTTTCACCTGATGCTTTTTTAGTGCATCTAGAATTTTCCCTGTATTGCCATTTTCAAAACCCGCATCAAAGGTCAGATACAGCACCTTTTCTTCCGTGGGTACGCAATACAGGGAATCATACTGTTGAAGATACTCAGCAGTAGCATTCCCCACTGGAGGTTTTCCTTCTTCTTGAAAGCTCAGTCCCCAGTTTGTGACTTCTGCTGCAGTCAACACTGCCCCTCCATTTTTAACCGTAGACAGTGTCAGCAGGCCTGCAACCGCCAATACTACAGCTAAAGAGAATAAAACCGCCCGATGCCTTTTCAAAAGGCTTCTCCAACGTTCCATCATACCGCACCTGTCCTTTCCATGGATTCATTCACTGATATGATTTCTTTCCCATGGTTAGCACAAAATATCGATTGCTTTAGCCTATAAAATAATGTATGATTTTCTTAAGAATTCATTTCACAGTTTTTAAGGATACAGGCGTATCCTTTTGCTGTATAGGAGGGAATTTTATGGATACGACAGACAAAAAGACTATTCTGGTAGTGGACGATGACAGGGAAATTGTCCGGGCAATCGCCTTAAATTTAGAGAGTGAAGGATATAACGTCTTTAAGGCGTACGATGGCATGGAAGCTCTCGATATCGCAATGACAAAAGAGATTCATCTGATCATCATCGACGTCATGATGCCGAAGCTGGATGGGCTTTCCGCCATTATGAAAATCAGGGAGAAAAAAAATCTTCCCATCATCGTGCTCTCAGCTAAAAGCGAAAACAGTGATAAAGTCATCGGCCTTTCCATGGGAGCGGACGACTACGTCACAAAGCCCTTCAATCCGATGGAGCTTACGGCCCGGGTAAAATCTCAACTGCGGCGCTACACCAGCCTCGGCGACATCAACTCAAACGGTGAAAACACCATTGTCAACGGACGGCTGTGCTTCAATCTGGATGAACATGTCCTTTATGCAGATGGCGAACCCGTGAAGCTGACTGCTACAGAGACTAAGATTGTGGAGCTTTTAATGCGGAACCCCGGCAGAATTTTCCCGGCGGAAGAAATCTACAGTAAAATTTGGAACGAGTCTGCGTATTCTACCGAAAATACCGTAATGGTGCACATCCGGCGTATCCGGGAAAAAATCGAAATCAACCCAGGAGAACCGGAATATCTGAAGGTGGTGTGGGGCATTGGCTACAAAATCGAAAAACACTGATATGTTCAAAGGGTTGGTTTCCTGGTTCTGCATGATTTTGGTGCTCTGCAGCGTCACCCTGGGAATTGTCTATCTTTTGTTTGTCATCCTGGATCCTGGTATGGCGGAAAATATCAGCGACATCTTGGTCTATTTAGAACGTTACAAGGAACTGCCCTATCCGCTTCTGGTTCCCATTGTATGCGCCTGTTCACTGTTCGCAGCAGCGGTGGTGTTTGTCTTTGTATTCCGGAAGGACAGACGGCAGTTTGAAGCGTTTATTGCCCAGGGACTATCCAGAGTATGGGTTGAACTGAAATTCCTGTTCATCTGTTTGACTTTGATGTTCTGCCTGATGTTGGGCGGGGGATTATCCGGTCCCGCCTTTGTCGTAGCCATAGTGCTGCTGCTTTATTTCCTTTGCCTGGATATCGGGCACAACAAGCGTTTTTTTCGTCATAACATCATTCACTCTCTGCTGGTCGCATTGAACAGCTATAGGGAAATGACAAGCTTTGAACAGCGCAGTATGAGACGGCTGCTTTCTTCCCTGGCCGTAATTCTTGGGGTCGGTGGAGTGTCGGCAATCGCGTTATTTACCCTTTCCCGGGCTTATTGGGGGCCGATAAAGGGTTTTCTGGCCTCCGCAGTGGTTCTATTTGCCGTCGTAGGGATCGTTGGCACCATTTTATGGTATACGCTGGCGCTTAAACGCGATCTGAAAGATTGGAATGTCTTAATGGCTCAAATCGCAGAAATGTACGGGGGCAATCTGAATGCAGTAAACCATGTTCCCCCCACCTCCAACCTCTATGATTGCGCGATGCAGCTGAACATGATCCGTACTGGGATTCAAAAGGCGGTAGAAGAAGGGACTAAAGCCGACCGGACCAAAGTCGAGCTGATCACCAACGTATCACATGACATCAAAACCCCGTTGACCTCCATCATCAGCTATATCGACCTGTTAAAAAAGGAACCGGACCTGCCGCCCCATGTGATGGATTATATCAGCACCATCTCACACAAGGCTGACCGGCTTAGCCACATTGTACAAGACGTCTTCGAGGTTTCCAAAGCAGCTACGGGTAATATCACCCTGAATCTGGAGGACTTGGATATTGGAAAACTGCTTCAGCAGACCTTTGGAGAAATGGACGAAACGCTGCGCGCCTCTCAGCTGACATGGCGGGTAGAAATTCCGGAAGCTCCAATTCTGGTGCATGCTGATGGACAGCGCCTCTACCGGGTTTTTCAAAATTTGATTCGCAACTGCGCGCAGTATTCGCTGGAGGGATCCCGCGCCTATGTTTCTCTCACGGCGCAGAACGGCATGGCGCAGGTGAGTATCCGGAATATCTCCCGCAACGAAATCACCATGAACAGTGATGACCTCACCGCCAGGTTTGTCCGCGGAGATCAGAATCGAACCACGGAAGGCAGCGGTCTTGGTCTATCCATTGCCAAGAGCTTTACCGAAGCCTGCGGCGGCAAGTTCTTTGTCCGCACGGACGGCGATCTGTTTATCGTCACCGTCCAGTTCCCCCAGGTGGTAAAAAAAGCTGCGCCTATCCCCACTGCCGATCCGCTGTACAACGGTGGTATTTCCGGCTCTCCAAGCGTTTCGAATCCGGAAAAAGAGAATGTTCCCGCCGCACCACAGAGTACCGAAGAACAAACCGCCTCCACAAAGGAGAATGCTTTGCCTGCGGTTCGGGATCCCTTTCTTTGATCTCATGAGCGCTGCTCTCATCTGTCATAGAAAGCCAGTCTAAGAGAGATGATTACCAGCATAAAGCGCTGACATGCGAATTGCGAGCGTTGGATAAAATTGATTTCGCAGTGATATCCGGAAGAACAAATCCAAAGCAGAAGCAGATTTTCACCTGCCAGGAGGAAGAAAACGTTTATGAAAAGGCCTTATCTCATAGGAATCGGCGGCGGAACCGCCAGCGGGAAATCCACCTTCTCTGCCTACCTTGAAAAACAGCTGCAGACATACCGCATCATGGTATTCCACATGGACAGTTATTTTAAATCAAAGGAAATCCGCCCGAAAGCCAAAGCACCTGTTTCGGGGAAAATCTACTTGGATGACAACTGCCCCGAAACCATTCATCATGAACAACTCCGCCGGGATTTGGAAGCCGCTCGCGACGGACAATATGATTTTATCTTGGTGGAAGGGCTCTTTGCTCTTTGGTATGATTGGCTCTATGAAATGCTTGACCTCAAGCTTTTTATCGACTGCCAGGCTGACGAACGCATTGTGCGGCGCCTACGCAGGAATATGGCAGAACGGGGACTTTCCTTCGATGAAATCTCCGAGGTCTACCTCGATATGGTTCGTTACCGCCACGAGCAGTTTATTGAGCCCACCAAGTGGCGAGCTGATTTCATTCTCAACGGCTCTTCCCCTTCTTTCCTGGCCAATAACATTCTGGTGGACTTTCTCAACCATCAGGCAATAGCTCCCACGGGATACGGAAGTGAGGGAATCAACAGGTGATAAAAGTAGCAAAGGAATACAGGAATCTTCTCGCTCCCCTATTTGAAGGATGGGAGGAAACCTTGATTTGGTCCTGCCTGCAGGGAGAAATGGGAACTGCCTGGTCCGATGGGAAAAATCCGCCCCGGGCGGCGCAGATTATAATTGGCGATTTTTGTTTTTTTGCAGGAGATGCCGCATCCGTTGAAGCAGAGGCGCTTGTCCAGAACCTGCCTGTACAACATGAAACTCGTACCTCTACTGTCTTATTCCTTCCTCAGGATGAGGCTTGGGCAGAATTGATTGTCTCAGTATATGGTAAAAGAGCACAGCGCGGTGTCCGCTATGCAACAAAAAAGGAACCGGATGTTTTTGACCGAGAAATGCTGGAATCCTTCCGATACACCCTGCCGGAACATTATCGCTTGACTCACATCGACAGAGAAATCTACGATATTACAAAACAGGAAGACTGGGCCTTTGATTTTTGCTCTCAATTTGAATCTTTCGAAGATTATCAGAATCGTGGAGCCGGCTTTGCCGTAATGTGTGGCGATGAACTGGCCGCCGGTGCTTCTTCCTATACTGTATATCACGGCGGAATAGAAATAGAAATCGATACCAAACTGTCCCATCGCAGGAAAGGACTTGCCCTGGCCTGTGCCTCCGCCTTGATTCTGCACTGTCTTGACCATGGGCTTTACCCCAGTTGGGACGCAGCGAATTTAGCTTCTGTTTCTCTTGCAGAAAAGCTTGGCTATCATTTCAGCCATGAATATCCCTATTTTGCGATAGAACGGGAAGAAACCGTCAGTGATATTTAAGCAGAGTTCATCTTGTAATGATCCGCAAAATAGTCTGACTGAAAAGGAAAGGGTATTGCAAATTTATGCAATACCCTTTCCTTCGTTCATTTGCAGCATTCGGCGTATATCATCCGCCGCCATCTGGAATTTTGATTTTTCAATGAGGATATTTTTTCCAGTCATGATATAGGAAGGGAATACCCGCATACCGCAACACCAAAACTCCTGGCTGCGCAGCTTATAGGTGGGACCAGAGGGCACTGCTGCCTTTCCGGTCTTCCGTTTGGCGATAGCGTTGAATGCTTTTTTTGCCACATCACCCATCAGCATTACAGTCCGCAGGTTTGGAAATAAGCCAAGCTCCATTTCCAACACAGGAAGACTTTCTTCCAAAAGCTCCTTCGGCACAGTGGTATCCCGTTTCGGAAATTTTACCGCATTCGTCAGGTAAATGCCCATGTGAAGCAGTTCCTCTATCCTGGAAATCTCGCACCCAGCCTCCCGAAACAGCGGAAATACAGTTTCCAAATAAGCGGGCGCTAGTGCGCTCCCGTAAAAATCCTCTACCGGATCCAGGGGAACAGCCTCGTTGATCATGACAGTTTTTATCTGTTCCGGTTCCAGAGACACATCTGAAAGATAAGCTAGAAATCTAGGACTCCCCACAGTGTCCATCAGGCTTTCCCGTACAGAAATCGCCATATTACTGCACCGATTTTGCAAGGGCCTGTTTCAGGTCGCTCAGAATATCTTCCAAATTTTCAATACCTACGGACAACCGAATCAAATCGGCAGGCACCCCTGCTTCCTTCAGCTGTTCGTCAGTCAGCTGGCGATGGGTAGTGCTGGCAGGATGCAGTACACAGGTACGCAAGTCTGCCACATGGGTGACTACAGATGCCATCTCCAGACTATCCATAAATCTGGTAGCAGCTTCTCTGCCGCCCTTAATACCAAAAGACACCACACCGCAGGAACCATGAGGCATATATTTCTTCGCAAGCTCATAGTACGGACTGCTTTCCAGGCCGGGATAATTGACCCAGGCAATATTGGGGTCGGCTTCCAGATACTTTGCTACAGCCAGCGCGTTGGAACAGTGACGTTCCATACGCAAGGCCAGCGTCTCAAGGCCAAGGTTCAGCAGGAATGCATTCATCGGGGCTGCCTGGGCGCCTAAATCTCTCATCAGATGGCAGCGAACTTTAGCAATGTACGCAGCAGGGCCAAACTGCTTTGTATAGATCACGCCATGATAGGACTCATCTGGTTCAGTCAACGCCGGGAATTTTCCGTTCTGCCAATCAAATTTGCCAGAATCCACAATCACGCCGCCAACCTGGACGGCATGACCATCCATATATTTGGTCGTTGAGTGCACGACGATATCCGCGCCAAACGCAAAGGGCTGGCAATTGATGGGCGTTGGAAAAGTATTATCCACAATCAGGGGCACACCATGTTCGTGGGCCGCCTCCGCAAAGGTTTCCAAATCTGCCACTATGAGCGAAGGATTTGCCAAGGTTTCGGCAAATACACATTTCGTATTCTCCCTCATTGCCGCTTTTAATTCTTCTCTGGTACTGGTTGGAGAAACAAAGGTGGTTTCAATTCCCATTTCCTTGATCGTTTTGTAAAAAAGATTGAATGTTCCTCCATAAATCGCACTGGAGCTCACTACATGGTCGCCGGCAGTGCAGATGTTGAGTACCGCCATCAGCGAAGCGGCCTGCCCTGAGGAGGTCAAAAGTGCCCCTACCCCGCATTCCAGCGCGGCTATCTTTTTCTCCACCACATCATTGGTGGGATTTCCGATACGGGTGTAGAAGAATCCATCTGCCTGCAGATCAAACAGATCACCCATCTCCTTGGAGCTGTCATACGTATAAGTGGTGCTCTGAACAATAGGCACTACACGAGGCTCGCCGTTTCCCGGCTTATAGCCGGCATGAATACACAAGGTATCCGGTTTGTAATTCTGCATTTTTCTCTTCCTTTCTTATTCTGCCGTCAAAAACATGCAACGTATATACGTTTTGTAGACGCCGCTGCCGCTAAAAAAAGCCTGTCCTGTCACTGCATCAATCCGCGTATCCAGTTCGCTATGGCATCTGCGCCGAAAACCGCCAGCATCACCAAAAGCAGGAAGGCAACCACGGAAAGGCTCTGCACAAGGATGCGCTTCCTCCTGGGCATTTCCTCAAATTCTTCCGGTTCGCCCTGCCTCTCCCGTTCTATCTCCTGCTCTATTTGCGAGGCGATTCCCATAGCGGTAGAAAAATCCCCATATCTCACATAGAGCGTTTTATCCGTCGGCATGATTTCACTGTCATAGAGATAGGATACCCTACCCTCGCCAAAATTTTCAAACTGATAGCCAATAGAAAAATCATCAAACGCCGACGTCAGTCTTTGTGCTGTGTATTCGTCCACACGGTGCACCAGAACAAAATCATCGTTATTTACAATTCTCAACGACCTGACATTTTTACAATTAGGGCATTTCTGAGTACTGTCTTCGCAGACTGCTCTGCATTTGGTACAATAAAGCATGAATACGACCATCTTTCTACGGATCGACATAGCTGAGAAAGCTCTACCGGGCCAAATTCAGTATCATGTATCTGCTGCATTTTCTGCTTTTGACAATGCGGTAGCAATTTCCGAGGACTTTCTAGGCCAGTATTTCCGTATGCACAGTTTTCTGTTTTTCCTGATTATCATACAGCAAAATCACTGTTTTGTAAACTGAAGTTTTCTATAAGCCCGAAAAAGAGGCATGCAAAATCAGCATGCCTCTTTTTCGAACAAATCCGAGCTCATCTGCTCGGCCGGTCTGTTTTGTTTCAGCGGTAAAAAGGTTGAAGCTGCCTGCCTTTTAAAGCTGCTTCGATCGTCTGAGGCAGCAGGCTGAAATCCGAAACCAGAGAAAACGGTTTTTTTATGGGATCATCCTGATGCAAGGGCACCAGATACACATTTTTTGTATTGAACAGCTTCGCGATATTGGTTCCGGAAGCGCCCATGGCATCGTTTGTAGCAAGACCAAGCACCACCGGGATACCGATACGCAGGGAGGATTTCACCGCCATGGTAACAGATGTATCTGTAATGCCGTTTGCAATTTTAGAAAGTGTGTTTCCGGTACATGGCATAACTACCATCACATCTACCAGCCCTTTGGGCCCAATAGGCTCCGTACTCACAATAGAATGGAGCACCTGCCGCCCGCTGATTTTTTCCACCTCATCTATAAAGTCCTTCGCCTTGCCGAAACGCGTGTCCGTTTCATAGACATTCTGAGACATTACCGGCAAAATAGCATATTGTTCACTTAGAGTACGCATTTCATCCACGGCCTTCTGCATCGTACAGAAGGAGCCGCACATGGCAAAACCAACCGTTTTTATCATGTCAACCAACCTTTCTCCTGGGAAATCAATCCAAATCAAACTTCCTCCATCATATTGTAAATCGCTTCTTTGATAAACTCGCCAGATGTTTTTGGCGAAATTCTGCCTGGCAGGGATTGGCCGTTGACCACGCGGATACCGAGGCGCTTTGCAGCTTCAATATCCACTCCGCCTGGAAAAGAAGCAAGTTCGATCACCAAAGTCTCACGACTCTGTCTGGAAAGAGGAAGGGCTGTCAGTACCTTAGCCGGCACCGTGTTGAATATGACGTCATAGCATTTTGAAATTTGCCGGTACTGCAGCGGCTCACAGCCGAGCGCCCGGATTGCAGCGAGGTCTTCCGTCTTTCTGGCACAACAATCCACCTTTGCCCCTAAACCGCGTAAATCAAGACATAACGCCTTCCCTATCCTTCCAAAACCAGCCACAAGACAGGACGCGCCATTTAACGCGCCTTCCATTTCTTCAATGGCAAGCCCTACCGCGGCTTCTGCGGTGAGAAAAGCATTCCCCACCATCAACTCTTCCCGCGTATAATAATCATACGTGCGTATGCTTTCCCAAAGTTCAGAGGCGGCATAAAGCTTTTCCATCATCCCTCCATAGACCGACTGGTTCTCAAAGAGCTGGGCAAAGCTGTCGTCCAGTTCGATTTTCTCATCGGTAAAAGGCGTATTCAAATATTTTCCCTCTTTTGTTGCCGGCAGCGGCAAAATGACTATGCCGCATTTCTCCGAAATTTCTTTCAGAGAAAGCGAAGGCAGTTCCTCAATTCCCTCTGCTTTTTCAAGACAACTGACAAATACTGGATATCCATCCTGCGAGATTGATTTTGCCAGATAGACCTGTCTTGCGTCCCCACCAATAATGCCAAACGTGCTATTGCGCGACATGTATCCTCAAACCTTTCGGGCGTTGTTTCGTGGGAGCCTGTTTCCCATGGACGCAGGGATATTTCATATTATGGCAACAGTCTGGGTTTGGTGCGCAGTCTCCTTTGTGCGAAAATAGACAATTTCAGAATATTTTCAAATTTCCTATTTATTTTATCTCCATTTCGCAATATAATAGATAACAGCTATGGATTGATGAATTGTAGAATAAAGTTGAGGAGCGCTTTTTCGATATGAATGAAATTGATAATATATTGGATCATGTCAAAAAATTACACTTTGTAGGAATTGGGGGATCCGGCATGTGCCCTATGGCAGAAATCCTGTATCATAACGGATATCTGCTTACAGGCTCCGATGTGAATGAATCCGATACGCTTGACCGTATCCGCAATTATGGAATCCCCGTCTTTATGGGGCACAGGGCTGAAAATATTGGCAATGCGGAAGCTGTGGTCTATACTGCAGCCTGCAAACAGGATAACCCCGAACTGGTTGCTGCCCGGGAAAAGGGAATCCCCACACTAGAGCGCTCTGTTATGCTTGGCCTGCTGACGAAAAAATTCCGCTGCCCTGTCGCGGTCTCAGGGACTCACGGCAAGACGACGACGACCGGTATGATCACGCAGATTTTGATTGACGCAGGAATGGACCCCAGTGCGATTATTGGCGGAAAGCTTCCTCTCATTGGCGGTAACGGCCGGGTCGGGAAAAGTGATACCATTGTTTGCGAGGCCTGTGAATATGTGGATACCTTTCTGCAGCTTCATCCCGCGGTCTCTGTGATTCTGAATATTGATGCGGATCATCTCGATTATTTTAAAACAGTGGATAATATCATACACTCCTTCCATCAATTTGCAACACAGACCTCCGCTCTTATCATTGTCAATGGGGATGATGAGAGGGCGATGAAAAGTGTGGAAGGTATTACAAACGCTAAAATCGTCACTTTCGGCTTCAGTGACAAAAATGACTATTATCCAGCGGAGATGAATGAAGAAGATACCGCTTGTGAAGATTTCACTCTCATGCATTGTGGTGAAAAGCTTGGCCGGGTCAGCCTGATCGTTCCCGGGGAGCACAATATGCTCAATGCTGTGGCTGCTGCTGCTGCCGCGCATTCTATTGGAGCTGCCCCCGCCCCGATCTGTTCCTCTCTCAGTAAGTTTTCAGGTGTTCACCGCCGTTTTGAAATCCTCGGGAGCTTTGATGGAGTTACTGTGGCAGACGATTTCGCCCACCACCCCACCGAACTCACTGCAGTCCTGTCCTCCGCTGTAAAAATGGGTTACCGTGAGGTTTGGGCTGTTTTTCAGCCGCATACCTATTCCCGTACCTATACTCTTTTGGACGAATTTGCCAAAGCCCTTTCTATCCCCCACCATGTGGTGATGACGGAGATCCTTGCGGTACGGGAAGTAAACTCTTTCCAGATCCATACCAGCGACTTGGCTGCAAAAATACCGGGAAGCAGATGGTTTGGCAGTTTCGAGGATATTGCAGATTACGTGATGGAGCATGCTAAACCCGGAGACCTCATTCTTACACTGGGCGGCGGCGACATTTATAAATGTGCAAATCTGATGGTTAACAGGTATCAGGCAAAAAAGTAACAGGAAGCCGCAGAACTGCGGCTTCCTGTATTTCTAGCAAAGCTGGTGAACGGATTGCTTACAGAGGATTATATCATACGTATGATTCACGACATGGTTCGTCTGCTTTCGAAAATTCTTGGAAAGCAGTACGAGCAGCCTTACGGCACTTATGAAGCGTCAGAAATAAAGCATTCTTCTGGTCTTGGTTTTCCTGAATGCCTGTATCAACTGGCAGATCAGGGAGAGATTGGCCGGGCGGAAGACATGCTGTTCGAAGAATTGGACTTCTCTGATATTGAAAACTTGTCCATCGCTTTGAATTTCTACACCTATTTGAATACTTTCTCAGATGACCGTTTGGAAGCCTGTAGCTTCTCACGGGACGAAGTGCTGGACGGGCTGCGGGACTGCGCCGAAGAATTTGGAGTAGATACTGCCCTGCTGGATGCATTTCACGACTAGACGCCGCAAAAGATGGAAAGGAAGCTGGACTGGGCGCCCGGTTTTCCTGTCTAAATATTTGTATAGGAGAGCAACGCAATTTTATGATTCGCGCTATTTTTTTTGATATAGACGGCACGCTTCTCAATCCCAAAACGAACCGAATCCCTTCTTCTACCCTTCGCGCTCTTCACCTTCTGAAAAGAAGAGAGATCAAACTTTTTGTAGCGACCGGCAGACCAAAAAGCATGGTGACCTTTCTGGATGAGTATTTTCCATTTGACGGCTTTGTCACCTTAAACGGTCAGTACTGCTTCACGCGAAAAGGAGACATCTTACATAAAACGGCAATTCCCAAACAGGATATGCGGCAGTTGCTGGAAATTCAAAAGAAGACGCCTTTCCCCTGCTTGTTAATTGAGGCGGAAGAATCCTTTATGGTAAATTATCAACGCCAAATAGCGGAACACTTTGCTTTACAGGGACTCCCTGTCCCGAAAGTATATAATGCCGCCAGATTGGAGACAAATGAAATTTATCAATTTCTCACTTATAATCCAACCCAATACGCCTCACTGCTGGCCCCATTAAAAGGAATTGAAATCACCAGCGCCAGCCCGTTCTGCTTCGACGTCATACCAAAAGGCGGCGGAAAAGAAGTAGGAATTGCTGCTACTGCGGAACATTTTGGCCTAAACCGCGAGGAGGTCATGGTTTTTGGCGATGGAGATAACGATTGCCGTATGGTTTCCTGGGCTGGAACCGGAGTTGCAATGGAAAATGCACAGGAGGAAACCAAGCAAGCTGCCGACTATGTAACAGCTGCGGTTTGGGATGATGGAATTGAAAAGGCATTGCTTCATTTTGAACTGATTTCGCCAGAAGAATTGGAAACTGCAGCCTATTTTCGGGATAGAATGGAGAGATAAAAGTATGAAAACAGAATATGTCTATCACGTTGTTACGGAACGCCCCATGGAATTGGGACAAAAATTGATTTTTGACCAGCAGCATCACAACGGTGTTTACCATAGGGTTACGGCATTTAAGGCGCTTCTGTGCGGGGAACCGGTAGAGGAAAAGCTGGTTCGGCTTCTTCAGGCGGATATGGACAAGTGGTCAAAGGTAGCTTACCGTGAAATGGCCCTGGAAAAGATCCGCAAAGAGTATTTTCCTACTTATCCTTCCCGTATGGCCTGTCTTTACACCTCCAGGACCTTACAGGAGGCGCAGAGCTGGGCCAAATTTTTTCAGGATATTGGGCGCGATGTGTATTCCATTGTCAGACTAAAAGCCGGTGGAGGGTTTTTCGATGGTGATGCCTGCAACTGTTTCGACGGCGTGCCCAACGAAGAAGAAAACTTGGAAAAGGCATGGCATTATTGGAAAAAGGACTGTTCCAATGAAAAACCTGTGATTGAAACCCTCATCGATGGAGAAATCACAGTTGAGGAAATCATCATCAGCTTCTAGCCGGACAACTTGGAACGGAAGTTATTGGAGCTAAACAGAAAACACCGGAACCATTGTAAGGCTCCGGTGTTTTCTATTTAATAATAAGCTACCAGCGGATTCATCTTTCCATGGGTGCGTCCGTCGATCTTATCAATATACTTAATTGCCTTTCCTGCACCAAGCACAACACAGTTTTCCGGATTTTCAAAGGTGACTACAGGAATTTTGGTTTTCTTTGACAAAAGTGTGGAGAGGCCGTACAGATTTGCCGAACCCCCTGTAAGATAGATGCCGTCCGTAAAGATATCAGACAGCAGTTCCGGAGGCGTCTCTTCCAAAGTCGCCTGCACTGTACGGATGATGGAAATAGCCGGCTCGATAAGCGCCTCTATCATCTCATCAGAGTTCATCACT
This sequence comes from Neglectibacter timonensis, assembly GCF_900048895.1. GTDB lineage: Bacteria > Bacillota > Clostridia > Oscillospirales > Acutalibacteraceae > Acutalibacter > Acutalibacter timonensis. The sequence goes on along the minus strand of NZ_LT160640.1, from coordinate 515,439 downwards.
GTAGTTTCAGGAAGTCCGCTCATAGCATTTCGTCCTTTTAATGTAAAGGTCATCAGCTTTTTCCTGGGATACGCACAACCAATCGCAATTTTCGCCTCTTCCGCCATGCGGTCCCCAATCACCAGGTTGAACTTTTTGCGGACGTATTTTATGATGGAATCATTGAAATCATCCCCAGCAATATGGGTAGAGTTGGCAATGGCGATACCGTTTAGGGAAATTACCGCCATATCTGTGGTTCCCTCGCCAATATCTACGATCATCGTCCCATGCGGTACCGCAATGTCCACCCCGGCGCCGATAGCCGCCGCCACAGGTTCCTCTATCAGACAAACCTTGCGTACGCCCGCCGCACCAATGGCATCTACCACTGCTCTTTTTTCCACCTCTGTGATTCCACAGGGGACGCTCACTACCACACGAGGCATAAACACTCTGCTGTTGTTGATCTCTTTGAGATAATGGCTGATCAGATGCTCCGCCATAGAGAAATCAGAGATAACACCATTGCACAACGGCCGGGCAACAGTGATACGCTCGGAGGTTCTTCCCAACATATCATAGGCTTCGCTCCCGATTGCGATAACTTCATCCGTGGCATTGTCCACAGCAATAATGGAGGGCTCGCTCAACACAATTCCCTTGCCGTCCAAATATACCTTAAATTTTGATGTTCCCAAATCGATTGCAATATCTGTTCCAATCATCCTCTTAATCATCCTTACTATTCGAGGTCACAAATTCCCATAATGATACTTTCCTATTATAGTACAGTCTCATCCCTTTTTCAACCGAAGAAATAATTTTCCGCTGTTCCCTTTAAGCTACAAATGATTTCGAGAACAGTTTACCAAGTTTTTATTCTTCCTCCCGGCCGACATAACAGCCTACCATGACGATATAATTGAAATGTTAATATTCATTGCTTGCAGCAACGGGCAGTTTCTCATACAATCGTGTTAACAACTGAAGAAAGGAGTTCGTCCCTAATGTTAAATGAAACTATAAAAGCAATCAGAAAATCAAAAGGGCTTTCACAGGAGGAGCTTGCTATCAAGCTGAACGTGGTGCGGCAAACAATTTCTAAATGGGAGCAAGGGTTGTCAGTCCCTGATTCTGACATGTTGATTTCCATATCAGAAGCGCTTGAAACATCCGTAAGCACTTTACTTGGGGAAACCGTTATTGAATCAAAGGTTGATGACTTAAAAGCGATTTCTGAAAAACTGGAGATTATAAACTTACAGCTCGCACAAAGGAAGACCACAAGACGAAAAATATTTCATTGGCTGTTTATCTCATCGTGCGTGGTCATAGTTATAATCTCTGCGGTCTTAATCACATTAAATAGTCCTTACTTGGCTTGGAATTATAGTGACCCTGAAACCGCTGTTTTCGGAGCAGCTTCTCACGCATTTGAATGGCTGTTTGTCAGATTAGCGCCGATTATCCTGATAGGGGCAATTGTTGGAATTTTCCTGACGCGTAAGAAAGTATAAAATTGCTCTCCTTTTTGGGGTACAGTCCAAAATTTATATTTCCAGTTTCTCGTGCTGGTTTAGCTCCACCTTATCGGTATATGGCGCACTATGCTATCTAGTTATTTTCAAAAGTAGCAAGCAGGACAGAATAGGACACGCTCTGTTCTGCTTGCCGCGATTGTTTTGCGTGAGATTGGAATTCCCGCCGCGCATGAAAATAGAACTGGCATGAGACGGGAACGTCTCATACTGGCTCTTTTCGGCCCGTGCCTGTAAACAAGTCCCGATGACTTTTCAGGGGTTAATTTTAGAGGCATATGCGCAAACCTTGATTTCATGCGGGTTTGAGGGACACTCTGCAAAAACTCAAGGGCATTTTAAGCATTTTTCGCTTTCAAGCTATAAAAAAAGAAAGACCGTGGAGGCCTTTCTTTTTTCCAACTTAGGATACTGATTTCTTTCGGTGGACTGCTTTAATCACAGCCAAAGTGCCCAACATCAGGAGGATTGCCACAGGCAGGGTAATGAATGCATTCGGAATGAACCCTGCGATGATGTAGGAGACAAAACTCACTGCGGCGGCCGCTATGGCATAGGGCAATTGCGTAGACACATGGTCAACATGGTCGCACTGCGCGCCTGCGGAAGCCATAATTGTTGTGTCTGATATGGGAGAGCAGTGATCTCCGCAGACAGCGCCCGCCATGCAGGCGGAAACGCACACAACACCCAACGGATCCGTAAGCGGAAACACATTTAATGTAATGGGAATCAGAATGCCAAAAGTACCCCAGCTGGTACCAGTGGCGAACGCCAGGAAACAACCTATAACGAATACCACGGCAGGCAAAAGCGCTTTGAATCCACCTGCAGAACCCTTTACCAGAGCAGAAACAAATTCACCCGCACCCAGTGAATCTGTCATGGACTTCAACGTCCAAGCAAAGGTCAAAATCAGAATGGCCGGCACCATGGCCCGAAATCCTTCCGGAACGCATCCCATCGCCTCGCGGAACGTCATGGAACGGCGGATACAATAAAAAGCAATAGTGAATAGCAGGGCAAACACCGAACCCAGCATCAACCCCACAGAGGCATCGGAACCAGAAAAGGCTTCTACAAATGAGGCTCCCTGGAAAAAACCGCCGGAGTAAATCATTCCTATAATACAGGAGATAATCAGCACGACGATGGGCAGGACCAAATCGATGACAGCCCCTTTTTCCTCCTCTGATTCCTCCGTCAGATTGGCATAGGGATTTTTACCGGAAAACAGATCTCCATTTTCCTGGGCATTGCGTTCGAATCCCGCCATGGGCCCAAACTCCACTTTCATCAGCGCCATGCCCACCATCATGATGATCGTAAGAATCGCATAGAAATTGAACGGGATCGATTGGATAAACAGCGAAAGTCCATTTCCGTCTTCCACATAGCTCGCAACAGCTGCAGCCCAGGAAGAGATTGGCGCTATAATGCAGACGGGAGCAGCTGTCGCATCGATCAGATAAGCAAGCTTAGCACGGGACACTTTGTGTTCATCGGTTACCGGCCGCATGACGGAACCTACTGTCAGGCAGTTAAAATAGTCATCAATAAAGATCAAAACGCCCAAGACCACTGTGGCCAGCTGCGCTCCGACACGCGTTTTGATATGCCGGGCAGCCCAGCGTCCAAACGCTGCCGAACCTCCAGCCCGATTCATAAGGGAAACCATGGCGCCCAAAATGACCAGGAAAATCAAAATCCCCACATTATAACCATCGGACAACACACCCACGACGCCATCCTGAAACACGTGGAGAACCGTTCCTTCAAAACCATATCCGGAGTACAGCAGACCACCGATCACAATACCGACAAACAGGGAGGAATATACCTCCTTAGTGATCAAAGCCAGGGCAATTGCTATTACGGGAGGCAAAAGGGACCAGATGGTTCCATAAAAACCGCCGCCCTCCGCAGCGCTAACCGTTCCCCCTACCAAAGGCGGCACAATCAGCGCCGCCAGCAGGACTACTGCCAGGATACCCGCCCGCAGCGCCTTCTTACCATTCCATCTCATGTTTACCATCCTCATTCCATAAAAAAAGTCATGACACTCTGTCATGACTTCATATTCTGTATCCATATGAATTCATAACAGCGCTCCGCATTCCTCTCCGGAAAGCGACAGTCTGCAGGATATTCTCCTACAACCCGGCGCTGCGCTGCCAGGCAACAGACGCAGAACCTCGGCGAATTCCCCTTTCCGTTCTCCTCTTGCCTGAGTGTAGAAGAACATACTCTTGTCATTCGCGCCTCTATCATGCTTAAGTTCTTTAATACTAGAGGAAAAAAACAGAAAAGTCAACTATTTTCGTTGACTTTCGGCAAAATAAATAGAGAAAACAAGGAACATCAGTTCAATTTGACAGGATACTTTTTTCATGCTATACTGCTGAAAATATTGACTCCGATCGCTGAGAAGATGGAAGGTTTGATAACGTGTCAAAATATCAGGAAAGCTTTGAGACAAAGGGGCAGTTTTTCTTGCTGCGGAACGCTGAAGAAAACGACGCTCAAAAGATGTTTGAATTTATGCGGCATGTAGACAGCGAAACAACATTTCTTGCCAGAGAACCGGGAGAATTTGAAGCTTCCTTTTCCTTGGAATCCGAGGCCGCACTGTTAAAATCCTGGTCGGCGGGAGAGGACAAACTGTTTCTGGTCGCTGAAACGAAAAGCGGTGAAATTGCGGCAACCTGCGGTTGTACCAGAAACATCGGCAGGCGGCGGACTCGCCATCTGGCAGAAATTGCCATCTCTGTGAGACAGGATTTCTGGCGTATGGGCCTGGGGCGCAGACTGTTTCAAATACAATTTGACTGGTGCCGGCAGAAAGAGATCGAAAAGCTCTGCCTCACTGTAGACACAGAGAACCTTCGCGCCCTGGGACTCTATTTAAGTTTAGGGTTTGTTGTAGAAGGCACACTGAAACAGCAAGCAAAAATGCCGGATGGATCCTATCGTGATCTGTATACCATGGGAAAATTTTTCCGCTAGAAAAGGGAAATAGCAGCATTCTGAAAAAGCAAACGTCCTGAAAACCGGTTTTAATCCGATGGTTTCAGGACGTTTGTTTTTTAACTCTCAGTGAAGTGCTAAAAGAGTATTCTCCGCAGACAGAACCTGCCCAGTAAACGCCTCTGTTCGCGTACTGTTTCCATTCCGCCTATTCCAACTCCTCCGGCCTTGCCAGAAAACGGGCAAGCCCAGTATAGCGCCGTGTTTTCCTGTCGTTTTCCACCATCGCCTCTATAGTTCCTCTCGTCCCCACCAAAATGAGCAGTTTTTTCGCACGGGTCACTGCTGTATACAACAAATTCCGGTAACAAAGCTGCATAGGCGGTTTTAAAACAGGGATCACCACGGCAGTAAATTCGTTGCCCTGGCTTTTGTGTACCGTGACCGCATATGCAGGTTCCAATTCATTGGAAGCGTGCTCAAAATCATAGAGCACCTCTTTGTCGTCTATTTGAACCCGCAGCACACCTCCCGGTCGGTCAATTTCCGTGACTACCCCCATATCCCCGTTAAAGACGCCTTCTCCGCTGGTATCATCCTCCTTTGTCCATGGAAGATTATAGTCGTTGCGCACCTGCATCACTTTATCACCCAGCCGAAACAATGTGCCATTAATCTTTACTTCCGTCTTATCCTTTGACGGCGGATTAATCGCTTCACGCAGCAGTTTATTCAGTTCTGCAGTTCCCAATTCACCCTTCCGTCCTGGGCAGAGGACCTGAATATCCGAGACACTGGAATAGCCGTAACTTTTAGGCAAACGCTGAGAGCAGAGAGAAACAATTAGTTTTGCGGCATCCTCCGGTTCGGCAACCGGCATAAAAAAGAAATCGCTGTCCCTGCGGGAAAGGTCTGGCATTTTCCCCTCTACGATCTGATGGGCATTCATCACGATCAGGCTTGCCATGGACTGTCTGAAAATCTCTTTGAGCTGCACAGTGGGAAACAGGCCGGAAGCGACCAGATCCCCCAAAACATTGCCTGCGCCCACAGAGGGCAGCTGATCGCTGTCCCCTACCAAGATCAGCCGGCAGGAAATGGGAAGAGCGCGAAGCACGCTTTCAAATACATAAGAATCTACCATGGAGAGCTCATCGATGACAAGGCAGTCGCATTCCAGTGGATTTCGTTCATTCCGGGTGAATACCGGGTTATCCTGTTCATCCCAGTCTACCTGCAGCATGCGGTGGATCGTTTTCGCCTCTTCCCCGGTCAGCTCACTCATCCGCTTTGCCGCCCGGCCAGTGGGGGCTGCCAGGAAGACGCGTTCCCCCATCTCTTTGAGAATTCGGATAATGGCGTTAAGCGTGGTAGTCTTTCCTGTTCCAGGACCGCCTGTAAGAATCAAAATTCCCTTATCCAAAGCAGCCCGGATCGCATCACGCTGCTTTTCCGCATAGGCGATTCCCTGCGTCCGCTCCACATCGGCAATCATATTCTCTGCACCGCAAATCGATTGCGGCGGCATTTGCAGCATCCCCTGCATTCGTCTGGAAATGTATTCTTCCGACTGGTATTGCTTTTTCAAAAAGATAAAGTCTCTTCCATCAAAGTTCACACAGACTGTCTGGTAGTGCTCACACAGCAGGAGTAAAGCGTCCTGCACATCGGAAAGCTCTACTCCTAACAGGCGCTGGGCGGCCTGACAGAGCTTGTCCGCAGGCAGGCAGGTATGTCCATTATTCAGGTTATGCCTCAGGACATAGAGTACTCCCGCCTGAACCCTGCCGTCATCATTCCGGGGCTTTTCCATGGATTCCGCAATAGAATCCGCTATGCTGAAGCTGATATCCAAACCATCGCCGCAAAGGCAATAAGGATCTTCCTGAATGCAGCCGACAGAGCCTTCCCCAAATTGTTTCCACACCAGAACCGCCTCTTCCGGGCGTACCCCATAAGCGCCCAAGAAGGCCATCAGCTCCCGAATTCCATAAACACGTTTTAACTCAGTATTAATTTCCAGTGCTTTCTCCCTGGTAATCCCCTTTATCTGTGCTAAACGTTCCGGTTCATTTTCGATGATTTCCAGCGCTTTGCCGCCAAAGGTTTCAATAATTCTCCTTGCTGTAGCAGGGCCAATTCCCTTTACTGCTCCAGAGGAGAGGTATTTCAGCATGGCTGCCGTAGTAGCAGGCCTGGATCTTTCAAAAGCCTCTGCCTTGAACTGATCGCCAAAGGAAGGGTGACTGCTCCACTTTCCATATACATGCAGTTCTTCCCCTACACTGACAAAGGGAAATGCGCCGACAACGGTGACATTTTCGTTGCCGGCATTCATCTCCAACACTGTATATTGATTTTTGTCATTATGGTACACTACCGTTTCAACAGATCCGCATAATTCCAACAGCCTGTCTTCCGCCACGTCCCGATTTCCTTTCTCTGTTTCCCGTTCAGGGGTCTTCATCCCTGTCTAAAATAGTATACACCAGATCTTCTCTTTTGGAAACCTTCAAATATGGATATCGCAGGGCAAGAAAACGGCAGATACTGTCAATCTCCGGATCATCGGACAAATTGACGCAAACCAATCTGCAGGGTGCTTTCAAATTCAGCCACCGCATCCTTTCTGCAGCTGAGCGAACCAAATACTCGCAGCTGTCAGCGCTTCCAGGGGATACGACAATGGAGAATTCCTGCGCTGTTTCCGGTTTCAGCCACCAAAAAACCAGCAGCCTCACCAATTCTGCAATTCCGAATACCATCAACACCGCACACAGAACAAAGATCACTATGTTCACAAAGTTCACCTCACTTCTTTCTATGTTATGTCAGGCAGATTGTCCGCGTGATTTCAGAAAAAACTTCGGTTCTGTGTAACAGTAAAAAAAGAGTGGACAACCTCAGTCGCCACTCTTTTCCCCATCTCTTATTTCAACGCATTCAGCAGTGCTTCCGTGCGATCGGTTCTTTCCCAGGTGATATCCAGATCCTCACGGCCCATATGGCCATAAGCAGCCAACTGCCTGTAAATCGGTCGTCTCAAATCCAATTCTTTGATAATGGCAGTCGGACGCAGGTCAAATGCTTTCTGAACCGCTTCCGCCAGCCTTCCGTCATCGACAGTGCCGGTGCCAAAGGTATCCACCATAATAGACACGGGACGAGCTACCCCAATGGCGTAGGCAAGTTCTACCTCACATTTTCTGGCCAGTCCTGCCGCAACAATATTCTTTGCCACATACCGGGCCGCATAAGCCGCAGAACGGTCCACCTTGGTGGGGTCTTTTCCAGAAAACGCCCCGCCGCCGTGACGGCCATACCCGCCATAGGTATCCACAATGATTTTTCGGCCAGTCAATCCGCTGTCTCCTACAGGGCCGCCGATAACAAAACGCCCGGTTGGATTGATATAAATTCGGGTATTGGAATCGATCAGCTCCGACGGAACGATAGGTTTGATAACATACTTAACAACGTCCTTTTTCAATCTTTCCTGCTTGACTTCCTCATCATGCTGGGTGGATACCACAATGGCATCGATTCGCTTTACCTGATCCCCGTCATATTCTACGGTAACCTGGGTTTTTCCGTCAGGCCGCAGATATTTCAGCGTACCGTCCTTACGCACCGCTGCCAACTGCTTTGCCAGCTTATGCGCCAGCGAAATTGCCATAGGCATATATTCCGGTGTTTCATCACAGGCATAGCCGAACATCATGCCCTGATCTCCGGCGCCAATCAAACTGTTTTCGTCGGTCTCGCCCTTTTTGGCCTCCAAAGACTCATTGACCCCCAAAGCAATGTCCGGAGACTGTGTATCTATGGAAGTGACCACTCCACAGGTATTGCCGTTAAAGCCGCATTTAGGGTCATCATACCCCACCTCACGCACTACATCACGTACGATTGCCGGGATATCCACATAACAGGATGTGGTGATCTCTCCCATGACATGGATCATCCCTGTTGTGGCTGTAACCTCACATGCCACATGGGCCTCCGCGTCTTCCTGTAAAATGGCGTCCAACACGGCGTCTGAAATCTGGTCGCAGAGTTTATCAGGATGGCCTTCCGTAACAGATTCTGATGTAAATAGTTTCACAAACACATACTTCCTTTCTCTCAAACTGCGGCAATTTGCCACATCAGTTTTCTTCCAGATAAATCCCATAAAGAAAGGGCCTCTCGAAAAACGAGGGTCCTTTTATCCAGCCTCATCTTTCGGTACCCCACAAAAAAGGGGGCTTCACCGCAGGAATTAGCACCTTGCAGCTTACGCCACAGGTTGCCGGGCATCACAGGGCCTGTCCCTCCGCCACTCTTGATAAGGATTTATTCTGTTTTCTGCTTCTTATTGTAGCATTGCCCTCCTGCTTTGTCAATGGGCTAAATTTCCCATCAAATCCTGAAAATCTAATCTTTTTCGACGGAATGGATTGCTGTATGGAACAGAAAATGATATAATAAAAAAGCAAATTGGAACTCATTTTCCAAGAAAGAAGGATTGGGTAACACATGAAAAAAATTTACACAGGTAAAACGAAAGATGTTTACGAACTGGAAAACGGCAACTATATGCTCCAATTCAAGGACGATATGACCGGTGAAAACGGCGTATTCGATCCTGGCGCCAATACTGTCGGCGCACATATTGAGGGAATCGGCCGTGAAAACCTCCGTGTCAGTGTCAAGTTTTTTGAAATGCTCAACGCGGCGGGCATCAAAACCCATTACGTCAGCGCCGATATCGATAACGCCACCATGGAAGTCCTTCCTGCAAAACCGTTCGGTAAAGGCCTGGAAGTAATCTGCCGGTATCGTGCTGTGGGCAGTTTTATCCGCCGTTACGGCGCTTATATCGAAGATGGAGCCAAGCTTCCCGCTTACGTGGAAATGACCATCAAGGACGATGACCGGGGCGACCCGCTGATCACCAAGGAAGGCCTGGAAGTTTTGGGCATCATGACCGGCGAGCAGTTCGATGCCATCGTGAAGGCCACCAAGGAGATCACCGCGATTGTAGCGGCAGAGGTGGAAAAAGCCGGTGCGGAATTCTACGATATCAAATTTGAGTTCGGTTTCAACGGCCAGGAGGTCATCTTGATCGATGAGATCGCCAGCGGCAACATGCGCGCCTACAAAGACGGAAAGACTCTGGAGCCCATGGATCTTACCGCCTTGCTTTTGAAGTAAGCCTATCAAGATACAAAAAAGCCGCCATACCCGAGCAATGCCGGGTACGGCGGCTTCTTTTATGCCATGGAATACTCAAGGTTTTCTGGCCACAATGCGTTCAAAGGCGTGCTCATGATGGATATTCCCAGGATAGTGTCCCGGAATGTCCCCTCTTCGTGCGCCACGATTTCCCAGCCCGCATATTTTTCGGGCAGCTCGCCCACATCGAACAAACTGTGGGTAAGTCTCCTCCCAAAACGGCTTTGCATTAAACATTCCCATACTCCTCTCTCTGTTTTAGGTTGTGGGAACCACAATAGAATCACTCCTGCTTTTCGGAAAGACCTGAGCTCCGGACATATAGCTGCTTTTTGACGCGATATGATACAACCTCGCAATTTCCGTAACCGGGCGACCTGCCGATGGCGGCCACGGTATGGTCTGTCATACAGGCGTAAAAGACGCGCAGCACATAGCCATGTGTCTGTATCAACACACGGCGGTAGTCTTTCTCAGCCAGGTCACACAAGAAATCATCAATCCTGGCAATCATTTCCTGTAAAGGTTCCCCGTTGGGCGGCGGGACATAGGCCGCAGGGTCCGCCATAAACGTGCTGGACTGCGGATACTGCCGAACGATTTCTTTCCAGGTCAGCCCCTCCATATCCCCCAGCCCGATTTCCAGCAGGCGCTCGTCCTGGATTGGCTGAACGTTCCCTTGGAACGCAATTCTCACCGTATCTACCGCTCGGCCTAGGGGACTGCTGTAGACCGCGTCAAATGTTATCCCGGCAAGCAATTTTCCCATCTCCTCCGCCTGGCGGACTCCGTTGGCTGTCAAGGGAGAATCTCCCCCGCCTCCCAAAGCCCGGCCTACAGCATTGGATACCGTTTCTCCGTGTCTCGCAAGAAACAAGTCCATCGAATTCAGCCTCCTCTCATTGACAGGTTAAAAAGAAAAAAACTATCCTGCGCAAATGCGCAGGATAGTCAACAAAGCTATAATCAGGTATTGATAGCGGTAACAACGCCGGAGCCAACAGTACGGCCGCCTTCACGAATAGCAAAACGGAGGCCTTCCTCGATGGCGATAGGAGTGATCAGTTCCACATCCATATCAACGTTATCGCCAGGCATGCACATCTCAGTGCCCTCGGGCAGAGAGATAACGCCAGTCACGTCTGTCGTTCTGAAATAGAACTGAGGACGATAGTTGTTGAAGAACGGAGTATGACGGCCGCCTTCATCCTTAGTCAGAACATAAACCTGACCCTTGAACTTGGTGTGAGGATGAATGGTTCCGGGCTTTGCCAGAACCTGTCCGCGCTCAATGTCGGTTCTCTGAATGCCGCGAAGCAACACACCGATATTGTCGCCAGCCTCAGCGTAATCAAGAAGCTTCCGGAACATTTCGATACCGGTAACAACAGACTTTCTGGTCTCCTCGGCCAGACCGACAATCTCAATTTCCTCAGACATCTTAACCTGTCCACGCTCTACACGGCCAGTAGCAACAGTGCCGCGGCCAGTGATGGTGAACACGTCCTCGACAGGCATCAAGAAGGGGAGGTCAGCTTTGCGCTCAGGAGTGGGGATATACTCGTCAACTGCGCTCATGAGCTCAAGGATAGGCGCATAGATAGGATCGTTAGGATCCTTGGAATCGCACTCCAGAGCCTGCAGAGCAGAACCGCGGATGATAGGAGTATCGTCGCCGGGGAACTCGTACTCATTCAGCAGATCGCGAATTTCCATCTCGACGAGATCGAGCAGCTCTTCGTCATCTACCTGATCGCACTTGTTCATGAAAACTACGATATAGGGCACGCCAACCTGACGGGCCAGCAGAATGTGCTCACGAGTCTGAGGCATGGGGCCGTCAGCTGCGGAAACAACCAGAATTGCGCCGTCCATCTGAGCAGCACCAGTAATCATGTTCTTTACATAGTCAGCATGACCGGGGCAGTCAACGTGCGCATAGTGACGAGAATCAGTCTGATATTCTACGTGAGCGGTGTTAATGGTAATGCCGCGCTCTCTCTCTTCGGGAGCCTTGTCGATATTGGCATAATCCATGAAGTCCGCGTCGCCCTTCATTGCCAGGACCTTCGTGATAGCCGCAGTCAGCGTGGTCTTACCATGGTCAACGTGTCCGATGGTGCCAATATTGACATGCGGTTTGCTTCTTTCAAATTTTTCCTTTGCCATTGGAATTGCCTCCTTTTTATTCAATGAAAATAATTATCCAGCCTCATACGCTTCATTTTAACAACAAAGCTATGAAAAATCAAGTGCTAAATCAGGTTAATCCGACTTTTTGCCACGCTCGGAAATAATCTTCTCGGAAATGTTCTTCGGAACCTCTGCGTAATGCGCAGGTTCCATGGTATACTGGCCGCGGCCCTGTGTCTTAGAACGCATATCAGTAGCATAGCCGAACATTTCAGAAAGCGGAACTTCTGAGTTGACCTGCTGAGCACCCGGAAGAGCATCCATACCGTGAATCATACCACGGCGGGAGTTCAAATCACCGATTACATCGCCCATATACTCTTCAGGCGTGATAACCGTGACCTTCATAATGGGCTCCATCAGAACGGGATCGGCTTTCCGCATTGCCTCTTTGAAAGCCATAGAACCGGCGATCTTAAACGCCATTTCAGAGGAGTCAACTTCATGATAAGAACCGTCATAAAGCTCTACTTTCACGTCTACAACATTGTAGCCAGCCAACACACCCGCCAGCATAGCGCCTTGAATGCCCTGATCTACAGCAGGAATATATTCCTTCGGAATTGCACCGCCGACAACGGCATTGACAAACTCGTAGCCTTGACCCGGATTCGGAGAAATGCGGATTTTAACATGACCATATTGGCCTTTACCGCCGGACTGACGCGCATATTTGGTATCCACATCGGCGCCCTTGCGGATCGTCTCTTTGTAAGCAACCTGAGGTTTGCCAACATTGGCTTCCACCTTAAACTCACGGAGCAGACGGTCTACAATAATCTCCAAGTGCAGCTCACCCATACCTGCAATGATGGTCTGGCCCGTCTCTTCATCCGTATAAGCCTTGAAGGTCGGATCCTCTTCAGCAAGCTTTGCCAAGGCAACTCCCATTTTCTCCTGGCCGGCCTTGGTTTTCGGCTCAATCGCCACACGGATAACGGGATCCGGGAACTCCATAGACTCCAGGATGATGGGATGCTTCTCATCGCAAAGGGTATCGCCCGTTGTGGTATTTTTCAGACCCACTGCAGCAGCGATATCGCCAGCGTACACACGATCAATATCTTTACGGTCATTTGCGTGCATCTGTACAATACGGCCCATGCGCTCGTTATTGTCCTTCACAGAGTTGTATACTGTAGAACCTGCCTCAATGGAGCCAGAATACACACGGAAGAAGCACAGCTTGCCGACAAAGGGGTCGGTAGCAATTTTAAACGCCAAGGCAGAGAAAGGCTCGTCATCAGAAGAATGACGTACTTCTTCCTCTTCTGTATCGGGATTCACTCCCTTAATTGCAGGGACATCCGTCGGGGCGGGCATATAATCCACAATTGCATCCAGCAGCTTCTGTACACCCTTATTCTTGTAGGAAGTACCGCAGGTAACAGGCACCATATGATTGCCAATCGTAGATTTACGAATGCAGTCCTTAATGTCGTTCACTTCGATCTCTTCCCCAGAGAGATACTTGTCCATAATCACGTCATCCTGCTCGGCAACATGCTCCACGAGTTCTTCGTGATATTTTTCTGCAAGCTCCTGCATATCTTCAGGGATCTCCTCGCAGCGGATATCTTTGCCCAAGTCGTCATAATAGACATAGGCTTTCATCTCCACCAGGTCGATGATTCCCTTGAAGGTATCTTCGCTACCGATAGGAAGCTGAATCGGCACTGCATTGCATTTGAGACGGTCTTTCATCATCTGTACGACACGATAGAAATCGGCGCCCATGATGTCCATCTTATTGACGTAAGCCATACGGGGGACCTTATATTCCTCCGCCTGGCGCCACACGGTTTCAGACTGGGGCTCAACACCGCCCTTCGCGCAGAAAACGGTTACAGAACCGTCCAAAACGCGGAGAGAGCGCTCCACTTCCACGGTGAAGTCCACGTGGCCGGGAGTGTCGATAATGTTGATGCGGTTCTGGTTGCCGTTGCGGTCCGGCCAAAAACAGGTGGTAGCAGCGGACGTAATCGTAATGCCGCGCTCCTGCTCCTGGGCCATCCAGTCCATGGTAGCAGCGCCCTCGTGGGTCTCGCCAATTTTATAATTGACGCCTGTGTAAAACAGGATACGCTCTGTGGTGGTAGTTTTACCGGCATCGATGTGAGCCATGATGCCGATGTTTCTGGTTAATTCGAGTGGTACCTGCCTGGCCATAATTTCCTCCTTAATACATTACCATCTGTAATGAGCAAACGCCCTGTTGGCCTCTGCCATCTTGTGTGTATCGTCACGCTTCTTAGCTGCGCCGCCTGCGCCGTTAACCGCGTCGAGGATTTCTCCGGCCAGTCTCTCTCTCATGGTTTTTTCCGAACGGAGCCTGGAATAATTCGTGAGCCAGCGCAGTCCCAAAGTCTGACGTCTCTCAGGACGTACTTCCATAGGAACCTGATAGGTGGAACCGCCGACACGGCGGGCCTTTACCTCCAGACTGGGCATCACATTTTCCATCGCCTGCTCGAAAACTTCGAGCGGCTCTTTGCCCGTCTTCTCCGCTACGATATCAAATGCACCATATACGATTTTCTGGGCAACACCCTTCTTACCGTCATACATGATATTATTGATTAAACGGGTGACAAGCTTGGAATGATACATAGGATCAGGCAAAACATCACGTTTTGCCACATTGCCTCTTCTTGGCATAATCTTCCCTCCTTCATAAAATGATATCATCGGTACTCGAAAGTACAAACTCCCGCTGGCCAGAAAGGCAAATTACCCGACCCCGATACGGAATCTATATAAAATGCCAAATCCACGCCTATCGGCGCGGTAAGCCATACGAATTCTGCCTTACGAATGTGTTTGGAAACCTTGCGGTCAAAGCTCTTACGCCTTCTTTGCGCCCGCCTTAGGTCTCTTCGCGCCGTACTTGGACCTAGCCTGCATACGCTTTGCAACGCCCTGAGCATCCAACGTACCACGGATAATGTGATAACGCACGCCAGGAAGGTCGCGTACACGGCCGCCGCGGATCATGACGACACTGTGCTCCTGCAGGTTATGGCCGACGCCCGGAATATAAGCGGTAACCTCAATTCCGTTGGAAAGCCTGACTCTCGCAATTTTTCTCAGAGCAGAGTTCGGCTTCTTCGGAGTTGTGGTCTTTACCGTCGTGCAGACACCACGCTTCTGGGGGGAATCCTGATCAATTGCAGTTCTCTTCTTGGAATTCCATCCCTTGAGCAGCGCAGGGGCCTTGCTCTTCTTTTCCGCAACGGCACGTCCATTGTGAATCAGCTGATTAAAGGTTGGCATAGTGCACCTCCTTATAAAAAATTTATATGTTCAGACACAGCACTTAGAATGCCCGTCCAGACACCATTTCATACCGCTTTCCTCAAATCGTAAAAGTGCCGCTTCCCACGAAAATACTGGGAAGCGGCAAAATTTACTGGAAAGCCGCTCAGTTCTGTATTATAACACCAGGTTTTTACTTTTGTCAAGCGTTTTCCTGGCTTTGGAACCTTTAGGAGTCAATTTCTTCTACGTTGAAATCTTCCGCGCCAGAAGCCATGGGGTAATCTGCCTGCACCTCTTCCAAATAGGGTGAGTCAGTAAACTTTTCCTGATTCGCAGGTGCAATTTCGACATCGCTGTAGCACTTCATCCCCGTTCCGGCAGGAACCAGCTTGCCGATAATAACATTTTCCTTCAAACCAATCAGAGTGTCCACCTTACCTTTAATCGCAGCATCGGTAAGCACGCGTGTGGTTTCCTGGAAAGAGGCGGCAGACAGGAAGGAATCCGTAGCCAGAGACGCCTTGGTAATACCCAGAAGGATAGGAGTAAAGGTTGCCTCCCTCAGTTCGGACTCACCGTTCGCAATCCTTCTGCGGATCTCCTCATTGGCGGAAAACACCTCGTTTTTATCAGCAAGGGAACTGACCAGAAGCGTCGTATCCCCTGCATCGTCAATTCTCACCTTACGAAGCATCTGGCGCACAATGATCTCAATATGCTTGTCGTTGATATCAACACCCTGCATACGGTAAACGCGCTGCACTTCCTGGATCAGATAATCCTGAACCTCCTGTGTGCCGCTGATGGCCAGTACGTCGTGAGGGTTGACCGATCCTTCCGTAATGCGCTTGCCGCGCTTGATATAATCGCCTTCCTTTACCGTGAGACGGGAACCGAAGGGAATCAGATAGGAACGGGAATCGCCGGTCTCATCATTGGTGACAACAACATGGCGGTTCTTTTTGATCTCCTCAAAGGTGACCTTTCCATCGATCTCATTGATGATAGCCACATGCTTGGGCTTGCGGCCTTCAAACAGCTCATCAATACGGGGAAGACCCTGCGTAATATCTTCTGCACTGGCAACACCGCCGGTGTGGAAGGTTCTCATAGTAAGCTGTGTGCCGGGTTCACCGATAGACTGTGCTGCTATGATGCCAACCGCCTCGCCCACTGTAACAGGCTTTCCGTTTGCCAGAGAAGCGCCGTAACACTTCTTGCAGACGCCATTTTTCGCACGGCAATTGAGGATAGAACGGATTTGAATGCGCTCCACTCCCCTGCTGATGATAATGTCTGCATCCGCATCGCCCATGAGCTTATCCTTGGAGACCAACACATTTCCAGCTTCATCACAGAAGTCATCCACCAGATAGCGGCCGATCAGGCGTTCTCTCAACGGCTCAATGGATTCAGGACCAGCCGTGATTTCAAATACTTCCAGTCCCTCTGTCGCGCCGCAGTCATCCTCACGGATGATAACATCCTGAGAAACGTCTACCAGTCGGCGGGTCAAATAACCGGAGTCGGCGGTCCGCAGAGCCGTATCAGCCAAACCCTTACGGGCGCCTCGGGAAGAAATAAAGTATTCCAAAATATTCAGGCCTTCGCGGTAGTTGGCCTTGATGGGAATTTCAATGGTTTTACCGGAAGTGTTGGCAATCAGTCCGCGCATACCGGCAAGCTGACGGATCTGGCTCATCGTGCCTCGGGCGCCGGAATCCGCCATCATATAAATGGGATTATACCGGTCGAGACCTTTTTGCAGCGCTTCGGTCACATCATTTGTGCATTTCTCCCAAGTTCTCAGAACCGCATTATAACGTTCCGAATCAGACAGGAAGCCGTCTGCAAAATCATTGCTGATCGCATCGATCTCTTTCTCTGCAGAAGCCAAAAGTTCTTTCTTCTCCGAAGGTATCGTAGCATCGCATACAGCTACGGTAATACCGCTGATCGTAGAATACTTATAGCCCTGGGCCTTAATCTCATCCAGTACCTCGGCAGTACGCTCGGTGCCGTGTACTTTGATGCAGTTTTCTATAATCTTCCCCAGCTGCTTCTTCCCTACCAGGAAATCCACTTCAAACTGGAGAGCGCCCTCGGGTGTAGAACGATCCACATATCCCAAATCCTGCGGAATAGGCCGGTTGAAAATCATACGACCCATGGTGGTTTCCACCAACCCAGTCACAGGCTTTCCATCAAATTCCACCGTTCTGCGAACACGGATCTTGGCATGAAGGCTGATCACTTTGGAATCATAGGCCATCATAGCCTCTTCCATGTTCCGGAATATTTTCCCTTCGCCCAGCTCTCCTTCTTTATCCAGAGTCAAATAATAAGACCCCAGCACCATATCCTGCGTGGGAACAGCTACAGGCCGTCCATCGGAGGGCTTCAACAGGTTATTGGCGGCCAGCATGAGAAACCGTGCTTCAGCCTGTGCTTCAGCCGACAGAGGCACATGAACCGCCATCTGATCGCCGTCAAAGTCGGCGTTATAAGCAGTACATACCAAAGGATGCAGCTTCAACGCACGGCCTTCCACCAGCACGGGCTCGAAGGCTTGAATTCCCAGACGATGGAGCGTAGGCGCACGATTCAAAAGAACGGGATGGTTTTTGATCACCACTTCCAGAGCATCCCAAACTTCGGGCTTAGCACGCTCCACTGATTTTCTGGCAGCCTTGATATTGCCCACCGCACCGGTTTCCACCAAACGCTTCATCACAAAAGGCTTGAAAAGTTCCAGCGCCATTTCCTTGGGCAATCCGCACTGATACATTTTCAGCTCCGGCCCAACCACGATAACGGAACGGCCGGAATAGTCCACACGCTTGCCCAGAAGGTTCTGCCGGAAACGTCCCTGCTTTCCCTTAAGCATATCAGACAAAGACTTCAAAGGACGGTTGTTCGGGCCGGTGACAGGCCTACCGCGGCGCCCATTGTCGATCAGAGCGTCTACAGCCTCCTGCAGCATGCGTTTTTCGTTTCGAACGATGATGTCAGGCGCACCCAGCTCCAAAAGCCTTTTCAAGCGGTTGTTTCGGTTGATGACGCGACGATAGAGGTCATTTAAATCGCTGGTGGCAAAGCGGCCGCCGTCCAGCTGCACCATGGGACGAATGTCAGGAGGAATGACCGGAACTGCATCCAGAACCATCCATTCAGGACGGTTTCCGGACAGCCGGAAAGCCTCCACTACCTCCAAACGCTTCAGAATACGAACACGCTTTTGTCCGGAAGCGGTTTCAAGTTCTTCCTTCAGCTCCGAAGAGGTCTTGTCGACATCGATCTCCTGCAGCAGCTTCTTGATGGCTTCTGCGCCCATACTGGCCTCAAAGTCATCCTCATATTTTTCCCGCATATCGCGGTATTCTTTTTCTGTCAGTGTCTGCATCTTAGAAAGCTCTCGGACACTGCCGGGATCGGTTACGATATACAGAGCAAAATAGAGCACCTTTTCCAGTACTCTGGGAGAAATATCAAGAATCAATCCCATCCTGGAGGGAATCCCTTTAAAATACCAGATATGAGATACAGGAGCCGCCAGCTCGATGTGTCCCATCCGCTCCCGACGGACTTTACTGCGGGTCACTTCAACGCCGCAGCGGTCGCAGATCTTCCCCTTATACCGAATCCGCTTATATTTTCCGCAATGGCATTCCCAGTCCTTTGTCGGCCCAAAAATGCGTTCGCAGAACAGACCGTCGCGTTCCGGCTTCAGCGTGCGGTAATTGATGGTTTCCGGCTTTTTCACTTCGCCGTGTGACCATTCACGGATCTGATCGGGAGAAGCCAAGCCAATCTTTATTGATTCAAACGTGTTAAATTCCATATAACCGTCTCCTCCTTAAATCAAATCGTCGTCACTATCATCATCGAGATCAAACTCTTCGTCATCTTCAAAGGAATCTTCCTCACCTAGAGGCAAATCTTCCTCCTCCGCATCCTCTACAGAATACCCTTCCAGATCATCGGCCACATTCTGCTCATCGAAATTCATATCGGCATGGTTGAAGCCCATATCGTCATCATCGTCAAAGTTCTGCTTCAGGTCGATTTCCTGATCGTCCTTATCCAGCACCTTGACATCCAGACCCAGAGACTGCAACTCTTTAATAAGCACTTTGAAGGATTCAGGGATGCCCGGCTTGGGAATATTCTGGCCTTTTACAATGGCCTCATAGGTCTTGACACGTCCGACCACATCATCTGACTTGACAGTCAGAATTTCCTGCAGCGTATATGCGGCGCCATAAGCTTCCAGCGCCCAAACTTCCATTTCGCCGAAACGCTGGCCGCCAAACTGTGCTTTACCGCCCAGAGGCTGCTGCGTGACCAGGGAGTACGGACCGGTGCTGCGGGCGTGAATCTTATCATCTACCAGATGGTGGAGCTTCAAATAGTACATATAGCCGACAGTGATAGGATTGTCAAAATACTCGCCAGTACGGCCATCCCTCAGCCAGAATTTTCCGTCTTCATGCATACCGCCCATTTTGAAGCACTCACGGATATCCGCTTCATGAGCGCCGTCAAATACGGGAGTCATAATTTTCCATCCCAAAGCCTTTGCGGCCATGCCCAAATGGACCTCCAAAACCTGCCCAATATTCATTCGGGACGGAACACCCAAAGGATTCAAAACAATATCCAACGGAGTGCCGTCAGGCAGGAACGGCATTTCCTCTTCAGGCAAGATCCGGGAAACAACGCCCTTGTTTCCGTGGCGGCCGGCCATCTTATCACCTACAGAGATTTTTCTCTTTTGCGCAATATAGCAACGTACCACTTTATTGACGCCGGGAGAGAGCTCGTCATGGCTGTTTTCCCGGGTAAACACTTTCACGTCTACCACCACACCATACTCGCCATGAGGCACACGAAGAGAAGTATCTCTCACTTCTCTGGCCTTCTCACCGAAGATAGCACGAAGCAGACGCTCTTCTGCTGTCAGTTCGGTCTCACCCTTGGGAGTCACCTTGCCTACCAAAATATCCCCCGCACGTACGTCAGCTCCCACTCGAATGATTCCTCTGTCATCCAAATTGCTCAGCAGATCTTCATTGACATTGGGGATGTCACGGGTAATTTCCTCAGGCCCCAGTTTGGTATCCCGAGCTTCCATCTCATATTCCTCAATATGGATGGAGGTATATACGTCGTTACGGACAATCTTTTCATTCAGCAGGACGGCGTCCTCATAATTATAGCCCTCCCAGGTCATGAAGCCGATGAGGGCATTTTTGCCCAGGGCAATCTCACCGTTCTTGATAGCGGGGCCGTCGGCGATAACGTCGCCTTCCTCCACACGTTCGCCTACCGAGACTACCGGTACCTGATTGATACAAGTGCTCTGGTTGGAACGCATAAATTTGATGATCTCATAATCGTCGATATCGCCGTTGTCGGCAGTGACACGCACCAGGTTGGCCGCGACTGATTTCACCACGCCGCCGCGCTTTGCCAACACGCAAACACCGGAGTCCACTCCAGCCTTATATTCCATACCGGTTCCAACAATCGGCGCTTCCGTACGCAGCAGCGGCACAGCCTGCTTCTGCATGTTAGAACCCATCAGAGCACGGTTGGCGTCGTCATTCTCCAGAAAGGGAATCATCGCGGTGGCCACGGAGACTACCATACGGGGGGAGATGTCCATATAGTCTGCACGAAAAGCTTCTACTTCCACAAACTCGTCACGATAACGGCCTACTACCTTGGCATTGACAAAATGACCTTCCTCATCCAAAGGCTCATTCGCCTGGGCCACAATTACGTCATCCTCCACATCGGCGGTCATATAGGTGACTTCCTTACTGACTACGCCAGTCTCCTTGTCCACCTTGCGGAACGGGGCCTCGATAAATCCATATTCGTTAATCCTGGCAAAGGTGGCCAAATAGGAGATCAATCCGATATTGGGGCCTTCCGGCGTCTCGATAGGACACATACGTCCATAATGGGTATAGTGTACGTCACGCACCTCAAAACTGGCGCGGTCACGGGATAGTCCGCCAGGTCCCAGTGCGCAGAGGCGGCGCTTGTGTGTCAGTTCTGACAAAGGATTGGTCTGGTCCATAAACTGAGACAAGGGAGAAGAACCAAAAAATTCTTTAATCGCCGCAACCACGGGGCGAATGTTGATTAAGGAGTGAGGGGTCAGCTGCTCGGGATCCTGAGCCTGCAGCGTCATGCGCTCCCGGATCACACGCTCCAAACGGGAGAAACCGATTCGGAACTGGTTTTGCAGCAATTCCCCTACTGAACGGATCCTGCGGTTTCCAAGATGATCGATATCATCCGTCTGTCCCAAACCGACAGCAAGGCAGTTCATATAATTAATGGAAGAGAAGATATCATCTACTGTGATATGATTCGGGATAAGCTCCCCACGGCGGGCGCGCAAAGCGCTCTTCAATTCCTCTTCAGAAGCACAGGTATCCAAAATTTCTGAAAGGACGCGAAAACAAACACGCTCGTTGATGCCGCACTCCTGCTTCGCATCAAAATCCACGTATTTCTGAATGTCAACCATACCGTTGGAGACAATTTTTACTTCCTTGTCGCTGAGGGAAATTACAGCCACGGTGACGCCGGCGTCATCCATTTCTTCCGCCATTTCCTTGGTGACAACCGTCCCTACATCCGCCATCAATTCTCCGGTAGACGGATTGATAACCGGCTGAGCCAGGACCTGGCCGACAAGCCGACCCTCCAGCCGAAGCTTTTTATTATATTTATAACGGCCGACCCGGGAAAGATCATACCTGCGCGGGTCAAAAAACAAGCCGTTAATGTGGGATTGGGCGCTTTCGATAGTAGGCGGTTCACTGGGACGCAGCTTCCGGTAAATTTCGAAGAGCGCTTCTTCCATCGTTTTACAGGTATCCTTTTCGATGGTTGCGCGCATCCTATCATCGTCACCGAAGAAGTCGAGAATCTCAGTATCGGTGCCCAAACCCAGGCAGCGGATAAAAACCGTAATCGGAATCTTACGGTTTTTATCAATTCGAACGTAAAACACATCGTTTACGTCATTTTCATATTCCAGCCAGGCGCCGCGGTTAGGGATAATCGTAGAGCTGAACAGTTCTTTGCCGGAACGGTCATACTCCATTTTGAAGTATACGCCGGGTGAACGAACTAGCTGAGACACAATCACCCGTTCAGCGCCGTTGATGACAAAGGTGCCGCTGGGCGTCATCAGCGGGAAATCTCCCATGAAGACTTCCGATTCCTTAATCTCCCCAGTCTCCTTGTTCAGAAGGCGTGCGGTGACCCGGAGAGCGGCTGCGTAGGTGGCGTCTCGCTCCTTACATTCAGACACGCTGTAATTGGGCTTGTCGTCAAGCTTATAATCCACAAAATCGAGAACAAGATTGTTGTTGAAATCCGTAATACCAGAAACATCATCGAAGACCTCTTTCAGCCCCTGCTTCAGGAACCATTCGTAAGAGTTCTTCTGAATCTCAATGAGGTTCGGCATTTTTAGGACTTCCTCGATCTTGGAAAAGCTCATTCGAGTATTTTTGCCCAATTGAACCGGTTTTACATTCACCATTGGCTCAGCCACTCCATTCTTTTATTTTATTGGAACGACAGAAGACTGCGGTTTCTTCTGCCAAACATCTTGCACTCTGGAGGAGTCACTTTGAATAAAAAACCACATTTTTCGATTCACATACTTGATTATTTCAAATCGGTATGCTATACTTGTCAAAAATGAGGTGGGGATACTCCTACCCATGATGATGCAGTATATTAGTTTATAGCAAACATTTTAGTTTGTCAAGGTGTTTTGTAAAGTTTTCCGCCTTTTCGGCGGATTTTTTATATTTCAATATTTTTCCTTTTTACTGTTTTCTTGTATTTCTCTTCAAATATTACATGCGTATCAGGAGGCATAATCCAATATGAATTACATCTCTGACTGTTATACACTGAATAATGGTGTTTCCATCCCCTGTGTCGGTTTCGGCACTTATAAGACAGTACAAGAAAAGGATACCAGTGTGCTGCGTCTGGCAATCGAGACGGGTTACCGGTACTTTGATACCGCCTCTTTTTATGGAAATGAAGCCCAATTGGGTCAAGCTATCCGGGAAAGCCGGATTCCCCGCCAAGACTTTTTTCTGGCCTCAAAGGTTTGGAAAACAGAGATGGGCTACCAAGAAACAAAGTCTGCTTTTCAGAGAAGCCTGGAACGTTTGGGAACTTCCTATCTGGATCTCTATCTGATCCATTGGCCCCTGCCCTCCCTGTCTGAGCCAAACTGGGCAGAACTGGATCTGGAAACTTGGCGGGCTATGGAGGATTTATATCAAGAGGGAAAGATAAGAGCCGTTGGGTTGAGTAATTTTCTCCCCCATCATATCGAAAAACTATTGGCACGCTGCCGGATACGCCCCATGGTGGATCAATTGGAATTTCACCCGGGATATTCCCAGGAAGCTGCGGTACAATATTGCCAGGAACAGGGGATTCAAGTTCAGGCGTGGAGCCCCATCGGCAGGACCAGAATGTTCAGCGATTCCCTGATCCGGGAACTCAGCCAAAACTACCAGGTGAGTCCCGCCCAGATCTGTCTGCGGTATGCCGTACAAAAACAGATTATTCCGCTGCCAAAATCCTCTACCAAAGATCGGATGTTGGAAAACCAGAACCTGTTTTCATTTACCCTCTCTCAAGAAGATATGTACCGGCTGGATACCATGCCTCAAACCGGCTGGTCAGGCGAACACCCAGACCGGGAGCGGGTCTATTTTTAATTTTAAAAGACAGAAAATGGCGCTGCATCATTGCAGTGCCATTTTTTGTATCTGAAACTTTATAAAAAACGCAGTAAGATATTTATGTATTTTTTCCCCTGCATTCACAGGCTTCTTCTGCACAGATCATTTCAAACGTATAGGAGTCCAACTCATTCCGCACATCATCCGAAATTTTCTCGTAAATCTTATGAAGCCTGCAGTGGGACCGCCCACAGCTGTACTCTTCTTTCTGGCAGCGGCTGAGCATATAAGGCCCTTCCACTGATTCGATTACTTCCCGCAAAGTGGTTTTTTCTGCGGGCTTAGCCAAGGTATACCCGCCTTTGGCGCCTTTAAAGGAACAGACCAGTTCGTCTGCCACCAGTTTTCTGAGAATTTTCAAACAAAACCGCAGAGGAATTTGCATTTCCTCTGAAATGGATTTTGCATCGCAGCGGCCTTCGTTTTTTGTCAAATATTCCATTATTCTGACGGCGTAATCCGCCTCCAGCGTCATCACCATAATTATTCTCCGATTTGCACTCAGCAAAACCAGTTTTCACTGGAATTAATTTTTCTGAATTCATCTGCCGTGTTTTTTATCATACCATACGTTTCTGCCTTTTTGTCAAGTCCAAATCGCAGTAAAATTAATCCAAAAAATCCTTCAGTTTTTTGCTGCGGCTCGGATGGCGAAGCTTACGCAGCGCTTTTGCCTCAATCTGACGGATTCTTTCCCTGGTCACGTTGAACTCCTTCCCCACCTCTTCCAACGTGCGGGAACGACCGTCTTCCAGGCCGAAACGCAGACGCAGAACCTTTTCTTCCCTGGGCGTCAGAGAATCCAGCACATTGCCCAACGTCTCCTTCAAAAGTGTATGGGAAGCAGCATCAGCAGGCGCGGGAGCGTCGTCATCGGGAATAAAATCCCCCAAATGGCTGTCCTCTTCTTCGCCGATAGGCGTTTCCAGGGATACGGGCTCCTGGGCCACACGCATAATCTCCCGTACCTTTTCTACGGGCATATCCAACTCTTCGGCAACCTCTTCTGCGCTGGGCTCCCTGCCGTTGGTATGCAAAAGCTGGCTGGAAACTTTCTTTACCTTATTGATGGTTTCAACCATGTGTACAGGTATCCGAATCGTCCTGGCCTGGTCGGCAATCGCACGTGTAATCGCCTGACGGATCCACCAAGTTGCATAGGTAGAAAATTTAAAGCCCTTCGTATAATCAAATTTTTCCACAGCTTTAATCAGTCCCAGATTTCCTTCCTGAATCAGATCCAAAAACTGCATGCCCCTGCCCAAATAGCGTTTTGCAATGCTCACCACCAGCCGCAAGTTCGCTTCAGAAAGTCGTTTCTTCGCCGCCTCGTCTCCGTTGGTAATGGCAATAGCCAGGTCGATTTCCTCTTCCGGAGTCAGCAATGGGACTCGGCCAATCTCCTTCAGATAAACTTTAACCGGATCGTCGATGGAAACGCCGTCAGCCCCGATACCGGGTTCCAGGGTTTCCACGCCCTCCACCTTCGCCAAATCGACGTCGTCAATTTGGATATCATCAAAATCCTCAACAATTTCTACGCCCTGTGATTCCAGCGTATCGTAGAATTTTTCAATATGTTCGGGATCAAAATCCAGTTCACCCAATGCGTCGAGAATTTCCTTGGTACTGAGCTGACCTTTGCTTTTCCCAAGCTCAATCAAATCCTTAATCACCGTTTTCTTATCCGGTTGTGCACCCATTATTCATTTCCCCCATTTTTCTGATCTCTTAACTGCTGCATGTATTTCAATACGTCTTCATCGCTGGCATTTTTTATATTGCTGCCATCAGTCTGGATCAAACCGATGCTTTTCTGAACATCCACCCAGCCGGGCGGTGCATCCCTGTGCTGTACAATAATCCTAGTAAGTTCTGACATTTCATCCTTGCTCAGCGCCTCTGAAAAATCACTTATCGAAACCGCGCCGTGTATAGTTTTACCCAATAAAGTTTCGTATACTCTGCGGTTCCAGGCAGTAACAAATTTTTCTGGAGGAATTTCCCTGCGCAGCGCATCAGAACGATCCGGATGATCGAACAGATAGGCAATGATATTTTCTTCAGCAAAAGCAGCTTTCGTGTGCCGGGCCTTTTCAGGATTCACTTGACTCTCTGTCCCCACTACGCGCTGCTGAGAACGGATTTCTTCTTTTTTTCTCTGTTTAGCTGCCCGCGAGGCCGCTTTTTCCGCCATGCTGAGTATCGCCTCCTTAGAAACGCCCGTTTCCCGGGAAAGCTTTCCAGCATAAACATCCTGAGCTATCTTATCATCAATAAAGCCAACCACTTCTGCAGCTTCCTGCAGATATTTCACACGTCCGTCATCTGTCTCTATATCATATTTATCCCGGACCTTCCGAAGCCTGTATTCCAGGTCATTTCCGGATTCCTCCAGCAAAGCTTTGAATCGCAGCGGCCCGTCCTTGCCAAAACTGCGCATAAACTCATCCGGATCTTTATTGCCTGGCACTGTAATGACGCGGATGGAAAGCCCCGCCTTTTTTAAAATCGGAATAGCGCGTTGCGTCGCTCTCTGCCCCGCCTCGTCAGAATCATAACAAATTACCACCTCATCCGCATAGCGGCGGATGATATTGGCCTGCTCTGTTGTGAGCGCTGTTCCCAGAGAAGCTATGGAGTTCTGAAAGCCGGCTCTGTGCAGCGCAATCACATCCATATAGCCTTCGGCCAGGATCAACTGTCTTGTCCCTGCATTCTTGGCAAAATTCATGGCAAACAACCCGCTGCTCTTGTGGTATACCGGCGTATCGGCAGTATTGATATATTTTGGCTTCTCATCTGTAAGAATCCGCCCGCCGAACGCCACAACATTCCCACGCAAATCAAAAATGGGATACATGACACGGCCCCGGTAACGGTCATAGGGCCGGTTATTCTTGGAAAGCCGCACCATATCGGATTGAACCATTTCATTGGACGTGTAACCTTTTGCCTTGAGACAGCTGGCCAAAGCGTAACCGCTGTCCGGCGCATACCCGAGCCCGAAGTGTTTGATTGTCTGGGCGTCCAGGCCCCGGCGCTTCAGGTACTCCAAACCCGGCCTGCCCTCAGGCTGAGTGAGCGTACGGTAGAAGAATCTGGCGGCCTCCCGGTTAATCTCCAAAATGCGCGTCCGAAGCTTTGACATGGTATCGTCCACGCCGTCCTCCGGTACTGCAAGTCCTGCGCGCTGCGCAAGGAAACGGACTGCTTCTATGTAATCCAAATTCTCGACACGTTCCACAAAGGAAATCACATCGCCGCCGGTATTGCAGCCGAAACAGTAGAAAGAGCCGTTTTCCGGATACACCACAAAGGAAGGCGTCTTTTCGTTATGAAAAGGGCAGAGCCCCACCAAATTTTTACCTCTGCGCTTTAAAATGACATAGGAGGAGATGATCTCCCCAATTTCGCAACGCTGCTTCAATTCTTCTTTGAAATATTCCGGAAGCGCCATACTCCTCCTCCTTTCCCAAAATAATCAGATATCCCCCAGATTCCAAGCCTTGGGAATAAACAGGCTTTTATAGCATTCCACCGCATAGTGATCCGTCATTCCTGCCACATAGTCGCAGGCCGCCATTTCTTTCCCCTCCTTTTCGGCAATCCTTTTCAAATAATCCGGCAGATGATCGGGATTTTCAAAATAGGTAAACAGGCTCCGAATGATGTGAGGAACTTTTTTCTCCTCTTTTTTTGCATATTCGTTGAGATAGACGGACTCGTACAAAAACGCGTCCAAAGCCTGATATGCCTGATAAGTTACCTCGTCCATGCGGATTGTCCCATCCCGACTGTTCTCCACCACAGAACGAATCAGCGCGGTAATCCTCCTGGTTTTAGAATCTCCCAGAACCGCAGTAATCTCCTTCGGAATATCAGGTTCCCGAAGTACGCCGGCACGGATGGCATCATCAATATCGTGGTTCATATAGGCGATTCTGTCCGCCCAGCGGATGATCTTTCCTTCGAGAGTTTCCGCCTCCATCCCACAAGTGTGGCAAAGGATTCCATTCCTCACTTCGTATGTGAGATTGAGGCCCCGGCCTTCTTTCTCCAGCTTGTCCACCACTCTTACGCTCTGTTCATAGTGGCGGAATCCCTGAGGCACAATTGCGTTCAGCGCCCTTTCGCCTGCATGGCCGAAAGGTGTGTGCCCCAAATCATGTCCCAAAGCCACCGCTTCTGTCAAATCTTCGTTAAGATGGAGTGCCCGGGCAATCGTACGGGCAATTTGGGAAACCTCCAGAGTATGAGTCAAACGGGTGCGGTAATGGTCGCCTTCAGGCGACAGAAACACCTGTGTCTTGTGTTTGAGCCTGCGGAAGGACTTACAATGGATAATTCTGTCACGGTCCCTCTGAAAGGGTGTACGCAGTTCGCACTCCTCTTCCGGCTCTTTGCGGCCTTTGGTGTCTGCAGAAAGCATTGCATACGGCGACATGGTCTGCCGTTCCAGTGCCTGTGTTTCTTCGCGTACCGTCATCGAAATCCCCATCCTTTCTCTCTGCTCTGTTATGTCCTTATCTTTTCTCTAAACATATACGCAATCCGAGAAAGAAATACTTTATTTATCTGATAAAATCATAAAAATTCAAAGAACTTTCTGCCCTCGACCTTTGCTGCAGCCTTCCCGTTAGTAGCATCAGCCAGCTGTTTTGTCAAAGCGCCTTCCTGTTCCGGCGCCAAGTGGAAGGAGATCGTCACTTTTTCCAGAAATTCCGTTTCATCCACCACAGCCCCGCAAGCCGGCACAGCAGCCGCAACTTTCCCATATAGGGTATAATCGCAGGTAAGACTCATCAAGAGACATTCCCGCATCACAATTTTTTGCGCTGCAGATACCGCAAGGGAAGCTGTATGAGAATAGGCGCGTATCAGCCCTCCTCCTCCAAGCAAAATCCCTCCGAAATATCTGGTTGCCACCACCACAGCATCCACAATCCCGGATTTTTTCAGCGTTTCCAGTACAGGAATCCCCGCTGTTCCCTGAGGCTCTCCATCATCTGAAAAACGTTGAGTTCCCTGATTCCGTAAGATGTAGGCATAAACATTGTGGGAGGCATCCCAATATTTTGCTTTGACCCCGGCAATAAACGCCAGCGCCTCTTCTTCCGTTTTCACAGGACAGCAGGATCCGATAAAACGGGACTTTTTCTCGACAAAGGCATCGCTGCCTTCTTTTTTAACAGTGGTGTATTCCATTTCATCCCTTCCTAGGCGCACCAGGCCTACACCCAAATCCAAAAGCAGGGCCGGCAAGCCTGCCCCTCGAAAAAAATCAGGCGGTGCAAACGAAATGCACCGCCCAGAATCCATGCTCTGGATTATTTTTTGTCCTGCATACCGTAGCGCTTCTTGAACATATCGACGCGACCGCTCGTATCAATAAGCTTCTGCTTGCCCGTAAAGAACGGGTGGCATTTTGAACATATTTCGACGTGGATATCCTTCTTCGTGGAGCGGGTCTTGATGACATTGCCGCACGCACAGGTGATGGTAGTCTCCTGGTAGTCGGGATGTATATTCTGCTTCATATTGTCATTCACCTCTTTACGGTCAAAAATTTCAAAACTCAATCGTAAGCTAGTTTAGCATACCTGCAGAAAAAAAGCAAGAAAAAATTGTTTTTCCCTACTGCAAGTTTTCCCCAATAAGTGGGAATCTATTTCTTACTGGCTGTTCAAATAGCTGATATATTCTTCTAAGCACATCGATCTTTGCTGCATGGCTTCCGCATGGACAGACCCCACATACCGGAGCACCGTATAGTCGGCGATGTGCCCGGTTGCATCTTCCTTATCTGCGGGATAGCGAAAAACAAAGCCGTATTTCCCCATATTGTTTTTTAACCAGCTATAAGTCTGCGAATCTGGAAACGTCTCCGGATCACCGGAAACCGTGACGCACATGCCTGACTGATCATCGCACTGCCCCGCCATGGGTACAAATTGCTGGGCCTCCGAACGTGCCATCACTACCGTGAGTCCCTGTTCTTTTTGAAGTTCCTCAACCTTTTTATCAAAAAGCACCGCCTGATTTTCATAGGAGACATAGCCTTTTGAAAAATTCAAAGCCAACCCGTCAGACTTTGCCGCGCTGACCAGAAGGCGAACAGCATCCGCAATTTTTTCCTGTACCTGAACCTCGTTGACCTTCACCGTATCCGGGATGTAGTCTGCCCCAACTGGTTTTTCAGAATTGATGACAAAAAGACTGATTTCATCTTCATAGACGGGAAGCCCCATACTGTTATAAAGAGGGATGGAAGATTCCCATCCCGAACTCATTGAATTTTCTGATACCCCGGGCTCCTCCTCTCCCACGGAAAACTCAGAATGAAAATAGGGAATTAAGTAGCCAAATATAAAGAGTCCCAAACCCGTCACAACGACTAAAATACCCAAAACAGAAACTGCCCGCATAACTCCATGTATCCTGCGGGCAGAACGATCCTGCATCTGCTTATCCTTGGAGATAAACAGATTCCTCCCCGCAGGTCCGATGTCGATCCGCCGGTCTGTATTTTTCAGATAATTTTTTTTCTTTTTTTTGTACAACCTAATCCCTACAATCAAAACATTTTTCTGCCAGAATCATTATACTCAGAAATGCACGGAAAAGAAACAGGAAAAACACATTTTTTTATTCTTGCTCCTGATTCTCCTATGGACATTTGATTCCTTGGATGGTAAAATATTTTTCGAGAAAATTCCGGGGAATTCTAAATTTTACGGCGGCTTTTTCGGTGCGGTCCATACCGCCTATTTTTTTGTGTGCGTATGTAGCGAAAGGGCTCAAAAGGTTTGTCGGGAGGCCTGGTACTGGCTCCGTCAGTTTTCGCCGGAATTAAGAAACGGAGGATGAACTAATGAATGTGTTTTCCAAAATCAACCGCTTTTTGTTTCCCTATGCTGGGGAATATGAAAAGCTAGGCGCCAAAAAATCATTGGCGCTGGGATTCCAGCACGCGTTTGCCATGAGCTGCGCCACCATTCTGGTCCCGCTTCTCACTGGTCTTGATGTGGGCGTCGCTCTGTTCTGTGCAGGCATCGGGACTCTGATTTTTCACCTTTGCACCGGCGGCAGGATGCCCACTTTCTTGGGCAGCTCCTTTGCCTTTATCTCCGCCTTGTGCGGTGTGATCGGCAATTCCAGCTTCGGCGCTACTAAGGATGAGCAGATCTCCGCCGCCATGGGCGGTATCATTGTTGCGGGAGCCTTTTACTTGGTGCTCTCCCTAATTATTAAAATATTTGGAAAAGGCTTGATCGACCACCTGTTCCCGCCAGTTGTACGCGGCGTGGGCATCACGCTGATCGGCTTGAACCTTGCCTCTACCGCAATCAGCAATATTCAGACTCAGTATGGGCCGGACGGCGGAGCGCTGGCTGTTTTCGGGGAAGGCTATGATATGACCACCTATATTTGGGCCTGGGTTCTTGCCGGCGTTGTCTGCCTGCTGGCTGTTTTTCTCTCCAGTGTGGGAAAAGGGATGGTAAAAATGTCTTCCATCGTCATCTCCCTTGTCACCGGGTATGTTCTGGCACTGCTCGTCACTAAAACCGGGATTGCCCCGGCTGCCCTGATGGACACCAGCGTCATTGCCAGCTATTCCTGGATTCAAGCCCCGCATTTTGTTCTGCCGAGCTTCAATATTACGGCTATCGGGATGATTGCTCCCATCGCCATAGTAACTTGCGTAGAGCATGTGGGTGACGTCTATGCCAACGGCGCAGTGGTTGGCAAGAAATTCACGGAAAAGCCGGGCCTGCACCGTACGATGCTGGGCGATGGACTGGCCACTGTATTTGCCGGACTGGTCGGCGGCCCCCCCAATACTACCTATTCGGAAAACACTGCCGTTCTTGCGGCTACGGGCAATTATAATCCCGCTTCCCTCCGTGTTGCAGCCCTCATTGCCATCCTAATCAGCTTTTTTGGGAAGGGAATCGGCGTGATTCAGTCTGTGCCTAACTCTGTGCTCGGCGGAGCCTGCATCGTACTGTATGGTATGATCGCCTCGGTAGGCCTGCGCACACTTGTGGAAAATCATGTCGACTTTACAAAAAACCGGAATCTCTGCATCGCAGCCGTAATGCTTGTGCTGGCAATCGGAGGGGCAGTGATCGGAAATTCCACTTTCAGCTTTTCCAATATTGGCCTGGGCATCATCGTAGGCATTATTTTGAACTTGATTATCCCCAATACTGAAAAAGACGGAAAAGGCCTTGTCCCCCATGTAGTGAAGGAAGAGGAAGTTCTTCCGGAACGCGGCGACGCAGACCGGTAATCGAGCTAAATATTCACTTGCAAAGAGAGAGGCGGCGCGCTGCAGCACCGCCTCTCTCTTTGCTTGATTTAGTGATTCGTATTTCACTGAATAGAAATATCCATAGAAACTCTAGAAAATCTCATAAAATTGGAAAGCACCCTATATGATTTCCCTTCCGTCTTCTCAGGCTTATGGGGGCAGGCAGAAAGCTTAGCGGTTCGCCTTTGCCCTTGCCCTACCTGATTTCAGCCGGGCCCTGTAACGGCAGGTTAGATTTTCAAAAG
The DNA here is from genome assembly GCF_900048895.1 of Neglectibacter timonensis. Lineage (GTDB taxonomy): Bacteria > Bacillota > Clostridia > Oscillospirales > Acutalibacteraceae > Acutalibacter > Acutalibacter timonensis. The sequence goes on along the minus strand of NZ_LT160640.1, from coordinate 482,921 downwards.
AAGAGTTGCGCTTTCCGGTTTAAGGGGACCGGCTGAAACAACGTCTTTTTTCACGCCGTACGTCCAATTTTTCGAATCCTTATTTCCAGGGAAAGAAAAATATTGAAGGTATCCCTGGTTTATGCTATAATTATTTGACATAATTCTAGGAATGAGTAGCCAGTTAGGCAAAAGGGAAGACTAAAATATACTATGAAAACAAAACGATATTTTAAAGGACTGCTGAATTATCTGCGCCGGGCTGATATTCTTCTCTGGCTGATCCTTGCCGCTATTTCTGTTTATAGTCTGCTGCTGTTAAAAAGCGTTTCAGTTGCCACAGAGACAGATTATTTCCGTACCCAGCTGTTTGCTATCGGTCTCGGAGTAGCAGGCGCCATTATTATTACCTTAATCGATTACACAGAGATCTGCAACTTCTGGTATCTGATCGCGGGTTTTTCTGTATTTCTCATGATTTACACTTATCTTTTTGCCGAATCGGTCACCGGAAGTGACGGTGTAGACGCTAGAGCCTGGATCAGTATTGCAGGACGCACATTCCAATCCTCTGAACTTGTAAAAATAGCCTTTATGCTTACCTTTGCAAAGCACTTGGACATTCTGAAAAAGAAGGGGCGTATCAACGAACCCGTTCAGGTTGTCCTCCTTGCCATGCACGCACTGGTCCCTGTGATGCTCTGCCACCTGCAGGGAGACGACGGTGCTGGAATCGTCTTTTTTGCCATGTTCATTTTTATGAGCCTGTCCGCCGGGATTCAGCTGCGGTATTTCGCCATTTTAGGTGGAATTGTTCTCATTGCCGCCCCCATCCTCTGGAAGTTTGTTCTCAGCGAATACCAGAAAAAAAGGTTTACGGCTGTCTCTAACCTGGAAAACGAAGCGGTACAGTTGGACGAGGGGTATCAGCAGTATCAGGGACGCATTTCTATTGGAAGCGGCGGCCTGACCGGGGAAGGGCTCTTCAATGGCAGCCGTGTAGCCAGCCAAAGCGTCACCTTTCAGCAGAGCGACTTTATCTTTTCAGTCGCTGGAGAAGAACTTGGCTTTGTAGGTTGTGTGCTGATCATTGTACTGCTGCTCCTGCTCATGATTAAGGTACTGCACGTAGCCCATTCCTCCCGGGACGATCTGGGCAAATATATCTGTTATGGTTTTTTTGGCATGATCGCTCTTCAGTCTGTGTCAAACGTCGGAATGTGCCTTGCAATTCTGCCAGTTATGGGCGTCACGCTTCCCTTTTTCAGCGCTGGCGGTTCGTCCGCTGCCTGTCTGTATTTGGGTTTCGGACTTGTACAGAGCGTCTACATGCGGAGAAAAGAAAGCGACGGCATGCGGCTCAAACGAAAACAGCCGCTCCGGTTCGGCTATAAACAGATGAAAGATATCTGAAGCCAAAAATACCAAAGGCTGCAGCAGTCAAACCACTGCGGCAGCCTTACCATTTTACGTCTAAATACCTTCTACAAATTCCCGAAACCTCGGGAGCATTCCCACTCTGTTCGGTACATGAGGCGGCATTTGCAGAAAATCGTATCCCGGCAGATTATTCCCCTCTACAAAAACCGGTCCATTTTCGGTAACTCCCACATCCCACCCCACATAGCGCATCTGAGGTACAAGCTTTGCCGCTCTTAAACAGAGCTCTGCCGTTTCCTCCCAGAAAGGGATTTCAAATCCCGGAATCCGGACGCCTGTACGGGGATGCTCGTAATATGTGTTCCGGCTTTTATCATAGGCTGGATATTTGATCTTTCCTGTTTCCAATTCAATAGGTGCACACATACCGCCGGCATGCAGGTTGTCTACAGAACGGCCGCCGTTTCCAATACGGATGTAGGCATAGACAATGTGCGGACCCTCCCCATTGAGCACTGTGACAACCCGCAGCGTGTTCAATGATTCTGGATGGAGTGCCGCCATATCGGAATGCTGAAGAATGACATCTTCCACTACACCGGTATTTTCTGCCCGGAGTGTAAGGTACATTTGACGGAGATCCGGATAATCGCTTTTACGAAGTTTCTTGACCCCTTTTCCGCCGCTTTCTGCATCCGGCTTGACCATGATTTCAACCCTGTCGTTCATGAACTCAGAAAAGTCCTCATAGGAAGCACTGGCAAAATTAAGCCATCCTCTGCCCAGGTAATCGGAAAAAGTGGTATAAAACTCATTCTTGTTGTCAAACACATGATAATACTGCTTATCGTTAAGCAGAGAAACCAAGGCGTTATTTATGCTCCTTGTCACATAGGTGGCCCGCTGCTCATTTGATAGATTGTAAAATTCGCAGAGCAGGTAGTCATTGAACCCCGATCCATATCGAAAACCGCATGTTACAATATCGAAAAAAATCCAAGACCTGCTCTTCCCCGTCTCACCATGGATAATAGCCACGGTATGGAAAAGCTCCTTTAAATCTAAATGGACAGCACAGCTGAATACGTACCTGATTTTTCCTGACAACCTATCACATCCTTTTATCTGTCAAAGGCTTTTTTCTGCTTGAGAGCAGCAGCCTGCCGGCGTCGCTCCGTTTCCTCCTGATTGAGGGAAAGTTCCCCCTCACCTGAAATCTCCAGGACGGAACCTTCCTTGGCCCCTTCTGGCAATTCCTGAGTTTCAATGGCAAAATACCTCTGGTCGGCATTTTCACAAATGGCAAACTTTCCTTCAAAACGGTCAATTACAAGCTGCTGCATAAATGATTCCTCTCCTTATTCTATCTGGCAGGGACCTGTTACTCCCTCTCCGTATACACGGTGATCGCTTCACCGTCGTATGAAAAAATTACGGTTCCATCGATATCTGTCCGATAAATTTCAGCATCAAAATTTTCCAATCGGCGCAGAACCTTCTTTTGGGGAAGATTGTTTTTGTCCGGCCCCACCGAGATCACTGCATATCGAGGCGACACGGCCTTCAAAAACTTCTTGGTGGAAGAAGTATTACTGCCATGGTGGGAAACCTTAAGCAAATCCGCATTCAGGTCGATTCCGGAAGCCACCAAGTCCTCTTCCGCCTCTTCCTCCATGTCTCCGCAGAACAGCGCTGTGAAATCCCCATAACTCAGCTTGAACACCAGAGAAGAATCATTGGTGTTATCATACTCCCGAAGAGGCGCGAGAAACGTCAGTTTTGCTCCTCCCAGCGAATAAACTGAACCAGGCGTTTGAACAGATTGTTCCGTACCGGTTTCTTTGAGCACAGCCTCCAAAGCTAAAAATTCATCTGTATGCGGCAGGATCTCCTCCGCAAGTGCTGGATGGCAGAAAAGCCGGGCTCCGTGCTCCTGCAACACCTGAGGTAACCCTCCGATATGGTCTTTATCCGGATGAGAAGAGACAATACAGTCCAGCTTTCCTATGCCCCGCCGGGTCAAATAATCGCTGACCTTGTCTCCTTTGTCAACCGTACCGCCGTCCAACAGAAGAGACTGCCCTTCGCACTCAATAAGGATCGCATCCGCCTTTCCCACGTCCAACACATGAATGTTCAGCGGGGCATCCAAAGCAACATCTGAAATCCCATTGTGACCGGCAAGACTCATCAACCGGCCCCAAAAAGCGGCGCCGGGGCCGGTAAACGAAAAGAGAAGCAACAGCAGCAAAAGGATTGCACTGCCCGCTGCCAAAATCCGGTTTCTCAAATCCCCTCTCTCCCGGCGTTTCGGTCTGTCTTCCATTTCAGAACTCACCCCTCTGAGGACCCGTCAGACTTCTGCATATTTTTCTCCAGCCACTGGGCATATGTCATCAACACCTGGCGGGGCTTGGAACCCTCATGTGGGCCCACAATTCCCATCTGTTCCATCTCATCAATGAGCCGCCCCGCTCTGGCGTATCCCAGGCGAAGCCGCCGCTGCAGAAGAGACGTGGACGCCTGTCCTGCCTCCACGACACATTTGATCGCCTCGTCCATCATCGGGTCACCGGTACCGTCCCCATCCTCTGCGGAATCGCTGCTCTTGCCGGTTTCATTCGCCGCATTGCGTTCAATCTCTTCGATCACTTTTTCATCATAAGTGATCGCCTTGGATTTCTTAGCAAACTCCACTACAGAGCTGATCTCCGCATCGCTGACATAACAGCCCTGAACGCGAACGGGCTTTTGCGTACCCACCGGTGCAAAGAGCATGTCTCCATTTCCCAGAAGCTTCTCAGCCCCGCCCGCGTCCAGAATGGTACGGGAATCGACGGAATTGGAAACGGTCAACGCAATTCGGCTGGGAATGTTGGCCTTAATCAAACCTGTCACCACATCCACGGAAGGACGCTGCGTTGCTACCACGAGATGCATCCCAGCAGCGCGGGCCAGCTGTGCCAAACGGCAGATGGAATCCTCCACCTCCTTGGGGGCGGCCATCATCAAATCCGCCAGCTCATCAATGATGATCACAATCTGCGGCATCGCAGGCATAGGCTGGCCATTTTCATCCTGAAAGCCCATTGCCTCTGCCTGGGCGTTATACCCTTTTAGATTGCGGACATTACATTCCGCAAATATTTTATACCGCTTCATCATTTCGGAAACAGCCCATCCCAGCGCGCCGGAGGCCTTATGAGGATCAGTGACTACCGGCACAAGCATATGCGGAAGCCCATTGTACTCAGTAAGTTCTACCGCCTTGGGGTCGATCATTAAGAAACGCACCTCGTCTGGCGTAGCTTTATAGAGCATGCTGACAATCAGAGAATTGATACAGACAGATTTACCGGAACCGGTGGTACCCGCAATCAGCAAATGGGGCATTTTGGATAGATCCGCGGCAACCACTTCACCCGCAATATCACGTCCGAGAACAACGGTGAGCTTGCTTTTGGAAGTCTGAAACTGGTTGGATTCAATAAGATCCCGCATTCTTACCGTATGCCGGCTTTTATTGGGAACCTCGATGCCGACCGCCGCTTTCCCCGGAATTGGCGCCTCGATTCGCACGCCTGCGGCTGCCAGGTTTAATGCCAAGTCATCAGCAAGGTTTGTAATTTTACTGATTTTGACGCCCGCCGCAGGCTGAATCTCATACCTTGTTACGGAGGGTCCCCGGCAGATATCCAGAATTTTCGTCTGCACGCCAAAGCTTTTAAGCGTCTCCACCAAGATACGGCCGTTCGTCTGCAGTTCTTCCGTTTCCAGCGCAGGATTTGCCTGTTTACTGGCCGCCAGCATGGAGATCGGGGGGAAGCAGTAAGTATTCTTCATCTGCTCCGATGCTGTGTAAAGTGCTTTCTGTTCCGGAGACGCCTCTTCCCGCTTCACGCTCTCCTCTCTTTTCTTCAGGAACTCTTCCGTAAGCGTTTTCACTTCTTCCGGGACAGGCGTACCACTTTGCCCGGCAGCCGAAGGCGTTATAGCGGAGCGGACTGCCTCAACAGGCGGCACAGGAATTTTGATTTCCTCGATCTCTTTGACAGCCTCCTCCAGTGCCTGGGTATCTTCCGCTATTTTTTCTTCCGGCTTCTCCTGAGGAGCCGGCTCTTCGGGAGCGCTGGGATCGATGCCGAACACCTCCTTGAGCCGATTGAGCTTCTCATTGTTATCCTCTTTTTTCTTCTTCTTTTCTACAGGCGGGAGCGGGAACAGCTGGCTGGGCTCAGCTCGTACCGGATGCGCAGGAAGCGCGTCCAGAGTGACGTCTATATTGGTGCGGTCCCGCTCCAGGATGAGGCGTTCCTCTTCCCTGCGCTGCTTTGCGTTTTGAATGCCTTCTGAGACCACGTCCACCGGTTTTTTGATGGTGCGAAACAGCCCAACGAGAGTGGTTCCCGTCAAAACCATCAGCGCCACAAAAAGCATAAGTAATATGATGATTTTTGCACCCACATCGCCCGCCGCCTGAAGCAGAGGCTGCCCCAGAAGGCCGCCCACCACCCCACCGCTGGTTCCTGGATTCTGCAGATAGAGGTAGGATATGTACTGTCCGAAGTTCAGACCTTCCGGAACGGGTTTCGCACTGAAGATGAAGCCTGTTGTACAGAACAACACAATCACGAGAACCGTGAGCCATACCTTGCCGCCGATAGAGCCTCTGGGCTTATCCAACGCGGTAACTACAGCTACATAGATCATAAGAACCGGCCACAACAGCGCCCAGCTTCCGAAAATCCCCAGAATAGCGCCGTGCGCCCAGCTCCAGAGATTATCCCCTTGAATCAACACCAGGCACGCCAGAAGAATCGCACAGGCAAACAATACAACCGCCCGGATTTGGTTCCTCTGACGGATGGCCTCGGCGGTCATTTGATTCCCTTTCTGAGACGTGCTCCTACCCCTGGGCTGCGCCTTTTTCCGGGCTGCCGGCGCTGCCGTTCTCTTTTTGGTACCTGTCTTTTTTGGGGTGGCCGAACTTGCCTTTTTCGCCGCCACAAATCTCCCTCCATTTCAAAAAAAGCGGCAGGGTCATTTTGACCTATCAACCTGAAACACACCTGAAAAGCGATTTGCTCTTTCCCGGCCTGCCGCTGTCTCTCATTATTTAATTACCATCATGCATTTATGTAACGGCGGCAACCGCCGGAAGCTTATTTTTCCTTCTTCCTGTTCTGTGCCGCTTTCGTTTTCTTTTTGTCTCTGTCGATCATTTTTGTCAGGCAATCCATCGCGTCGGACAGGGAACCCAAGGAGTCGATCAGTCCCTCCTCTACCGCATCCGGACCGTCGAGCACCGTGCCCACATCCATTACCAGCTCTTGCGTGTTCATAGCAAGGCTTGTGAAACGTTCCTTTGTAATATTGGAATTGGCTGTGACAAAATTAGTGATTCGGTCCTGCATGCGCTGGAAATATTCCAAAGTCTGCGGGATGCCCAGCACCAGGCCGTTCATGCGAACCGGATGAATCGTCATGGAAGCTGATTCTGCGATAAAAGACCGTTTCGCCGCCACCGCCAATGGAACTCCGATGGAATGGCCGCCCCCCAAAACCAGAGAAACCGTGGGCTTTTTCATTCCAGCTACCAACTCTGCCAATGCCAAGCCTGCTTCGACATCCCCGCCCACCGTATTGAGCAGCACCAGCAAACCGTCAATCTGAGGATCCTCCTCCACTGCGACAATTTGAGGAATCACATGCTCATATTTTGTCGTTTTATTCTGAGAAGGCAGGATATAATGCCCTTCAATCTGGCCTATAATCGTCAGACAATGAATGGTATGCCCATTATTCTTAGTTGTTACGGAGCCGCTGTCGATAATCTGCTTTTGTTGACCGGATGTGATTTCGGTTTCTTCTTCCCGGTTTTCTTCCCCGGTATCATTTTTGTACTCTTTTTTATTCTCTTTCTTCATATCTGCAACCTCCTTTGTATGAATATTTTGCCGAACTCGGCGCGTTTCATACAAAGAAAATCGTGACAGCCGGACACAACTCAAAAAAGGCGCAATATCACCATTTTGTAATTATATCATCTGTTTTTTAAATGGGCAAGGAAAATGCCTTCACTTGACAAAAAATTGTCGGTTTCGTTTGCCTCTACCCTCAAATGGTGGTATAATTTTTTCATTCCATCTGGGGAGGGGACTCATGGAAAGCCTTTGGATTGCTTTGAAAATTGTTGCGCCGTTGTTTTTGCTGATGGCTGTGGGATACCTGATTAAGGTGACCGGCCTGATGAATGAAACCTCGGTTCGACAGGTGAACAAAACTATTTTTAAGATTTTTCTGCCTCTGCTGGTATTTCTAAATATTTATAAAACCGATCTGGCAGAGAGCTTCAATTCCAAGCTGCTTTTTTTTGCGCTTTGCGGCGTCGTGCTTCAATTTACCATTTCACTATGCATTGTAATTACCTCACAAAAAGACAACTCCAGGCGCGGCGCAATGCTGCAAGGGATGTTCCGCAGTAATTTTGTGCTTTTTGGGATTCCGATTACCACCGCATTGTTTGGGGATACGGCTGCGGGGCTCGCAGCAATTCTGATCTCTGTAATCATCCCCCTGTACAATGTATTGGCGGTGCTTTCTCTGGAAATGTTTCATGGAAAGCAGCCCAGTTTTTTGAAAATGCTCAAAGGGATTGTAACGAATCCGTTAATTATCGCCTCAGTAATCGGTATTCTGTTTGTTACCTTCCACATTGAACTGCCTGATATTCTTTACAAGACCGTATCAGACCTGTCTGAAATTGCCACTCCGCTGGCCTTTGTGATTTTGGGAGCATCCTTCAGTTTTGGGGAAATCGGACGTTACGCCAAGGAATTATGCATTACTTTGGGTGCAAAGCTTCTTCTGTTCCCTGCTCTCTTTATCGGTATCGCTTTGCTGCTGGGATTCCGCGGCGCCCCGCTTTCGGTGCTGCTCACCGTCTTTGGGTCGCCGATTGCAGTTTCCTCTTTTACCATGGCTCAACAGATGGGAGGCGATGATAAACTTGCAGGCCTGCTTGTCGTATTCAGTTCAATTTTATCCATCGCCACCATGTTCCTTCTGATCTTCTTACTAAAGGAATTTTCCTTTTTATGAGAAAGCGGTTTAATTCCTGCTTCGGCATTGACAGAATCTGCAATTTCTAAGATAATTTGAGTATTCATCAATTTTATCTGCTTTTCCAAAAGGGATCGCTTTGTTCCCTCTTCCGGCGTATTGTTCCCGAAAGGGCCGGCGCCAAAATTATAGATAAAGGAGAGATTTCTATGGGCAGTACAATCGCACAAAAAATTATCCGCCAGCACCTGGTCAGCGGTGAGATGATCCCAGGCAGCGATATCGGTCTCCGCATTGATCAAACTCTGACGCAGGACGCCACCGGAACCATGGCCTATCTGGAATTTGAGGCAATGGGGGTGCCGCGGGTCAAAACAGAATGCAGCGTAGCTTATATTGACCATAACACGCTGCAGTCAGGCTTTGAAAATGCCGACGACCATCAGTTCATACAGTCTATCGCCAAAAAACACGGTATCTATTTTTCTCGCCCCGGAAACGGAATTTGCCACCAGCTCCATCTGGAGCGTTTTGGAGTCCCGGGAAAGACCTTGATTGGCTCGGACAGCCATACCCCTACCGGCGGCGGAATCGGCATGCTGGCTTTCGGCGCAGGCGGGCTGGATGTAGCGGTTGCCATGGGCGGCGGCGAATACCACATCAATATGCCCAAGATGACAAAAATCAACTTGACCGGCAAGCTCTCCGCCTGGGTCTCCGCCAAGGATGTGATTCTCGCTGTTCTGCAGAAGATGAGCGTCAAGGGGGGCGTGGGAAAGATCATCGAATACGGCGGAGAGGGGATCAAAACTCTAAGCGTGCCGGAGCGTGCCACCATCACCAATATGGGCACGGAGCTGGGGGCTACTACCTCCATCTTCCCCTCAGATGAAATCACAAAGGCCTTTCTGGGTGCCCAGGGCCGCGGCGATTGCTGGATGGAGCTCTCCTCTGACGAGGATGCCATTTATGATGAAATCATCGACCTGGATCTCTCCTCCCTGGTTCCCATGGCTGCATGCCCGCACAGCCCGGATGCTGTGAAAACTGTAGACGAGATTGGTCCCATCAAAATAGACCAGTGCTGCATTGGCTCCTGCACCAATTCCTCCTACCTGGACATGATGCGTGTGGCCGCTGTTTTAAAAGGGAAGACCGTACACCCCGAAGTGAGCCTAACCATCGGCTGCGGCTCCAAGCAGGTCTATAATATGCTCGCACTCAACGGCGCCCTGGCTGACATTATCGCTGCAGGCGCAAGAGTGCTGGAATGTGCCTGCGGCCCTTGTATCGGTATGGGACAGTCTCCAAACTCGGGCGGCGTATCCCTGCGGACTTTCAACCGGAACTTTGAGGGCCGCAGCGGCACCGCTGACGGACAGGTATATCTGGTCAGTCCCGAAACCGCCGCCGCATCCGCGATTAACGGATATTTTACCAATCCCCAGAGCCTCGGAGAACCAGTAAGTATAGAGCTGCCGGAAAAATTTCTTATCAACGACAACATGATTGTCCCTCCTGCACCGGAAGCATTGATGGAGACCGTGGAAATCAAGCGCGGTCCCAATATCAAACCCTTCCCCGTATCGGAAGCCCTGCTGGACAGCATTGAAAAGAAAGCGGTTCTCAAGGTCGGCGACAACATCACCACAGACCACATCATGCCTGCCGGCGCCAAGATTCTTCCGTACCGTTCCAACATTCCCTATCTGTCCAATTTCTGTTTCGGTGTCTGCGACAAAGAGTTTCCCGAGCGCTGTAAGCGGGAGGGCGGCGGCATCGTTATCGGCGGCCAAAACTATGGGCAGGGTTCTTCCCGGGAGCATGCAGCCCTGGTTCCTCTCTACTTGGGGATCAAAGCTGTCATTGCAAAATCCTATGCGAGAATTCACTGCGCAAACCTGGCAAATGCCGGCCTGATTCCTCTGGAGTTCAAGGTTGAGGACGATTATGACCGTATTGATCAGATGGACGAGCTGAGTCTGCCCCATATCCGGGAAGAGCTGCAGGCCGGTACCGATGTCACGCTCTGTAACCTTACGAAGGGAACGGAAATTTCACTCACAGCGGTACTGACAGACCGTCAGCGCAAAATGGTTCTGGCAGGCGGTCTCTTGAATTACACCAAAGACACTGCAGAATAAGACAGCGCCCGCATCCGCCTGAAACCGACACCATTCAGAGACTGGAGAGATAATTATGGCTGAATATCAAAAGATTCCCATGCAGACGCCCCTTGTAGAAATGGACGGCGACGAAATGACCAGGATCCTCTGGAAAATGATCAAGGATATCTTGATCCTCCCCTATGTGGATCTGAAAACCGAATACTATGATCTGGGCCTTGAGAACCGTGACCGTACCGATGACCGGGTGACTGTGGAATCCGCAATGGCGACGAAAAAGTATGGCGTTGCTGTAAAGTGCGCAACCATTACGCCAAACGCTGCCCGGGTAGAAGAGTACCATCTCAAGGAGATGTGGAAATCACCGAATGCCACGATTCGTGCTATTTTGGACGGCACGGTATTTCGTACGCCGATCATTGTCAAAGGAATTACGCCTTTCATTCCTTCCTGGAAAAAACCGATTACAATCGCCCGTCACGCCTATGGAGACGTCTATAAGAATACGGAGGCAGCAGTTCCCGCCGGTGCGAAAGCAGAGCTTTTGATCACAAAGGCAGACGGCAGCGAAGAAAAGCATTTGATCCACGATTTTAAGACTTCCGGAATCATTCAAGGTATGCATAACCTGGACAGCAGTATTGAAAGCTTTGCCCGTGCCTGCTTCAATTTTGCTTTGGATACCAAGCAGGATCTTTGGTTTGCCACGAAAGACACCATTTCGAAAAAATATGACCACCGTTTCAAGGATATTTTTCAGGAGATCTATGACGGAGAATACCAGGAAAAATTCCAACAGGCCGGCATAGAGTATTTCTATACCCTGATCGACGACGCTGTGGCCAGAGTTGTGCGCAGTGAGGGCGGATACATCTGGGCCTGCAAGAATTATGACGGTGACGTAATGAGCGATATGGTGGCTACAGCTTTTGGCAGTCTGGCGATGATGACTTCTGTGCTTGTTTCCCCTGACGGAACCTATGAATATGAAGCGGCACACGGTACCGTACAGCGCCACTACTACAAGCATCTCAAGGGTGAGAAAACTTCCACCAACTCGATGGCTACGCTGTTTGCCTGGACAGGAGCGCTTCGGAAGCGGGGCGAGCTGGATGGAAACGATGCGCTGGCTGCTTTTGCCGACAAGCTGGAAAAGGCCTCCATCGATACCATCGAGGAAGGCGTGATGACTGGAGACCTGGCCTCCATGTCTTCCCTCTCCAACATAAAGAAGGTAGGTTCAGAAGAATTTTTGTTGGCGGTGAATGATCGCCTGCAAAAGCTTCTTTAAACTCTCATATCACTTCAAGGGAAGTAACCTCATATGCAGAAAAAAGATAATGTCTCCATGTCCGTTATCCGCCGCTTACCCAGATATTACCGTTTTCTCAGCGAGTTATGCCGCCGGGGAGAAACCAGGGTTTCTTCCAAAGAACTCTCTGAAAAAATGGGCTTTACCGCCTCTCAGATCCGGCAGGACTTCAACTGTTTCGGTGGATTTGGCCAGCAGGGTTACGGGTATAATGTTCCGCAGCTCTGTGCTGAAATTGAACGGATTCTCGGCATTCAGCAGCTTCATAAATGCGTGCTCATCGGCGCCGGAAATCTAGGCAAAGCCATTGTTGGCCATATGCCCTTTGTTCAGCTCGGTTTCGAGCTTATTGGGGTGTTTGACAATTCCAAACGGGTGATCGGCGGAAAAATCAGCGGCCACGAGGTCTTGTCCTATGAGAGTATTGCCTCATTCTTTGAATCCCACCACCCTGTTATGGCCATACTCTGTGTACCTCGGGAAGCGGTAGAAACCATTTCTGATGAATTGTATGCGTTGGGGATCAAGGCTTTCTGGAATTTCAGTCACTATGACATCACCCTCAAACATCCAGATGCCATCGTAGAAAACGTACATATGAATGACAGCATGATGACCCTGTGTTACAGACTCTCATTGGAAGAATGAACAGCTCAAACCCAGAAAAGCATCGGGCGGCCGTGTAAGTCTCACGGCCGCCCGATGCCTTTCTTCCTGCTAAATGTTTCATCAACCCTCATATGGCACAATCTCAATTTTTTCTATAACCACATCCTCAAGCGGTTTAGCGTTGGCGTCCGTCTTTACAGCCGAGATGCCGGAGACCACATCCATCCCTTCAAACACTTGAGCAAACACGGTATGGCCAGTTCCATCTGTGGAATAATACCCATCAAGATGGAGGTTTCCCCCATGCTCTTCATAGGCTTTCTTCATATCATCCGTCACCTTATCCATATCAACACATTTTCCACCGTAGGCGGCGGTAAAAGCCTCTGGGTTCTGCTTGTACATTTCGAAAATCTGCTGATACTGGTCCCACTGAACAGCTGCATTCCCCTCCGTATTATTGATAAAAAATTGGCTGCCGTTGGTATTGGCGCCGCTATTGGCCATAGAGACGGCTCCGTCCAGATTCAATAAATTTGCATTGAATTCGTCTTCAAAGGGCTCACCCCAGACGCTTTCCCCTCCTGTGCCGTTGCCTGCAGGATCGCCGCCCTGAATCATAAAGCCCTGAATAACCCGGTGAAACGTCAGGCCGTCATAGTAGCCTTTCAATGCGTGCAGTTTGAAATTATAAACCGCCTTAGGCGCTTCATCTGGGAAAAACCGCAGCTTTATACTCTCTCCAGAAGCCATGGTAATAACCGCTATCTCTTCCCCCTTCACCGGCGGATTCAGCTGGTATCCAATTGTTTCCCTGTTGGTCTGCTGTTTGAGTTCTGTTTTAGGCAAAATCGTGTCTGCAGTGCCTATTACTTCAGCCGCCGCAGTATCCTTATTGGAGCTGCAGCCGCCGAACGGCAAAATCAGCAAAACAGCGGCCAACAGCCAAAGAACCAATTTCTTCATTTATGAATCATCCTTTCTTTCATGCCAGACAATACAGGACAGGGTTCAGTCCATCCTTTTTTTCTTAGAAACAAATTGTTTATTATTCTATCGCAAACCAATCAATTATTCAAGACTACATTTTGCAGAGCGGCATTTTATTTTTCCATCCCTCATATATTTTCCTGTATAAAAAGGAGGATGGAAAAATGAAATTTTATCCGGAAGGTCATTTGATCGATACTTTTGAGAATAGAGCCGCCATGCAATCCCCGGCTTCCCTTTCAGAAGCGATGCGGGATGGAACAATTCTGGAGGCACGCGCCGTCATGTGCGACAGCAAGCACAATCTCATTGTAGATTTCAAATTTATGAAAGGGATTATCCCGCGGGAAGAAGGCGCTATTGGGATAAAAGACGGTACGGTACGGGATATCGCCATTATTTCCCGGGTAAACCGGCCGGTCTGTTTTCAGGTACAGGACTTCATACGGGATGAATACGGAAGGATTACCGCTCTTCTGTCGCGTCGCGCTGCACAGGAGAAATGCCGGGAAGAGTACATAAGGCAGTTAACCCCCGGAGACGTGATTGATGCCAGGATCACGCATATTGAACCGTTTGGAGTTTTTGCCGATATCGGCTGCGGCATCGTTTCACTGCTTCCTATTGATTCCATCTCCGTCTCACGCATCGAACATCCACGGGAACGTTTCCTGGTGGGAATGGATATCCGTGCTGTCGTCAAATCCAGAGACAGCAACAGAATTACCCTCTCTCATAAAGAATTATTGGGGACCTGGGAAGAAAACGCAGCCCGTTTCCGGCCTGGAGAAACCGTAGGAGGTATTATTCGAAGCATAGAAAACTATGGTGTTTTTGTAGAACTCACTCCGAACCTCGCAGGGCTTGCCGAGGTAAAGGAAAACATCTTTCCAGGCCAACAGGCCAGTGTCTTCATCAAAAGTATTCTGCCTTCCCGTATGAAGATAAAGCTTATCATCATCGAAACCTTTGACGGCGCGGCCTGCAAGCCCTCACCGCCGGAATACTTCTTTCATGGAGATCATCTGGACGAATTCATCTATTCTCCGCCTCAAAGTGAAAAGTATATGGTGACGAATTTTTCCTGATCTCCGTTATCACGCGGACAAATTTATAAAAAAAAACCAGGGCTCCGGAAAAATCCGGAGCCCTGGTTTTTATTCTGCCCGCTTCAATATCTCCATTTTCCCTGACGTGGTAGAAAACGAGAGTTCCGCCTTTCCGGACCCGTAAATGGCAATACCGGACTTTCCGCTGTCTCCTGTAACCGGAAACTCTGAAGAAAATTTTCCGGAAATGCTGGAAAATTTAGCCTGAAACCCGTCATTCTCAGGAAGTTCCATAGTCAGCTTACCGGAAACCGACTCCATGGAAGCATCTTCAGGACATTTCAGGAATTCCGCCTCAATAGACGCTGAAACAGAGGAGGCATCCAGTTCATTGGTATCCCCGGACATCCATATCTTTCCAGAAACAGAAGAAACCTCTGTTTCCGGAGCCTGAAAATGATCAACTTTCACGGCTCCGGAAGTCGTACTGATATCCAAGGTTTTCTCCGCATAGATATTTAGAAGATCCATTGAACCGGAAACAGTGCTGAAGGACAACTCTTCTCCTTTCACATCAGAGACCGTCAAGGACCCGGAAGTGGAAGAAACATCCCCATTCTTTGCCGCAAAGCCAATGGCCTTTATATCCCCGGAGGTATTACTGCAGTTCAGATTTTCCAGCTTCTCGGCTGTTTCCTTCGGCACAGTTATGGTTAAAGACTTCTCCATATTCTGCAAAAAACCAAAAGAGATAAAATCGCTGTTCCATTTTATTTTCAGCACACCGTTGGAAGAGGAAATTTGCAGCCTTTCCTTCTCTTCCAGCACATGCTTGGAAACCTCTGTGATCAAAATTTCATTTCCAGTTCCCACCTTCAGCTCGATCGGACCATTGATCCAGGAAATATCCAATCCTTCGATCTCCTCAGACTCCCAAGTGTAGGAATACTTCTCCCCTCCCGCCTCGGGCGATAGCGATCCGGTATCCAGAAGTTTTCCTATCCCGAAACCGTCGCTCTTAAGCCCAACTACCAGGACACCCGTCAGAATAACTATGGCAATGGAACAGGTGACAATAGTCAAGACAGCCGATTTTTTCATAAACAACCCCCCTAGGCTAATTTCATTTCATGGAAAACAACGACTGTAGTATGGCTTCTCCTGCAGCCGCAATCAAAAATATAACCAGGCATACTACCCATTTCCCTGTTGTAAAACCGATCAGAAAATAGATGGCAAGCACTAGCGGCCAGTAGGCAGAGCGAATTCCCTTGAGCATCTGCCGCCTTTGCGTGTTTTGCGTCTGCCAGTTTTTAAAATCGGAAACCACGGTATTTTCCGCCCCTTTTTTGGGTTTCGACATGCTGCTGTAGATCAGCAGGCCGGTCGCCCCCGCCACCATGAGAAACATGATGACTACCCCCAAGATTTCAAATACCCCGATCGATCCCAGAATGATCAGCGGCACCACACTCAAAATGTACATCATAATGGCAATGGCGGTAGTGGCCGCATGACGCTTTATAGTGTGATCCTGCGGTACGTAGGCGGTTTGTCCAGGGCTTGAAGTATCTTCCAGTCCTTCAAACAGCTCCCGAACGTCGCCAATGCTCATAACGGTCAGATTATAAGCGTCCTGTTCGCTTTTGCCCTCGCTGACCAGGGCGTAATATTTATCGATAAGGTTCTGTGTGAGCTCGATCTTCAGCTCATATGCACGCTGAGTTCTCGGTGCGCTTTCAAACAGTTCATCGACGTAAGCTCTGATTCTGTACTCCATGATGAAATGATATCCTCCCGCTTCTTTAATTTCCGACTGTTCCGTCGGGCCGGATCAACTCTTCAATAATCTGCCTGGACTGTTCCCAATCCGCCAGCATGCGATAATAATTCTCCACACCAAGTTCCGTGATGGAATAGTACCTCCTGCGGGCTCCAGTATTTTCGTCACCCCAATAGGAGGTAATACATCCCATCTGCTCCAGTCTGCGGAACGCTGTGTAAAGCGTAGCCTCTTTCAGCTCATATTGACCTCCGGTCTTCATCTCAATCGCACGATTAATTTTGTACCCATAGCTGTCTCCCCGCATTAACTGCGCCAAAATGATGGTATCCGTATGGCCTCGTATCATATCTGATGCAATGGACATTGAATCCCTCCTTTTGTAATTTCAATGATATATTACTCTTATATACCTCGTCTGTCAATGTATATTTTGTAATAAAATATATTTCCTCCTACAGTTTTCGAGCAAATTCGAAAAATAAATTGTCCTTCTGAATGGTTCTATGCTATAATTGTATATAAGCTTTACAGTAAAATCGCGTTTCTATACTGTGGCTTATTTAATAAATGGGACTGTATGGCCGCCATACAGGGAAAAAGGAGTTGCCGAACTTGATCTATTTTACCATTGCATTTCTCTGCAACGCCGGGCTTTTCTTAGCCCTTCTGGAGGATCGTTATCGGTTTTGGACCACCGTGTCTGTCACCGCCGCCGTATATTTCCTATCTCTTGCCTGCGGCGGGTTGCTTTCTCATGCCATAAAGGATATACAGCTGGCAAATCAGCTCTCCTGCCTGCTAAACGTGCTGCTGCTTTTTCTCTCTTCCCTCTTTCTCAGTACCAACAATTTCATGCAGAAGCTGTATTTGGCTCTTCTTGCCATGTGTAATTTTGCGTTTCTTTCCTTTTTCTGCGAGCTGCTGCTGGGAATCATGCCTTTTTCAACAACAGGCGCTTTTGCCGGGATCTTCTCTGTCTTACTCTATCTTCTCTTCACTGCGCTGCTCTGTCTCTGTCTCTACCGTCCTTATCATCATTTCAGCGACCGGGGCGTATCCGGTTTTATCACCGGTATCTTTCTGATCTCAATTTTCGGCTATTTTCTTTGCCTTGGAAGCTTTGATTTTTTGTTCCGCACGAATATCTTTGCAGCCCGCCTGCTTTGCGCTGTATTGTTCTACAGCGCGATCTTATTTGCCTTCCGTTCCCTATTTCACGCCGCGAAATTTCGGGAAACATCTGCAGAAGAGGCTGCCCGCAGGCGGATTCTCGAGATGGAATCCGGAGATTTTGCGGATATGCTTGCAGGAATCAAAGAGGTTAAAAATGCGCGGAAAAACGGCGAATATGCATTGGATACGGTTAAAGTTATGGTTTTGGACGGAGTCTCCGACCGTGTTCCCGGATATGTCGATTCGATAAAGGCATCCATAGCCCAATCTCCCATGCTTAGGGACTATAACGAGAATCCCTATATCAATGCGGTAATTGCCACAAAAGCCGCCCTTTGTTCTCAAAGTGGCATTATGTTTGAAAGCAGCGCGTTTATTGGAGAAACTCCATTGAAGACCGGGGAAATTTGTATTATCGCTAACGAACTTCTGACAAAAGCGTGGCTTACCGCTTCTCATTTTGAAGGGGAAAGGAAGATTCATTTTACATTGTTTACCGCTCCGGAAGGGCTTTGTTTTGAAGCAGTCTATTCCGCGTACCCGGAACCCAATGAAAAATTTACGCTGCGCGGCAAAAATGTCGCTCAAGTGATTTCCTGGTTTCTCGAAGACCGAACTGAGGATCAGGATCAGACCGGTCTTGAAAACACTGCAGAAATTGTAAATCGATACAGTGGAAAAATCAGCATTTCTGATTCTCCCGAAGGAAAAATTGTCAAAGTTCTGGTGCGTTATTAAGCCTGATACGGCATCGTTTGAGAAAGGAATCTCTCGCCAATGAAACGGTCGTGCACTATAAGTTCAAAAGTATTATCCGCATATGGATTGGATGAGGCCTCGGAATTCAGGCCTTTGACCAGCGGCCATATCAACTGCACCTACCTGGTCCGTTCCGGAAAAAAGCAATATATTCTTCAGCGGATCAACCGTTTCGTATTTCCCTCTCCCCCCGACATCATGGAAAACATTCTGGGGATCACCGAATTCCTGAAGAAAAAGATTATTCTGCAGGGCGGCGATCCGGAAAGAGAAACTCTTTCCGTTATGCAGGCCAGCGATGGGAAATACTATCTGCTCGACGAAGAAGGCGAATATTGGCGCTGTGTCAATTTCGTAGAAGGAGCTTCCGCCCATGAAACTGCCGACCGTCCGGAACTGCTGTTCGAAGCAGGCAGGGCTTTCGGCAATTTTCAGAGGATGCTCAGCGATTATCCGGCGGAAACCCTGCATGAGATTCTTCCCGGCTTCCATAATACTCCAAAACGATTCCAGCAGCTGACAGCCGCTGTTGAAAGGGCTTCTGCGGAGAGGCTGAGTCGTGCCTTTTTCGAACTTCAGTTTGCACAACAGAGAAAAGAGCGCTGCGGCCTGCTGATGGGGTTATTGGAGCGCGGTACGCTTCCTTTGCGTGTGACGCATAACGACACCAAACTGAGCAATGTGCTGCTGGACAACAACTCCGGACATGCCGTATGCGTCATTGATTTGGACACTGTGATGCCAGGTTTGGCTGCCTTCGATTTTGGAGATTCCATCCGTGCAGGAGCCACTGCCGCCGCTGAAGATGAGACCGATCTCAGTAAAATACGGTTTGAGTTCTCAAGATTTGAAGCCTATGCCAGAGGTTTTTTCTCTGCTGTCGGCAACTCTTTAACGGAAAAAGAGTTGGAAACCCTGCCGGACGGTGCATGGACGATGACTTATGAAACCGGAATTCGCTTTTTGACGGATTATCTGAATGGAGACGTCTATTTCCAAACAAAATATCCCGAACACAATCTGGATCGGGCCAGAAACCAATTGAAACTCACCGCCGATCTGGAAGAGCACATGCCTGAAATGCGCAGTGTTATTTCGCAGCTTGCAAAAAAATATTGCTGACTTGCTTTTTTGTTTGCTATGGTGTAAGCTTGGAACCGGAAATGCTTATGAATTCTTTGGGGCCGGAAGAAGAGAGCCGCTGCGCTCCCAGCCACCATCGCGGATGTCACAGCGTTCTCTATGTTTCTTCACCGGATGGACAGAATGTCTGTCTACAGCGGAATACCGGTATTCCGTTTTAATAAGCTTTTCCGTCAAATATGAGGGCTGTTTCAGCAGCTCTGTCAAGAGAGGTATGATTCCATGAAAGTAGCAGTCGTCGGTGCCTGGCATGTACACACAAAAGAATATGCCGAGGCAATAAAAAACAACCCCCATACCGAGCTCGCCTGTGTCTGGGACAGCGACCGGGAACGTGGAGAAGCCTTTGCAAAAGAGTTTGGGATTCCTTTTTCTGCTGAACTCGAGACCATCTGGTCTGATCCTTCCATCGCCGGCGTTCAAATCACTACCGCTACCTGTGAGCATCACGACGTACTGATTGCGGCGGCCAAGGCAGGAAAACATATTTTCACAGAGAAGGTTCTGGCTTTTACCAACGAGGAAGCGAAAGAGATCGCTGATGCAGTAAGAGCCAGCGGTGTTAAATTCACTATTTCTTACCCCCATAAAACATGGCCCACCCTGCTGGGGGCCAAACAGCTTGTAGAAAGCGGCAAGCTCGGTGAGATAACCTACGCCCGAGTCCGGGACGCGCACAACGGCAGCACGGGCGATTGGCTTCCTCCTCATTTTTACGACGCGTCCCAGACCGGCGGCGGCGCCATGATCGACTTGGGCGCCCATCCCATGTATACTTTGAATTGGTTTATGGGGGAACCGAAATCCGTGGTTTCCATGTTCACCCAAGTGACAAACCGCGGCGTAGAAGACAATGCGGTATCGGTAATTGAATTCGCAAATGGAGCCATCGGCGTATCGGAAACCGGCTTTGTCACCACTGGAATGCCCTACGTTCTGGAGATGAGCGGTACTCAGGGTTCTCTGATGGTACACAATGACATCCTGGAATACTGCTGTGAGGAGACCGATAATAAGCTGGTGGAAAAGACCGATCTTCCCAACGCGCTTCCCCTCCCCGTCGACTCCTGGATTGACGCTGTGGTAAACGGCGGAGAAGCTCCCAACGGTATTGATGATGCTGTTGCCCTCACCAAATTTATGGTGGGCGCCTATGAGTCCTTTAAGACCGGCAAAAGATATTGTTTCTAATGGCTAATTGAAAAAGGTCTTTCCCCCATCTTCAGGGAAAGACCTTTTTTCGTGGAACCGAAACTAACAGTATCTCTCGGCGAATTTGTTTCCTGAGAAAGCCCAAGCCAAAACATTTTTGGCTTGGGCTTTCTTTCTGTTTTTTATACGCGTTTCACACCAAAGCTGGTTTTTTCACCGTTGACATCCCATTCAGCGGTATAACCTTCCAGCTCTCCATAATGACAGGCCTCTCCCAACACATCATGAAGGATGGAGGACTCGTTTCGCCGGAGCACCTCCGCCACCTTTTCACTGTCGCTCTGGTAGACTTCTATATGATCAGTGACGTTGAAACCGGCGTCTTTGCGCATGGACTGCACCTTACTGACAATCTCACGCACAAAACCCTCTTCAATCAGCGGCTCGGTCAGATT
This sequence comes from Neglectibacter timonensis, assembly GCF_900048895.1. Taxonomy (GTDB): domain Bacteria; phylum Bacillota; class Clostridia; order Oscillospirales; family Acutalibacteraceae; genus Acutalibacter; species Acutalibacter timonensis. Next base: position 461,946 of record NZ_LT160640.1, on the reverse strand, counting down.
GGTATCCAACACCACGGTGAGACCCCGTTCGGATACGGAGGTAAAGCCCTCCTTCTGCGCCGTGTCGATGAGCAGTTCCTCCTCTGTGAGGCTGATTTCCCCATCGGCAAGCTGCAGCTTCAATACCCCGTCGGCATCCAGCTGTTTTTTGGCAGCACTCCCGTCCAGATTTTGCAGCACAGTGCGGATTTCCCCGATCTTCTTGCCGTACTTCTGTCCCAGAAGCTTCAGCTGAGGCTTGAAGGTATAGGCGGTAAATTCAGACATATCGCTGAGGAACACCAGCTCCTTCACGTTCAGCTCCTGCTTGATGATATCCTGATACAGCCCGCCCAGATCCTCGTTCGCGTCGGTATAGAGGCGCTGCAAGGGCTGCCGGTTCTTACAGTTACAAAGATTTCTGGCTGCGCGGCCCAGAGTGACCACCCGGAGAACCTCATCCATGTCAGCTTCCAATTTTGAATCCACAAGGCCTGCGTCGTATTCCGGGAAGGAACAGAGATGCACGCTCTCAGGCGCATTCCCGTCTACTGAGCACACCAAATTACGGTAAATCTCGTCACTCATAAACGGAGCCATCGGCGCCGCCACCTTGGCCGTAGTGACCAGAGCCGTGTACAGCGTCATATAGGCGGCTGTCTTATCCGAACTCATCTCCTGGGCCCAGAATCGTTCACGGCTGCGGCGCACATACCAGTTGCTCATCTCGTCCACAAAATCCTGAAGCACGCGGGCGGCCTCAGGCACGCGGTATGAAGCCAGGTTTTCATCGATTCCCTTCACCGCCGTGTTCAACCGGGAAAGCAGCCAATGGTCCATCACCGTCAGCTTACAATCCGACAGCCTGTACTTAGACGCATCGAAACCGTCGATATTGGCGTACAGCACAAAGAAAGCATAGGTATTCCAAAGAGTAGAGAAGAATTTTTTCTGTCCCTCCACCACGGCCTTCTCATGAAAACGGCTGGGCAGCCAGGGCGCGGAGTTGGTGTAGAAATACCAACGGAGAGAATCCGCGCCGAATTTATTCAGAGCCTCCACCGGATCAACAGCGTTACCTTTTGATTTGCTCATTTTCTGACCGTTTTCGTCCTGCACCAAACCAAGAACCAGCACATTCTTATACGGCGCCTTGTTGAACAGCAGGGTGGAAATCGCCAGCAGCGAATAGAACCAGCCCCGGGTTTGGTCCACCGCCTCAGAGATAAAATCCGCGGGGAACTGCTGCTCGAACAGCTCTTGATTTTCAAAGGGATAGTGATGCTGGGCAAAGGGCATGGATCCAGAATCGAACCAGCAGTCAATCACTTCCGGCACACGCTTCATCTGCTTGCCGCAATGAGGACAGGTGATGGTCACCTCATCCACATAGGGACGGTGCAGCTCGATATGCTCCGGACAGTTGGGAGAAAGCTCTCTCAGCTCGGCAATGCTGCCCACGGCATGGCGATGACCGCATTCACATTCCCAGATGTTGAGAGGCGTTCCCCAATAACGGTTGCGGCTGACAGCCCAATCCTGCACATTTTCCAGCCAATCCCCGAACCTGCCTTTGCCAATGCTTTCCGGAAGCCAGTTCACTGTATTATTATTGCGGATCAAGTCCTCCTTTACATCCGTCATTTTAATATACCAGGATTCCCTGGCATAGTAGATCAGCGGAGTGTCACAGCGCCAGCAAAACGGGTAGCTATGCTCAAATTTAGGGGCGGAAAACAGCTGGTTGTGGGCTTCCAGATCCATCAGGATTTCCTTGTCCGCATCCTTGCAGAATAAGCCAGCCCACTTGGTTTCTGCGGTCATCTGGCCCTTGGCGTCCACCAGCTGCACCAGAGGCAGATTATATTTGCGGCCGACCTTAGCATCATCTTCACCAAATGCAGGGGCGATGTGCACCACGCCAGTACCGTCAGTAAGGGTTACGTAATCGTCACAGACGACATACCAGCATTTCTCCTTGGGCTGCACAAAATCGAACAGGGGCTCGTATTCCTTATACTCCAGGTCGGCACCCTTATACTGCTCTAAAACAGTGTACTCTCCCTCCCCCAGCACAGTGTCGCAAAGGGCCTGGGCAAGATAATAAGTCTCGCCCTTGCTTTCCACCTTCACGTAATCTTCATTGGCATTGACGCACAGCGCTACGTTGGAGGGCAGCGTCCATGGGGTGGTTGTCCACGCCAGGATGAAAGCTTCTTCGCCCTTACAACGAAATTTTGCAATGGCGGAACGTTCTTTTACATCCTTATACCCCTGGGCCACCTCATGGGAAGAAAGAGGCGTCCCGCAGCGGGGACAGTAAGGCACGATTTTGAAGCCCTTATAGAGCAGGCCTTTGTCCCATATCTGCTTCAGTGCCCACCACTCTGACTCAATAAAATTGTTATCATACGTGACATAAGGGTGCTCCATATCCGCCCAGAAACCCACGGTTTTGGAGAAATCCTCCCACATCCCCTTATACTTCCATACGCTCTCCTTGCACTTTTCAATAAAGGGAGCAATTCCATACTCTTCAATCTGTTCTTTCCCGTTGATCTTCAGGAGTTTTTCTACCTCCAGCTCCACAGGCAGGCCATGGGTATCCCAGCCAGCCTTACGGGGGACCATTTTACCCTTCATGGTCTGGTAGCGGGGAAACAAGTCTTTGAACGCCCTGGTTTCCAAATGGCCGATATGCGGCTTGCCATTTGCTGTGGGCGGACCGTCGTAAAAGGTATAGGAGGGATCGTCCTTGCGCTCTTCGACACTCTCCTCAAATACATGGTGCTCTTCCCAGAACTTTTCCGTCTCTTTTTCCCGTTCCACAAAATTCAGATTTGTGGAAACCTCCTTGTACATGCTCATGCTGTCTCTTCCTTTCTCTGCTTTCCTCGCCGGAACAAAAACGGCTGCAACATTTCCTGAAAAACCATGAAATTCCCTCGCCGTATCCTCCAGCTGTTGTACAAAACACCGAGCCATTTCCAAAATAAAAAAGCCCCCGCCCCGCGAAAACGGGACGAAGACTAAGCTTCGCTATACCACCCATTCCGGCATATCACATGAATACGCGTCCCGATAACGGCGGGATACCGGCTTCCCCTACTGGGCAGAACTGCCTTTCAGCTTGCAACTTGGGAGGGATGTTCCAAACAACCTACTGGGACCGGCTCGCACCAAACGCCGGCTCTCTGTACCTTTGAGCTGTTTCTACTGTCTCCGTCACGGTCTTTCTTCTATATATTTGATATTTATTCTACCACAAAATGCAGAACTGTCAAGCAGAAAGGCATTTTTGAGATTGTTTTTTATAGAAAACTCTGGCTATTTTCAAATTCATCTGCTATAATAAAGAAACTTAATTAAGATACTTGAATAACAAGGAGGGAAACTGCATGCAAAGCATCAACCGGCCAGAGCTGGTGCGGGAACATAATTTAGAAATTCTGCGGAGGGCGCTTTTTTTGTCCCGCCGGGCCACACGCCAGCAGCTCAGTGAGCAGACCGGCATCAGTACAGTTACCCTGGGCGCTCTGTTGACAGATTTGATTCAATCCGGAGAAGCCTATGAAGCGGATACGGAGTCTTCCGGCACAGGAAGGCCCTTTCACGTTTACTGTTATAACGGCGATTACCGCTTCGGACTCTCTTTAAGAATTCAACAGGAGATTCCCGATATCTATCTCTATGTGAAAATTCTCAACCGTTACGGCAAGGTATATTTTGAAGAGAAGCGCCCCTTCCTCCATTTGGATTACCAAGGGACACGCAGCTGCCTTTTGGAGCTTTTAAAGCCATATCATCCCATTGGTTCGGTGGTTATCGGTCTGCCCGGCATAGGCTTTCAGCGCTATTTCCGTGAGGAGGCAGACTGTCAATATCTCTCCTTGGAGGCACTTCGGGAACTGGAACATGAAATCGGGATACCTATCCTGCTGGAGAACGACATCAATTTGGCCGCGCTGGGATATCAACAGAAACAGGGGTTCCCCACGGAAAAAACCATGGCCTATTTTTTCCTCATGAAAGGCCGCCATGCCGGTTCCGCCATCTATGCCAACGGAAAAATACATCAGGGAAAAGAGCGTTTCGCAGGCGAGGTTCCCAATGACCTGTACGGTGTCGACTGGACCATACTCAATACGGAAGATGACGAAGAAATCTGCACTGCCCTGCTGAAGCTGATTCCGTTTTATGTCAGTATACTGGCTCCGCACCGCATAGTCATAGCCAGCAACTATATCACCTCTGCACATCTGCAATATGTCCGGGAAAGGCTTGCCGCTATGTTGGGGCAATACTGCTGTCCGGAATTTGAACTGACAGAGGACTTCACCAGCGACTATGAGAACGGCGTCCGGCAGACTTTACTGGAACAGATTAAAGTGGAAGTGGAATGGTGACGGAGAAATGTTGAAGAAAAATAAAAATTTGGATATGACGCAAGGCGAACCCGCAAAACTGCTGCTTCTGTTCGCACTGCCCATGCTGATAGGCAGTGTGTTTCAGATGATGTACAACATGGTGGACACCATTGTAGTAGGCCGCTTTGTCAGTGTGGAGGCTTTAGCCGCCATTGGCGCCACCAGTTCTGCAACCGCCTTCCTGCTGCAGGTTGGCAGCGGTCTGACCAACGCCGTGTCCGTTGTCCTGGCACAGGCCGAAGGGGCAAAGCAGGAAGAATCGCTGCGCAAGGCGGTGGCGCATTCTGTATACCTCATAGCGGGCGGCGGTATCTTTCTGGGAGCGCTCTCTTTCTGGGGCGCCCGTCCGCTGATGATGCTGCTGGGAACCCCAGAAAACATCATCGATCAATCGGTGATTTATCTTCAGATTACCGGTGGCCTTACTTTAGCCCTGCTGGCCTACAACGGGGTATCCGCCATTTTGCGCGCTATTGGAGATTCCAGAACCCCACTTTATTTTTTGATTTTTTGTTCCATTTTGAACGTTCTGCTGGACCTTCTCTTTGTTCTGGCCTTTCACGGCGGCGTCGCCGGAGTTGCCTACGCCACTGTGATTTCTCAGGGATTGTCAGCAGTCTTGTGTCTGATCTATATGCTGAAAAAATATCCAAGGCTCCGCCCGGACAGAGCGTCTTTCCGGTTTGACGGGAAACTGATGGGCGATTACCTGCGAATCGGGCTCCCAATGTGTCTGCAGAGCCTGCTGCTGTGTATCGGTATGTTCGTGATTACAGCGGTGATCAACTCCTATGGTTCTGACATTGTGGCCGCTTATACCATCGGCAGCAAAGTGGAGCAACTGGCAACCATTACCTTCTCCAATATGGCCTTTTCCTTCTCGGTCTATGCAGGCCAAAATTTTGGCGCCAGAAAATATGAACGGATAGCTGAAGGCCTGAAAAAGGGAATTGCCATTATCAGTTCACTCGCACTCTTGTCCACAGTAGTTATGTGGATGTTTGCTGACTTTTTTGCAAAACTGTTTCTGGATACCAATCAGACCACACTGGTATTGGAAGGTGCAGTCTCCATGATCCGCACCGAGGCGCTTCTCTTTGTAGCATTAGGGGCTATTTGGACGGTGAATTCGGCTCTGCGCGGCATGGGAAAGGTGAAAATCACTTTGATCTCCAGCATTATAGAGCTGGTTTCCAAAATTGGTATTTCGGTGTTGCTGCCCATGGCAATCGGCTATGCAGGTATTTGGATGGCAGCTCCCATCGGTTGGGTATTGGGGCTGATTCCCTCTTTGGCCTACCTGATCCTGTGGTTCCGAAGAAAACAAAACTCTCCCCTTGTTTCAGTATAACAGCTCATGGGAAAACCGTAAGCTGATTCAAGCCGTTTTTTCGCCCCGCAGAGTAAGACTTTTCGGCAGGATAAACCAGAATAGCGCCACGAGGACAGAGGTTGCCAGGATATCGTAAATCTTAATAACCAAGGTACCAAAAAAGCAGGATACATATTTTCCCCAGTTCCATCCCATCGCAATATTGTAATAGAACAGTTCCCATTTAGAATCGCACCTACCGCCGGTACGCCAAATGGTGAGCAAGGTGGAAATAACTGCTGTAACTGCGATCAGCAATCCCATAGTAGGCAGAATCCTCTTAGCGAACAGCCTTCCCCCTTTTCGCATGCATACGCCGCAGATCACCGCAATCGCCGCGCTCACTGCAAAATAGATGATGTTTCCGGTGTTTCCCAAAGTAACGGCCAGATAAAAATTATTGACAAAGCCCACCAGCAAACCGGCAGCGGGCTCCAGGACAATAGCGGCAAAGGCAGTGCCGGTAAAGTCCAGCCAAAAGGGCAGATCCAATCCATTGTCTGAAGCCAGGATATAGAAACCTTGGTTCATCAACACGCTGAGAAGCATGACGATCAGATATCGCTTTGTTTTACTCATCGTCCTCATCCTCCTCTGCCTTCCCGGCACTTGCCATACGGCGTTCACGTATCTCGAGAATACGAACCGCAAGGGAGGTATGTTGTTCGCCCCGGGCAGCAGCGGCCTCTTTATCCCGGCTAATCTCCTCCATAAAGCTGGATGTGATAATACCGGCAGGCATGGCAATGACTGCAATGCCGAACAGAGATGACACCATGCTGATGAGCTTTCCCACATCTGTCACCGGATACACGTCGCCGTAACCTACTGTGGTCAGGGCGGTGGTGGCCCAATATAAAGCATGGAAGAAGGAATCGAAGGTATCCGGTTCATAAGCGAACATGGCCAACGCCGAAATAAAGATATAGGCTATAGCAATCATCAGCACAGAGCCCAAAACTTTCTTCTCTTTGTCGAAAGCCCGCAGAATACGGGAAAAACTCTGGGAATAATGGAACAGTTTAAAGATACGAAACATTCTTAAAAACCGAAACGCATGTCCTAGCAGGCCCAGGGAAGGCAGCAGAGACAGCAGGTCGATGAGGGCAAGCGGCGTAACAGGATAAATCACCATGGCCGATCTGCGCCCATGGAACCATTTGCTGATATAATCATAGGACATCCACCGCAGAATGTAGTCGAGAAACAGAATATATACTGTGATGGTATCAACCATTTCCAGAAGTCCAGCCTGCTGCTTGAACATCAGCGGCAGCATGCTGACTATAGCGGTCAGACTAATGAGGATATCATAGCCATGGCTGATTCGATCGCCGTCCTCCGCCTTTTCCACAATTTGAGAGATTCTTTCACGCACGGGGCACCTCCCCTTTCTTTCACAGGTCTCGTCCCTCCGCCTGAGCGGTGGGACATTTCATTTTGTTCAGACGATAAGCAGCGCGGATAGCGGGAGGGCAATGTGCCCCGCAACAACCAAGATCAGGATTGTATAGAACATAATTCTCCCATAGAAGGATGCAAATTCCTTATCTTCGTACTTGTTTCGGATACGGTTGATATTTATGATGACTACGGCCACTGACAATATGGTCATCACACCCCACAGATTTACAAACTCCAGCAATCCCATCTGCAGTACGTCAGGCAGCAAGTTCGCACCCACCATGATGTTGGAAACCGTACCGAACAGGGCGGCAGGAATCATAGAAAGGGGATCCACATGGTGGTAAGTATTAATAAAGAGCGTGATGAGTACCCATGTAGTAGTACCAAAAAGAGCAATGAAACATTTGAGATATAACCCCCAGCTACCTCGGTTGACCTCCAATGCTGTGACAAACTCTGAATTGATTGCAGAGCCGGGAAGCTCGGGATCACCATTGTTACTGTCCGCTTCCACGGTAAAGATTCCTGTATCGTGACGAACTAGATTATAGCCAGGAATATCTAGGTTACCGTTTATGCCACAGTTTTCCTTATCATTGACAAACACCACACGATCCGCTGTATAATTAGACTCAATATACATACGAAGCTGATGAGATTCCAACGGGAAGCGAATGGTCCAGTAATTTTTGAATACAGAAGCATCCACTCGCAATAGTTGGTAATTTTCACCGTTCTCGTGATAGTCTTTTACCACCTGCAATTTATTGATCGTTCCCTTATAAATTCGGAAGTTATTCGCCATATCTAATTCTTCATTCCCATTCCAGCGAAACCAGAGCAGGAACTCCATCCGATACGAGGAGCCTTTCAAGGAAAGTTCTTTAAAGGTTTCAAGATAGGTGCCTACCGACACCTGTATAGCGTTTTCATCGATCTGCGCCAGATGCTCTATTGCCGTTTCCGAGGGTGTCAGAGCTGCATCCCAATAATTCTTTTCCGATGTCCTATCCCGATACAACGCCGTACAGGTGGAGATTAAAAATGTCAGCCCAATCCCCAAAACCAAGATCAATGTGATAAACAAACGACGCTTCTGCCAGGACTGCATTCCTTTAAAATTCATTTTACCTCATCCTCATTTTCCTTCAACTAAAACGCTCTCAGTACGAGCCAAGATGCTAAAAAGCATTATACCGTTTTTGCCATTTGTCTACAATTTCTTTCATGTGAAGGCCTCTGCCAATTCTGTGTAAAGAAGAAACGGTAAGGGACGCTTCCTTATGTGAAGCGTCCCTTCGGCGTTTAAAAGAATTATTATGACAGTTGGACAGAGACATAGTGAAAAAGAAAAACGGCATAGCTTATCAGACTATGCCGTATAATTTGATTAAGGGATGCCTTCGTTCCCTCACTCTTTCTTATGAGAAAAGGGGGGCAAAAGTCTCCTTTCTTTTTTGTACAGAATCCGAACCCCGGCTTTTCTGCCACCTATCGATAACTCTGCTTAAATTTCTCCAGGTCGACCGACTTTCCGCCATGCAGACGGGATTCCTCCGCTGCCAGTGCAATAAAGTGGCTTTCCATAGAATGAGGCAGGGTCGTGGTTCGCTCTGTAGCTTCCGTATCATTCAAAAGCATATCCAAGAAATCCGAAACAATGCCGCTGTCGCCACCTCCGTGTCCCTTCAGATCGGTGGACAAAGTACCGATGTCGATGACTTCCTCTTCCTTGCCGAATTCCCTCACACGGATGAGGTTCGACCGCATGTCCGCCTCAATTTCCCCTTTCGTACCCATAGCCTTAAAGTAGCGGTAGCAATTTTCCGTAAAGGCGCACATTGTAAAGCTGATGGTGGAACCATCCTCCATCAGGAGATTTGTTTGCTGATGGTCTACAACATTATTATCACATTGATAGACACAGCGGCCATAGGGGCCGCTTTTCAACGCCTCATAGGTGCTTTCTACTGTGTTCTCCACACTGAGGATGGAAGAAATCCAGCTGTTTCCCCTGGCACAACCAGTTTTAGGGCTGGTGATATAGATCTTCTCCGCGTCAAAAACACAGTTGTCCTTGGCCTTGCAGCCGCCCAGGCAATAGGCGGTAGCCCCCTCCGGCGCACATTCCCTTTTAAATAACTGTATACCGCCCACGGAAGAAACAGACTTGCATTTTTTTCCGATAATCCAAGTGAGAATATCCATATCGTGACAGGATTTCTGCAGAATCATCGGACTTGTCTCTTCTGAATTGCGCCAGTTGCCACGCACAAAGGAATGGGCCTGATGCCAGTAACCCACATTTTCGTTGGAGCAGACAGTGACCACATCGCCGATGCGGCCACTGGAAACCAATTCTTTGAGCTTATTATAAAAAGCCGTGTAGCGCAACACATGGCAGACGATGATTTTACCAGGACACTGTTCCGCCACTTCCAAAATTTCTTTGCACTTGCTAAGCTCCGGAGAGATGGGTTTTTCCAGAAGAATATGATATCCTTTTTTCAGTGCGGGAATGGCATGATCCACATGCTGACGATCCATGGTGGATACCACCATAACGTCGGCAAGCTTTTCCTGTGCCAGCATCTCTTCTCCGCTCAGATAACAGTTCTCTTCCGGAATCTGGTATAATTCTTTTGCCTTATTCACCTTATCCGGGTTCAGGTCAGCTACAGCCACAACTTTCATTTTCTCCGGAAACAGCTTTTCCATAGAGGCATAAGTGCTGCCCCGGTCGCCAAAGCCACAGATGGCAAATGTGATGGGTGCTTTCATCCACTTTCCTTCCTTTCCTGCTTTCATCGCACCTGCTCAGGCAGTTTCGATAGAATTGGCTTTCTGCAGCTTCAGCAGTTCCACGGCTTCTTCCCGCATTTTGTACTTTAGAATTTTCCCTGCGGCATTCATGGGGAATTCCTTTACAAAGCCTACATAACGCGGCACCTTATGCTTAGCCATATGAGAAAGGACAAATTCTTTGATTTCCTCTTCCGACGAGGTCTCCCCTTCCTTCAGGATCACGCAGGCCATGATTTCTTCGCCGTATTGTTCATCCGGCACGCCGATCACTTGTACGTCTTTGACCTTGGGATGGGTATAGATGAAGTCCTCAATCTCCTTGGGATAGATATTTTCACCGCCGCGGATAATCATGTCCTTAATGCGGCCCGTAATTTTATAATTCCCCTCCGGCGTACGCCGTGCCAGATCGCCGGTATGCAGCCACCCATCTTTATCGATAGCTGCCGCGGTGGCTTCCGGCATTTTATAATACCCCTTCATGATATTATAGCCCTTAGCCACAAATTCTCCATCCATGTCGTCCGGCAAATCTTCCCCTGTCTCCGGATCAACGATTTTGCAGGAGACGCCGAACATCTCTCCGCCTACCGTGTTGACACGGACGTCCAGAGAATCGGTAGTCTTCGACATTGTACAGCCGGGAGAAGCCTCTGTCTGGCCATAGGTAATGCAGATTTCAGGCATATGCATTTTTTCCACCACATCCTGCATCACCTTAACCGGACAGGGAGAACCGGCCATGATGCCGGTTCGCATATAAGAGAAATCTGTCTTTTCAAAATCCGGATGCTCCAGCATGGCGATAAACATGGTAGGAACACCATGGAAAGCAGTGATCCTTTCCTGATTGATGCAGTGCAGACCCTTCCGCGGAGAAAATGCGGTGATAGGGCACATGGTGGTGCCGTGGGTCATAGAGGCCGTCATCGCCAGCACCATACCGAAACAATGAAACATGGGAACCTGAATCATCATTCGGTCAGCAGTGGAAAGGTCCATGCAGTCTCCAATGGCTTTTCCATTGTTCACCACATTGTAATGGGTAAGCATGACGCCCTTGGGAAACCCGGTGGTGCCGCTGGTATACTGCATGTTGCAGACATCATGCTTGTCAATACTGCGCCGGCGCGCCTCCACTTCGCTCTGCGGCACAGAGTCCGCCAGAACCTGTGCCTCCTCCCAGGTATAGCACCCAGGCTGCTTGCTGTCGACCGTAATAATGTTGCGCAGTACAGGCAGCCTCTTACTGTGCAGGTTCCCGGGCTCGCTCTCTTTCAGTTCCGGACAGAGTTCTTTAATGATGCCTACGTAATCGGAATCCTTAAACCCGTCGATCATCACCAGTGTGTGGGTGTCGGACTGTCGCAGCAGGTACTCTGCTTCATGGATTTTATATGCGGTATTTACCGTGACCAGCACCGCACCGATCTTTGTTGCAGCCCAAAAGGTAATGTACCACTGCGGGACATTGGTGGCCCAAATTGCCACATGATCCCCCTTCTTCACGCCCATGGCAATCAACGCCCGGGCAAACCGATCCACATCATCCCGGAATTCGGAATAGGTACGGGTGTAATCCAGCTCCGTATAACGGAAGCAGTACTGATCCGGAAACTCCTTCACCATCCGGTCCAGCACATCGGGGAAGGTCTCGTTAATCAGCGTTTCCTTCGGCCATACATATTTTCCTGTATGGGCATTATTGTCCTGAAGCTCCCCCTCGTGTCTGGAGAGAGACTCCATATAATTCTGCATGTAGTGAGAGAACTGTGGAAATACAATGCCGGCGTCAGAGAGCTCATTTGCCCAGCGCTTTACCCATTCCAGAGAGATATAACCGTCATAGCCGATGCCAACCAGCGCATCTAACATTTCCAGAATAGGCAGGTCGCCTTCTCCCATCATTCGGTATTCGCATTTTCCGTCCTTTACGATGCTGTCCTTCACATGGACATATTTGATGTAGGAGCCAAGGTTTTCAACTGTCTGCCGTGCAGACTCCCCTGCGTACCGGTAGGGATGGTGCATATCCCACAGGGCCGCTACAGAAGGCATTCCCACTTTATCGAGCAGCGCCCGCAGACGCTTGGTGTCAGCATAAACGCCGTTTGTCTCCACCAGCAGACAGACGCCAAAACCCTGAGCAATGGTTCCCAGCAGCTTCAGCGTGGAGACTACAAATTCGTCATCGACCTCTCCTTCCGGCTGGGGGTGCAGGTCTCCCAAGACACGAATATAAGGCGTTCCCAGCTTTTTCGCCAACACAATGTACTGAGTGATTTCAGAAATATTCCTGTCGTAATCCTCTTTGAATTTCAGTCCGCAGCCAGATGCAAGGCATGGGATTTCCAGCCCCAGGGAATTCAGCTTCTCAACGGTCTTCGGCAGTTGTGCATCCGTAAACGGACGGGCGTTGACCGCAAATATGTCGTCACCCAGACCCCGAACCTCAATGCCATGAAAACCCAGGTCTTTTGCCATGGAATAAATGTCCGCCCATGAAAAATCCGGGCAGGCAAGTGTTGAAAAACTAATTTTCACAATTCTCTACCTCGTTTCCCTTAAATCTGTAATAGAAATCATTATACAACAACCCCTTGCCTATGGGCAAGGGGTTGTTTGCAATTTTATTTTCCAAGACTTTCATAATCCTGGTAATACAGCCGTCCCTGTTTCTCCTGCCGCCCCATCCATAGGAAGGAAACCACTGCTGCTGCCAGCATAACCAAACAACCCAAAAGGCCGAAGGTACTGGGACCTATCAGCAAGCTGGTGCTGCCCTTTGTAAAATACAGCGGAACCGCAGCCATAGCATCAACGCCGCTTCTGGCCAAAGCGCAAGGGAAAACACTTCCTGTTTTCCAGCGAAGATAAGAGAGAAACATAGAAAAACAGAAATTGAAGGCAAAACCCAACAGCAGACCGTAAAAAGGGAAACCGGCATAATCTGTGCCATAGTGATATCCGCCAAAATACAGCGGCAAATACCACACCGACCAAAGTAAGCTTCCGATTACGGCTGCTCTTCTTCCCTGGCCAAACAATGTTTTCAATTTGGAAAGAAGATATCCACGGAAACCCAATTCTTCCGTAAAGGCGGTGACGATCCCCAGCAATGGACCTGCAAGTGCGCTCAAAAGCACTTGCGTATAGAGAAATTCGCTGGCATACGCCTCGTCCTGTCCGCTCTCTGTCAACGCTTTCATCATGGTTTCTCCCATCGGATCCAGATTCACTGGATGAGAGGCAAAGAACAACAGAGCAGACACAGCCGTAAAGACGGCTGGGAAAAAATAGGCCAGCAGATAGCGGGGAATATTTCCTTTGATATGGGGCAGAATTCCCAGACCAGCAGGGTCAAATTCCTCTCCGGTGATCAAGTGGGACAGTAAAACTACCAGACTGGGCAGAAACAACATCGTGGTCAGCAGAGTATTTGAAAGGAAATCCCCGTAGCGCACACCGCAAAGATAGGCGATAATCAACCCTACCCAAGTTATGCCAAAGCCCATGCCCAGAAAAAGCCATATCCGTTTTTTGGTTTCTCTCATGAATGCAGACTCCTCAACCTTTGCGTTATGAATTCGACACAGAACCGATATCTTTTCGGTACATAGCCCCGTCAAAAGAAATCTTTTCCACTGCAGCATAGGCATTTTTCAGCGCCTCAGGCAATGTTTTCCCTTGGGCAGTTACTCCCAGCACTCTTCCACCGTTTGTCAAAAAACTGCGTTTTCCCGAATTGCCTGCATGATCCAATCTGGTGCCAGCGTGATAGACCACAGCGCCCTCCACCTGACCGTTCTCATCCAATCCGTGAATTTCAATCCCTTTTGGATAGCTTCCCGGATAACCTCCGCTGGCCATTACCACACAGGCGCAGGCCTCTTCCGACCACTCAATGGAAAGCTGGGAAAGACGCTCTTCCGCCACCGCTGTAATAATATCCACAAAATCAGTCTTCAGCCTGGGCAGTACTACCTGGGTCTCCGGATCGCCAAACCGGCAGTTGTACTCGATTACCTTCGGGCCGTCCGAGGTCAGCATCAAACCAAAATACAGGCAGCCTTTGAATTTCCGGCCCTCCGCATTCATGGCTCTCATGGTGGGCAGGAATATTTTTTCTACACACTCCCGGGCTATCTCTTCCGTATAATAGGGATTGGGGCTGATGGTTCCCATGCCCCCGGTATTAGGGCCTTTATCCCCGTCATAGGCCCGTTTGTGGTCCTTGGATGAAACCATGGGCTCCATCGCCGTCCCGTCGGTAAAGGCCAGCACAGAGACCTCCGGTCCAGTGAGAAATTCCTCTACTACCACCTGGTTTCCTGACGCGCCGAAAATCTTATCCTCCATGATGGAATGCAGCGCCGCCGCAGCTTCCTGTTCATTTTGGGCAATGACAACGCCCTTGCCCAAAGCCAGACCGTCCGCCTTGATCACCGCGGGATATTTTCCTTGTTTCCTTATGTATCCGAGGGCGTCTCCAGCATCGGTAAATACCTCATATTCGGCCGTGGGAATACCATACTTTTTCATCAGGCCTTTGGAAAACACCTTGCTGCTCTCAATTTCAGCTGCTTTGGCATTGGGACCGAAACAGGGGAACCCTGCTACCTCCAGCGTATCCACCATTCCCGCCCCCAGCGGGTCATCCGGGGCAACAACTACGAAATCAACACTTTTTTCTTTCGCAAAGGCAAGCATTCCCTCCTGATCCATAGCGTCGATAGGAACACATTCCGCATCACAGGCAATACCGCCGTTGCCCGGTGCGCAGTAAAGTTTTTCCACCTTGGAGCTTTCTTTCAGCTTGCGCACGATGGCATGCTCTCTGCCTCCGCTTCCAATTACTAACAGTTTCACGGCTATAGCCACTCCTTCATACAGTTTTCAACACTAAAAAACGAGTCTATGCCGCACATACTGTCTTGACTGGGCAGTGCGTGCGGCATATTTTTTCTTCCGTTACAGATACTTGAGCAGATCCGTGAGGGTCTCAGCGGTCACATCAGCGCCGCTTCCCTCCGGACCATGAACCAAGGCGGTTTTCCATCCGGCGCCCTTGGCGCCGGCGATATCCGCAACCGGATTATCCCCCACCATCCAGATCTGGGACGGGAAATTGGCCACTTCCTCCCCCAGCCGAAAGATCTCTGGGTGAGGTTTGTTTACGCCAACCTTGCCGGAGACGATACATCCAGAAAAGAACTGACGAAGCTGAAGCCGCGCCAGCACCTCTTCCAGTTCTGGATAATTATTGGAAAGCAGGTAATTCTTATAGCCCTTATAGAGACAGACCGCCAGCACTGCCGCAGCATCGGGATAGACCCGGTAGCTGTCTCTGGAAAGAATCAGTTCCTTTACCCTGCAGGCCGCTTCCCCGGCCTTTGCTTTTGGAATCCCGAAATGCAGATAGGCATGCGAAAATTTTTCCAGCATGCAGTCCCACCAGGCCTGTCCGGTCAAATGTCCGGCGCCGTCCTCATCCCACGGAAACCCGGAATGGGTAAACGGCCTGATTTTTTCCCAGGTGATCCCATACTCCTCCGCAAGAGGTCCCAGAGCTTTTAAAAGCGAGACAGACCACATATGATGCGGTACAGTTAGCGTGCCGTCAAAATCCCAGAAGATTGCCTTGCGCATCAATGGTGGAACAGGCGGATCCCTGTAAACGCCATGGCGATGCCGTACTTATTGCAAGTCTCAATCACATGATCGTCACGAATTGACCCTCCCGGCTGAGCAATATAAGCCACACCGCTCTTGTGAGCTCTCTCAATATTGTCGCCGAAGGGGAAGAAAGCGTCGCTTCCCAGAGCAACACCCGTCATTCCATCCAGCCAGGCACGGCGCTCCTCGCGAGTGAACACTTCCGGCTTCTCTGTAAAGAAGTTTTCCCACTGGCCGTCTGCCAAAACATCCATATAATCGTCAGAAATGTACACGTCGATGGTATTATCCCTGTCAGGCCGGCGGATATCGGTCCGGAAGGGCAGGTTCAGCACCTTTGGACACTGCCGAAGATACCAGTTATCCGCCTTGTTGCCGGCCAAACGGGTACAATGCACACGGCTTTGCTGACCGGCGCCCACACCGATCGCCTGGCCATTTTTGACATAGCACACTGAATTGGACTGGGTATACTTCAGGGTGATCAGAGAGACGATCAGGTCGCGTTTCGCCTCTTCCGTGAGCTCCTTATTTTCAGTGGGCAGCTCCTTGAGAAGCTCCGCATCGATCTTCAGCTCATTTCTGCCCTGCTCAAAGGTAACGCCGAAAACGTCCTTATGCTCCACAGGAGCAGGCATGTAATCCGGGTCGATCTGTACTACATTATAATTCCCCTTGCGCTTCTTTTTGAGAATTTCCAGAGCCTCTTCCGTATAACCGGGAGCAATAACACCGTCAGAAACCTCACGCGCCAGAAGTCTGGCCGTTTCCTTGTCGCACACATCGGACAAAGCCGCCCAATCGCCGTAGGAAGACATCCGGTCCGCACCGCGGGCTGCCGCATAGGCAGAAGCAATGGGAGAAAGCTCCAGGTCATCCACGAAATAAATTTTCTTTAAGGTATCGGATAGAGGCACATAGACAGCCGCGCCTGCCGGGCTCACATGCTTAAAAGAGGCAGCAGCCGGAAGTCCCGTAGCCGCTTTCAGTTCCCGAACCAGCTGCCAGCTGTTGAAGGCATCCAGAAAATTGATATAGCCAGGTTTTCCGTTGAGCACGGTTACAGGCAGCTCGCCGCCGTCTTTCATAAAAATACGGGAAGGTTTCTGGTTAGGATTGCAGCCGTATTTCAAAAGCAGTTCATTTGCCATCTTCAATCATCCTCGCTTTCCTGAAATCATTTATTTTTGTTCACAATGCGCGTTTCTGCTTCGCCGGTTTCCAGATCAATATACCTGACGAACAGGGAAACCTTATTCTCTTCATTCAAACTGCCCCATAGGGACTCTGTCAGCTCGTCGATTGTCCCCTCCAGCTTTACAGGGGTGGGATCCCCTTCATAGGACGGGATGGGGTCTCCATCACACTTGTAGGTATGGATAAAGTGCCCTAAACCGTCCACAGGCTCATACTCGTAAAAGAATCTCTGCACCGCGCTGGGATCGCCGTCCGTGCTCTTCAAAATGGAAAGCTTGTAGGTGAAGCCTCTGTCCCGCAGCCCGACAATTCCCGAAATTCTGGGCGTAAAATTTGGACCGTCCGGCTCAAAGGTACGGGTGCGCAGGGCTTCTTCAAAGGTGCCGCCGTCACAAAGAAACTCATAAATCGTATCTGTCTGATCCCCGTTGGTGACGATCACATCCCCTTCATGGACACGCACCGGGAAATAGATGACCAAGGATGGGTCCACAAGCTTCGCCGGATCAAACGCCTTGGTACGGATTCCTTCTCCTTCTGTCTCAAACACGCGGTTACGGCTGTTCACACTGCGCCCCATAATAAAATAGGCGATTACGGCATGCCGGCGATCCTCGCTTTTCCCAATGATGATGCCTCTTCCCGGATAGGTGTTGGAACTCAATTCCTGTTTGATATCAACTGGTTTCATAAGTAATCCCCCATCAATCTTCCTCAGTTTCTTTCAACTCTACAATTCCGTCCTTTACGGAAAGACGGCCTTCACAGAACAGAGATACCGCCTTTGGAAGAAGACTCCACTCGGCTTCTTCCATCACCCGCTTTTGGAGGAGCTCCGGCGTATCCCCTTGCCTTACTTCCACAGCCTTCTGCAGGATGATAGGCCCTCCGTCGCACACCTCGTTGACAAAGTGTACCGTCGCCCCCGTCACTTTAACGCCCCGGGCCAAAACAGCCTCATGCACATGCAGCCCATAATATCCTTTTCCACCAAAGGAAGGCAGGAGCGCCGGATGCACATTGAGAATACGGTTTGGAAACGCTTCCACAAAATTATTTCCTGTAATGGTGAGAAAGCCCGCAAGCACCACCAGCTCCACATTCCGTTCACGCAGTGCGTCAATAAGCGCCTGGCTGTAAGCATCCACATCAGGAAAATCCTTCCTGCACAGGACAACCGTCTCGATCCCGGCCTTTTGGGCCCGTTCCAATGCAAAAGCATCCGCCCTGCTGGATATGACAACCCGAAGGCATCCGTTTTTGATCTCTCCTGCATTCTGAGCGTCAATGAGTTTCTGCAGATTTGTGCCGCCGCCGGACACCAGCACACCGATGTTCAGCACAGCACAACCCCCTCGTTTCCTTCCACAACCTCGCCCAGGACCACTGCCTTTTCTCCTGCAGCGTTTAGGGCGTCAAGAGCGCTCTGCGCAGTTTCCGGAGAAACAGCCATGCACAATCCCACACCCATATTAAAGGTGTTGTACATATCCCTCTCAGGAATATTTCCTGTCTTCTGCAGAAGAGAAAAGATGGGAGGCACCGGAACAGAAGCCTTCTCCACTCTGGCGGTGAGCCCTTCCCTCATCATACGGGGGATATTCTCGTAAAATCCGCCGCCGGTGATATGAGAAATCGCTTTGACATCCGCAGCTTCCACAGCAGCCAGAACCGGCTTGACATAGATGCGGGTAGGCGTCAACAGGGTTTCACCCAGAGTGCTGCCCAGTTCGCTGTAATATTGATTGACATTCTCCTCATTGACGCCGAAAACCTTGCGTACCAGAGAGAAGCCGTTGGAATGAACGCCGGAGGATAGCACGCCCAGCAGCACATCACCCGCCTGCAGCCTGGAACCGTCGATCACTTTTTTCCGGTCTACCACACCCACGGTAAAGCCGGCCAAATCGTAATCCTCCTCCTCCATCATGCCGGGATGTTCAGCCGTCTCTCCGCCAATCAAAGCACAGCCGGCCTGCACACAACCCTCCGCCACGCCTGCCACGATAGCGGCTACTTTCTCTGGAAAGTTCCGTCCGCAGGCGATATAATCCAGGAAGAATAGGGGTTTCGCGCCGCAGCATATCACGTCGTTGACGCACATAGCCACCGCGTCAATGCCAATGGTGTCGTGCTTCTGAAGCAGCATGGCAATTTTCAGTTTTGTGCCTACGCCGTCGGTACCCGAAACAAGAATGGGTTCTTCCATCCCGGAAAGATCCGGCTGGAATAATCCGCCAAAACCGCCCAACCCCGAGACCACGCCGGGAATCATCGTACGTTTCACATGGTTTTTCATCAATTCCACAGACTCATAGCCCGCCGTCACATCCACTCCGGCAGATTTATAGCTATCGCTAAAGCTTTTCATTTATTATTCCACTCCCAAGTTTTTTGTACGCGGAGACGTCCCAAATGAGTGCCCCGGCATTTCGCCAATCCGTGTAAAGAGCTTTATCGCCGCCGGTTCATGCATTTATCTACAATACCTGCGGCGGTCTGTCGCTCTCCTGTCACAGGAGCACTGTCAAATCAGAGAAGCGTTCCGTTTAATCAAAGCGCCCAGTTGCCGTTGCGGAAGATTTCTACCTTTTGGCCGTCCTTGGTATAGCCGGTCACATTCAGTTCCTTGGAGCCGACCATGAAATCCACATGGATAATGGAATCATTTACACCCAGCTCCTTGATTTCTTCATTGCTCATATTCTCGTAGCCCCGGATCGTCTCATTGAAGCCGCGGCCCAGCGCCACGTGACAAGCTGCATTCTCATCAAACAGGGTATTGTAAAACAGGATTCCAGAATTGGAGATGGGGGAATCGTCAGGCACCAGAGCCAATTCACCCAGCATACAGGCCCCCTCGTCCATACCGATCATTTTTTCCAGCAGCTCCTGTCCCTGCTCAGCCTGACAGGAAACCACCTTACCGTTTTCAAAGGTGACGGAAAACTTGTCGATCAAATTGCCCTGATAAGAAAGCGGCATCGTCGAAACCAGTGTTCCCTCACATTTTCCCTTCATAGGAGAAGTGAACACCTCTTCCGTCGGCATATTGGGATTGTAGAAAGTGCCGTCCTGCAGGGTATCTCCTCCCCCATGCCACTCCGCTTCCGGAATCAGCCAGCATTTAAAATCTGTGCCATTGCTGCTCTCATAATGGAGATACTCAAGCTGGCAGCTGTTGAGCTTTTCACATTTCGCCTTAAGCTCCTCATTGTGCCGATCCCATGCCTCCTTGGGGTCGTTGTCTTCAGAAACCCGCACCGTCATGAGGATGGCTTCCCAAAGCTTTTCCACTGCTGTGCTGGTCCGCTCATTGGGAAACACCTTTTTCGCCCATTTCTTGGAGGGAACCGCGATAATGGTCCACTGATTTTTGTTGTCCATTGCTTCCCTGTATGCCTTCAGAACCTTCCCGCGAACAGCGCCGGCTTTCTGCATTTTATCCACATTGACGCCTTTGAGACCGTCGGGATCCGCTGAAGAGATATGGATGAGGGCCGGCAGCGTATCCACAAGATACTGCTGACGCGCCTTTTCCCACTCCTCCACACGGGAAAGCTGTGTCAGTGTTTCATGGCGGTACTGAAGCTTACTGACCGCTTGATCCTGCCAATTCATACTCACCCATTTGGCGCCGGCACGATAGGCCTCTTCCGCTACCATCTCCGCAAATTCATGCTGTTCCACCTCGGAAAAAATCACACAGCCCTGGCCCTTCTTCAGATTGACGCCCGACTTTACGGCCAGCTGAGCATATTTTTTCAAAATAGTCTTTTTCATTGTTGTAAAATATTCCTTTCTTTCATTCCAAAAATTTCTTCTCCCCACTTTACAGCTGGGCTACCTTCTCCTGAAGGGCTTCATTCTTTTTGGCGACGCCCTCTTCCATCTCTCTCTTCATGCCGTTCAATTTCTGGGCAAGGCAGTCATCGGAGAGCGCAAGCATCTGAGCTGCCAGGATGGCCGCATTGTCCGCTCCGTCGATGGCCACGGTAGCCACAGGGATGCCTGAAGGCATCTGCACCGTAGCGAGAAGGGCGTCCAAACCATCCAATGTGGAGGATTTTACCGGAATACCGATCACCGGCAGAGTGGTATGTGCTGCCAGCACTCCAGCCAAATGTGCCGCTTTTCCTGCAGCTGCAATAATAACGCCGAAGCCGTTTTCTCTGGCGCTTTCCGAAAATGCAGCAGCGGCGGCAGGCGTTCTGTGCGCCGACATCACCCTGACCTCTGTTTCAATCCCCATCCCTTTCAGCCGTTTGATGGCTGGTACCAGCACTGGAAAATCACTGTCGCTACCCATAATAACTGCCACTTTTTTACTCATATTGATCCCCTTTCTCACGCCGGGCCGCTTTTGAAGCGGTTATGACGCAGCCAAATTTTCGAATTGTTTTAAGGTGTGAAGAACACAAGACCGAATTTCAGGTTTCTTTTCAACTTTCTTTTACGTCTTTACCGGCTGGCAAAGAAAAACGCGCATTGCATCAGCAGTATGCGCGCACGGACGATCAGTCCCAAAACCAATTTGGGACCTCTTCAAATTTTACATAGATTCGCTTGATCTGAAGTTCTTTTTTAAACACGGCGATAACCTGGTCAGTAAAATCAGAATAGAATTTTCTGTCAGCAGAGCCCAACACCATAACGTTTACAAAAGCAAAGGGCCCCTCATTCTCCCCGCCGAACCAAAGCCTGCAGCAATCGGAAAACTGAATCATCAGGCTCGACTCCGATTTTCCGGGTATCAAAGAAATTGCACGACCAAGTTCTGCTTTCAGGGCAGTCTCCTGCACTTTGGTAAGGCTGCAGCTCAATTTCACATCAATAAAAGGCATAGTTTCTCTCCCTTCGTGCTTTTCCTACAGGATGAAGTATACACTGAATTCCCAAAAATATCAAGTTCCGGTGTTTTTTTAAATCCCCATTCGAGAAAACACGAAGATTTTTTTCAATGACTTTCCAAAACAGCTTTCCAATCAGATTTTTCTCTGAAAATGAGGAGGCCCGGCCTCTTGTCAGAGCTCCGGGTCCTCATCTGTACTGTGTGCTGAACGTAAATGATTTACAAGGTAACTTTGTGAAAAACTTTCTTCCCTTTTTTGAGGATCAGCTGTCCCTCAGAAAAATCAGTTTCCGAGAACGTTTTTCCAATGTCTGTCACCTTTTCCTCCACAGCTGACACGCCGCCCTGCTGTACCAGCCTGCGGGCCTCCCCCTTGGAAGCGGCAAGTCCCGTTTTTACCAAAAGATCGAGAATGGAAATTTTCCCGTCCGCAAAATCCTCCGCAGAAAGCGCGGTAGTAGGCATATTTGTAGTATTGCCCCTGGCGCCGAAAAGCGCTTTGGCGCCTTCCTGCGCTTTCGCAGCCTCCTCTTCGCCATGGACCAGCTTCGTCAGTTCAAAGGCCAAAATTTCCTTGGCCCGGTTCAGCTGGCTGCCCTCCCAATGCGCCATTTCCTCAATCTGTTCCAAAGGCAGGAAAGTGAGCATCCGCAGACACTTGAGCACATCAGCGTCATCCACATTCCTCCAATACTGATAGAAATCAAAAGGAGACGTCTTATTGGGATCCAGCCAGACAGCGTTGCCTGCGGTTTTTCCCATCTTATTTCCCTGGGAATCCGTGAGCAGGGTGATGGTCATGGCATGGGCGTCTTCACCAAGTTTGCGGCGGATCAGTTCCGTACCGCCCAGCATGTTGCTCCATTGATCATCTCCGCCGAACTGCATATTACATCCATATTTCTGGAACAGCATATAAAAATCGTAGCTCTGCATGATCATATAGTTAAATTCCAGGAAGGACAGACCTTTTTCCATGCGCTGCTTATAGCAGTCGGCCCGCAGCATATTGTTCACGGAGAAGCAGGCTCCCACTTCGCGGAGCAGCTCCACATAGTTGAGGCTCAAAAGCCAATCGGCATTGTTCACCATCATTGCTTTGTCCTCACCGAACTCAATGAAGTTTTCCATTTGCCGCTTGAAACAGGCGGCATTGTAGTCGATATCTTCCTTGGTCAGCATCTTCCGCATATCTGTACGGCCGGAAGGATCTCCGATCATAGTAGTACCCCCGCCGATGAGGGCAATCGGTTTGTTCCCTGCCATCTGCAGGCGCTTCATCAGCGTCAGCGCCATAAAATGTCCCGCTGTCAAACTGTCTGCGGTGCAGTCAAAGCCGATATAGAACACTGCTTTCCCCGCATTGACCATACTCTTGATCTCTTCTTCGTTGGTGACCTGGGCGATCAGACCTCTGGCCTGTAATTCCTCATAAACTCCCATTTTTTCCATCCTTTCCGTGTTTCTTTAATTTTTCATAAAAGACAAGGGTCATACCCTCTTTTATCGTGTTTTCTTTTCCGGTCCTGCGATATCCCATTTCTCATAAAGATGACAGAGCTTCGGCTCCTGTTTGATCGTATCGAGATTCCAGCTTTTTGCAAAAGGATACAGCTCTTCTATCGCCGATAGAGCCTGCTGCGCATACCTATTCCCCTGATATTCCGGCAAAACATAAAGGCCTATGCGGTAGCATTCTGCCTCTTGGCGCTGGACTCGGATCGCTCCGGCCTTTTCACCGTTTACCATAATGTAATAATAGTCGGAGCCCGCCCTTTGAAGGCGTTCTATTGTTTTTTCCAAGCTCTCCGCCGCAGGATTCGTTTCGTAGTCCTGATATTTTTGCAGCAGCTGAGAAAAAGAACGGCGCTGCATTTCATGCAGCTGCTCTGCGTCTTCCAGACTTGCCTTCTTTAGAATCATTTCTACAATCTTCCTTTTTATAAGACAAACAAAACGCCCCCTGTACACGCACGGATGCGTTTCCAGAGGGCGATTAAAACCGCGGTACCACCTCAATTTACCACAGCCTTACAGTCTGCGGCCTTACCAGGCACTTTCATGCCCTTGCAGAATAACGCCTGCCATACGGCCGCCTCTACTTGCTGTAAAAACTTTCAAAGCGGCAGCTCGGGAAAGTATGTTCAGCCGCTGTCATGCTCCTGCTTCCACCAACCGCAGGCTCTCTGTGCCATATCAGGCAGCGCTTACTTCGTTCCGTCATAGCTGTTGAGTGCTATTATAAAGCCGTCGTTTTCAAAAGTCAAGCTTTCTTGAGCATTTCTTCTGCCATTTCCAGCTGCAGCTGTGTCACGGCCTCTCCCCCGATAATCCGGGCAAGCTCTTGCTTTCTCCCTTCAAAACCAAGCGGCTCTACCTGGGTAAAAGTACGGTCCTGCTCAACGTGTTTGCTGATGTGCAGATGGTGATCCGCCAAGGCGGCAATCTGCGCCAAATGAGTGATACAGAGCACCTGACGGTTTCCGGCAACTTGCTTTAGTTTCATTCCCACCTTATTGGCCGCTTCACCGCTGATTCCCGTATCCACCTCGTCAAAAATCAGAGTTTCCACTCCGTCCTTCCCTGAAAGCACGGTTTTGATAGCCAGCATAATGCGGGAAAGCTCGCCGCCGGACGCAATCTTAGACATAGGCTTCGCCGGTTCCCCCCTGTTTGCAGAGACCAAAAACTGCATGCGGTCACAGCCCATGGAATAGAGAGGCACCCGCTCCAATTCCACAACAAATTCAATTCCAGGCATATTTAAAAAAGCAAGTTCCTGCTTCACCCGCCTGCAAAATTCTTCAGAACAATTTTTGCGCTTGCTGGAAAGTTCCTTTGCCAAAGAAATCGCACGCTTTTTTTCCTGTTCAAATGCAGCCTCCAGCGCCTCCCGCTCTTCATCGGAAAACTCAATGGCATGCAGCTGCTCTCTGCAGTCTTCCAAAAACTCCAGGATCTTCTCCTCTGTGTCTCCGTATTTAAGAGTAAGCTTATAGAGCAAATCCAGCCGCTCTTCCATCTTCTCCAACCGCTCCGGATCAAAATCCACCGAGATATCCCTAAGGATTCCATCGGCATCCTCCAGCATATAACCGGCCTCCTGCAGCTTCTGCGCCGCATCCCCCAGTTCCGGAAGATAAGGGGCATGCTTTTCGAGCTCAGCCGAAGCCTGCATCAGCTCCGGCAGCAGTCCCTGGCTGTTTTCGTCGCCGGAAAGCAGTCCTTTTACCATTTCTATCGAAGCCGATATCTTTTCACTGTTCCGTATGGCGTCCCGCTCCCGTGTGAGCATTTCCTGTTCGCCGGGCTGCACGCCGGCAGCTTCTATTTCATCGATCTGGTAGCGCAGCAGATCGATTTTCCTCGCCTTTTCCCCTTCGTCTGTACGGAACGTGTCCAGTTTCGTCTGGATTTTTCGCAGACTCCGGTAGGCTTCCTGGTATTCTCTCAACAGCTGTTCCAATTCTCCGAAGCTGTCCAGATAAGTCATATGCACTTCCGGAGAAAGAAGCTCATAGCTTTCGTGCTGCCCATGGATACTTACCAGCTTTGGGCCCAGCTTTTTGAGCATGGATACCGTTGCCGGCAGCCCATTAAGCTTGCAGACCGACTTTCCTTCGCTTCGGATCTGACGCTGAACCAAAAGCGAACCGTCTTCCTCTCTTGGAATAGAAAGCTCATCCAAATCAGCCATGACCTCCTCGCTGACCGAGGTAAAAAGTGCAGAAACAGAAGCGTTTTTTGCTCCGGTACGCACCAACTCTTTCGAGGTCCGTTCCCCCAAAACAGCATGGATGGCGTCAATAATAATCGACTTGCCCGCGCCAGTCTCTCCTGTCAGCACAGTGAAGCCCTTTTCAAGGTCGATGGAAGCCCGTTCTATGACCGCAATATTATTGATAAACAATTGAGCCAACAAATCCAATCACCTGCTGATCAGTTTTCTGAATTCTTCCTGTGTCTCCAGCGCCGCAGCATCATTGCGGCAAACGATAAAAATAGTATCCTCTCCCGCCAGGGTACCCACAAATCCCTGCCAGTACATTGCATCCATAGAAGCGCATACCGCCTGCGCCATCCCTGTCATACACTTGACGACAATCAAATTTTGAGCAGCCTCTACAGAAAGTACGGAGTCTGAAAACAGAGAATAGAATTTTGAGGACATGTCGTTGGCATTGTCCGTCCCGGTGGAATATTTATATTTTCCGGTTCGGGAAAGCGTTTTGACAAGCCGCAATTCTTTAATATCCCTGGATACTGTCGCCTGTGTCACATCAAAGCCGTTTTCCCGAAGATAACGGAGAAGCTCATCCTGCGTATCGATATCAAACTCTTTAATAAGCTCCAGAATTTTCGCATGACGTCGTGTTTTCATGCTTACGACCACCTTCCTTTCTTTCAGTTATGAAACGCAGCGGTGCAGACAAACATTGCGCCTAGCAGATATCCGCTGTCTGCCGGAAATTTTCCCGCCAGCAGCTTACTCTTATTGACCGTTTTCTACCATCTTCTGGTTCAGAATATCATAGAAGCTGGTTTGGCCCAGCTTGATAAATTGTGCCGTCCGCTCTGCCAGAGAAAACACCAGCCGGTCACCCGGTCTCAGAGAAACCGGTTCCTCCCCGTCCACTGTAAGGAGCAGCCTTCCGGGATTCTCCGGCAGCTCTACCTGGAGCTTTGTCCTCTCGGAAAAAATGATGCTTCGGTCAAACAGAGAATGAGGGCAGATCGGCGTATAGACGATACAATTCATTGCGGGTTCAATCACAGGCCCGCCTGCTGACAGAGAATAGGCGGTTGACCCCGTAGGCGTAGCCACAATAAAGCCATCCGCCCGATAGCGGTACCAGCGTTGTTCACCCAGAGCCATCCTGTAATCGAGTATTTTGGAAAGCTCGCCGGAGACCACTGCGTCATTCAGCGCCAGACATATTTTTCTCTGCTTTCCGGAATAGATTTCCACTGACAGCATCGCACGGCTTTCCGTGGTATACCGGCCATTCGGCAGATTGGAAAGCAAGAACAGATCGTTTCTCTCCACACCCGCTGTAAATCCCAGCTTTCCGGCGTTTACCCCCAAGATAGGCTTCCCACAGCGAGCGGCGGTTTTGGCCGCATGAATGATGGTGCCGTCTCCCCCCACTGCAATAAACATATCGCAGTCACAGAGTTCAGGCTCTACTGCTTCCGTGTATACGCCATCTTCATTAAAAAGGTCAGTCTTCAAAAAGAACTCACAGCCGCAGCTTGCCAAAATAGACAGCACCTCGTCCGTACAAGCCTTAGCCTTCTCTTTTTTCAGATTTGGCACTACTGCAATTTTCATGGTATCCTTGTGCCTTTCTCTGGATTCAGCTTTTATCCAGCTGCAGGTGGGACTCTTCCACAATAGCGGCGGCAGCCGGCACCGTTTCGACACGTTCCGGCATGTCGGATTTCTGCAGATAGATTAGGTATTCTATATTTCCTTCCGGGCCCTTCACCGGAGAAAAGGTGAGTCCGAGCACGGAAAAGCCATTGTTCAAAGCAAAATCCTGTATTTTTTCGATCACCTCTTCATGCACCTTATGATCCCGCACCACACCTTTTTTTCCAACTTTTTCCCGGCCTGCTTCAAATTGAGGTTTGATCAGACAAACAGCACATCCATTTTCTCCCATCAAAGGGCGGATACTAGGCAAGATCAGAGAAAGAGAGATAAAAGAGACATCCACAGAACAAAAACCGATGGAGTCCGGCACCTGGTCCTGTGTGAGATATCTGGCATTCGTCCGTTCCAGATTTATCACGCGTTCGTCCGTTCTGAGGTTCCAGGCCAACTGTCCATACCCCACATCCACCGAATAGACCTTAGCCGCCCCGTTCTGTAGCATGCAATCGGTAAAACCGCCGGTGGAAGCGCCCACATCCATACAGATTAAATCCTGCAATACAAGATGAAAGCTTTCCACAGCCTTTTCCAGCTTCAGCCCACCCCTGCTCACGTAACGCAGGCCTTTGCCCCGAACCTCAATTTCCGACTCTTCATTGACCGTATCGCCCGGCTTATCAAATTTTTGATTGTTCACATAGACGAGCCCTGCCATAATCAGCGCTTTTGCTTTTTCACGGCTCTCAGCCAAGCCCTTTTCACAGACCAAGATATCAATCCGTTTTTTCAGAGTAATCAAATCCTTTCTCACAGACCGACTGCAAAATACAATCCTTCATTCCGTCTGCATTGAGGCCGAGCTCCTCCAGAGAATGATACATAGGAGCATGCTTGATAAAGGGATCCCTGATTCCCCGAAGAAAAAACCTTCCGGAGAATCCGCTATTCTGAAGCAGGCTGGCATAGTGCTCACCTATCCCCCCTTGCTCCACTCCTTCTTCAAAAAAGAAAACCCATTTACAACCGAGCACCGCCTGTACTGCTCCCTGATCCATCGGGATGATGCGGTTGAGCTTAACCAGCTTGACCGGATAACCCAGATTTCCCAGCAGTTCCGCAGTCTCCGCGGCAAAGGAAAATATCCTGCCGTAAGTCACCACAGCAATTTCGCCGGTTTGCGGCCCATAGACCGTGAAGGGAAGCAGACTGCTCTCAAAATAAGACGGCTTATACAGTTCCTTCCCCCGCGGATACCGAATTGCGCAGAGGCCTTTTCCCTCTCTGACCAAAAAAGCCAGCTGTTCCCGCAGCTCTTGAAAATAAGCGGGAGAATACACCGTAGTATTGGGTATCGTCTGCAGGTAAGCAGCGTCAAATACACCCTGATGGGTTTTGCCGTCCTCTCCCACCACACCGGCACGGTCGACAGCGAGAATCACCTTGACGTTCTGAAGGGAGACGTCATGAATCAGTTCGTCATAAGAGCGCTGCAAAAAAGTGGAATACACGGCAAATACGGGAAGCATCCCGCCGACAGCCAGGCCGCCGGCAAAGGTTACGGCATGCTCCTCTGAAATTCCCACGTCAAAAAAACGGTTCCGATACTTTTCCCGAAAAGCCGTCAGGCCCGTCCCGCCCTGCATGGCAGCCGTAATGGCACATATGTTCCCGTTCTCTTCAGCCAGGTCACAGATTTCCTTGCCAAACACGTCAGAAAAACTCTGAGATCTTTCTCCCGTGTCCCCGGTAGTCACATCAAAACCGGAAAGGCCATGATAGATGCTGGGGTCCTGTTCCGCATACTGGTAGCCCTTTCCCTTGTTGGTGCGCACATGCAGCAACACCGGCTTGTTGATCAGTTTCGCACTTTCAAAGGTCTCTTTGAGCTCTCTGATGTCATGACCGTCAAAGGGTCCGTAATAAGCGAAACCAAAATCTTCAAAGATCGTAGAATTATAAAAGACCTTTTTGACCGCCCGCTTCATCCTGCGCAGCGCAGAAGAAATTCCCTTACCCACCACAGGCAGTTTCTGTAAGGAGCTTTCCAGATTGTTCTTGATTTTCAGATAGCCAGGCTTTGTTCTGATATAGGTAAGGTACCTCGCCATGGAACCCACGTTTCGTGAGATCGACATATTGTTATCATTCAGAATGACAATTAAATTCCGATGCAGCCGACCGGCATTGTTGAGGCCTTCATACGCAAGTCCGCCGGACAATGCGCCGTCGCCGATCACAGCGATGACATACCCTTCTTTTCCCTGAAGATTGTTCGCCTCAGAAAGCCCCAGGGCAGCTGAAATAGAAGTGCTGCTGTGACCGCTGGTAAACACATCGTAAGGGCTTTCCTCACGGCAGGGAAACCCTGCCAGCCCTCCCACCTGCCGCATCGTAGAAAACCGGTTGAACCTTCCGGTCAAAAGCTTATAGGGATAGCTCTGATGGCCGACGTCCCAGACAATACTGTCCTTGGGCGGATCAAAGGCCAGCATCAGCGCCACCGTTAATTCCACCACGCCCAAGTTGGATGCCAAATGACCTCCATTGCCGGAAACAGTTTCGATTACGGCTTTTCGAATCTCTTCGCAGAGAGCGTTAAGCTCCGCATCGTTTAGTTTTCTGACATCCTGGGGAGTGTGAATTTGCCCCAATAAATTTCCCATAAAGACCTCTGTTTACTCAAGCGATCCCGTTTTGAAGCTTCGCGGCAGTCACTGTATTTTTCATCAACATGGCAATAGTCATCGGCCCCACTCCGCCAGGAACAGGCGTGATGTGGGAAGCTAGTGATTCTACGGCGTCAAAATCCACATCGCCGCACAATTTTCCGTTTTCGTCCCGGTTCATCCCTACGTCTATGACAACAGCGCCTTCCTTGACCATATCAGCGGTAACAAAATGGGCCTTTCCTACGGCAGAAACCAGGATATCGGCACTGCGGCAGATTTCCTTCAAATTTTTAGTCCTGCTGTGGCAAATAGTCACAGTGCCATTGTTGTGAAGCAGAAGCATCGCCATGGGTTTTCCCACGATATTGCTCCGGCCGATCACCACACAATTCTTCCCTGCAATCTCCACACCGGTAGAACGGATCAGCTCTATCACCCCTGCAGGCGTGCAGGGCAGAAACCGATAATTCCCGATCATAATGCGTCCTACATTATAGGCATGAAAAGCATCCACATCCTTTAAGGGGTCAATTGCTTCCACAACGGCAGACTCATCCAGTCCATCGGGCAATGGAGACTGCACCAGGATCCCATGGATATCTTCCTTTTCATTCAATTCCTTTACCAGCGCGAGAAGTTCTTCCTGCGTGGTATCCGCAGGCAGGGCATACTCCTCGGAATGAATCCCAGTAGCTGCACACGCCTTCTTCTTGTTGTTCACGTAAATATGGGAAGCGGGGTCGTCGCCAACAATGATTACGGCGAGACCCGGCGTGATCCCTCCCGCTTTGAGCACTTTCA
The DNA here is from genome assembly GCF_900048895.1 of Neglectibacter timonensis. Taxonomy (GTDB): domain Bacteria; phylum Bacillota; class Clostridia; order Oscillospirales; family Acutalibacteraceae; genus Acutalibacter; species Acutalibacter timonensis. The sequence continues at coordinate 431,384 of NZ_LT160640.1, read as the reverse complement.
CTTCTTCAGCAGCCTCCGCTTTTACCTTGGCTGACACCGCTTTTCCATCGATCAGTTTAGCCATGCAAAACGCCCCCTCTTATTCGGTTTCTTCCTTCTCTTTTTCAACGCCGCCGTTATCACTGCCGGGATTTTCTTCCCGTTTTCCGGCTGATTCTTCCTCTTCTTGCTCCTGCTCTGCCTGCTCCTCTTCCGGCGGCAGATCTCCAAAGATGGTACTGACGCCGTCGTCTTCCTCCGCAGGTTCCGGCTGAACAAGCCCCACTGCTTCCATAACCTTCCTGCTCCCACAGCCGCTGAGACTTGTCCTCCGGCGGAAAACAATCAGCAAAATCACTGCAACAGCCGCACTGAGCGCAGCGAGAACCTGAGAGATGCGGAAATCCGCTGAGTGCATCAAAAGACTGTCTGTACGCAGACCTTCGATGAAATACCGGCAGACACCATACCACACTATGTAGAGCAGGAAGGTCTGCCCATCATAGCGGCGGTATTTTCTGGTAAAGAAATGCAGCAAAACAAAACCCAACAGACATAAAATAGATTCATAAAGGAAGCAGGGGTGCACATTTCCCACCACCTCCAAGGCGGTGTTATCGCTGTACATGCCCCAGGGAAGATCCGTAGCAGTGCCAAAGGCCTCCTGGTTGACAAAATTCCCCCATCTGCCGATTCCCTGGCCAATGAGAAATCCCAGGGAGGCCAGATCCAGCACAGCTGGAACATTCAGCTTTCTGATCTTCGCCACGATGCCCCCGAAAACCAACGCGCCTATAATGCCGCCGTAGATAGCCAGCCCGCCGGAATGAATATTAAGGATTTCCAGGGGATTCTTCCAGTATTTGTCCCCCGGATAGAAAACCACATAAAACAGGCGCGCACAGATAACACTGCCAATCAGCCCCACAATGACGGCGTCGAAAAGCTTATCGAAGTCGATATTCATCTTTTTAGAGCTGCGCGCCGCATAGATCAGCGCCAGCAAAAAACCCACGGCAATAATGATGCCGTACCACTTCACTTCAAAACTGCCGATAGAAAACGCCGTCTCATTGACGGTAAACGAAAGCCCCAACTTTGGAAATTCCACTTGGTGTGTCATTGCACAGTCCTTCCTTCTCTCTATAAAATCAGCGCTGTCAAAGAGGCAGAATTACAGACAGCACCGTCTTGCTTTCATCGAAAACCCGCTCCAGTATCTGCTGGATATCAGATAGCTGCAGCTCCGCCAACGCATCCAAATAGGCAAAAAGTTCCCTGCCTTTGAAGGTGAAGCTTGCAAGTGCATTGGCTATATTGGAAGTGCTGTTCAAAGCCGCAATATTCTCTCCATAAATAGCTTTTTTAGCCCGGGTAAAAGCCGCTGGATCAATTCCGGTTCTCTTCAGGCGTTCCGTTTCTGCAACAATAGCCTCCGCTACAGCTTGGGGATCTCTGGATTCGCCGCCAAACATCACCGTGGCGTAGCCGGATCCCTCAAAATATTCATAACTGAAGGACGTCTCATTGATCAGGCCTCGGTTCAGCAGATCCTGAAAAAGAGGAGAGGAGTCAGAGGCCATAGTTTCCAAAAGGATCTCCATAGCCGCAATTTCACGTTCCGTACGGCATTCTCCGGATACAGCTTCCTTAAAGCCAAATTGAAACAGCGGAAGAGATACCGACAGCCTCTGCTCCACCTTTGCGGTCACAACGGTCTCCGGCTCCGGTGCGAATACCCGCTTCACCTGGACCGGTTTTGAAGTCTTCAGATTACGGGCACACACCTCCAACACTCTTTCCACATCCAGACGCCCCGCTATACAAAGGGCCATATTGCCAAGATTATAAAAGGTGCGATAGCAGCGATAGAGATATTCCGGCGTGATTTCAGCGATGCTCTCTACGGTTCCGGCAATATCCTGCCGGATCGGATGCGTATGGTACATGGCCCGCAGATAGTTGAACATCACCCTCCACTGCGGGTCGTCGTCATACATTTTAATCTCCTGCCCGATAATCCCCTGTTCCTTGGCCACACTCTCTTCGGTAAAATGTGGAGACTGTACAAAATCCAAAAGAATTTCCAGCGATTCATAAAGCTGGTCGGTACAGGAAAAAAGATAGCAGGTTGACTCAAAGGACGTAAAGGCATTGGCGCTTGCTCCCGTTTTTGCAAACCGCTCGAATGCGTCCCCATCCTCGCTTTCAAAGAGTTTATGCTCCAAATAATGGGCGATCCCCTCCGGCACGGTCTCCGGTTTTGTTTCGTCGCTTCGCTGGAAGCAAGTATCGATAGAGCCGTATTTAGCGCCAAATACAGCATAGGCGGTGCTGCAGCTTTCCTTCGGATACAGATAGATTGACAGCCCGGAGGGATGCTGAATCTTATAATAACTGTCTCTGGCGCGTTCTCCAGTAACTTTTTCTATCTGCATCACTGTTGCCCCTTTCCTACAAGAGAGAATACTGCCGCGGGTACCAGCCGTTTCGCAGCAGCCACGACCTCTTCCCTGCTATACTGCATCAGGCGCTCAGCCGCCTCTTCCGGCGTCTCCAAGGATTCCTCAAAGACTCTGGAAACACACCAGTTTTCCACTGCCTGCAGGGAATCTCCCACGGAACGCATGGAATTGCACAGTGCAAGCTTTGCAGCTTCCAGCTCGTCCTCCGTCAGCTCTCCGGAGCAGAGGAGCTCCCACTGACGCATGATTTCCTCCTCAGTTCTTCTGAGATTCTCCGTCTCCACGCCGCTCTCCACATAGAGCGTGCGGCTGCCGGAATCCAACGAAGCAGAACAGTAATAACACAAGCTCTGTTTTTCCCTGACATTCTGGAACAGCTTGGAACTGGGCGTACCGCCAAACACAGCGCTCATCAGCTGAAACAGAAGCCGTTCCTCTGGCCGGAAATCCGCACGGAATGCCATAGACAGCTTGGATTGTGCCAACGGCATCTCTTCAGCCGCCCTCTTGACGGCAGAAGGCGCCTCAAATGGCAGATAGTCAATCTGGAATGGTTTCCCCAGTGACGAAAAATGTTCCCGGAATAATTCCGGGTTCGGTTCGCAGTCGCCCAAAACGAACACCTCAAATCTGGAATTTTGAAGCAGTTCCTGCCAAGCGCCGGAAAGTTCCTCGCGGTTCAGGGACGCAATCTCCTCTCGGGAGCCGTGACGATTCACCCCCGCCGGCTGCCCCTCAAAAAGGATTTCTTCGCAGCGCTGATGAGCATAGACAATCTTATCATTGAACTCTGCGTCCTTCAACTCCAGAAGCTGCCTCTTCTCCTGTTCAAAGCCCTCCTGGGGAAAAAGACCGTCCTTATCCCGCAGAGGATCAAACAAAACGCTGAACAGCAATCCGCAGAGCTCCTGGAACATATCCTCCCCCTCCAGGGCATACCGGCTGGAAATTCCGGCTGCAGAAAGAGTCAACACCTGATATTCGCCCAACTTTCTGACGCTGGAATCAAGAGAGGCGCCGTAAAGCTCCGAGAGCCTTCCGCTCAGCGAAGCATAGTCGGGATATTCCCTGGTAGCACGGCTCACCAAGGAAGGCAAAATACCATATTGGGCCGCTTTCAGCGCCGACATGGGAATAAGCATATCCACAGAGATTTTCATGGTCTTAAAATGAGGATCCGTAAAACATCTTAATCTGACAGCATCCGTGATGGATACAGTTTTAATTTGGCTCATAAAATATACTACCTTCTTCGATGTGATATACAGCAAAATGAATAAATATTCTTATGAATAACTAGTATACCACATTTGGAACTGTTTTGAAAGAAAATCGTCTGTTTTTTAAAATACGTTCACATTTCAGAAGAAAACCGCGCACTGCAGACGGCAATACGCGGTTCTTCTCACTGGTCGGATTCTCAAATCGTACCGAAAATGCGATCCCCGGCATCTCCGAGGCCGGGCAGGATGTAGCCGTTCTCATTGAGCTTTTCATCCACAGCGGCACAGTAAACCTGCACGTCCGGATGTACTGCAGTCAGTGCCTCCAGCCCCTCCGGCGCGGCAATGACGCAAAGGAATTTGATGCTCTTCGGATGGCTGCGCTTCACAATGGTAATGGCATCGATGGCGGAACCGCCGGTCGCCAGCATGGGATCCAGCACAATCACATCCCGCTCCTCAATATCCTGGGGCAGCTTATTGTAGTATTCCACCGGCTTCAGAGTTTCATGGTCGCGATATAGTCCGATGTGCCCCACCTTGGCGGAAGGGACCAAATTGAGCATACCATCCACCATCCCGAGGCCAGCCCGAAGAATCGGTACAAATGCCAACTTTCTTCCAGCAATCACCTTCGTTGTTGTCTTCTGCATCGGAGTGACTGTCTCCACGTCCATTAATGGGAGGTCCCTAGTGGCCTCATAGCACATCAAGGTGGCTATCTCGCTAACAAGCTCCCTGAAATTCTTGGTTCCCGTAGACGCATCCCGCAGAAATGTCAGCTTATGCTGAATCAGCGGATGATCCATCACGAAGACGTTCTTATAACTCTGCATTTGTCCATTCCTCCCAATTTGTTTTACTCACTGCAGCGTTTCATTTTCAATCTGAGCAATCTGATCGATCCGGCGCTGATGGCGTCCGCCTTCAAATTCGGTTTCCAGGAAAATTTTCACCAGCTTCAAGCCAGTCTCCCGGTCTACTACTTTTCCGCCCATACACAGCACATTGGCATTGTTGTGCCGACGGGTCATTTCCGCACAGAATTCATTGGTACACAACGCCGCTCTGATTCCCTTCACTTTGTTCGCCGCAATGGAAATACCGATCCCAGTGGAGCAAATCAAAATCCCAAAGTCAGCTTCCCCTTTTGCCACGCAGCCTGCAGCCTTTGCCGCAATGGGCGCATAATCTACCGAATCGGTGCTGTAAGCGCCGAAATCCTCGTAAGAAATTTCTCTGTCTTCCAGGTATTTCCGAACAGCCTCCTTCAGTTCAAACCCACCATGGTCACAGCCCAACGCTATTTTCAAGGCTCCCTCTTCCTTTCTTCTTTTTTCTTCAATTCCCGTTCCGCCTGCGGCAGCCGCAAATAACTGGGCAACAATGCGTCAGGCGTACAGGTCTTTCCCTGCTTCTCCAACTCAAAAGCCGCAAGAGCAACGGAAGAAGCACGCTGGAATCGCAAAGCTTCCGGAGCCAGACGGGCGCCAAACCGCCGAAAAGTCTCCTGGCAAAGCTGCGCTCCATCCCCCATCAGGACCAAAGAGGGGCCAATAGGCTCACATTCCGTGGCCAATTCCTCTATGGAGAGCGCCCTGTCCTCATACAGCCGGCGCGGCCTGCCGTCTTCTATAGAAAACATCGCCTGATAGACCTGTCCGCACCGTGCATCCATCACCGCGCAAACCTTAGCGCCCTCCAAGGCAGCCGCCCCCCAGGCAATTGCTTCCAAAGTGGAAACGCCGCAGCAGGGCGTATTATTGGGAAACGCCAGACCTTTTACACAGGAAACGCCGATGCGTACTCCGGTAAAAGAGCCGGGTCCTGCAGAAATCGCCATCAGCCCGAAATCCTCTACAGTCTTTTCCAAAGAGAGAAGCAGATTTTTCACCATGGGCATCAAGGTTCTACTATGCGTAAGCCTGGTGTTGACATACGACTCTCCCAAAAGCCTTCCGTCCTCCATAACCGCCGCCGAAGCGGCAACCGCCGAAGATTCCAGCGCCAATATCAGCATCTGCTCAAAGCCGCCCTTTCCATCCTGAAATCACTATCTTTCGTTCACAATCCTGCCCACCGTTCTGGAATTCCACACGGATCACATTTTCAGGCAGGGCATTTTCTATATTTTCGCTCCATTCGATGACAAGAACACTGTCTGTATCCAGATAATCAAAAAAACCGGTAGAATAGAGATCATCCCAACTGCCGACGCGGTACATATCAAAATGTTCGACGGTCAGACGCCCCACATACTCGTTAACCAGAGCAAAGGTCGGGCTGGAAACCACATCGCCTGCGCCCAGGGCTTTGACAAGCCCTCGGGTAAAGGTGGTCTTTCCCATACCCATACCTCCAAAAAAGGCGATCACTTCACCCCCGCGCAGGGTTTCCGCCAGCCGGGCCGCAAGCCTGGCCGTCTCTTCCGCCGAATGGGAAAAATATACCTGAGGTTCCATCAGAACAACCCGTGGATGACGTTGTTCTCATCCACATCAATCTTCTCTGCCGAAGGCACTTTAGGCAGGCCCGGCATCGTCATAATGTCACCTGCATAGGCCACTACAAAACCAGCCCCGCTGGAAAGCTTGAGATCACGTATGGTGATCCGGAATCCGGCGGGCCTGCCCAGAAGCTTGGGATCGTCAGAAAGGGAATACTGGGTTTTCGCAATGCAGACCGGCAGGGAATCGCCGCCCAGCGCCTTGATTTCCTTCAAGGACTTCAACGCCTGGTTTGTGAACACAACGCCGTCCGCACCATAGATATCCCCTGCAATCGCCTTCAGCTTATCTTCGATCGCTGCATCGATCGGATAGATCGGCGCAAAATGGGTATTTTCTTTTTCCCGGTCAATGACACTGCAAATCGTTTTGGCCAGTTCCATCCCGCCTTCGCCGCCTTTTGCGAATACCTCGGACAGAGCGTAGTCTACCCCAAGCTTCCGGCAGCAGTCATCTATTACCTGCAGCTCAGCCGCGGTGTCGGTATGAAACCGGTTGATGGCCACCACAACAGGCACGCCATACTTACGCATATTTTCCACATGGGCCTCTAAATTCACAATTCCCTTTTTCAGCGCCTCTACATTTTCCTCCGCCAGCTCCGCCTTAGGAACGCCCCCGTTATATTTTAAGGCGCGCACCGTCGCCACCACCGCTACGCAGGATGGGGCGAGGCCCGCCATACGGCACTTGATGTCCAAGAATTTTTCTGCGCCCAGATCTGAACCGAAGCCCGCCTCCGTAATGCAGTAATCTGCCAGCTTCAGCGCCAAACGCGTTGCGCGAACCGAATTGCAGCCATGAGCAATGTTCGCAAACGGTCCGCCGTGCATGACAGCGGGCGTTCCCTCCACAGTCTGTACCAGATTGGGATTGATGGCATCCTTCAGCAGAGCGGCCATAGCTCCTTCCGCCTTGATATCCCTGGCGTAGACCGGCCTGCCGTCATAGGTATAGGCAATCAGGATATTCCCCAGTCTGGCTTTCAAATCCTGCATGTCGGCAGCCAGGCAAAGGATAGCCATCACTTCGGAAGCCACCGTGATGATGAAGCCGTCCTCTCTGGGCACGCCGTTTACCTTGCCTCCCAGCCCCACCAAAATGTTGCGCAGGGCCCTGTCGTTCATATCCAGGCAGCGTTTGATGAGAATCCTACGCTGGTCAATTCCCAGAGCATTTCCCTGCTGCATATGGTTATCCAGCATAGCGCAGCAGAGATTGTTAGCCGAAGTGATGGCATGCATATCGCCGGTGAAATGCAAATTGATATCTTCCATCGGCAGAACCTGTGCATAACCGCCGCCCGCAGCGCCGCCCTTGATCCCAAATACCGGACCCAAGGAGGGCTCACGCAGGGCTATAATGGCATTTTTTCCTATTTTGGCCATAGCCTGTCCCAAACCTGCCGTCGTGGTTGTCTTCCCTTCTCCTGCAGGTGTAGGGTTGATCGCTGTCACAAGTATCAGCTTTCCGTCCGGCCTCTCTTTCAAACGGGCAAAGACGGATTCATTCAGTTTGGCCTTATATTTCCCGTAAAATTCCAATTCGTCTTCCTGAATACCCAAGTCCCCTGCAACATCGGCAATTGGCCTGAGTTTAGTGCTCTGGGCAATCTCAATATCAGTCAGCATAGGATTTTCACGCCTTTCCGGCCATGCTGGGGCACGGCCAAATAAAAGTTTTCTTTCCTCATGAATTATATTATATCTTGTCGGAATAGTAAAGCGAGAAATCTGCAAAATTCAGATGAGCCGATCCTAAAACACCATCTTCCTTCAAGAGGAAATTTTTACTTTTCTGGACACTGCTTTGTTTTTTAAAAAATAAAATAAAATAAAAGGGTCTTCTTAACTTTTTATACACGGCTTTGAAGGAGGCCCATGCTCTTTCACTATCTCTTATATTAAAATCTCGTGAAATTTAAACAAAAACCATCAAAACACACGTTTTGGTTTTGACATTTGCTGCTCCTGCGATTATAATAAAAAATATTGCAGGCTTGGAAAAAATTGTGTTTCCCGCTTTGTTTTTCCATACCATGCGATTTTTTCTTGCCATTGCTTTTTTGGGGCAAAATAGCAGGGAAAGATCTGGAGGTGAAAGTATTTTGGCAAAAGAGACCATGCAGGCTGTCAGCGAAACTGAAAAGCAGGCGCAGCAGCTTGTGAGGACTGCAAAGGAAAACGGCGAGCAGATTATTTCAGAGGCTGCCTCACAAAGCAGCCGGCTTATTGCAGACGCGGTAAAAGAAGCGCGAAAACGTGCGGATGTTCTTCGGGGCGTGGCACGGGCTGACGCGGAAAAACTGCGCGCCGCAGCTGTTGCAGATACGGAAAAAGAGACCGCCGCACTCCGGGAGCGGGCTGACAGCCGCCGCTTGGAAGCATCGCAGGCGATCTTGAAAATTGTGCTGGGGCAACCCTGAAGGAGGTCATACCATGGCGGTACTTGCCATGAAGCGCATCAGTATCTATGCGCTCAAAAGCAACCGCAAAAAAATTCTCGAGCTCTTGCAGCGAAGGGGCGCCGTGGAAATCGATTCTCCGAAAGAGGCGGACGACGTGTTTTCCAAAACAGATACCGCCTCTGCAAGGCTCACATTTGAAAAGAATGCGCAGCAGGCAGTAAACGCGGTCTCCATTCTAGACGGGGTCTCTCCTCCTGAGAAGGGGCTTCCGAAAATGCTGCTTGGCCGCACTCCAGTCACATTGGAGCAATATGAAAAGACTGCAGAGGCAGCGCCGGTTCACGCCAAAACCGCCTCACGGATTTTGGCCTTGGACAAAAGGATTTCCGACGAAACCGCCGAAATTCTACGGTTGGAAAGCCAACTGGACGCACTGACCCCCTGGCTTTCGCTGGATATCTCCATGCGGACTCTCGGGACCGGCAGTACCAATGTTTTCATCGGTTCTTTTCCGGAGGAATTGACGGAGGCTGATCTCAAGAACAAGCTCGCCTCTTCTCTGCCTGAAGCGGACGGAATCGAATTGGAGATCATCAGCAGCCAGTCCCAGCAGACCTGCGTCTTCCTTGTATGTCATTCTAAATTCGGCATGCAGGTAGAAAGTCTTCTGCGCTCCATGGGCTTTACCTATCCGGCAGCACCCTCCAAACGTCCTCCCGCAGAGCGCGCAGAGGAACTCAGGCAGAGAATTGCCAAAGCGAAAGAAAACAGCGCAAGGGCAGAAGCAGAGATCGCTGAATTAAAGGACAGTCGGGAAGCTCTGCTTTACACGGCGGATTACTACGCTATGCGGGCAGATAAGTACAGGGTACTGGGCGAATTATGGCAAAGTCCCCATACCTTCGTTGTAACAGGTTATGTGCCGGAACCCGACAGCCTGGCGCTTCAGCGGGAGTTAGAAGAACGTTATCAGGCTTTTGTGGAGCTGGAAACCCCTGAGACCGACGAGGATGTGCCAGTCAAACTAAAAAACAACAGGTTTTCCGCTCCGGTTGAACCTGTGGTAGAGGGATACAGCCTGCCGGCGAAGCATGAGGTGGATCCTTCCTCTGTAATGGCAATTTTCTACTATGTGCTTTTCGGCATGATGCTTTCCGACGCGGCTTACGGTTTCCTAATCTTCCTAATCTGCGGCGTGGTTCTGCTCAAATTCCGGAATATTGAGGAGAGCCTGCGAAAATCCCTCACCATGTTCATGTACTGCGGTATTTCCACTATGTTTTGGGGTGTGATGTTTGGAAGCTATTTCGGCGATGCCATACCGGTGATCGCCCGAACCTTCTTCAACACAGAAATCACTATTCCCGCCCTTTGGTTCACGCCTTTGGACAATCCTATGAAGCTGCTTCTCTTCTCCTTCCTGCTGGGAATTGTCCATCTGTTTACCGGTTTGGGCGTACAGTTCTACCAGCTCGTCAAAAGAAGAAAATTTGCCGACGCCCTCTATGACGTAGTCTTCTGGTATTTTCTGGTGGGCGGGCTGATCATCTTCCTGCTCTCCACAGACATGTTCCATAACATGATGAGCCTATCCTTCCAATTCCCCTCCATTGTGGGCACCATTGCCGCGGTGTTTGCGGGGGTCGGGGCTGTCGGCATCATCGCCACCTCGGGAAGAGAATCCAGAAGTCCGGTCAAGCGGCTGCTGAAAGGCCTTTATGGGCTCTACAATGTTTCAGGATATCTCAGCGATATCCTCTCCTATTCCCGATTGTTGGCTCTGGGGCTGGCCACAGGCGTAATCGCTACCGTCTTCAACCAAATGGGCAGTATGTTGGGCGGAGGAGTTGTAGGCGCCGTTTTCTTCACCCTGGTATTTATCATCGGTCACGCCATGAATCTGGCCATCAACCTGTTGGGCGCTTACGTGCATACCAACCGCCTGCAGTATGTGGAATTCTTCGGCAAGTTTTACGAGGGCGGAGGACGCAAGTTTGAGCCTTTTGCTGCGAAAACAAAATATTTTAAAGTTACGGAGGAAAAATAAATGAACATCAGTGCTTTGGACCTCATTTTTGATTGGGACACCTTGGGAATCGTATTCGCTCTGCTGGGCGCAGTCCTGGCCGCTCTGCTCGGCGGAATTGGTTCCGCCATCGGTGTTGGCATGACCGGACAGGCAGCTGCCGGCGTCGTCACGGAGGACCCCGGAAAGTTCGGCAAGGTGCTTGTGCTTCAGCTTCTTCCCGGTACCCAGGGCATCTACGGCCTGCTTATCGGCTTTATCACCCTGACCCAGATCGGTATTCTCGGCGGCAATTCTGATATCAGCCTGGCAAAAGGCCTGCTGTACCTGGCCGCATGTCTCCCCATGGCCATTGTAGGCTTGGTTTCTGCAAAATGGCAGGCTCGTGCTTCTGTTTCCAGCATTTCCCTGGTTGCGAAAAAGCCCGATCAATTCGGCAAGGCAATGATCTTCCCTGCCATGGTGGAAACCTACGCAGTGTTGGCACTGCTCATCTCCATCCTTTCCATCTTCAGCATCGGCGGCCTGAGCGTATGATGATCGCCGCACAAGTAACCACAGGTAAGGAGGAGCGCTGATGACCGGTTTAGAAACCATACTCCATGCAATTACCAGCGATGCTGAAACCGCAGCCGCCGAGGAACTGGAGCAGGCCCGCCAAAAGGCCGACACAATTCTGACAGAGGCCAAGGCTGAAGGTGCGAAAAAAGCTCAGATCATCCTCCAGGAAGGCGAATCGGAAGCTCAGGAAATCCGGGAACGCGCAAAATCCGCTGCACAGCTGGACCGGCGCAACCGGATGCTCAACTTTAAACAGCAGCTGATTCAGGAAGCGATTGATGAAACCCGCAGTAAACTGGAAAATGCGCCGGAGCTGGAATATTTTCAGATTCTATTAAAGCTGATTTCAAAATTTGCCCTTCCGGGAGAGGGAGAACTTCGTTTGAATGGACGAGATCTTGCCCGTCTTCCTGCTGACTTTACCGCCCAGCTCAGTCAGGCGGCGCCGGAATCCAAACTCACTCTTTCCGGGGAGCCCAGCAGTATTGAAAGCGGCTGTCTTCTGGTATACGGCGGAATTGATATTAACTGTACTTTCCAAGCTATATTTGAGGATGCCGCCGATGAGCTGCGGGATGCGGTGGGAACCATTCTGTTTCAGAATGCCTGAGACCGGCAGTGTAAACCTGCGGCTCTCCCCCATCCATAAAATGGCTATAACTTTCTAGCAGCGTGCTGGTTTTCCGGCGGCAAATTGCTGCCGGAGCTGTGCATTACAAAAGGAAAAAATCGTGTCCCGGAGAAAGGAAGTTGGTCCTATACATGAGTGAAGATTATATCTATGCGGTGGCCCGCGTTCGTTCCAGAGAGCTTACACTCCTGAGCCGGCCGGACCTCGATCAGCTCATGGCCTGTAAAAGCTTTGAAGAGTGCCTGAGGGTACTTCAGGATAAGGGCTGGGGGCATGGCGTCTCAGTTTCAGCGGAGCAGCTGCTGGCCGAAGAAGAGGAAAAGACCTGGGCTTTCATTCGTGAGCTGACGGATGATCTGACTCCCTTTGATGTGCTCCTCTACCCCATCGATTACAATAATATAAAGGCGGCAGTCAAAACTGTGGTAACGGGAGCCGCCCCCCACCAGGTATTTCTGAAGGGCGGCACTGTGGATCCGGATCTTCTGCAAAAAGCGGTGAGAGAAAATGATTTCTCCGTTCTTCCGGAAGACATGGCGCAGGCGGCGGAAAGCGCTTACCACACTCTGCTCCAGACGGGGGATGGGCAGCTCTGCGACGTCATCCTGGATAAGGCTTGCCTGCTGGGTATTCTGCGCTGCGGACGGGAGAGCGGGAGTGAGCTTCTGGCCGGGTATGCTGAGCTGATAACCGCCACTACAGATATCAAAATTGCGGTACGGGCCTGCAAAACCAAAAAGAGCAGGGCTTTTCTCGACGCTGCCCTGGCTCCCTGCAGCACTCTTGACGTGGATTCTCTGGCTGCCGCGGCCTGCAGGGAACTAGAAGAGGTATTTGTCTATTTGTCCGCCACAGAATATGCGGAGGCTGCAAACAGATTGAAGGAATCCAACTCTGCCTTCGAAAAATGGTGCGATGACAGGGTAATGGGCCTGATCAAAGAACAAAAGTCCAATCCCTTTACAATCGGTCCTCTCCTTGCCTACATCATCGCCCGGCAGAACGAAATCAACATGGTACGTATCATCCTCTCCGGAAAGCTCAATGAACTGCCGGACAGCGTGGTTCGGGAAAGACTGAGGGAATTGTATGTATAGAATAGCTGTTGTGGGCGACCGGGACAGTATCTACGGCTTTGCCGCCCTGGGTTTGGAAACCTTTCCCGCAGAAAGCAGTGAGGAGGCCGCAAAGCGGCTTCGTCTGCTGGCAGACCAGGATTATGCCGTCATTTACCTGACTGAAACCCTGGCTTCAGAGCTGGAAGAGGAACTGGAGCGATACCGGGAAACCCTTTTGCCCGCCGTCATTTTGATTCCGGGAGTACGCGGAAACACGGGCATGGGGATTCAGATGGTTAAAAAATCCGTAGAACAGGCAGTAGGTTCCGATATCATCTTTAATGAAAAATAGGGCAGCGTTTCCCAAATTGGGAAAGCCAGCTGCTGTTTCAATGGAAAACAGAAAGAAACGGGCGGCCCATTGGGACAGAGTTTTACCTGCCGCAGCCCGGAGAAAGGAAGATGGTCACAAACATGAGCAAAGGCACCATCAAAAAAGTGGCCGGTCCTCTGGTCATCGCCAAAGGCATGCGTGACGCCAATATGTTCGACGTTGTGCGTGTCAGCGACAGACGGTTGATCGGCGAAATCATAGAAATTCATGGCGACGAGGCCTCCATTCAGGTCTATGAGGAGACCTCCGGACTGGGACCGGGCACTCCTGTGGAGTCCACGGGAGAACCCATGAGCGTGGAATTGGGGCCCGGCCTGATCAGCAGTATTTATGATGGAATTCAGCGTCCTTTGGACGCAATCATGAAAATTTCAGGAAACAACCTGCAGCGGGGCGTGGAAGTTCCTTCCCTGAAGCGGGATGTGGCCTGGGATTTTGTGCCCGCTGTAAAAGTCGGAGATTCAGTCAGCGCCGGAGATATCATCGGTACGGTTCAGGAGACGGAGATCGTCTCTCACAAAATCATGATTCCGCCAGGGGTACTCGGCACCATAAAGGAAATCCGCGGCGGTAATTTTACCGTCACGGAAACTGTCGCCGTCGTGGAAACGCCAGACGGCGGAGAAAGGGAAATTGGCCTGATGCAGAAATGGCCGGTGCGCAGAGGACGGCCTTACCTTCGTAAGCTTTCCCCCGATATGCCTCTGATCACAGGCCAGAGGGTCATCGATACCCTCTTCCCCATTGCCAAAGGCGGTGTGGCAGCCGTGCCCGGTCCCTTCGGCAGCGGCAAAACCGTGGTGCAGCACCAGCTGGCCAAATGGGCGGAAGCAGACATCGTCGTCTACATCGGCTGCGGGGAGCGCGGCAATGAGATGACGGACGTTCTAAACGAATTCCCGGAACTGGTAGACCCTAAAACCGGGTATTCTCTGATGAAACGCACCGTGCTGATTGCCAACACCTCCGATATGCCCGTGGCTGCCCGTGAAGCCTCCATTTACACGGGAATTACCATTGCGGAATATTTCCGGGACATGGGGTATTCTGTCGCTCTGATGGCTGACTCAACCTCCCGTTGGGCCGAAGCGCTCCGTGAAATGTCCGGTCGTCTGGAAGAGATGCCCGGTGAAGAGGGGTACCCTGCCTATCTGGGTAGCCGCCTGGCCCAATTCTACGAGCGGGCAGGACGGGTCATCACGCTGAGCAGCGGAGAAAGAGAAGGCGCACTCTCTGTAATTGGGGCCGTCTCCCCTCCTGGCGGCGATATTTCCGAGCCTGTCTCTCAGGCCACGCTTCGCATTGTCAAGGTATTCTGGAGCCTGGATTCCTCATTGGCCTACAAGCGGCATTTTCCGGCCATCAACTGGCTCACCAGCTATTCCCTTTATCTCGACACCATGGAAAAATGGTTCGATGCCAATGTGGCCCCGGACTGGGTAGAGCTGCGTACAAAGCTTATGCGCCTGCTGCAGGATGAGGCAGAACTGGAAGAAATTGTACAGCTCGTAGGTATGGATGCCCTTTCTTCGCCCGACCGGCTGAAGCTGGAAGCGGCGCGCTCCATCCGTGAAGACTTTCTGCATCAGAATGCCTTTGACGAGGTGGACACCTACACCTCTCTGGAAAAACAGCATGACATGATGCTTTTGATCGTCCAGTACTATGAGAAGGCGCAGGCCGCTCTCTCCGGCGGAATGGATATTGAGACTCTGATTTCCCTGCCGGTACGGGAGCAGATCGGACGCTTCAAATATACTGACCCCGATCAGGTACGGGAAACCTTCGAGCAGGTATCCAGCCAGATCGATCAGGAAATTTATGACGCTTCGCAGAAAAAGGAGGACTTCTGATGCCAAAGGAATACAGAACCATTCAGGAGGTAGCCGGTCCTCTGATGCTGGTGCGGAACGTGGAAGGCGTCACCTATGACGAGCTGGCTGAAATCGAGCTTTTCAGTGGGGAAAAACGCCGCTGCAAGGTGTTGGAAATCAACGAGGGCAACGCCCTGGTACAGTTGTTTGAAAATTCAACCGGTATCAACCTTTCCAACAGCAAGGTTCGTTTTTTAGGCCGCAGTATGGAACTGGGCGTCAGTGAAGATATGCTGGGAAGAGTCTTTGACGGTCTGGGCCGCCCGATTGACGGCGGCCCGGATATCCTGCCCGACCGCCGCGCAGATATCAATGGCCTGCCCATGAACCCCGCCGCCCGGAATTATCCTCAGGAATTCATTCAGACCGGCGTCTCCGCCATTGACGGCCTGAACACTCTGGTGCGCGGACAGAAGCTTCCTATCTTCTCCGCCAGCGGTTTGCCCCATGCCCAGCTGGCCGCACAGATTGCGCGCCAGGCCAAGGTGCGCGGTACCAACGATCCCTTTGTCGTTGTCTTTGCCGCTATGGGTATCACCTTTGAGGAATCCGACTATTTTATTCAGAGCTTCAAGGAAACAGGGGCCATCGACCGAACGGTGATGTTTGTAAACCTTGCGAACGACCCTGCTGTGGAACGTATTGCCACTCCACGTATGGCTCTGACCGCAGCGGAGTATCTTGCCTTTGAAAAAAATATGCATGTACTGGTTATTCTCACCGACATTACCAACTATGCCGACGCCCTGCGTGAGGTTTCCGCAGCACGGAAGGAAGTTCCCGGACGGCGCGGATATCCCGGATATATGTATACAGACCTGGCTTCCCTGTACGAACGGGCCGGACGGCAGAAAGGGAAAAACGGTTCCATTACTTTGATACCCATCCTCTCCATGCCGGAGGATGACAAAACCCACCCCATTCCCGACCTGACCGGCTATATCACCGAAGGTCAGATTATTCTGAGCCGTGAGCTTTACCGTAAAAATGTCTCTCCGCCCATCGACGTTCTCCCCTCTCTGTCCCGTTTGAAGGATAAAGGAATAGGAGACGGCAAAACCCGGGCAGACCATGCCAGCACTATGAACCAGCTGTTTGCCGCCTATGCGCGAGGCAAAGAAGCAAAGGAATTGATGGTGGTATTGGGAGAAGCCGCACTGACGGAAATCGACAAGCTGTACGCTAAATTTGCCGACGCCTTTGAAAGTGAATACGTCTCCCAGGGATACAGCACAAACCGGGATATCGAGGAAACGTTGGATCTGGGTTGGAAGCTTCTTTCAATTCTGCCCAGAAGCGAACTGAAGCGGATCAATGATAAGTTCCTCGACCAGTACTACGGAAAGGTGTGATGACCCTTGGCCGGACGCACACAGGTAAATCCCACCCGGATGGAGCTGACGAGGCTGAAAAAAAAGCTTGTCACCGCAACCCGGGGTCATAAGCTCCTGAAAGATAAACGCGACGAGCTTATGCGGCAGTTTCTGGATAAGGTGAGAGAGAACAAACGCCTTCGTGAACGTGTGGAAAACGGGATCCAGGCAGCCAACAAGAACTTTCTGCTGGCCAGGGCCGGCATGCAGGACGAAGTGCTCAATACTGCGCTGCTTGCTCCGAAACAGAAAGTCACGCTGGAAAGCGAAACAGAAAACGTCATGAGCGTGGATATCCCGAAGTTCACCTTTAAAACACGTACTCCTGACGAAAATGATATCTATTCCTATGGCTTTGCTTTTACTTCCAGTGATCTGGACGGAGCTGTGAAATCTCTGTCCGATATATTCCCCGACATGCTTAAACTTGCGGAATGTGAAAAAGCCTGCCAGCTGATGGCCGCGGAGATCGAAAAGACACGCCGCAGGGTCAATGCCCTGGAGCATGTGATGATCCCGGAGCTGCAAGAAAACATCAAATATATCACCATGAAGCTGGATGAAAACGAGCGTTCCACTCAGATCCGCCTGATGAAAGTAAAGGATATGATGCTCAAGGAAGCGCATGGATATGAGGATTATCTCAACGGATAGGCAAAGTTATTTCGACAAGTTCCGGCTGAGCACGGAGAGCCTCTCCGTGTTTTACGGATCCGGGTGCTCTGCTGCAAGATGCAGCAGAGCACCCTTTTTCTTGCTTTTCCGGGCTTATCCGGCTATAATGAAACGCAAAGACATTAAGGAGGGAATTTACAATGCTTGATGATATCTGCTGCCTGGAAACGCAGCTGCCCGAAGATATTGAAAAGGCAAAATGGTGCGGCGATTTTGCAAGGGCCGGGCGGCTGATAGCCCAACGCCTGCAGAATCCCAAGACCCCGGCTTTTCTGAGAGAGCGGCTTGCTTTGGAGCAGGAAATCCTGCTGCGCCTGCCGCTGGATTACTGTTACAGCGAACCGGAGGCTTTGCGCCTGATCCGGAAAGACATTCCTGACTTCACCGAAGATGAGCTCCTTTCCCTGGAGGACAGCGGCGCTGTGGATTGGATCTACCGCGAAGGCAAACCATACCTATCCCGCAGATTTTACGAGACCCTGCTGAAAGTCCATCCCGATATTTCCCGAAGGGCAGGTATAAAGGAAGCGGATACAGTTTCTGAAAAGCAGCTGTTGTCAAACACGCTTGCATGGATGAAAGAAAAAGGTTCTGATTCCTGGCACATTCGCCTGAAGGCCTCTCTTGCGATCGACGACCAAGCCTTTCGGCCCGGTGAGTTGCTGAAGGTCCATCTGCCGCTTCCAAAAGAAGCTGAAAATATGCGAAACGTGAAGCTTCTGGCATGCTCTCCCGAAGCGTTTCATATTTCCGCTCCTGATGCGCCGCAGCGCACTGCCTATTTTGAATGCACTCCAGATAAAAATATCCCCTTCACTGTGGAATACGAATATGACGCCTGTGTGACTTACACCATGCCGGATGCTGCGCAGGTCTCCTCAGCCCAGCCGAATTTCTGTACGGAAGAACAATCCCCGCACATCGTTTTTACGCCCACCATCCGGAAACTTTGTACAGAACTCAGCGGCGGAGAGACCAATCCCCTTCTTTTGGCCCGGCAGTTCTACAAATATTGCACAGAGGCCGTCACCTACTCCTATATGAGGGAATACTTTACCATCCTTCAGATTCCTGAATATGCCGCGCTGAATCAAAAAGGGGACTGCGGCGTACAAGCGCTGTTGTTTATCACACTCTGCCGCTGCGCAGGAATCCCGGCACGCTGGCAGTCCGGACTCTTTGTTACACCCTATTCCCAGGGCTGTCATGACTGGGCCCAATTCTATATTGCGCCCTACGGCTGGCTCTTTGCCGACCCCTCCTTTGGCGGCAGCGGTTACCGGTCAGGGAACTTCGAAAAACAGGAGCACTATTTCGGCAATCTGGATCCCTTCCGCATGGTGGCCAACTCTGAATTTCAAAAAGCTTTTGATCCTCCCAAAATGCAGCTTCGCTCCGATCCATACGATAATCAGAAGGGCGAGGCGGAATATGACGGCCACGGTTTGCTCTGGAACGAACTGGAGGCCAGTTGGGAGCTGCTGGAGATGCGGCGCAATCCCTGACTTTACTCCGCTTTCAAATGTATCATATTGCTGTAAAGAAAGGATGACCGTCAAACATGGAGGTAACACTGGGCATCGACATCGGCGGTTCTACAACAAAAATTGCAGCTCTTCTGGACAGGAAGCAGCTGCTTGCTTCCCTTCAGGTCGAAACACCGGATCAGATCACTTCGTTATATGGTGCTGTGGGTAAACTGCTCTACGAAAACAGCCTGCCCTTGGAACAGATTTCAGAGATTGTACTCACAGGAGTAGGCTCTACCCATATCCGGGAAGATATCTACGGCATTCCCACCTATAAGGTGGATGAGTTCTCTGCTATTGGATGCGGAGGCCTTACGCTCTGTGGTCTCAAAGAAGCCACTGTAGTCAGTATGGGAACTGGTACTGCTTTTGTCCGGGCAGAACGCAGCGGCTACCGGCATTTGGGCGGAAGCGGCGTCGGCGGTGGGACTCTTGCAGGGCTTTCCCGCCAGCTATTGAATGAGACCCAGGTATCTGCTGCCGCTGAACTGGCAGAAAGGGGAAATTTAAGCCAGGTGGATCTGCTGGTGGGTGACATCAGCGCCGGTTCCGTCGCCAGCCTCTCCCCCGAAGTCACTGCGGCAAACTTTGGAAAACTGCATTCCCATGCCGCAAAGGCTGATCTGGCAGCGGGATTGGTCAATCTGGTCTTCCAGACGATCGGCGTTCTGGCTTGTTTTTCCTGTCTCGACTGGGAGAATAAAACCATCGCCGCTGTGGGAACCCTCGCCACACTCCCTTCCGCAAAACGGATTCTGGAAGAAGTGGGATCCCTGCACGGAACGACATTCCTGATACCCGAAAACGCCGAATACGCCACAGCGATTGGTGCTGTCATACAATTTTTCCATGAAAAAGATGACGGAAAAAAAGTGCATTCCTAAAACGGGAATGCACTTTCTTCATTCTTTAAAAAAACTTTATTCCTTGGAGAACTGATCCTTTGCCACACCGCAGATCGGGCAAACCCAGTCCTCTGGAATATCTTCAAATCTGGTGCCGGGAGCAATTCCGTTATCCGGATCCCCCACCTCAGGGTCATAGCGGTAACCGCAGATGTCACAGACATAAACATCCATTGTCAACGTCCTCCTTCTTTTGATAATGTCAGGGATATCCCTTGCAGTAGATAATATTCCACATTTTTACTTTTTTTATTCTTCATTAGAAATATTTAATTATTTTTTTCACTACCTATTTTCTCCCCATAAACTCTTTTGATCCAGCCTCATTGCGGGAATCTTGATTCTATGGTATGATAAATTTGGCTATAAATTTTGTTAGGGGAGCGTTGAAACAATGAAATTATCTTTCCGCTGGTATGGAGAAGACGATCCGGTAACCCTGAGAAATATTCGACAAATCCCGGGCATGCAGTCCATCGTCACCGCTGTGTACGATGTGCCAGTAGGCGAGGTCTGGAGCAGGGACAGTATTGCCCGGCTGAAAACTCTGACCGAAGAGGCCGGGCTTTCCTTCGATGTCATTGAAAGCGTGCCTGTCCATGAGGATATCAAGCTCGGAAAGCCCTCAAGAGACTGGTTTATTGAAAATTACTGTGAAAATATTCGGCGTTTAGGAGAAGCTGGTGTACAATGTGTTTGTTATAACTTCATGCCTGTCTTCGACTGGACCAGAACGCAGCTGGATCATATGCTTCCCGATGGATCCACATCTCTGGTCTATTATGCGGAACAGGTGGATCAGGTGAATCCGCTGAAAAGCGACAGCGATCTGACTTTGCCGGGATGGGACGCCAGCTATACGCGAGAAGAGTTACGGGCAATTGTCTCCCAATATCAGGAAATAACCGAGGAGGATCTTTGGGAGAATCTCCGTTATTTTCTGGAGCGGGTAATCCCTGTGGCCGCAGAAGCAAATATCAATATGGCCGTGCATCAGGATGATCCCTGCTGGAGCATCTTTGGCCTGCCCCGCATTTTGACAGGAGAGCAAAACCTGGACCGGTTCCTGAAGCTGGTAGATGATCCTCACAACGGGCTTACCCTGTGCTGTGGCTCCCTGGGCTGCTCTCCCAAAAACGATGTGCCGAAGCTGGCGGCCAAGTATGCTGGAATGGGCAGGATCCACTTTGTCCATCTGCGAAACGTACAGATCCTTGAAAACGGCTTCGAGGAGCGCGCTCATCTTAGCAGCTGCGGCTCTCTTGACATGTATGCTATTGTGAAGGCTCTGTGTGAAAATGGATTCGATGGATTTGTCCGCCCAGACCATGGCAGAATGATTTGGGGCGAAACTGGCCGGGCAGGCTACGGCCTCTATGACCGCGCTCTGGGAGCCGCCTACCTCAACGGTTTGTTTGAAGCCGCAAAGAAGGAAATAAACCATGTGTGAAATCTCAATCAGAACCATGACAGTTCAGGATTACCCGCTGTTCGACGTAATGGAGAGCGCCCTGCACCGGATGCACCAGCAGGCCCGGCCCGATCTCTTTGCCGAACTTGCCCATCCCTGTTCCAGAGCAGAGTTCTCCCAGATGATACAAGATTCCCACCGGGAGCTGTTCCTTGCAGAATGGAAGGGAAAACCTGCGGGTATGTGTGACCTGCTGCTGTGTGAGTCCTCCCCAAACCCCATACTGCTGCCCCAAAAGAGCGCACACGTCGATGACATCCTTGTCTTGGGAGAATTCCGCCGGAAAGGTGTGGGAACAGCCTTGTACGAGGAAGCTCTTTGCAGGGCAAAGCGTTTCGGTGCAGAGCATCTGGAGCTGATGGTGTGGGCTTTTAATGAAAGTGCCCGGAAATTTTACGAAAAATGCGGAATGACCCTGCGGTCTTTCGTGATGGACATGAAGCTGGAAGGAGAAACAACATGAAAAAGGAAGAAACTTTTCAAATCCTGGAAGAGTATCTCAAAGGGATTCCTGTCTATAACACCCATTCCCACCACCTGCCCGCAGAACAGCTGACTGACGTAGGGCTTGACTATCTGCTAGCCCACTCCTACCTGAATGAAGAATGGGAGGACTGCGGTGTCCCCGGCAAAGAGGACTTTTACCGGCGTTTCCGTGACCGTTCCTTCTATCTCTGGATAAGTCGGGCGCTCACGGAAATCTACGGAATTCCCGACCCTCTGAGCCCCGAAAATTGGGAGAAAACAGATCAGGCTGTCCGGGCTGCTTATCAGGATCCGTCGCACCATACCAGAATTCTGGAGCAGAACTGCGGTTACCAACATGTGATTGTGGACGCCTATTGGAACCCCGGCGAAAAACGCACCGACTCACCTGTTTTTGAGCGCACCTACCGCATCAACCAATTCCTGTACGGCTACAATCTCACTGCCGCAGATCACAATGGAAACAATCCTTATCAAAATTACGGCTGGAAATTTTTTGGAGACTTTGATCGCTATGTGGAACAGGTGCAGAGAAAAATGGAAGAGGCCGCAGAAAGCGGCTGTGTCGCCTTCAAATGCGCTTCCGCTTATGACCGCGGTCTGGACTTTGAAGCTGCGTCCAAAGAGGATGCTCAAAAAGCTTTTGCGTCTGCCGATCCCACAGAACAGGATATCTTCCATTTCCAGAACTATATCTTCCAGGAAATCTGCAGAATCTGCGCCGGGCTCGACATACCCTTGCAGGTTCACACCGGTTTGGGAAAGATGCAGAAGAGCAACTGCCGGTATCTGACCGAAGCCATACGCAGGAATCCGCACACAAAATTTGTCCTGTTCCATGGCAGCTATCCCTGGCTGGATGATCTGTGCGGACTGGCCTTTTCCTTCCGAAACGTCTATGTTGATCTCTGCTGGCTTCCTATCATCTCTACCGCAGCAGCGGAACGTCTGCTTTCAGAGGTTTTGGATATCTGCGGTGCCGATCGGATTTCCTGGGGCTGCGACACCTGGATGTCCGAGGACAGTCTGGGTGCTTTACTGGCCGTACGCAAAGTGCTGGCAGAGGTGCTCTCACAGCGGATTGAAACCGGCCTTCTCTCTTTGGAACGTGCCAAAGAACTCTGTGAGAGGATTCTCACCGTCAATGCTGAACGGCTCTATCATAAAAATAAGGAATAACTAAAGGAGGAATTTTCGTGAAACTGGGCATTATCATGCAGCCGGAAAGCGGATGCTTTGAGCGCGCCAAGGAGTTGGGGCTCGACTTTGTGGAATTCGACTGCAATCCCGTCGAATATTTTGGACGGCCTGTAGAAGAGCTTTGGAACAGCAGGGAAACGCTGAAGGAGGAAAGCAGGCGGACCGGTGTGGAGGTAGGCGCCGTAGGGCGCTGGGCCAGCCGTATTCTGGACAGGACAGGAGCCGTAATTCAGGAAGAATGGACAGCGGTAAAGCGCGTCATTGATTTCGGCGCTTACCTTGGCGCCAAGTATTATCTCTGCAGCGTAGCCTATGTGGAAGAACTCTCCTATTACCAGAACATTACCGCCGCCATTAAAGTTCTCAATCAAATTGTGGCCTATGCAAAAGAGAAGGGCATGGAATGTGCCATTGTCAACTGTATGATGGGAGGAAATTACATCCGTACCCCAGAGCAATGGAAGCTTGTACTCAGCGAGGTACCTGGGCTGGGAATCAAATATGATCCCTCTCACAGCTTTGTCCACGGCGGCCAGAAGGGAGCCTATCTGGAAGAGGGCCTGGAGTGGGGCGATCATTTCAAATATTGCCATATCAAAGGCGTAATTCAGAGAGGCGAATCACAGGAACCTGATATGTGGAAAAATTACAGTTTCATGGAGAGGCATCCTGAACTGAAAGAAGAATTTCTGGCGCAGATGATGCACCAAAAAAACAACTGGTATGACAATCCGCCCGCGGGTATTGATGTGATCAATTGGAGAGCCTTTTTTGCCATTTTGTATAAATACGGATATGACGGTTATCTGGCCATTGAACCGCATTCCCAGACCTGGCAGGGGGAAAAAGGAGACAAAGGCCTTCGCTACACCATTAAGTACATCCGTGAATTGATGATTCTCGATTGATAAACCGCAAAAGAGACGTGCCGCAGAAGCTGAATTCTGCGGCACGTCTCTTTTCATCTCAATAAATTCCCAAATAAGGATCCGGATTCACCCGGCTTCCGCCGTAATACACCTCAAAATGGAGATGATAGCCAAATGAATAGCCTGTATTCCCCACATATCCGATCGTCTGTCCCTGCTCAACATACTGGCCCGGTGTTACCGCTAATGAACTGCAGTGAGCGTACCGTGTAGAGTAATCCTGATTATGCCAGATAAGCACATTATTGCCCCAGGACCAATGATATTCCGCGCTGATCACCTGCCCCGCCTGCGCAGCCACAATTGGAGTTCCATAGTCGGCGCCAATATCCAAACCATTGTGGGGTCCATTATCGTACATATCACCGAAATGGCCTGTGATATTGCCGTAGCTGATGCCGGGCAGCGGCCAGATAGGCTGAAAGGAATCACTCATGCCCGGAGTGACCGGAGGTACATCTCCTCCGCCTCCATTCGCTGTGTTTTTCTCTGCTTCCTCTCTGCGTTTGCGCTCCTCTTCATTGCGCTGTTCAATGAGCGCCTGCAGCTCCTCTTCCAGCGCAGCGTCCTCCTCCTCATTCTGTGCAATGACATCCTGTGCTGCAAGCTGTTGAGATTCCAAATCCGCAATTACCACATTATTTTCCTCATGAAGGGACGTCAGCTCTTTTTGTGCAGCCTCCAGCTCCCGCTTTGCATTGGTTTCCGACTCCCGCATCTTTGCCAGGTCCTCTCTGTCTTGGCGGGTCTTCTCCAAATACTCCTCTATTTTGTCTAAAAGAGCCTGATCGTGCCGGGCAACTGCAGCAGTCATTTCCATTTTCATGGAGAAATCGGCAATACTGGTGGAATTCAGCAAAATTTCCAGCGTACCGGCATCTCCGGTCATATAGAGCGCCTTAATCCGCTCCGCGAACAAGGCCAGTGTGGCCTCATACTCTTTTTTAGATTCCGCAAGGCGCTGCTCCAGCTCTCCAATGCGGGAGTCCATCAGTTGAATGGATTCCCGAGAAGTATCGATTTTCTGCTCAGTTAAAGAAATTTTTTCTTCCAAAGCTTCTTGATATTCCAAAAGCTTTTCCTCATCTGATTTCAGAATCTCAATTTTTTCTTCCAGTTCTTCCTTTTCCTGCCGCAGCTTTTCTTGCGCTGCCTCCACTTCCTCAATAGTCTTCGCAATCGCTCCGGAGGGCAGGACCAGCCATAAAGCCAGCAGCGCCGTCATGACCCGGAAAAACCGTTTTCTCTTTCGTTGCATGCTAAATTCTCCTCTCATCTCTCTGAAATCCGAATGCTCCGGCACACTCTCTCAGGATAAACATTTTTCCCGGATCCTTCGCATCAGCTCAGCTTTTTCCCGTTCCGGCAGAAAAGCTGCCTCTGCCGCATAAAATAGAAGATGATTTTCTTCGGATGCTGTCAGCCCCAACTCTCTCAGCAGAGAGTATTCACGGTTGAGCGTGGTTCCGGAAACCGTTCTATTATCCGAATTCACCGTCACGCACAACCCCTTCTGCAAATACCCGCGCAGCGGGAAATCGGAAGGAGTTCTGACTGCCTTTGTCTGCAGATTGCTGCTATAGCAGAGTTCCAAAGGGATTTTTCGTTCTAATAGCAGTTCTATCACTGCCGGATCTTCCGCTGCCCTCACCCCATGGCCAATACGTTTTGCCCCGATGGACACCGCTTCCAGGATTTCCTGAGGCCCTCCGGCCTCGCCCGCATGGATAGTAAAGGGGATTCCTTGGGCAGCGGCCCCGGCAAAAAGCTTTCGATATCTCACCGTAGGATACAGGGCCTCCGCCCCTGCCAGGTCCGCCGCGCAGACGCCATGCCCCAGATATTTTTCTGTTATACGCAGAGTCTCCTCATTTTCTTCGTCTCCCCCGCCCCGCATACAGCATAAGATGAGCTGTGAAGATATTTTTGCATTTTTCTTCAATCCGGCTTCCTGTCCGCACAAGGCTGCTCTCACCGCATCCTCCTGGGTCAGCCCCCGAACAGTATGCAACTGCGGAGCAAAGCGGATCTCCGCATAGAGAATACCTTCTCTCGCCAGTGAACCTATCAATTCCTCAACAGCCAGCTGTAGGGCTTCCGCGCTTTGCAGAACCAATTTAGGCAGCTCGAAACAGAGGAGATACTCATTCAGGCTTCTGCAGTCCGGCGGGGCAATCAACGCTTTTGCCAACTCCTGCAGATTGTTTGCCGGAAGGCTAATCCCCTGAAGCTCGGCCAGCTTCCAAACCACCCGGGGCGACAGCGAACCATCCAGATGCAGATGTAATTCTACCATGAACAGCTCTCCATTTCCTATTTCATTGAAAAATCACATCTATTATAACATAAAATATTAGAAAAGCATGAAAAATGAGAAAAAATGCAAAAACCATTGACAAGATGGTTAGTTTGTGCTAACTTTTTAGTATCATATTTTTTCGAAATATCTGATTGCGAGGGGCGTCTATGACATTGCAGGAAGGGACCTCAGGATCCCAATATCTTGTGGAAAAAACAGAACTGCCGGTCGAACTGGAGCGCAGGCTGGAAGCTCTGGGGCTGATCACCGGCAGCAAGGTTTCTGTCATGAGGAAAAAACGGAAGGGCGCGATGATCATCAAAGTTCGGGGCACACGTTTCGCCCTCGGAAGCGGCATTTCATCCCATATCGAAGTCAGGGGTGATGTATGATGGCGCATGAACTTTCCATCGGATTCGTGGGAAATCCAAACTGCGGAAAGACAACGCTTTTTAATGCCTATACCGGAGCCAACCTGAAGGTTGCCAACTGGCCCGGCGTTACCGTTGAAAAGAAAGAAGGCCGTTTTCAATATCACGACCATGAATACAAATTGGTCGACCTGCCCGGCACTTACAGTCTCACCTCTTATACCATGGAAGAGCAGGTTTCCAGGCAGTACATACTCAGCGACGATGTGGACGTCATCATCGATGTGGCAGACGCTTCCGCGCTGGAACGAAATCTTTACCTCACCCTTCAGCTCATCGAATTGGGGAAGCCAGTTATTTTGGCTTTAAATATGATGGATATTGTAGAAAAACGGGGCATGGAGATCGACACGCATCGTCTGCCTGAGATGCTGGGCATTCCTGTCATCCCAGTTTCGGCGCGCCGTAAAACAGGTCTTGATATTCTGATGCATGCAGCTTCGCACCATAAGGACCACCGGGAGGATATGCCCCTGATTCACCATCATCATTCGTCTGCGGGTATCCCGGAGCGCGGGCGCTCGCAAACTGCACAAACCCGGCATTCCCATCATCACCATCACCATCATCACCATCAGGAATACACAATGGTGTACAGCGATGAAATCGAGAATAAGATCGACCAGCTTCTCGAAGTACTCCGCGATAAGTATCCCTCGCTCAGGAATCCCCGTTGGTACGCCATCAAATTGCTGGAATCCGACAAGGAAGTTCTGAAACAATGTCCTATTGACCGTCCGGATATTCTGGACCGTAGCTATGAACAGGAGATTATCAATCAGAAATACGATTTTATCGATGAGATCATCCAGGAAGTGCTGGTAAATAAAGAAAAGAAAGAAGTCTTTACTGATAAAATCGACAACGTCCTGACCAATACCTGGCTGGGCCTTCCCATATTTCTTGGTATCATGGCACTGGTCTTTTTCCTTACCTTTACGGTGGGAGATTGGCTCAAGGGCTTCTTCGAAATGGGACTGGATTTGTTTTCCGGCGCCGTACTCTCCTCCCTTCAGGCAATCAATACCGCCCCTATGCTTATTTCATTGATTGTAGACGGCATTATCACCGGTGTAGGGGGAATTCTCACCTTTCTGCCCAATATTTTTATTCTGTTTCTGGCTTTGGCCTTTCTGGAGGACAGCGGCTATATGTCCCGGGTAGCCTATGTAATGGACGGAATCATGGGGAAACTGGGATTATCCGGCCGTTCTTTCATCCCCATGATCTTAGGTTTTGGCTGCAGCGTACCCGCTATTATGGCATCCAGGGCACTGGAAAATAAGCGGGACCGCTACAAGACCATGCTGATTACACCTTTTATGTCCTGCAGCGCCCGGCTTCCCATTTACGTTCTCTTTTCGGAAATGTTCTTCCCGGAGAAAGCCCTGCTGGTTGCATACTCAATGTATTTGCTGGGACTGGTAGTGGCAGTGCTTTCTGCCTTTTTTATGCATCTGCTCGATCGGAAGAAAACCCGTGAAAATTCCCTGCTGATAGAGCTGCCGGAATACAAGGCTCCCAGCGCGAGGACTATCGCCATTTATGTTTGGGAAAAGGTAAAAGATTATCTGACCAAAGCTGGCACTGTCATCTTTATCGCTTCCATACTCATGTGGTTCCTGTTGAATTTCGGTCCCTCCGGCTATTCCGCGGATATGTCACAGACTTACGGTTCTCTGCTCGGAAAATGGATTGTTCCCTTCTTTGCTCCTATTGGTCTGGGATATTGGCAGATAGTAGTGGCTTTGATCGCCGGTATCTCCGCCAAGGAAGTGGTGGTCTCCAGCTGTGCGGTGCTCTTCGGCATCTCCAACATCACTTCCAACGCAGGCATGTCTGCGTTTATGGGAACCTTGAGTTCCATTGGCTTCGGCGCACTAAACGCCTATGCCCTGATGACCTTTTCCCTGCTCTACATTCCCTGTGCCGCCACACTGGCCACCATCAAGAAAGAAACCGGCAGCTGGGGTTGGACTGGACTGACAGCCCTGTTCCAGATTGCCGTGGCTTGGGTTGTCACGTTTCTTGTCTACCATATCGGTCTGCTTATCGTCTGAAAGGAGGCAATTATGCCGCAGGTCTTTTCTACCGTTTTACTCTGTATTTTACTGGCCGCCGCACTTTTTTTCTCTGTCCGCAAGCTTTGGAAGGACAAAAAAAGCGGAAAATCCTGCTGTGGAGGAAGCTGCTCTTGCTGTTCGGGCTGCTCTGCCTACAGTAAAAATAGTCATACTCAAATGAATAAAAATCAAGATAAAAACATTCGACAGGCTTGATATCTATCCTGATTTAACGGTGATGACAGCAAAAAAAGGTCTCTGCCCGCGGGTTTCTCTCCCGCCGGACAGAGGTCTTTTAACTATCAAACCAGCTTTTCCTCCAACATCTCCTGAGCAGCAAGCAGCATGCCCAGCTGACCGCTGTGATAATTCAGTCCTCCCTGCATCCAGGCGGCATAAGGCTCCCGCAAGGGTGCGTCTGCAGAAAGTTCGATGGACGCCCCTAAGGTAAACGCCCCCGCAGCCATGATGACATCACTGTCGTATCCAGGCATAGGACTTGGCTCCGGAACAACGAAGGAGTCTACAGGAGCGCCTTTCTGTACACCTTTGCAAAATGCAACCAAAGCGGCCTTTTCCCGCAGCATCACAACCTGAATGATATCTGCCCGGGGCTCGTCAAAACGAGGTGTGACATCAAAACCCAGTTCAGAAAACAGCGCGGAAGCAAACACCGCCGTTTTGAGCGCTTCTCCAGTCACATGTGGAGCATGGAACGCGCCCAGGAATAATTCCCTGTTGTTTCCCAGTGTGCAGCCGATCTCACGGCCGGTTCCCGGAGTGGTCAGGCGGTAAGAGCACAGTTCCACCAAATCTTTTCTTCCGGCTATATATCCGCCTGTGGGGGCAATCCCTCCGCCCGGATTCTTGATCAGTGATCCAGCCATAATATCTGCGCCGTGAGTCAGGGGCTCGTCCCGCTCCACAAATTCTCCGTAGCAGTTGTCCACCATGACAATGCACTCCGGCGCCTTCCGCTTTGCAATTTCGGCGATCCGTTCAATCTCTCGCACAAAGAGAGACGGCCTTAGGCTATAACCCCGCGAACGCTGGATATATATCATACGGAATTCCGGCGAAATGCGGCGTTCCATCTCTTCATAATCAGGGGTTCCATCCGGCAGCAGATCAATTTGCTCATAGGAAATTCCAAATTCTTTTAAAGAACCGCTCTCTTCCCTTCCTGGAAGGCCGATAACTCCCTGAATGGTGTCATAAGGAGTTCCTGTAACACAGAGCATTTTGTCGCCGGGGCGGAGCATTCCGAATAAGGCCACAGTAAGCGTATGGGTGCCGCTGACAAAATTGTGGCGCACCAGAGCGTCTTCAGCTTCAAATGCATAGGCATACACTTGATCTAAGACGTCCCGGCCACGGTCTCCGTAGCCATAGCCTGTACTGCCTACAAAATGACTTTCGCTGACGCCTGCCCGTGTAAAAGCCGCCAGCATTTTCTGCTGGTTATAGCGCTGCACTTCCTCGATTTTCTGAAAATAAGGCTGCGCTCTGGTCTCTGCTTTCTCTGAAGCCTCCAGCAGTTTTGTATCTATATTAAAATAGGGAAACATCTTGCTACCTCCAACAGCTTATCCTATCAATGCAGTTTTGCGTATACCCAGGTATCCGTCTTGGCATAGTCCAGAGAGCGATAAAATTCCCTGTTCTTATCCTTCTCCCTTAGGGCATAAATGACCTTTCCCGGAAAGTAAGATTCCACCCTTTTGACAAGTTCAGAGCCGATTCCCTGCCGCCGGTACGCTTCCTTTACCGCCACAGAGGACAGAATTGCCGCATGGCCGTCGATGGACGAAACCAGGGCGCAGCCGCAAAGCTCGCCGTTTCGGTATTCCGTCGCTGCCAATGCCGCCTCATGCCTGAGCTTATGGGAGAGATCCAGATAGAAGGGTTCAAATTCATCAGCCATTCCGGTTTCTTCCAAAAGACCGTAAATGTCTCTAATATTGACTTCCGTACTCAGAACTGCTGCTTTCCCCTCTGAAGAGATGACCTTCTTCAGAACATCGCCAGAGTTTCCGACAGAAAGCGAGAGAGCTTCAGCATTCCGCACTGCGCACATAACCGCCTGTGCTCCAACGGCCCGCAGAAATTCCCTGCTTTCTTTTTCCTTCAACACTGTGCCGGAGAGTATCATCAAACCGTCTACCATACAGTAGACTACATCTGTCTCCGTATCCATCCAAAAACAAGCAAAACTCTTATCCAGACCATAGGCCAAAGCAATCGCTGCTATTTTGCAGCCAAACGCTGTTTTGCCGCAAGCCTGCAAAAGGCGCTGTTTCTGTTTTTCCTCTTCGATCATCGCAATCATAGCAACTTCCTTTCTGCAAAGGGCAAGATGAATTCCAGCCAATTTTCAAGACAGAGAAAAAAATGCCTCGCACTTCGCGAGGCACACGGTTTTCTATCCGATTACTTTCCAGTGAAGTACATAATTGCGTTCATAATGATGACGAAGACAAAAAAACCAACTGCAATGAACTTGGTCCAGCGGGCCAAAAACGCATCTACAGAACGGGCCTTATTCTTCGAAAGGAAAGTATCTGCACCACCGGTGATGACACCCACATTCTTCTGGCTTCCCTCTTGCAGCAGAACTACCAAGATGATGGCTACGGCAAACAGCAGCAACACAATTCCAAATACGATCTCCACAACGTTCATTTTATTCCATTCCTTCCTGAACCAAATCTTCTCAAAACTCACTTAAACAGCGAGTATCATCATACCATAAAATAGGCTATTTGGCAAGAGAGAGAATTAATTTTTTGCCGTTTTTGCATTGTATACCGCCAAAACAGAAAGAATAACCCTTATATCCAAAGCTTCATCGATTTTAGTTGACACAGGAATGCAGAACAGCTAGAATCTAATAAAGAACATATTCTTTTCGGTAAGGCGGAACATCTATGGATTTTTCCTTTCTCCTCTCCAATGATCTTATCAATGTAAGTGTAATTGCATGGATCAGCGCACAGCTGATCAAAACACTTCTGGATTTCATTAAGCATAAGCAGTTCGACAGACATCGTCTGGCTGGCGCGGGAGGAATGCCCAGTTCCCATTCTGCTGTAACCTGTTCTGTTTTGCTGACCTCCTATTATCTCTATGGTTTCAATTCTCCTATTTTTGCCTTATCTTTTGTATTTGCCCTTATTGTTATGTACGACGCCACCGGCGTTCGCTGGGCTGCAGGTCTTCATGCCAAGGCCATCAACCAGATTGTGGAGTATTTGGAAAAAGACGATGAAGAGAAAGGGAAACAAACCCTGCAGGAGCTTATTCCCCGGCTGAATGAATCCCTGGGCCACCGCGTTATCGAGGTAATCTGTGGTGCGCTGCTGGGTTTTGCCATAGCTGTGATCGCACATTTTTTAAGATAGAGGATTCATGTTGAAGAAGGAGCGGAACCTATGTGGTTCCGCTCCTTCTTCAACGTATTAAGAGAACAGGGAATCCACATAAGCCCGCATCTCTTTTTTAGATTGTATTTCATGGGTATGTGCGATAATCTCCCGCCGCTTCTCCTCTGGCAAAGAGGCAAATCTGTTCATAGCATTCAAATTCTGCGCCAATGCCATGCCTAATCCCATGGGAATCTCAGGGCCTTCGGAAAAATTATGATCTTGCTGTGTCTTTTGTTCCCGCATCCTTACTCACCTCGATTACAACCAAATCATAACTCTAGTGTTCCCTATTCCTATTTGCCTATCCGCTTTTTGACAACGACAAACAACCAACAGCCCGCCACTGCGAGTACAACATAGACCGCGATATAGGCAAGATACATGCATCCTCTTCCTTTCACCGGATGTGTGCAGGCTCACTGAGCTTTCATAAGGCCAAAATCCGGCTTCCGCCCAGGCTTAAGCGTCGTTTTTTCCCTCTAAGTGATCAAAAGCTTCCCAAGCTCTATCTTCAGTTTCAAAGACGCCGGTTTGTATGGCCTGTATGAAAATCGGAATTTCACAATCTGTCCATTGCGCTAAAAATTCTGATGTCAAATCCGGATTCAGCCGAATGGCCGAATAGACCGGAGGCGTTTCTTTTTGGGGCATTAGGATATTCTGCGTGCTGCGGTTTCTGTAGTATAGGTATTCACCCTCTTTTGTCCAATATTCCCCTGTTTTGTTCCGTCCGGTATTTTCCGAAAAATCCAGGGGAAGAAAGAAATCATTGACAAGAGTACCAAGTTCCAAGATGTCAACACCTTCGGCCTGTGGAATACAAACCTTTATCCGAATGTAACATGGATTTCCCCCCGTATTTTCTATCCAGGTTTCCCGCTTTAAAACCGAATTTGCCTCCAAGACCGGAATCCCTGAATCTCCGTCCATCTTCTTACATCTTATTGACGCTTCCAATTTGCCGGCTTCATACAGAGAATTTTCCTGTACAGAAGAGAACGTCAGCCCGGTCAGTGAGACAAGCAGCGCTGCAAGCAGTACGCAAAGAAGCAGCCTGATTTTTGAATTCATACTTTTCTCATCACCTTTCCACATATCAAATCAATTTCGTACCGGCGGAATAAGACAGAAGCAGCCATTTTATTCTTTGTGATTCTCCTTTTTATGAAATAACACCCCATTGACTATAATCAACAGGATTACAACCATAGCTAAGAAAAAAATTAGCTTATCATTTGTCCGTTTCAGCCATATGACAAGATATCCCAGCAGAGGAATGGAAAAATCCATGGTTTTACCAACCAGTCTGCTGAAGGAAACCGGATCGTCAACTGTACTGTTGGCATCCCCCTGGGTTATAAAATCCCCATGCTTCCTGTCGACACGTATCACACGGTGCGTAACCGTATTGGAGCCATAGGTATAGGTGATACAGTCTCCAGTATGGATTTCCTCCGGCGTCACCTGCTCTGTAAAAATCAGAGCCCCAACGTGGTATACAGGCTCCATACTCCCGCTGACAACGGCAAAAACCCGAAAACCAAAAAGATAGGGTGTTGAAAACACACCTATAATCAATACTGTCAGTATTGTCAGTATTGTCATGCAAGTAGAAACCAATTTATGGGTTATCTTCTCTTCACCTCCCGGATTCCACCCGAAACACTTCACCATATGTATCCACACTGTAATTCAGTTCACCTGCCTCAGACGGCGTCGCAGTCAGTTTAATTTCCATATCACACACATTTCGCCCCAAATCCAGTGTGTCGTCTTTCGAGCAAATCCCCAGCCAGCATTCCTGATCGATTTTGTTGTAGAAGGGATTGATCTGTTTCAACCTGTATTTTCCATAGGGCAATCCTGCAAAATCCACGAAAAGCGTGGATTCCTCCTTTTCTTGACTGCTCAAACGGGCTGTACGATAAAACGTAGTATCATCCTTTTCCAGAGAAAACACAGGCATTCCGCCTTCTTCTGAAAGCCTGTCCGTCAGCACTTCCAGCGAAACTGTACCTGAAACAACGTGAACCGTGTAATTACCCGTGCTATAAGTCTGCTGTACCGGAACTCCGACAGCATTGTTTCCCTGGCTTTTGGGGGTATAGGTTACTGCAAACAAGAATTCCTGGTCTCGGACAGGACGAATTTCAGCCAGTTGTTTGAGAGAACCAACCGTACTGCCATCCGTTCTCTTCCAGGAATAAGAAATCGTTCCAGTCTCCCCTTTCCCATACCAATTTGGTATCAGATTCCCCAATAACTTCTCTTCCACATTTTGTCTTAACAGAGTAGTTTTTACTTTTTCTCCTAGAAAGATATCGTCCTCAATATCTTTCAGGGAGATTCTTATTGGTACGTTTATTTCCATGTCCGGACATTTTGAAATTTGTTTTTCTCCCCAATATATCCCGCTTTCTTCTCCATCCATCCCCACATCGTTGCCTCCGGGAAAATCTTTCTTTGCTTCAAACTCCAGCTCTGTTTTCCAAGGATTTTCACTGTTGTAAGGAAGTTCTGCCTCCCAGGCAATCAGGGTTTCTCCGTTCTCTTTTTCTATAACGGACACTTCTTCCTGACTCAGGCGGGCATATTCTTTTTCTGTCAGCTGAAACCGGGTATCCAGCGCCTGTACTACGCTGACCGTCGTACTGTCTGCAATATGACGAAACAGACGATCCATCTCTTCCAAAAGCTGCCCCTGAAAGCACTCCCGGTAATGGTTTTCCAACGGCGCCGAACACAGGGCTGACCAATCGCTTTCGGCGCTCTTGCCGCTGCCCATCAAAAGAACATGACTCTTTACTCCCTGTTCTCTCAGAACTTGCATAGATGCTGCCGCCGCTGTAACTCCTGAAGGATCTTCCTTCTTTTCAGATCCTGCCTCTCCAGCAGTGATTGTAATCAGACTGCAGGGATTCTGCCCAGTAATCTGAAGTTCCTCTATCATCTCCTGTACCTTGGAAAGAGCCTCCGCGTAACAGTACCCTTCTCCAAATTCATTCCCAAAGTCACTTATTTCTTTCAAAAGGGACTGTACGCCTGATTCTGTGAGTTCCCTGCTGTTTGCTGAGTACAGAGACTTCCCGAAAAACAACAGCCCTATCCTGGATCCAGGCAGAAACTCCGCTGTCTGACGAATCAACTGTTTCGCCGCTTCTTTAGCCTGCTCCATCCTGGTAGGACACTCTGACTTTTCAAATACATCCTGGGTAAATATATCGCCTTGCAAGGGATCTCTGGTTCCAACCACTTCT
This sequence comes from Neglectibacter timonensis, assembly GCF_900048895.1. Lineage (GTDB taxonomy): Bacteria > Bacillota > Clostridia > Oscillospirales > Acutalibacteraceae > Acutalibacter > Acutalibacter timonensis. Next base: position 396,216 of record NZ_LT160640.1, on the reverse strand, counting down.
CCATAAACCGTTCCATCATTTGCCTTACCAGTGAGAAGCTGCCATTGGTTTCCATTAAGAACCACAGGTAAATATTCTCCTTCCACCTCGGTATACAAAGTCTGAGAGGCGGATATCTTATGGAGGGTTGGGATTCCTTTCTGGTAAACTGTATCGTCTTCATCCGGCGCTTGGGCCAGACAGGACATGGAATAGGAGTTTTCCAGAAGAAGGATAATATCCTGTGGCTGATGGCTTTTGTAGTCAGACATTTCTGTCCAAACCTTCAGTTCCATATGATAGCGTCGTTCTTTACTGTCCACTTTTTTTACTTCTCTGCTGCACTGTACAGTCCCCAGCTCAACAGCCTGTACATTGCTTTGACAGGAGAACACCAGGAAAACCAAGGTTAAAACTGTCACATACCAAGCTTTTCTCCAGCGGCGCCGTTTGCCTCCTGTTTGCTTCACTACAATACACATCCTTTCATTTTCTATGTCATCCAACCTATCATGAAAGGCTTTAGAAATCTGTCAAAGCCTGGCTGAGATTCTTGAATTTCTCCAGGCCATATGCTATAATTTATTGTCTCTTATGGGGGATAAGCACGGTAGGGACATGGACAGAGGGCAAACCGCAAAATTGGTTTTAATGACCCATCTTTCCTATCAAACTTACCCTGCTTTGCTTACAACTGCTGGTCTCCCCAAAGAAAGGAAGAGTCCCATGTAACCGGACGATGTCATTTTGAGTTCAACTATAAATTGGATTTTTAGAAAGGAAGGCTACCATTGCCTGATACCAAAAAAGAAATTGAACGCCGGCGGACCTTTGCGATCATTTCGCACCCGGATGCCGGTAAGACAACACTGACCGAAAAATTTCTGCTCTACGGCGGTGCTATCACTCTGGCCGGAATGGTTAAAGGAAAGCGAAATTCCCGCCATGCCGTTTCGGACTGGATGGAAATTGAAAAGCAGCGAGGTATTTCTGTGACCTCCTCTGTGATGCAGTTTCAATACGACGGCTACTGCATCAATATTTTGGACACCCCCGGACATCAGGATTTCTCTGAGGATACCTACCGCACTTTGATGGCCGCCGACTCCGCTGTAATGGTTATTGATGCTTCCAAGGGCGTGGAGGCTCAGACAAGAAAGCTTTTCAAAGTGTGCGTGATGCGGGATATTCCAATTTTCACCTTTATCAATAAAATGGACCGGGATTCTCTAAGCCCTTACGATCTGTTAGACGATATCGAAAAAGAACTTGGTATTGGCACTTATCCCATGAATTGGCCTATCGGTTCGGGGGTGGATTTTAAAGGCGTATATGATCGGGAAAAAGGCGAGGTGCTGATGTTTGAACCGGAAGGGGAAAACGCGGGACGGAAAGAGGTAAAAGAACAGGATTTTTCCGTGGAGGATGCCGCTCTTAAGCAAGCCATAGGCGATTCCCTATACACGACGCTCGCCGATGATGTTGAACTTCTTGACGGGGCTGGTTATGAGTTTGATTTGGAAAAAGTACGTCACGGCAAGCTCTCCCCGGTCTTTTTCGGCTCAGCACTGACAAATTTCGGTGTGGAACCGTTTCTGGAAAGTTTCCTGAAGCTTACCACTCCCCCTTTATCCCGGGAAACTTCTCATGGCGTGGTGGATCCCCAGGATGATGCCTTTTCCGCTTTTGTGTTCAAAATTCAAGCCAATATGAACAAAGCCCATCGGGACAGAATTGCTTTCCTCCGAATCTGCAGCGGCAAATTCGAAAAGGGCATGGAAGTGGAGCATGTGCAGGGCGGACGCAAAATGAAGCTCTCCCAGCCCCAGCAGCTGATGGCTCAAAGTCGTGAAATCATTGAAGAGGCCTATGCCGGAGATATCATCGGTGTATTTGACCCGGGAGTCTTTTCAATAGGCGACACACTATGTTCTCCCGGAAAAAAGATCCGTTTTGAGGGCATTCCAACCTTTGCCCCGGAACTGTTCAGTCTGGTACGCCAAAAGGACACCATGAAGCGAAAACAATTCGTCAAAGGCGCTACACAGATCGCTCAGGAAGGAGCAATTCAGATTTTCCAGGAGATCGACTCCGGCATGGAGGAAATTATCGTAGGCGTAGTGGGGTCCCTGCAGTTTGACGTATTCCAGTACCGCATGGAAAACGAATATAACGTGGATATTTATATGCAGACTCTTCCTTTCCAGTTCATCCGCTGGATCGACAACGAGGAAATAGAGTTAAAAAAACTCAATTTGACTTCCGATACCAAAAAGGTACAGGATACGAAAGGCAGATATCTTTTGCTCTTTTCCAACCAATGGAGTATCAACTGGGCATTGGAGCACAATGAGGGCTTGCTGCTCTCTGAATTCAGCCGGTCATAATCTTCAACAAAAAAGTCCTTCTGCAGAGAGTCTCTGCAGAAGGACTTTTTTGTTGAATTTTCTTGATCAAACTAGTTTTTCTCGTAATCCAAAAACGCTTCCAGCGTTTCCACATCGTTTTGGTAAGTGACCAGCTGAAGGGCCTTATCTGGAGAAGCCCATACGATATCCATCACTTCTTCAGGCTGGGCTTCGGGGCTGCCTGACTGAAAGCGTGCCGCAAAATAGACTACATCCTTCTTCACATTGGGCTTCGGCAAATAAGTAACCACCCTGCGAAAACCTGTATCCAGCAAAACTTCCAGCCCGGTTTCCTCTCGAATTTCCCGTAAAGCCGTATCTTCCTCTGTTTCCTTTTTTTCTACATGTCCTTTCGGAAACGCCCAATGCCCGCCGTTTTTATGCCGTATCAGCAAAATTTCTATCTGTTCTCCGGTCTCACGATAGACCACTGCACCACAGGATTTTTCCTTTTTCACGCCAGATCCTTCTCTCTTATTTCTCTATGAAAAAAGGGACCGCACAGGGCAGTCCCCCAGCTTATCAAACAGCACATTCCAAATCAGTCTGATGACGGACTAGCCACGGTTTTAGAACAAATGCAAAGGAGGAATTCTGATGTTCTCTTTCCTCCTTCGCTTTCTTACAGACCGTGAGAACCCGCAGTCCCTCACTATGGAATTAACATGGGGGACTGCATAGGGCAGTCCCCCACGAAACCTTATTTTGCTGAGAAACGATACACTGTCTTTGAGACAAACTGCTCCCCAGGCTTTAAAAATGCGAAAGGAAATTCCTTATGATTGACCGAGTCAGGATAAAATTGTGTTTCCAGACAGAACGAAGTATGCGGCCGCATCGGATTTCCGTCTTTCCCCATCAGGCCGCCTGCACGGTTAAACGTATAGAGCTGCACGCCGGGGAGATCGGAAAACACTTCCATTACGCGTCCGCTCTCCGGTTCCCAAGCTTCGGCAAACTTGCGGAAGCCCGTGCCATCCACACAAAAATTGTGGTCAAAGCCGCCGCACAGCGCAATCAAATGATCCTCTGAAAACATATCGGCGCCCAATTTTTTACCCGAAGTAAAATCCAAAGGTCCGCCTGCAACCGGGAGTAGCTTTCCCGTGGGAATCAGGTCATCCGTCACCTCAGTCACATGCGATGCGTGAATGGTCAGAGAGGTATCCAGTACATCCTTCTGCGGATCGCCGGAAAGATTAAAGAAGGAATGATTGGTGGGGTTGAAGGGCGTCTCCTGATCGGAAACCGCCCGGTATTCCATAGCAAGGCCATCGTCCGCCGTCAGGGTATAAGTAACGGTCATTTCAAGCTTTCCCGGATACCCTTCGTCACCATCTGGGCTCACATAAGAGAAAACAATAGAGGGCTCGTCCCCATCCTGCACCTGATCCACATTCCAAAGCACCTGGTGGTAACCGCCGGGACCGCCATGCAGCGTATTCTCTCCATCATTTTTAGCAAGCTGATAAGACTTCCCGTTGAGTGTGAATGTCGCTTTTCCAATACGATTGGCATAACGGCCGACAAAAGTTCCCTGGAAATTGCCACCTAAATACTCTTCCAAAGTATTGTGACCCAAAACCACGTCACCCTTCACGCCGTTGCGGTCCTTGGTCAGCAGCCTGACAATCCGGCAGCCATAGGGGATGGTTTCCAAAGTCAGCCCGTTTTTGTTTTCCAGCGTATAGAGTGTCACTTCCCTGCCGTCGGAAAGAGTTCCAAAACTTTTTTTCTCAATGGACATCGTATTACTCCTCCTGCTTTCCAAGAAGCGCAGCGCCGATGATGCCGGCGTCATTACCCAGCTCAGCACGGCAGATCACCGTCTTCTTCGAAGAGTTCATCGCATACTGTTCTTTCTCAACAAACTCGCGAACCGGCTTAAGCAGGGTTTCTCCCTCATTGCAGATACCGCCGCCGATGCAGAAAATATCTGGCTGGAAGATGTTAATCATATCCACAATGCCTACGCTCAGATATTTGATGTACTCATCCACAATTTCTTTGCCGACGGGGTCGCCCTGACGCATGGCGTCAAACGCGGTGCGTCCGCTGACACGGTTGATATCCCCTCCAACCAGCTGCCACAACGGGGAATCCTTCGGGGCTTTCTCCATATGAAGCTTTGTAGTCTTGATAAGCCCTGTGGCGGAAGCATAGGTTTCCCAGCAGCCGCTGCGTCCGCAGGTGCAGGGACGGCCGTCCACTACAATAACCGTATGTCCCAACTCGCCTCCGGAGAAATTACTGCCGGAATAGATCTTATGATTGATGATGATTCCGCCACCCAGGCCCGTGCCCAACGTGATGGCAATTGCATTGTCCGCCCCCTTCAAAGCGCCTGCCATGTATTCCCCATAAGCGGCGGCATTGGCGTCATTCTCCAACAGGACTTTCTTTCCTTCCATACGATCTGAAAGCATCTTTTGAAGAGGCGTGTTTTTGAAGGGCAAGTTATTTGCAAATTCAATCACTCCGGTCTCGCGGTTGGCTGCTCCAGGAGAACCGATACCGACCCACGGCACATCATCCAGGGTAAGATTTGCGTTTTTCAAAGCAGCATAGGCCGTTTCGGCCATGCCGTCTGCCACCTGGTCCGCCGTCTCAATCTTTGTCTTTGTGGACGCACGGGCAATGATCTTGTTGTTCTCATCGACGACGCCAACAGCAATGTTAGTGCCGCCAAGGTCGATACCAAGATAATACATAAGCGATAACTCCTTCGATACAAATAGATTTCTGGGTGTCCCCAATCAGTTTAAGTATACTATATCCTGACGGTAAAAGTAAACGCCTGCAACGAATTTTTGCCTATTTTTTTCCGTGCCATTCCAATATTTCATTGTCAGAAAGCACGGGCTGGCTGGCAACAGAATTATTTTAAACCTCAAAAAATTTTCAATCTTCCCAGAGTATTTCTTTAAAATGCACTCTCACGTAGTACTTACAGAACAAGAAAAGAGCAAAACTAAATGATTGGTTCCGGCCTTTTCGATTCATAACCCCGGTAAAAGCTTCTGCCAGGATCCCGGGCAAAAAGCTTCAAAACCAAAAAGAGCTGCGGTGCGTAATTTACGCACCGCAGCTCTGGTGCCGCTAACCGGGGTCGAACCGGTACGGTGTTGCCACCGAGGGATTTTAAGTCCCTTGCGTCTGCCAGTTCCGCCATAGCGGCCAATATGTTATTCATATTAACATAATAGGCAAATAAAATCAAGCCGACAGCTTTAAAAAACGTTTCTTTCCTAGAAAACCAGAAGAGTATTGTTTCGCAATCTGAACACTGACAATGCCACACTGTAGAAAAAGTCAGGAAAGCATGAAAAAAGCCTATCATGCATGTAACTTTTCTAAAAAGCCTGATAAAAAAATTGGCCCTTTGGCATAAACCAGGTCAAAAGACCGAAGCTGCCAAAGGGCGAGCAACACTGGAGCCCAATTCGAACAGATACTTTTGAAGGCCTTGCGGGCTCCAGTCCTGTTGGACGGTATCTCTCGATTCAGGCACGCAAACGCTTACCGTGCTGCTTACTATCTATTTTGTCCGTTCTATCCCCTATTATGCAGCCTGGTAAAAAAAATCATTTCTGAAAAATCAGACCGTTCCGGTTAAGGCCACAGCGGCGAGGGATATTCTCCACGCTCCGTCATTGCACGGATTGCCTCTACAACGGTGTCCTTATCTTCCTGATAGGTTACACCGTACCATTTGTCGGCTGAAGAAAGCACCGTTACCTCCGCCCTGCCATCACGAAGCAAATCGTTCACTACAAAAGGAAGAAAGAACTCTGCTTTCAATGGATTTTGGGGAACATCCTCTCGAAAAAATCGAACGAAATCCCGCTCTAATTCCTTTGTAAACGGGGGAGTAAATCCCCAAAAATTCATGGAAACCACCGTATCCTCGGGGAGCTGTATCCAGGTTTCACCGCTGTCCTCCGTGTAGGCAATTCCCGATTTTCTCTTTTCGATTTGGGTGCGTTCATCAATCCCCTTCAGCATCCCCTGCGCTGTTTTACAAACACCGCGGGAGACAGAACCGTTTTCCGTGACTGTATTTTTGAGAGAATAGCCTACCATTGCGAAGCTCATTTTCTCTTCGTTACCAACATTGCTGAGGAATTGATAAATTTTCTGAAACGCCTCTCGTCCATAAAAATCATCGGCATTGATCACCGCATATGGCGCATCGATGCTGCGTGCGGCACAAAGAGCCGCATGTCCCGTGCCCCAGGGCTTTTCCCGCCCTTCCGGCACAGAAAACCCTTCAGGAATATCTTCCCTTTTCTGAAAAACATACTCAATATCCATATATTTTTCTGCCTGCCGGAACACATGTTCCTGGAACTCAAAAAGAAGTTCCTCCTTGATAATAAAGACCGCTTTGCGAAACCCAGCCAGTCTGGCATCATAGAGGGAAAAATCAATGATCTTCTCCCCATGTAATCCAACAGGATCAATTTGTTTCAGGCCGCCATAACGGCTTCCCATACCTGCCGCCATAATTACTAATACGGGGTCCTTCATAAACCAACGCACTTCCTTGCTTTCTTATTCTTCTCCAATGGAATCCTCTGGCTGTCTATAATATGGGGAATCCTCCTCATAGAGGAAACGGCTGATATGCTGAGAGGCTGCCTCAAGATCATACACATAGACCCAAGCGCCCTCATCGGTATATCCATCCTCAGGGGCTTCTTCGCCGCTGGGGATGGAAAGGGTTTCCGTGGTAAAATCACTGAGCATGACGGGAGCAAGCCCCATGATATCCCCAAAATCTAAAGAGGTTTCACACATAGGCACCACCTTACGGATCAGTTCCGGATACTGCAGCTTATTGAGCTGCTTCAATTGGGTGATCAATCCCTTCAACACATTCTGCTGCCGCGAAGCCCTCACATCATCTCCATCCAGATACCGGATCCTTGCATAGGCTACGGCTTGATTGCCGTTGAGGAGAACATCCCCCTCGTCATAGATAAAATCACTTTCCTGGATATTGGCGTCTGCGGATTCCTGTGCCAACATATCCAGGTTCTTATTGATCTCCATGGCCTCATCATAACTGATATTCACCCGGGTGCCGCCGAATGCGTCTACGATCTCTGCCATTTGAATAAAGTTGACAGTTACATAATCTTCGATATCCAGATGAAAATTCTGATTGATGGTCCTGATTGCGAGTTCCGCGCCTCCATACGCATAGGCATGGGTAATCTTATCCTGCCCATATCCTTCAATAGAAACCTCGGAATCTCGCAGAATGGAGGTGAGCTTCAGTTTTTTATGTTTGTTGTCCACCGTAAGAATCATCAGCGCATCGGAACGGCCCTCATCTGTATTTTCGCGGGCATCCAAACCAAACAGCGCTATATTTTTAATGCTGCCGTCGGAGAGGACATCTCCCGAAATTCCCAGTTTATCCTTGTCAATTCCCTTGATAGTCAAGCCGTTCAAAAGATAACCGAATATGTACCACGCACCAAAACCAACCAATACCAGAAAAACACAAAACACCGCCAGTCCGGTTCGTCTTCCTTTTTTCTTTCTTTTCCCGGTCCGTTGGGACGGCGGACTATGCCGCCTGCTGCTGGACGAGGTACTGGAAATATCTTCAAAATCCCTTCCATATCCCGAAGGGTCGCGGCCTCTGCGCGGAGGTTCCTCATAGTAATAATTATCGTGCAGTGGTTCCCGCCTGGGCCGCCCCTGGTCCTGGGACGGCCTGCCATGTGACGCACGTTTTTCTTTTTGACTCATTTCAGCCTCCCAATATTCTTCACTTTTCCGTTACGAATTTTGCCTTTCTTCCTGCCGCTGAAACCTGACAAACATTATTCTTAACTGCCGCTAGATGTTCGGCTGACAGAAGTATCGCCGTACTCACTCCAATAAGGAGAATCCTCCTCATAAATAAAGCTGCTGATCCGTTCCGCCGCAATTCCCACATCATAAATGTAATACCAGACGCCATCTTCCGCAGTTCCTTCCCAGGGAGCTTCATATTCCAAATCAGGAACATTGATGGACTCCACAGTAAAGCTGCTGGTTAGAATCGGCGCCAGACCAACGATGTCTCCCAAATCCAAAGAGGTTTCGCACAACGGCATCATTTCTTTGATTAGATTGGGATACTCGCTGTATTTGATTTCTGTCACCCTGGAAATCAATCCCCTGAGCACCTTTTGTTGGCGCTTAGCCCTTTCATTGTCACTGTCAATATAACGGATGCGTCCATAGGCCACCGCTTGGTTCCCGTTCAAGACATATGTTCCGCCCTGTGGATCCTGAAAAAAATCCTCATGCTTGATCTGCGGGTAACTATGTTCAGAATAGGTGCCTGCCTCTTGATCCGCTTCCATTTGGTCTTTAACCTCTTCATTCAGCGCCCAGAGGTTCCTATTGATCTGTTCCGCCTCTTCCGTGGTAATCGTAATCTGAGTTCCCCCAAAAGCATCTACGACTGCGGCCATATTAGCAAAATTGATCGTCACATAATCTGTAATGTCAAGCCCGAAATTCTGGTTGAGTGTACGGATAGCAAGCTCGGGGCCACCTTCAGCATAAGCGGCATTGATCTTAGTGTCCCAGTTGATTTCTTGACCGCTCAATGTGACGCCTTCAATCGGTACCTTGGAATCGCGCAGTACAGAAGTGAGCTTTAGTTTATGGTGCTTGTTGTCCACTGTCAGTATCATAATTGCATCTGACTGACCTGTAAACTCATTGTCCCGAGCATCCACTCCGAATAGAGCAATATTTTTAATGCTGTCGTCCATAACAATATTGGAGATATCTATTCCAAGTGCTGCCGGGTCTTTTGTGATCGTATTGGTGGTCAAGTCAGCTATCAAATCTGTAGACACATATATCAGCATCCCGCCAAAAGCGATAAACAGCACGCAAAAAAACCCTGCTATACTTTTCAGCACTGTCCTTCCCTGACGGTTCTTTCTGCGCTTTTTATACTCCTTTGAAGAAGAATAACTGGAGACATCCTCAAACTGCCGTTCTTCTTCCTTCATTCTGCGAGCCATATGCCGGCCTCCTTGATTCCTAAAACTTTTTTTAGTTCTTTTCCCTGCTTATTTTTCTGTCCCTTTTGCAGGTTCCCGAAAAATAAATACTTTACTAAAGATATAATTTACAATGACCACGATGACATTAGAAAGAAGTTTCATCAAAACATCATCAATATGCAGCAAATCCACACCGACATACATACAGCCCAGATCCATAAAAAAAGAAACTGCCCTGCAGCCGAAAAAACGGAGCATTTCCATCATAATTCCGGAAAAGCCACGAACTTTGCTTTTAAATACCCAAATGCGGTTTGTGATATAGGCAAATAAAATGGCGGCGATCTGTGCTGCTGCAGTGGCCCAAAGATAAGGAGCTCCCATCATGTCGGCCAAAACAAAATACAGGCCCCAATTCACCAATGTTGTAAGTCCGCCGAAAAAAACATATAAGATAATCTCCTTATATTTAAAAAACAAGGCCCGTAATTTTACTCCCATACAATAAATAACCTCCTCCAGGGTAGCAGGCGCTTGTCCAAACCTGCCGCCTGAATTTTCCAGACATTTAAGTATACCCCAGAAACGGCTAGAGTTCAAGAAAAAAAGAAAAAGGCCCTGAAAACCAGGGCCGAATCACACCAAAATAAAATCAAGACTCCCCTGCCGGCAGTTTAAGATAAAAGGCTTTTAGACTGCCTTCCAGTTCCTCCCGCAGGACTTCCCGGCGAATCTGGCCGTATGGTTCCCGACGCTTAAAAAACTCATACACGGAGCATGCCTTATCAATCATTGAAACCACTACCCCCTCCCGGTAACGGGGAGGCTGGAGCGTCAAAGGGAACATATGCTTCCTGATAATGTCCTCTTCAATCCTGGTCAGTTGCACTTCACTGCCTGCATTTTCTGCAGCAATCGACGGATGCCGGGTCCAATGACCCTTATGCGCAGGATCTCCATCTTCAGCATCGTAGAGAAAATAATCATGGAGTAATGCCCCCCGCACTAAATCATCCAAGTGAAACTGAAGACGAGTAAACAGTGCAAGCCTATAGCTGTAATAGGCTACCGCCACACTATGCAGCAAGCGCGAAGTTGTACCATGCTGCGTAAATTTCGCGATTTGACCAAGACCAGAATGCGAAAAAAGTTCTTTATAATATTCCCTGAAACGGTCTATCCTGTAAAGCTGCTGCCTCCGGCTTTTTCTCATAAATGAATCTGCTCCTAAATCACTGTTTCTCAACCTAGATATCTGCTGTTTGTTTAGTATATCATTTGAACATATGGAAAACAAGGTTAGTGAAAGAATTATAATCTTTTTTTCATTGACAGATTATAGAAAAATTACAGTGACAATGTTTTGTTAGATCAATTCATTCCCATGAAACAAATAGATTTGAAAAAAGAAAAGGACTTCTGAAATCACTTTCAGAAGTCCCCAATTTTTATAGGTATGGTTTCCAACTCGAACCGATCATCAGGAATTGCAAAATCTATGTCAACGAATTATTTTGTAAGGGTTTTATACTTTGACACTTCCTTGCCTCTTCTTGACATAACCGATAAAAGTCATAGCCCTATATTCGTTCCCAATCTGTTTGTAACAACATAGTTCATGCTGTTTTTTCTTTCAGAAGGGAGAAAAAATCAAGACGAAACAACTTAGTACATTGGAATTTACCTATCTTTCCGATACTTATTACCGTATGTCATATTCCGCTTTCACTTTTCTATTCGTTCAATAGAAACCAGCTTTTTAAAAGCTACAAGAAATTGCGGTTTTACTACAGTCTCGTACCGAATTTTCTTTGTATCTGTTTGTTGGCACTACGTCCTCCTTTTAGATACTCAAAAAACTATCCTTTTATCTGTGAGCTTGTGAGCCCACAGATGCAAAGTGCTGAGGTTGTTCTTGGCCCATTGGACTCACCCGCCTTTCTACACCTAATTTTTTGTTTCCCGCTCTTACATTCTCCACAGCTGCAAGCCGCCAGAAAAGCTTTCGTCACTACCAGCAACTACTGTTTCTGCTCTCCGGACCCTTTCATCAGACAAACCCAAAAACATTGACCATTCAATCAAAATCTTCCGTTTTGACTTACTGAAAGCACCCTTTCTGCAGCTTCCAAAAAAGCACCTCACCGTTTTCTGTCAAAAAGAACCTTCCACATTCAGACATCTTCTTTCTCGTCAAAAATGTCTTTCAATTCTGCCACGGCTCTTCTTCCTTACTTCCGGTTTTAGCGGGAACCCTTTGAAGATTTCTTCCATCTCTTATCTTCGTCTTTATTATAGCGGCCAGACCATTGTTTGTCAATAGGTTTTTTTAACTTTTTTTAAATTTAATAGGTATTTTTTACAAACCCCCAGCATAGTTTTCTTTTGTCTTCCGAAACAACCCAATTCCATAGAAATCCAATTTTGGTACTGCCGAATTTCTCCTTCTATTTTATGGATACCCAATGTCATACGGCGTTTCAGGATAAAATAACACTCTTCGGATATAATGAAAAAACGGTTCCAAGTTTCTGTTTGGGCCAACTCTTCCTGCTCTTGACTTCCTCACATATTTTAGGTACAATATCCTTGCAAGAGGACACGGCTCAGTGTCTTCAGAAAGGGGTTGCAGTGATGGATAATGAATATGAGGCCGACCTTCTGACCCTTGTTGATGACGAAGGACAGGAGCATGAATTTGAGATCATAGATGAGCTGGAAAATGATGACGGCCATTTTATGGCCCTGGTTCCCACGCAGCAGGACGCAGATGAAGTGGCTTCTGATGCGGAAACCTATTATATTTTTGAAGTGATTGAAGAGGACGGCGAGGAACAGCTTCAAGAGGTGGAGGATGATGCTCTTCTCGATAAGCTTGCCGAAATTTTTGAGAACCGTTTCAACGAAGCTTATTACGATGAGCCAGAGGAATAAGTAATTTTTGCCTGCGCGATGCGCGGACTGTGCACAAATAACCCTACACTCAAATAATCGGGAGCCTCACTCCTCCTGCAGACTGCAGACCTCCCGGCCCGGCTTTGACCGTGGTTGGATGAAGGGAGCGAGAAGTATGAGGGAGGGCACCCACCTGCTTACTATGTAGCAGGTTATTGAGAAGCACATTACGGTCGTGCGGGCACTCTTATGCAAACAAACGGACTGCGGTTTTTCCGCAGTCCGTTTTCTTTTATCTCTCTCTCAGACATCAAAAGACCGGAGAAGGCTTTCCGCCATTCTCCGGTCTTTCCGTTAAGCTTTACAGGGTAACGACCTTATTGCCTTCTGCGGATTCAAAAATAGCCTCCATCAGATGCATCAGCTCACGCTGCTGGTCATGTGTGACAATCTGCTTCTCTTCCCCATTGACCACCTTAGCAATATTACGGTAATAATCCTTAATATCGGTATCAATACGCGGAATCGGCAGTTCTTTGATCGTCTCAGGAGTTCTGGGAGCCATGGTCTTGGTGAGGCCGGCGGCTGTTACAATCGGCACAGCATCGTGCTCTTCATCCGCAGTGGCGATTACGATCTTGCCGCTGAGATCCCAATCGGTAATCTCTGCAGTGCCGTTCAGGCCCTGTATGTACCATCTGGGCAGATTGATAAAGTTGCTGGTTCCTACCTCTACAGTAAACACAACCCCTCCGTCAAAGGTAAACATAGCAGTAAAGCCATCGTCCACCTCTTCGTTGGTCACATTGGAAAGAGTGGCATAAACCGTCTTGGGCATTTTACCCATCATCATATTCATCTGGTCCAGCAGATGAACGCCCCAGTCGAGAACCATGCCGCCGCCGTGCTCTTTGGTATTTCTCCAGTCACCGGGAATGCCTCTGGAACCGTGAACTCTGGACTGGATGGAGAAAACTCTCCCCAAATCGCCGGATTTTACAATCTGATCGGCCACACGGAAGTCCTCGTCCCAACGGCGATTCTGGTGTACAGTAAACAACTGGCCAGTACGGTTGGAAGCTTCAATCATCTCTTCCAAAACCTCAGAAGACATGGTGACAGGCTTCTCACTGATGGCAGCCTTTCCAGCCTCCATCACCTTGATGCACACTTCTTTATGCGCATCGTTGGGAATGGCTACGGTGACCACATCAATTTCCGGATCTGCCAGCAGGGCTTCCAGGCTCTCATAGGCCTTAATTCCCTTCTCTTCGGCGGCCTTGTTCCGTTCAGGCAGAATGTCATAGACACCAGCCAGCCTTACTTCCGGAATTTCCTGCAGCAGGCGAGTATGCCAGCCGCCCATTCCGCCGTAACCAACTACGGCTACATTAACGATCTTTCCCATTTGTATGCTCCTCCAAATTAAATTTAATTTATCTGTAAGCTAGATGCCTAGCAACAGCTTAGCAATATTAAAATAGATAATCAGCGCCACTGCATCCACGATTGTGGTGATCAGCGGACTAGCCATCACTGCCGGATCAAACCCAACCCGCTTGGCAAGTACGGGCAGCGTACATCCGACAATATTGGAAACCAAGACAACAACAACCAAGGTCAGACATACCACCGCAGCGACCAGAAGGCTTACCCTGTCAATCAGCATCAGTTTGGCAAAATTAGCCACTGCAAGAGTAGCTCCGCACATCAGGGATACAAACGACTCCTTCGTAACAATTTTCAACACATCCCCGTAGCGGATTTCTCCCAGGGACAGGCCGCGAATCACAGTTGTAGAAGACTGGCTGCCCGCATTTCCGCCCGTATCCATCAGCATGGGAATAAAACTGGTCAAAATGACGCTGGCAGCAAGGGCATCTTCAAAGCTGGAAATGATGCCGCTGGTAAAAGTGGCTGAAATCATCAGAAACAACAGCCAGGGAATCCTTTTTTTCCAGGTTTCAAATACGCTGGTTTTCATATAGGGTCTGTCTGTAGGTGTAATGGCAGCCATTTTTTCAATGTCTTCCGTCGCCTCTTCCTGAATGACGTCAAGGGCGTCATCCACAGTGACAATGCCAACGAGACGTTCCTCGGCATCCACCACCGGAATCGCCAAAAAGTCATATTTACTCAGCTCTCTGGCCACCAATTCCTGATCCGTATGGGTGCTGACGAACTTCACGTTCGTTTCCATAATATTCCGAATAACTTCCGATTTGGGAGAAAGGAGCAAATCCTTTACCGTGACAATGCCTTCCAGCTTTCTGCGGCTGTCAGTGACATAACAGGTATAAATTGTCTCTTTTTCCACGCCTGTGGCCCGGATCCGCTCGAAGGCCTGCTCCACAGTCATGCTGCGCTTCAGATCCACATACTCCATGGTCATGATGCTACCGGCGCTGTCTTTGGGATAATTAAGCACCTGATTGATCATTTTCCGGGTATCCGCATCCACATGGCGCAGCACACGTTTGACTACATTGGCCGGCATTTCCTCCAACATGTCCACGGTATCGTCCAGGAACAGCTGCTCCATCACTTCGTCGAGCTCTTTATCGCTGAAGCCTCGCACCAAAATTTCCTGGGCGTCACCATCCATATAAGCAAAGGTATCGGCCGCAAGTTCCTTTGAGAGCAGACGGAACACAATCGGCATTTTCTGTTCCGGAAGCTCCTCCAGCATTACCGCCGCATCCGCGGGGTTCATATCTTTCAGTAGCGCTCCGATTTCAGAATATTTTTTAGCTTCCAGAAGTTCCAATATTTTCTCGTTCATTGTGTGTACCTCCCATCACTATGTGTCCTATGTAAGGATTGGAGTAGTACAGCACAAAACCGGCTTTCGCACGGCCAGAACAAGCGCAGCAGACCGCACGCCTATCCCGTCCGTAACCGGAAGCTTACCCGATTTTGGAACCGAACAGTGCGTAAAGCGGCACAAACTGCCTGTTATGCGAAAGGCATAACCTTCTCCCGGCCGTGCATCGCCCTCCGGGTTTTATGCCGTCGCTACTTCGCGGTATGCTCACTTTGCCCACCTCT
The DNA here is from genome assembly GCF_900048895.1 of Neglectibacter timonensis. GTDB lineage: Bacteria > Bacillota > Clostridia > Oscillospirales > Acutalibacteraceae > Acutalibacter > Acutalibacter timonensis. Next base: position 380,864 of record NZ_LT160640.1, on the reverse strand, counting down.
TTTTTTCTGGTTTTCAGCTGGATTATCACCCCAGCCGCCTTATCTAGAGTACCCTTTTCTCCACCATTTGTCAAGAAAAAGAAACTGTAAAGTCATAAAAACTTCCTGGCAAATTTTATGGATTTAGACTGTTCCTTTCCCAGTATTAGACCGTTCTTCCAACCTTTCTATGCATGAGACAGCAGCGGGAACATCATCCGGTTTTCCAAAAATAAATTTTCCTTTCCATCAAGCAGGAAAAGATTATCATCCTCGGTCGGTGGCATTTGTGTCATATTTTCTGTTTCTATCGGTGTAAAACCCAGAACCGCCCTCTGGACGCCAGGCACTGCAGACATAGCCAGAAGCCTTTGCAGCGGAAGCTCTCCCCTCCCATAGATGTCATAGCATGTGAGAGTTTCCCCCTCCTGTTGTGTCACAACGGCCACATCCCAATCGTCAAAATAGAAGACGCAGTCTTGAAGGAAGCTGCAATGAAACAGCAGCAAGCCCGGATTTTCAATCATCGCAAAATCAGAATAGGGATTTGACCTCTGGTAACAGGAAAGAAACAGCGTACGATCTGCCTCCTTTGACAGATCCAACCTCCTGCGCTTTGCTTTTTCCGGAGTCACCGGTACCGAAAGCCTGCATTCTTCTGCCTGTCGGAAACCGAATTTCGGATAGAAGCCGAGAACCGTCTCATTGGCAAAGAGATAGAGCGCATCGCACTTTTCCCGATAGTCCCGTATAGCTTCCTCCATCAGAATTCTGCTCAGCCCCCTACCTCTGTATCCAGGATCCGTCATCACAGTGCCCAGCTGTACATAGCGCCTGTGCATCCCCTGAAAAGAAAAATCCATCAGGTTTACAGAGACATTGGAGACCACCCTGCCGTTCTCAGCAAGAGCATAGGGAATATATCTGTCTGTCCAATTTCCTTCAGCGTACCAATCGCGGAAAGAAATCCCAAAAACAGACTCTGCCAACGAGAAAAAACCCGTCCGCAGCATCGTATCCTCTCTGATTTTCTTTTGCAGTGTAAGAGCCATAACTTTTTTCCCTTTCAAATTAAGCAGCCGGCCGTTGAACACGGCCGGCTGCGCTACTGTCACCAGATACTATACAATATTTCTATCTGACCTTTCCGAGGAAGAAAAGTGCTACCGTTCCCGGACCGGAATGCGCTCCAATCACCGGGCCAATAAAATTGATGGAAATCTTTTTAACCCCCAACTTTGCCTTAACCTGCTCCGCCACATACTCGGCATCCTCCAGGCAATCCCCATGGCTGATAAACACGGTCTGCCCGGCAGGCTCGATGGCACTTTCCTCCATTTTTTTCACCAGCGCATCCAACGATTGTTTTCTGCCCCTCACCTTGGATACAGGAATCAGGTGGCCCTCATTGTCTACATGAAGAACCGGCTTGATCCCCAGCATTGTACCTAAAAACGCAGTAGCAGTAGATACACGGCCGCCCCGCTTCAAATGATTCAGATCATCCACAGTAAACCAGTGGCAAAGCTTCAGCACATTTTCCTGAAGCCATTTCAGCACCTCATCGATGGATGCTCCCGACTTTTTCATTGTGGCCGCATAGTGGACGAGAAGGCCTTCACCCATAGAAGCGCATAGAGAATCGAACACCTCTACCCTGCGCCCCGGAAACCGCTCCTCCAATTCCTGCTTTGCCACAAATGCACTCTGGCAGGTGCCGCTGAGTCCAGATGAAAATGCAATATAAAGGATATCCTCTCCCTGTTCCAGGATAGGGGCAAATTCCGCAATGAACTCCTCAGAATTCACCTGAGTGGTAGTGGACATGATCCCATTCCTAAGCTTACCGTAAAAGGCCGGTTCCTTCATACCACTGTCAGGGCTATTGCGGTAGGTTTTGCCATCCATAATATAACATAGGGGAATGACCTTCAATTCCAATTCTTCCGTCATTTCCCTGGTCAGATCCGTTGTGGAATCGGTTACGATCCTGTAGTTTCCCATATTCAGCTTCCTCCTTACAGCCTGAAACGGCCATTTGTATTAATTATACTATTTCACAATCCAAGTGTAAACCTCATTTGTGAGAAATGTTGCGACGATACTCAAGATAATTTTGCAAGATCACCGTAGCTGCCACCGTGTCAACAACGTCCTTTCTCTTTTTCCCCCGGGTATTCGTCTCATTCAGGAAGCCGTGGGCCGTTATTGTGGTACCCCGCTCATCGCAGAACTCTACAGGAAGGCCGGAGCGTTCAGCCAGAATCTTTCCCATCTCACGAGCGTTTTGAGCGCTTTTTCCTTCGCTCCCATCCATGTTTCGCGGCAGCCCAAGCACCAACAGCTCCGCGCCGCGCTCCTTTGCAACAGCAGATATCTTGTCGGCCAGCCGTTCACGGCTGCATTCCGCAATGACGCCAGCCGGCGATGCCAGCATCTCTCCCCGGTCACAAACAGCCAGTCCAGTGCGCACCTTTCCCAAGTCCACTCCCAGAATAATCATACGGCCTCCCCGTGAAAAGAATATTTTATCGGCGAGCGGCGCAGCTCCTCCGGGAGATGCGAAAGGTCGTTCAAAAGCGTCCAGGAGAGTCGGCCCGCCTCATCTGCTTCCAGAACACTCACCCCTGTATTGCCGAAAACCGCACTTTGGCGAATTCCCTCCGGGCAGTCTGCACATACCCTGGCATAGAGATTCCGGATCACCCCGCCGTGAGTAACCGCCATAACAGTTTTTCCCCGGTTTTCTTCCAAAATCCAATCCAGCGCCTGATTGACTCTGCGGTATGCCTGCTTCATAGTCTCTCCTCCCGGAAACTCGCATAAATCCGGGGATTGATCCCAATTTTTTGCCGTTTCCGGGAAAAGCTCTCCGATCTCCGAAAGCTTCCTGTTTTCCAGCTTTCCCACGTCCAGTTCAGAGAGTCCCTCGCAGATCTGAAGCTGCAGCTGATGATACCGGTTCACTGCCTCTGCAGTCCTGCGGGCCCGCAGAAGGGGACTGGTGTAGAGGGCATCCAGCTTCTCATTGCGAAACCGCAGGGAGAGCAGCTCCATTTGCTGTTCCCCTACCGGAGTGACATCCGCGTCAAACCTGCCCTGAAACCTGCCCTCGGTATTTCCCATAGACTGGCAATGCCGTACGATGATCACTGTGGTCACCACGGCCGCATTCCCCCTGTCAGCTCTTTCAGGCTTTCGACACCATTCTTATCCATATACTCGCTGAGACCCTCACAAATTTTGATGGGGGCATAGGGGTCGGTAAAGAGCACCGTACCGATCTGCAGTGCAGACGCCCCTGCCAAAAGCATTTCCACCGCGTCCTGCCAGGTAGAAATGCCGCCCAGCCCCACAATGGGTATCTTAATTTTACCCGCGGTCTGCCACACCATACGCAAGGCAATGGGCAGAAGCGCCGGACCGGAAAATCCACCCGTATTGTTGTGGAGGATCGGCCTTTTCGTATGAATATCAATGCGCATGCCCGTGAGGGTATTGATCATGGAAACAGCATCTGCTCCGGCGCTTTCCGCTGCCACCGCCATTTCAGAAATATCCGTCACGTTAGGGGAAAGCTTCACCATCAGAGGCTTTTCACAGTGCTTTCTCACCTCGCTTGTGATCCCGAATACGCCCTCGCAAGTGGTACCGAACTGTACCCCACCCTGTTTGACATTGGGACAAGAGATATTCAATTCAACCATATCCACACATGTGTCATTCAGCTTCTCTACCGTGGCACAGTAGTCCTCCGGCGCATTGCCCGCCACGTTGGCGATAATTTTCGTCCCCTGCCGGGAAAGCCACAGCAGATCATATTCGATAAAGTGATCTACCCCAGGATTCTGCAGCCCTACGGCGTTGAGCATTCCGCCTGGGGCCTCCGTCACTCTTGGCGGCGGATTTCCCGGGCGCTCTTTTATGGTGATTCCCTTGCAGGACACACCGCCCAGAGCAGAAAGCGGATAAAATTCACTGTATTCCTTTCCGAACCCGAAGGTTCCGGAAGCGGCAATCAAAGGGTTCTCAAATTCCACTCCCGCTACAGTCACTTTCAAATTGGCCATGCAGTTTTCCCCCTTCATTCCAAAATCACTCTGTACGCATCAAACACCGGTCCATCTTTGCAGACATGGCCGTAGTACCGGTTTCCCTCTTCATCCAATAGCGGCGTGGCGCAGCCCAGACAAGCGCCGATCCCACAGGCCATACGCTCTTCCAGCGAGAGGAAGCAGGGAACATGCCGTTCCTCCGCCAAGGCCCGCACCGCCTTCAACATGGGCGCAGGCCCACAGGCAAAGACCGCTTCGAATTCTTCTTTGGCAGCAAGTTCCGTAACCAGCCCGTGGAAGCCGTAAGAACCGTCATCTGTCGCCACCAAAGTTTTGGCGCCGAGTTTTTTGAAATCCTCTTCCAAAATGACAGCCTCCCGATTTCGGAAGCCCAATACAGCCACCGCCGCAGTCCCAAGCTCAGCCGCAGCACCCAGCAATGGGGGAACGCCGATGCCGCCGCCAATCAAAAGCGTTTTTCGGTTTTGCTCCATGGGAAAGCCTTTTCCCAGGGGCGCCAACAGTTCCAGGCAGTCTCCCGCCTTGTACTCTGCCAATTCCGCCGTACCCTCCCCCCGAATCTGGAAAACAAAGCGAAGGGTCCCGCCTTCCCTGTCAATTCCGCAGATCGAGATGGGACGGCGCAGCGTCCTGCCCGGAAGGCGAATATTGGCGAACTGACCAGGCTGCGCCTGCCGGGCGAAATCCGGCGCTTCAAACAGAAAATCAAAAATGCCCGATGCAATTTTTTCGGTCTTTTTCAATTTGCAGATTTTAGAATCGTATCTTCCCATGTCCCCACTCTCCAATCAATTCCTTCAGTTTGGAAGCTTAATCTCTCCGATGCGGGCTACGATCTCATCCCTCATCCTGATGGCCTCCCGCCGCGCCGCCGCGGCATATTCGCCGCCGTCGCATTTTTCCTTTTGCCAGGCACAGAGAATACCGCGGGAGGAATTGACGACAGCGCCCAAACCGTTGTCATCGAAAGCAGGCGCAACATCGTCTGCACCGCCTCCTTGAGCGCCATATCCAGGTACCAGGAAGAAGGTGTGGGGCAGAGTCTTGCGCAGCTCATCCAATTGAGCGGGATAGGTAGCCCCTACCACGGCGCCCACACCGCTGTAGCCGTATTTACCGGGCAGCTTTTCTCCCCAAGTTTCACAGTTACCACCCATCAGCTGATACACAGTTTCTCCCGTAGCCAATTGCCTGTCCTGCAGCTCACCGGAGGAGGGATTGCTGGTTTTTACCAGCACAAAAATCCCTTTGTCCCCCTTCGCACAGACGGAGAGCAGCGGTTCGATGCCGTCAGAGCCCAGATACCCGTTTACCGTCAGCGCGTCCGCATCAAAGGCGGAAAGATTCTTCCCGCACACCTCAGTAACTCCCAAATGGGCAGATGCATAGGCCTGCATGGTAGCGCCAATATCATTCCGCTTCCCGTCCGTGATCACATACATCCCCTTTGCCCGGGCATAGGCGATGGTTTCCGCAAGAGCCTTCACACCCTGCCAGCCGTACATTTCATAATAGGCGGCCTGGGGCTTCACTGCGGGTACAATATCGCACAGAGCATCGATCAGACCCTTATTATAAACCAGAAGTGCGTCTGCCGCCCCTTCCAACGTCTCTCCGTACTTCTCAAAACTCTCCTTCAGGATATACTCCGGGATATAGGCAAGCTTTGGGTCCAGTCCTGCCACCGTAGGGTTCTGTTTTGCCGCAATTCCTTCCAATAACCGATCCATTGACATCATGTTCCATTCCCTTCTATTTATTGTCAATCCAATATCTCTGTAATATCTCTTGGCAGAGTTCACTGCGGCATTCCGTTTCCAGAATTCCGCCACAGCTTTGTATGACCTTTGCCGAAGCTAGGTTTGATTTGTCGCAAACCAGAAGAAGCCTGTTCAAACCGATAGGCCTGCAGAATTTCAGAGCCTCTCGAAGCATCTGGGTGCCATACCCTTTCCCACGCTCAGAAGGCCTGATACAATAGCCAATGTGCCCGCCCTCTTTTCGCAGGAAATCATTGAGCGCCAGCCGGATGCTGATCATTCCGACCAGACATCCATCCCTCTCACGGACATAAAAACAGGTATAAGCCGGTACTCTCCCCTCCGGGATATTAGCAAGATCCATATCCTGGTAAACCTTCTGCAGCCACTGCCCATAAGTGCCTGTCTCCAGAAAACGGTCCAGACCGCCCACACCGTGAAGTGAAGAACCAGAAGTCCGGAATTCCTGAAAAAACTCTTTTGCCTTTTCCTCGTAGGCCGCGCCTGGAAATACAAATTTCACCTGGAGAATTCGTCTCCTTTCCTTTGGCCGCTTCTATCAAGATACAGTCCGTTCTGCAACCTTACTGCCGGCGGGCGTCAAAGACCTTACGCCCCTGTAAAAACGTGGCTATTACCTTCCCCTTCAGATGCATCCCTTTGAAGGGGGTGTTCCTGCTCTTCCCGTGCAGGGCATTCTCGTTGACCACCCATTCCAGCGTTGGATCGAACAGCACAACGTCCGCGTCCGCACCCAACTTCAGCGTGCCCGCAGGAATCCCCAGTATCTTAGCTGGATTCCAACTCATTTTCTCCACAATCTGGCTGAGCGTCAAAATTCCATCTAAAGCAGTCAGCGAAGCTGCCAGAGAGGTCTCCATCCCAATAGAACCATTAGGCGCTTTTCCAAAGTCAGCTTTCTCCTCCGGCGTGTGGGGGGCATGGTCAGTGGAAATCGCATCTATGGTGCCGTCCTTCAAGCCCTCCAGAAGGGCCTGGCGGTCCGCCTCTGTCCGCAGGGGAGGATTCATGCGGTAATCCGCATCCTGCTTCGCCAGGCTTTCCTCCGTCAGCAACAGGTAATGCGGACAGGTTTCCGCCGTTACCTTGACGCCTCTGCGTTTGGCATCCCGGATCAAGGCTACAGAGCCTTTGGTGCTCACGTGGCAAATGTGAACAGGCGCCCCCACAGAAGCGGCGGCCGCGATCTCCCGGGCTGTCCCGCAATCCTCTGCAGCGGAAGGAATTCCAGGTATCCCCAGTTTCTGGGATAGTATTCCTTCGTTCATTAGGCCTCCAGCTGCCAGATACAGGTCTTCACAGTGAGCGGTAACAGTCATTCCCAATTCCGGAGCGCGTTTCAATGCCTCCAGCAGGCAGCGGGTATCCACAACAGGCCTGCCGTCGTCGCTGAAGGCGATAGCCCCCGCCTCCCGCAGAGCTTCAAGCTCTGTCAGCTCTGTTCCTTCCAAATTTTTGGTGATACAGGCAGCCGTGTACACATGGGCATCTGCCCCTTCCGACTTTTCCAGAAGATATCGCACGGTTTCCGGCGTATCCATAGCAGGCCTGGTGTTGGGCATGGCAAGCAGGCTGGTCACTCCTCCGGCGGCGGCGGCGCGGCAGCCGGTAAAGACGTCCTCCTTTTGAGTAAAGCCCGGATCACGCAGATGTACATGCATGTCCACCAGGCCTGGGGCCGCAATCAAACCATTGGCGTCGAATATTTCATCCGCCTGTGCTGCCATGTGAAACAGATCCTCCCCTATAGCCGTAAGCTTTCCCTCTGAAAAATAGAGGTCCCCTAGAAAGTCCTTTTCCGAGGCGGGGTCAACAATTCGGGCTCGTTTGATCAAACTACGCAAAGACAGCGCTCCTTTCTATTCCAAAAACAATTGTTCCAAGTTCCATTTTGTAAGGGATAACAGCTCCCTGCCGTAATACAGGGGGAACAGCACAGGATCGGTATCCGCCACCAAGGCGTAAGGATTGAACCCGGCATTTTCTGCCAGCATCAGCGCCCGATACATGTGGAAGCTTTGCGTGACGATGACAATTTCTGTTCCAAGACCATTTTCTTCCGCAACAATCCTGGAAAAAACCATATTTTCCCGGGTATTGCTGGACCTGTCTTCCACAAAAATGCGTGCTTCGGAAACACCCATCTGAATCAGCGCGTGGCGCTCTGCCTCCGCCTCCGCACAGGGTTCGTTGCTGCCCTGCCCGCCGGTGACAATACAGTTTGCCACTGGATTCTGCGCCAGGTATTCCCTGGCACGTTCCACTCTTTTGGTAAGACTGACGCCCATCTTTTCGATGCCATACACCTGTGACCCCAGGACCATTACATTCGTACCGGGCGGAGGTACCCGGCTCTGCGCCGAACTCATCAATATAGTGAGATAGCCACACCAACAAAGTCCAAGCACATAGCAGACCGATACCACACGAACCGCTATCCGCTGCCAGCTGCCCTTCCGGCTCAGCAACCGGTAACCAAGCAACAACAAGAAGCCCAGCACACAAACGGCTACACCGAGCATCATGCCAATACCGGTTCCGCCTTTTAGCAACGGCATTAAGAACCACAGAAATCCCAGGACACAAAGGCCCATTCCAATCCCCTTTAAAATACTTCGGAGACGTTTCATAGAGCTCCTTTCCCCGCATTTGCGATCTGTTTTCCGTTATTATACAACATTTGCTCCACCCGGTACACCCTTTTCCGAAAAAAGGACAGGAAAACTGCAGGCTTCCCCTTTCTGTCCACATGCTTTATAATGAATAGAAGCCATCCAACAGGAAAGAGTGGAAGAACCTTGAAATCGCTATCTTTTTCTTCAGCAGAGCTCATTGAGAAAGGCTGGTCCGGAGACCGTAAATACCATGTGACTGAGGCGGATGGTACCGAGCATTTATTGCGCCTCTCCCCTCCGGCTCTGTTTGAACGCAGAAAGGAAGAGTTTGCACGTATGCAGAAAGCCGCAGCGCTGAATCTGCCCATGTGCATGCCTGAAGAGTTCGGCGTCTGCTCTGCCTGCGAACTGACAGACGGCAGCCAGATGGTTTATTCCCTGCAAAGCTGGATTCACGGAAAAGACTTGGAGGGTCTTCTCCATCTTTTACCTGAGACGCAGCAATATGTGCTGGGGCTTAGGGCTGGAAGCATCCTGCAGAAGCTTCACTCCATTCCGGCGCCGGAATCGCTGGAACCATGGGAAGAACGGTTTAACCGTAAGATAGACCGAAACCTGCTGCTCTATGCAGAGTGTCCCATCAAAGCGGAAGGAGCGGACCGGCTGATAGATTATCTTGAAAAGAACCGAGGGCTGCTATCGGGAAGGCCCCAAAGCTTTCAGCATGGAGACTATCATGTCGGCAACATGATGCTCGCCGGTACAGAGCTTGTCCTTATTGATTTTGATCGAAGCGATTTCGGCGATCCCTGGGAAGAATTTAATCGAATTGTCTGGTGCGCCCAGGAAAGCCCCCTGTTTGCCTCCGGCATGGTAAACGGCTACTTTAACGGGGCACCGCCTGCTTTGTTTTGGAAGCTGCTGGCCCTCTACATTGCCAGCAACACCCTTTCCTCCATCCCCTGGGCCCTTCCCTTTGGGGAAAAGGAGATAGATGTGATGATGCGGCAGATGGCGGAAGTACTCAGCTGGTACGACGGCATGACAAAAACGATTCCATCCTGGTACATGGGCGAGCTCTGCCTGCAGTATGCAGACGGGGTGCCGTACCAGTTGAAAGCCCCCTTCGATTTCAGTTTTCTGACGGATTACGGAAAAGTATTTCAAATATTCGATCTCCAGGATTCCGGAAACATCTGCTTCGGAGCAGAAGGAAACCATTGCAAACAGTACTTCCTCAAATTTGCCGGCGCTCCCACCGCATGCTACGAAGGTTCTTTAACAGAGGCTGTAAAACGGCTGGAGGCCTCTGTTAAAGTGTACCGAGACCTGGCTCACCCTTCCCTGATCCGGCTGGTGGAAGCTAAAGAGATAGGCGGCGGATTTTTGGCAGTGTTCGATTGGACGAACGGGGAATGCCTGGGACGCATGTATCCCCTGTCCCGGCAGAAATTCCTCGCTATGCCGGAAGAAATCAAGCTCCAAGTTTATCGGGATATTCTGGTTTTTCACGAACATGTGATACAAAAAGGTTATGTTGCTGTGGATTTTTATGACAGCAGCATTCTCTACGACTTCAATCAGAAAAAAACCATGCTCTGTGATATCGACTTCTACCGGCGCGCTCCAGCTGTGAACGATATGGGGCGCATGTGGGGAAGCTCCCGGTTCATGTCTCCGGAGGAATTCGAGCTTGGCTCTCCATTGGACGAGGTGACCAATGTGTACGCCATGGGCGCAGCGGCTTTTGCCCTGTTCGCAGACTGCAGCCGAAAACAGGAGGATTGGCCGCTTACGAAAAAAGCTTTTCAAGCAGTACAAAAAGCGGTAAATCCGGACCGCCGTCAGCGTCAGCAGACGATCCGGCAGCTGCGGGAGGAATTTTTTATCGGACTGCGTGGAGAGAGCCCGTCTGCAGAATCGGGGAAAAATGGATAGCGGCAGGATTTCTCCCCTGCGGTTAAATACTGGTGTTTTTCACCTTGCACAAAGTCTCTTTTCCCATGCTTCCAAAAGTCCACAGACAGCCAAAAAGTCCCTGCGGATTGATTCCGCAGGGACTTTTTTTATGACTTCTTTGGAGGTTCGGGCTGATTGTTTGAATTTTGCCCGGCAGTGGGCACATATTCCGGCGCAATATTTTCGGTGTCAGCCAAGAACTTGGCCCTTTTCTTTCTGCCTGAGCGCTTCACACAGACAACAACGATTATAACTACTGCACCGCCCACCACCAAAAACGGCAGGAACCAAATTAGAGCCACTATCACACTCTGTACAGTACTTACAAAGCTATTCCAGCCGCCTGTGAACGCCTCCCAAGTACGGGAGCCAAAGGAGGACTTGGCGCTGTACTCTGTCACATCCTCTAAAAAGATGGAGACAGTGGAATAGGCGACCTCTTTATCGTAGATCTTCATTTGGGAAGTGAGGCTTTCGATCTCATATCTCACATTGGAAATCCGGTCCTCCAGCTGGATGATTTCATCCAGCGTTTCCGCCTTTTCCAGAAGCTCCAGAAGCCGTTTTTCCTCCTGCTCCAGGGCGTTGAGCCGCGCTTGGGTATCGAAGTACGAACCGGTGATATCCTCCATATACGTAGAGTTAGACACCACGTTCACCAATTCCTCCAGCTTGGCCAGAAACCCCTGCAAGGAGTCCGCCGGGACCCTGACTGTATAGCTGAGACGGCGGTTTCCTCCCCCGCCGTAACTGCTGCCGGTAAGGTCCGAACTCTCCACATAACCCTGCACCTCGGCAACCAAGCTGTCAAGATCGGCCTTGGCACGTTCGAAATCTTTGGTCTCAGCGGAAACGTCGGCACGATAAACCAGCTTCCGCTCGATTTCGTCCACCTTTGACAGAGCAGCGGAATTTGCCCCCGCTTCGGGGACACCTTCGGAATCGTAACCACCGGTGGATGCGGCCGCCGCAGAACTGCTGGATTTACTGTTGCCGCACGCGGCTAAGGAAGCCGCCAGGAAAACGGCGAAGAACAGACAAAGCAGTTTTTTCAACCCGCGTTCACATCCTTTCCTGTCAAACAGTCTTCGAAAGCTCACTTACTCCTCTTGATGTAAGAGGTATGCAGGATTTCATGGGCCTTATGGCCGCCGGGACCCTCGGTGAGGAACTCGGAATAGCACTTCTGTACCACAGGGCTCTGATGGCTCTTGCGCAGAGGCATGGCCTTGTCCTGATCATACAGAGCCTTGGCACGCAGAGCCTTGATATCCGTAAAGCTGCGCACACTGGAGGGCTGGATGGGCTGGCCGCCGCCGTTGACACAGCCGCCGGGGCAGCACATGACCTCGATGAAGTGGTAATCGGCTTCGCCGGCTCTCACCTTCTTCAGCAGCGCGTCGGCATTGGAAAGCCCGCTGACAACCGCCACCTTCACATCCATCCCAGCCACCTTGTAAACGGCTTCCTTGAAGCCCTCGGTACCGCGGATTTCCTTGTATTCGATGGACTCCAGATCCTTGCCTTCAAGCAGGTCGGCCGCAGTTCTCAAAGCGGCCTCCATCACGCCGCCGGTAGCGCCGAAGATCACGGCCGCGCCGGTGGAAACACCCATGGCGTCGTCGAACTTCTCATCGGGCAAACGGTCGAAATTGAGCTGCGCTTTCTTGATCATCCGGGCAAGCTCACGAGTGGTAAGGCTGATATCAACGTCGGGCAGGCCCGCCGCGTTCTCGTCGTTTCTCATGATCTCGAACTTCTTTGCTGTACAGGGCATCACAGAGACGGAGACGATGTTCTTGGGATCAATACCCTCTTTCTGGGCATACCAGGTTTTAATCAGAGCTCCGGTCATGTTCTGGGGAGACTTGCAGGTAGAGAGGTTGTCAATCAGGTCGGGATAATAATGTTCACAGAACTTGACCCATCCGGGAGAGCAGGAGGTGATCATAGGCAGGGTGCCGCCGTTTTTCACACGGGAGATGAACTCGTTGGCCTCTTCCATAATAGTCATATCCGCGCCGAAATCCGTATCGAACACCTTGTCAAAGCCCAAACGGCGCAATGCTGCAGCCATCTTACCCTCCACATTGGTGCCGATGGGCATACCGAACTCTTCGCCCAACGCCGCACGGACCGCAGGAGCCGTCTGTACAATAACCACTTTTTCGGGATCATTGATGGCGTCAATCACTTCCTGAGTATTGTCCTTCTCTGTCAGCGCGCCGGTAGGACAGCTGACAATGCACTGGCCGCAGGCCACACAGGAAACGTAACTCAAAGGCTGCTCAAACGCGCAGCCGATCTCGGTATCAAAACCGCGGCTGTTGGCGCCGATAACAGATACATGCTGGTTCTGGCAGGCCGCCACACAACGCCGGCACAGAATGCATTTTGCATTGTTGCGCTCCAGATACAGGGTGGAAACATCTTTGTTCCCCGCAGGCATCGCGCCGTCGAAACGGCCCTCTTCCTCAATTCCCATATCGTTGCAGAGCTTCTGCAGTTCACAGTTTCCGCTGCGTTCGCAGGTCAGGCATTTCTTTTCATGAACCGAAAGCAACAGTTCCAGAGTCATCTTGCGGGACTGCTGTACCTTGGGAGTATTGGTGAAAACTTCCATTCCCTCGTTGACCGGATAGACACAGGCCGCCACCAAGGATCTGGCGCCCTTGACCTCCACCATGCACATACGGCAGGCGCCGATCTGGTTGATATCCTTCAGAAAGCAAAGGGTAGGGATATCAATTCCGGCTTCCCTTGCAGCCTCGAGGATCGTGGCATTTGCGGGAACCTCGCAGGGAACGCCGTTAATTTTAATATTGACCATATCCATTGTTTGCACGCTCCTCTCTTATTTCTTGACGACTGCGCCGAATTTGCACTTCTCCATGCAGACGCCGCATTTGATGCACTTATTGGTATCGATGACATGCGCTTCCTTAACGGCGCCGGTGATCGCGCCCACCGGGCAGTTACGGGCGCAGAGCGTGCATCCCTTGCACTTGTCGGGATCGATTGTAAAGTTGGTGAGGGCCTTGCAGGCGCCCGCCGGGCAGCGGTGCTCCTTCACGTGGGCCTCATATTCGTCGCGGTAATACTTCAGTGTGGAGAGAACGGGGTTGGGAGCCGTCTGCCCCAAACCGCACAAAGAGTTCTCCTTGATGTAGTAGCACAGCTCTTCCATCCTGTCCAGGTCCTCCATCGTGCCGTTGCCGGAGGTGATCTTGTTCAGGATTTCCAGCAGGCGCTTGGTACCCACACGGCAGGGGGTACATTTGCCGCAGGATTCATCCACGGTAAACTCCAGGAAGAACTTGGCGATATCCACCATGCAGGTGGTCTCGTCCATGACGATCAGGCCGCCGGAGCCCATCATGGAGCCGATTGCGATCAGATTATCGTAGTCGATAGGGGTATCTATCAGCTTCGCAGGGATACAGCCGCCGGAAGGTCCGCCGGTCTGGGCAGCTTTGAAATGATGCCCACCAGGCACGCCTCCGCCGATCTCTTCCACAACCTCGCGCAGGGTAGTCCCCATGGGAACCTCCACCAGACCGGTGTTGGTGATTTTTCCACCCAAAGCGAATACCTTGGTGCCGGGAGATTTTTCCGTGCCGATGGAACGGAACCATTCCGGACCATTCAGGATGATCTGGGGAATATTGGCATAGGTTTCCACATTGTTGAGCACTGTGGGCTTTCCAAACAGGCCCTTGGCCGCCGGGAACGGAGGACGCACTCTGGGCTCGCCGCGCTTACCCTCGATGGAGGTCATCAAAGCCGTCTCTTCACCGCACACAAATGCGCCGGCGCCGAGGCGGATGTCTATATCGAAATCAAAACCGGAATCGAAAATGTTCTTGCCCAGAAGACCATATTCCCTGGCCTGGTCAATCGCAATCTGCAAACGCTTGACAGCGATGGGATATTCCGCACGGATATAGATATATCCCTGGGTGGCGCCAATGGCATAACCTGCAATGGCCATGGCTTCCAGCACACTGTGAGGATCGCCCTCCAAAACCGAGCGGTCCATGAACGCGCCGGGGTCGCCCTCATCCGCGTTGCAGCAGGCATATTTCTGATCGGCATCGTTAGCCGCGGCAAATTTCCATTTTAATCCCGTGGGGAAGCCTGCGCCTCCGCGGCCGCGGAGGCCGGAAGCCAGCATCAGATCGATAACTTCCTGAGGAGTCATCTCGGTGAGCACTTTGCCCAGAGCAGCGTAGCCGTCCAGAGCTATGTATTCATCGATTTTCTCAGGGTTGATGACGCCGCAGTTGCGCAGCGCTATACGCATCTGTTTGGCGTAGAAAGTGGTTTCATTGAGCGATTTTGTGGTGTTGTCGTCCACCACGGTCTCCTGATACAGCAGACGCTTGACAATACGGCCCTTGAGCAGATGCTCGGAGACGATCTCCGGCACATCCTCAGGGGTGACGCGGCTATAGAACGCGCCTTCGGGATAGACCACCATAATGGGACCCAGCGCGCACAGACCGAAGCAGCCTGTACGGATGACGTTTACTTCTTTCTCAAGGCCTTGGGCCCTGATTTCTTCATTCAGCTTTTCGATGATCTGCTCGCTGTTGGAGGACGTGCAGCCTGTACCTCCGCAAACCAGAACGTTTGAACGATACATTGTTTTCCCTCCTCCTTATTTGGCGCCGATAGCGTTGGCGCCAATGGTGTACTCCGTCACCACATTGCCGTTGACCAGATGGTCATTGACCACCCGCAGCGCCTTTTCAGCAGTCATCTTGACATACGTGACTTTTTCCTGACCGGGGGTTACCACCTCGACCACAGGCTCATACTGGCAAATTCCGATGCAGCCGGTCTGAGTGACCATCACGCCCTTGAGATCGCGCTTTGCAACTTCTTCCACAAAGGCGTTCAGCACAGGTTTTGCTCCAGCAGCAATTCCACAGGTCGCCATGCCCACAAGCACTCTTGTTTCAGCCTCCGCGCTTTCGCGAATGTTGACCGAGGCGCGGGCCTTATCCCGGATTGCCTGAAGTTCCGCTAAAGATTTCATATCGTAAACCGTTCCTTTCCATTCAATTCAGTCATGATTCGTGTTCAAAAGCTCTTCTGTCTGTTCCGCTAAGTAATCCCGTATCCAGAGCACCACATCCGGCGCATCGAGAGGAACATCCTCACCCAGCACCTGCCGCAGCTCCCTGGTATCCAAGGTAAACTCCCGTCTATCCTCTCCGGCGCCCCGATAACTGCGTGTAAACAGGAAATCCAGCTTCGGATTACATGTAATTAGCAACTGTACCGTGCCGCCGATATCCCCCAAGGGAATCATATCCACACTGGAAAGCTTAAAAAGGGCGCAAAGGGACGTACCCTTTCCCTTTTCGGAAGAGATTTCAAAGCTGCCGCCCGTCATCTCCGCCTCCATTTTGAACAGCGGAACACCCAGCCCCACGCTCCGTGTGGTTCTTGTTGTATAAAACGGATCGATCACATGCTGTACCTGCTCCGGCGTCATACCGCAGCCATTATCCGTCACACGGATCTTCAGCACGTCCTCCCCTATGTCCTCAGCCACCTCAATTTCAATGAGCGAAGCGCCGGCGGAAATAGAATTCTGTGCAATGTCCATGACGTTGAGAGAGAGCTCCCGCATCCGTTATGCCGTGTATTTTGCCAGAATCTGGTCAATATCCTCAGGAACCAGACGGCCGTATACATCCTCATTGATTGTCATAACAGGGGCAAGGCCGCAGGCGCCGATACAGCGGCAGGCAGTGAGCGAAAAGGCTCCGTCCTCGGTGCACTCCTCCGGCTGAATTCCCAGACGCTGGGTGATCTTTTCGAGGATCTTATCCGCACCCTTGACATAGCAGGCAGTCCCCAAACAGACAGAGATGTGGTTTTTTCCCTTTGGCGTCAGGGAGAACTGAGAATAGAAAGTGGAGACGCCGTATACCTCTTCCAAAGAGACATCCAGACCGTCCGCAATCTTCTTCTGGACCTCCATTGGCAGATAGCCGTAAATCTCCTGTGCCTGATGCAGGGCGGGCATCACAGCGCCCTGCTGGCCTTTCAGCTTCTCAATAACTTCTTCGAGCTGCTTTGCCTGCTCAGGAGTATCATGAAACGGCAAATTACTGATACGCTTTTGCATTGTGCTGACCATTCCTTTCTCTTTTTAGGGCCGCTTTCTTATTCCGGAGCAGAGTCCAGGAAAACCCACTCCTGCTGCCGCCTGGAATAAAATGCTGTTTGAAAGGCTTCTTTCAAACTTCTCCCCGGTTTGATTTCATTAAGTTTGCCCGGAATCCCTGCATTGAGGAGCAGCATGAGGTTTTTGGGCATTGCTTTAAATATAGCAAAATCACGCAGCATTATAGTTCTATTTTGGAATTATACGCGAAAGAATGACAATTTTTTATCAGAAAAAAGTACCGTTTCTGTAAATAATTATCATGATATCGATATCGTAAATACCAAATACCCCAACCAGCTTCAGAGCAGTTCCTCTGCTGGCGTGCGGCGTCTGCCCTTACTTTCATCCCAGCCGGCTCCGCAGCTTTTTCAGAACAGCCGCCGTACTCCTGTCTTCCAACTGCAGAAAGCCGGGCTCATCTGCAAGAGTCTCCAGATAGTGAGAGTCGGAATCCCGAAGGATCAGCAGTCCGGAAAGCTCAGGATGTTCCTGCCGGTAGGCTTCCATATCACAGCCCCGGGTCACCTCTGCCGCGGTAAAGCCAGCCTCCGGAGGGATTGCCCCCAAAGAAGCGATAACGCTGTAGGAATCCCGGTCCACATGAGCGGGAAAAGCTGTTCCGCCGTACTGTTCTGTCAGATTCAGAACCTCGTTTATCCCCACAAAGGAGGAGACCAGCAGCAGGTTTTCTTCCAGCCCCAGCAGTTGATCCTCTTCATCCAGGATACGCTGCTCCCCAAAAATTTCCGGCTTGTTCTTTACGTGGGGCATATGCGCCATGATGTAATCCCCAAATTCCAGCGCGCCGGAAATTGTTTCAAACAGGCATACCACATGAGCCTCCTCTGCAGTGCACAGCTCCATTCCGGGAATCACCAGTATACCGG
The DNA here is from genome assembly GCF_900048895.1 of Neglectibacter timonensis. Classification (GTDB taxonomy): domain Bacteria; phylum Bacillota; class Clostridia; order Oscillospirales; family Acutalibacteraceae; genus Acutalibacter; species Acutalibacter timonensis. The sequence goes on along the minus strand of NZ_LT160640.1, from coordinate 363,383 downwards.
CCTCCTCCCCCGCTCTGACTGCGGCAGGGGTATTCCGGCAGGTATTATGGTCTGTCAGGGCGATAATCTCGCAGCCTGAAAGAGCCGCCATATTTACCAAATTGTTCGGCGTCATATCGTCGCTGCCGCAGGGAGACAGGCAGGAATGGATATGAAAATCACAGCGGTACTCTCTATTGCCCGAGCTTTTCATAAACCTGCACCGCAGTTTCATATGTATTCTCGGCGCAGGTATAGACGGGGATCCCCTGCTGTTCTGCTTTGACCGCCGCCTCGGCGTCCAAAGCAGCACTCTCCGTCAGGACAATTGCTGAAACTTCCGTCAGGGTGGCCACTGCAACCGCATTTACATTCCCCATCACAGTCAGCCATACATTTCCCGCTTGGGCCCGTGCCATCACCCAGCTCAGCAAATCCCCGACGTAACAGCCGTCCACCTCATTTCCTGTACCCTTCTCCCCTGCAAGCAGCTTCCACCCGCAGGTCTGGGCCATCTCGCCGATCTGCATTTCAAATGCCCCCCTTTTCAATCCTTATCCTTCGGCAGCAGCGGAACGCCGCACTCCAGTTCGGAGAGGGTGTTCGCCACCTGCTGCATCTGCTTGCGGTAGACAAAAATGCACTCCGCCTTCCGGCTCATGCCCTTCACCACGTCCTCGGCAAAAGCCCGGCAGGTAGGAGCCCCACAGGCGCCGCAGTCCAACCCGGGAAACTCCTTTTCAATCTCATCGATCCTGGCCATCATTTGCATGGCTTCCTTCAGATCGCTGGAAAGGGTGAGCACATCGGAAAATTCCAGATTCGTATTCCACTCCATCACTTCCGGGACGGGTCCACCCCGGAGATGGTTCTGAGAGACGGGGAGATACTTGCGCAGCCGCTGAATCCTGGCTTTTGCCACATAGGGATTTTCCACACAAAGCACTCCGCCCACACAGCCGCCCGCACAGGCGTTTAGTTCGATGAAATCCAATTCCCCGATGCGCTCGTCCTCAATCTCCTCCAGTACGCGAATCACGTTTTCAATGCCGTCCGCCGCCAGGTATTTCTCGTTGAGAAGCGCTGCAGATTCCCCGCCGCTGGTCGACCATCCCACTCCAATGATGCCGGAATTGGCGATGGGCTCTATGCTCTCCAGGTGGTCCATGACATGAGAGAGTTCTGGAAACACCTCGCTGATGGCAATGGCTCCGTCCACCATGGATTTTTCGATGCCCAGGGGCATCTTGATATCCGTCACCTTTGCAGGGCAGGGAGTCAGAAAAAAGCAGCCTATTTTGTCTGCAGGAAGTCCCGTCTTTTCCGCCGCTTCCTTTTTGGCGATAGCGGCGGCTGTCTCCATCGGGGATTTCAGCGGCAGCACATGCTCGCACAAATCCGGGAAACGCACCCGGATCAAACGTACTACCGCCGGGCAGGCCGAGCTGATCACCGGCCGCTTCAGTTCCCCTTCTTCCATCAGTTTCCTGGTGGCTTCGCTCACAAGCTCGGCGGCGCGGGAAACCTCAAAGATGTCGTCAAACCCCATTTCTTTCAGTCCGGTCAGAACATAATCAATATCATCCAGATTGTTGAACTGCCCGTACAGGGACGGTGCGGGCAACGCAATATTGTATTCAAATTCGCTGAGTTTCGAAAGATGCGTAAAGCGCGCCCGTTTGGCATGATGCGGACAGATGCGGATGCATTCTCCGCAGTCGATGCATCGTTCAGAGGCGATCACCGCTTTGCCGCCCCGCACCCGGATCGCCTCCGTAGGGCAGCGTTTGATGCAGTTGGTGCACCCCACGCATTTTGTTTCATCCAGCGTCACCGAATGGTAAAATTCAGTCACAGCTATGTACCTCTTCCTTCCATCACTGATCACCGCGCCCTACCAGGCGCTAACCCCTGCAGCCTTTCTTTCCGAAGGCCCGGGAATGCAGCAGAAGCCTCACTGCTTCCTGCCGGGAACCACCGTCATGCGAACTGTGGTGCCTTCCCCTACAACGGATTCGACCACCATCTCATCCGTGTATTTTTTCATATTAGGCAGCCCCATCCCGGCCCCGAAGCCCAGCGCCCGTACATTATCAGGCGCTGTAGACCACCCCGCTTGCATGGCCTGATCCACATCCTCGATGCCGGGACCGTGGTCGGCAAGCACAATTTCCACCCGGTCCGGGTCAATATCCACGACAGCCTCGCCGCCACCCGCATGAATCACCATGTTAATCTCTCCCTCGTACATGGCAATTGCCACCCGGCGCGTGGCGTCCGGCTCATATCCCAGCTTTTTCAATTTGTGCTTGACATCTCCTGACGCCTCGCCTGCCCGGGTAAAATCATCTCCTGGAACCTGATAATTCAGGTGAAGCATACTCATGAGATATCACAACCTCCCCGCAAGCCGTTTGAATACAGCAGCCCGCAGGCTGTAAACATCCGATAGGGCGTGGCCAGCACAGTAATATCCTTCTGCCTCGCCAGTTCTACCACAGCGGGGTCGATGGTCTTGCCCCGTACAAAAATAATGCAGTGCATATCCATCATTTCAGCCGTACGTACCACCTGAGGATTCATCAGGCCGGTCAGCAGCACCGACTGGTCCTTGACAAAAGCCAGCACATCGCTCATCATATCGCTGCCGCAAGCTGTTTTGACCTCCTCTTCCAAATTGCCCTCATTGAGTACCTGAGCCTTCAGAATGCCAATGATTTCGTTAACCTTCATAGAAGTTCCTCCTGCCAGTTTGATGGGATTTATGGAATCTAAAAAAACAACCCATAGTGCTTATCATTCCATTCTAGTTGATTATACCACAATCCAGTTTTTAAAAGCAAATAATTTCAGATATCCTGCGCAAAGTTCTCTATCTCGAAACAGTTGTTCGCCAAAGCTTTCCACTTTTTTGCTGCATTCTCAGTTTTTTGCTTGCTTTTCGGTGTACTACCAGATATAATAAGTAAAATTGCTTTATCCATTTACACTAATAAAATACCAAAATTACCGGGAGGTTATGAACATGTCACGCGTGTACAATTTTTCCGCCGGGCCGTCTATGTTGCCCGAATCCGTCCTGAAAAAAGCCTCTGCCGAGATGCTGGATTATGAAGGCAGCGGCCAGTCCGTCATGGAGATGTCGCACCGTTCCAAGGTGTACGACGCTATCATCAAAGGCGCTGAAAGTACGCTGCGCCAAGTGATGGGCATTCCGGATAATTATAAGGTATTATTCCTGCAGGGCGGCGCCTCCTCTCAGTTCGCTGCAGTCCCTATGAACCTGATGACTAAATCCCACAAGGCGGATTATGTGCTCTCCGGCCAGTTTTCCACAAAAGCCTACAAAGAGGGCAGCCGGTATGGAGACTGCAAGGCGGTCGCTTCTTCCAAAGAAGATAATTTCTCTCACATCCCTTCGCTGGATCAAAATGAGTTCCGCCCCGATGCCGATTATTTCCACATCTGCCTGAACAATACAATTTACGGCACGGTCTGGAACGAATTGCCGGATACCGGGGAAGTGCCGTTGGTGGCGGATATCTCCTCCTGCATCCTCAGCCGTCCCATCAACGTTTCAAAGTTCGGCCTGCTCTATGCCGGCGCCCAGAAAAATGTAGCCCCTGCCGGCCTCACCATTGTAATTGTCCGGGAGGATTTGCTGGGTGAACCACAGGAAGGCACCCCTACCATGTTCAACTATAAGGTCATGGCGGAAAACGAATCCATGTACAACACTCCCCCCTGCTGGCCCATCTACATCTGCAAACTTGTTTTGGAATGGATCCGTGATGAAATTGGCGGGCTTGAGAAAATGGAAGAACGCAACGTACGCAAAGCCCAGGTGCTCTATGATTTTCTGGATTCTTCCAAACTGTTCAAGGGCTGCGCAGCGCCGGACAGCCGTTCCATCATGAATGCGACCTTCGTCACTGGAGATCCTGACTTAGACGCAAAGTTCGTCAAGGAAAGCACCGCGGCCGGATTTGTCAATCTGAAGGGCCACCGCAGTGTGGGAGGCATGCGGGCTTCCATCTATAACGCCATGCCACCCGAGGGCGTTGCCAGTCTGGTGGACTTCATGAGGAAATTTGAAGCGGAAAACGCATAGGCAGCTTTACTGTACTTAATCCCGGCGGAAGCCGCTGCATCTGAATATTTGGAAAGGATGATGTTTTATGTATAAGATCCTCTGCCTCAATAAAATCAGCCCTGTGGGAACCAAACGTTTCGGTGAGAAGTACACCTTTTCTCCTGAAGTGCAGGAACCGGACGGCATCCTGGTCCGTTCCGCCTCCATGCACGACATGGAACTGGGTGAAAACCTGCTGGCTATTGCCCGAGCAGGCGCGGGTGTAAACAACATCCCTGTGAACCAATGCATCGAGAACGGCGTGGTGGTATTCAACACCCCCGGCGCCAATGCCAACGCCGTAAAAGAGCTGGTACTCTGCTCGCTGTTCCTCACCTCCCGGAAAATAGTTTCCTCCATTGACTGGGCAAAAACCCTGAAGGGCAAGGGAGATGAAGTGAGCAAGCTGGTAGAGAAGGGAAAATCCGCTTTCACGGGTCCCGAAATCCAGGGAAAAACCCTGGGTGTCATTGGTCTGGGCGCTATCGGCATTCTGGTTGCCAACGCGGCCAAATCCCTGGGAATGACTGTGTATGGCTACGACCCCTTCCTCTCTGTGGATTCTGCCTGGAACCTCTCCCGTTCCGTCAACCACGCTCAGTCTCTGGATGAAATATTTGCAACCTGCGATTACATTACGCTCCATGTTCCTCTTACCCCGGAAACCAAGAATCTGGTAGGCACCGCCTCCCTGCAAAAGATGAAGGACGGCGTCCGTATCCTGAATTTCGCCCGTGGAGATTTGGTGGATTCCGATGCGATGCTGGAGGCGCTGCAAAAAGGCAAGGTTTCCGCCTATGCCACCGATTTTCCTGACGACAAGCTTCTCTGTGCGGAAAATGTGATTGCGATTCCTCATCTGGGAGCTTCTACGCCGGAGAGCGAGGATAACTGCGCGGAAATGGCTGTTGATGAGCTGAAAGAATATTTGGAAGACGGAAACATCCGCAATTCTGTAAATATGCCCGCCATCTCCATGGCGAGAGAACCGGGTACCAAGCGAATCTGTATCATTCACAAGAACGTACCTAACACCATTGGCCTGTTTACCTCTACCTGTGGTGATGCGGGCATTAACATTGAAAATATGCAGAGCAAATCCCGCGGGGAATATGCCTATACCATTCTGGATGTTTCCGGTGAGGTCACTGCAGATGCAGTCTCCGCATTGGAAAACCTGGAGGCTATTATCCGAGTACGTACCATTGTCTGAGCTTTGTTTACAAAAAACACCAAGACCGGCTGGCATCTCCAGCCGGTCTTTTTTTGCCTTACTCTCCACAGCATAAAAGGCCCCTGCCGGCTTAAATAAACCTGCAGGGGCCTTTCTGGAGTAAAAACCGGAAAAATTCCGCACTTATTCTTCCGGCTTATTTTCGGGATTCTCTTCCTGTTCCGCAGCGGAAGACTCTGCCCCCGTCGGAGCTTCTGGAACTCCCGGGACAAGAGGAGTATTCTCGGGCTCCGACAGAACGGATGGCGACTGCAACGGCTGCTGGTAGGCCGGCTGCTGAGGCGGGACCGAAGACGCGCTTTCAGGGGCCGACGGATAGAACTGCTGCACAGGAGCCTGACCATATCCATAGGGCTGGTAGGCGTTCTGTGGAGGCTGCGCATAGACCGGCTGCACCGGAGGATACAACAGCATGGTCATTCTGTTCCTGCATTCGCTGAGCAGACGGGCAGTCAAGATCATCCCCGCAGCGCCAACCAAGGATCCCACGCCGGCAATCGGAGAGGAAAACAGGGAGAACAGACCGCCGATACCGGCAATAATGCCGAATACATAGTTCATCACGATCAAATACCGTGGGATTCGGTTATCCGGCATACCGGTATGTACCACATTCTTCATACGGTTGACCGTCTTAAGAACACAGATATCATAGATCAAGTAGAGCACCAACGCCATAATCACAACGACAGCCAGGATGCCCAACAGTACGCTTGCCCCGGCAAGCAAAACCTCAGGATCCCCATAACCATAACTGTAAAAATGGTAGGATCCGGCGTTGGAAGAACCCATATTTGCCAGCACGGCAATAAACAAGACTACGAAAAAAAGCGCAGCTAAAATGCCAAGACAGCACCCCACCAAGGAAATGACGGCCATCACCTTCCAGATGGTCATTCCCGCTGTCGAGACACCTCCGGTTGCCGTGCCGCGGGAAGAAGAGAAGTGCAGCCACAGAGCCGTTGCAATCAAAATTCCAGGCACTGATGAAAAAATTGCCCCCAAAACCGCACTAAGGGCATTCTGATTTGCAAAAGGGTATAGCAAACTGGGGTCAATACCGTAATCATAGGCAGAATAGATCAGGTTTTCCAGAGTGCTGTCTGCAGTGATCGCTGTGACGACGCTGAACAGTACGGACACAGAATACAAAATTGCAAGCACCAGAAACTGGGTAGACGAACCGACCGTCTTAATGACATTGACCGCCGGATTGGACGAGAGCAGCGGCGTGCTGCCCATGCAGGGACACTGTGTGCCGTCCGGCACAGTCCTGCCGCAGTTGGGACAAATCATACCTTCATACCTCCAAGCTACAAGCATTCCAAATTTTTGAATCTGCCTTGCATACATATTACACGAAACCCAGAAAAAATGCAAACTATTCTCACTGCCGCCCAAGTTTTTTTTGATGTTTTTCTTCCTTTTCACGCACGGAAAAACATAAGGTAAACGAAGCCTGTCTTCCGGGAAACTTTCCTGTCCATTTTTTCCGAATGACCACCTCGTTTCTGGAAGGGAACTCCCTCGAAAAATTCTTCCATTCAGTTTTTTCTATGGACAGAAAGTGGAAACCGTGGTATATTATGTAAAGTTCTGTCGTAAGATAAAGTCTTGTCGTAAGAGGAGGAATGGCAAATGAAGAAGAAACAGGGCTTCCGGTTTCTGGCCGGATTTCTTTGCTGTGTACTGCTGGTATGCGGAATAACGCTCCCAGCTTCAGCCGCTCAGTTTTCGGACGTTCCATATGGAGAATGGTTTTCAGAAAGCGTATACGATTTGGTGGACCAGGGTATTGTCAACGGTAAAACCCCTACCACTTTCAAGCCCTATGACAAACTGACCCGCGCAGAATTTGTCACAATGTTGGCGAAAACTGTGCTCACAAAGAGCGAAGTCGACCAATACCGATTCAAAGGGAGCTTCCGGGATGTATTTCCCTCCCAATGGTATAATCCTTATGTCAATTGGGCTTCGGAAGCGGGCGTAGTCAACGGCTATGAGGACAAAACCTTTCGGCCGGAACAGTATGTGACCTGAGAAGAACTTGCGAGAATGGTCACAAACTTTGCCAGGGCTACCGGACGACAGATGACCCCCGATACCACGGAAATAAATTTCACAGATAAGGCTAAAATTTCCAATTTTGCCAAAGCCAGCGTATCCCTCTGCCAGCGCTGCGGTATCATCAACGGCTATGAAGACGGTTTTGAAAGCGTTATCCAGAAGGTCTCCGCAAACAAATGGCCCAGCAGCAGCACCGACGCCGCCCGCCTGGTCTTCACCAGGGACTGGGGGCATACGCTGTGCTTCGACGCAAAAGACGCCGTAACGGTGGACAGCGAAGGATTTATCACCTCTGTCGCAGCAGACAAAGACGTCGCAATTCCCTCCCTAGATGAGGGGTACGTGCTGGCCCAGCGTTCCCGCCGCCAGTATGAAGGAGATTTCTTTGATTCCTGCCAGGTAGGCGATCGCATTTCTCTGGATTTAAACTACGACGGTTCTTCCACGCAAGATATTATGCTGTCTGTTGCAGCCGGCCCTAGGCTTGTGAAAAACGGTCAGGTATACGGCGGCCTGAACACCTACATTTCCGAGGGCTTCTCAGACCCGAACATCACCACCTATACTGCACTGCGCATGTGTATCGGCATCAAACCGGACGGGAACCTGCTTATTGCCACCGCTACCTGCACACTGCAGGAGCTTTCCTCCATTCTAGTGAAACTGGGCTGCTCGGATGGAATCAATTTGGACGGCGGCGGATCCGCCACCCTTTATGTGGGCGGACAATGGCTATGCGGCCCACAGTCCCGCAAGTTGAATAATATGATTGTCTTTCAATAAGAAGCAACAGAAAAAAAGGAACGAAAGTGCAGCTAGCTGCATTTCCGTTCCTTTTTTGTATCCACAGTATCTATCCCAAATAGATTAATGATAGACAGCCACAATATCCAGATTCTCATCCAACACCAGCAGATCGGCACGCTTCCCAGGTTCGATACTGCCAATCTCCCCATCCATTCCAATTACCTTGGCCGGAGTCAGAGTGGCTGCTTTTACAGCGTGCTCCAGAGGAATGCCGAAGCTGACCAGATTTTTGACCTCTTCATGGAGGTTGGTCACAGAACCCGCAATCGTTCCGTCAGAAAGGGTGGCCTTGCCGTCCTTTACGGTGACCAACTGGCCGCCCAGATCAAAGCTTTCCCCATCTGCCATGCCATTTCCCCGCATGGAATCACTGACCACCACAGCCCTGTCTCCAAGAACGCGGAAGGCTGTCCGCAGCACTGCAGGATGCAGATGAAATCCATCACAGATCAGCTCCGCCGTTACCCTTTCATCATCAAACACGGCGCCCACCACCCCGGGGGCACGGTGAGAAAGGCCGGGCATTGCATTGAACAGATGGGTGGCATGGGTTACGCCGCAGTCAAAGGCGTGTTTTGCCTCCTCGTAACTCGCCGTAGTGTGCGCGATGGAAACCGTGCACTGCGCTTTAGCCTGTTCAGCAAATTCATATCCTCCAGGCTGTTCAGGCGCCACCACCACCAGCTTTACAAGGCCGCCGCTCAGCTCATAAAGCTCACGGAACCAGCTGTAGTCCGGCGGCAGAATAGCCTCTTCCAGCTGAGCTCCCTTTTTCTCTTTGGCAATAAAAGGTCCCTCCATGTGGATTCCGACTATCCGGGCGCCATCCTCCACCGGCTGCTCTGCGCAGGCTTTAGCGGCAAGCAAAGCCCGTTCTACTGTAGCCCGGCCTGTGGTCATCGTGGTAGGACAGAAAGAAGTAACCCCCTTCTGCAGCAAAAATCTGGCCATATTGTCAATATCTTCCCGAGTTCCATCACAGGTATCGGTACCCGCACAGCCGTGGATATGGATATCCACAAAGCCGGGTATAATGGTATATCCGGAACAGTCAACAGCCAGTTCATCTTCCGGGAAAGAGAGATTCTCCCCCACCCGCAGAAGCCGCCCGTCTTCGATTTCGATATCTCCCGTCTTCCATTGAAAATTCCCATCAAGATAATTCGCACGAACCAACAACATGTTAGACATCCCCTTTTCAGAGCTGTACGTCCTTTTCCTTGTCTACCGGCACTCCACCTGGCCGCTTTCGCACCATTCTGTCAAAGTTAACTTTATAAAATAGCATTGAGCAGGAGCATCAGAGTGACGCCGGGAATTCCCAATACCCCGGAAACCAGCACACTCAGCCGGCTCACCGGCAGAAACACACCTGTATACGGGCCGCAGAGATTGACCAGCGCCATTGCCACAAAGCCCAGAACTGCAGAGAATAAAAAGCCTTTCATGAAGTCACGTCCCCTTCTCCTTTTGATCATACCTATGAAAAGGGGACGAACTCTATGCCTCCTGAGGTACGAAATCGATGCGGCCGGTAGCCACATCTGCAGCGGCTACAATGATCCCAAGCTCTTCTCCTACGGTCAGGGTCAGACCTGAGCGCCGGTCCATGTGTGTGATTTCTCCATCAAACTCAAAATCACAATCCGGAAAATCATTGAGGCTGACAAAGCCCTCAGCGTTATTGGGGAGTTTTACAAAGATGCCGCGGGGTGTTGCGCCGCTGATAATCCCCACATGGCGCTCCCCTAAGTGAGCGCACATATATTCCGCCATGTAACAATCCTCAGCCGCCCGTTCCCCTGTGACTGCCCGCACCTCGTTCTTGGAGGATTCCTCTGCAGACTCCGCAGCAAACGCCGCATAACGGTGCGCTATCTCCGCAGGGTCCGAACCGCTGACCAGATCGGTCAGGATCCGGTGGATCGAGGTATCGGGATATCGGCGGATAGGAGAAGTGTAGTGGCTGTAATCGGGAAGAGCCAGTCCAAAATGTCCTACTTCCCGGTCAGAATAACGCGCCTTCTCCATAGTACGCAGGATACGCTGGGAAACCAGCGCCTCTTTTGGCGTTCCTTTTGCCCGGTTGAGCACCGCTGCAAAGTCCTTTGCAGTGGGATTTCCTTTTTTCAGTTCGCCGCAGGGAACTCCCAGGCGGTCCAGCAAATCGCACAGCTCAATTACCCGGTCTGGCTGGGGCTTTTCATGAGTGCGGTATAAAAACGGAATTTCCGCCTCTTGGGCCACCTTAGCCGCTGCGATATTGGCCGCAATCATCATCTGCTCGATCAGGGCCTCTGATTCCCCCGTTGTTCTGGGAAGAATATCGATACAGACTCCCTTTTCGTCCAGCACAAATTTGGTCTCGCCGCTTTCCAGTTCCATCTCGCCCCGCTCCACAGCCTTTTTCTTCAAAAGGTCCGCCAGCTCCTTGGCATTTTTCAAACTGGTTTTCACCGGTGCATATTTTTTCAGCAAGTCCTTGGAAGCAGTGCCTGCCAATATTTCATTGACCTCCCGGTAGACGCCCCGCACTTTTGAGTTGATCACTGACTTATGAAACTCATATCCGGTCATATTGCCTTCCCGGTCAAAGGAAAGAAGAGCGGAGAACGCCAGCTTCTCAGTTCCTGCGTTCAGGGAGCATACCCCGTTGGAAAGAGCCTCCGGCAGCATGGGAATCACGCGGTCTGCAAAGTATACGGAGGTGCCTCTGCGAAACGCCTCCCGGTCAATGGCACCGCCCGCCTTCACATAGTGGGATACGTCTGCAATATGCACGCCCAGCTTGTAGCCTGCCCGAGTCTTACGGACGGAAATGGCATCATCGAGATCCTTTGCGTCGGCGCTGTCGATGGTGAACACCGGTTCCTCACGCAGATCCAGCCGTTCCCGAAAATCCGCTTCCGTAATCGCAGCACGGGATACCTGCTCTGCCTCCGCCATCACCTCCGGTGGAAATTCCTTGGGAATCCCGCAGCGCTCGATGATGGCGTCAGAACACACTCTGGCACTGCTGCCGCTGCCGAATACGGATTTTACTTCAGCGAAGACCCAATCGCCTCTGCCGTCCGCCTGGGGCCGGATCAGCACCTTGTCTCCATCCCTGGCTCCATTGAGATCAGCCGGCCGTACCTTCAGATCATAGCGTACCGGGCCGTCAGGAGTGACTCTGGCTCCGCCTGGATCCAGATGAACAGTTCCAGTCACAGAACCGGATGCGCGGGCAACAATCCGCTTAACCCGGCCGCTGGGGCCCTTTTCCCGCTGCTGGATATCTGACAGCACCAGCTCATCTCCCACAAAAGCGCCCTTCAAGGCACTACCGGGAATAAAGATATCTCCAGTGCCGTTTTTCGGGCGGGCAAAACCAAACTTTTCCGAAAGAGAAACAAGCTGTGCCTCTATATCGCCGCTGTCCGGAACCAAAGTAACCCAATGGTCCTTGTCCACCTTCACCTCTCCGGCCTCTTTCAGCGATCTAAGCGCCTCATAAAAAGCATTTTTGTTCATAACCCCCGCCTCGCGCATCAAGGCGCGGGAGGGAACGCCGTCCCCACCACCGCAGCGCCGCAGCGCAGTCAGAATCAACTTCTGCTCCGGTGTATGAACATCTCTTGCAGCAGGACGCTGTCTGACGCCCCCTGCTGCCGGGCGGGCCCCTTTATGGCCGGTATTTTTGTTTTCTCTGTAATTTCCTTGTTTTTTTCGTTCCATTCTCTCTGCTTTCCCGGGGAATCCCCCGTGTTACCGGAGTTCGTTTACGAGCTCCTTAAAATGTCTTCCCCGCACCTCGAAATTCGGGTACAAATCAAAGGCCGCAGAAGCCGGCGACAGGGATACCACATCTCCAGCCTGTGCCTCGCTGCGGGCGGCGTCAACCGCCTCTTCCATATTCTTCACTCTAAGAATTTTGGGACTTCCCTCCTGATATCCCGGCGCATTGCGCACCGCTTCTTCAATCTTCGGGCCGGTGCTACCCATAACGACCAGAGTTTTAACCCTGTCGCATATCACCGGGCCAAGGGGATCATAAGGAATCTGTTTATCATAACCCCCGCAGATGAGGATTATTTTTTTGTCAAAGAGAGAAAGCGTGCCTGAAATCGTACGTGTGGGGGAACTGGCAATAGAATCGTTATAATATTTCACACCCTCAAACTCACGAACCAACTCCGTCCGATGCTCCACACCGCCGAACTCAGCGGCTACTTTCCGGATATTCTCAGGAGACACCTCACCCCACACCGCACCGATGGCGGCCATATAATCCTCCACGATATGCCAGCCGGGAAGCTTAATGTCCCTGACGGCAAGCGCCTCTTCCCCGTTTACATAAATTTTCTCTCCGTCACACCAGACGCCGCGCCGCAAATTTTCCCGTCTGCTGAAGAGCCACGTATCTCCGCGGGTTTCCGGCGCAAAATCTGCTGTAATCGCATTGTCTGCATTGAGCACAGTACGGGAAAAAGCATTTTGATGCAGAAAAATATTTTTCTTGGCGTCGATATATTCCTGCATATCCTTATGCATATCCAGGTGATTGGGGGTGAGATTGGTTACAACCGCCACATTGGGGCTTTCCCTCATGGAAATAAGCTGAAAGCTGGAAAGCTCCACTACGGCGCAGTCCGTCTCCTGAATCGATTCTATTTCCGGCAGAAGAGGCTTCCCGATATTTCCTCCCAAATGCACTTGTTTCCCCTGGGCTTTCAAAAACTCTGCTATTATGGTGGTGGTGGTGGTCTTTCCATCACTGCCCGTCACCCCATATATTTTGCAGGGACAAAGCTCAAAAAACACCTCCATCTCACTGGTCACCGCGCTGCCGCGCTTGCGCGCTTCGGCAAGTTCCGGCAGAGTGTACCGCATACCCGGCGTCCGAAAAATGAGATTCTCCTCCAAATGATCCAGATAACCTTCCCCCAGAATCAGCTTGATCCCAAGCGCTTTCAGCTTCTCCCCGTTTTCCCCCAGCTCCTCAAAACTGCGCTTATCCCTGGCGGATACCAGCGCTCCTTTTTTTTGAAACAGCTCCATGAGTGGCATGTGGCTTCTTCCTATGCCGCAGAAGGTCACCGTTTTCCCGGAAAGATACTGAAAAAAATGATCTTTATTCAACTCTAAGCACTCCTGTCCATGAGAAAATCGTCAGGCATTGTCAACAACCCTGTCGTCTGCATAGCTGTTATAAAGATGGTAATAAATTCCCTTTTTGGCCATCAGTTCCTGATGAGTTCCTTTTTCTTCAATTCCCCTGTGCGTCAGCACCAAAATAACTGTGGCGTTCTTTATGGTAGTGAGACGGTGGGCGATGGTAAAGGTAGTGCGCCCTTTGGAAAGTTTTTCCAAAGACGCCTGCACGATCTTTTCACTTTCGTTGTCCAACGCAGATGTTGCCTCATCCAGAATCATAATAGGCGGATTCTTCAAAAATGCACGGGCAATACTGATGCGCTGTTTCTGGCCACCTGAAAGCTTTACGCCGCGTTCTCCCACATAAGTATCATACCCATTGAGCAGCCCCATAATAAATTCATGGGCGCCCGCCTGTTTCGCGGCCTCTACCACCTCTTCCCTGCTGGCGCCGGGCCTGCCGTATTCAATATTCTGGAACACGGTACCGGAGAACAGGTACACATCCTGCTGCACAAAACCGATCTGAGAACGAAGTGAATTGAGGGTGACATTGCGGATATCCTGACCATCGATCAGAATACGGCCTTCCGTGACATCGTAGAACCGGGGAATCAGATTGCACAGCGTGGTTTTTCCTCCTCCGGAGGGACCTACAAGCGCCACATTCTCTCCTGCTTTCACAGAGAGATTGATTTCGGAAAGCACTTGCTTCCCATCGTCGGAGTAACTGAACCCTACGTTTTCGAAGTTGATATCCCCACGGTTCACCTTCAGCTCTCTGGCGTCCGGCTCATCAAAGATATCCACGTCTGCATCCATAACCTGGAAGAAACGCTCGATGCCGGTCATACCGCGCTGAAACTGCTCTGCAAACTGCACCAGTTGCCGCACAGAGCTGATCAAAGTGCCCACATACATCATGTAAGCCACCAGATCCGCCGGCTGAATCTGCCCGTTTATCATAAATACGGCGCCCACAACCAGCACCAATATATTCATCAAGCCGTCGAACATCCGGTTAGAGGCGTCAAAGCCGCCCATATAGAGATAACTCTTCTTTTTGATGTCGAAAAAGGTTTCATTGCCGCGCTCGAACTTTTCCGTCTCCAAATCCTCGTTGGCAAAGGATTTGACTACCCGGACCCCCAGAAGACTGTCTTCCACCTGGGCGTTGATCTCGCCGATCTGTACGCGTTGGCGGCGGAACTGCTCCCGCATCTTCAGGTTGAAGAAAGCAGCCACCAGCAGCATAAAGGGTACCACGGAAAACACGATGAGCGTCAGCCAGACGTTCACACCGCAAAGAATGGTAAAGGATCCAACAATTTTTATAGCGGAAATAAAAATTTCTTCCGGGCAGTGATGGGCAAATTCCGTCACATCAAACAGGTCCGAGGTAATGCGGGACATAATCTGCCCAATCTTTGTATTGTCGAAATAGGTGAAAGAAAGCTTCTGTAAATGCCGGAACAGGTCTGAACGCATATCGGTCTCAATTTTCGTGCCCATAATGTGGCCGATAGAGGCCATAAAAAAATTGGCTGCCGCGTCCACCAGCCGCAGGAACAGGTAGAGCACACCAATCTTCAGAATGATTTCCAATGTCAGCGACGCCAGGTCGTTGATTCCCGCATTGGTGACAAAACGCACCAGCATCGGCAGCACCAGTTCACACACGGTGGTGAGCGCCGCGCAGAACAGATCAAAAACCAATATCCATTTGTACTTTTTGAAATAGGGGACGAACCTGCCGATCAGGCCCTTCTTTTTCTGTTTCTTCGTTTCCTTCATATTTTTGACCGCACCTTTCCAAAACACAACACTTAAGAAAATTATGCCACAAAGTGCAAAGAGAATCAATAGGCCAATCCTCTAACAATTTGTGCCGAAACCAGAAGTTATCGGTCTAATTTCCCGGCCTGGACAGCTTGCAATGAACGTCCACAAGCTTTATAATCAGACTATCGCCGGATCGGTCCGGCGCGAAAGTCCAGCTTTTTAGAAAGGAAGAATGCCGATGCAGATTGTGGTGTTGGATGGCAGAACAACAAATCCGGGAGATATCTCCTGGGAACCTCTAAAGGAGTTGGGCAAGCTCACCGTTTACGATGACACACCCTATGAACTCATCAGAGAGAGGGCCGGCGCCGCCGAAGCCGTCATCATGAACCGTACCATCATGGACCGGGCTATTCTGAAAGAGCTGCCGTGTCTCCGGTTTCTGGGTGCTCTCGCTACCGGTTACAACACCATAGATATCGCCGCTGCGGAGGAGCTGGGTATTACGGTATGCAATGTGCCCCTCTACTGTGCAGAAACGGTGGCACAGCACGCTTTCTCCCTGCTTCTGGCTCTGTGCAACAGGGCGGAGTATTACAGTGAAACCGTGCGTGACGGCGGATGGAAGCGCGCCGAGGAAGAAAGCGCCTTTTCCCCCATGTTCGAGCTCAGCGGAAAGACATTGGGAATATTCGGGTTCGGCGCCATAGGCAGCGCTGTGGCCAGATTGGGATTAGCCTTCGGCATGAAGGTGCTGCTCTGCAGCCGTACCCGGAAGGAAGCCCCCGCAGGCTGCAGCTGGGTCTCTCTCAGGGAGCTGTTTCAGAAAAGCGACGTAGTCTCCATCCACTGCCCGTTAACAGAAGAAACAAGAGGCCTTATCAACAGCTCCCTGCTTTCTCTGATGAAGCCTTCCGCCTTTCTGCTCAACACTTCCCGCGGCGCCGTTGTGGCAGAAGCGGATCTGGCCGAAGCCTTGAATACAGGACGGCTGGCCGGCGCAGGAATGGACGTCCTTTCTCAGGAGCCGCCCGCCCCGGAACATCCGCTGCTTTCCGCTAAAAACTGTATTATCACACCGCATGTAGCCTGGTCCTCCCGGGAGGCGCGGCAAAGGCTGATTGGTATTGTAGCGGAAAACTTACGCTGTTTTCTGGCCGGCGTACCTCAAAATGTAGTAAAGCAAAAAAGAGATAAAGGAGAAAAACAGTATGAATAATTTTGTCTTTCACACCCCCACTAAAGTTATATTCGGAAAAAACACAGAGTCGGAAGTAGGCAGCCTGGTAAAGGAACAGGGCTGCAGAAAGGTTCTGGTTCACTACGGTGGGCAGAGCGCCAGGAAAAGCGGCCTGTTGGACCGGGTATTCACCTCTCTGCAGGAGGCCGGCATTGCATACACATCTCTTGGCGGCGTTGTACCCAATCCCCGGCTTTCCCTGGTCTATGAAGGAATTGAACTCTGCCGGAAGGAACATGTAGATTTTATTTTAGCCGTCGGCGGGGGCAGCGTCATCGATTCTGCCAAGGCGATCGGCTACGGTATGGCTAACGATTTCGACGTGTGGGATCTCTATGACCGGAAAAACACGGCAAAAGCCTGCCTGCCCATCGGCTGTGTGCTGACAATCGCCGCAGCGGGCAGTGAAATGAGCGATTCCAGCGTCATCACCAAAGAAGAGGGCGGCATTAAACGCGGGTATAACAGTCCTCTGTGCCGCTGCAGATTTGCCGTGATGAACCCTGAGCTCACCTATACGTTGCCCGCCTATCAGACGGCCTGCGGGGCTGTGGACATCATGATGCATACCATGGAGCGCTATTTTGTTCCCGACGACACGCTGGAGCTCACCGACGGCATGGCGGAGGCACTGATCCGCACCGTCATGCACAATGCTCTGATTTTAAAGGGAGAGCCACAGAATTACAAGGCCAGGGCCGAAATCATGTGGGCGGGAAGCTTGGCGCACAACAGCCTGATGAATTGCGGCGGCCCCAATGGGGATTGGGCCTCCCACCAACTGGAGCATGAGTTGGGCGGCATGTTCGATGTGGCGCACGGCGCCGGCCTGGCAGCTGTATGGGGCAGTTGGGCCCGCTATGTCTTTCATGACAAACCGGAACGTTTTGCCCAGTTTGCCAGCCGCATTTTCGATATTGAATGCCATGGAAACGCCAGAGAGACCGCTCTCTTGGGCATTGAAGCCATGGAAGAATTCTATCGCTCCATCGATATGCCCACCACCATCCGGGAGTTGGGTGTTGCACTCACAGAGGAGCAGATTGAAGAGCTGGCAGCAAAATGCGCTTTCGGCGGCCGTACGATCGGCGCTTTCAAGACGCTTAACCAGGAGGACATGGCAGCAATCTACCGAAATGCCAGAGGCTGATGTTTTAAAAGTAATTCAGGCGTACGGGAACCGGGTTTCCGTACGCCTGTTTCATTTCTCGCCGCCCGCGCCGCTCCATAAAATCCTTGTCACGTCAACCCCCTCCTTTTCATAGGATACTGAGAAGACAAATTTTACCAAAGCGAGGGCTGGCCAGTGAATTTTCTTTTTTCCCTGCTGGAGGCGGCCGTTCTGGCGGCGGCCCTCTCCATGGATGCATTTGTGGCAAGCTTTGCCTACGGCAGCAATAAAATCCGTATCCCTCTCCTGTCCGCCCAAATCATCAATGTGATCTGCAGCAGCGTAGTGGGGGTCTCCATGTTGGCCGGTTCCCTGATACGCGGACTGATTCCACAAAGCCTCACCACCGCCATCTGTTTCGTGCTGCTTTTTATTCTGGGGCTTGTCAAACTACTCGACAGCCTGACCAAATCAATCATTCGAAAGCACAACAATCTGGAAAAGCAAATCCATTTCAGCCTGCTAAACTTTCGTTTTGTGCTGAGCCTTTATGCGGATCCTGAGAAAGCAGACCGTGACCATTCTAAAACAATTTCGCCGGGAGAAGCCGCCTCTCTGGCCGTCGCACTTTCCCTGGACGGTATGGCCGTAGGGTTCGGCGCGGCGTTGGGAAACTTAAACATCCTGGCAGTATTCCTCTGTTCCCTGATCACTGAAACCCTGGCGGTACTGCTGGGCAGCAAATTGGGGAATCGTCTGGCTAAAAAGCTGCCCTTCAACATCTCCTGGCTCAGTGGAGCGCTGCTTTTGGGTATGGCCTTTCTGAAGCTCTTTTAGCAGCCGGCCCCCACATAGTAAATAGGACACAAAATTTTACATGATGTGGGAAGGGCCCGCTGAAAATGCTTAAACTGCATTTTATGGCGGACCCTTCCCATTATCTTTTGGAACTCTATCAAGATCTCTTCGTCAATTTTTACTGGAGCTCAGCTTTGTAAGGGCATAGACTATCAGGGCAATCACGCCGATCACAACAAAAATACCCAACATACCCTTACCCATGATTCCCAGAGCTTCCATTATATTCTGCACGGTTTCAGGACTCATCTACTCTCTTCCTTTCCCTACGCCTGCTGTACAGGGCGTGTGCTATTCGTCATTTCCAGCTATTTTCTATCCGATCCTTCGTCTCTCTAGTCCACCTGAACTTACAGGAAAAATCCCAGCACAATTCCACCGGCCACGGCAGAAGCGATCTGTCCGGAAACATTGGCTCCTACGGCATGCATCAGCAGGTGATTCTGGTTATTCTCCGCAATTCCCATTTTTTCCACAACACGCGCCGACATGGGGAATGCAGAGATTCCGGCAGCTCCCACCATGGGATTGATCTTGTTCTTTGAAAACAGGTTGAGAAGCTTTGCAAAGAACACGCCGCCTATGGTATCAAACACAAAGGCAAACAGGCCCAAGGCCATAATCATCAGGGTCTGCAGTGTGACAAATTTATCCGCACGCATGGAGAAAGAGATGGTAATCCCCAGCAGCAATGTGACCAAATTGGCCAAATCGTTCTGGGCGGTCTCAGAAAGCCTGTTCAACACACCGCACTCGCGGATCAGGTTGCCAAACATCAGGAAGCCCACCAGAGAGACGGAGGCGGGAGCCACCAGGCCCGCGATCACCGTCACCAGGATGGGAAACAAAATCCTGGTGGTTTTGCTCACTGCAGCAGGACGGTACTCCATACGGATCGCCCGCTCCTTCTTGGTAGTGACAGCCTTGATGGCAACCGGCTGGATGATGGGCACCAGCGCCATATAGGAGTAGGCGGCTACTGCAATCGGCCCCACATAATTGGATTTCAGCACTTGAGATACCAGAATGGAGGTGGGGCCGTCCGCGGCGCCGATAATGCCGATTGACGCCGCATCTCGGATGGGAAAGCCCAAAACAGCGGCCAGGAAAATTGTGAGAAAAATACCGAATTGTGCCGCCGCACCGAAAAGGAACATCTTGGGGTTGGAGAGCAGCGGGCCAAAGTCAATCATCGCACCGATGCCGATGAACAGCAGCAGCGGGAATGCCTCCGACGCCTCAATCCCAATCTCAAAGAGCCACTGGATTATGCCATGCGTTTCCCCCACGCCCTGCATTGTCTGATTCAGAACACCGGACAAGGGCAGGTTTACCAGGATAGCTCCAAATCCCATCGGCAGCAGCAGCGCAGGCTCATAATCTTTTTTGATCGCAAGCCAGATGAGCACTGCGCCCACAGCGTACATCACCAGCTGCTGCCAGGTGACCGACAGCAGCCCTTCCCACAAGAATTCCATGTTTCTACATCCTTCCTTTTTTGAATAGTCTTCCCAATTAACAAAAATAAATGAGAGTGTTTCTCCTTCTCAGATCCCGCAGGAACCTGCAGGAAAATTCCGTTTGAGATAAAAAAACAGACCTGAGCCCTCGAAAAGATAGGCACAGGTCTGGTCGTTTCAAGCTAAACCAGAGCGGGTGACCGCCCATGATTGTTGATCTAGCTGCGCAGAATTCCACGCCGACTACTCCCCCATAGCAAAATAAAGTCTAGCACTTTTTGGAAGTGATGTCAACTGGTTCTTTTTAGAACAGACTACTGTAGTATTTCTGAAAACTTCCAAGCGTTATTGAGGCCAGTAGCTTATCTATATCCTGGCCTCCAGACAGTATGGAGGCCTGTTCTTCTGACAGGAAAATGCCGGAATAACCGGCAACAGGATTTTCCCTCTCCGGATTTGCCGCCATGAGAAACCCCCTTCCCGGAAGCAGCAATCCTCTCAGCCGGGCCCGTCATATAAATCAACCGGTTCTCCCGGCCCTTTCCATATAATCAATTTCCCGTCGTCCGTCATTTTACAAAATATTATGGATATGGAGCGGCAGTCTGAGCAAAAAAAACTCCTCAGACCGGCTTTGGCTGCTTATACAGCTCCCGCAGGAGGCTCAATACAAAGTCCTTGGAAATTGCAGAAGCCTGGGAACAGTTCCGTTCAAAATTCTCAGTTCCGGAATGTACTGCCGTATCTGTAAGTGTGCGCACCGATAAAAACGGAATTCGGTTTACATAACATACATGTGCGATACTTCCCGTTTCCATATCTACCGACAGCGGCGCATATTTCCGATTGATTTCTAAACGGTGTTCTTCCGTAATAAATTGTTCTCCAGTAGCCATCCTGCCAAAAAACACATTGCGCTCTTGTAAGGCAGCCCTTTTAGCAGCTTCCAACAGCTCCTGATCTGCCGGAAACCAAGCGGTCTGCATCCAGGGATGAAATTCGGTCAGGATATGCTCTTCCACATCGTGGTAAAGCGCCTGAGTAGAAACAACGGTGTCAAAAATCTGCAGTGATTCTTCCATTCCGCCGGCAGTTCCTGCATTGATAACAGCTTCCACCTGAAAGCAGTCGATCAATACCTGCGCGGCAATGGCGGCATTTACTTTGCATACGCCGCTGTACACAGCCGCCACAGGTATGCCCTCCAGCTCCCCTTCATGTACCTTCAGCATTGCCTTTTCCACAACCGTACAGGAATGGATATGGGACAGAAAAGGTTCCAACTCGCTATCTCCGGCACAGAGGATCCCTATTTTTTTCATTTCAATCGTTCCTCCTTCCAGAAGGCAGTCCCGCTGCCCCTTTTCTGTTTTTGGCTATCAGCAGAAACCTATGCTCCTGGTTCAAAAGGCACCCGCGCTCTTCTACCTCCCGCTGCAGCAGCAGCAAGCGGTCAAGGCAGTTGTCTACGGAGAAACCCGGAAATTCTCTTTCCCTCAGTTTCGCATAGAAGCAAAGGGCTCCCACATCCATAATTTTCGCCATAGGATACGCCTGGTTTTGGCACACCAGCCGAAATCCGGCTTTCCTAAATTTCGGGGCCTCGTTTTCCAAATTGAAAGCCAGTCCAGGTCGTTCCCGTTCCGGCAAAAGCCTTTGGGCAAGCAGCCTGCTGTTCTGACCTCCCGCTTGCTCTGTGAGAAAAAAGCCGCCGTCCCGCAGTACGCGCCGGACTTCTCCCACATCATACCCTTCATGGCGGTTGAGCACCAGATCAAAACTGTTATCTGGGAATGGCATTTCCTTTCCCTCTCCGCAGGTACAGTCCACCACTGTGACACCCAGGGACGTGAGCCGGCGCAAACAGAGCCTGTAATTTGCTGGGTCTCCCTCCGTGGCAGTCAGAAGCTGTCTGGGGTGGGAAAGAGAGAGGAGAAACTCGCCGCTGCCCGTCCCCATATCCAGGATTTTAATCCCGGGACGCAGGAAATCCAACACCTTCAGGCGATAGTCCCAAGGCGCCTTCCCCTTCAGATATCTGCCCTGCAAATGAGAAAAATCCCGGCCGGACAAGGCGCAGGACTCCTCATGCTTCCACAATTCTTTTCTTTCCGCCTGATTCATGAATCGCGGTCCACCTGGTGAAATTGTTTCAGATTTCCGGTTTTTTCACTGCGGCGGGCCAGTTCCGCCTCAACCTCATTAAAGGGAATCCCCTCATTGACCATAAGTACCATCAAGTGGTAAAGCAGGTCGCTGATCTCCCCAACGGTCTCCGGATTCTTCTTATTTTTAGCGGCAATAATGACCTCGCTGCACTCTTCCCCGCATTTTTTCAATATCTTATCCGTACCTTTTTCGAACAAATAACAGGTATAAGAGCCTTCTACCTGAGCCTCTTTCCGGGAAAGCACTGTTTCATACAGTTCCTGCAAAACATCCATCGTCGATTTTCCTTTCCAGCCCTCTTAAACAGCGGCAATCCGCCGTCTGTGCAGAGGATGATTTATTAATTTACCCGTTATGTATTATTTTTTTAAAGAAACAGCTTCTGCTGCCCGTATGGCATGCAGGACCCTTCTGATGCACCTTGACCAACAGGGTATCGTCATCACAATCAGCATGAATGCTCACGATCTTCTGCGTATTTCCAGAGGTCTCCCCTTTGTTCCATAAGGTATTCCTGCTGCGGCTGTAAAACCAGGTGTACCCGGTCTGCATGGATTTCACCAGGGACTCCCGGTTCATATAGGCCAGCATCAGCACTTCCCCAGTGCTTTCCTCCTGAATGATGGCGGGAATCAGGTCGGATTTTCTGAAATACCGCTCCAGTTCATCGTCCACTGCCGTCCTGTTTTTCGATGCCTTACTGGATATTTTTTGGCAGGCAATGATTGCCGCACGCAGATCCAACGCTCCCTGGTAGATGGACTTGCCCGCAATGGCCCCATACAGGCCCAAATCATACAGGTTTACAATATCCAAAAGGCTGCTCACGCCGCCGCTGGCAATAATATTGCAGCTGACGGAGCGGTTCAGCTTATCCAGCATCACCAGGTTGGGACCATTCATAGTGCCGTCCTTATAGATATCCGTACAGATAATATAATGGACGCCGATCTCCTCCATTCGCTTCGCCAGCTCGATATAATCCACCTGGCTCTGCTCAGTCCAGCCGTCGGCAGCCACCTTTCCGTCCAGGGCGTCAATGCCCACAGCTATCTTTTTTCCGTATTTCTTGACGGCTTCTCTCACAAAAGCGGGATCCCGTAAAGCTGCTGAACCCAGAATCACCCGGCTGACGCCCCTGCTCAGATAATGCTCTACGGTCTCCATGTCGCGAATTCCGCCGCCAACCTCTATATGCAGATCCACATTGTCCAGCACCTGGAAAATTGCTTCAGAATTTCTGGGCTTTCCGTCTTTGGCGCCATCCAAATCCACCATATGCATCCAACATGCGCCTTGGCTTTCAAACTGCTTTGCCGTCTCCACCGGGCTTTCCGCCACCACCTTGGCCGTGGCATAATCTCCTTGAAAAAGTCGGACGCACTTTCCGTTTTGTAGGTCAATGGCAGGCAAAATGATCATAGAATTTCAGCCTTTCTCCTGATGTTTTCAAACAGGCGTTCTCACAGCATTCCCTTGGAGGAAAGTATGACATCATCGTTGTTCAGTATGGCGGCCTTCCGCAGCGCATGGGCGGCCGCTTTAAAAAGAGACTCAATCATATGGTGCGTATTTTTGCCATACTCGCAGCGCAAATGTAAAGTAATTCCCGCGTTCATAGCAAAGGCCCTGAAAAATTCCTCCGTCATGCAGGAATCGAAATCACCGGTACGTTCCTGGGGAAACTCAGCTTGGAACACCAGAAACGGACGCCCGCTGATATCAGCCGCCGCAAATCCCAATGTTTCGTCCATAGGGATGTAAGCATGCCCAAACCGGTTGATACCCCGTTTGGAACCCAGCGCCTCCGCAAACGCCTTACCCAGAACGATGCCGGTATCCTCAATCGTATGGTGGCAGTCCACATGCCAGTCCCCTACCGTTTTCAGTTTGAGGCCAAAGCCTCCGTGGACTGCAAAGGCAGTGAGCATATGATCAAAAAATCCGACTCCCGTGGAGACTTCGATCTCGCCTCCATCGAAGGAAAACTCCAGAGAAACCTCTGTCTCTTTGGTTTTTCTGCTCAACGCGGCGTAGCGCTCCATCCCTATTCCCCCTTTTCTTTCAGATAGTTCAGCAGAACCTGAAGGAATTCCCTGTTTTCCTCCTCAGTTCCGCAGGTAACACGGATCAACCCTGAAGTGAACCGGACAGAAATCCCCTGTTCTCCCAAATACTGATAGAGCCTCTCCGGCTCTTCCAGTACCAGCGTTACAAAATTGGTACTGCCTCCAAAAACGGTAAAGCAATTGGGAAATTCCCCTCCAATCTGCTTTATCTGCTCCAACAAAAAATTTCTGGAGTTCAAAATTTCCGCCAGCGCTTTTTGCAGTTCTTCTTTGCGGCGCAGCACGGCTGCCCCAATCTTCTGGGTGACAGAATTGACGTTATAGGGCGACTTTACCGCCCGCAGCGCGCCGGCAAGCATATCGTTCGCCACGGCAAAACCCAGGCGCAGCGCCGCCATGCCAAAAGCTTTGGAGCAAGTACGCAGGAGAATGAGGTTGTCATAGTCCATAAATTCTTTCAGCAGACTTTCAGCGCCGAAATCCATATAGGCCTCATCCAGGATTACCAGGGCGTCCACACCGCGGATCAGCTTCCGCATTTCCTCCCGGCTCTGCACCACAGAGGTCGGGTTGCAGGGATTGCTGAAAATCAGCAGCTTTACTCCTTCATTGTTGCAGGTTTCGATCACTCTGTCAATATCCAGCGTAAAATCCTCTTTTTTTCCGATGACAACATGGCGCATTTCCTGAAGGAATCCGTTGAAGGCATACATGGAAAAATCCGGCTCAAGCGTGGCAAATGCATCGCCTTTCTGCAGAAAGGCTGTGAAAATCACGGTAATCAGCTCATCTGAACCATTACCCGCCACCACATTTCTGACGGGGACCCCGTAATAGCCGGAAAAAGCCTCGCAGGCCTCTTTTGCCAGAGGATCCGGATATCGGTTAAACTCCAGCTTGTCCAAATCAGCCTTAACCTCCTCCAGCACCTCGGCAGGAATTGGAAGAAAAGACTCGTTGGCATCCAGATGAATCCGGTACCGCTCCCCCACGGGGTCATAGGGCTTCAGATCCTTTATTTTATCGTTTAGACGATACAAGAGAACACCTGCTTCCAAAATAGTATTTCAGACAACCGCTGAACAAATCGTGCCAGACGGGTCAGTCCCCGTAGTGAGGGTGAAATCCGACATCTCTGCGCCCAAAAACCCGGAATACCCTTGGTCCTTTGAATACGGCAGAATTTTTCCGGGTTTTTCTGGAACCAACACAAAACCCGCCCCGTGTGCTGAGCACCGGATGGATTCAGCGCATGCTCGGCTTCACAAGATTTCCGGAAACGGAGAATCTTATGGAACTCACAGCTCTTTGCGCACCCGGATAGAGTTTGCATGGGCTGTCAGTTCTTCGGTTTCCGCCAGACGAATGATGTCGTCCGCAGCCTTCAGGAGTTCTTCCTTCGGATAGTAGATGAAACTGGACTTCTTGATAAAATCATCTACGGAAAGCGGCGAGAAAAACCTGGCCGTCCCACCGGTAGGCAGCACATGATTCGCTCCGGCAAAATAATCGCCCAGGGGTTCCGGAGAATAGTGGCCCAAAAATACCGAGCCGGCATTGTCCAGCCTGCCCAAATACTCGAAGGGGTCTTGGCAGCAGACCTCCAGGTGCTCGGGCGCCAGGTCGTTGGCAAATTCAACGGCCTGTTCCATGGATTCACAGACAATTACCGCCCCGAAACGGTCCAGCGACGCCTCGATGATTTCCTTTCGGGAGAGCGTCTCCACTTGCCGGTACAGAGCCTTTACCGTCTCCGCCGCCAGCTGTTCAGAATTGGTGATTAATATCGCGGAAGCCAGCCTGTCATGTTCCGCTTGGCTCATCAGATCGGCGGCCAGGTATTCCGGATTGGCGGAATCGTCCGCCACAATCAGGATCTCACTGGGGCCCGCAATCATATCGATGTCCACAACGCCATACAACTGCTTTTTTGCTGTGGCCACAAAAATATTTCCAGGCCCCACAATTTTATCCACCTTGGGCACACTCTCTGTACCGTAGGCTAAAGCTGCAACCGCTTGCGCTCCGCCCATCAGAAACACCCGATCCACGCCTGCCACAAGGGCGGCGGCGAGGATGTTGGGATCCGGCTTTCCTGTCCGTCCGGGCGGGGTGACCATGATAATTTCTCCCACTTCCGCAACCTGAGCGGGAATCACATTCATTAGAACAGAGGAGGGATATCCCGCCGTGCCGCCGGGCACATAAACGCCTACCCTGTGCAGGCCCCTGACCCTCTGGCCTGTGATGACACCGTTTCCCATAGGGTCGATGCGGCTCTGCTGTTTCTGCCTGGCATGAAACTCCCTGATATTCGCGGCGGCGCGGCGCAGGGATTCCAAAAAAGAGGGGTCGCAATCTTTAGAAAGCTCCTTCATCTCCGTTCTGGAGAGTTCCAGCGTTTCCGGAGTCCAACCGTCAAACTTCCTGGAATACGCTTTCACAGCTTCGTCGCCTCCCGATTTGACCTTCTTCAAAATGTCGGAAACCGTCTCCTCCACACTTTTTTCTGTCTCTCCCACCCGGGTCTTCAGCTCTTCGATAAAGCTCAGGCAAGTATCTCTGTCTCCCTTAACAACTCTGATCATCTCAATTTCCCCCTTTGATTGCGGCCTCCAGCCGTGCAGCTAAGGCTTCGATCTCTCGTTTCCGCAGCTTGAGACTTGCAGAATTTACAATAAGCCGGGCAGATACCTCCGCAATGCGTTCCACTACTTCCAGTCCATTCTCCCGCAGGGTTACGCCCGTTTCCACAATATCCACAATTCCATCAGACAAACCCAAAAGCGGAGCCAACTCCACGGAGCCCTCAATCCTGATGATACGCACGTCCATTTTCTTGCTCTCAAAAAAACGTCTGGCCACATTGGGATATTTGGACGCCACTGTCTTTTCCCGATAGCCGCTGTAAAAATCCACGCCGCGGGGCGCTGCCAGAGCAAAACCGCATCTTCCAAATCCCAGGTCCAGTATTTCAAAAAAATGGCTGCCGTGCTCCATGATGGTGTCTTTTCCTACCACACCCAAATCGCACACACCATGTTCCACATAGGTGATCACATCCGGGGCCTTGGCCAAAACCGCCTCCAGCTCGCCATCGCCTACAGGCAAGATCAGCTTCCTGCCCTTGTCTCTCAGACAGCTGCAATCCAGTCCAATCTGCTCGAACAACTCCACCGTGGATTTTTCCAGCCTGCCTTTTGTCAGCGCGATTCGCAAAGGCTTCACGGAAGCGTCACCTCCTTTGTTTCTTTTCCTACAGAAATCAGCGCTGCCGCACCGATCGCCGCAGCATAGGCTCTGGCCTCTTCTCTCGTCTCGAACACCGAGCTCTCACAATTTTTCCCCTCTGCAGTCAACTGGGAAAGAAGCTTTTGCGCCTCCATTTCATAGCCGTCCTCTCCATGGATTACCGTGACGGGTAACGCTTCCCTCTCCTCCGGAGACATCAAAACTGCCAAAGCCTCCACATCCGCCGCAAATCCCACAGCAGGCATAGGAGAATCGAACTTCTCACAGAGGCTGTCATACCGCCCGCCTAGAAGCACCGCTTCTCCGTGCTCCTGCACGTAGGAGCTGAACACCACGCCGGTATAGTAATCGTTCCGCTGCACCAGACCCAAGTCCACCATCAGCTTTTCTCCCAGGCCCAGACGGGAAAGTGAGGCATACAGCTTCCGCAGATAGCGGAGCACTCCAGCCGTTTCCTCATCCCTGCAATAAGCCTCCGCCGCTTCCAGAGCCTCCTCACCCCCGAAAAGCCGGGGCAGATTCCGGATTGCCTCCACAGCTTCCGAATTCCCCAATGGATCCAGCAGTTCGCTGAGAGCGGCATAATTTTTCGCTTCAATCGTAGCGCGGATTGCCTCCCGCCGCTCCGACGTTACGGGAAGGCGGTCCATCAAGGCGCCGAAAAGCCGGGCGTGGCCGATCTCCAGGCGAAAGTCAGACACGCAGGCGGAAACTGCGGCCACAGCTGTAGAAATCGCCTCCAAATCCGCTCTCAGTCCGGAAGCGCCCAACAGCTCAATCCCCATCTGTGCCGATTCGTCGCTGCGGCCCGAGAGATCAGGGGAATTCCGGTAGACGCTCTGATTATAATAAAGCCGCAGGGGCCGCTGCTGGTTCTGAAGCCGGGAGGCTGCCATTCTGGCAATGGGAAGCGTCGAATCCGGCCGGAAAACCAGCAGTCTTCCATGGTTATCCGTCGTCTTATACATCTCCTGCTGGGGAATAGCAGCTCCCGGCAGATCAAAAACATCAAAATATTCCAAGCCAGGTGTGATCACCTCATGATAACCCCTGGCGGTGAAGACCCGGGTCAGGCGTTCCTGCGCTCTGCGCTGCGCACGGCATTCCTCAAACAGAATGTCCCTGGTTCCTTCCGGCGTCACTTTGCTGTATGGTTTCATCGCTTTCTCTCTCTTCGCTTTAGTGTGCTACTATGATAATGTATAAAAGGGATCTTGTCAAGAATATTTTTCCACTCAGAACAGAGAGGTTTGGCTGCTTTCCGGCAGGCCGCTGAGTGCGCCTACCAGTCTTAGGGTGTCGATTACAGCGCTGGAAATCTTGGCTCTGGCCTGCAGGTCGTCGATGGAAATGTACTCTCCGCCAGTGCCGCGGGCTTCCATCAGGCTGATGGCAGCCGCGCCGCCAACGCCGCCCAGAGAGGAAAACGGCAGGCGGATCCGGCCGTCTTCCACCAGGAACTTTGTGGCGTGGGATTGATAGAGGTCAACCGGCAGCAATTCGATTTTTCGCGCCAGCATCTCATTGATGATCTGCAGTGTGCCGAATTCTGATTCTTCCTTGGCAGAGGCCTCACGGTTCTTGATTTTGGTATCCAGGTCTTTCATCTTGCGGTAGACGGCGTCTTTGCCCTGAATGGCCGTAACGCCGTCAAAATCATCGCTGCGCACGGTGAAGTAAGCGGCATAGAATTCAGTGGGCCGGTGCACCTTATACCAGCCCAAACGCAGGGCGGCAATCATATAGGCAGCGGCATGGGCCTTGGGGAACATGTATTTGATCTTAAAGCAGGAGTCGATATACCACTGAGGCACATCGTGTTCCTTCATCGCGTTGATATGCTCCTCAGTCAAAAGCTTTGAAGCCTTGCCTTTCCGGGTGATCTCCATGATTTTGAACGCCATTTTGGGTTGCAGTCCCTTATTCAGCAGATAGGTCATAATGCTGTCTCGGGTACCGATCACTTCAGAAATGGTACAGGTACCGTTTTTGATCAATTCCTCCGCGTTTCCCAGCCAGACGTCTGTACCATGGGACAGGCCGGAAACTTGAAGCAGGTCGGAAAACTTCGTGGGTTTGGATTCTTCCAGCATTCCCCGCACAAAATTGGTGCCCAATTCGGGCAGGGATAACGTTCCAGTTTTCACGCCGCCCAGCTCCTCTGCCGTCACGCCCAGGGCTTGCGGAGAATTGAAAAGGCTCATCACCTCCGGATCGCTCATGGAAACTTTCATCACGGGGATCCCTGTGTAATCCTCCAAATACCGGTAAATGGTGGGCACATCGTGCCCCAGCTCGTCCAGCTTACACACATTGTCATGAATGGAATGGAAATCGAAGTGGGTGGTGATGTTGTCCGACTTCTGGTCGTTTGCCGGATGCTGAACCGGGCAAAAATCATAGACTTCCATTCCCCTGGGTACAACGATCATGCCGCCTGGATGCTGGCCTGTGGTGCGCTTAATACCGGTACAGCCGATTGCCAGCCTTTTTTCTTCAGCCCTGTGGAAGGTTTTTCCATGTTCCTCCGCATACTTGCGCACGTAGCCCACAGCGGTCTTATCCGCCACTGTGGCGATGGTACCGGCCTTGAACACGTTGTCCCTTCCGAACAGCACCTCTGTATACCGGTGGGCTCCCGATTGATACTCCCCTGAAAAATTCAGGTCGATATCGGGAACCTTGTCTCCGTCGAAGCCAAGGAAGGTCTCAAAGGGGATTGTATGACCGTCCCGGTCCATGAGGGCGCCGCAGTCCGGACAATTCTTAGCCGGCAGGTCAAAACCGGAATCGATACTGCCGTCGGTGATAAACTCACTGTGCTTGCAATTGGGACAGATATAATGGGGCTCCAAAGGGTTAACCTCGGAAATACCAGACATACTGGCCACAAAAGAAGAACCCACAGATCCTCTGGAACCCACCAGATAGCCGTGCTCCTCAGAATCTGCCACCAGTTTCTGCGCCGTCATATACAACACGGAGAAGCCGTGCTTGTTGATGGAACCCAGTTCCTTTTCCAGACGTTTCTGGACGATATCGGGCAGCGGATCACCGTACCTTTCCTTGGCCCTCTCCCAGGTAATAGAGTTGAGCTGCTCCTCCGCACCGTCGATAAAAGGCGGAAAGTTACCTTGAGGTACAGGCCGCACATGTTCGATCATGTCTGCAATTTTGTTGGGATTGGTCACCACTACCTCGAAGGCCTTTTCCTTCCCCAGATAGGAAAACTCCTCCAGCATTTCCGGAGTGGTGCGCATATAGAGCGGGGCCTGCTCATCCGCATCAGAAAAGCCCTTGCCCGCCATAATAATGCGCCGGAAATCCGCATCCTTAGGGTCTTTAAAATGCACGTCACAGGTAGCCACCACCGGTTTATGCAGCTTTTCGCCAATCTTCACGATGGTCCTGTTGTATTCCCGCAGTCCTTCGATATCCGTATCGCCGTTTCGTACCATGAACATATTGTTTCCCAGCGGCTGTATTTCCAAATAATCATAGAAATCCGCAATTTTACACAGGTTATCAAAGGACTCGCCCCGCGTCATAGCACGGAACAGCTCGCCTGCCTCACAGGCGCTGCCGATCAGCAGGCCTTCACGGTATTGACTGAGCACGCTCTTAGGGGTCCTTGGCGTACGGTAGAAGTAGTGCAGATGGCCTTCGGAAATGATGCGGTACAGGTTTTTGAGACCGGTTTGGTTCTTTACCAGGATGATCTGATGATAGGCGGGCAGCTTTTTCGGGTCTCCTCCCGCCAGGGCGGAGTTGATATCCGCCACTGTCTTTGCGCCCCGGTCATCCTTAAGCCGGGCGATCAAATTCAGGAAGATCTCTCCCAACACGGCGGCATCGTCATCCGCACGGTGGTGGTTGAACGGCTTGAGCTTTAGGTAAGAGGCTACCGTATCCAGCTTGCAGTTCTTAATATCCTTCAGCAGGGAACGGCAGACCGGGACAGAGTCGATATAGGGATACTCGAAGCCCATTCCACAGCGCTCTGCCGCCGCTCTGAGAAAGCCGGTGTCAAAGCCCGCGTTGTGCGCCACGAGAACCATATTTCGATTTCCGCAGAATTCATAAAACCGCGCCAGCGCCTCCGCCTCAGAAGGCGCATCCTGCACCATGGCGTCCGTAATCCCGGTAAGTTCTGTAATCTTCTGGGGAATCGGCATTTCCGGATTGACAAAAGTGTCAAAATGCTCTGTCACCTCTCCGCCGCGAATCCGCACGGCGCCGATTTCCGTAATTCTGTCTTTTCTGGCCGAGAGACCTGTGGTTTCCAGGTCAAAACAGATAAATTCATCATCGAGAGAACGGCTACTCTCTCCGCTTACAGCAGGCACCAAATCATTGACGAAATAGGCTTCCATACCATAGATGACCTTAAAATCCGGATCCTCCTTATGGATAGCCTCCACCGTATTCATAGCTTCCGGGAATGCTTGGGCCACCCCATGGTCCGTAATGGCGACAGCTTTCTGCCCCCATTTGTGCGCCTGCCTGATTAAATCCGCTGCCGGCGACATACCGTCCATATCGGACATATTGGTATGCAGGTGAAGCTCCACCCGCTTTTCCAGGGCGTCGTCCACGACCTGCACCTGTTCTACCTTTGCAATAGAACGGGGGCGCATCACATTCTCGCGGTCATACTTGTCATAGGAAATTTCACCGCGCACCAATATGGACATCCCGGTTTTCAGGGTATCCAGAGCCTTACACTGATTGATTTCCTGAATCACCTTCAGCGTGATAGAACCGGTATAATCCGTGATATCGATACTGTAGATTTTCCTGGCTTTATCCCGCGTTTCCTTTGTCTCTATGGAAAAGATTTCGCCCCATACTGTCAGGCTGCCGCTTTCGATCGTAGCTTCCTTGATTGGTATGGGTTTTGCCTTCGGCACATTTCCCATCACCTCCCGGGCCGTCTCCAAAATAACGGAAGGCAGCATTGTGCTCTCATCCCGAATGCTGAGCTTGCGGCGGCCGGCCTTTTCCTTCATGGATTCTTCATACCGCTCCTGTTCCTCCACAACGGTCTCTCTCTTCTTTTTTTCTTCCTGGATCCGGATTTTCTCTATGAAAGACTCCTCACCGTCCTCCAGAGAGAGCTTCCCCACAAATTCCACCGAGCACTCCACCTGAAACCATTCTCTCACCAGCTGCTTGAGCTTCAGGTCCGTGTTCCGCGCCGCCAGCAAATCATAACCGCCGTGTGCCAGGCGGATGGAAAGCTTTCCCTTCTCCAGCTTGGCTTCTGCATTCTTGAAAGTGCCGTTTAACATGGCGTCCCGTTCCTTCAGCGCCTGTACCAGAGAGGAAACACAAGCTGCGGAAAAGCACTCCCGATGGAAATGCGGCAGAACCCTTACTGTGCTCAGACCAAATGCAGGACCCTCCAACGCTTTTTCCAGACGCTTGATTTCACTGTACTCCACAAAGGAAGGGAAATCCACATGTATTTTCACCGAACGGTCTTGCCGGCTGACGGAAAAATTGAGAATTCCTCCGGAAAGAAGCTCTTCCGGAAATGTTTGGCCGTTCAATTCTTTTCTAAAAAAACTGCCCAGTGTATTCAATGTGATATGTACTCCTCTTTCTTTCTAGTGGGAAAGATTCCCCGCCCTGTATGCCGCTTTGAAACGGCTGCCCTCCGTAAGTAAAGGGCAGCCGCCTTTATAGCTTTTCGATCTCATGAAACAGCTCTTCCAGGAGTCTGGATTCCGGCACTTTCCTGACGATCTTCCCCTTCTTAAAAATCAGGCCTTCCCCTTCTCCTCCGGCAACGCCGATATCCGCCTCCCGCGCTTCGCCAGGACCGTTCACAGCGCAGCCCATCACCGCCACAGTGATCGGCTTCCGGCAGTCTTTCAGGCGTTCCTCCACCTGATTTGCCAGGGCAATCAGATTGATCCTGGTTCTTCCGCAGGTCGGGCATGAAACAAACCGCACGCCCTTTTTCAAGTCCAGCGCACGCAGTATATCGTTTGCAGCTTTGATTTCCTCCACGGGATCCGCTGTGAGGGATACCCGAATCGTATCTCCAATCCCCCGCTGCAGCAAACTGCCGATGCCGATAGCGGATTTGATCAGTCCCATACGGGCGGTTCCGGCCTCAGTCACCCCCAGATGCAGGGGATATTCGCATTTCTCAGCAATCTGTTCATAGGCCCGTATGGTCAGATCCACAGAAGATGCCTTCAAGGAGATCACAATATCGTCAAAATCGTATTTTTCCAGCAGAGAGACATGGTAGAGAGCACTTTCACACAACGCCTCCGGCGTGGGACCGCCATACTTTGCCAGGATGTGCTTTTCCAGAGAACCGGAGTTCACTCCTACCCGGATGGGAATACGCTTCTGACGGCAGGTATCCGCCACCGCTTTCACCCGGCTCTCCTCTCCAATATTGCCTGGATTGATCCGGATTTTATCGATTCCCGCAGCCGCTGCCTCCAGTGCCAGCCGGTAATCAAAATGAATATCTGCCACCAAAGGGATCGAAACTTTCTCCTTGATTGCAGGGATCAGCGCAACTGCCTCCTTATTGGGAATGGCAGCGCGCAAAATTTCGCAGCCGGCCCGCTCCAGTTCCAACGCCTGGCGCACACTGCCAGCCACATCTGTCGAAGGCACGCTCAACATAGACTGCACCGTTACCGGCGCACCGCCGCCCAACAGCACGTTTCCCACCCGTACCTGTTTGGAATTTCTCATAAAACAACCCACCAAAAAACTATTTTAAAATCCGGAAGCAGGCAGGCTGTTTTCCCCGCCTGCTTCTGTTCATCCCCGTATCAACCGCAGTACATCATTGAAAGCGATAAGCACCATCAGTCCCAGCAGCAATACAAAGCCTGCCGCGTGGATATAGCCCTCATATTTAGCGGGAACAGGCTTCCGCGACACTCCCTCCCAAATCAAAAACAAAAGGCGTCCGCCGTCCAGCGCCGGCAGCGGCAGCAAATTCACAATACCGAGATTCACCGTAATCATGATAATCATCATGACAATGTTGGAAACCGCCGTTCCGAACCCTTCCTTGAGACCCTGGCCCGCCGCCTGAGCAATTACCTGCGCCGTTCCGACAGGCCCCGCAATATCATTGAGGCCAAACCGCCCCGTCAACATTCCTTTCAGGCTTTCGATAACCATGCGGGCCATCGATATGGTATCGGCTGCTGCGTTCTTGATCAGATTCCAAAAAGAATTTTTGACACCCAGCACCTTGAAATCCATTGCCAGCACCGTTTTGCCATCCTCCGTACTCTCCGACCGCATCTGGGTCTCTCCAAGGTCCACCTTCTGCCCATCGCGCTTCACCACAAAATGAACCGCATTCGGGTCGGCAAGAGCTAACGCAAAAGAGAGATCACGGCCGGTAAATACTGCATAATGATCCACCTCGACAATATAATCACCCACTTGAGCCCCTGCCGCTTCCAAACTGGAGTTTTCTGTAAAACCTGCAATCTGAGTGGTAGCAAACACATCCTGCTGCCCATACAGAATCAGCATCAAAACAAAACCTAAAATGATGTTAAAAATACCGCCGGCGATTACCACCAAAATCCTTTTCCAAACCGGTTTTTTCCCAAAGGCCCGTTCGTCTTCACTTTCCCCATCTTCACCTTCCATGGCACAATAGCCGCCAATTGGGAACAGCCGCAGCGCATACTGGGTTTCTCCCTTTTGAAAGCTAAAAAGCTTCGGTCCCATCCCTAATGCAAATTCATTGACCCGGATGCCCGAAGCCTTCGCCAAAAGGAAATGTCCCAGCTCATGAAAAAAGATTACAAACCCGAACAGCAACACGCCGATAAGAATTAAGAGGATTACCGTCAGTACCTGCAAAAAATCATCTCCGTCTCATAATATAGCAGCCAAAAGCCATTCAGCCTGCCGTTTCTTCCACAAAACACCGGGCCTCCCGGTCTGCCTGCAGTACAGCCTCCAGGTCCATCCGATCCGTATCCGGCTGATGTTCCATTGCCGCCTGCACCAAATCCGGAATATCCAGAAAGCCAATTTTCCCTGCCAAAAACAATTCCACCGCTTTCTCATTGGCGCCGTTAACAGCCGCGGGTACAAGTCCGCCCCGTTCCATTGCCTGGATGCAAAGCGGCAGACACCGGAAAGTTTCCCGGTCCGGCTCTGAAAATGTAAGCGTTCCATATTCCCACAGCCTCAGCTCCTCCACCTGAGAGTGCAGCCGCTGGGGAAAAGTCAAAGCGTATTGAATGGGGATGCGCATATCGGGCAAACCAAGCTGCGCTATCACGGAATGGTCCCGGTATTCGATCAGAGAATGCACGATGCTTTCCCGATGCACCACCACTTCAATTGACTCCGGAGCAACGCCGAACAACCATGAGGCCTCGATCACCTCCAACCCCTTGTTCATCAATGTGGCAGAATCCACCGTGATCTTTGCGCCCATACTCCAGTTGGGATGCTTGAGCGCCTGCGCGGGAGTAATGTTCTTCAGTTCTTCCTTTGTCCAGCCCCAAAAAGGACCTCCGGAAGCCGTAAGGATCAGCTTTTTCAGAGCTTTCTCTTCCGGGCAGCCCTGCAGGCATTGAAAGATAGCGGAGTGCTCGCTGTCTACGGGAAGGATACTTACCTTATTCTGCTCTGCCTCCCCCATGACAATACGTCCGCCCGCTACCAACGTCTCCTTATTGGCCAGCGCCACTGTTTTCTTGGCGCGAATGGCCGCAAGGGTAGGTCTCAGCCCTACCATCCCCACAACAGCATTCAGCGTCATATCAGCAGTATCCCAAGCCGCCGCTTCACAGAGACCTTCTATACCTTCCAGTACCGGAACCTGCAGGTCCCGGATGCGGACCCGCAGTTCCTGGGCGGCAACAGGGTCATATACAACGGCGGCGGCTGGACGGAATTCCCGGATTTGTTCCTCCAACAAACGAATATTGGACCGTGCCGCCAAAACTTCTACCTGAACGGGAAAACCGCCGCGGGACAATCCGCGTACGACATCCAGCGCCTGCGTTCCGATGGAACCTGTCGAACCGAGCAGAGAGAGTTTCTTCATAAACGCCTTTCCCCACCTTCCGTAAACAATTCCATGAAAGGCACCCTTCCGTTGGGTGCCTAAAATTATGATCCGCCTTTGAACGCCACAAACGCCCAAAGGCGGTAAGCCCGCAAATTTGATCCACGATATGCACAACGGCAAGCATCACACGACAATCGGCAGATATTCTACCAGAAGATAGACAAAAGGCGCCGTAAAAATCACACTGTCGAAACGGTCCAGAATTCCGCCATGTCCCGGGATTACCTGACCAAAATCTTTAATATGGCAGCTGCGCTTAATCAGGGAAAAACTCAGATCTCCCAGCATGGAAACAAACGTGCCGAAAAACCCGATGAGAAACAGCGAAAGATAATTTACCTGCTTCTCCCCGCCGTAAAATACTTGGGAGAAAAAAAGACCGCACAACATGACAAAAGCCACATTGACCACCAACCCGCCGATTGCGCCTTCCACCGTTTTCTTGGGGCTGATTTCCGGGCAAAGCTTATGCTTTCCAAAAAAGGTCCCCGCAAAAAAAGCGCCTACATCCGCAACCCAGGCGGCTAAAACCGCAATTAGGACATAGAACATACCGTGATGAACGCTTAGAGACCGCAGCGTCACCAAGGTCTGCAGGGCACACGGAATCAGCACCACCATACTATAAAGCACGGCCACCTCTTTAAAAGAGGTTTCATGATGGTAAAGGATCATCGCGGTAAACAGCATCAAGGTGTACAGACAGTATACCAAAAACTGCATTTCATTCCCGCCGCAGAATGGAACTGCTGCAGCCGCAGCCAAAGACGGAACCACCAGGAACCACTTTCGTGCAAGCCCCAACGCTTTTGTCAGTTCAAATATAGAGGCCGCAGAAATAAGGGCTACCGCAATATTGAGAGCCAGCGGAAACGACTGGTTGAAAACAATGATGGCAGCAAAAAAAGCCACAAGCACGGCACCAGATAAAATGCGCTGTTTCATAAAAACATTCCTTTGTATTGTCAAATTCTTCCCTTGGAGTAACCATTGATTCCATTCGGCGGGCAGCTTGCGAGTCAGCATTTAAGACAGTCTCAGCAAATAGCAGAAGAAATACTGCCGCATTCAGAATGCCAAAAGCATTTCGAAATTTCTTGACACAGAAATGTCTGAAATCTGTCCGCAGAATGTACGCCAAGCCATGAGGCGTAATGGATTCAGCGATTACTGGAAGGCAGACATGCTTACACTCCGCCGAAACGGCGCTGCCGGGAATTATATATCGCGATGGCTTCGTCCAAATCCCGCGGCCTGAAATCCGGCCACAGAATGTCAAAATAAACAAATTCAGAATAGGCGCTCTGCCAAAGTAGAAAATTGGAAATTCTCTGTTCTCCGCTGGGACGGACAATAAGATCAGGGTCCGGCTGTCCTGCCGTATAAAGACGGGCAGAGACAGTTTTTTCCTCAATCTGGTCGGGAGTGAGCGCTCCGCAGCGCACCTCTTCGGCAATCCGCTTCACTGCCGCAGTAATTTCCGCCCTGCCCCCGTAATTCATGGCAAGATTCAGAACCATCCCGGTTTTTGGAGCGGAAGCCTCTTCCACTTCATGGATGAGCTTCTGCAAATCCGGCGGAAATTTAGTGACATCGCCAATAAACTTCACGCGGATATTTTCATCCATAAAATCACGCAAGGCCTCTTCCAAATACTGTTTGAACAGTAGTAACAAAGCCCCCACCTCGTCATCTGGCCGCGACCAGTTTTCCGTGGAGAACGCGTACATCGTCAGGTATTTTACACCGATTTTGGAAGCATAACGCGTGATTGTGCGGAAATTCGAAGCGCCAGCCTTATGCCCGGCGGAACGAGGCAGGCGGCGCTTTTTCGCCCACCTGCCGTTTCCATCCATAATAATCCCGATATGCGCAGGGATTTCCTGATGCTGCAGCACAGCTTTCTTTCCAAAAAGCAATACATTTCCTTCTTTCCGGTCACAGATCAGATCTCCATGATTTCCTTTTCCTTGCGTTCAAAGCAGGCTTGCGCATTTTTTACATATTTGTCGGTTAACTCCTGGGTCTTCTTTTCAGCATGCTTCAAATCATCTTCTGTAATTTCACCGGCCTTTTTCATTTCCTTCAATTTTTCGATGGCATCCCGGCGGATAGAACGAAGGGCAATTTTGGCCTCCTCCGCCATTTTACTAGTCTCCTTGACCAGCTCATGCCGGCGTTCCTCATTGAGCGGCGGGAACACCAGACGGATGACTCGACCGTCATTCTGAGGATTTACCCCCAGATCAGAGGTTTGAATCGCTTTTTCGATCCCCCGCAGCACTGAGGCGTCCCAAGGCTGGATCGTGAGCACGCGGGCTTCGGAAACCGCAACTGCAGCCAGCTGATTGATGGGAGTAGGCGTATCATAATAATTGACTGTAATCCTGTCGAGCACAGCGGGATTGGCCCGGCCGGCCCGGACTGCGGCGTAATCCTCTTCCAGATGGTCGATGGTTTTGTTCATCTTATGTTCTGCTTTTTCGAATACGTCTTTCATCTCTGCCATGTTCTTGACTTCCTTTCTGACTTCTACCTGTTTTATATTTTGGGCGGCAGACAATCCCTGCCGCAGAAGCGCTTATTCTACAAGGGTGCCTACTTTTTCGCCCGTTACAGCGCGGACGATGTTTTCCGGGTCTTCAATGCTGAACACCAGGAAAGGAATATTGCGGTCTCTGCAGAAGGATGCCGCGGTCATATCCATAACCCCTAGGTTTTTGTTGAGCACATCGCTATAGGTGAGCTTATCAAACTTCACTGCATCTGGGTTACTTTTGGGATCGCTGTCATATACCCCGTCCACCATGGTTGCCTTGAGGATCACGTCCGCCTCAATTTCCGCAGCCCGCAGTGCGGCGCCGGTATCTGTGGAGAAAAAGGGATTCCCTGTGCCGCAGCCGAATACTACCACCCTCCCCTTCTCCAAATGCCTGACTGCCCGGTTGCGGATATAAGGCTCAGCCACCTCCTGCATGGCGATTGCTGTCTGAACCCGCACATCCAGGCCCAGCTGTTCCAGGCCGTCCGCCACACCCAGAGCGTTGATCACCGTTGCCAGCATACCCATATGATCGGCTCTGGTACGGTCCATTTTCCCGCTGCTTCGGCCCCGCCAGAAATTGCCGCCGCCAACTACAATCGCCACTTCCGCGCCCATATCCACGCATTTCTTTACGGGCTCGCAAATTTTCAACACCGTGTCAAAATCAATGCCATGTCCAATGTCTCCCGCAAGAGATTCTCCGCTGAGTTTGAGCAGGATACGCTTGTATTTCAGTGCCATGCTATCTCCCCGTTCCACAAATTATATTCGTTTTTATTGTACATGATATCCTATCCTTTGTAAAGAAAAAAGTATCTTGCACCACTGAGCTGAACTATTATTTGCATTCTCCAATGCAGGTTATTCCAAATACAACGATGCAAAAACCAGAAAATAATTTACCCGCAAAAAGAAAGAGACGTGACCGCCTCTTTCTTCGACAACACCGCTATTTTCCAGGCTTAAAGCTGTCCTTCAGCTTTACAGATCGGTTGAACACCAAGGCTTCCGGGCTGCTGTCCCTGTTGTCCACGCAGAAATACCCCTGACGCATAAACTGGAAGCTCTCTCCCGGTTTCGCCGTCTTCAGCGTGCTTTCCAGTTTGCAATTATACAGGATCTCCAGAGAATCCCGGTTAAGGTAATCGAGGAAATTCCCCTCTTCGGGATTTTCCACCGTAAAGAGATTATCGTAAATACGCACCTCGGCGTCAATGGCGTCAGAGGCATCCACCCAGTGGATGGTACTTTTGATCTTTCTCCCGTCAGCGGCGTTGCCCCCTCGGGAGTCCTTGTCATACTCGCAGGTTACCTCGATCACATTTCCTGCCTCATCCTTTTTACAGCCGGTGCATTTGAC
Source organism: Neglectibacter timonensis (assembly GCF_900048895.1). Lineage (GTDB taxonomy): Bacteria > Bacillota > Clostridia > Oscillospirales > Acutalibacteraceae > Acutalibacter > Acutalibacter timonensis. The sequence goes on along the minus strand of NZ_LT160640.1, from coordinate 323,097 downwards.
AATGTAAGCAGTTTTCAGCCTTACCTCATTTCCTGGGAAAAGACGGAAATACCCTTTTACAGGCTCTTCCATAAAATCTTCCCGCTCAATCCAGAGCTCACGGCTGAAGACCACCTCCCGGGTGCCATCCTCCGGTTTGTTGGGGTTATTCTCCACTTCGAAAGTTTCGGTTTTCCCCTCCGGATAATTTGTGATGATAAGCTTAACAGGATCCAGTACCGCCATGACCCGCCGGGCATTCCAGTTCAGGTCTTCCCGCAGGCAATGCTCCAAAAAGGCGTATTCCACAGTGGAATTCACCTTAGAAACCCCGTTGCGTTCGCTGAAATTGCGAATGGCGGCAGGCGTATATCCGCGGCGGCGCAGGCCGCAGAGTGTGGGCATCCGGGGATCATCCCACCCGGCCACATAACCGCCCTCCACCAGGGAGCGCAGCTTCCGCTTGCTCATCACCGTGTTGTTGATTCCAAGCCGGGCAAATTCGATCTGTCTGGGTTTGGAGGGCAGCGTCACGTTCTGGATCACCCAATCATAAAATGGGCGGTGATCTTCAAATTCCAGAGAGCAGAGAGAATGCGTGATGCATTCCATAGCGTCCTCAAAGGGATGCGCGTAGTCATACATGGGATAAATGCACCATTCGCTTCCCGTCCTGTGATGCTCCGCATGGTTGATCCTGTATATGACCGGATCACGCATATTGAAATTGCCGGAAGCCAGGTCGATCCTTGCGCGCAAGGTCATCCTTCCATCCTCAAATTCTCCAGCCCGCATACGTTTGAACAGGTCCAAGCTTTCTTCTTTGGGCCGGTCGCGGTAGGGACATGTGGCAGGCGTCGTCAAATCTCCCCGCATGGCTTTCATCTGTTCGGGCGTCAATTCGCAGACATAGGCGAGCCCTTTCTCAATCAGCTCCAGCGCCCCCTGATACATAGCTTCAAAATAATCGGAGGCAAAATAAAACCTATCCTCCCAATCATAGCCCAACCAACGGATATCTTCCTTGATGGCATCCACATACTCCACGTCTTCTTTTGCAGGGTTGGTATCGTCCATTCTCAGATTGCAAACCCCGCCGAAGCGTTCTGCCGTGCCAAAATCGATATATATGGCTTTGGCATGGCCAATATGCAGGTAGCCGTTCGGCTCGGGTGGGAAACGGGTGTGCACCCGCATGCCTTCACATCTTCCGCCGGGACCAATGTCCTCCTTAACGAATTCATCGATAAAATTCGTTGACACAATGCCGTCTAAATTATTTTCCTCGCTCATACGCGTCTATCCTCTTTTCACTTTGTTTAAAATTTTGCAAGACCCGCTCTGAGCCGCCGGAGGGCTTCCTCCCTTCCAAGCAGCGTCAAAATTTCCATGGCGCCGCCGGGAGTAACCAGCGTTCCTGCCGCCGCAATGCGGACAGGCCAGAGCAAGGTTCCATTTTTCACTTCGAGCTTTGCCGCCAGCTCGATCAGGCAGTCGTGAATCACATTAAGCTCCCACTGGGGGAGCTGTTCCAGCACTTCCAGCGATGCTTCCAACATCTTGGGAGAATTTTCCAGCGTAGTTTTGCTTTTCTTATTCACAAAGAAATCCACTGGATAATCAGGCTGCTCCCGGAAGAAAGAGAGAAGCGCCGGAATTTCATTGAATTTGGTGATACGGGCTTTTAAAATGGAATTGAGCACCTCCCAAGGCTTTTCCTCCTCACCGAACACTTCCCGGTAATAAGGCATGGCGTGCTCCAGAAACTCGCTTTCTTCCATTGCCCTGATGTACTCGCCGTTAAACCAGCTGAGCTTATCATAGTCAAATACGGCCGGAGATTTACTGATGCGGTCAATGGTAAAGTTTTCTACCAATTCTTCCAGCGTAAATATTTCCCGATTGTCCTTCGGGCACCAGCCCAACAGCGCGATATAGTTTGTAATGACCGGAGCAAGATATCCTTCCTCCAGCAGGCCCTCAAAGCTTGTAGAGCCATGACGCTTCGAAAGCTTTGACACGCTGCCGTCCTCATTTTTTCCCATGATGAGCGGTAGATGGACATAGGTGGGAATCTCCCAGCCGAACGCCTCATAGAGCAGATTATACTTTGGGGTAGAGGTCAAATATTCACAGCCCCGCACCACATGCGTGATATTCATGAGATGGTCGTCGATGACATTGGCAAAATTGTAGGTGGGATATCCGTCCGCCTTCAAAAGAACCTGGTCCTCGATTTCCTTATTTTCAATGGTGATGGCGCCGAATACGGAATCCTCAAAAGTTGTGGCTCCGGTCAGCGGAACCTTCTGCCGGATGACATAGGGCGTTCCTGCGTCCAGCAGGCGCTGTACTTCCTCCTGAGGCAGATCCCTGCAATGCCGGTCATATCCGCCGAACCCCTCTTCCTGATGCAGAGAGTCCAACCGTTCTTTGGTGCAGAAGCAGTAATAAGCCTTGCCCTCACGGACTAACTGTTCCGCATAAGGCCGGTAGAGCTCTTTTCTCTGGCTCTGTACATAGGGACCGTAGTCCCCTCCCATGTCCGGTCCTTCGTCGTGTTTCATTCCCACCTTTTGGAGAGTTTTATAGATCACGTCCTCCGCGCCCTCTACCAGCCGTTCCCGATCCGTATCTTCTATACGCAGCACAAATACGCCGCCTTGCGATTTTGCCACAAGATATTCGTAAAGAGCCGTGCGCAGATTTCCTACATGCATAAAGCCTGTAGGACTTGGGGCATACCTTGTCCGAACCATTGCCATGTTCTCTATCTCCTTACTTCAACTGTGCGAGAAATTCTTTCCCTCCTATTATAACAAAATGGTACCGTTTGGCAACAAAAATCTGCCCTTTATTTTATGCCCTTCTTTTTTAAATAGAGCACATATTCTTCAAGGCACATGTCAAGCCGCTTCATTTCTCCGGCGTGCTTTTTTCCCACATACCTGTAATGCCAGCTTTCATTGTCAATTCCGGTGATTTCCACCTTATCCTTTTCATACCTCTGCACAAAACCGTATTCTGCCGCGTGTTCAGAAAGCCAGCGATAAGCTGCCGTCTCTTCAAAATTGTCGCTGACATCGTTCAGGTCCACCGCAAGGCCTGTGTGATGTTCGCTGTAGCCGGGACGCGCTATCGTTTTCAGAGCCTCTTCCCTGGCCGACTTTTCCTCCATGCCCGCATCCAGATTTTCTTGCACCGCCCGGTCCAGAATCACCGTTTGTTCTTCTACGCTCCGGTAGCCGGAGGCCACCCAAAACCAGACTTCTTCCTTACCAGCTGCCTCAAACATGGCGGTCAGATCGCCATACATTTTCAGGTCCACCTGCTCGTCATCAATCATTCTGGGTATTACCTGCCAGTTTTCCGGCAATGGAACCCTGTCGTTCACCAAAACCAACAGCGGGTCGGAAAGCTGTATATAATTCTCAAAGGGATCATCCAGCTCTTGTTCCAGCTGTGATTCCGGCCTATTCTGCACTTGCGCCGCTGCTTGAGCAGCTGTAGACGCCGCCTTGCGGACAGCCTCCCGGTTGTGAAGATACCCGAAATAGCTCAGCACAATGCATAGCAGCACCGCCCCTATCACAATTCCAGCGGCCAGCGGTTCTGTGACGCTTCTATTTTTTCTAAAAGATTCCGTCCGTTTCAATCTCCTGACACCCTTTCCTGCCAAAAAAGCTTTTCGATTATTTTTCTCCAAAGCTTCATATAAATGATAGGCAAAAGAAAATATATTTTTTGGAGAATCAGGGCGGGCCTTGGGAAAAAGCCCCTGTTCTCCCGGAAAGGGTTTGGGATTGATGAGGAAAATTTTCATTTACGGCGACCGGGGGCTCCTCCGCAACTATGCGGACGCGCTGGAGTTCTGCGGTGCCCGGGCAATTTTCGCCCAGAATACCGAATATGCCCACGACTGCAGCGGCCTGCTGCTTCCCGGAGGCGGAGATATCGACCCGGCGCTATATGGTCAGGAGAATACCGGGGAAAGTTATAACATAGACAGGGAAAGAGATGAGAAAGAGTTGGAGCTGATCCGCGCTTTCAGCGTCACCCACCGTCCGATTTTGGGCATTTGCAAAGGAATTCAAATTCTCAACGTCGCCTTCGGCGGAGATCTGATCCAACACCTCGACACGTCAAAAGCGCACCGTTGGGACGGTCAGACAGGGGACCAGATCCATGAGATCACCGCACATCCCGGCAGCTTCCTGTCCGCTCTTTACGGGGAACGCTTTTTTGTCAACAGCGCCCATCACCAGGGAGTGGGAAAGATCGCCGCCGGCCTTACTCTCTCTGCCGAAGCAGGCGACGGCGTCGTGGAAGCGCTGGAAGCGCCGGAGAAACAGATCTATACCGTACAATGGCATCCGGAACGTATGAGCTACCACAAAAGCCGTACGGATACAGTGGATGGACGCTATCTCTTCGAATTTTTCCTGAACCTCTGCGGCTGAGCCTCTCCTGCAACCGAGCAGCAAAGACAATCAGCGCACGATCCGAGATCAGCCCGTAACCCACGTCTTCCGTCGAAGCTTGCCGGAACAGCGGACGGGTTAAAAAATAGGCGTTTTAGAAAAGAAAGGGCAATAAAGGATGTGCCAACACAGCATATCCCGGGCAAGCGAAGGGAGGCGGTATAAAAGAAATACCGCCTCCCTTTTGTACGATTCTGATTTCATTCCCGAAACATCAGGTTTCAGATGTTTCAAACGCCAATTGAGAAAATAATTTAGGGCTTTACTGTCTGCAATGTCCTACAACTCCGCAAAATAGAGATAGAAAAAGACCGCCGACGAAAGTCGACGGTCTTCCCAATTGGTGCGCGAGACGGGACTTGAACCCGTACGTCGAAGACACACGCACCTCAAACGTGCCTGTCTGCCAGTTCCAGCACTCGCGCATAACCAACGTTTGCAATTATACCATCGGTCCCAGCAGTTGTCAATATGAAAATACAACCCTAAATCAAAAAAATTCCAAAGCAGTGACATCGGCAAGGCCCATCTGGTCCGCCGGCTTTTCAGCAGACCAGCACCATCACATCCTCATTGTGAATATCCTTTTCGCCATTGAATCGAAAACCAAATTCCTCGTAGAGCCGAATCGCCACCTTGTTCTCTGGGAATACACTGAGATAGATTTCTCCGCACCCATACTCAGCCTTCAGCCTTTCGAGCAGTTTTGACAGGCATGCCTTTCCATATCCTTTTCCCTGGTAGCGGGCATCAATCAGCAGACGGTCCAGCCAGACCCTTTCGTGGGGGCTATCCTTCCAGCGGCAATACATGGCGAAACCGATCAGCTTTTCTCCATCATATACGGCAACCGGCCTCCAGCAAGAAAATTGACCGGCTTCCTCAAGACACTCCGTAACAGGCTCAATATATCCTTCCTGACCCTTAGCTACTTTCAGCCCCTGCACCGCTTTCCGGTTAATATCATTTACTGTTTCAAATTGAATGTTCATCGTGGCGTCTATCTTCCTTTCTCTGCTGCGACAGGTTATCCCAATCTCCAATTCCCGCCGCTTCTCGTTCAAAAGTCAGTATAGACCATGGGGTAACCCTATAGTCAAGCCCCAAAAACAAACGTACAGGCTTCACCGAATTTCTCTATTTTATCGCGACATAAATACGGATTTCACCGAATTTCCCTTCAGAAACTTGCATATATTCCTCAAAATCCCCAGTATAGGTACGCTCCAAGGGAAGCTGCCATATTTCTGACCACAGCTTTCCCACTTGCTCTATACCGCCCCCGGGAACCACAAACTCAGCATACTTTCCGCCGGGGATGCGCTTCTCCGTCAATCCCTTGCCCGGTTCACCGGAAGCAACTTCAAAACCCACAGTGATGTCGTACCGGTCCTCACAATAATCGGAATACAATCCTATGGATTTCCCATCCGTTTTCTTTTCAAACCCCATAAAAAGTTCCGGCTCAAACAGTTGTTTCCACAATCCTCCAATGATTTCCTGCATTTTCGGGTCATTATTTCCAGTCTGCGCACACAACCCGATGATTCTCTTCTCCGGCAGTTCCACAATCTGATACTCTGTCACATTCCACACTCCTTTTCGTTGGTAGGCACAGTATATCAAAACAAACTTGACTACAGCATGTCATATTTGTAGCAGGCCATTCTGCAGTTTCCGAACTGCCTGAAAGTTGTCCCAGCTCTTCCGAAACTGTGAGAAACCCTATCAAAAAATACCCCGTCAGCTTTTATAATTTTTCAGAATTTTTTCTGCCCGCTCCAGCAGTTCTTCTCTTACCTGGGGCGGCGCTATTACCTCCAGCTCCGGACCGTAGCCCAACAGATAGGAATACAGCCATTCATTCTGCGGCATGGCAAAGCGAATCAAAAAACTTCCGTTCTCCTCTTTTTCCCAAAAATCCGGTGGAAACTCATCGTATACCCGGTATGCCATGCGAGGCGATGCCCGCACGGTCAATTCAATTTGGCTGTCCGGCTGCTCGTAGGCGCTCTCCCTTTCGGGGATGTTCCTTTTTTCAAAATGCTCAGGGAGCGTTGCCAACCCCCTCATCCGGGTGAGTTTGAAATACCGGAAGTCACTGCGGATACGGCACCAGGCCAGCAGATACCAATCATATCCACGAAAGAAGAGACGGTGCGGTTCTGCCGTACGCTCCACCGTACTGCCGTTTGCTGCACTATAGGAAAAACAGACCACCTGCCGGTTTAATATGGCCTCTTTCAAAAGTTGAAAATACTTTCCCAGTTCGCCGGAAGAGGTCCAGGGAGAAAAATCCACTTCAATCCAATCTTCCCGTTCCGCTCCAAACAGGGAAGACAACTTTTCCAGCAGCGGCTGCACCTCCTCTTCCCTCACCGCCTGCATTCCCTGAACAGAGGCCAGCAGCTCTCTGCGCTCCTTTACCGAAAGCAAAGATTTGTTTAGCACAAACTGCTCCATCAGTCGGATTCCGCCGCCCTGTCCCCGGTCGGCATATACAGGAATCCCGGCCTGCGCCAAGGCGTCCACATCACGGTATATGGTGCGGGGCGACACCTCGAACCGCTCTGCCAATTCCCGGGCCGTCACAGACCTTCGTTCCAAAAGTAGATAGACTATTTCAAACAACCTGCTGATCTGCATGTAAATTCCCCGCTTCTTAGTATATTCCGAATTCCCAGATTACCAGAATTGTAACATATATAGAAGAAAAGGAGAAGCTTCCGCTTCTCCTCCTCACTTTACATATAGCAGAAATAGATGGTGGTTCCCAGTACAGAGTCGTAATAAGATTTGTAGATACCGCTGCCGGTAACAATGGAATTCTGTCCGATAACAGTTTCCGGGCACATACTGCCGTGCTCCAAAAGATACTTTGCGTTTGCGATGGTACGGGCATCCGGTTTTTTATTGATAGAGCCGTCCCAGGTGGGGGAATATTGACCCGGCTGGTAAATCACTTCCCGGATAGTGTCGGGGTAATAGGGACTGGCCACCCGGTTGAGCACCACGCTGCCCACAAGCTGCTGTACCCAGTTGGGGATCCAGGTGCAGCCGGCTTCCGCATAGATGATACGGGCCAACAAATCTAAATCTTCCTGTGTATATTTGGGTTTGCTGTCCGCTTCCATTGCCGCCAGAATTTCCTTAGCACTGGAATATGTGGTAAAGTATGAGGTTTTTTCAAACGCAAGACCCAACATGTCAATCTTATAATTTCTTTGCTTCTCATAGATAGCGCCTACCTGCAGCGCATAGGAGCTGCCGTCCTTCAAGGTACGCTTCATCGCAGCCAGATAATCGATTTTCGGATCATAACCGTTGATGACGATATGATCTGTGATTCCTGCCGCAGAAGCGGAAATAGCGCCGCCGGCAATCAGGCTTGTCAGTAAAATCAGCAGTGTCAGCAGGACTGAAATACATCTCTTCATGTGTTCGAGTTCTCCTTTGTTTTGTTTTTTCATTTCTATGAAACGTATCTCCGATTTATGCTCTCTATTTTTCAGAAGCGTTATCTATTTTATGTCACCTTATTCTTGCTTTCTGCCGCAATCTGTCGCGATAATTTTAAATCTTATGTTAATTTACTATTTTATATATCTCTGCCGTCTTCCTGCTGTCTCCTGTAGACGAGTGCATTTATCCCCATTTTGTGGTATGATAACTACCGAAACCAGCAACACTGGAGACAGGTTGGAAAATAGTGGCAGCTAAACTATGCAGCTTGTCTGCTGCAGGCGTGATATTCTGACAACCATGGTTTCAAACCGATCATTCTGGATTCGGAGGTTTTCTATGCCTGTTAATAAGTCTGTTCTGTGCCGTACTTTGCTCGTATGGAAAAGAGTGGTGCCGGCTCTGCTTCTCTTTGAAATCTGTTATCGGCTACTCTCCGCCTTTGTGTTTCAACCAGTCTTTTCCCTGCTTGCTGATTATACATTGGGAAACAGCGGTATAGAACTTGCTTTTAATGAACGCATTGTGGGAGCCTTTGCCTCTCCCCTGGGGCTTTTGGGTGGTATTCTGCTGGGTGTACTCGCTATGCTATCCATTTATTACGAGTTTTCGGTTCTCTTTCTCAAAGCGTCTTGCGCCTTAGACAACGAACAAGGGCCTTCCCTGCCCACCATCCTGAAATTGGCGGTTCCCACACTGCGAAGCTTGAAAAGTTGGAGTTCTGCCGGTTTCGCCATCTATGCACTGGGACTATTACCGTTAGTGGACCTGGGGCTTTCCTCCGCCCTGCTGCCTTCCCTCCGCATACCTAACTTCATTACAGGTGAACTGTCCAAGACGGTGCCGGGACAGGCTGCTGTCGCCGTGTTTTATACAATTGCCGTTTTTCTTTTTCTGTTTCTGCTTTTCACACTTCCCCATATGTGCCTTGGCGCCGAGCGCTTCAGCCGGGCATTCCGGCACAGCTGGTCAGACCTGAAGAAGTCCGGATGGAAGGCAAAAGGTCTATGTGCCGCTTACTTTTTTCTATGGAGCTTTCTATTCCACTGGCCGGGCGTAATCCCGTCCCGCTTCGTAGGTATCACCGGGGCTGGCTTGCCGGAGCTGATCACTAATCTGCTTGACGGCAAGCTGCTTTCCTCCCTTCCGGCTTTTCTGCTCTCTGAACTGTTGCGAATCGTGCTTTCCCTTTTTCTGATTTCTCTGCTCACCGTACTCTACCACCAGCTGGGCGGCTCATGTACCTTAAATACCAGCGCTCTGCCGGCGATTTCAGAAAAGCTGGACCGCACCCGGCACGCCGTGGGCAGCGTATGGCATAAGGTGACCAACTGGTTCAAGGGTGTTTGGAAAACCTTCAGCAAACGCCCCTTCTTCCAAAAGCACAAGAAGCTGCTGACTGCTGCTGCTGTTTTTTTAGGTATTTCGTTTATTGCAGGGGTCTTTGCTGCGCCTCCTGTGCTCCATGCCCCCATTGCCATCGGCCATCGGGGCAGTTTAGAGGGGGTAGAAAACACACTGGAATCCGTACAGGGCGCCATCGATGCCGGAGCTGACTATGCAGAAATTGACATTCTTCTCTCAAAAGACAGCATACCCATGGTGATTCATGATACAAATCTCTCCCGCCTTACAGGTGATTCCCGAAATGTTTATGAGCTGACTGCTGCTGAACTGAAAGAATTAACCCTCTCACAAAATGGCAGAAAGGGCCAAATTTCAACTCTCCAGGAAATGCTTGCCTACTGCAGAGGAAAAATCAATCTCCTGATTGAGTTGAAAACACACGGTCATGAAACAGTTGACATCGCCCTGCAGGTTGCCGAGGCTGTAGAGGACTCTGACGCTGAAAGTTTCTGCATGTTTATGTCCCTGGATTACAACCTGGTAGAAGCTCTTCGGGAATTACGCCCTGGATTTACCATTGGATATTGCGTCTACGGCAGCATTACAGATGTGGATACCAGTTCCCTGTTACAAAACGGCGTCGATTTTCTCACCATCGAAGAGAATATGGTTTCTCCCCGGCTCGTCAACCGTTGTCTGCATGCAGGCCTGCCTGTCTACGTGTGGACAGTGGACGACTATGATAATATGAACCTCTACTTGAAGGAGAATGTCTCCGGCCTTATTTCAGATTATCCTGATGTCGCGAAGCTGGCTGTTCAAGATTATTGGGGAGATACAGCCTCCGACTATTACCGATGGCAGAAGGAATGGATCGAGTATTGACCTTCCAGCCTACATGCACATTTGCCCAAGACAGAAAATGTGGCGGCTTTATAACCTGTCAAAAATAAGAAGCCCCGGCCGGATAACCGGCCGGGGCTTCTCTGATGAAGTTTTTTACTTCATGCCCTTTTCATAGCTCTCGATCATTTTCTTGACCATCTGGCCGCCGACAGAACCAGCCTGACGGGAGGTGAGGTCTCCGTTGTAGCCCTGCTTCAGGTTAACGCCCACTTCGGAAGCAGACTCCATCTTAAAACGCTCCATAGCTTCTTTGGCTTCGGGAACCATGACAGAATTGTTTCTCATTGTTTTTTTCTCCTTCAAAAGATTTTCTTTTTTTGCGTTTGCATTAAGTAGTTTGACTGAAAGGACTATCTTTATGAATGACAATTTTTTCATGCCGAAAGTTCCTAAAATCGTGCAAAACGCTTTTCTCTTTTAAAGATTTAAAGAAGTTTAAGCCTTGCGATTCCCTTCCGCTAAGAAAAGCACAATACCAATTATGCTCCATTTTTGAAAAGATTGTTTTCCTTATCTTATCGGTTCAGAACAATTTCAACTTATAGAGTTTCCAATTCCAAACAAACCGGATAGTGGTCTGACAAATAAATTCCAGCATGCTGATCCTTCCAAAGAACGACCGAATGCTGTTTCCGGGCGGTAGCTTCATCCGTATAGATGTAATCGATTTTTTCCGGCGGATCCTGGCGTCCGAAATCATGAAAAGTGCCGCCGGTTTCCCGGGTTAAGTCCTTTAAGGGAAACTCCCCAAAAGTATCGCAGAAATTCACCGTTTCGCTTCCGGGCAGCGCGTTGAAATCGCCCAGCACAAATACAGGCAATTCCGACCTTTCCCGGTCCTCCAGCACTTTATTCATGACCTGACGGATACCCAAGATGCGGGCCTCGTCGTTAATATGGTCCAAATGGGTGTTGTAAACCCGGAAGGGTTTTCCATTTTGCAGGCGGAGCGTCAGGCTTTGACAGACTCTCGGAAATTCGCTTTGCTGTTCAAAACGGGATCCCGGCAAATACGGCGTAGGAGACAGCCAGAAGGTCTCCGTGTCCAGCAGCTCTGTGAAGTCTTTCCTCAGAGCCGTACACAGTCCCTCTCCGTCCAACTCCCGGTTACGGCCGCGGAAATGCAGTTCATAATCCGGAAGATGCCTCTTTAAAAACGGAACAATCCGCTCCGTCGCCTCCTGAAAGCATACCACCTCTGGCTGCTCCGCATCCAGCTTATCCAGCAGCTGGCCGGCCCTGTGTACAAAGGAGTTGATCCCGTCGTTATCCCAGGTGCAGCGCAGATTATAACTGACCAGCTTCCATGTTTCCCTCACTTGTTTAACCTTCTTTCTTTTTGAAACAACTCTTACAACAGAGTGTTCTTCGACTCTTTTCCTTGTTACCGCTGGGAAACGGTGTAATAAAGCCCTTGCTTCCATTCCGGAAGCTTCCGAGTCTTTCCAAATCTTCTGCTTCCTTCGGCTCCCAGACCGTATCAAGACCTTCCTATTCCTTAAAAGCCATAAAGAAAAATCTGGGAAACCGGAAAATAATTTCCCCATTTTTTTGAATGGGATAGGCCGCCTTCACCTGTTGAAAGATTTCCTTTTCAAACTCGGTTCTGTCCTCCCCCTGCAACGCCTCCAAATAGGGCCGCAGGCCAGTGGACCGGTACCAATCCAAAATCGCCTCGTGAGACTGCATACGATGAAAATAGGTAGTCTGCCACAGATCGAACCGGGAAGAAAGCTCAGACAGCAGATCAAAATATTCTTCCTGACGCAGGTTGTAAAAGATCCTGGGCTCCTTAATTTTTTCTCTCCACCGTTCGCTTTGCGCCGTCCGTCCGATGATCTGATGGATAGGTTCCTCGTAATTCATAGGGGTTTGCACTGCCAGCACACCTCCGGGATTCAGAAGCCCCATCAAATTCTTAAGCAGAGCAGGATGGTCCGGAACCCATTGAATACAGGCATTGGAGAACACCACGTCAAAGCGGCGGTTCAGCGCAGAAAGCTCGCAGCTCACATCGCAGCGCAGGAATTCCAAGCCGGGAAGGTTTTCCCGGGCAGCCTGAAGCATCTCTTCCGAAGAATCAATCCCTATAATTTCAGCTTCAGGAAACCGGGCCTGCAGCACCTGAGTGCTGTTGCCCGGGCCGCAGCCCACATCCAAAACCGAGGCCGGACTTAAAAGTCCGATCCGGCCAGCCAAATCCACCGCGGGCTGTGTGCGTTCGGTTCCGAACTTCAAATAATCCCCGGCATTCCAACTGCCCATTTGCACCATACCTTTCTCAAGATTACAAAATCTTACAGCTTCAGTTTGGTCCAATTACCTTTGCGGAAACGGACGAAAGTCATAACAAACCGCACAACCTGATCGCAGGCCGTACCCAGCCAAGCGCCCATAAGGCCCAGGCCTACTGGATAACACAACAGCCAGCTCATACCGGGACGAATACAGGTAACGCTGATCAAGGAGACAAAAGCGGTAAATTTAGTATCCCCGGCGCCGCGCAGACAACCAAAGAGCACCACTTGCTCGATCTGCACAAAGAGGATCACACTCAGTATCCGCATGATCATCTCTCCGTAATCCAAGATGATCTGCTCCTGTGAAAACAGGGCAAAAATATCCTTTCCAAACAAGAAATAGAATGAGGATATGACAAACGCACAGATCAGTCCCGTCTTTTGACAGACATTGCCATATATTTTCGCCATGTCCGGCCTTTTTCTGCCCAGACTCTGTCCGATCAGCGTGACGGCCGCCACGGAGAAGCCATCGCCAAAGGAGAAAGACATGCTCATCATGTTCATGCCGATCTGATGTGCTGCCAGTTGGGTGGTACCAAGGCGAGCCACCGTCATGGAAAATAACAGAAAACCGATGCGCAGGCAAATTTGTTCCACGAACGCGCTGGAACCCACATTCAAAATGGATTTTATGCTGAGCTTGTCCGCAATCCATCCTTTTACCGCCCTGAGATAAATAAAACCGTCCTTATGAAGAACAGAAACAATGCTCAGCGTGCAGGCGCAAACGGTACCGATGACGGTGGCAATAGCCGCCCCCCGTACTCCAAGGGCCGGAAATCCGAAATTTCCGCCTATCAGCAGATAGTTAAAAATCACATTTACCAGATTGGAGATCACATTCGTAACCATGGCGATACGGGTGTTGCCCGCTCCCCGCTGTGCCGCGTTCAGTACCAGGGAAACCGTAGAAAAAACGGAGCCGCCCATAATGATGCGCAGGTATTCCACCGCATACTCATGGGTATCGGGCTGAGACCCCACCAGTGACACAATGGGTCCTGCAAAGATGACAAAAACAACGCTGATCAATGCAGTGAGAATCAGGGTGAACAGCAGCAGCATACGCACGACCCGGTTAGCGCTCTCCCGATCCCCCGCCCCTTTTCTGCGGGCCACAATAGCAGAAACAGCCACATTCAGTGATATAAACACAGCCAGGCCCAAAAACTTTGGCTGTGTGGTCAAGCCCACCGCCGCAATGGCGTAGGAGCCCAGCGATCCCACCATGATGGTATCCACCACCCCGGCTAGGTTTACAAAAAATGACTCCAGCACAGACGGCCAGGCCACGCTCAGGGCATCCTTGACGATCTGCCGTTCCGGCGGTACCTCCCCCAGTTCCATGCCCCGGCAAATCTTTTCAGGATTTACAAAATGCAACTTTCCTCACCCAATTCCTCAATAGTTGACAATGCAACCATTATATCACTGCTGCCGCCTCTTTGCAACCGGCAGCAGTCCTTTCTTCATTCCAGGACAGCGGCCCCCGGTGCAGCGAAAGCAATGTAACTTTTTCCCGTATTGACATGCAGGGGCATACCGTCCTCGGAAGTAAAACGCAGGCTGGAATATTCATCCTCCTTTTCCCAGCAAATCCGCTGTGCCGCCCCCGCCGAAATGTAATAACCACGGTATCCCTCTCCGCCCTGCCAATTCAGGTCCAAACGGCCCTCACGGTCCCGCACGGAGAACTCCGTCTCCAGAAGAAACACATTGGTAAAGGCCAGTGCTTTTCCCGTTCTGCCATCCCGCTGATCTTGACTGCCAAAGGTTTTGTAGTAAAGCTGAGAACCCTCATTATATTGAAAGGTGCTGACAGCTTCCGAGCCGAGGGATAGCGTAAGTCCAGTACAGGCTTGACCTTCGGGCAGCTTCGTAACCGGATTAAAATCGAAAATCGGGTCTGATTTGTGCACCTGCAGTTCCAGTCGAAAGCCGCTTTGCTGCAATACTTCCGGCAGCTTCACCCCATTAAACACACCTGTATGTTCCCAAGAATACCCCTGATTCAGGCGGGTTTTATCCCGGGAGAAAAGACCGCTTCGGTCTGAAGCACCGTCCAGCCGGTCGAGTTCCAGATAAGACAGCACATCAGCCGTAAGAGTTTCATCCTGGCCCCAATGGACAAAATAGGCGTCAAAGCCTGCGGCCAAAACAGGGAAATAATACCGGCAGCTTCGTATAGAACATATTTCCGGAACGGCGGTGTAATCTCCATATAACGTCAGGAATCTGGTTACGCCGCCTTCCACCGGCAGCTCAAATACCAGGTCGGCCTCGCTGATGCCATACTGGGGAAGGGAGGCCTGGCTGTTGCCCACCACAACTGCCACAGGCCGCATGCCAATCGCTTCCTGGCGCAGTGTGGGCTCTCCTGTCAGCAGGTTGAGGTTTTTCGGCTTTGCAGTAGGGGTGGGGCGCGGCGTATAAGCCGGCCTTGGCTTTATCGGCAAAACCGGTCTGGGCGTGACAGCCGGCGCCGGTGCAGAGGAGCTTTCTTCGGGTTCCTGATAGACAATGCCGCAGCCGGAACAGAGAAGCAGAATCAGATACAGCAATGCCAGCACCGCCCATTTTCGTTTCACATTCCTCTCCTCCTTCCGCCAGCCTAGTATGCGAAAACTTTTCTCTTCTGTCAGCTATTATAGCGCAGTCTCATCATTCCGGCAACTGCGTCTTTTGACGCCATAACTCCCGTATCCTGTCCATTATCATTTTCAGCCCTGGTTCTGTCCCCCAGGCAGACATCCCTGTATCAAAACAGAGCGGCTGTCGGGAGGTCATTCTCCCGGCAGCCGCTCTGTACATTCTGCCGATCAGTCTTCAAACAAATCCTTCAATTTGGAAAAGAAGCTTTTGCGCTTTTGATAGTTTTTGTCATCACTGGCGGAATCCAATTCGGAAAGCAGCTCTTTTTGCCGCTTATTCAGGTTTTTGGGAACCTCAACCGTCACCTGGACAAACTGGTCTCCCCTGCTTCTGCCGTGCAGGCTCTGAATGCCCTTGCCCTTGAGTTTGAAGACATCGCCGGGTTGGGTCCCTTCGTGCACATGATAGCTCACCTTGCCGTCCAACGTGGGAACCACCACATCTGCGCCCAAGGCGGCCTGTGTAAAGGTGATGGGCATCTCGCACCAGACGTCGTTGCCCCTGCGCTCAAATATGGGATGGGGCCTTACCGAAACATAGATGTGAAGATCGCCGTTAGGCCCGCCGTTCGCACCGGCGTTGCCCTTACCGCCTACATTGAGAATCTGCTCGTCATCGATACCTGCAGGCACCGTCACCTCCACGGTCTTCTGACGGCGTACCCTGCCCTTGCCGTCACAGGTCTTGCAGGGCGTCTCAATGAGCTTGCCGGAGCCGTTGCACCGGTCGCAGGTCTGGGTGGACTGCACCACGCCAAAGGGGGTGCGCTGGCTGATGCGCACCTGGCCCGTGCCGCCGCAATTGGGGCAGCTTTTCGGAGAAGTACCCGCCGCCGCTCCGGTTCCGTGACAATCCGCGCAAGTTTCAATCTGGTGATAGGTAACGCTCTTTTGGCAGCCCTTGGCAGCCTCTTCAAAAGAGATTACCAGATTTGCCTGAGTGTCGCTGCCCCTGCGGGGCGCATTGGGATTCGCCCGGCGTGAACCGCCTCCAAATCCCCCGAAAAAGCTGTCGAAAATATCTGTAAAGTCAAAACCCGCACCCTGGAACGGATTCCCTCCTCCGGCGCCGCCGCCAAAGTTCGGGTCCACACCCGCATGACCAAACTGGTCGTAACGAGCCCGCTTATCGCTGTCGGAAAGCACCTCGTAGGCCTCGTTAACCTCTTTAAACTTGGCCTCCGCTTCCTGGTTTCCAGGGTTCAAGTCCGGGTGGTACTGCTTTGCCAGCTTCCTGTAGGCCTTTTTGATTTCATCGTCGGACGCCCCTTTCGAAACCCCCAACACCTCATAATAATCCCTTTTATCCGCCAAACTCAATCACTCCCAAACAGCGAGACGCTGTATCCAATGTCAAACCGGCAGGCCAGACTCCTATTCGCCGGACTGCGCAGGTTCTTTCTTTTTACCCAAAACGCAGGGGCAGCAATGTGCCCCTGCATCTAACCTTATTCTAAATTTCAGGTTTTAGGCTTACTCCACGTCCTTGTAGTCGGCATCATAGACATTCCCATCGGTGCCAGGAGCACCGGGATTGCCCGGGTTCGCGCCGCCGTCATAGGGAGGCTGAGGACCGCCGGGATTGCCGTCGTTGGGATTGGCGGCCTGATAAAGCTTCTCGCTGACAGCGTACACCGCCTTCTGCAGCTCTTCTGTCCCTGTCTTAATAGCCTCCACAGAGCCGTTTTGCATGGTCTCCCTCAAAGCGGCCACCTTGGTGTTGATCTCGTTCTTGTCGGCCTCCTGCAGCTTATCGCCGCTGTCTTTGATGAGTTTCTCTGCGGTATAGCAGAGATTTTCAGCATTATTCTTGGTGTCCACTTCCTCGCGGCGCTTTTTATCCTCTTCGGCATACTGCTCAGCCGCTTTCACAGCCTGATCAATATCTTCTTTGCTCATATTGGAGCTGGAAGAGATGGTGATATGCTGCTCTCTGCCGGTGCCCAGATCCTTGGCGGATACATTTACAATACCATTGGCATCGATATCAAAGGTCACCTCAATCTGAGGGATACCGCGGGGAGCGGGAGCGATTCCATCCAGCTTAAAGAGGCCAAGCTGCTTGTTGTCCCGGGCAAATTCACGTTCACCCTGCAGGACGTTGACCTCAACCTGCGTCTGTCCGTCGGCTGCAGTTGAGAAAACCTGGCTCTTCTTGGTAGGAATAGTGGTGTTGCGTTCGATGATCTTGGTCATAACACCGCCCATAGTTTCCACACCCAGGGAAAGGGGCGTGACATCCAGCAACAGCAGGCCCTGTACTTCGCCGCCCAGAACGCCGGCCTGAATGGCTGCGCCGATGGCCACGCATTCGTCAGGGTTGATGCCCTTGAAGGGATCCTTACCGATGAAGTTCTTGACAGCATCCTGAACAGCGGGAATCCTGGAAGAGCCGCCCACCAGCAGAACCTTGCTGATTTCATTGATAGACAGGCCGGAGTCCTGCAGCGCCTGACGCACAGGGCCCATCGTCTTTTCCACCAGGTCCGCGGTCAGTTCATTGAATTTGGCGCGGCTGAGCGTCATGTCCAAATGCTTCGGACCGGTGGCATCCGCCGTGATAAACGGAAGATTAATGGCCGCGCTGGTCATGCCGGAAAGCTCGATTTTTGCTTTCTCCGCAGCTTCCTTGATACGCTGCATCGCCATCTTGTCGCCGGAAAGGTCAATACCGCTCTCCACCCTGAAGCTCTGTACGATCCAATCGATGACGCGCTGGTCAAAATCATCGCCACCCAGACGGTTGTTGCCCGCCGTAGCCAGAACTTCCTGTACGCCGTCACCCATCTCAATGATGGACACGTCAAAAGTACCGCCGCCCAGGTCATACACCATGACCTTCTGATCGTTGTCCTTATCTACACCATAGGAAAGGGCCGCAGCGGTAGGCTCGTTGATGATACGCTTCACATCCAGACCGGCAATTTTACCGGCATCCTTGGTTGCCTGACGCTGTGCATCCGTAAAGTAAGCAGGTACGGTGATCACCGCGCTGGTAACAGTCTCGCCCAGATATGCTTCCGCGTCCGCCTTCAGCTTCTGCAGTATCATCGCGGAAATCTCCTGAGGAGTATAACTTTTATCGTCAATGGTCACCTTGTAATTGGAGCCCATTTCTCTCTTAATAGAAGCAACCGTACGGTCGGGGTTGGTGATGGCCTGACGCTTTGCCACTTGCCCCACCATGCGTTCGCCGGTTTTGGAAAAAGCCACCACAGAAGGCGTGGTGCGGGCGCCCTCGGCATTGGCGATGACGACGGGTTCACCGCCCTCAATGACTGCAACACAGGAATTGGTTGTGCCCAAATCGATACCAATAGTCTTTGACATGATAAACTACCTTCCTTTATCTGAGTGTTTGGAATTTTTTAAAACTTGCTCTATCTATAGAAAACCTGCCTCCGGCAATCAGCCGGCCGGTCAGTTGGCTACCTGAACCATAGCGTGGCGGACCACCCGGTCCCCCAGCAGATACCCTTTCTGGTAAACGGCGGAAATAACATTTTCCCCCAGACTTTCATCCTCAACGTGGGCCACTGCATTGTGCACCTCCGGATCAAAGGGATCGCCTATGGCGCCGATCGACCGGATGCCCAGTTTTTCAAAAGCAGCTTGAATCTGGTTTTCAATCATCTCCACGCCCTTGCGCATATCCTCCGCCGAAGCATTTTCCTGCTCCAAAGCCCGTTCGATATTATCTGCAATTGGAAGGAGCGCCTGCACCGTATCGGACACAGCATTGTGGTAGATAGCGCTTTTTTCATTCTGGGTCCGTTTACGGAAATTATCATACTCAGCGAGTACCCGCAGATGCTGCTGCTTGTGCTCTTCGAACTCCAACTGGAGCCGGCTGAGCGCCTCCTTTTCTTCAGAGGCTTTTTCCTTCTTTTTCTTCTTTTCTTTCCCTGTGTTTTCCTGGGGCTGCACAGTTTCCTGCTCCCCAGCCTCCATCTCAGAAGCCTGCGTTTCCGGCTGCTTCTTTTCCTGTTCGTTCTCCATGTTCCCTGGTCATTCCTTTCTCCCGCGATCTCGCGAAATTTTGGATTTTTATCCTGTTCGGAAAGCAATCCGGGCTTTTAACGCCCGGCTCTTTAGTTCCCAGTTTCTTTCAGCAGACGGCGTTTTATTCCTCCCGCATCAGCACAGTGAGCATCTGTTCCACCTGCTGGGTCAGATATCGGAGCACCGCCACTATTTTCCCGTAATCCATCCGGATGGGCCCCAGTACGGCCAAAGCGCCGGCATCCTGCGTTCCAATACCGTAGCGGGAAACCACCACCGAGGAACTGCGCAGTTCCGGCTGTCCGCTCTCTTCACCGATGAGCACCGTCACCCGGCCCGGCCTTTGGGTCAACAGCTCCACCAAATCCCTTTTCTGCTCCAAAAAATTCATGATTCTGCGAACTCCGCCCTGTTCCAGCTCCGGATAGAACAACAGATTCATCTGGCCGCTCTGGTACACCTCGGTCTGCATGGTATCCCGGGCAACCTCCAGCAGCGCCATCAAAGGCGATCCCACCAATATGGAGAGCTCTCCCAGGGAGGCGCCCATGGACTGCAGGAATGCGGGAGTAATATCCGCCACATCTCTCCCCGTCACCTTTTCGTTGAACACCCGGAAGAACACCCGGAGAATTTCGCTGGTCAAATCAAAGTCACAGTGAAACACCCGATTCTTCATGGTACCCGCAGAGCTCATCAGGATAAGCATAGCCGTGCGTCTGCTGGTCTGCACAAACTGCACCGCCTTTACCTGGGCCGTACGCCCGCTGGGCGAAGTAGCGGCCGCCGCGAACTTTGTCACCGAGGCTAGCACTTGAGAGACACAGGCCAAAAGCCGTTCCGGATCGTATGCGCTGCCCAGAAGCAAGGAATCGAGATACCGTTTTTCTTCTTCCCGCAGCTGGGGTACCTTCATCAAATGATCCACGTATTCCCGGTATCCCTTCCGGGAGGGAATTCTGCCTGCTGAGGTGTGGGGCTGTTCCAAAAGACCCAGTTCGATCAGATCCGCCATTTCATTGCGCACCGTCGCGGAAGAGACGCCGATTTCGTCTGCAATTGCCTTAGAGCCTACGGGCTCCCCGCTCTTCACATATCCTGTAACCACAGAGGATAAGATCTTTTCTTTACGCGGCGTCATCTCCATCCCTTTCACCTCTTTTACTCTTTAGCACTCTGTGGCTTAGAGTGCTAAATCATGTTATTAATTTATCACCTTGGTCAGCAAAAGTCAATGATATATTTGTAAATTGTTTGTGAATGGAAAACCGGCAATCCCGGCTGATGAAGCCGGAACTGCCGGTTTTCCGCTGAAAAGTCTCCCGCAGCGAGAACTCACAGTCGCAGGGGCGGGAACCGGGCCTGACCAGGTTTCCACTACAATTTCCTGAAAATGCCCGCTCCACACTACTGTACTGCCTGCGGTTCCTCACAGACATCAGAAAAGCGGCCGGCTCCCCGGCCGCCCCAGAGGGCCTTGCAAACTGCATGCCCACAAAGCGCATAAATTCCATCAGCTCAAAAACCCTTCCACGATCTTCGCTTCCGCTTCTTCCTCGGTGAGCCCCAGCGTCCGCAGCTTCAGGATCTGCTCCCCGGCGATTTTACCGATAGCAGCTTCGTGAATCAGCGCGGCATCCCCGTGGTTGGCTGTAAGCTCGGGAGCCGCGTCCACAGCGCCATGGTCGGCGATCAGCGCGTCACATTCTGAATGGCCGGAACAGGGTGCGTTTCCGACGATCCGGGAACGGTAGGCCTGATGGGAGTTTCCCCTCGCAACGGAACGCGAGACCAGGTCTGTGGCCGCCCCCTCCCCATTCATCTCCACTTCAAACTCAGTTTTTGCCTGTTGCTCCTTTTCCGTGAGCAGACGCTCCCGGATCAGCAGCTTGGCCCCTGCGGCAAGTTTTGCCCTGGTACGTCTGTCAGTGCGGTCCACCCCGCCGATCTGGGAGGTATCCATTTCCAGTACAGCCCCCTCGTCCAGGACGGCCTCAGTGACCGGATCGATGGAGCGGATCCCCTGGCCGCTGCCGGTCCCCACGTGCTTCTCCACATATTTTACCTTGGCGTTTTTGGAAAGGAAAAACCGGTGGATTCCGTTGTGCCGGGCAGGCTCGCCATTCTCTGTGTGTACGCCGCATCCGGCCACAATAGTGACTTCCGCTCCTTCTCCCACATAAAAATCATTGTATACCAGATCATCTACATCCCCATGGGTGACGCAGGCGGGGATGGAAACCGTCTCTCCTTTAGCGCCGGACAGAATATGAATATCAAGGCCGGGCTTCCCGTCCAGCTTTGACTCGATTTTGATATTGTCGGTAGACTGCCGCCCAACGCACGCACCGTCCTCCCGGACATTATAAGCACCGGAAAAAGAACCCATCCAGT
This sequence comes from Neglectibacter timonensis, assembly GCF_900048895.1. Classification (GTDB taxonomy): domain Bacteria; phylum Bacillota; class Clostridia; order Oscillospirales; family Acutalibacteraceae; genus Acutalibacter; species Acutalibacter timonensis. The sequence continues at coordinate 301,572 of NZ_LT160640.1, read as the reverse complement.
TTGACATCAGTTTCAAAAGCTGCTCTGTCACGCTTTTCATCTCAATCCGCCTCCTTCTGATTCGGACAGGCTTCGCATAGGACCTGATTTTGCAAAAGTCTCGGCAGCAGCTCCGGCGCAGGTCCCTTTTCCGTCACCCCTCCGTTAGACACCAACACTATCTCATCAGCAATCTGCAGGATGCGTTCCTGATGGGAGATGATCACCAGAGAACCGCTCAGCGTCCCCCGCAACTTCTGAAAAACATCGATGAGACTGGCAAAGCTCCACAGGTCAATGCCCGCCTCCGGCTCGTCAAAAACAGAAAGCCGCGTATGCCGGGCAAGCACTGTGGCGATTTCTATGCGCTTGATCTCCCCGCCGGAAAGCGTGGAGTTGACCTCACGGTCCACGTATTCCCTGGCGCATAATCCAACGCGGCTGAGAATATCACAGAGCTTTGCTTCTGTAAGCCCTCGTTCCCCTGCGGCCAGTTCTACCAGCTGGCGCACCGTCATTCCCTTAAACCGCACCGGCTGCTGAAAGGCAAAGCTCAGGCCTTTTCTGGCCCGCTGTGTCACATCCAGCGCCGTGATCTCTTCTCCGTCCAATAGAATTCTTCCTGTAAGGGGCGTCTCGATCCCCGCCACGATCTTGGCAAGGGTGGTCTTACCGCCCCCATTGGGGCCGGTAATAACCACCAGCTTTCCGTCAGGAATTTCCAATGAAACATCCCGCAGTACCGGAGTCCCCTCCGGCGTATTCCAACTGATATGCTCTAAGCAAAGCATACCCATTCCCCTCTCTTTCTCACTTTCCCTTTTTCAGTGCCCTGGAAGCATTTAGAATGGCGAGCACGGAAACGCCCACGTCGGCAAACACCGCCTCCCACATGTTGGACAAACCGAAAGCACTCAAAACCAGAACTGCCGCCTTAACCGCCAAAGCGAACACAATATTCTGCCGCACAATGCGCAGGGTTCGCTTGGAAATCTTCATAGCCTCGGCCAATTTAGAGGGTTTGTCGTCCATCAGCACGATATCCGCCGCCTCTATAGCCGCGTCGGAGCCCAGCGCGCCCATGGCGATGCCGATATCCGCCCGGGAGAGCACTGGGGCGTCGTTGATGCCGTCGCCCACAAAGGCCAGCTTGCCTCTCTCGGATTTCTCCCGGAGCAGCGCTTCGACCCGGTCCACCTTATCCCCAGGCAATAGTCCCGCATGTACCTCGTCAATGCCCAGCTCCTTTGCCACGCTCTCTCCCACGGCTTTGGCGTCGCCTGTCAGCATCACGGTTTTCCGCACGCCTGCCCGCTTCAGGGAGGCAACAGCTTCCGCCGCATCCGGCTTCAGCTCGTCGGAGATGACGATATGTCCGGCGTACTCGCCGTTTACAGCCACATGCACCGTTGTGCCCACCCTGTGGCAGGGGTGCCAGATCACGCCGATTTCCTCCATCAGCTTATCATTACCGGCACACACCAGCCTGCCGTCTACCTGCGCTTTGACACCCCTTCCGGAGAGTTCCTCCACATCGGATACCCGGGCTGCGTCGATCTCCATGCCGTAGGCGTCCTTCAGAGAACGGGAGATGGGATGGTCGGAATAGCTTTCCGCCAGCGCCGCCAGTTCCAGCAATTCCCCCTCGGAATATCGGTCTGGATGGATGGCAGTCACATTGAATACGCCCTTGGTGAGAGTGCCGGTTTTATCGAACACCACAATTTCCGTATCGGAAAGGATTTCCAGGAAATTTCCGCCCTTAACCAGAATTCCGTCCCGGGAGGCCCCACCGATGCCTCCAAAGAAGCTGAGCGGCACGGAGATAACCAATGCGCATGGGCAGGATACCACCAGAAAAATCAACGCACGTTCGATCCATTCAGCCCAATTTCCGCCAGTGAACAGCGGAGGCGCCACAGCCAGCAGTACCGCGCTGACCACCACGATGGGCGTATAATACCGCGCAAATTTGGTGATAAAATTCTCCGCTTTTGCTTTTTTGCTGCTGGAATTTTCCACCAGGTCCAAAATTTTCGCCACCGTGGATTCTCCGAAGACCTTTGTCACCTGTACCCGGATCAAACCATTCAGATTGATACAACCGCTGATCACATCGTCGCCGGGTTCCACCTCACGCGGCAGAGATTCGCCGGTAAGCGCCGAGGTATTGAGCGAGGATCTGCCCTCCAGCACCACGCCGTCCAGCGGTGCCTTTTCCCCGGGCTTGATCACAATAACATCGCCCACCTGCACCTCTTCCGGGTCTACCCGGCAAAGGCTGCCGTCCCTTTCCACATTGGCATAATCCGGACGGATATCCATCAAAGCAGAGATGGATTTCCGGGATTTTCCCACCGCATAGCTCTGAAACAGCTCTCCCACCTGGTAGAACAGCATGACGAATACGGCTTCGGGATATTCCCCCTTGCCGAAAAAGCCGGTACAGAAGGCTCCTACCGTAGCCAGCGCCATCAGAAAATTTTCGTCGAACACTTGGCCGTGAATGATATTTTTCGCCGCACGCCACAGCACATCCCAGCCGATGACGAAATAGGCGGGCAAAAACAGAAGAAACCGCAGAGCCCCTTCATAAGGGATCAGCACTGCCGCAATCAGCAGAACAGCGCTGGCAAAAATCCGGACGAGCATTTTCTTTTGTTTTCTGGTCATGAGTTCTCAATCCTTTTCTGTGCAAAGATTTTATTCTCTAAAAACGAAATCAGCCTCAGCAGCATCCATCACAAAACTCTGTTTATGAAAGCTGGACGGTACAGTCCGGCTCCACCTTCTTACAGGTCTTTACGACCTGCTTCATGATCTCTTCAAAGCGGCCGTCGTCCGCATCCACAGTGAGACGCTGGCTCATAAAGCTTACCGAAGCGTCGTTGACGCCATCAATCTTCTTGATGGCATTCTCCATTTTGGCGGCACAGTTGGCACAGTCCAGATCAATTAATTTGTAACTCTTCTTCATTGTAAATCCTCCTTAATATATATTGCACGGACAGCGGATAGAAACCTCTTATTCCGCAACATGCTCCATCCCCTGGTCAAGAATGGATCTGACATGGTCGTCGGCCAGAGAATAAAATACGGTCTTGCCGTCCCTGCGGTATTTCACCAGCTTACTCTTTTTGAGCACCTGCAATTGGTGAGAAATGGCCGACTGGGTCATTCCCAACAGCTGAGCGATATCGCACACACACATTTCCGCTTCAAAAAGCACGTAAAGAATTTTGATGCGTGTAGAATCCCCAAACACCTTGAAGAGTTCCGCCAGGTCGAACAGCGTTTCTTCCTGAGGCATCACCTGATTGACCTGCTGCACGATTTCCTCATGGACATACAGAAACTCACATTCAGGCGCATTCTTTGGCTCCGGCATTTTCAAACATCCTTTCATATGAGCATTTGTTCATTTATATAATAGGCATTCTTTTCTCTTTTGTCAAGTATCTTCCGGCAATTATTTTTTTTAATTCCCGCGTCCTGTGTCCGTCTATCCAGTCAAGTAAGCGCTGGGCTTTGTTTATCATTCCTTAAGCGTCACAAAAAAAGAACCCTGCCGATGGCCTTCAGCAGGCCCTTCGGCAGGATTCCTCGTATTTCCGATCGTCTCACATAAAGAAGTTTTGCAGCTCCCGCTTATCATTGGAATACTTGACTGCATTTTCCCGGGAAATCACTCTCTGGTTCACCAGACGGGTCAAATCCGCGTTTAGGGTGTGCATTCCCAGAGCCGCGCCGGACTGCATTACCGTATTCATCTGGTAGCACTTATTCTCCCGAATCAGGTTCAGCGCCGCGTCGGAACCGATCAGCACTTCGGTGGCCGCTACGCGGCCCATGCCATCCAACGTGGGAATCAGACACTGGGTGATGACGCCCCGCAGCATGCCCGCCAATTGGGTGCGAATCTGCCCCTGGCTCTCCGGAGGGCAAACGTCGATAATTCGGTCGATGGTCTGGGCAGCGCCGGTGGTGTGCAAGGTGGAAAGCACCAGATGGCCGGTTTCAGCAGCCGTCACCGCTGCGGAGATCGTGTCGTAATCCCGCATCTCGCCCACCAGAATCACATCCGGATCCTCACGGAGGGCGGAACGCAGTGCAGAGGCAAAAGAAACCACGTCTACCCCCACCTCCCGCTGGTGGATCAGGGAAAGCTTCCTCTCGTACACATATTCAATGGGATCCTCCACCGTAATGATATGTTCCGCCCGGTTGGAATTGATGAAATCGATCACTGCCGCCAGGGTGGTGGACTTGCCGCTGCCTGTGGGGCCGGTGACTAGGATCAGTCCCCGGGGTTCCATGGCCAGGCTCCGAAGCACCGCGGGAAGCTTCAGTTCCTCCAGAGAGGGAATCGTATTGTTCAGCAGCCGGATCGTGGCGGCCAGTTTCCCCTGCTGGGAAAAAACGTTCACCCTCTGCCGGTTGCCGTCGCTGGTCTGAATGGCAAAATCCGCATCCAGACCCTGAGAGAGCCGCTCCCGCTGCTGAGCAGGCACACAGCTGAGAATCAGCTGCTCAGTCTCCGCTTCGGAGAATTGCATCGGCGGCTTCGTCAAGATGCCGTTCACCCGCATAATCAGCGGCAGCCCCTGGGAAATATGGATATCAGAAGCACCCATCGCCCGTGCAGTAAAGATCAATTTTTCCATTTCAGCCATAAAGCTTTCCCCCTGTATCAGCAGCTTCCAGCCCATCCCATGGAAGCTTCCCGTAAACTTTCACTCAGAGCAAAAGAAGCCCGGTGCTTTTCCGCAGGAAAAGAGCGACGCTTCGCGGCGCAGGGCTTCTTTTGATTCCTGAACCGGCGCGCCAACTCGTTTCAAAATGCAAAATTTCATTGAGACCGAAAGAAGCCCGGTGCTTTTCCACAGGAAAAGAGCGACGCCTCGCGGCGCAGGGCTTCTTTTGATTCCTAAACCGGCGCGCCAACTCGTTTCAAAATGCAAAATTTCATTGAGACCGAAAGAAGCCCGGTGCTTTTCCGTAGGAAAAGAGCGCCACTTCGCGGCGCAGGGCTTCTTTTGATTCCTGAACCGGCGCGCCAACTCGTTTCAAAATGCAAAATTTCATTGAGACCGAAAGAAGCCCGGTGCTTTTCCGTAGGAAAAGAGCGCCACTTCGCGGCGCAGGGCTTCTTTTGATTCCTTATATCGTGTGGTATGCCACCTTCACCAGTTCCTCCATGGTGGTCAATCCAGCGCGCACCAGCTCGGCGCCGCTTTCCTTCAGGGTTTTCATGTGCTGGCCCTGCACCACGTATTCGGTCAGTTCACTGAGAGAGGCGCCGCGGGAGATCAAGTCACGCATGCCGCGGTCCACCACTGCAATCTCATGAATGGCAATCCGGCCCGAATAGCCCGTGTTGTTGCAGGCCGGACAGCCGCGGGGTACCATGATCTGCCCTACCTCGCCCCCAAGAAACCGCCGTTCCTCCGCAGAGGGCTCTACTGCCTGCCCGCAATGGGGACAGACCTTGCGCATCAGCCGCTGGGCCACAAGCCCCACCAGGGAACTCGCCAGCAGATAGGGTTCCACTCCCATATCCCGCAGGCGGATCACCGCTGAAACCGCGTCGTTGGTATGCAGAGTGGAGAGCACCAGGTGTCCTGTGATGGCGGCGCGCACCGAAATAGACGCCGTCTCCGAATCCCGGGTCTCGCCCACCATGATGATATCCGGATCCTGCCGCAGCAGGGCGCGCAGCCCCACGTCAAAGGTAACCCCCGCCTGATTGTTCACCTGCATCTGGTTGACCCTCGCCACATTTTTTTCCACAGGATCCTCGATGGTGGAAATATTTACACTTCTGCCCGACAGGGCCTCCAGCACCAGATACAGGGTGGTGGATTTGCCGCTGCCCGTGGGACCCGTGATGTAGATGATGCCGTTGGGAGAATCCAGCATGGGCATAAAGCGCCGGTAGGCGTCGTCGTCCATGCCAAAATGATCCGGATGGTCTATAACGCTTTTCACCGCCAGCAGACGCATAACCGCCTTTTCCCCGAACACGGTGGGGATCACCGATACACGGACGTTCACATTTTCCCCATCGATTTTCGTGCGGAAATGGCCGTCCTGCGGGACGCGCTTCTCCGCGATATCCAAATTGGACATAATCTTGATACGGGCGATCACCGACTGATGGATGGAGGACTGCAGCGTCACATAGTCCACGATAGCGCCGTCCACACGCATGCGAACCACCGTCTTATCCTCAAAGGGTTCAATGTGGATATCGCTGGCGCCGGTGTTGTAGCCACGGATGATCAGGCTCTGCACCAGCTTGATCACCGGAGCGTCGCCGTCTCCCTCCTCCACATTCAGCTCCTCAATAACCTGCTCCTCTGCTGTGCTGTTGGCTGTCCTGGCAGCCATCCTGGCGCTGACTTCGGAATAGTAGTAATTGATAGCCCCCAGCAGAGGCGCCTTTTCCGCCAGACAGATGTCCAGACTCATGCCCACCACCTGCCGCACCTCTTCGATGCCGTACAGGTTCATAGGGTCGCTGGTGATGACCTTCAGGCTGTTGTCCGTGACGGCAAAGGCGGTAATCGAATTGTTTACAGCCATTTGCCTTGGAATCCTCTCCACGGCGGCAATGTCGAAATTGCAGGTGCCAACGTCGACCAGCGGCAGGGACAGCCGCTGGCCCAGAGCCTCCAGCATCTGCCGCTCGGTGATGAACCCCAGCTCGATGAAGATTTCACCCATGCGCAGGCGCTTGTCGCGGTTTTCTCGCTGGTAGGCCAGGGCCTGCTGAATCTGGGCGTCAGTGATGTAGCCGTATTCCTTCAGCCCCTGCCCAATGGGGACGTTTTTCATGTGATCACTCTCCCGCCTGTGGGAAATCCCCCACAGCCTTCATGTAATAATCCAAATTCAGATTCATGGTGTTATCTTCCCCTTCCCCCACAAAGGAATACCCCGTAATGCGCAGGGAGGGGTAGTTGAGGTACAGATCGTCAATCAGCTGCTGGCACAAATCCCGGCTGCCTGTGGCGGTAACGGACACCCGCACCGTCAGCACGGAGATATTCTCCGGGTCGATTGCAGTGCTTTCCTCTTTTTCGTCCGTCCCATTCCAATAAGGCTCCACCGCCACTCCAGCGGGCGTTCCCATGGTGAGGCTTACCACCCGCAGGCCATATTGGCCGACGATCAGGTTGGTGAACATCCTGTCGATCTCATAATTTTCCGTATAGGCATGAAAAGAAGAAACCGAATTCCAGTATTGGCGCCCTGCCTCCTCATAGGCGGCTTGCATACCGTTCAATCCCAGAATTGCAGCTTCCATGGGAGCTTTCTGGGTTTCCAAATCGCTGATGCTGGCGTCCAGTTCCGCGCTTTTATTCATCTGAGGAAAAACCGCCAGCCAAAGGAAACCAAAAATCACCAGCACGAAGGCCATGATATAGAGCAGTATTTTATCTCTCTTCGTCAGCTTAACCGACATACTTCTGCTCCCTCCTTTAACGGCCTGCTGCGGCGCTCAGCACGCAGGACACATTTACATTATAGATACCTGTACTCTCTATCAGGTTGTACCCGGAATAGGTCACATTGAGGAAAATGCCGGTGTTCTGCAAGGCTTCCACAAATTCGTTGAGCCGCTCGGCCCCCTGGCCGGTGGCAGTAAAGCTGAGCTGTCCCGAGGCGGCGTCAAAGCTTTGGATCGATACGTCCACAATCCCCACGCCCGCGTTGATGATGATGCTGTCCAACGCGCTGACTGCCCGGGGATAGGAATCTATGGCCTCCTTCATCTGAGTGGCGGCGGCCAGCATGGCGTTGAACTTGGCCGAACCCGCCAGATAATCATTATAGGCCTGCTCCTTCGCCACGTTGTCTGCGTTGGTGAGATAGGCGTTCAGCTCCTCCACCTTCCGTTCCTTGGCGGTGTTTCCGGCGATCATCGAGCTGCTGATCACCGTAAATACCGCAACCAACAACAGCAGGGGCAGCAGCTTCAGCAGAAAGGCATCCCGCTTTTTATTGCGCTCATCACTGGAGGCAATCTCCCGGTACAGGTTGCCCTCATCCTTCCCAAGGGCCAGAGCGCCTACATGGTCAAAGCATTCCCGTATACTGCCGCCGTGAATGACCACAGAGGGGCTTTCGCCCAGCACGGAAGTGTTGAGGCCCAACAGGCCGATCTGTTCGGCGGAAACGTCGAAATCCTCCTTGGAAAACCCAAGGCAGTACACGTCAGTCGCCCGGTTTTCGCTTTTGAGCATGCTCTGGAACTGGAGCAGCTGGCTGACCGTGCGGGCCACTTCGCCGCCGAAAGAGGGTGTGCCGTGGTCGCTGAATACCCGGGAAGAGGTGAAATTCAGATACTTTCCGTTCTCCACCAACACTGTGGAGAGCACCTCCCCGTCCAGGGATTCCAAAATACAGCTTCCGCTCTTGATTTCCTCCAGATAGGGCAGCAGACGAATCATGGAAAACCGGGAAGCCACCACAGAGCCCAGCTTCACCCCCGCCTGGGCAAAAGCCTCGGCAAGCTCCGTCACATAAGCTTTTTCCGCTGTGGCAGCCAGAAGCTCCCTCTCTTCCCCCGGAGCCTTATCCTTTTCCCCCGCCGCCGAAGGGAGAGCCGTTCCCTGTGGGGCGGCAGGGCCCAGATCCATGCTGCCGTACACCCAATCGGGGCCGCCTGCGTTGGTATCCTGAAAATCATAGGCCAGCATCTCCCCGGTCCTCTTCCGGTTCGCTCGGGGAAGCTGGGTCTTTTTTACCGTTACATGGTTGCCGTCAACCGAGAGGATTACCCCCGACTTCGGCAGCCTGTTTTCCTTCCACGCCGCCCGGATGCCCTCGCAGAAGGCCTCGGTATCGGTGACGACTCCGTTCATCACGCAGCCGATGGGAAAGGAAACCCGGATCAGCTTCTCCACCCGGATTTTTCCGCCCCGTGCGTCGCCGCACAGGACGCTGACCTTATTGCCCGTAAAGGCCACCACTGTTTTCATAGAACTTACGCTCACTTTCCTTTCTATGCCGGCACAGTGTTTTGCGCCTTGGCTGCAAAGAAATTCCGCCGCCGGTAAAGGGCGGGAAACCTTTTACTCAATAATAGGTTGCGGACTGCTCGATGGCATTGTAGGAGCCGAAGATGGGCAGCAGAATTGCCAGCATGATAAAGCCCACCATAAAACCCATAAGAATCAGCATACAGGGTTCCAGCAGGGTGACCAGCCGGTTCATAGCCTGTTCGGAAGCATAGTCGTAGCTGTCGGCCGTCACGTCCAGCATCTCATCCAGCTTCAGTGCAAAGCGTGTCGAATGGCTGCTGCTGTCCAGCAGGCCCGCCCGTCTGGTGTTCATGGTAAAGGTATAGGTGTCCGTATTCCCCGAAATCGCTTTGATTGGGATAATCTCCTTCGGTTCCGCTTTGGTGCTGCCGTCCGGCTGAAGCACCCCGTCCGCGTCGGTAAAGGTCAAGGAGGGCACATTGTTTTCATCTAAGGTCAATTCAGCCTTATCCGTTTTTGCTGCTTCGTCTCCGGTAATCCGGTTCAGTTCGAAGCTGTAGCCGCCGGTGTACTCCGCTTGTTCCCAAGTGAAGACATCCCGCTTCACCTTGACTTTCACGGTGGATTCTTCCTTATCTTCAAAGGCAGTAACGTCAGTTTCTTTCGTGCCGATAGCCGCCGCCATATCCACAGCGTCCACCTGTACCTGAGGCAGCTTAAACTCTTTTTCCTCCGACCACAGGGAGCTGACGTTCCGGTCAGACACAGCGCGGAGCTTTACCTTCAGAGAGCCGCCGGCAAACTGTGCCGTCAGATCCTGAGATTTGGAAAGAGTACAGCTGGCGGAGTTGAGATAGCTGCCCTTCATCACCAGCGGAGAATCCGTTGTAAAGAGAACCGTCTCCACATTATCATGGGTAACCGCTGTAACAGCCATTTGGTATTTGCCGTAGGCATCCTTATCCGGGCTCTCCGTACCATCAAAATTAAAGGTGAAGCCCACAGTGTCAAAGTCGAACACAGAGAGTATCTCCGAGCCGTCCGGCGTCAGGGTGAGCTTGCTCAGATTCGGCACAGTCAGCCGCTGGGGCAGGACAAAACTGTATTCCACGCCCGGCAGGCCGCTGCCGTAGGTCTTGTGATCCTCATCATCAAGGGCGATAGCCCGCACGGAAAGGGTCACCGTACTCAGAGGCACGACAGAGCCGGTATAAGCGCTGCCGCCGCTGTCCGTCCCGGTAATGCTGTTCAAATCGATCACCCGTACCGGCTCTTTCGGCCCGGCCTCGTTGAGGCCGTCTGCTACATTCGTCCGATAAAGAGCCGTCACCGCATGCTCCGTGCCGTCTTCCGCTTCTATCGTGGCCTTCACCGTCAGCTCATAGTGGGAAAGGGCTTCCAGCTCTTCCGCATCATTCAGGCCGTTCCAGCTGACCCGATACTGAATGCCGTCCTTATCCAACAGCTGGGCGGAAGGCGCCGTGATGGTGGAAAGCCGCAGACGGGTTTCGGTTGTCTTCGACGCCGTGCTGCCGAAGGTCTGTGTGACGCCGCTGCCGTTTACTGTTCCCAGGCGGTCCACCCGCAGGGTGACATGGGTATAGTTCCAGCTGGCGGTCTCTGTGCTGTTCCAGGTCTTCGAACAGGGTGCGCCGCCATTCGAGAGAATGGGAGCTGTAAGCGTGCCAGACTCGATCTCCACCAGCGCGCCGTCCTTCGTCTCCCCTGTCAGGGTATACCGGTAGGACGCCGTGCCCGTCTCCAGAGTGGTCTGCGTTCCCTGCAGCTTGGAGGTCCAGGAGGCGGAAAGGGTCTCAGTCTGCGGATCGTATGTCAGTTCTGTGATATCCGGCGGGGCATATGCTTTTTTCTGAGACAGGTCTTCCTGGAAAATACGGACCTGGTTCTTCTCTTGGGTTCCCGCATCCTTCACTAACACGTTGAAACTCAAGGTGTAGCTGTCCTCTCCGGTCTTGAAGATGATATAGCCGGGAGCAAGGGTCTTTGTACCGTCCTCCGCCACCGAAATGAGAGGGGAGCCGTTTTCATCGATTTTTCCATCGTTGCTGACCTTCAGAGCCTTCAGATTTTCCACTGTAAACTCTTTCCCTAGGTCAAAGCCGGTATAGACGATCTGGTTGGCCATGGAGATGGGGTAGCTTCGTACCATGGCGTTCTGATACTTCTGTTCGCCGTTCTCCAGCTGCGTCATGAGATCCGCAGGCAGGTTGTTCAAAACAGCCGGGGCATAAGTGTCGACTGTACCCGGAACCGATAAGTCGCTGAAAGCATACGCTACCGGTACGCCCAATCCATCTGAACTGTTATCTGTAGCCAAAAATTCCGAGCGATAGTAGGTGGCATACTTACCACTTTGTACCATTTCCAGACGATAGGCCAATTCCTCCGGGGAAGCGCCCCGAAAACCAAGCGTTTCTTCCCCCCCGGCCAAATTGGTGTTTCTGATTGCCGCCATATAGGCATTCTTTGCGCTATTGACGTAATTTTCAATCTTGGGCATCATGCTTTCTCTTGTGGAATTGGGAGAATTCCCGTATTGCTTTTCGGGGTCCTCCGGTATCGGGTCCTGAACGGCCTGGACGGTTATCATGTAATTGTCTTTGCCGGAACCACAGGCCACATATGTCGGATCTAACATCTTTCCGTCTTCCAGCTTTAATTCATACGTTTTGGTACCGCCGCCATCCGTCGGCCTGATGCTTGCAGTAATTGTCACCTTTCCGCAGTACTGGTAAGCAGCGGCGTTCACTACTTCCATCCGGTATTGATCCTTGTCTCCAAGCCCGGTCAGAAGGAAATGAACCTCTGGCACCGGAAGCGTCTGAGCTGGAACCTCATACTTTAACTCCTCTGAAAACTCCGGGGCACTGGGCTTTCCGGAACGGGAATATGCCTTTACCTTAAACCAGAGCGTCCTGCCTTCCAATCCAACTGTGGAATACTGGAACCGCTTATCGAACACAAAATAACTTCTCGCCTCAGCGTCAAGCCGTTTTCCATCTTCATCAGATTTTGTAACAACTATCTCATATTTATAACCGGCAGGATTGTCACAGTCCCAAGTAAGCTCTAACTTTCCGCCCAAATCTGATAACGCAAGTTTTTCAGGGGTCTGAGGAACATCGTCTTCGCCCACATACAGCTTTCCGTCGATTTCGAGGTAAGTTTTCTGCCTGGGATTGTTGCTGTCTTTCCCCAGCACATACAGGTCATGAATCAAAGTTAAGCCATAGTCTTTATGGGTAAAGCCGTAAAAATCCTGTCCGCCAAAGGTCAGGTCCTGAATCACCGGGTCTGCGCCATTGAAACGAAAAGCATCATATGTGTTTCCGCTGCCGGACTCCTCCAAATAGAGCGCTTCTCCCACCCCGTATCGGAACGATATATCCTCGTCACCGGAAACTCCGCTGATAAAGGCATTCTCCCCTACCTATCCATCAAAGCCCAATTCGAACAAGGTCAAAGGCATATTAGGATTTTTCGCTTTTATGGAAAAAATCACCTGCGATGCGGTTACTTCTGCACCTTTTGCCCGATAAAACTCCCCGTCTGACCCTTCAATTTCAACAAATTCACCAAATTCCACAGGCGTATCTCCGGGATTTACCACATAGAACAGTGTATTTTTTTCGCTTGTACTCAGATCACCTGTTAAATAGAACTCGGCTGTGCTGAATGTAATCGGTTTCTCAAAGTTCAGAGTGATCTTCACTTCATTGCCTGATCCGCTAGACGCCTGGAATACGCAGGAGGAATTCTTATCCCCATCCACTATATTTATAAGATCTTGTTTATTATAGATACCACTTTCAACTGTAATTCCAGGAATGCTGCTTTTCGTGCGTTCCGCATTGGTAAACCAATAATTGTTCCATTCATTTGTTGTGTCTTTTTCTATCAGACCGTCAGGGGCTATGGGATATTGAATCAAGCTGTTCAGTTCCCCGTTTCGATACGTCAAACCTGCTGCGCCGAAGCAATCCACAAGCAGAACATTGTTGGTACTAACTTTATCGGCTTCGTAAAGAATTCCGCTGAATTGATCAGTCATCGAATGTCCTGTAGGAATTCCATAATTTTTGCAATTTTTGATAACCAGGGTCTTTTCGTACCCCTTTGCCGGCGTTTTACTTTCTCCGCCCGCAACAATACCGGCAGAAGCAGTTCCGCCCACCTTCACTACACCTGTGTTCACACAGTCTGAAATTTCCGCCGTGAAATTTACGCATCTGCTGTGGATTAGTCCTACAATGCCTCCGACATGGCTGCTGCTGCCGTCCGCCAGGCTGCCGTAATTTTTGCAGGAGGTAATTGTCAGCACCTCGTTTGCTGTATTGCTGTACACCATACCGAGAATACCGCCGCTCGGGTCAGAGGAGCCCTTCACCGCACCGTAATTGGAGCAGTTGTACAGTGTTCCGCCGTTGTATTTCAGACAGCCGATGATACCGCCGGTTCTCCTTCCGTCTATGGCGCCAAAGTTGTTGCAGTCCTCCATGTACCAATTTCCGTTTGCGACCTCGTTCCTGCCCGCGATACCGGCTGCGCTGTCACCGATAACATTTTTTGTCACAGCAGCCCAATTATCACAACGCAGAATTTCAGCAGAGGAGGAGTTGTAGCCGATGATGCCGCCCGCGCCGCTGTCCTGGCTGTGATTATTGGCCTTCACGCTCCACTTCTTCCCCGTGGCACAGTCAATCAGCTGGCCCGTGGACTTGTTGTAGCCCACAATCCCGCCGGTATGCCCCTTGCTAGTTTCTACTGTCATTACGGTCGCATCGTCGCCGGAAGCCCGGCGGGCTGCCTCGCTCTCTGTCGTGGAGCCATCGCCGAACTTGGCTTCCCGCGATTTTCCGATACGCTCCAGGAGGCCGTAATTGTACCCCACCATACCGCCGGTATGGGCGATATCTGAAGCGGTGACAGAGCACGCCGCGTTTTTATCTGTGCTCGCGTCCGCCAGGGTAACATTCTTTATTTTCGCCGTCTTGCCGTTGACGCCCGCCGCGCCGCCCGCGCAGGCAATGTTGCCGGAAGCGCCGATGACGGATACTTTCACCCCATTGAGCACGCAATTCGAAACCACCGCGCCCACCGGGTTCCTGCTGTCTGCGGTTCCATTCACGCCCACAAGACCGCCATAGCCGTAAATTTCGGCCCCCTCAGTCTCATAGTCATAGCTCAGGCTGAATTTCGGCGGGTTTGCAGGGTCGTTGGCCGTACCCAAAACCGTGACGGTCTTCAGGCTGCAATTTACAGCCTCGCCCAGGTTTTTGCCCACAGCTCCGCCCAGGTACCCGAAATGGTTCAGGTCCTGTGCAGTGAAGCCCAGCTCCACGGTATCCACATTGACTGTTCCCGCCGCTCCGGTAACCTTCGCCCCTTCCCCGTTCAGGCCCGCCACGCCGCCTGCGGCCACGCTGGAAGAGCCGGTAGTCACCTTGAGCAGGCGCACGGAGAATCTGGTAATTTCCGGAGCCTCCGCCTCTGACTCTGCGGCTCCCTTATCCGGCGCCGCCTTCGCGTTTTCTCCTGCAATGCCGCCCAGATATCCCCCGTTTCTGTCCCCGGGAGTGGTGAGCTTCAGGCCGTCGACTTTGCAGCCGTTAATCTTGCCGGTATTTTGGCCGGCAATGCCGCCTGCGTGGGTACCTCCGTTTACAGTCAGCGTTACCGCGTTCAGGCTGCCTGGAGTTCCGGAATCCTTCACAGTACAGTCCGCAACCGTTCCATTGTTGATTCCAACAATGCCGCCTGCCGCGCCCTTCAGCGCTTCCACGCTGCCGGTATCTGTACAATGGGAAATGCTGCCTTCCCGCAGATGCCCGGTAATGCCGCCCGCCGCGGTGATATGCGCACTCTTTTTACCCAGCACGCTGACAGTACCCGTACTGCTGCAATTTTCCACTCGGGCTTTCCCCTCGATCACTCCGGCAATCCCTCCGGCATAGCCGTAATTGGCGGTAACCCTGGCGATATTGTACAGCCCGGTGAGCTTCGCTTCCTGCTCGCCTGTGCCGCCGGAGGAAATGGTGTAGCTGTAACGGCCCACGATGCCGCCCACATTGGTATCGCCCTGAATTTGGTAGGAGTTGCCGGCGCTCTCCACATAAGAGATATCGCTCATCTCGCCTTCATTGTTGCCAATACCGCCGCCTGCGTTTACTCCGGTGCCGTAAAGGTTTACCGCCAGCACGAACTCCGATACCGATGCTTTTTTGTCTTCCGGTTTCAGCTCAGTGCCCTCATCCGGGGTGGGATTGTGAGAATACCCTGCAATACCGCCCACATTCTCTCCGTAACCGTAAACCGTGCCCCGAAGTTCGATTTTCCCCTCAGAATCCTCAGAAACGCCTGTTACAGTGCCATAGTTGTCGGCCGCAATGCCCCCAACCATGTTTTTCCCGGTAACGGTCTTTCCGTTCAGTTCCGGCTTTACAATGCTGCCTTGGGGCTTATTCAGGCCCACGATGCCGCCTACATAATTCTGCGTCTGCTGGCCCAGGTTCGCCGCCTTGCACAAATTGATGCTTCCTTCGTTGACCTCCACCAGTCCCCCGGTGTAGGTGCCTGAACTGATGACCCGGCCCGTATCGTCTGCCGAGCAGTTTGTTATCTTCATGCTCTCCGAGCATTTGCCCACAATGCCGCCCGCATAGGAGTAGGTCTTCTTTGCATTGTCCGCATAGAGATCCAGATTGTCCGTTCCGGTAAGTTCCTCCGCAATGAGAAATCCTGTGGCGGTGACCGGGGTCCCGTTAATCAGGGAAGAAATTTCCAGAGAGGTGTCCTGCACGTTGTAGCCCAGGATGCCGCCCACATATACCTTTGCGGTGATTCCCCCCAGATGGCTTCTGTTTCCATCCTTCTGGCCGGTAATCTTCATCACTGTGCCGGAGGATTCTATTCCACTGCTCCCCGCCTC
The DNA here is from genome assembly GCF_900048895.1 of Neglectibacter timonensis. Taxonomy (GTDB): domain Bacteria; phylum Bacillota; class Clostridia; order Oscillospirales; family Acutalibacteraceae; genus Acutalibacter; species Acutalibacter timonensis. The sequence goes on along the minus strand of NZ_LT160640.1, from coordinate 285,654 downwards.
CTTCGAACCGACAGAGGCCAGCTCTCCGACAGCTTCTTCCAGCGCCTTCTGCCTTTCTTCCGCAGAAGCGTCCGCAGCGGCGGAGCTGCAATCGGTTATCAGCTTCGTCACCGATCTGGCGTCATCTGGAGCCTTCACCATCATATTCAGGCCGATAAAACCGCCTGCAAACGCGTCCGCCTCCACTTTTCCCAGGAAATTGTCCGCGTCGAAGCTGGCGTCAACAGGGTCGTTCGCGTTGGCTACCGCCTGATACAGCAGGTTTCCGCCCACAGCACCGCCCACGCAATACCGGCCCTGCACCAGATTGGGATTCGAATAAAGCGTATGCATTTCCCAACCCGGCTTCTCACCAGCAGCTTCCTCGTGCCGGTACAGATTGGGGCTCAGGTTCACTCCCGCAATACCGCCTACGAAATCCCTGCCGATCACTGAGCCGCCCGCAAAGGAATAGCCGTAAAAAGCTGTGTTTTCCAAAGCATCGTTATAGCCGATCAGGCCGCCGATATAATCCTTGCCCGCCACATAGGCGGTGATTCCGGAAAGACTTTCCGAGGTCAGGCTGCCGCAGTTATAGCCCACAAGGCCGCCCAGCTGGCTGCCGCCGTAGGTTTGAGAGACCTCCTGCATAAAGCCCGAAGGCTCCACATCGCTGCCGCAGTCCTTAACAACGCCGGCGTTGTAACCGGTCAAGCCGCCGCCGTAGGTCTTGGTGGCCACCACCACGCCCCGGTTGGTCCAGTTGTCCAACACTGTATCCGTAGAGGCGTTTGTGCTCACACGCACAAATCCGTTTGCATCCAGAACATTTTTAGTTGTATCCCGCTGCGGCAGGCAGTTCGCGCCCACTACGCCGCCCACAAAATACCGTCCCACCGCATTGGCCGCGTTTGAGCTGCCGCCCTTGAGCTCTGTTTCTTCTCCAAAGCCCAGGATGCCGCCTACATAGTGGGAGCCTACCACATAACCGCCCTCTGTGGAACAGCCGGTGATTACCGCTTTATCCGCATAACCGGCGATGCCGCCCGCATATACGCCCAGCAGAGGTAGGTGATCCCCTGCGTGCTCCGTTTCCTGCTCATAGGCCGCGTCTTCCTCCAGCAATGTCCGAATTTGTTCCGCGTCCGCACTGGGTGTGGAGACACAATTCTCAATGGTAAAGCCCTTCCCAGTACCGGAAACCCCTTTCCCGTCCGCAAAGCCCACAATACCGCCCAGATAGGAGGGCTCATTTTTAAAGGTTGTGGTACCCTCCACAGGGTTTAATTGCCCTGTGCTGATTTCGGGGGTATATTCAAACCAATTTTTTGTGGGATCAGTATACCAATCAATTGAGGTTTCCCGGTTTGTAAGTGAATCCTCTTCAATTTTTACGCCAGTATTTCGAGTGTTCGTATGATAATAATACTTTCCATTGTAATAAGCAAATTCACTTCGCTGAGCACTTGTGGCACTACTGCTTATTTTTCTAGAAACCAATATAACTGAATAGTTATGCACATTTCCTGCCGCATCATTACTTATAAAAATTCCATTTGGATCCTTAACAGCACACGGTACCCATTTGTGTGCCGTACAATATTCTTCCACACTAGAATAACCATTAATTGAGAGACCTGTGTCAGCAAGTAATTGCGTCAAGACCGCTTCATCATATGAATTAAAAAGAGGATATCCATCTGGACTGAGGTCCGTAAAATCCCTATTAACAGTTTGAAACATAGAATACATATTGTATTCATTTGTATTCACATCATAACTTGTTATCGAAATCTTCTTGCCCGCATCAACAGCTTCTTGCACGGCATCAGTAATTCGATCATTAATCGCCTGCGTCAAATCCGTGTCCGCGCCGATTTTCGCCAAAATCAGCCCGGTGTTGGTACAGTCCAGAAGGGAGGCTCTACCTTCGTCCGGCGCAGCCAGCCTGCCCACGATGCCGCCCACATACCGGTGGCCGGAAACGTCGCTGCCGTTATGCAGGTTCTGATAGATCCGCTGCGGAATTTCCTCGTTATCCTTCTGCGCCGTGGTTTCATCCTTGCCCACAATACCGCCCACGTCCTGGTTTCCGGAAACGCTGCCCCCTATGGTGGTCAGCTCTTCCACCTTGCCCTTGTTGACGCCGCAGAAAGAGCCCACAGAATTCTTGCCGGAAACCTGCGCGTTTTCCAGCGTAACCTTTGTAATTGAGCCCTCGTTGGTTCCAAACAGGCCCAGGCCTGTTCCGCCCTGCAGAACAAGCCCTGAAATCGTCTTGGTTTGTGAGGGAGATGTAAAGCTATGGCCCAGTTTCAGCTTCTCAATAGAGGGGAACGCGGTATAAACCAGATTCTCTCCTTCGCCGGCGCTCTCGGGAACCACCGCACCGCTGCGAAATATTTCCGAACCCAACAGTCCCCGAAAGATACCGCCCTCACCGCTCCAGGCGAAGGAATCCGTCAGATTATATGTAAAGCCGTATTGCTTTCCAGTTATATTCCGTTCTTCCTCAAACCGGATGTTGTACAGATGCCTGGCGTTGGCGACACCGTACTCTGCCGACAGAACAGTGTCATTAGCCGTTCCATGCTTTTCCGAAGCAAAATAGGCATTTTCCGTATTGCTGCTTTTCCAGGCCGAGGTTTTATACTTGCTGCCTTTGGCACGCACCTTTACAAAGATATCCCTGGTAATATTGTCATCCCAGTTCTTCTCAAGACCAAACCTGCGGAAGGAATAAGTATCCTTCAGCGCGGCAGGCGTTTTCCCTGTCTCGGCTGAAAGGTCCACGCTGTCCAGCAGCAGATGGATTACCTTATTCTCATCCACATAGGCTGCAAACTGGTATTCCACAGGATCGCCTGCTTTTTCTCCTGCCATGTCGTAGGCCGTGACCTCGGCTTTCAGCTTCAGGCTGTCATAGTCCAGCAGTACCCCGGCTTCTCCCGTTACAGAGGGAATCCGCCGGATCGTCAAGGAAAGCATGGGCTTCTGCGTTTCGCTGTGATAGACCGTCAGTTCGTAATCCAGGGCTCCTGTGGCTTTTTCTGCATATTTGTCTGTGAGCCTGAACTCCAGAGACAGAGAATCCCCATTTACCAGGCGCACCCAGTCAATCACCGGTTTTTCCTTGGTGCGGCTGGTCTCGTCTGAAAGCTCCACAATGCCGTAATAGCCCACTTTTCTGCCACGCCGGGCTTCCTCCTCCCGGTAGCTGATGGAAACATGCCCATCGTCTCTGCCCTCGTCCTCCCCATAGACGAAGCCTTGCTTCACGTCGCTGTACAGCACCGAATAAACCACGCCGCTGCGGGGATCGAATTCGATGGCGACGGATGCGTCGCTCAGGATGGACTTATCATAGACATAGGGCCCGAAAATCTGCTCAAAAATGCTTTGCAGGATTGGATTCGGCTCCTCAGAACCGTTGCTGTTCAGGGCAGTGCCGTCCTTATTGAGGACGATGGTATAAAGCCGGTCCTCATAGTTGAATTGACCGGCGGCGCCGTCCCGCAGCATTTCCTTTTCCAACGGCAAACCGTATTTTTCTATCTGCCGCTCTATTCCCTCCAGCTCTCCGTTTTCGCTGTAGCGGGTCAGGGCGTTCTGAGCCGCTACAAACAGGGACTGGGCATATTCGTTCTGTCGTTTGAAGGTGGCGTAATCGTTATAGGCAAGCAAACTCATAGACGCTACCCCGGCGAGCACAACCATGATCGCCAGGGTAACTAAGAGTTCCACCATGGTGAAACCTTTTTTGTTGTAAAGCTTTTTGCTTGTCATAATTATAAATCCCTCAGCTGCAAGGTTTACATAATATTGCAATCATATCTTAGTACTATTATAAGTAATACAAGTATATCACGGTACCTAAAAAAGTACAACGATTAAATCTGTGCCGTTGCTACCGCTTTCTTTTTACGCCTTTATTTTATCAGGTATAAAGCAATTCCTGCTGGCCCGTTAAAAATAATTGTCGTCCAGCCGCACAGATTTGTTTTCCTGACATATTCTGTACAGAGGGACAAGGCCCGGGGACGCCCCGGACCCTCCCGAAAAAACGCCGGAGCAATCCGGTTGATCCTATACAGAAAGGGGTAACAATTTTGGCAGAAGAAATCAACGGCCAAGCCTGTGGTCTTTATGACGATCCCACAGCTCTGCCCAAGGACCCTGTGCCCGCAATGGCGTATGTCCCCTACCAGCAGTGGAGCAGTTCCCTCCACAGCGCGGAGAGGGCGTTGGACGCGGGAACTCTGTTTCCCGTATTGGATAAGCCGTTTTACGGCAGAAGAGGTGAACCCAGATGAGTGAAGAGCAGGCCATGCGCAGAAGGATAGCAGCCATGCAGTTTGCCATGTGGGAGCTGCACCTGTTTCTGGACACGCATCCCAATAATTGTGACGCGGCAAAAAAGCTGGACGATTACAAGATGAGGACAGAGAAACTTGTTAAAGAATTTGAAGAGAAATTTGGCCCTATCAACGAGACTCCTCAGAATACCAGCCGCTGGGCTTGGATCAGCGACCCCTGGCCCTGGGAAAAGGAGGGAAATTAACTCATGTTTGTGTATGAAAAAAGACTCCAGTATCCGATTAAGATTCAGAATTCCAACCCTGCGCTGGCAAAGATCATCATCAGCCAGTACGGCGGCCCCCACGGAGAGCTGGGCGCATCGCTGCGCTATTTGAGCCAGCGCTACTCTATGCCCTACCCCGAACTGAAAGCAATTTTGACCGATATCGGTACCGAAGAGCTCAGCCATCTGGAAATGGTAGGTACTATTGTCTATCAGCTGACAAGGAACCTGACTCCTCAGCAGATTAAAGAAGCGGGCTTTGACACGTACTTTGTGGATCATACGACCGGAGCTTATCCCGTAGCAGCCTCAGGCGCTCCTTTCAATGCCGACATGTTCGCCGTAACCGGAGATACCATTGCCGACCTGAATGAAGATTTGAGCGCCGAGCAAAAAGCCAGATTGACCTACGACAATATTCTCCGTTTTGCCGACGACCCCGACGTGCGGGATCCCATCAAATTCCTGCGCGAGAGGGAAATCGTCCATTTCCAGCGTTTTGGCGAGGGTCTGCGCATCCTGACCGACAAACTGGATTCTAAAAACTTCTACGCCTTTAACCCGTCCTTCGATAAACCGTAACCGTTTAGATAACAGAAACAGCCAGAGCGCACCGTTTCCGGTACGCTCTGGCTTTCTTTATATCTCTCAAGCCACATTTCCGGCATAACGGTAAAAAGGATATTGCCGTTCCTATCTGGGAAGAATAGGATGGAAAAGAACAGCGACAGAAAGGAACAAAAATAACTATGGCAAGATTTACACTTCCCAGAGACCTCTATTATGGTCCCGGCTCTCTCTCCCAATTGCGGGAACTCCACGGCAGCAAAGCCGTTCTGGTATTGGGCGGCGGCTCGATGAAACGCTATGGCTTTGTGGACCGCGCCCTCTCCTATCTGAAAGAGGCAGGCATCGACACAACCCTGATTGAAGGGGTGGAGCAGGATCCCTCCGTGGAGACAGTGCTCCGGGGCGCACAGCGCATGAGGGAGCTCTGCCCGGATTTGATCCTCTCCATGGGCGGCGGCTCACCCATTGACGCAGCCAAAGCCATGTGGGTTTTCTATGAGCATCCGCAAACCACCTTTGAATCCCTGATTACGCCCTTTTCCTTCCCGGAGCTTCGCACCAAGGCAAGGTTTGTCGCAATTCCCTCCACCTCCGGCACCGCCACTGAAGTCACAGCCTTTTCCGTTGTGACGGATTACGCTAAGGGGATCAAGTATCCGCTGGCGGATTTCAACATCACTCCGGATATCGCCATTCTGGATCCCGATCTGGCCCAGACGATGCCGCAGGCTCTTACAGCTAACACGGGCATGGATGCCCTTACTCACGCAGTTGAGGCCTACGTTTCTACGCTTCATTCTCCCTTTACCGATCCGCTGGCCTTGAAGGCTGTCTCCATGGTGGTGGAACACCTGCCAAGATCCTACGGCGGCGACAAGTACGCCAGGGAGCAAATGCACTATGCCCAGTGTCTGGCCGGTATGGCTTTCTCCAACGCCCTGCTGGGTATCGTACACTCCATGGCCCACAAGACCGGCGCTGCCTTCGCCGGTGGTCACATCCCCCACGGCTGCCTGAACGCTCTGTATCTTCCGTATGTGGTGCGCTACAACGCCAAAGTTTGTGCAGGCCGCTACGCGGACGTGGCCTACGCTTGCGGCCTCACCGGAGAGAACGAAATGGAGCTGACGGACAAGCTCTGCCAAAAGCTGACAAGCCTGAACCGCCAGTTCGGAATCCCGTGCAGTCTGCAGGAAGCAGGTGTCCCGGAGGAAGAATTCCGCGAAAAGCTGCCTCTGATCGCTGAAAACGCCGTAGCGGATGCCTGCACGCTTTCGAATCCCAGAGAGATCGACACGACCGCCATGATGAAACTTTTTGACTGTATTTATTCAGGGGAACCAGTGGAATTCTGACCGGCAGCGCCGCTGCATTGCTGCGTTCAGCAAAAAATGCAGAGATACCTCCGGCAATCATGCTTTTCCAAAGATTTTTCATTGCTTTCTGTCTCCCTGATTGCTATAATAGCAGAGATAAACAGAGAGATGGAAGTGAATGAAATTATGTACCGCATTGCAAAAAAACAAAAATTAAATGCTACCGTAACGTTGATGGAAATAGAAGCGCCGCTGATCGCAAAGAAAGCGGAACCGGGGCAGTTTATTATCCTGCGGGTGAACGAAGAAGGAGAACGGATTCCCCTGACCGTTGCGGACTTTGACAGGGAGCGCGGAACCGTGACCATCATCTTCCAGATTGTGGGCGCCACCACCGAGAAGCTGAATCACCTGGAGGAGGGAGACTGCCTTCAGGACTTTGTGGGACCGTTAGGAACTCCTTCACACGTGGAGGGGCTTCGCAAGGTGGCCGTGGTTGGCGGCGGTGTGGGCTGCGCCATCGCCTACCCTATCGCCAAGAAACTCCATCAGCTTGGGGCGGAGGTTCACTCGATCGTAGGCTTCCGCAATGAAGAGCTGGTCATCCTGGAAGAACAGTTCAGGGAAGTCAGCGACAGGTTTGTCCTCATGACCGACGACGGAAGCTGTGGAGAAAAAGGCCTGGTCACAAATGCCCTGCAGAAGCTTATCGATGCTGGGGAGCAGTATGACGAAGTTATCGCCATCGGGCCGCTGATCATGATGAAATTCGTTGTGCGGCTCACAAAACAATACAACATCAAAACCGTGGTCAGCATGAACCCCATCATGATCGACGGCACAGGTATGTGCGGCGGCTGCCGTCTGACCGTGGGCGGCAAGACCAAATTCGCCTGTGTGGACGGTCCCGATTTCGACGGCTTCGAGGTGGACTTTGACGAGGCCATGGCCCGCTCCAGCATATACAAACCTTTTGAGCGCCATGCCTACGAAGAAGCCTGTCATCTGTTTGAAAAGGAGGTCCGCTGAGATGCCCAACATGTCTTTGAAGAAAAACGAAATGCCCTCTCAGGAACCCAATGTCCGCAACAAAAACTTCAGCGAGGTGGCCCTGGGCTATACGGCGGAGCAGGCCGTCGACGAGGCGAACCGCTGCCTCAATTGCAAAAACAGACCATGTGTGGGCGGCTGCCCTGTAAATATTGCCATTCCCGACTTCATTCAGGAAGTGCAGAAGGGAAATTTCGAGGAGGCCTACCAGATCATTGCCAAATCCAGTTCCTTGCCCGCCGTCTGCGGCCGCGTCTGCCCTCAGGAATCCCAGTGCGAGGCAAAATGCGTACGGGGCATTAAGGGAGAGCCTGTGGCAATCGGCCGGCTGGAGCGCTTTGTGGCCGACTGGCACAACGATCACAGCAAGGAAGCCCCCAAACGGCCTGCTCCCCTTGGCCGCAGGGTGGCTATAGTGGGATCCGGCCCCTCCGGGCTGACCTGTGCAGGAGATTTGGCCAAGCTGGGCTACGACGTCACCGTGTTTGAAGCGCTGCACACTGCCGGCGGAGTGCTGGTGTACGGTATTCCGGAATTCCGGCTGCCCAAGGCCATTGTTCAGAAGGAGATCGATACGCTCAAGGAGCTGGGCGTCAAGGTGGAAACCAATATGGTCATCGGCAGAGTGCTCTCTGTGGACGAACTGCTGGAGGACGGGTTCGAAGCCGTATTTATCGGCTCCGGCGCAGGCCTTCCCCGCTTCATGAACATACCTGGGGAAAACCTGAAGGGCGTGTATTCCGCCAATGAATTCCTCACCCGCGTCAACCTGATGAAATCCTATCGGGACAACAGCGACACACCCATCCAGCATGCAAAAAAGGTTGCGGTGGTGGGAGGCGGCAACGTGGCCATGGACGCGGCCCGCTGCGCCAAAAGGCTGGGCGCGGAGGAAGTTTCCATCGTGTACCGGCGTTCAGAGAAAGAACTGCCCGCCCGTGCAGAGGAGGTGGAGCATGCGAAGGAGGAGGGCATCGTCTTCCGGCTTCTGCACAACCCCACTAAAATTCTGGGCAACGAGGAAGGCTTTGTTTCCGGCATGGAGTGCGTGGAGATGGAGTTGGGCGAACCGGATGCCTCCGGGCGGCGGCGTCCGGTAGAAAAAGCAGGCTCCGAATCCATTCTGGAAGCGGACTGTGTGATCATGGCCATAGGGACGTCCCCCAACCCGCTGATTAAAACCACCACTGAGGGACTGGAAACCCAGAAATGGGGCGGCATTATTGTAGAAGAAGAGACCGGCCTCACCTCCCGGCCCGCCGTCTATGCGGGCGGCGACGCCGTCACCGGCGCCGCTACTGTCATCCTCGCTATGGGCGCAGGCAAGACTGCCGCTTCCGCCATTCATGAGTACCTGCAGAAAAAAGAAAAATAAACCCGTTGAGCAAGAGCAATTAAAAATCACGCAAACCGCAGAATGAAGCTGTGGTTTGCGTGATTTTTGTATGGATAAACAATCAAACGCATTCTTCACTCCTGCTGGATGAGAAATCGTTCCACTGCTTCCGCCAGTCCATCCTCATCATGTGCAGACGTTCTGTACTTTGCGGCTGCCAGAGCTTCCGGCAAGGCATCCGCTACTGCTACAGAAACCCCTGCGCATTGCAGCATGGTCACATCGTTTCCATTATCCCCAATAGCCATTACCTGGCTGGTGGAAATCTTCAGATGCCTGCACAGCGCTTTCAGCCCCGCCCCTTTGTGCGCTCCGGAAGCATTGATTTCCAGATTGTCTGGAATCGATGAAGTGAGGCGCAGCCCGCCTAAAGCCAACAGCTTATTCCAAAGCTCTTCGCGAAGCTCCGGCGTTGGCAAATAAGGCAGATTGATTTTTTCCGGGCAAAGCCCCGTTTCCCGCAGCAAAACTTCAAAATCTTCCGTATAAACAAAATCTTTCGTCAGGAAATGCCATTTTGTCTTTGGAAAGCCAAAATAGGTTTTTGCTTTTTCAGGCGCTCCCTGCAGCGTAATCGCTCTTCCTTCTCGATAATATTCCACATAGACATCATAACTTTTTAACAGCTGCTGCACCTCCAGCGCCTTAGCATTGGGAATCAGGCAGTCCCAAATGCATTCCCCTGATTTCAGGTCATAAACGCCTGCGCCGTTGGAGGTGATAGCCCAGCGCACGCCGGGCAGGCTGGTAATCTCTTCCGGCAGAAATGTCCTCATTCTTCCGCTGGCCGGAACCAGCAGTATCCCCATCTGCCCCGCTCTTTCCAACGCTTTTCGATTTCGGGTGGAAAGATGCTGATGCCCTGTCAGCGTAGTACCGTCCAAATCAAAAGCTAAAAGCTTCATGTTCCATTCCTCCATCTATTTCGTGTGGTTTCTATCGCGAATTGCATTCGTGTCTCTCAGCTTTGCCCACTGGATTTCTTCCCGTAACAGTCCTATCTATTCTATCATAAAACTCTGTCTCCACAATACGTTTTTCATTGCAGTACCAAAGAAATCATGCTAAAATAAACGCACAGCAAATCCTCTGCAATCTCAAACAAGAATGGAGGAAGATTTCGTGAAACAAAAGAAGACCGTTTTCATGGCCGAAATTGCCATACTGGCCGCCTTAATTCTCATTATGGCCTTTACCCCTATCGGTTATTTAAGAATCGGCGCTTTATCCCTGACATTACTGATGATTCCCGTCTCTGTAGGCGCTGTCGTGATGGGCCCGCTGGCCGGTGCTGGCCTTGGCTGCCTGTTTGGACTTACAAGCTTCGCCCAGTGTTTTATGGGCGATGTCCTGGGAAGCATTTTGGCGGCGAAAAACATCTTTTTTACTTTTGTGGTCTGTGTTGTGTCCCGCACGCTTGCCGGACTGCTCTGCGGCGTGGTTTACAGACTGTTCCGAAAAAAAAGCGGCACGGTTCCCCTATTGGTTTCCAATCTGCTGGGCTCCTTGCTCAATACTGCCCTGTTCCTGGGCCTCCTGGCACTTCTCTTTTGGAATTTCAGCTTCAATCCTGAACAGGCTCAGGCTTTGGGCGGCGTAGATTCCGCCCTGCAGACAGTGATCCTTCTGGCTACCGGCATCAACGCGCCGATAGAGCTGCTTGTGTGTGGTATCGCCGGCACTGCAGTCTCGAAGGCCGTAATAAAACTGAATTCTATCCGTGTGTGAGTATTTAAAAAAACAGCTCCTTGCGTTTGAGGCAAGGAGCTGTTTTTTCGCATGTGAAACTCAGTTGTTGCGGAAAGTGCAGCACTCGGTGCCGCTCTTCGTGGTCACATCACCGCAGCAGCAGCCCACGCAAACACACTCGGCCGTGCACTTGCAATTTTCATTGTACGCGCACTTTTCGGCTTTACAGTCGATAGAGGTCTCCACAGAGGGAGTCCGTCCACAGGCCGAAACGTTCTCACCCATGCTTCTGTGCCTCTCTTCAAAGGAGGAACAGCAAGTCTGACTGCTCTCGCAGGCCGAAGGTCCGTCGACCTTGATACCCGGAAGACAGCACTGATTGTTGCAGTAATGCTGACAGGACGTCACCTGACATTCAAGTCTGTTCATAAGGCACCTCGTAAACATAAATTTGTAAAACTCCGTTTTACGAGATTTATTCTTTGCTGCCTCTGCTGTTTTTATTCCAGCGGCGCCTCTGTCATTTTTTTCTGATATTTAAAATTGCCGCTTTTTCGTTCTCCGCCGCTTCGGCGTCAGGCCTGCTGTCCCAGAATGCGCTTGCCAGTCAGGCGCATGATTACAGCCCCCACAACGCAGGTAAGCAAAACCTCGGGAATCATGTAGCTGCCATTATAGAGCAGAGAATACAGGCAGGCAAGTTCATTTCCCGTCATTCCCGCAAGCATCGGAAATTTTGCCACATCCGCATATTCCCCCCACAGAATCCAGCCGGAGAGGAAGGAGCACAAATAGCGGAGCATCCCGGAAACAAAAGCGCCCAGCGCAAAAGCAGCCGTGTCGTTTTGGATCCTCCCACGAAAGATACCGGCCAGGCCCAGAACCGTAAAAGCCAAAATGTAATCCAGCAGAATAGAACCCACGACCACCCCGCCGGATATCCCTTTGAGCGCATCTAGCCCAAAGAGCAGCTGCAGTACGCTGAAAGTGAGTCCCGCACCCAGGCCCCACTTAGTGCCGCATTTATAGGCATAGATCATGATCGGAAGCATAGAGCACAGTGTGATGGAGCCGCCGTAAGGCATGTCCAGAAATTTGATGAAATTCAGAACTGTACCGAGGGCAATCATCACGCCCGCCAGAACTAAATTCATCGTACGTTTGGAAAGTCTTGTGTTCATTTTCATTCTTCCTTCTTCCAAATATTCTTTTGAAAAATGAAAAATGCCATTTGGATAAAATTCCAAATGACACAGAAACACATTTCGATACCGTCCATATCCCGCAGCTTCGAAGACGGCACAAAGCCAACACTCATTTGCCGATTCCGACAAATGCGCCTGCCTGCTATAATGAAATGTTTCCTACGTCGGTATTATCCGCATCAGGTTCCTGCCCTTTACGGGCAAAGGGTTTAAGCTCGAAGCTCCTCTCAGCCGCCTTTCAGCAAGCTCCCCTTCTTTCATTTTTCGTCTTTTATTTTAGCCTCTGGACCGTCATTTGTCAAATAAAAAATTATCCTTAAAATTTCTCCCTTATCTGAATTGTTTTTTTACAAATTATACGATCGACCACTTGCTTTTCTTTTGCATAACCTTTATAATTATTTATAAATTTATAAATTCAAGTTTATTTAAAGAAATGCAAATGGGGTATCTATTGGTATGAAAGCGAAGGATCTGGCCAGACAGCTCGGAGTTTCCCCTGCGACCATCTCCCTGGTGCTGAACAATAAACCCGGTATCAGCGATTCGCTGCGCCGTTCTCTTTTGAAAAAAATACGGGAGCTGGGCTGTGGGGACATGATAGGCGCCGCCCAGGATTCTGGAAATTATGCTTCTCAAAGGCCACACCCTGTCATTGCCTATCTCATTTACACCAGCTGTGATGAAACGGACGATCGGTTTGCCTTTTACCCTGCCGTACTGGAGGGCGCCGAAATGGAAGCCAGAGAAAACGGCTTTCATCTGGTGGTGATGCACTTGAGCCGGCAGGGTAATCCACAGCTCCAAAGCCTGCTGGAAGATGTGGGAGACACGGCCGGCGTCATCATTCAGGCAGGCCATATCAGCGCCGGTATCCTGGAAGACGTCCGCAGCCTAAGGCTTCCTGCCGTATTCGTGGACGCATACCTGCCCAACCGGCAGATAAACAGCGTTTGCGTCAACAACGAACAGGGGGTATTCACTGCGGTTAGATATCTGAAGGAAAAGGGCCACCGAGACTTGGGATATGTGTACAGCGGTCAGGAAAACGACAGCCAAGTGGATCGCCGCCGCTGTTTTCACCAAGCTCTGTGGGAATACGGTCTGGAAGACCGGAAGGAATTTTATTTTTCCTGCGCAGACCTGCATTTTGGCAGCAGCGCAGACGAGTTAAGCCTCCGTTTTCAAAAGGTAAAACCGTTTCCCACTGCACTGCTGGCGGAGAATGACCATCTGGCCTGGCAAGCAATCAAAGCATTGGAACAGGCCGGACTCCGGGTGCCTGAGGACGTTTCCGTCATCGGGTTTGACAACCGTTCTCTCTGTACCATGATTACTCCGCGCCTGACCAGTATGAAAAATTCCCGCCGTCTGATGGGCAGGGAATGCATCTCTCTGCTGCAAAACCTGTGCCGTCTGCGCAGGCTCGGAATCTATGACGCCTGTCTGAATTATCAGATTTCCACACAACTTATTGAAAGAGACAGCGTTCGGGATCTGACCAAAACCACTTAATCTGTTCTGTACTGCAGGGCAGCGCTTTGGAACAACAGCCGCAATCTCCACAGTATCCCAGCAAATCGAAGCCCCCGGAAGGAGTCCTTCCAGGGGCTTTCTATATCCGTCCTTCCGCTCCGGAATCACCGGAAACGGGTATCTTAGTCTTCAGACTCTTTCTCCGCTCTTCGCCGCCTGGTCAGATGGACGAGCGTGGCGGCCGTTACGGCAAAATAAACTGTCACATTGGGCCTTCGAAGCACATTACCGGAAATCTGGGCAGCAATCAAGGCCAGCAGGAATGCCATACCCACAGCCCCCATCTCCACCGTCAAAAAGCTCTGTACCCCTCTTCCCAACGCCTTAATACCTGCAAGCAGACTGCCGAGATATCTCTTAACTGATTTTTCGCTGGAACGTCCTTCTTGATTCTTTCTGCGTTCTTCCACGCTTGTCCGGCGCACCTCCAGGGCAAAACCGCGGAGGATTATCCAGATAAAATAGGCAAAGAACAGCAGATACAGGGCAAAGCCAAAATAGCCGCAGAAATAGAAAACCGCAGGAAAATCATTTTCCAAATCATAAATGGCATTGGGGGTGAGCATATCGCTGTATTCAAATCCCAGCATCTTGGTAGCAAAATCCTTTTCCTGCCACACCAACTTTGCAAAAACTTTTTTCCGCACCCGCGAGTCGGATAGGATTGTGGGCTCCGTGGTATAATTATAGGCCTCCATTACATTGTAAACGCCAAATCGGTCATGCAGATTTTTCAGAAAGGGACCGTACACCTCTTTGTCAGTGTACACGCCGATTAGGCTGCGGCGCACCTTTTCCAGCTTGTCCTCAGAACTTTGCTCAGAATCAAATCCATTTTTAATATCCTGAATAGTTTCCGCATCCGCGCCGCTGTTCTCCATGCTCTCATTTACCAGCTTGTTGTAGATGCCCAAGGCATAGTTTGACTGGTTCTCCCGGTCCTGCATGGGAGACTGTGCCCGAAACCCGAAAGCAAGCCCCGCAAGTACCACAAGCGGCAGCACGTAGAGCCAGCATTTCTTTTTCAAATTCAACGCAAACAGGAACAGATAGGCTCCCGCCAATATGAAGATAGAATAGAAGGTAAGCTTTGTCCCGGTGGCATACATCAGCCCGATACAGGCCGCTGACATCAGCAGATATATCGGATATTTTCCCGTCTTGTAAGCCCAAAGGACAGCAAGAGGAGCCAGCAGCACAATTACCGCGCTCTGCGCACTGGGAACGGCAAACCATCCCAAAACTCCCACGCCTAAGGTTTCATAAGTGTAGACCGGATGCCCCAGCGCCCAGGGAAGCAGAGTAAACAGCACAACCTCCATAAAATTGATACCGAAGCCCCAGTAAATGCTTTTGCGCACGTCCTTCCCCTGCTCGTAAAAAGTGAGGAAGGATAGGGTAAATATAGGGAAATTCATGATACGCAGAAAATTGGTGGTATCCGCCACAGGGGATTGATAGCCCACCCGGAAGCAATTGACCATATGGGCGATCCAAAACAGGCCTATCGCACCATAAAAGAAAAAATATATTTTTTTCTTCCTGCTGATAAAAAATCCCAGCAAGGCCACAAACGCCAGCATGGCAAACCGTGCCAAGGTAGAAAGAGCATTGCTGCCAGTCTGGCCCAGAAAATAAGAAAACACGTCCAGCACCGGCTGAATCACCAGTAAAACGAGTACCAGAACAGAGAGTTTTTCTTCTAATTTGGATCGAAATTCCTGTATCTTCATGGAACAACTCCGTTATTTTCACAGTTTGATTTCGCCCAGAAATTGGCGGCTGCGGTTATCTTATCATATTTTCTTGAGAAACACAACCGATTTTCTGTCAACCTGAGGTCTGTTCCGGACCACTGGATGGGACTGCTGCCAGAGCATCGCCGCGGCCAAAGAAAAATACACGCACACATTAGGCTTTCTGAGCGTCTGTCCGGAAAACTGGGCCGCCCCCAAGGCATAGCAGAACATCAGCGCCGCAGCGCCCAATTCCAACGTCACAAATCCGGGGCCCCGCCGGAACAGAGCCCGCAATGCGGAAAAGACAAAATAGGCGGCAAACAGCAGATAAAGCCCCGCCCCCAGATAACCATAGTAATAGAGCAAAGCGGGAAAATCATTTTCCGGGTCATAAATATTCCCGTTGACAGTAGCCTCTGCATACTCAAAGCCCAGCATCTTTGTGAGAAAATCCTTCTGCTGCCAGTTGAGTTCCAAACATTTCAGCTTTTTCAGCCGGGCGTTATAAAGCTGTTCCGGCGCATCGGTATAACCGTAAGCCTCCATCACGGCTTCCAGCCCAAACTTCTCAATCATATCCCCCAGCAAGGGCAGCTTATAGGGACCGGGCACACCGTAAACCTCTGTATAGAGCCGTTCCAGCTTTTCTTTCACTTCGGCGGGAATTTCTTCCCCTTTCCGGTAGGCGTATCCCATATCGCTGCCCATCACAGCCTCTGTCTTTTCCCGGTAAAGCTCATTGGAATCCAACGAACGCATTTGACGCTGTTCCATCGGCGAGAAGCCCTTCAGGCCCAGCAGCAGCACCAGTGCCAGCAGCAGAGGAAGACAGAACCTGAGCGGTTTCCTGTTCCACAGCAGCAGCACCAGTATTCCTGCCGCTGTTAACACGGCTGAAAAATAAGTCAACCTGGTACCGGTGGCATAAAGCAGCCCGAATCCCAGAAAAGCCGTCACGCAGAGGAGCCAGAATTTTTCCTTGCGAAGCGCCCACAGCAGAAGCGGAGGAACCAACATGGCCAGCACTGCGCTTTGAGCATTGGGAACGCCGAACCAGCCCAATATTCCAATCTGCATGCCCCTTTCCGGATAATCGTAGGTATAGACAGGATGGCCTGTCAAAAAGGAAAGCAGCACTACAAGAAGTATGATGCCAAAATTCGCCGCCAAAATCCCGACTACCGAATAATCCAAGGAATCGCGCCGGCGGAAAAATGTGACAAACGAGAGCGTCCATAAAGGGAACTGCACCAACTTAAGGTATTCTGCCGCATCCCCCACCGGATCCATATAGCCGGTACGCAGGCAGTTGAGCATGTGCAGCAGCCAAAAGCCTGCTATCAAACCGTAAAAGACGCCATAAACCCTTTTTCTGTCCGAAATGACAAAACCGTACAGGCTTACTGTTATGAGAAGGGCCATTCGCAGAGCCGTGGTGAAAACGGTCCCTCCTACATTCTGCATGAAATAGGAAAGCACGTCCAGCATCGGCTGCAGCAGAAGCAGCGCCGCCATAAATTCCCCCGTATGGGAAATCATCCTGCCCTTGAACGTTGTATCTTTCATAAAGCAATTCCTTATCTGCTCTTCAAAATTCGGCAAGGCTGCCGTATGACCTGTTAACTATACCACAAACCTCCGCCCCATACAAGTGAATCAGCCCGAACAGCCTCCGGTTTCAGAATTCAGAAAGAAATTCCCGCCGCTCCTGAAAGTTCGCCAAAAACCGGCCGGCTGTTTTTGACCTCCGCATCCTGCATCCGTACGACAGCTGCAGATGGTTCAGCCCCGCCCGCCTGAAACAAGCTGTCTGATTTATCTGTCCTGGGCTCATGCCTTCCGGAATGGGAACCACTGTTTGAGAGACTTTTCAGATCATTCCCGGTGATAAGAGAACGCGGGGCAAGGAAAGCTGTGTTTCCCTGCTCCGCGCTTTCTGTTTTTTTGTTTTTTAGGGCTATTGGAGACCGGCCCTCCTTGTTCAAACCGCTCTTCAGTCTTTTAAAAGCTGTTTGTAGAGCTTGATATAATCGTTAGCCGATTTTCCCCAGCTGTTGTCACATCTCATTGCACGGTCCACAAGAATGCCCCAGCCTTCCTGGTCGGAATTGTAGGCATAAATAGCACGATGGAGCGAGTGCAGCATATCCCCGGTGTTGTAGCTCTGGAACGTAAAGCCGTTGCCTTGACCATCCCCGCTGTCGGTGATGGAATCCTTCAGGCCGCCCGTCTCCCGCACTACAGGAATGGAGCCGTACCGTAAGGCGATCATTTGGGAAAGGCCGCAGGGTTCGCTCTTGCTGGGCATCAGGAAGATATCAGAACCAGCGTAGATTTTCCTGGAGAGTTCCGGAACAAATCCCAGGCAGAGCACAAACCGGCCGGGATATTTCTCCTGCATCCACTTGAAATAATTTTCATACTCCAAATCCCCGCTGCCCAAAATCACAAATTGGGCGTTGGAATACTGCATCACATTGTCCACAGCTTCCTTCACCAGATCCAGGCCCTTGTGGGAGACAAGCCGTGTCACCATTCCGATCAGCGGCAGATCCGGGTTCACCTCAACGCAGACCCGCTCCTGCAGCTTTGCCTTGTTTACAGCCTTGCCTGCACGATCCTCGCAGGTATAATTGGCGTAGAGATTCGGGTCGTGTTCCGGGTCGTAATTTACCACGTCGATGCCGTTGAGAATACCAGAAAGCTTCCAGGAACGCTCCCTCAGAATGGGGTCCAGCTTATGCGCATACCAGGGATCCAGGATTTCCTGGGCATAGGTCGGACTCACTGTAGAAACCCAGTTGGCACACTCTATGGCTCCCTTCATCAGATTCACACACTTGTCATATTCCAGCAGCTGGCTTTCATAATTGGGGATGCCGAACACATCCTCCAGAATTTCCTTGCCATACTGGCCTTGATACTGGATGTTATGGATGGTAAACAACGTCTTAATACCGGCATACCACTCATTATTGGCATAGAAGAGCCGGTAATAGACCGGCACCAGGGCGGTCTGCCAGTCGTTGGTATGGATGATGTCTGGCTTGAAATCAATATAGGGCAGCATTTCCAGAATAGCGCGGGAAAAAAAGGCAAAGCGCTCCGCATCGTCAAAATGTCCGTAAAGCCCGTTTCTTTTGAAATAATACTGATTGTCGATCAGGTAATAGATTACATTGTTGATCTTAGCTTCAAAAATGCCGCAATACTGCCTGCGCCAGGCCACGGGTACGCTGATGCTGGTGACAAAACGCATCTGATCCCGCAGCTCCTGGGGAACGCCGTCATACAGGGGCAATACCACACGGCAGCCGATCAACCGGGTTCGCAGTGCCTGGGGCAGGGAACCGGCGACGTCCGCCAGTCCTCCGGTGGCGGAAAAGGGCAGCGCTTCGCTTGCACAGAATAAAACTTTCATCGTGTTACCTTATCCTTTCCTGGATGAAACTCAGGGAGCCTGCGGCGGAGGGATCCGCCGCTTCTCCCCTATCCCGCAGCTCTCAGACCTTGCTTCCCTTGGATACGTACACGGGATAGGTCTGATAGCCCATCAGTGTCCGGTCATTTTCAAACACCACATTCTTATCCGCCACCACATAGTCGAGGCGGGTATTCTCCCCCACTACGGTGTCCTGCATAATCACACAGTTTTTCAGCTTCGCGCCCTTTTTCACTTTGACGCCGCGGAACAGCACACAGTTCTCCACCTCGCCGTCGATGATGCAGCCGTCCGCCACAATAGAGTTGGATATTTGAGAACCCAGCCCATATTTGGCCGGCATATCGTCGCGCACTTTGGTATAAATCGGCCTGGAGGGCTGGAACAGCTGTGTGCGCACCTTCGGATCCATCAAAGCCATATTGGCGTTGAAATAGCTGCCGAAAGAGGTCACCTGGTAAGCGGCGCCGGTGAACTCATAGCCGCACACCCGCATATCCGGCAGACAACGCTGCAGGAGATCGCGGTCAAAATCATAAAGGTTTCTGGCCATGCAGTCTTCCACCAGTTCCATCAGCTTTTCCCTGCCGATGATCGACATACCAATGCCGTAATTGCAGTCGGCATCGCTGCCGCGTTTGACCAGCATGTCCCGGATCACACCTTCCGGGTCCACCGTATACAGGCAGTTCTTATCGGAATCCGGCGACATTCCATGGCGGTACACTACAGTGATATCCGCCTCCTTCTCACTGTGGAACTTAAACACGTCACGATAATCTATGTTGGCTACGGTATCACAGTCGGAAAGCAGTACGTATTCCTCGTGAGAATTTTTCAGAAACCGCATAACAGAGGCAAGCGTCTCAATCTTTCCGTCCGTACGGATGGTCTCGGCTCCAAAGGGGGGCAGCAGATAGAGGCCCTCTCGTTTTCTCGAAAGGTCCCAAGCCTTGCCGGAACCCAGGTGATCCATCAGCGACTGGTAATTCTGTTCGGTGATGACGCCCACCTTGTTGATTCCCGAGTTTACCATATTGGAAAGCGGAAAATCCACCAGACGATACCGGCCGCCAAAAGGCACCGAAGCCATCACCCTGTTTTGAGTGAGTTCTCTCACCCGTTCCTCATGCACATAGGCAAAAAGAATTCCCATAACATTGTTGCCGCGCATCATCATCATTTCACCTCCTCAGCATCGATCATGGCTTTCGGCTCAACCACAGTGCCCGGCGGAATCGTACAGCCGGGTCCGATCACAGCCACGCCCCAATCGTCCTTGTTCTCCATTTCCTCAGGCCGCTCGCCAACCACCGCGTTGGCGCCGATCACGGAATTTTCCGATACGATCGCATACTGTACCCGTGCGCCCTCTTCTATACGGGCTCCCGGCATGACGATGGAATCCTTTACCACCGCGCCCGGCGCCACATAAACACCGGCAAACAGCACGGCAAAATCAATTTCTCCGTAAACATTGCAGCCTTCCGCTACCAGGGAGTTCTGCACATGGGCGCCCTTGGCCACATAGTGTGGCGGCATCACCGGGTTACGGGAATAAATCTTCCACTCGTCGTCGCTCAGGTCCAGAGAGATATTGGGATTCAGCAGATCCATGTTGGATTCCCAAAGACTCTCAATGGTACCCACGTCCTTCCAATAGCCTTCAAACCGGTAGGCGAACATCCGTTCCCCTGCGTTCAGCATGGCCGGCAGCACGTTTTTGCCAAAATCGTTCTGAGATTTGGGATTCTCGTCGTCTTCCTCCAGGTATTTCTTCAATTTGCTCCAGCTGAACACGTAGATACCCATAGACGCCTGATTGCTCTTAGGCACCTTCGGCTTCTCATCAAACTCATAGATGGAGCCGTCTGCATTGGTATTCAGAATGCCAAAGCGGGAGGCCTCTTCCAACGGCACCTCATACACGGCAATGGTGCAGGCGGCGTCCTTCTCCTTGTGGTAATTGATCATCTTCGAGTAATCCATCTTGTAGATATGGTCTCCGGAAAGTACCACTACGTATTCCGGGTCATACCGTTCAATAAACGGAATATTCTGGAAGATAGCGTTGGCCGTCCCCTTATACCAGTCTGATTTTTTGTTTTTCTGGTAGGGCGGCAACACATGTACGCCGGCATTGGTGCTGTCCAAGTCCCACGGCTGGCCGTTTCCTATATACTCGTTGAGTTCCAACGGCTGATACTGGGTCAGCACACCCACAGTTTCAATGCCGGAGTTTACGCAGTTGGAAAGTGGAAAATCGATGATCCTGTACTTGCCGCCGAACGGTACCGCAGGCTTGGCAAGATTTCTTGTCAATACGCCCAGCCGGCTGCCCTGTCCACCCGCAAGCAGCATGGCTACAACCTCTTGTTTGGGTAACATTTTAGCGTCCTCCTATTTCTAAAAATTTCAAATATTGCAAAAGCGAAAGCTCCCTGCACGCTTCAACCTGTTATACAGAATGAAACGCCTGTCCCCTTCTCCGACCCACAGAAACCATTGCCACCCAATGGCGGTTTCCGGACCCTCCGGGCTTCCCCGGAGAAAAAGCCGGCTCACGCTTTTTTTGCCTTGACCGAACGTCTCTGTACGCTAAGCTTTTCTTTTGCGCCGCTCAGCTTACTCTGCGGCGGCTTCACTGCCCGCTTCGGATTTCTGCGCATGCATTCCAAGAAGAAAACGGTGTTGGCCGGCAACGTCAGAGCCGCGCTCTGCTCGCAGCCGTGCATGGGGATATCTTCTGTTTTCACAGAGCTGCCGTTGGTTACGCCTCCGCCTCCGAAAGCCTTGTCATCAGAAGAAAACACCTCTGCCCAAGTACCGCGCACCGGCAGGCCGATACGGTAGTTATGGCGCTCCACCGGTACAAAATTGCACACGGCAACAAGTTCTCTTCCATCCTTCGATTTCCGCCGGAAGGCAATGACGCTCTGTTTGTAGTCATCATTGCTGATCCATTCGAACCCAGACCAGTCGAAATCCTGCTCCCAGAGCTCCGGCCGGCTGAGATAAAACCTGTTCACCGCCCGGAAAAAGTTCTGGGCGTCCCGGTGTTCCTGGTGTTGAAGCAGGCCCCATTCCAGCTCTTTTTCAAAATTCCACTCGTTTTTCTGAGCAAATTCCGTGCCCATAAACTGCAGCTTCTTGCCGGGATGGGCCATCATATACGTGACAAAACAGCGCATGCCAGCCTGCTTTTGCGCTTCATCTCCCGGCATTTTATTGACAAGAGATCCCTTTCCGTACACCACCTCGTCATGAGAGATGGGAAGGATATAATTCTCGGAGAACGCGTAGAAAAAGGAAAAGGTAAGGGAACTGTGATTGCCGCTTCGAAACAGCGGATCCAGCGACATATAACGCAGCATGTCGTTCATCCAGCCCATATTCCATTTGTAGTTGAACCCAAGCCCCCCCATATAGGTTGGCTTTGTCACCATGGGCCAGGAGGTGGATTCTTCCGCGATCATCATCACCTCAGGCTCCTCCGCGAAGGCCGCCTCGTTGAGGGTTTTCAGGAATTCTACGGCCTCCAGGTTTTCCTTTCCTCCGTCCTTATTGGGCACCCATTCGCCGTCGTTGCGGCTGTAATCCAAATACAGCATGGAAGCCACCGCATCCACCCTCAGCCCGTCGATATGGTATTCCCGGAGCCAGAACACAGCGCTGGAAACCAAAAAGCTTACCACCTCGTTGCGCGCATAGTCGAACACCAGCGTACCCCAATCCTTGTGTTCGCCCTTGCGGGGGTCTGCATATTCATAGCAGGGCGTGCCGTCAAACCTTGCAAGACCCGCTGCATCCTTGGGAAAATGGGCGGGAACCCAGTCCATAATCACCCCGATACCCGCCTGATGGCAGCGGTCTACAAAACGCATAAAATCCTTGGGCTGTCCATACCGGGAGGTGGGGGCAAAATATCCCATAACCTGGTACCCCCAGGACCCGTCAAAGGGATATTCCGTCAGGGGCATAAATTCAATATGGGTAAATCCCATATCCTTCACATAGGGAATCAACTCGTCCCCCAGCTTTTCATAGGAAAAAACGCTTCCGTCCGCATATTTCCGCCAGGAGCCCGCATGCATCTCATAGATGTTCACCGGCTGGGAATAATGGGGGTTCTTTTTCTTCTGGTTCCGCCATTCTGCATCCTGCCAGTGGTACCCTTCCAGGTCGTAATAGCGGGAGGCTGTTCCGGGTCTGGTCTCCGTGTGCAAAGCATAGGGATCCGCTTTATAGGTGTCCTCGCCTTGAGCTGTCTTCACATAAAATTTATACAGTTCGAAGGGTTGAAATACAAAATCCGTAAATCCCTCCCAAACCTCATCGTCTATCTTTTTCAAAGGATACTTGGCCTTATCCCAGTTGCAGAAATTGCCCACCAGCGAAACCTCTTTCGCTTTTGGGGCCCAAACCCTTGCCACCATGCACTCCCTGCCGTTTCGGCTGGTTTTGTGAAGGCCCAAATATTCATAGGCCCTCCTGCTCTTGCCGCCGCGGAACAGGTAAAGGGGGAGGTTTTCCTGCTTGGCTTCAGGCAGCTCTTTCCCCACGTCCTTTTTATTTTCCATAAGTCGAAACTCTCCTTTTCCCGGATATTCCGCTTGTCTTTGCTGTTATCATACCATATACGGGAAAAATTTCAAGTGGTTTTTAGTGATTTAATTTAAACTTGCGGAATAAATTTTTGAATATTTGTTATAATCTTACAAATATCTATGTGTTTTTCTGTGTAACGCCACTTTTGCTGTACCAGAACACCCTAACACATACTCCATGGGAATTCTGTCAAATTTCCCGGATATTACTTTTTTCCCTTTGACAAGCAGGAAAGCCCATGATATGATGAACCCACTCTGAAGGGAGTTTTTTTACTATGAAATTCTGCATCAAAATCTGCTCCGTGCGGCTGGCAGCGGTGAAACATTGCACGGGGCTGATGGAATCCTTCACCGGCGGATAACAGAATCGCAAGACAGGCATGCTTAACGCTGCCTGTCTTATGGTGCTGCCGCTGGGGATCAGGGATGCTGTGGGCCGTGGACGATGTTTCGTCCGCGGCCCTTTTCATTTTTCCGGCGCGGAGAGATCCGCTTAAAAAGCCGGCAGCATTTCTGAAAGGAAGATTTTTTTGAAACAGAATACAATGTTCGATCTCACCTCAGGCAGCGTGCCAAAACGGCTGTTTCGTTTTGCCCTGCCTCTGTTCCTAGCCAATATCCTACAATCCTGCTACAGCATGGCCGACATGGCTGTTGTGGGAAACTTCGTAGGCAGCGGCGGTCTAGCCGCGGCTGCCAGCGCATCAAAACTCCTGTTCCTGATCACATCTCTGGGCAGCGGCCTGACCATGGGAGGCACCGTGCTGATTGCTCACAGCAGAGGCGGCGGAAGACGGGATCAAATCTGGCCAGCAGCAGGAAACCTGTTCACAGGCTCCCTGCTGACCGCCCTTGCTATTACCATTTTCACCCTGCTTGTCTATCCTTCTGTGTTTCAGTTTATGTCTGTCCCCAGTGAAATTATGCCTTTAGCCTCCTCATACATGCATATCCTCTGTTTCGGCACTGTATTTGTCTTTGGTTATAACGCATGCTGCGCCATTCTCAGAGGCTTGGGGGACTCTTCTGGTCCGCTGAAGTTTGTGGCGTTTTCCTCTGTGCTGAATATCCTGTTGGATTTGCTGCTGACCGGCGTCTGCGGCTTCGGCATGCAGGGAGCGGCGCTGGCGACAGTGTTCTCTCAAGCCGCCTCCTGTGCTGTCGCCGTCATTTATTTATGGCAGAGAGGGATGCTGAAGGGACTGAAACGGACAGATCTGTGTCTGCAGAAGCGGGTATCTATCCCTCTTCTGCGGATCGGGCTGCCCAGCGCTGTGCAGATGTCCGTACTGAACCTTTCCTACCTGCTTGTCACAGGGATGCTCAATGGCTGCGGCGTCGCTGTGGCTGCTGCGGCGGGCGTGGGGCTGAACCTCAATACCTTCGCCGCCATGCCCTGCTGGGCTGTGGGGCAGGCGGTTACCACCATGACCGGCCAGAACCTAGGAGCCGGGAACATACGGCGCGCCGCCTCCACCGCCAAAACAGGCGTTTGGATGAGCGTGGCCGTCACGGCTCCGCTGGTACTGATCATTCAGATTTTTGCCCCCCAACTGATCGGATTATTTAATGCTGACCCTGCCGTAATCCGGGAGGGCGCCTACTATCTTCATCTCTGCTGCGGGCTGAATTTTCTGCCCTACACCGTCATGTACCTGCTGGATTCTTTCGCCACCGGCACTGGGGATTCCAGATTCGCCATGCTCAACGCCTTATTCCAATCCGTTGTCCTGCGTCTCGGGCTCAGCGTCTTGCTGGGGAATGTACTGGGCTGGGGCTATCCAGGCATCTGTCTGGCGGAAGCCGTCTCCCCCATCCTTCCCGCTATCCTGGGCCTGGGCTATTTTTTCGGTGGGCGCTGGAAAAAGACGCTCCCTCCTCCAAAGGCTGATACAGTCTGGCCGAATGGAAACAAATAACTTTTGCTATAGGACCGGCCGGCCATTTTACATGGATGGCCGGCCGGTCTTTTTTCCCGGCATCCCCCTCGAAGAGCCGCAGGAGAAGAGAGGGAAGAGAGGGAAGAGAGAGGGAAGAAGAGAGGGATCTAACTGGATATTAAACCCATAGTGTTCCAGCCTCTTTCATTGACGTCAAAGGGGAATAATGATAGAATGAACTGAATTTTGCAGGCACAAACGGTTGGAAAGGAAGGATTCTCATTTCATCTATCAAAAAAGAACTCACTGCACTTTTGTGTTTGTTGACGGCACTGATTCTTTTCTGTGCCGGGTTTTCTTCTGTGCTGCTCCCCGAACGTCTCGATTACGGCGCTACCTGGGGAATGTATGAAAAGGAAAAGAAGCATTCGGTTGATTTCATGTTTTTCGGGTCTTCTCTGGCTTATTGCGATATCATCCCCTCTGTAATCTATGAGGATACCGGGCTCACCTCCTATGTAATGGCCGGCCCGGAACAGACCATTCCACTGACTTACTGGTATTTGCGGCAGGCCTGTTCCACACAGTCTCCAAAAGTGGTATTTATCGAGGCCACCGGCATGTTCTTTTCCAGCCATTCCAAATCTGTCAAAATCAACCTCACCTATATGCCGTGGAGCATCAACCGGTTGGCCCCTACTTTTACCGAAGCAAGTGAAGACGAACGGGCCGGCCTGTTATTTCCCCTGTATGCTTACCACGACCGCTGGGACAGAATGACCTGGGACGATTTTTCCAGGGGCATCCTGGGCTACGATCCCGACCCTTTGGCGGGATATACCTTTCTGGATGCTGCCAAACCCATCGAAACCATAAAGGACAGGCCTTTTGAACTCCAGGAAGATCTCTATTCCCGCAATTTGAAATACGCTGAAAAAATAGCCGCTTTTTGCAAAGAACGGGACATTCTTCCCATTTTCTATCTGACTCCCAACACTTCCCGGCCAAGCGCCGAACTCACCGCGAAGCTCAGAACTGATTTTGAAGGTCTGGGTGTGGAGTTTAGGAATTATAACGATGCTTTCGATTCCCTGAACCTCGATCTTTCCACCGATTTTTTTGATACTTTGCATTTCAATTACAGAGGAGCCTGCAAGTTCTCCGCATATTTGGCTTCCGAACTGAAAGAATTCGGCCTCACTCCTTCTGCAGACGCTGACGCGGCGCTCTGGCAGGAGCGCATCCGTCATTTTTCCGCCCTGAAGGACAAGGCGGACAGCGGCCCCGTCAAGCTCAGCGGCGCGGCGGATACCCCATCGTGAGCCGGTTCACGCAGATTACACGAAAGGGCGGTTTTGTTTGAATTTCAATTCGCTTTCCTACCTCATCTTCCTGGTGCTGAATATTATCGTCTATTATTTGCTTCCCGGCAGATTCCGGAATCTCCAGCTGCTTGCAGCAAGCTATTATTTCTACATGTGCTGGAATCCCAAATACGCTCTACTCATGCTGTTTTCTACCGCCGTCACCTATTTTTGCAGCCTGTTTGTGCAACGCTCCGTGTGGGGCAAACGGCGGTTCTGGCTGGTTCTCAGCCTCCTGCTGAACCTTGCCATCCTATTTTTCTTTAAATACTACAATTTCGCTTCCAACGTGGTCACCCGGGCCCTTTCCTTCGCCGGACTCCAGATGGACATCCCCTTCCTGGATGTGCTTCTTCCGGTAGGCATCTCCTTCTATACCTTCCAGGCGCTCGGCTATACCATCGACGTGTACCGGAAAGATATTGAAGCTGAAAAAAGCTTTATTGATTACGCGCTGTTTGTCTCCTTTTTCCCCCAGCTTGTCGCCGGACCCATTGAGCGTTCCGGGAATATCCTGCACCAGCTCAAGGAATACCACCCCTTCCGTTTCGACAACATCAAAGAGGGGATTCTTCCCGCTCTGTGGGGGCTTTTCAAAAAGGTCGTGGTCGCCGACAACCTGGCCGTCATCGTCAACCAGGTTTACAACTCGCCCAAAGAGCACACTGGGGCGGAGTTCCTGGTTGCCACTGCCGCCTTTGCCTTTCAGATTTACTGTGACTTCTCCGCCTATTCCGACATTGCACGGGGCTCCGCAAAAATGCTGGGCTTTGACCTGATGCAGAACTTCAACTGTCCCTACTTTGCCGTATCCATCAAGGACTTCTGGCGGCGCTGGCACATTTCCCTGTCCAGCTGGTTTAAGGATTACCTTTACTTTCCCCTTGGGGGCAGCCGCTGTTCCAAATGGCGGCACCGACTCAATATTATGATTGTGTTCGCCGTCAGCGGCCTTTGGCACGGCGCCGCCCTCACCTTTGTGGCATGGGGCCTTCTCAACGGACTCTACCAGGTCCTTTCCGACCTGCTTCAGCCGGCCAGGAAGAAGCTTCTCTCCCTGCTTCACATTTCCGATGAGAACAAGGGATACAAAGTGTTCCGGATCCTTGTCACCTTCTGTCTCACCTGCCTTGCCTGGGTATTGTTCCGGGCCAATTCCCTGTCTGACGCCATGCAGATCTACGGCGCCATCTTCCGTATTCCTCTGTCCGGCATTCACGGCAGCCTGGCCGCTTTCGGCGTTTCCTTCCCCACCCTGGTCCTCATGCTCTTATGCGTTCTCGCCCTGCTTGCCGCCGACTGGTTTATCCACAACAGGAAACTCCCTCAGAAACTGAACAACACCCTCGTCCTGCGCTACGCCGTCTATTTCATCCTGATCGCCGTCATGCTCCTTTTCGGCTCTTACGGCGACGGCTACGACCCTCAGGATTTTGTCTATTTCCAGTTCTGACCTCCCACTCCCCACTCCCCACTCCCCCTCCGCTTGAGTTCCCGGAGCCTTCTTCTTTGCTCCTTTGCTTATATGCTCCTTTCTTGGACGGGAAGCTGCGACAAAAACCATCGGATCACAATCCCTCCACTGTGCTGTAATTTTCACATATGTAGGAACGTTGGAGATGCTTTCCGCTTGGCTGGAACAGGCTGCGAAACTTGATGCTGGAGAAATCACAAAAGAAGAATATGACAAATGGCGTTATAAATATCCTGAGTTTGATACAACTCAAAGGTGGGCGAAAGTTCCTTCGCAAGAATTGAGCGACTACCTTGTAGACACGCTAAACGAAAAGGAGTAGAATGCATGACATTTACTGCAACAAATGAATTGGATTGCTTTCAGTTTCACGATGCTGAAATAAAAGAAATTAAACTAATAGATGGCAAAATGATTTGGACGGTTTCTTGCATCAACGCCATGACTACAAATTCTCAGAATAATAACTCCAAAGATATGTGCGTTAAACATGCTATAATGACTTTTGATAATGTAAACATTGAGAAATTGCAGTTTGGCGCATATAAGGTGTACGATTCTAATCAGAATTTAATTGAATCAGTTGAAGCCACCTTAGCCAAGCCAGATGAATATATCGAAATTTTAATAGAATCAACCAGCAGCTATTGTTATGTTAATGGTATGGAAGAGCTACATAAAGTTGATGGCGAGGAATATCGTACTTGTTTTAATATAGATGGTGGAACAGGTAACTACTATTTAACTTTTACTTTTTCAAATTCTATTGTTGAATGGGACGAATACAGCGGGGAAGCCTGGTACGAACATCCCAAGTGGAAAAAGAAATAAGTAACTGCCATACAAAACAAAAAAGAGCTAACTGACACTTAAATCAGTTAGCTCTTTTATTTATGGATAATACATTAGTGTTGCCAAAACGTTGCCACAAGCAGAGCGATAACCTCTCAATCCCGCATGGTTACAGGGTTTGTTCAGACCACTTCATCATTCCCACTCCGCTACTGAAATCTTATCCATACTGTATTCAGCAGCTTTGTATTATTTTTATTCTATATGCTGTATCTATTTTACGCTTTATTTTCGTGGTAAAGTGGTATAAGCGTCGTTTCAGCATCGCATCGAAAGAAAGGCGGTGAAGAATATGTCAGAATCCAGAGAAGAAATGCTGCACTCCACAGCGAAGGCTCGCGAACAGGTAATGATTGACCGGCTGTTAGAGTCTTTTTACAAGCACAAAGATGAAATCCTAAAGGCAACACAGGAGAAAAAGGATTAACCCCTAAATATCACATCGTTATGGTATGCCAATGCCTCTTTATTGGGATAAAACCTTTCAGGCAAAATAATTGTCTCACCTTCAAGGTCAATGAGCCATCGCTTTGTAAAGCTGTCCTCCTGCTCTCGCACCTGCGTTGACACATGGATTTTATAATCTGGCGTTACCGTAATTAGCCCACCGTCAAACGCTTTATCATAAAAGGTATTGAGCAGCAGTCCATTTGTGGGGTCGGTTCTCTCTGAGGTCGTGCGGCAACTCCGGAACGGTTTGATATGACTTGCAACAAGCATGGCCGGCAAGGTCATGCCGGAGATACAGCAGGCGTTTTCATAAGACGCAAAAACAGATGCTCGGAAGAAGTGACGCTCTCGGCTCACTCTGTTTTTATCTGTTAGCGAGGATAGGGGCTTTGCGCCATTTATTGGGTTTGCGTCGAATAATGCGAGCCCGGTTAAAGATTCGGCTTGTACGCTGAGCGTGCCCCAATCATTTTTGAATTCGTCGAAAATCAATCGGTCCGCTTTCGCAGCATGAGTTGCGCCCTTGACCTTTGAATTAGGGTCAATAGCCGCAAAGTTTTTCATACGCATAACAAGAGAGCTGACAGAGTGGGAAAATCCATCAGCGACCTGCTGTATCAACTTATTTGAGGGGCGCATATCGTTCAGCGGTGTTATACAGTATAGCGCATAGGCAACGATAATGTCCTCTCGGCTCCATGTTACACGTTCGCCCATAGTTCAAAGTCTCCGAATTATAATGCCATTATAAACCTAATAGTTCTTTCTTTTTTGCATCAAACTCGGAATCTGTGATTGCTCCCATATCCAGCAACTCTTTATACTTTCTTATTTCATCCGCTGGTGATACGCCACTTGAAATCGATGAATGGTTTTTGCTGAGAATATAATTCACAAATGCACTAAAATCATCGGGTTCAGCTGCAATTTTAAGGTCAACTGTTTGACCGCCACCGAGAACCAGAGACAACTCTCCTTTTAGATAGGTAGCGCTCGTAATAGACGAGTAGTTATAGACATCAGCGAAGTACAGCGTACCAAGTTTACGCCGGCCAAGGATAACTGCCTCATTGGTACACAGGGCACAGTTATTTGTATCTGCAGAAAGGTTAGAACAGAGAATACTATTTACTTCATCTTCGTTCTTGATGACTTTATAACGCATAGCAGTTTTGAGTATCTTTTGAGCCTTTTTATCAAAAGCGGCATGATTTGCGTAATACATCGTTACACCTCGATTCTATAAATTCTATGTTGTAATTATACCGTGTAGGGCGATTTGTGTCAATTATTAGAGCCACCCGTGTCAAGCTATTTCCAGCCTTCCTTGATAATGACATACCATGTATGCGTACTATAATTTTAATTGGAGGAAGCATACATGACAGCAGAAACTATCAAGCAACTGCGTGAAGCACGAGGTTGGACACAGGCGGAATTAGCAAGAAGGCTGAACATTTCAAGAAATGGCGTTAATACATGGGAGCAGGGACTGTCCATGCCGTCCCCGCACTTTCTGGTTGAGCTTGCCAAAATATTTTCCGTTTCCACCGACTTCCTGCTTGGCGTCGAATCACTACATACTATCAATGTTTCGGACCTTTCCGCAAAAGATGTGGCAATGCTGACAGACCTTGCGGACCGACTGAGAAGTGTTTAGGAGAGTGCTGCTGTCGTGGTAGCGCTCTCCTATTTCTATGAAAGAGGTGGAACCTATGAAAAAGCGTTTAACAGCAATACTACTTGCCCTTGTCCTAATGATGGGGCTTACAACATTTGCCGCCGCTGAGGAAGGCATTCCAACCGCTGCGACATTCGATGAACTCGTTGCCGCTATGGAAAATGGCGCTACTACTGTCGAGATTACGGGTACAATTAGTGTAACCGGCAATCTGGGGAACAATGATGTTACTATCACATTGACCCGGTCAGCGGACTTTGCGGACGGTGCTTTGCTTCAAATCGAGCAAGGGGAAATCAAGAACTTAATAGTCAGTGGTGCGGACATAGATACCGAAAGCCCATTAGCCATAATCAGCGGAAGTTGCCTTATTTCAAATACTGCATTCACAAATTGTACTGATAGCGCCGTTGTAATAACAACCGGAACGGCAATGTTTGAAAACTGCTCCTTTGAGGACAATTCAGGTACTCATATTACCAATGACGCAGAAGCAGTCTTTACTAAATGCAGTTTCTCTGATGGACAGTCGAAAGACAACGGTGGTGCCATTAGAAATACAAAAACTCTGCAATTACAGAACTGCACCTTTGCCCAAAACGGTACAAGTGTTGATTCTGAACTATGCGGCGGTGCCATATATAATGCAGGACAAATGTATGCCTACAAATGCACTTTTACCGATAATACTTCAGGACAGGGCGGTGCTCTTTATAATGTTGGCAGTTCCGAACTTATAGAGTGCACTTTCACAAATAATTCTGCAAATATCGGCGGTGGAATATATAGTACCGGCACTATGCGAACAATCGACACCCTTATATATCAAAACACCTCTATTGAGGCGGCCGCAGATATTTTTGCGTCAAATCCGATTACTGTTTCGTATAACGAGGAGTATGCGTTTCCTGAATCGACGAGCGGTTGGCATAGCGACAGCTCCGATAGCCGTAAAGGTAAAAAACTCTTTGATACCTCCTTTGAGGGAGTCGGAAGCCTTGTGTTTCTAATGGAGTCGGACTTGCCCGCCAAGGAACCAGACCCGCCCGCTGTTGACCCAACGCCAACTCCTACGCCCGAACCTGAACCGGAGCGCCCGACCGTTCGCCCTTCGTCCTCTGGCGGTCATCATACTACTGCCGTGAATAAGCCGATTAAGCCAACTCTTGATAAGGCCAAAACTTTATATTTGAGTGGCTATTGCGACGCCGTTCCAAATGAGAATATTACCCGCCGACAGGTCGCACATATTCTCTATAACCTTATGAGCGCGGAGAGTCAGAAACATTATGCCAGCAACGAGAACATATTTATTGATGTCAAAGACGATACGGCGATTGCAGCATTAGCAAAGGCAAAAATCGTTTTGGGGTATGACGAGCATTACCGCCCTGACGCATACTTGACACGTGGAGAACTGTGCGCCATACTCAGCCGATTCTCCGATTTGAAAAGCGGGGCAAGTTCATTCCAAAATATCGAGCACCATTGGGCAAGGGACTATGTAAATATCTGCGTTTCAAACGGGTGGATTGCTGACGGAACAGAGATTGACCTAAACAGCTATATTACAGTAAAGGTTGCCGCTAACATTATTGAAAAAATGCTATAAATGCGAAAACCGGTCTGCTATGCAGGCCGGTTTTCTTGCTGTGGGACTCCACGGTCTCCCGTATCACACAATAACCAACTCCGAGGGTAAAACCTAAGGGCCTACTATATAAAACCCGATACGGTCAATTATGGGCTTGCGCCGATTTCTCGGATTTCACAGACATAAATCTCAATTAAGCTGCTGTCGGCGCAACTTAGGGTTATCGATTCCGGGTCCGGCTCGTTATCCTGTTCACTGGTCCAGTCAATCCATACGCCGGTTACTTTGATACCGTCTTTACATATTACGGTTACCTGCCTATCAAGCAACCCCACATACTTCGCCATATCCATGGTGCTGCTTTCGTCAATGACATCAAACAATTCTGGCGGGAAAAGGTGGGTTTCATCAGGCTCGGTCATAATGCGATAAAAGTCTCCCTCGATTGAAAGGACTTCCCGAACTGCCCCCATCGGTAAATCTTCAAGGCTGACACCGATATATTTTACTTTCACCTTTTCACCCCCTA
The DNA here is from genome assembly GCF_900048895.1 of Neglectibacter timonensis. Taxonomy (GTDB): domain Bacteria; phylum Bacillota; class Clostridia; order Oscillospirales; family Acutalibacteraceae; genus Acutalibacter; species Acutalibacter timonensis. Next base: position 252,716 of record NZ_LT160640.1, on the reverse strand, counting down.
CCGGAATTATTATATCGAACCGCTGCTAACTTGTAAATGCGATTGCAGCAGTAGCAGCGGTTCTCCCCATTTTGCTGCTGCAACCCGCTGCATGAAAAAGCCTTTGTTATCAAGCCTTCCAACGCATTTGCAGCGGTTGCAGCGCTTTTTATAGTGTTTTATAAATCGCAAGAAATCAAAGAATATAATACCCCAGTTGGGTATCATATTCCTTATTTTATAAAATGTTTAACCTATGTGAAAATCCGCTGAAACCGCTGCGCCCAGCCTCCGCTTTATGCGGGGGTTCGTTTTTGAAAATACATTTTTTGATAAATTCTTGCAAAGATTTGCTCATTATCTACCTATCTTTGCCGCCGGGTGACACTCTTTTGTCTTTTATGAGTAAAACCTTGCCAATCGCCGCTTCTTTATGTCCTGTAAGCCACTAAAGTTCACATTTACAGTACAATATATACGCGATATAATACAGATAACCACAATATATAGTGTATTTGAAAGTGAGGTTGACCATATGCAGTATGACGGACTACTGACGATAGCGACAGGGAGCTCTCGTCGGTGTACGAATTGGAAAAACAAAAGAATACTGTGGTCCGACCTTGCCGCTAAGCTCTCCAATGTCACGAGGACACAGGAAACGCAAGCAGAGTATGAGCGGATGCCGAAAGATGAGCGGGACCGAATTAAAGATGTCGGCGGCTTTGTAGGCGGTAGCTTAAGAACAAACCGCAGAAAAGCGGATTCCGTATGTGAGCGGCAACTAATCACACTCGACCTTGACAATGTTCCGCAAGATACGGACCCTTGGCCTACTGTTACTCTTGCCCTCGGCTGTGCTGCAGTTCTTTACAGCACACACAGTCATACGCCGCGGAGTCCTAGACTGCGCCTTGTGCTACCGTTGTCTCGACCTGTATCGCCTGATGAATATGGGGCAATTGCCCGCAAAATTGCAGAGGACATCGGGATTGATATGTGCGACGATACGACTTATCAGCCGCACAGATTGATGTATTGGGCCAGTGCCGCAACGGATGCGGAGTTTCGCTATGAAGTTGAGGACGCTCCTTGGCTTGACGCGGACGAACAGCTTTCTCGCTATGCCGATTGGCACGACCCCACACAATGGCCCGTGTCAAGCCGCAAGGCGAACGAACCCCGCCGACTGGCTGACAGGCAGAGCGACCCTACTGAAAAGGGCGGCATTGTCGGAGCATTTTGTAAAGTGTTTTCGATAGACGATGCGATTGACGAATTTTTACCTGATAAGTACAGCAAATGCAGCGACGGACGCTATACCTACCTTGGCGGCTCTACATCAGGCGGTCTGGTTGTCTACGATAACGGTAAATTCGCATTCAGCCACCACAGCACAGACCCGACTTGCGGCAAGCTCTGTAATGCTTTTGACCTTGTTCGCATTCACCTATTCGGTGACGAGGACGAAAACACAGCCCCCAACACCCCGGCAACAAAGCTCCCTTCCTATAAAAGTATGTGCGATAAGGCTCTGTCTGTTCCCGCCGTGCAGCAGGAACTAAAGGCAGAGCAGTTAAGCTCAGTAGTCGCAGTTTTTGATGACGCAGAGAATACAGAATGGGTGCAGGCGCTTGAAATCAACCCGAGAACCGGAAAGCCTGCGGCAACTGTAGATAATGTGTTCCTAATTCTGACACACGACCCACGCTTAAAAGGCCGGTACTACTATGACGAGTTCAGAGCTCGGCCTATTGTGTGCGGCGCCCTTCCTTGGGACACTTCTTCCCATAGGGTATCTGCTTCATGGCTTGATACCGATGACGCAGGATTGCGATGGTTACTGGAACGCGATTATAAAATCGACAGCGCCCCGAAGGTGCGAGATGCCGTAGACCTTGCCATTGACAGCAATAAAATTCACCCTGTCCGTGATTATCTACGCTCCCTTGAGTGGGACGGTCAACCGCGTGCGGAAATGCTGTTCATTGACTACCTCGGTGCAGAGGATTCCAGATATACCCGCGCCGTTACACGGAAGGCCCTTATTGGCGCTGTGGCACGAATCCTCCGCCCCGGCTGCAAGCATGACCACATGCTCGTTCTTGTTGGACCGCAGGGGTGCCGTAAATCCACCACTTTGGCAAAACTCGGTAAACAGTGGTTTTCTGATTCGCTCTATACCATGACCGGCAAGGACGCTTACGAGCAGTTACAAGGAAACTGGATTATAGAGCTTGCGGAAATGGCGGCAACCCGCAAAGCTGAAATTGAACAAATTAAGCAGTTCGTTTCAAAACAGGAAGATACATACCGTGCGGCCTATGCTCGACGGACGCAATCACACCCTCGGCAATGTGCGTTCTTCGGTACAACAAATGACGATGAGTTCTTACGAGACCCCACAGGCGCCCGTCGTTTCTGGCCCGTAACCGTTACGAAAGCGGGTTGCGTTAATGGGGACAAGCTGACACCCGAAATCGTGGACCAAATCTGGGCTGAGGTCGTTACCTATTATGACAACGGGGAAACATGGTATCTCGACAACGAGGTTGAAGAAATCGCCAGAAAGGTTCAGTCGGAGCATACGGAGACAAACGGCAAACTTGGTCTGATTGAGAACTTTATTGAAACGCTACTGCCTGCTGGTTGGGATACTTGGGACCTTGACAGGCGGCTTATGTTCTGGAGCGGCGGATTTGGTCCAGAGCAGAAAGGCACAATGCGTCGGACCCGCGTATGTGCGCTTGAAATCTGGCAGGAGCTTTTCAAAGGCGACCCGAAAAACTACACCACACAGCACGCAAGAGAGATTACCGGACTGCTGAAAAGTCTCCCCGAATGGAGTATGACAACAGCTACAAATTGCGGCGCTCTTTACGGCAGACAGCGCGGATTTATAAGGAAAGAGAGGTAACACCATGAGAATCGACAGAATTAAACTGATTGTCCTAATGGCCGAGCGTGATATGACGATTGGCCGCTTGGCGGAGTTGAGCCGACTTTCGGTCTCCACAATCTGCCAAGTTAAGGCAGGAAAGTCCTGCACACCGAAAACAGGTGCGGCAATCGCCGCAGCCTTGGGCGTTCCAGCAGGCGAAATTGAATCGAGGTGAGGGAATGTCCGATGTTGTTCGTGTGGACGAGGTAATGACCCGCCTCGACTGTTCAATGGGGAAAGCCTATAAAATCATCAAGACACTCAATGACGAGTTAAAACGAAAAGGCTATATCACGGTAGCCGGTCGTGTTCCCCGCTCCTACTTTGAGCAAAAGTGTCTGTTGGAAAGGAAGTGAGAAAATGCAGCGAGTAACCTACTATGACAGTACACTAAAGCAATATGTTTTGGTTGGAAATGAACACGATACGCTAACTGCGCTCGGCAAGTTAGAGGATTCCCTTGAAAAACTGGAACCCAAAACCTTTGGGGAGTTTATGACAAGATTTCGGCAGCGGCGCGGTGTATCTCAAACGTCATTTGCGGCAGCTCTCCATATCAGCCGTGATACTGTTAAAGCGATTGAAGCAGACAAAAATACTCCGTCTTATGAAACCCTGCTTGCGATTACAGATGTGTATAATATTCCCCTTGATACTTTGCGGTTTGCTTTTCGGCGTTATGCCTTCCACCTCAAAGACGAGGCAATCGACTACATGATAGACCGGCAGGACAGCCAGCTTATTGAACCGACTATGTACCGCAATATTGGCGCACTGCTGCAATGTGAACGCCGGTTTATATCAAAATCCCGCAAGCAGCTATCTGATATGAGCGGAATCTCCACTCCCATGATTGCTAAATATGAATCCGGCGAGGTTGATATTGCATGGCCGGTATTGCGGCAATTCGGTATGTGCGTGGATTCTGAGCGTTTACTGGAAGTATGCCAAAAGCTGAAAAATCGTGCAGAAAGAAGGAGAATGATGATATGACCGTTCGAGAAATATATAGACTCCGCCATCAAAAGGCGGTCGGATTCAATAGAGCACGTAGCCGTGTAATTGAGCAGCTTGTAGCACAGCGCGGCGAATGTACTGATACCGCAATCTTTGCGGCACTCCGTGACGAACTGGCTCGCATTACAGCAGATGAAGCACAGATGAACGCTGAAATGAACACATTACTGCGTGCGTCTTTGGCTGATATGGGAATTGACACGCAGTTTGCCGAAGGAGTATTTCTCCACCCGAAGGCGCGCATTTATGATTGTTGTGAGGGTATCGGGTGGTTTGTATCAAAAAGTCTTGATTCTCCGCAAGAGGTCAAAGCACAACAGAATGTTTTAAGAAAGGCAGGTATTGAAAATGACATTTGAAGAACTGAGGGCTGAGGCACAGAAGGCTTATAAGGAAGTTCTGGCGGCTGACGAGGAGCGGAAAAACGATAAAACGATTGCTCGTTTGTCCGAACTTTATGTTGAATCCTATGTCAACGAAAAGCGACGTGAGCGTGACGCTGCTTTTAGGGAATATGTAATTTCCCGCGTAGAGGAACTTAGAGAACTCGTTTCCTCAGTGATTACCGAAAAGCGAAATGGGCTTGACAAAATGCTTTCTACTCCACCGACGAGTGAACAGCTTAGTTTGCTGACTGCGCTTCAGGTGAGGGGCGAGGATATTAGCGAGGGAGAATTACGCAACCTCGCCGACCAATTCATGCCAAATTACCAAGCGGTAAAAGCCTTGCAGACTATCAGCAAGAAAAATGGTGTGCATTTTGCCTTACCTGAAAAATGCGATTACGAAGCATTGCAGGCAGCACTCAACTGGACAGAGAATTACCTGTCGGAGCGGCTTTGCGGTTTGCGTAATTTTACCGCGCCGCGAAATCTGCATGCCTTTGACCGTTTGTTTTTCGGTGAGGGCTGGCGTGACCCTCACTATGATTCCCATGCGGTCAATCTATTTGATTAAATACCATGATAACAGAAAAAGAAGCCCGCAATATGCTCAATAGCTACAAATTACTCTCCTTGAGGGCAGACCTGCGGTATGAGAAAATCAGTTTTTATAAAAAGTACAATGCGGCGGGCGAGTATTGCGAGGTACTCGCCCGCCAAGCAAAAGAATTACTTGCTGCGCGAGATAACATCAACGCGGTGGTTGATTCTCTTGCCGAGCCATATAGGACTGTCCTGTACTTGCGTTTCATTGAGGGGCATACCGTTGAGAAAACGGCAGAAATAATGTTTTACTCCTATCGTTGGTTAATGAGATTGCAAGCTACGGCAATTCAAGAGTTCAGAAAGGCGGTGAACAAATGACCGAGAAACAGGAACGATTTATTGACGAATACATCATAGACTTCAACGCTACACGGGCGGCTATTGCTGCGGGGTATTCCTCAAAACGTGCGAATTCGCAGGGGGTTCACCTGCTCTCTATTCCTGAGATTCAGGCAGAAGTAAGGCGGCGCAAGGCGGAAATCTCTGCGGGACTACGAATTTCCGCCGAACGAGTACTGTGGGAAATGGCGGCACTTGGATTTTCCAACATTTTTGATTATGTTGAAGTCATAGACGGGGAACTTCGCCTAAAAGAACTTCCACCCGAAAAGCAAGGTGCCGTTTCCAGTATCAAGATTACAAAGAACGGCACGGAAGTCAAGCTACACGATAAATTGAAAGCGTTGGAATTCCTCGCCAAATATACAGGGCTAACAGACCATAAAGCAAATACAGAGACGCAAAATAATCTTTTTGAAATGATTGACGCTTGTGGTAAAAGCGCAAATTTTGATGATATTCCAGAACTCAATGGAGATTGGCAACCATAAACAAGCCTACGGTCTCCCACATCAAGTTTTCTTTCTTTTGGAGTATAAACCTACTCTGTAAAAACGGAGCTGATATAGGACGCCGTAGGTACTCCAAATTCAGGGGCTCGCGAATCTTACTATTTGCGATAATATAGATAAAAAGGCAAAACAGGAGGCAAATGTTATGCCAGTATATAAGGACAAGGACCGCGGAACGTGGTATTGCTGTTTCTACTATACCGATTGGCAAGGGGAACAGCAGCGTAAAACAAAGAGAGGTTTTACTAAACAGAAAGACGCCAAAGAATGGGAACGCGCTTTTCTTGACAAATTGCAGGAAAATCCGCAAATGACAATGGCAAGCCTAATTTCTCTGTATAATACAGATATGGCAAGCCGACTCAGGGTGTCAACCATGAACAACAAGGAGCACCTAATAAGGACAAAGATTTTGCCTTATTTCGGCAAAATGAAAATCAGCGACATTAAAGCAACAACGGTTCGACAATGGCAAAATCAGCTCATGGGTGACGAGTACGCCGAAACATACCTAAAAGCAATCAATAATCAGCTTTGCGCGATTTTTAACTACGCCGTTAAGTATTATGGTCTAAAAGAAAATCCTTGTCATAAGGCGGGAAGCATAGGACGCAAGAACGCAAAGGAAATGCAGTTTTGGACAAAAGACGAATACATTAGATTTGCCGCAGCAATCGAGGACAAACCACAAATGCACTCAGCGTTTCAAGTCCTTTACTGGTGCGGCATACGGGAAGGCGAACTCTTAGCCTTGACCAAAGATGATATTGACTTTGAGGGAAACACCATAACTATCAATAAATCCTATCAGCGAATTGGCAAGAAAGATATTATTACGGAGCCCAAAACTCCGAAAAGCAATCGGATTATCGCTTTGCCGAATTTTCTTTGCGAAGAACTTAAAGAGTATATCTCACACATCTATGATAATGGGCGCATTTTCCCATTAACCAAGCATGCCCTATACAGGGAAATGATTCGAGGTAGCAGCCAGAGCGGAGTTAAAAAGATTAGAGTGCATGACCTCAGACATAGCCACGCCTCATTACTTATCGAACTCGGCTTTTCGCCACTCTTGATAGCCGAACGACTCGGCCATGAGAACATAGAAACGACCCTCAATACCTACTCCCATCTATACCCGCACAAGCAAGGAGAACTTGCTCAAACGCTGGACTCCCTGCTAAAAACCTGATTTCAGCGTCATAACAGCATCGCGGCTATCATTAAAAGAGCCCGAAAGCCTTGCAAACAAAGACTTTCGGGCTTTCTTCCATTTATTCCCACTCAATCGTCGCGGGAGGCTTAGACGTGATATCGTAGACAATGCGGTTGACGCCGGGGACTTCATTGATAATGCGGTTCGACGCTTTTCCCAGCAGCTCATAGGGCAGGCGGGCCCAATCCGCTGTCATAAAATCCGTAGTGGTCACAGCGCGCAGCGCCACAGTCACGCCATAGGTGCGTCCGTCTCCCATCACGCCTACGCTGCGGTTGGCTGTAAGCACCGCAAAATACTGATCGACGCTGCGTTCCAGCCCTGCATTTACAATCTCCTCCCGAAAGATGGCATCGGCCTCTTTCAATGTGTCCAGCTTTTCCTCTGTGATCTCCCCCATGATGCGCACAGCGAGACCGGGCCCAGGGAAAGGCTGACGCCATACCAGATTTTCCGGAATCCCCAGCTCAATGCCCGCACGCCGTACCTCATCCTTAAACAGATCCCGCAAGGGCTCCACCAGGCCTTCAAAGCCGATATCTTCCGGCAAGCCGCCCACATTGTGATGACTTTTAATGACAGCCGCCTCTCCTGTGCCGCTTTCCACCACATCAGGATAGATGGTTCCCTGACACAGGAGCTCCACCTTCCCCAGCTTTTGGGACTCCTCCTCAAAAACCCGGATGAATTCTTCGCCGATAATCTTCCGTTTCTCCTCCGGCTCCTCCGCCCCCTTCAATTTCTGAAGAAAGCGTTCTCTGGCATCGACCCGGATAATATTCATATCAAATTCCCTTCGGAATACCTGCTCTACCAGGTTCCCCTCACCTTTACGCAGCAATCCGTGATCCACAAAAATACAGGTGAGATTTTTTCCGATCGCACGGTGCACCAACATGGCGGCCACAGAGGAATCCACGCCGCCGGATAAGCCGCAAAGCACCTTTTTACCCCCGATCCGTTCCTTTAAAGCGCTGATGGTTTCCTCCACAAAGGAGGCCATTTTCCAATCGCCCCTACAGCCGCATATCTCATACAGAAAGTTCCGGAATATCTGATTTCCATATTCCGTGTGCTCCACCTCAGGATGAAACTGTACTGCATACAATTTTTTCCCAGGATATTCCATGGCCGCCACAGGACAATGAGCACTCTGTGCGCAAATAGAAAAGCCCTCCGGCAATCCGGAAATATAATCGTTATGACTCATCCAGCAGACACTTTCCGGCACATCTCGGAACAACAGGGAATCCTCAGAAAAAGAGGTGAGGGTTTTGCCGAATTCATGAACCGGGCTTGCTTCCACCCTGCCGCCCAACAGATGAGCCATAGCCTGCGCGCCGTAGCAAATACCCAACACGGGAATTCCCAATTCAAATACAGACTTTGAACACAGCGGAGCGTCCGGCGCATAGGCGCTGTTTGGTCCGCCTGTGAAAAGGATTCCCTTATACTCCCGAAGCTGCTCCGGGTCTGTTCTGAAGGATTTAATCTCGCAGTAAACATTCAAATCCCGCATCCGTCGAGCGATTAATTGGGCATACTGCCCGCCGAAATCCAGAACCACTACAGATTCATGGCGAGAGGCATTTTCCATTGTTTTACCATCTTCCTTTCTCCGGTCCACGCTGTTATACGGTATCCCGCACAGAGACTGCGGGCCCTCTATCTCCTGCTATTTCTGCTTTGGAGTAACCGCTGAATTAATTACGCCTAACGGCTCGGCACTTACTTTAAGAAAACATACATAATTCGTCTTTATCTCTTGGTAAGATGAGAATTATCTTACCACACATGGCCTGATTCTTCAATACTTGGCAAAAGCTTCCCCAATCTGCACGAAAATATGCTTGACAACACCCTATCCCTTAATATATACTCGATATATGTACTGAGTATATATTAAGGGATAGGGTGTTTCTTAAAATGAGTGTCAAACATATTTTTTTAGCTCTGCTCACAGAGGGAGATCTCCACGGATACGAGCTTAAGCAGCATTATGACCAGCTGCTGCTCCATGAAACCCAGCTCAATTTTGGACAAGTTTATTCGACCCTGTTAAGATTGGAGAGAGACCGCCTCATCTCCCTGAGGGAAAATGGGGGTGCAGACAAAAAGATCTATGCTATTACGGAATTGGGACGGCGGGAACTGTACCACTGGCTGATGGAACCGGGAAAGGAAAGTATGGTTCTTTATGACGAGCTCTCCTTTAAGTTAGCGGCCATGCAGGTACTGAGTTCGGAAGGTTTTCTCCAGATGATTGCTGAATACAAAAAGCTGCTGATCTCACAAATGCAAAGGCTGACCAAAAAAAAGCTGGAAACGCCCAAGGAACAGTTGGGACCGTACCTGCTGTTGGAACGCAGTATTTTGAAGCTGGAGGCTGATATCCGTTGGGCAGATCGATGCCTGGAGCTGCTGCAGAGAGGGGATGAGACTTGATATGCTGGAATTAAAGCAAGTAAAAAAGACCTATCAAAGTAATCTTGGCAAGGTAGAGGCTCTCCGGGATATTTCTTTGAAGATTCAAGATGGAGAATTTATAGCGGTCATGGGAAAATCAGGCTGTGGAAAAAGCACCCTCCTGAACGTGATCGGCTGCATGGATACCTATGACGGTGGAGAATACCGGATTGAAGGTAAAAGTGCTGAAGCTTTAAACCGGAAAAGCCGGGCTCTTCTGCGTCGGGAAAAATTCGGTTTCATCTTTCAGGCCTTTTATCTGCTGCCGGAATGCAGTGTGTTTCGAAATGTAGCTCTGCCGCTGAAATATCGGAAGGTTTCCAGAAAGCAGCATCGGGATATCGTTATGCCATTGCTGGAAGGGCTGGGAATTGCTGAACTGGAGAAACGTATGCCCCATGAGCTATCCGGCGGCGAACAGCAGCGGGTAGCTATAGCCCGCAGCCTCGTAAATGATCCAAAAATCCTTTTGGCAGACGAGCCTACCGGAAACCTGGATAACGAAAACAGCGAGGCTGTGATCGAGTTGCTGGCCAGGGTACGTGAAACGCTCCATAAAACTTTGATTCTCGTCACACACGATGTCAAGATCGCCTCCTACGCCGACCGCATCGTAGAAATGCGCGACGGACAAATTCTTTGAGGTGGAGCTATGCTGAAAAAAACATATCGTGCCTTTTTGGTTCTCGGAATGGCGGTGGGCGTGGTTGCCGGAATCTTCTTCCTCTGCAGCGTGCAGCGCCAAATAGCGGACAACGCCGAAACGGCGGAAATCCGGCGCAAAAACGAGCAAAACGCCAAAATTTATCTTTCCCCCAAAGAGGTGAAAAAAAACACATTGTTCGCTCTGCACACCATGCTGCCGAAGGAATTTGAGGCAGCGGACGGACTGATTCCTGAAGGCTGGCAGTCTGCGCCGGTAGCCGAATCCACCGGTACGCCCCCTGCCGTCACCGCCAATCACACCACGATCCCCGATGTTTCCGTACTCTACTCCACCCCGGATTTCTTTGCGGTGAAGGGGATGGAGCCGCCGGAGGGAGACTGGGAAACAGGTCCCGATACCTGCGCTGCCAGCACCGCTTTTTTGGAAACCTATGGGCTGCATCTGGAGGCTTCCCCCGTGGTGGAGGTTGACGGCCGCAGACTGCGGATCACCTCCGCTTTTGAAGCGGCGGCGTTGGAAAGCCCTCTTGATTCCCTGCTGACTCCGCAGAGTACAGCCCTGCTATTACTCCTTCCCTATGAACCGGCCTTGCAGCGTCAGGAACTCCATGTCGCGTATATCGACATCAGAAAGCCCGACGGGCTTTCTATAGAGGATTTTGAAAGCCGGCTTTCCCGGCTGCAGGAACGGCTCAACGCTCAATTTTCCACCGCAGACACCGTGTTTCACGCGGAGACCGATGCAGATATCTACGAGAGTAGCCGCGTTCCCTCCGGCGACGCGATGATCTTTTCGGGAATTTTTCTTTTGGCCTTTCTGGGAGAGTTTTTAGCCGGAGTCAACATGATGAGCCTTGCCAGCGCAGGAATTCTGGAGAGCAAACAAAAAATTGGCCTGAAGCTTGCGGTAGGCGCTTCCTACAGCGCCGTGTTTCGGGAATTCCTGGGCGAGCTTACTCTGATCTGCGCCAAAGGCCTGCTGTTAGGCGCAGCGGTCTCGGCCGTGCTTGTCTATTCCATCAACAATTATATGGGCAGCTTTCTTTTCTTGTTCAACAGCACCACCATTTTCCTGGCGGCCGCAGTGATCTTTTGCGCCTGTTTTGCGGCCGCCTATTTCCCCTTCCGCTATATTTTGAAACAGCAGCCTGCTTATCTGCTGCGACAGGAGTGATTTTATGAAAGTCGGTAAAACAGCTTATCTGCACTATTTTTTGACCGCCCTGGTGTTGGGGCTGGCTCTCTCCATCAACGGCGGGGCCCAGGGCTGGGCAGGTGGAGCCGTCCTGCTCCTGTTAGACCTGTTCGGCGGAGGCGTTATCATCGTCTGCGCGCTGGGCCTGCTGGGAAATCTGCTGACCGCCGTGCAGCGCAACCGCTGCAGTATCGGCGTGCATATGGCGGTCGGCGCGGACACCGGGGACATTTACCGGCTGGTGCTTTTCGACGCCGTTCTGAAGCACGCCGTCCTTCCCGTACTGCTGGGCAGCATCGGCTCCCAGCTGCTGATATTCTCCGGGGCCTTTCGGCTCCTTGGTCTGCCCTTTCCCTTGCCGTGCGGTCCCTCCTATGCCATTCTCTGTACGCTGGCTGCCCTAATCTTTTTGGTCCTCTGCGCACTGTATCCGGCAGCGGCGGCGGCAAGAATTCAACCGGTGGAAGTGCTGAAAGGAGACTAGTATGAAGCTGCAGAATAGGCACTTAAAAATCCGTCCGTATCTGCTGTATGGTTTCGCAGCGCTGGTCCTGCTTGTTTTCCTGGGGAAAAACACCGCCGCCTACGAGGCTCACCTGACGGACGTGCGCAACTCCGCGGGCCCGCCCCTGCCGGTGGGAGCGGAAGTGCCGGAATTCTCAATGGAGGATTCCGACGGCGCAATTTTGGAAAGCTCCCAGCTGCCTGAAACCAGCACGCTGGTTCTTGCAATCGTTGGCTGCCCTTATGCCCAGGCGGCATTATCCGACCTCAACGCAAAAGAAGGTGTCGAAAATGTTTACGCCGTTTATATTGGAGTGGGCAGCAAAGAGGACCAAGAAAAATTTGAGGAGTTTACCCGGAACTATGAAAATCTTCATATCATGCTGGATCATAAAAACTCTGTGAAATGGAGCTTCCGAACGGATAGCTACCCCACGACCTTCACCCTGAAAGGCGGAAAAATCGTTCAAAAGGAAGTGGGATATCTCGGCGGCGTCACAGCTGTCGAGGACGGCGGAGAAAAAGACGAGATGAGGAATCCTTAGTTCTGTCCCTGTTCCTGTCACCAAAACTGTCACATGGATCATCGCGTTTCCGGCTAAGCGGGGAGTAAACCAGTGCACCATGATGGCCAGGTCTGTATTCGGCAAAGCCCCCGCCCTGTTTTCCAATCAAACAGGGCGGGGGCTTCCGTTTTGATTCACGGTTTCGAATCCCGGGTCGTTATTCTACAGTGACCGACTTTGCCAGATTCCTGGGCTTATCGATATCACAGCCCTTCATAGAGGCCACATAATAGGCGAACAGCTGCAGGGGGATGATGGACAGGGACGGCAGCATAAAATCAGATATTTTCGGGACGCAGAAGGAATAATCCGCCTCCTGAGAGACTGCCTCCTTTTTCTGCTGAGTGGTGATTCCCAGCACGACCGCCCCTCTGGCCTTCACCTCTTTTACATTCGACATCATCTTATCAAAGAGTTTATCATAGGTACAGATGGCAATGACCAATGTCCCGTCTTCAATTAATGAAATGGGACCATGCTTGAGCTCTCCCGCCGTATAGGCCTCAGAGTGGATATAGGAAATTTCCTTGAGCTTCAGGGAGGCCTCCAGGGATGCCGCGTAATCCACATTCCTGCCGATAAAATACATATCTTTGGCATTGAAATATTTGGATGCAAAATACTGAATGGTCTCCTTATCCGTAAGACATGCCGCCACAAACTCCGGCAGGCGCTGAAGCTCTTCAATATACGCCTGAAGCTCCTGTTCTGAAATGTTGTGCAGCTGCTCAGCCATGTAAAGAACTATCATATAGATCACCGCAAGCTGCGTGCTGTATGCCTTTGTGGAGGCCACTGCAATTTCCGGCCCCGCCCAGGTATAGAGCACATCGTCCGATTCATTGGCGATGGTACTGCCCACCACATTGACGATGGAGAGCACGCGGGCGCCCCGCTTTTTTGACTCCCGCAGCGCCGCTAGGGTATCCGCCGTTTCGCCAGACTGGCTGATGATAATCACCAGCGTTCTGTCATTGATAATGGGGCTGCGATAGCGGAATTCAGAGGCCACATCCACCTCCATCGGGATTTTCAGCAGCTTCTCAAAGGCATATTTTGCCACTACTCCTACATGATAGGCTGTACCGCAGGCTACAATGAACACCTTATCAATATTCCGGATTTGCTCCGCCGTCAGCTCAATATCGTCCAGCACGATATGTCCGTCCCGGATTCTGGGGGAGATCGTCTTTCGCAGCGCCTCCGGCTGTTCGCAGATTTCCTTCATCATAAAGTGCTCGTAGCCGCCCTTTTCCGCTGCAGAAATATCCCATTCAATGTGCTCTGACTGCTTCTCAATCCTTTCCCGGTCCGAGTTCCAAAACTCGATAGAATTCCTGGTCAGCACGGCAATTTCCTGGTCCTTCAGGCGGTAAATATCTCTGGTTTTAGAGAGAATAGCCGGAATATCGGAGGCTATAAAATTTTCTCCCCTGCCCACGCCCACAATTAAAGGGCTGTCCTTGCGCACAGCGAAAATCTTTTCCGGACAATCTGCACAGATGATGCCCAAAGCATAGCTGCCTTCCACTCTGTCTATCACCTTTTGAATGGCGGCAAGCACATCGTCATGATAATAATATTCCAGCATCTGCGCTACCACTTCAGTATCCGTATCCGAAACGAATTCCACACCCCGGCGCAGAAGATGATTCTTCAGCTCCAGGTAATTTTCGATAATACCGTTATGAACCACAGCAAATTTTCCGCCGTCGCTCACCTGCGGATGGGAATTCACGTCTGACGGAGCGCCGTGAGTGGCCCATCTGGTATGACCGATCCCCACACTGCCGGGCAGCTTAGCGCCGCCTTCCAAAATCCCTTCTAAAACGCTGAGACGTCCCTTGGACTTCACCACATGCAGGCCGGTCTCGTTATACACAGCCACACCGGCTGAATCATACCCTCTGTACTCCAGCCTCTGCAAGCCGTGAAGAAGAAACGGGGCGGCCTCCTCCATTCCGATATATCCTACAATTCCACACATAGCAACTTCGCTCTCCTTTCTTTCCGGGAACACTACCTCTCGCCGTCCCGGCAGCCAATATTCCGCTTTCCTTCCCAAATCAACAACTCTTCCCGCCGATCACTTCCGGTAGATGATATCCTCCCGGGCGGGGCCGTTCGACACTATGGTAATCGGCACTCCCAGATGCTTTTCCGCGAATTCCACGTAGTTTTTCGCGTCCGCCGGCAGTTCCTCATAGTTCTTGATACCGCCGATATCGCACTTCCAGCCGGGCAGGACCTCCAAAATGGGCTTGCAGCGCTTAAGCTGGGCGGTGGGCGGGAAGGTATCGATCCGTTTACCATCCAACTCATAGGCTACGCAAACCGGGATCTCATCCAGATATCCCAAAGCGTCCAACACAGTAAAAGCTACATCTGTAGCCCCCTGTACCATACAGCCATACCTCGCCGCCACCAGGTCCAACCAGCCCATCCTTCTGGGCCGGCCTGTAGTAGCGCCGTACTCGCCGCCGTCACCGCCCCGTTTGCGCAGCTCCTCCGCTTCCTCTCCAAAAATTTCAGAGACAAATTCTCCCGCGCCCACGGCGCTGGAATAGGCTTTCACCACCGTGATGATCTGCTGGATGGCATAGGGCGGAATTCCGCCGGCTCCCACTGCTCCGTAGCCAGCAAGAGGAGAGGAAGAGGTGACCATCGGATAAATTCCCAGGTCCGGATCCTTCAAAGACCCCAGCTGTCCCTCCAACAGAATGGTCTTTCCCTTCCTGACCGCGTCATACAGAAGTGTGGCGGTATCCGTTACATAGGGCGCAAGCTGCTCCCGATACTCCATAAGTTTGGCATAAATTTCATTCCGGTCCAGCGGCTCTCTGTGATAAAGCTCGGTATACAGCACATTCTTCAGGCCGGTTACATGGTCGATACGCTCCATGAGAGCATCTTTGGCATCAAACAGATCGCTGACCTGAAACCCGATTTTCGCATATTTGTCCGAATAGAAGGGCGCTATCCCCGACTTTGTGGAACCAAAGGATTTTGCCGCAAGCCGGGCTTCTTCCAAACCGTCCTGCTCCTTATGATAGGGCATGACCACCTGGCAGCGGTCAGAAACCAGAAGCCTCGGCCGGGGGACGCCGCGCTCCAAGAGCGTGCTGAGTTCGTTTGTAAAATTCTCTACCGAAAGGGCTACGCCGTTGCCAATCACATTTATTATATTCTGACGGAATACACCGCTGGGCAGCTGGTGCAGGGCAAATTTTCCGTACTCATTGATAATAGTATGCCCGGCATTGCTTCCTCCCTGAAAACGTACCACCAGGTCAGAATTCTCCGCCAGCACGTCCGTGATCTTTCCCTTTCCTTCGTCGCCCCAGCAGGCGCCTACAATTGCTTTCACCATGATGATTTATCCTTTCTTTTGTCCGCCCAATAACCGTAAAAATGGCCGGATATTTCTATCCTTTCAGGAATGTAACCTGATTTTTCCGTTTTCATTTCCCGCCCAGTTCCAGCCGGTACACGCCGGCCTGTGTCAATAAATATGAATGGGAATGCGGGTAAAGAAGCTGCCACTGAATTTTTCGATCCGGCTGCTGCTTGTTCAGACATTGATCTCCGCGCTTTCCTCCCCGACAAAGCTGTATTTTTCCAGTATCGGTGCGACTGAATCCCGCAGAAAATCCTCTGTCTGTACAGGGGCCCGTCCCACATATTTTTCAGGTTTTACAATCTCGTTTAATTCTTCCAACGTCACGCCAAAAATGGGGTCATCTGCGATCCTGGCCAGCAGGTCATTTTCTCCGCCCTGTTCCTTCACCACCCTGGCTGCTTCCATGGAGTGTAAGCGGATATGTTCGTGCAGTTCCTGACGGTTGGCTCCGCGTTTTGCTGCATCCATCATAATATTTTCTGTTGCCATAAAGGGTAATTCCCGAAGTAGATGTTGCCCAATCACCTTCGGGTAAACCACCAGCCCATCCGCCACATTGGCATATAGGTTTAGGATACCGTCCACTGCAAGGAATGCCTCCGGTATGCTGATGCGCTTGTTGGCAGAATCGTCAAGGGTTCGCTCAAACCACTGGGAGGACATCGTCATAGCCGGATTAACCGCATCGGCGATGACATAACGGGCCAGCGAAGCGATGCGTTCGCTGCGCATCGGATTACGCTTATAGGCCATGGCACTGGATCCGATCTGGTTTTTCTCAAAGGGCTCCTCCACCTCTTTCAGGTGCTGCAGCAGGCGGATATCGTTGGAAAACTTGGCCGCACTCTGCGCAATACCGGAAAGCAGAGACAATATCTGACTGTCAAGCTTTCTGGAATAAGTCTGCCCTGAAACAGCAAAACATTGCGTGTAGCCCAGCTTTTCCGCAATCTTTCGGTCCAACTCACGGCACTTTTCCTGATCACCCTCAAACAGCTCCAGAAAACTTGCCTGCGTGCCTGTAGTGCCTTTACACCCCAACAGCTTTGCCTTCGAGAGCTGATATTCCACATCTTCCAGATCCATGAGCAGATCCTGAATCCACAAGGTCGCACGCTTTCCTACCGTAGTGGGCTGAGCGGCCTGGAAATGAGTGAAAGCCAAAGTGGGCAATTCTTTATAGTCCTCTGCAAATTTAGCCAATACCCGGATAACGGCAACCAGCTTATCCCTCACCAGCCGCAGGGCTTCCGTCATCACGATAATGTCGGTATTATCCCCTACATAGCAGGAAG
Organism: Neglectibacter timonensis; assembly: GCF_900048895.1. Lineage (GTDB taxonomy): Bacteria > Bacillota > Clostridia > Oscillospirales > Acutalibacteraceae > Acutalibacter > Acutalibacter timonensis. Next base: position 235,628 of record NZ_LT160640.1, on the reverse strand, counting down.
TTGCGCCCAGATGGATGATTCCCGCAGCTTTCGGGCACTGTTGTCCATAAGCATACACATGACTCATCACATCGTGGCGGACCTGCTTTTCCCGCTCCTCCGCCACTTCGTAGTTGATGTCCTCCGCATGAGCTTTCAGTTCCTCTACCTGTTCCCGGGTGACGGGCAGCCCCAGCTCCAGTTCCGTTTCCGCCAGGGCGATCCATAATTTCCTCCAAGTTTTGAATTTCATGTCCGGAGAAAACAAGTATTTCATTTTGCTGCCTGCATAACGGGCAGATAACGGAGAGTCGTATATGTTTCTTGTCATGTTGCTAACGATCCTTTCCCTGTAAATTTTGGAAAAAGCAGAAATTGGGCGCACACAGTACGCCCAATTGGTGCTGCTGAAGGAAGCGGGCGCCTTCCTCCCCCGCTCATTTCAGACCAAGCCTTCTCATCATCTCTGCATAAGCCTCTTCTACACCGCCCATATCTCGACGGAAACGGTCCTTATCCAGCTTTTCTCCCGTGGTTCCATCCCAAAAGCGGCAGGTATCCGGAGAAATTTCATCTGCCAAAATAATTTCGCCGTCAGAGGTCTTGCCGAATTCCAGCTTAAAATCAATCAGATCCACATCGACTGTTTTAAAAAAATCCACCATCAGTCGGTTAATGTTGAGGCTCATTTCCGCAATTTGATCCAATTCCTCCCGGGTAGCTAGTTCAACTGCCAAAATATGGTAGTCGTTTACCATAGGATCACCCAGCTCATCATTTTTGTAGCTGAACTCCAGCACCGGAGACTTCAGCCCGGTGCCTTCAGGCAGCCCCAGACGCTTCGACAGGCTGCCTGCTGCCTTATTGCGCACGATAACCTCCAGCGGAATAATGGATACCCTTTTGACGGCGGTCTCCCGTTCGTTGAGTTCTTCCACATAATGGGTGGGAATCCCCTGTTTTTCCAGCAGACGGAACATATAGTTGGACATCTGATTGTTTACAACGCCCTTTCCCACAATAGTGCCCTTCTTTAGACCATTAAAGGCAGTGGCATCATCTTTGTAGGACACAATGTACAGTCCTGGGTCATCGGTTCTGTATACCTTTTTGGCCTTTCCCTCATAAAGCAACTCTTTCTTCTGCATGATTTGAGAACCCTCCATTCACCGAAGCAACTCTTTGTGCCATATCTTCCATTTTCCAGCGAGCCCATCCATACCTCCAGGCCCAACACGCGTTTATTCTATTACACTGCCCTGCCCGCTGTCAATTACTTCAAAAAAAAAGATGCCTGCGGGTTTATGTGCATAGAATCCAGTGTTCCCGTTTTCTTTGCCCGATCTTTGTCTTTGAAAGAATTTTCCCCGGCGATAGAACCAGATTTTTTGTCAATAGTTCCAGAAAGAGAAAAGCACAGTGCTAGTATTTCAGTTAAAACGAATTTTCGAAAATTTTTCTTGTCATTTTCAGCCGCCCATGGTAAAATATATAGGTAATTTTGCAGGATTCAAACATTCAACTTGCAACTTGGAGGGAACCGATTATGTCTTATGTCAGCACGCAGCTTGAGCTTCTGAAGAAAAAGAATCCCAACGAACCGGAATTCATCCAGGCCGCCACTGAGGTGCTCACCTCCCTGGAGCCTGTGATCCAGGCCAATCCCCAATATGAGGAGAACGGTATTCTGGAGCGTATCACAGAGCCGGAACGCCAGATTATGTTCCGTGTTTCCTGGGTGGATGACCAGGGTAAAGTACAGGTCAACCGCGGCTATCGCGTTCAGTTCAACTCTGCCATTGGACCCTATAAGGGCGGTTTGCGGCTGCATCCCTCTGTTAATTTGGGCATTATCAAATTCCTGGGCTTTGAGCAGATTTTCAAAAATTCTCTCACCGGGTTACCCATTGGCGGCGGCAAGGGCGGCTCCGACTTCGACCCCAAGGGCAAATCCGACCGGGAAATCATGGCTTTCTGTCAGAGCTTCATGACGGAGCTCTACCGCCATATCGGTCCCGATACCGATGTGCCTGCAGGTGATATCGGTACGGGCGCCCGGGAAATCGGTTATATGTTCGGCCAGTATAAGCGCATTCGCAACGCTTTCGAGGGTGTGCTCACCGGCAAGGGTCTCACCTACGGCGGCTCCCTGGCCCGCACCCAGGCTACAGGGTACGGCCTGCTGTATTTTACAAACGCTATGCTTAGAAAGAATGGCATCGAACTCAAGGGCAAGACCGTGGTCATCTCCGGGGCAGGCAACGTGGCTATTTACGCCGCAGAAAAGGCCATGGAGTTGGGCGCAAAGGTGGTCACTATGTCCGATTCCACCGGCTGGGTGTACGATCCGGACGGCATTGATCTTGCTGCTATCAAGGAAATCAAGGAAGTCAAACGTGACCGTCTCACCGCTTACAAAGCATACCGTCCCAATTCGGAATATCATGAGGGCCGGGGCGTATGGAGCATTAAGTGCGACGTAGCCCTTCCCTGCGCCACCCAGAACGAATTGCTGGAGGAGGATGCAAAAGCTTTGGTGGCAAACGGCGTCATAGCCGTGGCAGAAGGCGCTAATATGCCCACCACCATTGAAGCGACTAAAATCCTGCAGGACGCCGGTGTGCTGTTCGCCCCCGGCAAAGCTGCCAATGCGGGCGGCGTGGCCACTTCCGCGCTGGAGATGAGCCAAAACAGCGAACGCCTCTCCTGGTCCTTCGAGGAAGTGGATGCCAAACTCAAGGGTATCATGGAAAACATCTTCAAAAATGCCGACGAAGCAGCGGAAAAGTATGGCCATGCAAAGAACTATGTTGTAGGCGCCAATATAGCAGGCTTCGTCAAGGTAGCCGACGCCATGCTCGCCCAGGGAGTTATCTGATATTAATCTCCCAGGCGGAGATATGAAACAACAGAAAACGGAGGCCCACGTCAACTGCAAAAAGGACTGAATAGCGTCTCTGTTCTTCTCCATCATTTTATAACCACCCGTTGGGCCTAACAAACAGAAAGACAGGCTTGCTAAAAGCAAGCCTGTCTTTCTGTTTGTTAGGCTTATTCAATGCCTTAAACCGTTAAAAAACTCCCGCAGCAACGCCTTGGCTTCCTCCTCCAGAAATCCCCGGTAAACCTCGGGACGATGACTGTATGGCAAAGTAAATAGATCTGCTGCAGTCCCACAGCAGCCTGCACGTTCATCTTCCGCGCCATATACCACTGTATCAATATGAGCATTGATCAACGCGCCTGTACACATAGGACACGGCTCCAGCGTCACATACAGCTCGCAACCAGTAAGCCTCCAGGAATGAAGCTTCCGGCAAGCCTGGGAAATTGCCAGCAGCTCTGCATGACAGAGGGCGTCAGCCTCCGCCTCGCGGCAGTTCCGGCCTTCACCCAGCAAATCTTCCCCCCGCACCACAACAGCGCCTACAGGAACCTCTCCCGCCGCAGCTGCTTCTCTCGCCAGCTCCAATGCACGAAGCATCCACTTCTTTTTTGGTAAAAAAGCAAGTTTTTCCATAGAGCTAAAAGAACAATGTCGCCGTATAGACTGCCATGATACTGAAAAGCACCCAGAACATAGCGGAACGCACGATGCAGGAAACACACTCTCCGACCCGCAGGGGCTGTACGGAATAACTTTCCTGACTGCCGGAAAAAAGCTCCTTCCGCTTGACAGTCAGCAATAGAACCAGAGCTACCAGCCCCAGAACAATCAATGCCCAGAAAACGATTTCCAACACCATGCCTCCCCTGTCTCCAAAGAAGTCAGCGTGACTGGAAAAAACTGCGTAACCGTTATTCAGCGCATGGATGAGAATAGTGAGCCAAAGATTCTTGGTCTTGGCATACAGAAAACCAAAGACCAGACCTGCAATCAGTGCAAACAGTACATTGGAAAAATCCAAATGGAGAAAACTGAAAACGAGTGCAGAGGCCACCACAGCAAAAGCCGTTCCATGTTTTTTCAGCCCGGAAAATAAAACTCCCCGGAAAGCAAACTCTTCCATAACAGGCACAACAATTGCTGTTGAAAAGAATTCCAAAGCAAACTCCTGCCAAGTGGTCACATTGGTCAGGGACCCGGCGGCTTCATAACCAAACATGCCAAAAAATCTCTGTACAGCCATCGCAGGATAATTTCCCAAGAAACAGATGGAGAGCCCCGCCAAAACACATAGCAGGCTGCTGACAAAACCTACCTTCTCAAACTTCAGATAGTCGCTGAGATCAGCATGAATGGCAAACAGATAGATTACAAAAGGCAGCGCAGTGGAAAGCGGTACCGCTACTGCTGACAGCCAGAGTTGAGCGGAACTGTCCAACAAAGCGTTGACGCCGCAGAGTACCATCAGTACTCCAAACAGAGCCCCCCAAAGCATGGCTAAGCCTGTCTGTCCCAGCACAACGAGTCCTAGGCGGTTCAGACTTCTGGTAGCCCCCTTCAACCGCGGATCCCTTCCTGCCTTTATGGCATAGCTGGGAGCCGGAGCATAGAGAGGAGCCGGATAAGCAGGCGGTACAGCATAAGAAGCCGGCATGGGTGCGGACGCCGCCTGATAGAAGGGCATGACCGGCGCAGCCTGAGAGTATCCCAGATAAGGCTGTACCGGGACGCTGCCCTGCGCCTGCTGCATAGGCTGAGCAGGGTATGGAACCGCTTGCGGAGCGGCCGGAGGTACCGGATATGAATATCCTGCCGGCGGCGTTTCAGACGCAGAATATCCGGCAATGGGCGGATAGGCCTGCGGTGCGGCCTGAGGCGGAGGTGGGACCTGTCCCGGCACGCTATAGGGAGGCTGGGTACCGTAATTCATCGGTTTCCTTCTTTCCTGAGTTTTCCGTCACATGATTTCGCAGAGCTTCTGGGAGAAGGCCACCGGATCCTCAATGGCAATTCCCTCAATAAGCAGTGCCTGGTCATAAAGGAGCTCTGCATAAGTTTTCAGCCTGTCTTTATCATGAGGATAAAGGGAACGGAGTTTTTCAAAGACAGGATGTTCAGCGTTAAGCTCCAGCACTCTTTGGGCCTTCACCTTTTCCTGGGCAGGCATAGCATTGAGCACTTTTTCCATCTCTGTGGAGATCATGCCGTCCGTGGAAATGCAGACCGGATGCTTTTTCAGCCTGCCGGAGATCTTCACGTCCTTTACCTTGCCCTCCAGCGATTCCTTCATGCAGGTAAGCAGCTCTTTATTGTCTTCCTCCAGTTGCTCTGAGGCCTTCTTTTCTTCCTCACTCTGAAGCTGCAAATCATCGGAAGAAATGTTGCGGAATTCCTTATCCTCATACTTCTCCAAAATTTTCAGGGCAAATTCATCCACATTGTCCGTCAGGCACAGCATCTCATAGCCTTTTTCCGCGATAGCGTCCGCCTGAGGAAGCTGAAGGATTCGCTCTGTGGTCTCTCCACAGCCGTAGTAGATGAACTTCTGGTCTTCCTTCATTCTGGAAACATATTCCTTTAAAGTAACCGGCTTTTTCTCAGTGGAAGAATAAAACAATACAAGGTCCTTCAATTCTTCCTTTTTGGCCCCATAATTGTCATACATGCCATATTTGAGCTGCAGGCCAAAACTCTTGAAAAATTCCTCATACTTTTCCCTGTCGTTCTGCAGCAGGACGGACAATTCAGAGGCTATTTTCTTTTCCAGCCTGCCCGCAATGAGCTTCAGTTGCCGGTCGTGCTGCAGCATTTCCCGGGAAATATTCAGAGAAAGATCCTGGGAATCCACCAAACCCTTGACGAAGCTGAAACAATCCGGCAGCAGGTCGGCACATTTTTCCATGATCATCACGCCGCTGGCATAGAGCTGCAGGCCCTTTTCATACTCCCGGGTATAGTAATCCATTGGGGCGGTCTTAGGAATGAACAGCAGCGCACTGTAGGTGGCGGCGCCTTCTGTAGATGTCCGGATTACCTTGACGGGATCCTGCCAATCATAAAACTTTTCCTTATAAAAGGCATTCAATTCCTCGTCGGACACCTCTGATCTGGATTTTTTCCAGATCGGCGTCATGCTATTGAGGGTTTCCACCTCAAAATAACTTTCATATTCCGGATCCTTGCCGTCTTTACCGGTTCCCTCCTTCAGCCTGCTTTTCTGCAGCTCCATCCGGATGGGATAGCGGATGTAATCGGAATATTTTTTGACCAGGGAGGTAATGCGGTACTGCTCCAGGAACTCACCGTACTGTTCATCCTCTGTATCCTCTTTCAGATGAAGCGTAATCACAGTTCCGCGGCTTTCTTTTCCGCTGGGACTGATCTGATAGCCGTCCAGTCCCTTTGATTCCCAGCACCAGGACTCTTCACTGCCATAGGCTCTGCTCTCCACTTTGACATCGTCCGCCACCATAAATGCCGAATAGAAGCCTACGCCAAACTGGCCGATGATGTCGATATCTTCCTTCTGTTCCTTTTCATTTTTAAACTGAAGAGATCCGCTTTTGGCGATGACACCCAGGTTGTTGTCCAGTTCTTCCTTGGACATGCCAATACCGTTATCTGTAATTGTAAGCGTGCGGGCTTCGCGGTCCACTGCCACTTCAATGGCAAAATCACTGCGGTCCAGTCCGGTATCGCCCATTTCGAGAGTCTGATAATAGAGCTTGTCAATGGCATCGCTGGCATTGGAAATCAACTCCCTCAGGAAAATCTCCTTATGGGTATAAATGGAATTGATCATCAGGTCCAGCAGTCGTTTTGATTCCGCTTTGAATTGTTTGAGCGCCATAAAATAATACTTCCTTTCTTCTCCTGCCTCCGAAAACAATGGCGGATTCACGGAACAGGGACATTTATTTGATAACCGGCAGAACTTGACCCGCCGGGATAAGGCTGGACTACCTCTTTCGTGCAGAGACCAACAGCATCATCGGACGGCGCAGTTCGTCCTTCATACCGGGCACATCCATCAACCGCTCCGGAGGCTGAGGCTCTGCTACACGCAGCAGTTCAAAGTTGTTTGTCAGCAGCGTGTCCAGATAGGTAGTCAGCGTCCGGTGATATTTAACTACTTCTTCGCCTAAAAAGCAGGCATGGCGTTCTCCTTCATAAAAATAGCGATCCACTGGGAAATGCAGAATTTCTCCGTTTTCATCCCGATACCAGTCCTGTGTGCCAAATGCAGTAAATACCGGATGCTCCACGGAAAACAGAAAATCCCCGCCGGGAGAGAGCCAGGCTTTCACCTGTTTTACCACCTTATCAAAAGAGGCAAGGTAGTGAAAAGCGAGGGAGCTCAACACCACATCGAAGCTCCCAGGTGGGAAATCCAGATCCTCAATGGGGCTGCACCGGTAAGTTACCTGAGGAAGCTGTGTCTTCCGCCGTGCAACCTGCAGCATTCTTTCTGAAATATCTACTCCCAATACAGAAGCGGCCCCGCTTTCAGCTGCATAAATACAGTGCCAGCCATAACCGCAGCCCAAATCCAGAACATGTTTTCCTGCAAAATCCGGCAGCATGGAGCGCAGCGTTTCCCATTCTCCCGCCCCAGCGAGTCCCTCCTGGGAACGGCTCATCTGACTATATTTTTCAAAAAACACAGGATCATCATATTTGTTTTCTTTCATAACCAATCTTCTTTCCTTTTAAACCCCAGAGAAATCCTTTTACTGCTTCCTGCCGAGTATCTCTTTTCCAGCTGGTTGTACTGCAGCAGAAAAAGTGCTATCCTGAATGCAAGCAGTATTTTAACAGAAAGGGTGTGCGTTTGACATGCTGTTTCTCGATACCTATCCAGAAATTCTCACCAGGTTTCCCGAAGGCCGGTTTTCCCTCTCCCTCTGGCGGGAGTATGCCGCCAACATAGCAGAGGAACTTCCTGATAAAATAGAACAGGATGTCTCCAGTTTTGATTTTCTTCAGATAGGGCTTCCCGTTGTACAGGCAGCCCTTCAACAGCAAGAAAAGCTTACACAAGCTCATGAATCTTTTCTTCTTGCTGTCCGCGGGCTTGAAGTCAACCTCGCACGACTTTTCCCTGACATGCCAGATGCCATCGTCCTTTTCTATCTGGGATTGTGCGATTCAGCCGGCTATGCCACCACACTGGCCGAAAAACCGGCCGTCCTGCTGGGTGTTGAAAAAATCATAGAGCTTGGCTGGTGCGATGAGAATGCCATGAAGGGCTTGCTCTATCATGAGCTGGGCCATCTCTGGCAATTAAGCCTGCGTTCTGTCCCAAGTCAGAACCTGCCGCAGGAACGCTGGCTATGGCAGCTCTATTCGGAGGGCGTCGCAATGGCTTTTGAGCAGGAGGTCTGCGGCAACCCCCTCACATTCCACCAAGATCAAAATGGCTGGCTGAATTGGTGCCTGCAGCAAGAATCCTGCCTGAAACGGGAATTTTACCGCCGGATACTGAAAAACGAAAGCGCCCAAGATTTTTTTGGAGACTGGAATAACTATCAGGGACACTCTGATGTGGGCTATTTTCTGGGAAGCCGGTTTATCCGTTTTCTCATGCGGGACCGCTCCCTGCGGGAAGCAGCCCTTCTCCCGCTGCCTTGTCTCTTGCCAGAGCTGGAAAATTGGGTCCAGTCTCCTACTTTTCCCTGAGCAAAATCCCGAATATTATTATTGTAATACAAGACCGCCCTCATTTCAAGGGCGGTCCATTTTTCTTTACAATTTCGAAATAAAGAGGTCAACTTTCATTCAGCCGCACAGGGGAAAACCCGTTATTTCAGTTCCACGATGGTCACGCCGCTCTCTCCCTCGCCATAAGTGCCCAGCCGAAAGCTCTTCACCTGGCCGCATTTGCGCAGATGTTGCTGAACTGCGGCCCGCAGTACACCGGTACCCTTGCCATGGATGATGGTCACCCGGGACAAATTCATTCGGGCGGCCCGGTCCAGAAAAGCGTCCACCTCCATCAGCCCTTCCTCCACGTTCTGGCCCCTAAGATCCAAATCAGTAGAAACCTCGGCGGAAACATTGGTTTTTGTCACGGTCCGTCCCTTCTGCTTCTGCTTTTGTTTTTCTCCCAGCAGCCTCAGGTTTGCAAGAGGTACCCTAGTCTTAATGATACCGGCCTGCACCAACGCCACACCGTCTTTCGGCGGTTCCAGCACTGTGGCGCTCTTATCGATATCAAAGATCAGCACATTGTCTCCAGGCACTAATTCCCGCGGAAGCTGATAGGAATCATTTCTGCGCTCCCTCACAGGGTCGGAAGCCTTTTCCAAATTTCTCATACCAGAACGCAGTCTGGCTTTCTGCTCAGCTGACAGTTCCTTATTTTTCTGCCGGCGCAATTCCTCCAGCTCATTTAATAGGGCGTCTGCCTGTTGACGGGTTTTTTGAACTATCTGTGCAGCCTCCTGCCGGGCACGCTCTATCTCCTGCCGGGCCTGGCGTTCCGCTTCCTCCCTGAGATGATCCGCTTCCTCGGCCTTCCGGTATGCTTCTCCGCTTTTCTCACGCAGCAGAGTAAGTTCATCCTCCATTTTCCGGCGGCTCTCTTCCAAGGTGCCGACTACCTGCTCAAACACACTGCCCTCCTGGGAAACCAATTCCCCGGCCCGGTCCACAATCCGTTCTTCCAGGCCAAGCCGCTTAGAAATGGCAAAAGCGTTGGATTTTCCCGGAACGCCGATTAACAGGCGGTATGTGGGGCGAAGCGTTGCCACATCGAATTCGCAGCTGCCGTTTTCCACACCTTTTGTCTGCAGAGCATATGCCTTGAGTTCCGCATAATGGGTAGTGCATGCCAGACGCGCTCCCTTCCTTCGCAGCTCTTCGATCACCGCCTCTGCCAATGCCGCGCCTTCAATGGGATCTGTCCCTGCCCCCAGCTCATCCAGTAAAACCAAACTGCTGCCGTCCGCTGCAGCCAAAATACGGATGATGTTAGTCATATGGGAAGAAAAGGTGGAGAGAGACTGCTCAATGCTCTGCTCGTCGCCGATATCTGCCAGGATATGACGAAACACAGAGACCTCGCTTCCCTCCTTGGCTGGAATCATCAGACCGCACATAGCCATCAAGTTCAAAAGGCCGATCGTTTTCAGTGCCACGGTCTTGCCGCCAGTGTTAGGTCCCGTGATGATCAGGCTGTCAAAATCCTTGCCCAAGGTAATATCGGTGGGCACCACCTTGTTTTTATCGATCAGCGGATGCCGGGCGCCGATGAGGGTAACCCTTCCCTGTTCATTGATCTGTGGTATTGTCGCTTTCATCCGGTATGCCAGATGCGCCTTTGCAAAAATCAGGTTCAACTCCACGGCATATTGGTAGCTCTCAATGGTGGAATCAGCGAAAGAGCCTGCCTCTGCGGAGAGTTCCAACAGGATACGCTGAATTTCCTCCTGCTCGTCCGACCTGAGTACCCGGATTTCGTTATTGGCCTCCACAACGCTCATCGGTTCGATGAAAACGGTGGCGCCGCTGGCGGAGGAATCATGCACCAGTCCGGGAATCTCTCCCCGAAACTCCGCCTTTACCGGTACCACATACCGCCCGCCGCGCTGTGTGACAATGCTTTCCTGCAGATGCTTTTGATGGGAAGCGGAATGAATCAGCTTGTCCAGCTGTTCCCGCACCCTGTTAGAAGCATTTCGAATTTTTCTGCGGATAGAAGCCAAGGCTGGGGACGCTGCATCGGCGACCTCTTCTTCATTCACAATGCAAGTGAAGATCTTGTCCTCCAGATATTTGTTCGGCGCCAAAATCTCAAAACGGCCGGAAAGAGCGTTTTTCATACCCTCGTTCTTGCTGTGCCATTGGGTAAGCGAACGGATTGCCCGCAGTGTTTCCGCCACATCCAAAAGTTCTCTCAGCCCCAGTCCGCCGCCTGCCTGGGCACGGCGCAGGGCATTGGTTACATTTTTCATTCCATAGAAAGATGGAGCCCCAAATTTAGCTGTAAGAACATAGGCGGCATCCGTCTCCTCCAGCAGCTGCTGCGCCTGAGTAGCCGTATGCACAGGCGCAATCAGCGCGGCCTTCTCTGCCGCATCGGCACAGGTTGTCTCCTGAGCCAGCATCTCCAATATTTTGTCGAGTTCCAAAGCTCGGTAATTCTTATCCATTGTCTTTCTGTATCTTCCTTTCTCAGGACTGCAAATACCGCAGAGTCCCTGTGTCACACATAGCACCAGCGCTGCCAGAAGGGCCCGCTTGACCCCAACACAAAAAGAAGCAGAGCCCTACACGCCGCCCCAAAGCCCGGACGCACTCCTCCTTGAAAAGTCAAAGGCAGGGATTGGACAGAATGCTCCCTTTCCTTTTTCTCCGTAAATAAAGCACAAATTCCCCGCGCCGGAGACAGTGCGTTTAAGATGCGGTTCATGTTCCCTGACCGTCTCCAAAACTGTTTTCTCCTGCAACCAATCATAGAATTGTTTGTATCTGGAATCTCAGAGCAGGCTGTTATAAAAATCCAATGTTTTGGGACGTTTTTGCAGGATATGCACCGCGTAGGCTTCTGCAGCCGTGACCAATTCCTTCTGTGCACCCGGTGTGATGGAAAAGGAAAAAACCTTTTCAAAATCCGAATAAATGATATGCCGCATCGCCGTGAGGGCGGCCCGGGACAACACGGCAAAGGGATCGCCCTTGGGAAGATAACATTTCTCACAGTAAATGGTTCCCCGGTTCACCTTAAAAAACATGCGGTCCGCCTCATAGACCCCGCACTCAGCACAACATACCAGATCGGGCATATAACCTGCAATAGACAGCATGCGCAGCTCTACGATAGGCTTGAGCAGCGCCTCAGGCTTTGTCCCCTCACAGAGGAAATGAAGGCCGTTCAGAACCAGCCGCAGATACTCTGCAGACTCTACCCCTTCCGGCACCAGCTCAAAAGCCAGCTCACAGAAATACTGTGCCAGCGAAAGCCTGACGATATCCTTCCGCAAACCGAAAAACACCTCGATGGGAAAGGCATCGTTAATTATGTATTTTTCCCGCCCCTTGTATAGGTTAAGGCGGGAATAGCAGAGCAGACCGGTAGCGGAATTCTTGCTGTCTTTCAGATTCTTCGCACGCCTCGCAAATGCGCGCACCACGCCCTCATCACGCGTTAAAACCGTTACCAACCGGTCGCTCTCGCCGATTGTCTGTTCCCTGATAATCAGGCCCTGCGTTTTTACCTGCACCTTGGTCCTCCTGGACCGGAACGGAATTTCTCATTTCCGTCCGGCTCCTGATCTGCGAATACCGGATGTAGTCCTCTATCTTGCCTGTGGAGCAGAAATGCTGCCAGGCTGTTTTTTCGTCCACAAACACGTGCGCGGCTCCTTTCCCACACAGTTTTGCCCGTGCGGCCAAGATTTTGAGAGTTTAGTGCTCAAAAAGCCCTCGGAGCAGCTTATTACAAACGGCGTCATCCCTGCTGCGGAAAAGAGGCAGTCTTTTCTTCCTCAATCCGCCGCTTCTTCTGTAAACTGCTCTTAAAGAAAAGTATTTGCAGACTGCTTACGTCTATGACAGGAAAATAATTGTCTGTTCGACATGAAGCGACAGACATTTCCGGATCCCTGTGTTTTTGCATAGAAAAATCCAACTGTCTTTACACAACGGAACCTGCCGGCCTATTTTGGCAGAGCTCTCTATAACTCGAAATCCTTCTCCGAAAAACCCAGACTTTGCAAGGTTTCCCGACGCTGACGCCAATCCTCCTTCACTTTCACCCAAAGCTGAAGGTTCACTTTGCAGCCGAAGAACCGTTCCAAATCTTCCCTGGCCGCTATGCCAATTTTTTTCAGCATGGCGCCGCCCTTGCCAATAATAATCCCTTTATGGTTGCTGCGTTCACAGAAGATGGTCACATCCAAATCCAAAATTCCATCCCTTTCCTTCATTCGCTCCGTAACGGCAGCGGTCCCATGAGGAATCTCTTTATCCAGCAGCCGCAGCAGTTTTTCCCTGACAATCTCAGAGGCGATCACCCTTTCCGGCTGATCGGTAAGGGTGTCCTCTGGAAAAAAATGGCCGCCGGGTTCCGCCATCTTTTTCAATTCCTCCAACAGTTCGCCCATGCCGCTGCCATCTTTCGCCGATACCGGCACAACCGCCGCAAAATCGTAAAGGGCGGAAAATTCCGCAATCTGTGCCATAAGTTCACTTTTATCAGCAAGCAGATCGATCTTATTGATTGCCAGCACAGCAGGGATGTGAGAAGAATGAAAGCGCCGTATCAAATCTTCATCTGCCTTTGATACTTTTCCGCCAGCCTCCGTAACCAACAGGCAAGCGTCCACGCCATTTATCGACTGAGTAACTGACTTCACCATATAATCCCCCAACGGGTTCTTCGGTTTGATCAGACCGGGAGTATCCAAAAATACCAGTTGGTATTCCTCTTCCGTAAGCACTCCCATAATACGGGTACGGGTGGTCTGCGGTTTTTTCGATACAATAGCGATTTTCTGGCCAATCAGCCGGTTGAGCACGGAAGACTTGCCTACATTAGGCTTGCCCACAATCGCCAGAAACGCCGAACGTTCCTGCGGGAGATTCTGATATTCCATAGAGCAGGATTCCATCCTTTCTTTTTCCAGCCGGATTTTACTCCGGCTTCTAAGCAGGTATTCTTCACAATCCCTTCCTGCAAAACCAATTGCGCATTTTGCGGAAGTCCCTGCACGGTTTTTTCCAGGGAAACGGAAGGCGGGGATACTCCCCGCCTATCTCTCTTTCTCATCAACTGCTTTGATCTGTCGAGAAAAAACTCATTGTCTTCTGCCGCCAAACCAACGCTCTGCCTGTTCCATCAACTTCACGGGACCCAAGAAAACAAACACCGCCGCAACAGCCAGCGAAAGCAGAAAAAGCACCAGGGATACCGGGTCGGTACAGATGGCCCAAAAAGCTTCCCACAGCTCTGGACGAAACAACACCACAATCCCAACCAACGCTGCAAATACAGCACAGATCAGCACAGCTCCCGCCGCCATATCTTTAATCACACGGATCAGATGATTGGTATGCTTCTGGGTAAAATCACAAAGTTTTTCTACGGAAGTATTCAACGTCTCCGCCGTCACCACAGAACCAATCGCCAAAAGCAGGCAAGCCATCTCTCCCCTGGTCAATTCTATTCTTGAGGCGAAAAACAGAACATAAACACACATGGTCAAATGGATGCGCATATTCCGTTCTGTCCTGATACAGTCCCCTACGCCGCGAAACGCGTCGGCAAAGCTACGGGCAATCGTCCGCTTTTTAGGATCAGTCGGCATCATAATAACTGCTGCTGGAGGGAAGTCCCAGCTGCCGCATCACTGTCTCCTCTTTTTCCCGCATCCTTACCCGGGCAAGTCCGCCGTTTTCATGGTCATAACCCAACAGATGCAGCATGGAATGCGCCGTCAGATAACCGATTTCCCGTTCTAGACTATGCCCATAGGTTCTGGCCTGTTCCATTGCCTTAGGTACAGATATCACAATATCTCCTAAAATCTTGGCTCCGGTTTCATGGTTGATGTCGTAGTTCCCGTTTTCTCCCATTGGAAAGGAGAGCACGTCAGTCTCTGAATCCTTATCTCTGTATTGCTGGTTCATCTCTCGAATCTGATCGTTATCCACAAAGGAAACGCTGATTTCAGCAGAATCCTGAAAGTCCTCTAACTGAAGTACCGCATGGCAGCACCGCCTGATCAGCATACGGACACCCGTCGGTATTTTCACTGCCTTCTGCCGGTTTGAAATAATGACTCTGATCTTCTCCATTCTTTTTCATTCCTTTCTATATTGTTCATCAGACTGCAAAAACTCTTTTCCCTACAGCTTAAACAGTCTTCCTCAGCCCCGTTCCTTCTATTTCGTGCGCTCTGCCCGCTCATAAGCCCGGATAATATCCTGAACCAGTCTGTGACGAACCACATCCTTTTCCGTAAACCGGAAGATGGCAATATCATCCACGTTTCGAAGGATCCGCACAGCCTCCTTCAGACCGGAGCGCTTGCCGTCCGGCAAATCGATCTGAGTGACATCTCCGGTTATAACCATTTTGGAATTAAAGCCAAGCCGGGTCAAAAACATCTTCATCTGCTCTGTAGTAGTATTCTGGGCTTCATCCAATATAATGAAGCTGTCATCCAGAGTCCTGCCGCGCATATAAGCAAGCGGCGCCACCTCGATGTTTCCCCGTTCTACAAAGCGCTGATAGGTTTCCGCCCCGAGCATATCAAACAGCGCGTCATACAGCGGGCGTAAATACGGATCCACCTTCTGCTGAAGATCGCCGGGCAAGAAACCCAGTTTTTCTCCCGCTTCCACAGCAGGACGCGTCAGGATAATACGGTTGACTTCCTGAGCCCGAAAAGCGGTTACCGCCATGGCTACCGCCAGATATGTTTTGCCGGTACCTGCGGGCCCTACCCCTATGGTGATGGTATTGTTCCGGATATCGTCGCAGTAAGTGCGCTGTCCCACTGTTTTCGGCTTGATGGGCTTTCCCTTGCTGGTGATACAGATACAGTCCCCTGCCAGCTTCTGCACCCTTTCTTCGCTGTCCTCTTCCACCATACGCATGCAGTATCGCACGTTCTGTTCCGTCAACGTTTCTCCACTGCCGAGAAGTGTGAGCAGACTGCGTATCGTACGTACGGCACGGGCCACATTCTCCTCGTCCCCTGTGATCTTCAGTTCCGAATCCCGGAACAGAAGCGTCACATGATATTCCTTTTCAATCAGCCGGATATTTTCATCAAAGCTGCCAAACAGTTCGGCAGCCTGCTCCATTCTGTCAAAATTAATGTTCTGTTCCAAAATTTTTCCTTAAATCCTCGATTCTCCTCTAATTTGTTCTTATTATAGCATAGGACAAATCTATACTTCAAGCAAAAATCCTATGAAAAATGCATAATAATATTTATTAAAATTAAATCAATTAACCAAAATCGTCTTTTGCTCTCCTATTTCCTCTTCACAACGACATTTTGCAGTCAAAATGCACATTCCATCGGCAAACGTATATTGCAAATCCTCCTTTATCACTCTTCCCCCCTGCGCTACGGCTGCTTTCTGCGCTTCTCTCAATTTCAGCAAAGCAGCATCCTTCATTTCTTCTTCAGTGAGTCTGCGCTCTTTTTCGATGAGAGATTCATAGACCTGCCGTTTCACCGCTACAGGTAAGCGCACGTCCAGCGCAGTAAGTGCATTTTCCTCCGTATATGTGTGGTATTCTTCCTCTGGAATCGTATTGAATCCCAGCGGGAGTTGCAGTCCGAAGAGTTCCAGGGACAGATTCACTTTCTTTTCCCCGCTCGGCTGTTTGATCCGTTTCACTCCGGAAACCTGTACCGTGAACTCCCTATAGGTTTCCGCCTTCACACTGCCCCGGGCCGCCCCGTAGGTGACCAGAGGATGTTCCGGCTGCGGCCCGTAAGGATCTACCTCCTGGGTGTATACGCCGGAAATCAGCAGCTGTCCCGCCTCTACGGTATCTCCCAAAGAAACCTCCGGCCTGCCATGATGCGCTTCCAAAGCCACCACCTTTCCTTCCCGTGCCGCCACAATGTTGGAAAGCTTCGTATCGTCCGTTATTTCCGGTTTTTTCTCACCTTCCTTTACTGAAATTTCCACAAAGCATCCATCTGTGTTCACAGTGGCCCAGCTGATTCCCTTCACCTCGCCCATAATACCGTAGGCCGCCTCTTTGGGACGAAAGGAATCTCGCCCGGCTCCCACATATATCCCATTAGTCTGACCAGCTCTGAGGAGCTCCGCTTCCGTCAGCAATTCTTCCCCAGTTACAGAAACGTTCCAGACGAAAGTAGAAAGAAACATATACAGGAGAATTCCGCCGGCTCCACCCAGAATCAATCCCTTTCTTTTCCAGACCCGATTTATCTGAAAAGGAAGGCCCTGCCTGTGAAGGATATGAAGTCCTGCACCGCATCGCCTTTTTACCCCACGCAGTTTTTTATACTCTCCAGCCCTGATCCAGGCGGCCGAATCTGTTCCTTCTTTCTGAAACCCCCAGAGGCCCAACCCACTTTTAGCCGCTATATTGAAAAAACGGGCTGCGTCGCCGGTAACCTGAAACCGAACGCAGCCTGTCAGCCAATGAAAAATCTTTTCCAACATGGCAACTCCTCCTAATACTGATATTCTACCCGAATAATGAAACCTTCAATTACAGCAGAATTCTCTGTCAGGCGCTTGAGGCGTAGGGAACGCCCTTCAAAACGTACTGTCAGCCTACCTGTCCTGACTATTACCTTCTCTTCATCATAGTCCACAATGCCGTCACAACCGTCCACTACCGCCCTGCGGTTTCCCGTCAGCGCGATGAGCGCTCCACCTGTCCCCCTGTTTTCCACGATATTTCCCCCTTCCGCCACCCTGTCGGCTGAAGAATATTATGTTTTTTTTGCAGAATTAATAACAGCATACCCTCATATTTATCCATATGGGCAACCGTGCCACACTGATTAGCAGAAAAGAGAGGACGCCGTATGGAGGCCATAAAACGATTTTTTTCATTTGAGGGGTTGTCGGCCAAATTTTGCGGAGCCGCATTTCTCGCTTTGGGAGCGGCATTACTGGCATTTCCGAAAGAGGTACAGGAAGCCACCCTATCCAGCGTAATCTATTGCCTGACCGTACTGGTTCCCTCCCTCTTCCCCTTTATGGCTTTAACCAGCTTTGCCGTAACCTCTGGCGCCGGAATCGCGCTCAGCAGAGTGCTTGGATTTCTTTCCCGGTATGTATTCCGACTTCCCAAAGTCTGCACCGCTTCCCTTCTCATGAGTTTTCTAGGCGGCTATCCGGCAGGAGCCCGCGGCGTATCCCTGCTCTGGAAGCAGGGAAGTATAACCCGGGAACAGGCAGGGCGTATGATGCTGTTCTGCGTAAATCCCGGAATCGCTTTTGTTGTTACCTTTCTGGGCGGCACAGTGCTTGGAAGCTTTTCAGCCGGCTGGCTTCTATTCCTATCAGTGACTGCCGCGGGGATTCTTCTAGGAGTTTTCACCGGATTGTTCGCAAAGTTTCCAGAAGAAAAGTTCGTGCCGGTACCTGCTGTTCCCGGAGGCGCCGTCATCCGTTCTGCGGTAGACGCCTGTTCGGGCATTTTAAAAATGAGCGCCTGTGTGGTGCTGTTTTCAGGTTTCACCGCTATCCTCCACGGCAGCGGCCTATACCAGTTTTTCGTCAAGCTACTTTCGGGACCAGGTCCTTTTTCCCAACCGGAAGCAGCTGCAGCGCTCTCTTTTTTCATTGAAGTGACCGGCGGCGTAGGAGACGCTGCAAAATTCCAGGTTTCTCCTCTGTTCTATGCATTTGGGCTTGCCTTTGCCGGTCTCTGCGTCCATCTTCAAGTCTTCTCCTTCTTTGAAGAATTCCCGGTTTCCAAATGCAAGTTTTTCCTTTTTCGCTTTCTTCACGGCTTTTTGGCGGCAGGTATTTATTCTCTCTTATCCCGGGTTTTTCCGTCAGCTGTAAACACAGCAGTACTTTCCGGCAGCCCTGTTGCCATTTCCGGCGGCCTGAGCGCCACTGTAGCAGGCGCCCTTTCTTTGCTGCTCCTGTGTTCCGCCTTCCTGCTGCTTTTGGGACGTGATTGCGAAACTAGACAGACTGTGATAAAATAAAGGACAACAAAGACAGATCGGAGAGACAGAGATGTTCAGGAAAAAGAAAAAGCCGCTGTTCGGGGCAAATATTCAGCCGGACTGCAGCTATTGCGAAAATAACATCGGAACAGAAACAGTTCCTGTTTGCGCTCTGCGCTGCAAAATGAGCGACGGGATCTGTAAAAAATACAGTTATGATCCTCTTATGCGCGAGCCAAAAGCCTCCCCGCCTCTGCGCGCCGGACAATATACGGCAGATGATTTCAAGCTCTGAAGAAACAGAGTGCTTGAAACCGCCACCTTGACTGAAAGAAGGAACCTGCTTGATAGCAGGTTCCTTCTTTCAGCTATTTCCTATTCTGTTTGCTCGAAGCAGGTATTCTCTGGCCTCTTGCTCATTTCGAAATTCCGGCCTTCTGCCGGTAAGGTATTCTGCCGCTTCTTCCCATTCCGAAAGAGGCCAATCCCGCAGAACTCCTATGCCATTGTGAAAACTGGAAGACCCCACGTATCCAGGCAAATCAGACAGATAATCACAGCCGGTTTTTTCGGCCAGCTCATCCAGCAGAGATTTCTCTTTCTCCAGCTTCATGCGCTATATACTGCCTCCTTTCTCCTTCTCATAGAGGGTATATCCGAAACGTCCCCGCTCCTTCGTTTGATAGAGCGCAGCATCTGCGTGCTGGTACAGTGTTTTGAAATCTGTTCCATCTTTCGGCGCAAACGCAACGCCGATACTTGTACTCATCTGCCAGCTCTTCTCCCCCTCTATGTAGAGACGGTTCAACGCATCGACCAGTTCTCTGGCCTTATTCTCCGCCCAAACTTCTTCCTTCACTGGCAGAAAAACCGCAAATTCATCTCCGCCCAATCGACCCAACAGGTCTGCCTCCCGGAAATGAAGCCTCAGCGTTTTGGTAAATTCCCGGATAACCCCGTCGCCAAACGCATGGCCGAAACAATCATTTGCCTGTTTAAAATGATCGATATCAAAGATAAAGAAAGCGTATTGCCTGTTTGAATTCTGCTGTAGACATGACTCTATTTGATGCTGTGTGGCCGTTTTAGTAAGCAGGCCTGTCATTTCGTCGGTCTGTGCCAGTTCCTGCATCCGGTATTCCTTTTTCTTTTCCGTATCGATATTCTGCCGGTATGTCAACATGTGCAACGATTGATCATTTTCCCAGATGATCAGCCGGGCTGTAATCCGCATCCAATAATAGTCTTGCCCATTTTGGCTGATCATAAACTCATATTTCAGAGTGTCTCTGCCTTCCTGATAGGCTTTTTGCACGTTTTCTGGAGAAAACATGGCAACATAGCCTGCTCGGAACTCCTTTTTAATCTGTTTGTCTGCAATGATATGCAGCGCCTTGTCAAAAGGAGTACCGGGAGGTGCGCCTAAACTTTCAAAATACTGCTCTGTGCTCCGGTTTGCAGGCCTGTTATGTGTGATATCCAGTTCATAGATGTTTTCATAGAGTTCTTCCGTGGCGCGTTCAAACATGGTTCTTCTCTCTTGCTCTACCGACTGCGTCAGCGAAACAATCTGCCTGTTAAACGACCGCATTACATGAGTGATCACATAAAGAATCACGCCGATGATAAGAAGAATTACCAAAACTGTATAAATCAGCTGCCGGTTGAGATCTCTCATCAGGAAACTGGTATCCCGCTCTACCACCAGATGCCATTGCAGTTCCGGCAAGTATCTGGCAACCACGTAGTCTCGCTTGGCGCCTGTTTCGTCTGTATTCCAGAAACTGTTGGCTATTCCGGCCTCCTTCCAGGAAAGGATCGTCCGGCACGCCTCTTCCCCATAGTTATCTATTTCGAAAAGGTTTCTTTCCTCAAATCCTGTATATTCCGTAGAGATTTCAATGGTCCCGGCATTGTTAATCAAGTACGCATTGACGCCAAAATCATCCTGATACTGCTGCAACATTCCCTGAAGGGAATCAATGCGTACGCCAACTCCCACAGCGCCCAACAGATTTCCGGAACTGTCCTTGATCTTACAGTTGACAAATACCGTGATCTCGTTTTCCGCCCCTGCTACCTCGTCATTATCCACGTTCATACTATATTCTTCTTTAGAATTCAGCAGGCCGTCATAATACCAGGCATTCTCCGGATCTCCCTTAACCAAAACACGGTCTAACCCATTGAAATTATAGTACCGTCCGGTGGCAGCAGAAACCAGAAAAACAGAGTCATAACCATATTTTGCCTGATACCCCTTGAGGTATTCTCGCAGAATATCAATATAGCCGGCCTCCTCCAAATGCCCTTCTTCCCGAGAGAGATAATCCTTCAGAAGACTGTCATTCGCCATGGTAAGCGAGACGTTCACAGGCTTTGTGAACGTACTGCTCATCTGGTAATAGACCCCTTCTGACGTCAGTCTGGATACCTGTTCGATGTTTTCAATGGAGGCACTGTAATTCGCCTGATAGCTGAGAACAGCTGTCACCAGAAAACCTGCAACGATAATAAGGCAGACAAGAATATTCGTGCGAAGCAAAATGTTTTTTTTCATGGAATTTGCAGCTCCTATCATTTGGGCTGTACTGCCTGATCATCGCTTGGCTGCCTGAAACTCAGGAAAGCCTAACCAGCGGATACTACGGTTTTAGCCTGGCGCGCAGCGCCTTTATCTTGATCCCTTGCGCAGAAAACATCTGCTCGTGTTCTGTAGTCAGATTTTCCGGATCCCGCTCTGCCAGAAGATCCTGGGAATCAAAAAAGATTTCCAGACCTGCTTCAGCGAAATACCGCTTGGTAGCAAGGTAAAGATCATTGTTATCCGTCTTGAACCATATTTCCCCATCCGGATCTAACAGCGTCTTGTATGTTTCCAGCTGGCGGGTGTGAGTGAGCCTTCGTTTATGTGCCCGTGCACAGGGCCAAGGATTGCAGAAATTTACGTAAATTCTCCTGATTCCTTCCCCGGCCGAAAAAACATCCTGCAAACGTTCAATGTTATAGGAACAAAGCGCTATGTTGTCCGGTTCTTCATCACCATAGGCAGCGGCAATATTCCTGCGCCCCACTCCCAGAATGTCACAGCTGATATCTATGCCGATCCAGTTTACTTCCCGGTTTTGACGGGCCGCTTCAGCCAGGAAAACACATTTTCCGCAGCCCAGATCCAAATAGATAGGCCGTTTATTTCCGAAACACGTCATCCAATTTCCCCTGTGCGCCTGTGGTTCAGCTATGAAATAGGAACAAGCACTCAATTCTGGTCTGGCCCACGTTTTTTTCCGAATTCTCATATTAAAACTCTATTGAAACGCAGGCCCGTCAAGGATTCCGTGACCTTTTTCAAAACCTGCGATTTCCTTTCATTCTTATTTCCTTTTTTGATACCGCTTTCACGGCAAGACTGGTATCGGTTTTTTCAGTGTATCACAAAATCGCGGATAGTTGAAGTCTTTTTCGAAACTGCTCAATCATCACCCCAGTTTTCACACAATCTCCTTTTCATCCGCTCAGTCCAGCTTTTCTTTCTCGGGCATAGCTTGAACCCGGAAGCAATCCGTAGTAAAATAGTTTCATGAAAGCACGCATATTTCAGTTGAGAAAGGCGGTTCTTGGGATGGGAAAAAGCGCAATTGTTTTGGAGGGAGGCTCCCTTCGATGCATGTTTTCTGCAGGTGTT
The DNA here is from genome assembly GCF_900048895.1 of Neglectibacter timonensis. Classification (GTDB taxonomy): domain Bacteria; phylum Bacillota; class Clostridia; order Oscillospirales; family Acutalibacteraceae; genus Acutalibacter; species Acutalibacter timonensis. Next base: position 213,448 of record NZ_LT160640.1, on the reverse strand, counting down.
ACGGATGTGATGATGGAGCAGGGCATTGAGTACGATGGATTGTTCGGCGTATCAGCGGGCGCCCTCACAGGTGTAAACTTTGTTTCCCGACAGATTGGCCGGACCGCCAAGATCAATTTGGATTTCGTCAACGACAAGCGTTATTTGGGTGTGCGTAACCTGATATTCCATAAAAGTATCTTTAATTTTGATTTTCTATTTAATGAGGTCAGCGACACTCTGCTGCCGCTGGATCGGAAAGCCTTTCACCAATCTCCCTGCAGATATACGGCAGTCTCCACCAGCTGTCTCACCGGAAAACCAGTGTACAGTGAAAAGGAAACAAGTTCCGATATCTATGCAGCCATACGGGCCAGCGCCAGCATGCCCCTGCTTTCTCCTATGGTGCTGGTGGAAGGGGTCCCCTGCCTGGACGGCGGTATTTCTGTAGCGATCCCTTATCAAAAAGCGATTGAGGAGGGCTACGATAAAATTGTGGTGGTCACTACCCGGGAACATGGTTTCCGTAAACCCCAGGTATCCCGCCCCATGGCCCGCATGTATGCCCGCTATTATGGGAAATACCCCAACTTAGTACGCTGTCTGGTGGACGTTCCACGCATGTATGCCAAAGAACTGGACGAAATTGACCGTCTGGAGGCCCAGGGAAAATTGTTTGTAATCCGTCCACCCAAACCCGTAACAGTTTCCCACACAGAAAAGGATACCAAGAAACTCCAGGCCCTATATGAGGAAGGGCAGGCAACCTGCCGCCGGCAGTTAGAAGAATTGATTGCCTACCTGGAAACCTGATGCCGTCTTTTCTGTCCCGCTCCCGCTATTCATTGTGTTAGGCGTATGCCTGCTGCGGGAAAAAGGCTTATCACTTCCGACTGGGCCTTGCCCTGTTTTGCCTCTGCCCGGTTTTCGGCATGATCTATGTCAATTTCAAAAAGCGTTTTCAAAACAAATGAACTGTCTGGAAAGGAAAGAACAAATGAACTTTTTTCGAGTTGCACTGCTGCAGATGACTGCGGAAAAGAACCAGGAGGAAAACCTGAAAAAGGGGCTCGCCTTCTGCAGACAGGCGAAACAAATGGGTGCGGACCTCGCTCTCTTTCCAGAAATGTGGAACAACGGTTATTCCGTCAATCCCGATGTGGAGAAACTGAAACAGGGCGCCGTATCCTATGGCAGCCCTTTTGTACAGGCTTTCCGAGCTCTGGCAGCTGAGCTGGACATGGCCGTGGGAATCACCTATCTGGAGGAATACGACCCTTTGCCCAGAAACACGCTCACTGTCTTTGACCGGCACGGAAAAGTGGTACTGACCTACTCTAAAGTCCACACCTGTGATTTTGAAGCTGAGCGGAACCTGACCCCTGGCAATGATTTTTATGTGGCAGATCTGAACACAGCCACTGGCAATGTAAAATTGGGCGCCATGATCTGTTATGACCGGGAATTCCCAGAAAGCGCCAGAATTCTGATGCTCAAGGGTGCTGAGGTCATCTTAGTGCCCAATGCCTGTCCCATGGAGCCAAACCGGCTTTCCCAACTGAGAAGCCGGGCCTTTGAAAACATGGTAGGGATCGCCACCGCAAATTACGCCATAGGACAACCGGACTGCAACGGCCATTCCTCCGCTTTCGACGGTATCGCTTACGGCAAAACCTCATCCGGCTGCATTGGTCCTCGGGACACACTGGTTGTAGAAGCCGGTGAGGAAGAGGGAGTTTATCTGGCCATTTTCCCTATGAAAAAGCTGCGCGCCTATCGCAGTCATGAAATCCATGGAAACGCTTACCGGCATCCCCAAAAGTATCGGCTTCTGATTTCAGAAGCCGTTGAGGAACCCTATCTGCGGGAAGACTCCCGCAGATAGGAGACCTCTTAGAGCGTTACCGGATGAAGGATGCTGCTTCTGCCCAGTGAAAAGATCCGGGCCGCAATTTCTTGCGGCCCGGATCTTTTTTAGAAGGATTTCGCTTCTCTCCTTGCTTACGTTACGACATTTCTCGTTTGAACTTCCGGCGCTTATAGATAACAATCGCCACATAGACGGCTAGAAAGCCCAATATGATAGCCACCAGGACCGCTGACTCGCCGGGTCCGCCCATTTTCACTTCCGCCCATAATTTATCCACCAGCTTGCTGGTATCGTCCGGCAGGTTGATAAACACTTGGGTCCGTGCAAGGGTTTCCACATCAGGGTAATGAATAGGGCTGTTCACCATCTCCTCATCCATATACTCCTTAGCTGCAGTCTCCGGTGTGGAATACCCGATATAGTCCATATTCGCTCCTGCGATTTCCGGATCACAGAGAAAATCAATGTATTCCTCCGCTTCCTCTTTGCGGTTGGAGGTTGCAGGAATACAGATGCCGTCTACAAAATAGTTGGTACCCTCCTCGGGAACCACAAACTTGATATTGTCATTATTTTCCACCAGGATGGCCGCATCACCGGAATAGTAGGGTCCCAGCCATGCCTCGCCGCTCTCCATCTTGTCGAAGATTTGATCCATGACGTAGGCCTGTACCAATGGTTTCTGCTGTTTGAGCAGTTCTGCAGCCGCTTTCCAATCCTCAGGATCAGTTGTGTTCAGGGACTGTCCCAGACGGAATTGGGCGATAGCAAAGGAATCCCTGGGATTATCAAACATCAGCATTTTCCCTGCGTACCGGTCATCCCACAGAGCAGACCAACTGGTGATTTCCTCTTCAATATAATCCGTATTGTAAAAAAGTCCTACCACCCCCCAGGTATAGGGAACGGAAAATTTGTTTTCCGGGTCGTAATCCGGGTTTCGGAATTCCTCATCGATATACTGAAAATTGGGGATATTGGAAAAGTCCAGCTCTGCCAGCATGCCCTGATCAATGAGCTTGGAAATCATGTAGTCAGAGGGAATAATAATATCATAATCCGCACCGCCCCCGGCCAGCTTGGAATAAAGGGACTCGTTGCTGTCAAAGGTGGTATAATTCACTTGAATGCCTGTACGGCGGGTAAACTCCGCATTTACATCCATGGATTCATCCGTACCATTGGCAATGTATTCCCCCCAGTTATATACATTGATTGTCACACCCCGGCTGGGAGCTTTCTCCTCCTCCGCGCCCAAAGCCGCTATGCCGCAAAACGCGGCAAGAAGGAAAACCGTCAGGCAGGAAAACAGTCTCTTCATGCTGCCTCCTCCTCTCCCTGGTCGACGGTGCGCTTTTCCCTGGCCTGTCGGGTGTTCACTACAATAAGCAGCACCATTACCACAGCAAACAGCACTGTGGAAAGGGCATTGATCTCCGGGCTGATGCGTTTACGCGTCATAGAATAGATATAGATGGGCAGCGTCTGGGTGGTGCCGCTGGTAAAATAGCTGATAACAAAATCATCTATCGACAGGGTGAACGCCATGATCATCCCAGTGACAATGCCGGGCATGATCTCCGGAAGCACCACACGGAAAAAAGACTTTACCGGCGGACATCCCAAATCCTGCGCCGCCTCATAAAGATTCGGATCCATCTGCCTGAGCTTCGGTAGTACCGAAAGAATCACATAGGGCAGACAGAAAGTGATGTGTGCGGCAATTAACGAACCCATTCCCAGGGATCTGCCGCCGAATAATCCCACTGCGAACACAAACAGCAGCATCAAAGAAACGCCGGTTACAATTTCAGGGTTTACCATAGGAAAATTTGTAACATTCATCATAATGCGCCTGGGCAGCTTTTTCATGGAATTGATGCCTATGGCCGCCATGGTGCCCAGTACGGTAGAGGCTACCGCCGCCGCTATAGCTATAATCAGGGTGTTGCGCAGCGCCTCCAAAATCAGTCTGTCCTGGAACAGCTTCTGATACCATTTAAGGGAGAAGCCGCTCCACACAGTGCGGCTGGCCGTCTCCGTATCATTGAAAGAAAATACGATGAGCACCAGAATCGGCGCGTATAAAAAGAGAAAAATCAGAAAGGTGTAAATACGGGAGCCTGCTTTTTTCATATCATCACGCCTCCCCCTACATTTTCTCCATCATCGAACTGGTTCATGATCCCCATACAGATCAAAATGATCACCATTAGCACCAGAGAAATGGCAGAACCCAGGTTGGGATTGTAAGCGCTGCCCAGGAACTGCATGTCGATCAGGTCGCCGATCAAAAGATTTCCTCCCCCGCCCAGCATCTTAGAGATGATGAAAGTACTCACGGCGGGCACAAACACCATGGTCACGCCGGAGATCACACCGGGCATACTCATTGGCAGCACTACTTTTAGAAATACCTTGCGGTCATTAGCTCCCAAATCCTGTGCAGCCTCAATGACATTCTGGTCGATTTTGGTCAGTACGGAGTAGAGGGGAAGGATCATATAAGGGATGTAGTTGTATACCATGCCCAGCACCACGGCGCCCGCAGTGTTGATCATATGCACCCGGGGCAGGCCCACTGCGGCTAAGGCAGCATTGATTAGGCCGTTGTCCTCCAGCAGGGACATCCATGCGTAAGTACGAAGCAAAAAATTCATCCACATGGGCAGCATGACCAGCATCACCATCATACTCTGACGCTTCACGCTCATTTTGGAAATGATATAGGCCAGCGGATAACCCAGCAGCAGGGAGATCAGCGTAGCCAGGGCCCCCAGCCAAATAGAACGCAGAAACACATTGGAATACTGCCCCACGCTCAGCAGGTTCTCCAAAGTAAAATTCCCAGCCCTGTCAGTGAGGGCAAAATAGCCCACCAGCAGCATGGGCAGCACAATAAACACTGTCATCCAGATCGTGTAGGGCGCGGAGAGCGCTTTGGAGTTAGATTTCATCTGCCGCCCCCTCCTCTTCCTCAGAGGCCTCTTCCGAAGCGTTGATGTCCTCCTCCATCTCATCGCTGAAGGTGCTGTAGTCGCCAAAGGTACCGGAGTATTCCGATTTTTCCATCACGTGAATGTCATCCGGTCCCAGGGAAAGGCCGATACGCTCCCCCACCTCCCGGCAGTCCGTGGACTGGATCATCCATTTGAAGCCGGCCACATCCACAATGATTTCATAGTGCACTCCCTTGAAGGTGACATTTGTCACATCGCCCGTGATATGGGTGGAATCCGGCTCTACCACGTCAATATCCTCCGGGCGTATTACCACGTCCACCGGCTTATTTTTACCAAAATCGCTGTCCAGGCATTTGAATTTATGCCCTGCAAACTTTACCGTGTAATCTTCCAGCATCAGGCCATCCAGAATGTTCGATTCCCCGATAAAGTCCGCTACAAAAGCATTTTTCGGTTCGTTATAGATATCAGTAGGCGTGCCGATCTGCTGGATCACGCCGCCGTCCATTACAACTACGGTATCCGACATGGAGAGAGCTTCTTCCTGGTCATGGGTAACAAACAGGAAGGTAATACCTGTCTGCTGCTGAATTTTTTTCAGCTCAACCTGCATATCTTTGCGCAGCTTTAAATCCAACGCACCCAGAGGCTCGTCCAGCAGAAGAACTTTGGGCTCATTGGCCAGGGCCCTGGCAATGGCCACACGCTGCTGCTGTCCGCCGGAAAGCTGGCCGATTCCCCGGTGGGAATACCCAGTAAGGTTTACCATAGCCAACATCTCGTGTACGGTCTGCTTTACTTCCTTTTCGCTCTTTCCCTTCAAACGCATGCCGAACGCAATGTTGTCGTACACGTTCAGATGCGGGAACAGCGCATACTTCTGGAAGATGGTGTTCACCGCCCGCTTATGCGGCGGCAGATCGTTGATTTTCTTCCCATTAAAAAAGACCTCGCCGGAATCCGGTGTGATGAAGCCTCCAATTGTCCGCAGCACGGTGGTCTTCCCGCACCCGGAAGGGCCCAGCAGCGTGACAAATTCTCCATCCCGGATGTCGAGATTGAAGCTTTTGAGCACCTGCTCTCCATCAAACGAGACAGCGATGTCCTTGAGAGAAATAATGGTGTTTTCCAATTCTGATGCATCCCCTTTGCGGCGGCGCGGCGGACCGCGCCAAAATTTAGTTGCGTGTCTTATGTTATTCACACATAACCCGGCCCTGCTCATGAATGATTGCCTCCCGCAAAGGATGAGAACGAATTTTTTCCCCTACACAGAAAAAGGGCACCCGCAGATACGGGCGCGCCCGGCGTATAGGATGAAAACCGCGGCAAAGAAGCAGGGCCGCTTTTATACGGGTCCACTGTTACCTCCCGGAGCGGACCTTCTTTTTCAGATGCAAACGCAATGAGATAAATATAAGAAAAAAATAGTATTTTGTCAATCGTTTTCCAAAATTTTCTCTTGTATTCCTGAAAGCTGTTCTCCCGGCAGCCAGGACTTCTCTGAAAAATGCAGAATTTTCCTTTGACACATACAGTCTTCCAAAACCCGAAAAGAGATTGCAGATTCTGAAAAAACAGCGTCTGCATTCATAAAACAAAGGAACGTTACAGAAATAAATCTGCAACGTTCCCTCAGGTAAAATATGAAAGGACGAAAACCCTTATACTCTGGATCTTGCTGTTGTGCGAAAAGTCATATCGGAACGGGGGCTATAGCGTCTGGCTGCATCCTTTTCCGGTGAGCGGCCCTTTCTCCTGGCCCTGATATAAAGGATCCCGCCCCCCGCAGGAATAGACAGCAAAAGGAGAAAACAACCTGCACAGGCCCAAAAGTTCAGTGATTCCTTTTCCGGCACTACCGCAGTCAATTTAGCAGTCTCTTCTTTCTGTACAGTTTCCAGCCTCTCCGTATACTCCGCCGCCGCAGTCTCTGTTTTTGCCTGGGTCGCCAGACTCAGCGCTGTCACCGTTACCACTGTGAGAACCAAAACCAAAAAGAATGTCAGAAAGTTTTTTAATGTACGGCTCATATTTGCACTTCCCTTATTTCTTCGTCATCAATTACACTTTGATTACAACTATTACAATTTGGTTACATTTTAGCATGCTATTATCAGTATTGCAAGGTATATTTCCATTATTAACAGACTGTTCATAAACTTCTTCAAAATGTAGTAGAATTCGCAGTACTTTCCGGTAGAATAGCACAACGCGGAAGACCTTACGTGATTATAATCCACATAACAAATTTGTCACCTGCTCTCGCTTTTTATTCCGAGTCGTTCATGACAGACCACTTAGAATAAAGAAAAAGAAAAATTCAAGCAATAGGAGTCCAGGAAATATGATCCACCTGAAAACATTGTCACTACGTATAGGAAAAGAAAGATTTCTGTAACGACACAGAAACGCAGTTGATCCGCATAAAAAACAAGACGCCGACAGTATCAGGCGTCTTGACTTTCTTTTCATGCATTTCAGATACTGAGCCGCTGGGACTACATTCTCATATAAAAATGGTGTAGGCCGCTTACATTGAGACTGTTCTTTTGAGATTTGTAATCTTGTATCAAAGGGCTCCCCTTATATCTGGCAGCTTTGATCTGCCATAGGGACGTATCTTATTTACGATTCCAGTCTATTTTCCATGAAGAAAAAACCGCAGCAGGTGAAAAATCACCTTTCCGCGGTTTTTTACTCCAACAGATTACTATAAAGCATCTGCTTATTTGACTGGTAAGAAAACTTACTTCAGTTCCACTTCTGCGCCAGCCTCGACCAGCTTAGCCTTGAGAGCCTCAGCCTCATCCTTGGATGCAGCTTCCTTGACAGCCTTAGGAGCGGCGTCAACGATAGCCTTAGCTTCCTTCAGGCCCAGGCCGGTGGCTTCCTTAACAATCTTGATCACGTTGATCTTGTTGGCACCAGGAGCCTTCAGGACAACGTCAAACTCGGTCTTCTCTTCCTCAACAGGAGCAGCAGCAGCGGGAGCAGCCACAGCAACGGCAGCGGGAGCAGCGGCGGATACACCGAACTCTTCCTCGAGAGCCTTAACGAGCTCGGAGAGCTCCAGAACAGTGAGGGCCTTGACTTCTTCAATCAGATTGGTAACCTTTTCAGACATGGTAATGTACCTCCAAAAATAGTAGTATCATTCAATTTTTCTGCCGGAACATATCCGGCGGGACGCCTGTACTTTAAGCGGACTGTTTCTCAGCAATGGCATTGAGGGCAATCACTAGGCCGCGAATGGTGCCGTTAAGCACATTGGCAAAGCCCTGAATCGGGGCGTTGAAGCCGCCGAGCACCTGGGCCAAAAGGACTTCCTTCGGGGGAAGCTGAGCCAACTCGCCGATACTGGCCGCGTCGACAGCGCCGCCGTCGATAAAGCCCGCCTTCACCTGGAACTGGTTGTTCTCCTTTGCATAATCGGAAAGAATTTTCGGAGCGTCCACATAGCTACTCTCGCTGTAAGCGATAGCCGTGGTACCGTTCAGGAATTCCTCCAGACCGTCGATGCCGGCCTCCTTGAACGCGAGAGAGAGCAAGGTGTTCTTCACAACCTTGTACTCGCAGCCCGCCTCACGAAGCTGCTTTCTGAGCTTGGTATCCTTTTCCACAGTGATGCCGCTGTAATTGACGAGCACGCCGACATTGGCCTTCTTGAAGGCTTCGGTGAGCTCTGCAACCTGCTGCTTTTTCTGTTCGAGAATTTTCTCGCTGGGCAATTCATTTCACCTCCGGATGAGTGATAGAACGTACAAAAAACGCCTTTCCCGGCAGAAGCCGCGGAAAGGCGCAATCAAGCAAGCTGAAAAAAACTTTTTCCTCTGCTTGTCTTTCCTCGGCAGGCCGGTCAATACCGTTTGAGCGGCCTGTAAGCCGCACCTGCTGTCTCTGGTTTGACAGCCAATATACTATAGCATAGAGTGCTGAGCTTGTCAACACTCTTTGGAGAATTCAATTAAATGAATTTCGAGGGGTTAATCTTGACGCCCGGGCCCATGGTGGCGCTGACCACACAGGAACGAACATACTGACCTTTCGCGGCAGCCGGCTTTGCTTTGACGATGGCGTCCATCAAGGTCTTAAAGTTCTCAGCCAGTTTCTCGGTGCCAAAAGACACCTTGCCGATGGGGCAATGGATAATGTTAGTCTTATCGAGACGGTACTCAATCTTACCGGCCTTGGCTTCCTGAACAGCCCTGGCGATATCGGGAGTTACCGTACCGGCCTTGGGGTTGGGCATCAGGCCGCGGGGGCCCAGCAGCTTACCAAGACGGCCCACCATACCCATCATATCGGGGGTAGTAATCAGCACATCGAAATCCATCCAGCCTTCAGACTGGATTTTCTGTACCATTTCCTCAGCGCCTACATAATCGGCGCCGGCAGCCTGAGCGGCTTCGATATTGTCACCCTTACAGATAGCCAGCACACGCACATTCTTGCCCGTCCCGTTGGGGAGCACGATGGCGCCGCGAACTTGCTGGTCAGCGTGACGGCCGTCAACGCCCAGCTTTACATGAAGCTCGACTGTTTCATCGAACTTGGCAGTCCCTGTTTTGACGCAGACGTCGAGCGCTTCCTCAGTATCATAGAGCTTGGAGCGGTCGATCAGCTTTGCGCCTTCCACATATTTTTTACCGTGTTTCATTGTCACTTTCCTCCAGTGGTAAATATCGGATCAAAGGATTTCCTCCCACCCGGGAATTAATCTACTACTTCGATACCCATGCTGCGGGCTGTACCGGCGATCATGCTCATAGCAGTCTCGATGGTGGCAGCGTTCAGGTCGGGCATCTTCTGCTCGGCGATCTTCTGCACTTGCTCGCGGGTGATCTTCGCAACCTTTTTCTTATTGGGTTCTCCGGAAGCCGACTCGATTCCGCAGGCCTTCTTGATGAGGACAGCGGCAGGAGGGGTCTTCGTGATGAACGTGAAAGAGCGGTCCGCATAGACCGTGATGACGACAGGGATGATAAGACCCACGTCGTTCTTGGTACGCTCGTTGAATTCTTTGGTAAACGCCATAATGTTTACGCCATGCTGGCCGAGCGCGGGGCCGACAGGCGGTGCCGGAGTCGCTTTTCCGGCAGGAATCTGGAGCTTAATAAAGCCCGTAACCTTCTGAGCCATTTTTTTGCACCTCCAAAATTCGTGGTCGATCGCGATGCAGCCGTGCAGTAAATTTCAGCTGTATCTCCCACAGGGGCAATGCCCCTCGTGTAAAGCGGAAAGTCCGCTTGTACCCATATTGTCAAGTTCCGGAAGAAGCCGCCGTGCAGGGGTAGCTTTCCTCCGCGGACAGCCGCTGCGCGTCCGTCCTTAACCCACAGGCTCCGCCTGGTCCAATTCCAGTTCGACCGGCGTATCCCGCCCAAACATCGAAACAACGACGCGAATGCGGTTTTTCTCCACATCCAGTTCTTCCACTGTTCCGATGAAACCCTCCAGGGGCCCGTCCACAATGTTGACAGAATCGCCAACCTTGTAGCTCACTTCAATCTCATGCTTTTCGATTCCCAGCCTTGCCACCTCGTCGTCCGTCAAAGGAACGGGCTTGGAGGAAGGGCCTACAAATCCCGTGCAGCCCCGGATATTCCGAACCGCATACCAGGATTCGTCCGTCATAATCATCTTTACGATGACATAACCGGGAAATGTTTTGCGCTCCACTTCCTTGCGCTTTCCATCGGTGCCAACTTCCAACACTTTCTCCGTAGGCACGCGGATTTCCTGTATGAGATCCTGCAGCTGGCGGTTCTCCACTGTTTTTTCCAGATTGGAGGCCACCTTGTTTTCATACCCGGAATAGGTATGAACCACATACCATCTTGCTTCGTCAGCCATCTGTTACCCTCCGCTTTTTTACGAACACACGGACAGATGCCGGTTAAGCCTTGGCAACGTCCATCACCAAGCTCAACAGACCCATAAAGCCGCTGTCGAGCGCATAGATAAACAGGCCGAGGATGACAATCGTCACAAGCACAACACCGGTGCTTCTGAACACAGCCTTCGGAGTCGGCCAGACGATCTTCTTTACTTCGCCCTTGCAGTCGCGGAAGAATTTCCCGATCTTCTTGAAGAAACGCAGAAAACCGTTAGGCTTTTTTTCGCCGGACTTCTTCTCCGTCTTCTTTTCGTTCTCAGCCATGTTCTCCGCTCCTTACTTAGTTTCCCTGTGCAGGGTGTGTTTCCGGCAGAACCTGCAGTATTTATTCATCTCAAGCCTGTCGGGATCGTTCTTCTTGTTTTTCTTTGTGTTGTAGTTTCGCTGCTTGCACTCAGTGCAGGCCAGAACAACCTTGACTCTCATTTGTCGGCACCTCCCGTTTCACGGAAAAAATTTGAGGTTTTTTCACCTCAGCCTCCCTCAAAAAAGGGCACAAAAAAAGAACCTCTTCTCCGAGGTACTTTTACTATAGCATATGTGGCACAGAATTGTCAAGAAAAACTTCAACCGCAGCCGTAGAATGCCATCGGAGGTCTGAGTCCAGCTGTTCCTGACCCCCGGCCTCCGAAAACTTTTCCATTCCAACCGGTATCTGAGACGCCAAAAGCTAGTTTTGAAGCTTTGCCACAACCTTCTTTTCCTTCTTCTTTTTCTTCTCCGGCTTAATCTTTTTGTCCTTGAGTTTCCTTGTATATTTCGAGGCTTTCTGCAGATCGTCTCCAAATTTGCTCTGCAGTGCAGAAAAGGCTTCGTCGCTCATATGATTGAGAATGACGGCAGTCAAGATAGAGCGCAGATCCATATCTCCATTTTTGTACATATCATCAAACAGGGAGCTCAGCTTTTCTGCCGGCTCGCTGTTGGGGTATTTTACCACCAGGTCTTCGATCTTCGGCACAATTTTCGCCTTGGAAAAGGTGACAAAACGGATCTGTCCGTAGACAATTCTCTCCTCGTTCATTTCCTCCCGCAATTCAGGGAAAATATTCACCAGGCGGTTGCAGAAGAATAGCGGATCTATGGTCCGTTCGTCATCCTTACCCCGCTTTTTTTTCTGCTGGACCACCGCTACACGTTTGGGTCCGCGCACCACGTCCAGAAAATCGTTCAGAATGCTCTCTGCATCCGCCCTTGTGCCATCCTTCTCGTCGAAAAGCCAGAGAGAAAGACTGCGCCAGTCGCCCGGATTCCCCTCTGCGGTCAGTGTGGTAGAACGCAGCTCAAAACGCTGCCTTTTCCGGTCATAAAAAAGGCTGTAGGCCACCTCGTCGGTGGCAAACATCTCCGCACGCCCCTCCTCCTCTTCCAAAGGGATGGGAGCCTGAAACCCCTGGAGCGTCAGCTCCTCGTTCAGCCCGTCACGGATCAAATCAAAAGCCTTGAAATCCAACTGCAATCACTCCACTAATAAGTTACTTTAGGCAGTATAGCATGGAAGGGGGCAAAAGTCCAACTTTTTTTCTGTTTTCCAAGTCTTATCAAGGATTCTGACAACCTCTGAATAAAAGAAAACGGTTGATAATTTCCATCTTTTATAGTATAATGCAATTTCAGATTTGCCCGAAAGGGTTTTGGCCCGATCCAAAACAAAAAAGGGATGTGATCCTAAATGGCAAAACTTGAGCTCGCTGTAATTTTCGGCGGCGTTTCCTCTGAACATGAGGTCTCCCTCATGTCAGCTACCTCAATTATTGAAAATCTCTCTAAGGAAAAATACAATATCCATATGGTGGGTATCACAAAAGACGGCCGCTGGCTGCTTTACAGAGGCGATCCCTCTGCCCTGGCTGACGGAAGTTGGGAGAAAGACGAACAAAATGTACCCGCTTTCCTATCCCCCGACAGTTCCGTCCACGGGCTTCTGGTTCTGCACCAAGACGGCGCCCAAGTGCTCCGGCTTGACGCAGTCTTCCCAGCTCTGCACGGCAAAAATGGCGAAGACGGCACCATACAAGGGCTGTTCCAGCTTTCTGGTATTCCCTATGTAGGCTGCGACACATTCTCTTCCGCCATATGTATGGATAAAGCGGTTACCCATACCCTGCTCTCCGCGGCAAATGTTGAGCAGGCCCATTACCTGTGGTTCTATGCAGACCGGTTTGATGCCGCCCCCGATACCATCAGGAACAAAATCAAAGCCAGACTGGATTTTCCCGTCTTTGTCAAGCCCTGCAACGCAGGCTCCTCTGTGGGCGTCAGCCGGGTAGACCGGTTCGAGGATCTGGACGAGGCCATCCGGAAAGCTTCAAGGGAAGATAAAAAAATTATCGTTGAGGAAGGCATCAAAGGCCAGGAAGTGGAGTGCGCCGTACTGGGCAATCGCGATGCGACGGCATCCATCGTGGGGGAGATCGGCGCTTCGGCAGAATTCTACGACTATGACGATAAATATATCAATGGCACCAGCCAGTTGTATATTCCCGCCCGTATTCCTGACGAAGCGGCGGAAAAGGTCCGGGAGACCGCTGTGCGCGTCTATCGGCTTCTTGGATGTTCCGGTCTTGCCCGGGTTGACTTTTTCGTCACAGCGGAAGATCACCGGGTCGTTCTAAACGAGATCAATACCCTGCCCGGTTTTACCTCTATCAGTATGTATCCTAAACTTTGGATGTCCATGGGTCTGACCTATGGGGAACTGCTGGACCGCCTGGTGGAGTTTGCTCTGCAGGCAGCAGGAAAGCTGCAATGTTTGGACTGAACGGCTGAAGCAGGGACAGAATGCATGGTTAGCGCATGGCTGTTCCAGCCCTAAAGAAAGGATAAAGCGACAGTTATGGATAATCGTCCCATTGGGGTTTTTGATTCCGGTTTAGGCGGTCTTACCGCTGTCAAGGAACTGGAAAAAGTGCTGCCTGAAGAGAGCATTGTCTACTTCGGCGACACTGGGCGGGTGCCTTACGGCAACCGAAGCCGGGAGACTATTCTCCGCTACGCCCGGCAGGATATGGCCTTTTTGTTGGATCATGGCGTCAAAGCCATCCTGGCAGCCTGCGGCACGGTCAGCTCTGTAGCCCGCTCTGTGGGAGAAGGGCTGGACGTTCCTTATTTCGATGTGATCGGTCCCACCGTAAAGGCTGCGGCGCAGGCAACCAAAAATGGGAGAATCGGCGTAATCGGCACGGCCGCTACCATTGCCAGCGGCTCCTATCGTGAGATGCTGCTCCGGATCAATCAAAAATTCGAAGTTTTCCCTCAGGCCTGTCCCCTCTTTGTGCCGCTGGTGGAGAACGCTTTCATTTCTCCGCAGGAAGAGATCACCCGTCTGGTGGCGGAACGGTACCTGGCTCCTATGCGGGAATCAGGCGTGGATACTCTGATTCTTGGCTGTACCCATTACCCCATCATCTCCCCTACCATCGCTTCCGTCATGGGCCGCGGCGTTGTCCTCATCGACAGCGGCCGGGAAGCCGCCCGGGCTCTGGCGGATACCTTGCGCAGCATGGATTTGCTCAGTGTGGATGCCTGCCGGGAGAACAGGTATTTCATCACGGATACGCTGGAAAATTTTTCCGGAGTGGCAGAGCTTTTCCTTGGCCACAGCGTACAGGGGCACACGGAACGCATCGACATTGAAAAATTCTAGTGGACTTTTCAAAAAGAAGGAACCCGCATATGTTAAAGGAAGATTACAACATTTCAATCACCGGCAAACAGTTTTACGACGAAGAAGCCGGAGAAATCACCTTGAGCACCACCGGCAGCTACACCGAAAAGGGCTCTACCCGGTTTATTGCTTATAAGGAGTATGATGAAGAGGATCCCAAAATATCTCACACCTCTGTGCTGAAAGTGGAAGATGGCAAGGTTACCATGATGCGCTCAGGTTCCTCCACCCGTCTCATCCTGGAGAAGGGCAAGCGCCACCTCTGCCTGTATGATACAGGATACGGCGCGCTGACTGTGGGCGTTTTCACCAGCGAGCTGAAGTCCACCTTGAAAAAACGGGGCGGCGCACTCAATATAAAGTACACTCTGGATATTGACTCAAACCTCTCCAGCAGCAACGAGATTAAAGTGGAAGTAAAACCCCGGCCTGCAGAACATTTTATCTGTTTGGAATAGGATAAGAGAAAGGATGACAAATTTATGTCTCAACTGGTAGCCACCGCGACCCAGGCCCTGAAAGAGGCCATTTGCGCCGCGCTGAACACAGCCATGGAGCAAGGCAGCCTGCCCAGGGCAGAGCTCCCTCCCTGTATGCTGGAGATCCCGGCAGACCGTTCCCACGGAGATTGGTCCTGCAACATCGCCATGGCTGGCGCCAGAGTTTTCCGCACCGCCCCTCTGAAGATTGCTCAGGCAGTGAAGGCGGCGCTGGACCTCTCCGGCACCTATTTTAAGACCTGTGAGATTGCAGGTCCCGGCTTTTTGAATTTCACTTATGACAACCGTTTTTATGGCGAGGTACTGCAGGAGATACACCGTACTGGCGAACAGTACGGACACAGCAATTTCGGGCAGGGAAAGCGGGTGCTGGTGGAATATGTTTCTGCCAATCCCACGGGTCCCATGCACATTGGCAATGCCCGCGGCGGGGTCTTGGGCGACGCCCTCTCCGCAGTTCTCGACGCCGCCGGTTATCAGGTAGAGCGTGAATTCTATGTCAACGACGCGGGAAACCAAGTAAACAAGTACGGTCTTTCCCTGGAGGCACGCTATCTGCAGATTTTCCAGGGCGAAGATGCTGTGGAGTTTCCGGAAGACGGCTATCGCGGCCCGGACGTGATTGAAAACGCAAGAAGTTTTGCAGAAAAATATGGAGACAGTTATGTAAAAGCTTCTTCTGAGGAGCGGCGCGCTGCTCTGGTCTCCTATGCCTTGCCTTTGAACATCCAAGGCCTGCATGATGACCTGATGCGCTACCGGGTGGAATATGACAACTGGTTCAAGGAATCCACTCTGCACGAAAACGGTTCCGTGGACCGGGTCGTGGCGTTGCTGAAGGAAAAAGGCGCCACCTATGAAAAAGACGGCGCCCTGTGGTTTAAGGGCGGCGAATACGGCAGCGAGGACTTTGTGGTGGTCCGTTCCAACGGCGTGCCTACCTATGTCGTACCGGATATCGCCTATCACTACAATAAGCTGGTCACCCGGAACTTCGATATGGCAATCGACGTCTTGGGAGCAGACCACCACGGGTATGTGCCCCGCCTCAAAGCTGCACTGACCGCTTTGGGCGTAGACGCTTCCCGTTTGAACGTGGTGCTGATGCAGATGGTGCGCCTGGTGAGGGATGGCGAAATCGTAAAAGCCAGTAAACGCAGTGGAAAAGCCATCACTCTGGTTACTCTGCTGGATGAGGTGCCGGTGGACGCGGCGCGCTTCCTGTTTAACTCTTATGAACCCAACACCCGTATCGACTTCGACTTGGACCTGGCAATTCAGCAGGACGCCCAGAACCCAGTGTACTATGTGCAGTACGCTCACGCCCGTATTTGCAGTATTCTGAAAAATCTGAAGGCAGACGGCATCGAACCCAGAGAATGTACTCCTGAAGAATTGAAACTTCTCTCCACACCGGAAGAGGTTGAGCTGATACGTCATCTGTCTTCCTATACAGACGAGCTTATTTCTGCGGCCAAAAGCTTTGACCCTGCCCGTATACCAAAATATGCCGTCTCTCTCGCCACCCTGTTCCACAAATTCTATAATGCTTGCCGGGTAAAAGGCGTGGACGAACCCTTACAGGCCGCCCGATTGTATCTCTGCCTTGCCGCCCGCACTGTTATATGCAACGCGCTTTCTCTGTTCAAGGTAAACGTACCCGACTCCATGTGATTCTCTTAATAGCCCGGAGATTCAGAAAGATGTGGTGAATTTCATGAAACAGATCTTAGCCACCAAACGGCTGTTCCTTCGGGAAATGGGGCAGGAGGATTACTCCGATCTTTCCTCACTCCTGCAGGACAGGGCTGTGATGTATGCCTATGAACACGATTTCACCGCCGAAGACGTACAGGAATGGCTGGATCGACAGCTCCGCCGTTACCGGGAGGACGGCTACGGCCTGTGGGCCATGATTCTCAGAGAGACCGGGGAATTTATTGGTCAGGTCGGGTTAACCCGCCAAGACGCTGCAGGCGAGGAAGTTCTGGAGATTGGTTACCTGCTCAAGCATGCTTTCTGGCATCAGGGCTTTGCCTCAGAAGCCACGGAAGCCTGCAAAGAATATGCCTTTCAGATTTTGCATGCACCGAAAGTCTGCAGCATCATCAAGGCCGACAATATCGCTTCTCAGAAGGTAGCCAAGGGTCTGGGCATGAAAAAGGTAAAGGAATTTAAAAAAACCTTCTATAACGGAGAAATGCTTCATTTCCTCTATGAGGTAAAAAACAAAAAGCAATTTCCAATCAAAATATCCCGTCTATAAAGAAAGCCGTCCGCCTGATCTACTTTGGCGGACGGCTTTCTCTTGTATTATGAAAATACTGATAGGCCCTTTTACCCTGGAATCCCTTTCTGCTGTCAAAACGTCAGCGCCCCTCTAGGAATTCCATACAGCCCCTTTGTGAACAAAGTCCCTCAACAAAACAAATTAAAAACACCCTATTCCAGCTCCTGTACAGCAAGCCGGACTTCTTCAAACCAAATTCTTCCACAAGAGGGCAGCAATGCGATTCCCGGAAGCAGGAAACCGCACTCGGGGCAAAAACTTTCTGACTGGAAGCAAGAAGCCAGAACCCTACTGATACCTCCGAGCAGAAGATAAGCTTCCTGCAGAAACTGCTCAAAACGGCCTTTCTCCACAGCCGCTTTTTCCTTCCGTTATACTCTCTATCTCTGCCTGGGCCAAAAATAGATGCCGTAAACGATAACCGCCAGCGAAAGGATAATGGCGCTGACAGCGGCGCCGATAGCCAACGAAGTGTGGCTCAGCGGCCCCGCCACCATACTGATAAGGATGGCAGCCATATCAGCCAACAACAGCAGCTTACAGAATCTCCGTTCCACATCCGTCATAGAACTCTCCCCTTTTCTCGATCCACAGGTGGACGCCAGCTGGTCCTACAGACAAACGGCAAGCCGGCCCAACCAACAGTTTTCTTTATTATACCCCCGGACAGAGGAAATTTGCAAGCTCCGCAAACTGTTCCAAAGCCAGCCTTTCTGCACGGATATTTTTTTCGACTCCGACAGCCTCTAAAGCCTCTTCCACCCGATGCTTCTGTATTCCCAGTGAGGCGGAAATTGAATTTGCTGCTGTTTTCCGGCGTTGGGCGAAAGCAGCTTTAGCAAGAGAAAAGAAAAAAGCTTCATCCAGAACCTGCACCGGAGGTTCCTTGCGCAAATCAAGGCGAATCACGGCAGAATCCACAGCAGGAGGCGGCAGGAAGCTGCCCCGGCTCACTTCAAAGAGTATATGGGGTTCACAGTGGTAATGTACCGAAACGCTCACCGCCCCGCATTCCCGGGTTCCAGGCCTGGCACAGATTCGCCTGGCCGCCTCCTTCTGCACCATAACCGTGATGCTGCTTATGGGAAGGCCGCCTTCCAGCAATCCCATAATTACAGGGGAAGTGATGTAGTAGGGTAAGTTCGCGCAAACGCAGACCTGTTCCCCGCCGAGCCGTTCTTCAATCAGCCGGTTCAGATCCAGCTTCAGCACGTCGCCCTCTACCAGTTCTACATTGCTGCAATCCGCCAGAGTTTCCTCCAACACAGGGAAAAGCCTTTTGTCCAGCTCAATAGCCACTACCTTTTTCGCTCGCTGGGAAAGTTCCCAGGTAAGCACGCCCATGCCGGGGCCCACCTCAATGACCCCCATATTGGGGTCTGCTCCACAGGCTTCCGCCATACGGGGACACACACTGCCGTTGATGAGAAAATTCTGCCCCAGCGCCTTGGAAAATTGAAAGCCGTGACGCGTCAGCACCTCTTTTATTTTGGATGGGTCAGATAGTTTAGCCATGTCATGTCTCCCTTTTTGTCACTTGATAAAGCTTTCTACATCCGTCGTCGTAAACGCAGGGATACTTTTCCTCCAAGCTCTGCTCGTCCACCTGGAAGGAATTCCTTTCATAGTCGCTGACCAGCATATAGTCCACCTGATACCGGCTAAACAACCCCTGGGAAGCTGCAGGCGACTCGTACATCGCCTGCACTGCCAGAGCGTTCTCCTGATAGTTCAAACCATGATAGTATAGGTACGAAGGCGAACCGCACACAATGTTCCGGCCAGCCAGACAGGTAATCTCATTATTATGACGCAGATCAGTGAGCACCACAGCGTCCGCCGGAATCTGTTCCTCTACAAATTCCGCCAGCTCCACGGCCCCTGAGCCGTACAATTCATAACGGGATACCGTCTCCCGTCCCATGGTTAAGACCGCTGAAACCGAACACAGCGCGGCCAGAGAAACCGCCGCCCCCTTCCGTGCAGCTTTTCCCTTCAGCTTTTCCAGCAGGGTAAAGGTACAGTTGGAAGCTGCACAGCAGAGAAAAGCAAAAGCCGGATAGAGCAGTTTGTTATTGTCATATTCATTGGGCTGAAACACCACCAGCTCAGCCATCAGCCAAAGGAATAGCGCAGGCGCATATTTCATAAACTCCCGCCGCTTTGCCTGCAGCAGCCCCAGCAAGGCCAGGATACCTGCCAAACCGATATTCTTCAGATAGAACAGGAGATAGCCGTCTTCCCCGATGCACCACCCAAAACGCCCCCGCACAAACCCTCCTGTCTTCGCTTGATCAAACGTCCAGAAGATCAGCTGGGGCAGCGCCAGCGCACAGGCAGAAAGGAATAATGCTCCCCAAGTGTGCAGCAGCAGCCCGCCCCCACCTCTGCGGCAGGCCCTCCACAACAGCAGACAGACAAAGGCGAAAAAGAGAAGCAACAGGCCTCCGGCAGTCCAGAGAAGCTGCGGAGCATCCCGTAAACCGTTGGCCTGAAGCAGAGCCTTCACAGCTCCCATCACCAGCAGTCCCAAGCCGACACACCACTTTCCAGTCCGTACGGCTATTCGACCCAAGTCAAGGCCATTTAAGAGGGAGAAAAACAGCCATCCGCCGCAGACCACTGCAAAGGCCAGAAAAGAATGGGTGTGAATCATGGGCAGAGTCCCAGCCAGGACTCCCGCATAGAGAAAATACCGCCGCTCACCCTCGAACACAGCCCGATACAGCAGGAACAGCAAAGGAAACAACACGGCCCAGCCGAACAGCGTGGCGCGCTGGGGCAGCATCATGTCCACGATCACATTGACCCAGCGGATCTCTTCCCCAACCAGATTTGTGGGCGTTTCGTAAAAAGCAGTAAACAGCCTGACGAAGTTTTCCGGTTCCCCACCGAGAAAATAAAGGATACCCAAGCCACCGTTGAAAAAGAAAAATACAAGGGCAAGCGCCGTCCTGCCGCTGCTGTTCCCCAGCATCCGCAGGAAAAACAGGCAGCAGCCAAACAGCACCTGGGCCCCAGCCGCACACATAGGCAATACATAGGCAAACTTCAGCGGCGCGCCCAGCAGATAGAGACTGGAAGAAATGCTGTCGGAAAGGAAAGGATAAGATAGCTTTGCCCCCGGCAGAAGCGAGTAGTCCGGCGGGAAGGTTCCCTGCTCCTTCAGGCTGGTGAGAAAACTCAGGTGCATGCTCATATCCCCGTAGGTGGCCTGACTGCTGTAAACGCGCCCTCCCTCAAAAAGGAAGGATTTCCAAACCAGAAAACAGTAAACTCCCAATACTGCCAGGACACCCCACAGGAATTTTCTGCGGCGCAGCAGGGAAAGCAAACTCTCACCACCGCCTGGAGACCTTGCTCCATGCCGCTTGTACTGCCAAAACCCGGCGACGCCCAAAAGGCAGGCCAGCGCCGCGCCGCAGAAATGAGCTGGCAGGGTAAACTCCAGAAAAAAAGCGAAGAGCACAGGACACCACTGCAACAGTACGCTGCCGCACACACTGCCCAACAGCAGACGGACGCCTCTTCCCTCCTGGGGAACCAGGGCAAGGACACAGGAAATTCCGCACAGCTGGAACAGTGCAAAATACAGCAGCGCCGCCACAGCGCCCCACAGGCTTCCGTTCATTCCTGAACTCCTTTTCTTTTCTACAATGATTTTAATAATTTTTCACGCCGGATCATTTTAAAAACAAACTAAAACTACACTGCAGGTAACTATGAGGCCGTCAGCCTACACGGCGCGGATAGATCCCATCCAGCTTCACAAAAACCATCCGGGCTTCAGGAGAAGCTCAGAACCATTCTCCGATCCTTCCAAAAGCCAAAAGCCTGCTGTTGTCATTGAGGATTTATCTGATTTGTGAGTATTTTACCATTTTCGCCCCGTCTTGTCAAAATCCCCTGCCTGCCGTATAATAGAGGCATCTTTAAAAAAACGGAGTGTCGTTTATGGAAAAACTGCAAAGACGCGACAAGATCAATTACTATTTGGATCTGGCTGAAACGGTTTCCCAGCGGTGCACCTGCCTGCGTAAGCATTACGGGGCTGTCATAGTGAAAAACGACGAGGTGATCTCCACCGGTTATGTAGGCGCGCCCCGGGGACGGCAGAACTGTTCCGATCTGGGCTACTGCCTGCGAACCCGGCTGGGCGTGCCGCGGGGAGAGCGGTATGAGCTGTGCCGCAGCGTGCACGCAGAAGCCAATGCCATCATCAGCGCTTCCCGTAACGATATGCTGGGAAGCACCCTTTATCTGGTGGGGAAAGAGGTGGAAACCGGTGAATATGTAAAGGATGCCATCTGCTGTTCTATGTGCAAGCGAATGGTGATC
Source organism: Neglectibacter timonensis (assembly GCF_900048895.1). Lineage (GTDB taxonomy): Bacteria > Bacillota > Clostridia > Oscillospirales > Acutalibacteraceae > Acutalibacter > Acutalibacter timonensis. The sequence goes on along the minus strand of NZ_LT160640.1, from coordinate 191,942 downwards.
AATGCAGGCATCGCTTTCGTGGTGGTTCGGGACGATCGGGAGCATTACCGCACCATCCAGGTAAACAATTGGGTGGAAGACGATGAATCCCTTCGGGGGGTGCTTGGCTATTGAACAGGATACGTCCAGGAACGCGTCCCTATGGAATGCTGGATACCGTACGCGGCCTGTGTCTTATCAGCATGATACTGTATCACGGCATGTATGACCTGGTGAATGTGAAGGGATACTCTGTGCCCTGGTATAACGCACTGCCGGGATATTGGTGGCAGCAGAGTATCTGCTGGACCTTTATCCTGCTCTCCGGTCTATGCTGGCAGCTTTCCCGGCATCCTCTCCGGCGGAGCCTGATGTTGGTGGGCTGCGGCGCAGCCATCACGCTGGTCACCTGGTTTTTTATGCCTTCGGAGCTCATCCAGTATGGGGTGCTCACCCTGCTGGGTTTCTCTGCACTGCTGATGATCCCCCTCCACAAGTTATTAAAAAGAGTTCCTCCTCTGGCAGGGCTGTTCTGTTCCTTCGGCCTTTTCCTGCTGCTGCGCAACGTGCCGAACGGATCCTTAGGCTTTGAGGGGCTGCGCCTGTGTACACTGCCGGATTGGCTCTATGGTTCCGAACTGTTTGCCGTACTGGGCTTTCCCTCTCCAGCTTTTTCTTCCAGCGATTATTTCCCCCTGATTCCCTGGTTTTTCCTCTTTGTCACCGGATATTTTCTCTGGAGCCTGCTCTCCCGCCAGGAAAAAGCGTTAAAATGCCTCCATCCCGGGTTTGCTCCCCTGGCCTTCCTTGGAAGGCACAGCCTTGTGATCTATCTGGCCCACCAGCCGGTATTGATGGCCCTGTTTTGGCTGCTGCCCAACGCACGGGTTCCGGGTGCCGTCTGACTGCGGCGCGCTGAAATTCATACTTTTTTTCACGCCTGTCAGAGTCAAAATCCGACTGTTTTGAAGGAAACTTAAAGCGAGAAGGCTTCCCTCCCCTAACAAAAAACTGCTTTGGAACCAAAAAGCAAATTAAGATGTTATAAGATGAAATTGGGATAGTTCACAGCACTTCTCTGCGTGTCATCCGAAGATAAGCTGCTGGGACTGGAATTCCAAGAGAAAGGGATTTAAATGATTAGGAAGCATCTTTTAGCGACCGTATTGATAGCATTCCTTGTCTTTACCGGCGTTCCTCTGGTTTGCAGCGCCTCTGCGCCTGAAAACCATTTCGTCAACCTGTCCGAATTGGATCTGACAATAGAAATCCCTTCCAGCTACACAGTGATCACCAGGGAAACCCCTCACGACGATCCTGCTTATGAAAAGTTGGGGGGAGACCCAGGGGATGATTGGCTGACAGAAACGGACTGTTATCTTTTCGCTGCCGATCTGGAACAAAACTTATTCATAGAGATAACTTCCAAAGAAGAAGAAAGCCTCATCTACTCCTTGGACCGGCTTTCTGATGAGGGATTCCAGGCAACCGCTGCATATTTATCTTCCTTCGCAACCGGAGCAAACAGCGGATATTCTTCCAGCGACGGATTTGCGATCAACCGTCACCGTTTTATATGGCTGAGGATAGACTACGGCACCTTGGGTGATTTCGGAAAATTGTGCCTTTTCACAATCCGAGACAACATGTTTCAATACATTTCCCTTTACTCTTTAGAAGGAAATATCACAAAGGAGCAGGAAGAATTCCTCTATCAGACTGTCGCCACTGTAACATACCCGCTTCAGGACAAAGAACGCCCTCTCTCTTCCCCTTCGCCAGACCCGTCATCTCTTAATAAACCTGTAGAAGCATCAGGACAGCGGACGTCTGGCCGCACAATAACATGGGAAGAAGCGGAAAAGCAGGCCACAACAGAATATTTTGTTAAAAATCCGCTCTATAATGCATTGAGCGGTGCGTTGAGCTTTGCTCTCCTTGCTGCTTTTGGAGTCCTTATTAATGCCATACGACGCCGCTTTAAGTTCAAAGAATATTTAGTTGATTCCGATTTTGCAGGCTCCGCCTTCACTTATAGAGGAAAACTTTATGACCGGGAGCGCTACATTCAGGATCGGGTTGATAAACTGGAGACTACCAGCCTGAAAAAACTCCTGCGCCTGGAACAGGATGTAGGCATAGCGCGTTCCAATAATCCAGAGTACGACGCAGCAGAACTGGAAGCTGTACAGCTGGCAATCGACAAAGCTCTTAAGTCCAAAAAAGAAGAATAGGCAGCAAAATGGCAGGACCTTTCTCCCTTACGGGGAAAGGTCCTGTTTTTCACCTGCCTCTATCCAGCCGCCGCTCTCATGCCGATGTTCCGGCAATGCTTTTCTGGGGACACTTTTGAAGTGACGTCATTCTATTGTCACCGGAGCAACTATAAAGTCACGGTAGTGGCAGTGGCTGCCGCCGGCTACAGAAGCGCCGATACAGCCGCTGAGATAGGGGGCATCCCCATCCGTGTACCGCAGCAGTTCTTTTCCCTCGCTGAGTACCCGGATTTCCGCGCCGCGCAGCTCCGCTGTGAGGGAATGCCATTTTCCAGTTTCCCAGGGGAAACTGCATTCCGCAAGAATCTCATAGCCGTTTCGATTCTTGCACAGCCGCAGCAGCCCTTTCTCCGAAAGTTCCAACGCATAGGAGCGAACCGCACCCTGCACCCGGAAGTTCATACGGTGTGCCTCTCCGAGTATGGGGCACAGCGAAGCAGTAAAGCGGTAATCGGTCCATTCCCGGCCGCCGGTATAGGTTTCCCCAAAGTCGGCACAACTGCCGCTGAGTACGCCATCCTCCAGCCTCCAAATCCCCTTGAGGTAGGTAAATTGGCTGATTTCCCGGTGGGACGGACTCCAATTTTCCACAGACTCTCTGTTGAAATCCACCGAGTAGTCCGGTACTCCGCTGTAATCCATATCGTCCAGAAGCACCACAGCGGTGCCGTTCCAGCCATCCAGCGCGGTGAACAGCACGCCCGCCTCTTCTATGCATCCACAGGGCAGGGCGGGAATGCGGTAACGCAGCAACGTCCAATCTCCCGCGTTCAGCACCTCCGGCTCGGCTTTGAGAAGCTCCTGCCGGTTCCTCACATAAAGAGCCGCACTCAGCAAAGGGCCGCTCTCCGCTTTCACCCTCACACTCAGGGTCTGCCCAGGATAAAGCTGGGGAGAAAAACAGGGGTCATAGCGGCTGTCATGGAAATCCTCCGGATGATAGTGGGTTTTCCGAAATACGCGGAAGGCGTACCCCGGCCTGAGCAGCCGTTTTACCACTGCTTTCAGTGCCCCATCCCAGTTGCTGAGCAGGGATTCCTCCGGCTGTTCCTGCTCCATTGCCACACGGAACCCTTGAGTGGAGCCGGGCAGATCAAAATGAAACCTGGCCGCATTTCCCTCTAAATGGGCGCGCCATCTCTCTGGGTACGTTTCTCCTGCAATACGGTAAGCCAGAGAGGCAATATAGGTGACGCAGCTCGGAACATCCATGCTGTTCAGGCTGCCCATCACGCTGGAGCACACAAAAGCGTCGTTCAGGGGTTTTCTCCAGCGGTTCTCAATTCCCTCCAGGCCGCAGAGCGTTCCCAGAATACAGCCCACATTCCCGACATTGCAATCCGTATCCCAGCCGCACATGTTGCAGATACACAGCGTCTTGGAAAAATCCCCCTGGCCGTACAGCATGGAGAGTACCATTACAGCCGAATTGGGGATGATATGGCATGCGCCGGGATACCTGTCATACCCATAATTTGCCTTCACGTAGGCGAAGGCCTCCCGCCAATTCTCCGGATGCGCCTGATGGTAAGCGATAAGGTCCTCCGCCACCCTGCGGTACTCGCAGTCTTCCGGGATCACTGACAGGCCCTTTCGAAGCACAGTCCCGATCTCCGTTTCGCAGAATGCAGCACTGATACAGGCTGCCACAAACATACCGCCGTACACACCGTTTCCGCCATGAGAAACGCTGGCCGCCCGCCGGGCATAATCAGCCGCCCGCTCCGGAGCAGCAGGGTTTACTAGACCCCAGGTGTCAATAAAAATCTGGCCGCCGATCTGCTCCGCTACAGCCGCACCGTTTTGCTCCACGGAACCGGAGCGCGGGGCAGGTATTCCGCTTCGAAGGTTTAGATAGGCCGTATGTTCCGTGGAGTTTCCATAACCACCCCACCAGTAAAAACCATGCTCATAGGGCGCATAATTCAGCCAGGTGAGCCCCATCTCCTCCGCCGTGGCGTTCAAACCGTAGTCCTCCAGCGCCCGCAGGAAAAACATAGGTCCGTTGCTGTCGTCATCGGCAGCAAACTCCCGGTAATCCACCAGGTAGTCCTCCACCTCGCCGTAGGTTTTTTCAATCTGTTCGTAACTCCAACCCTCAATAGGGGCACCGAACCGGACGCCGATCAGCTTTCCAAGCCAGCCGGCATAGAGCTTTTCCATATAGTTATCAGGAATCATTGATAAAATCTCCTTTCTTTTCCGAGCCGTCGTCACTCCTTCACCGCTCCTAGCACCATTCCCTTGACGAAATATTTTTGCAGGAACGGATAGACCAGCAGGATGGGCAGGGTAGCCACAATGGTGATGGCCATTTTAATGGAATCGGGGGTGATATTCACCGTACGCATCTGGCGCATCATTGTGGATTTCGCCTGCTTTGCAATGGCGGTAGCCTCTGCCTGGCGCAGTACCTTCATCAGCACGAACTGCAGGCTTTCCAGATTGGGGTTCGTGACGTAGTACAGGGTATCCTGCCAGGCGCTCCACTGCGCCACCGCGACAAAGAGGCCCACTGTAGCCAGCATAGGGGTAGACATGGGCAGCACAATCCGGAAATAGACCGCCCATTCCCCGGCCCCATCCAAAAAAGCCGCCTCCTCCAATCCTTTGGGCAGTTGGATGATATAGGTTCTGAACAGAATCATATAGTACGCGCTGAAGGCTCCCGGCAGAATATAGACCCAGAAGGTGTTGTAGATGCCCAACTGCTGGTAGAGCAGAAAGGTTGGGATCAGGCCGCCGGAAATGAACATGGAGGTGACGAAAAAAAGATAAAAAAACCGGTATCCCACCAAATTTTTCTTGGTCAGCGCATAGGCGCACATAGAGGTTACCGCCAGGGTTAGAAACGACCCTATCACCGTTCTCAATACACTGACGCCCAAAGCCCGGTACAGATTTTCGTAGCCGAATACCGTTCGGTAACTGTCCAGGCTGAACTTCCGCGGCCACAGTGAAATCCCTCCCGCTGTCGCGTCCCTGGCGTCGTTAAGCGAAATTGCCAGGATATTTAAAAAGGGATACAGGGTCAGTACCACCACCACCGTCATCACAACGGCTATCACAGCACTGAGCGCGAAATCCTCCCTTGTTTTTTTCATGAAGTCTCCCATCCTTTCTGCTCTTTTACCTCAGAAAATACTGTACTCGCTCACCTTCCTGGAAAAGGCGTTGGCTGAGAGAATCAGCACCAGCGATACTGCCTGACGCATCAGTCCAATGGCAGTGGCGTAGGAATACTGCCCCTGCTGGATACCCAGGCGATACACATAGGTATCCAACACTTCGCTGTAATCGGACACCATGGCGTTCCCCAAAAGGTAAGAGGCGTCAAAGCCTGCGTTGAGCAGGTCCGGCACCGCCATAATCAGCAGCACCACTATAGTGGGGGCAATTCCGGGCAACGTGATGGCAAAAATCCGCTTGATCCGCCCTGCGCCGTCCACCATGGCTGCTTCATAAAGCTGGGGATCGATCCCAGAAATGGCGCAGATATAGATAATGGCCGACCAGCCCATTTCCTTCCAAATGTTGATGGCCGCCACCAGCCACCAGAAGGCCTTGGGAAGAGTGAAAAACATCACGGGCTCCTTTATAATCCCCAGCGCAGAGAGCAACCCGTTGACCTGCCCCGATGGAGAGAGGAATGTCAAAGCAATATTCGCCACCACTACAAAGGACACAAAATGCGGCAAATAGGAAACGGTCTGTACCAACTTCTTCATCCGCAGGTTTCCCATCTCGTTAAGCAGCACGGCGAAGCCGATGGGGAACACTGTGCCAAATGTGATGTTCAGAAAACTGATCGCCAGGGTGTTGCGCAGAATATTTCCAAAATTACCGTCTGAAAAAAAGCGAGAGAAATGGCGCAGCCCAACAAATTCACTGCCTTGGAATCCAAGGCCCGGGTTGTAGTCAAAAAAGGCAGTGGCCATGCCCCAGATAGGCAAATAGGCAAACAGGAACGTAAATACAAAAGCTGGGAGAATCATCAAAAGCAGCCTGCGCTGCCGGATTATTCTGGCGCCAAAGCCCTGTCTCCTTCCCCCCGGAGAGGGTTTCTTTTTCTCCATCACACATTCTCCTCTCGGGGCGGGGGACAACGGTCTGTCCCCCTTTCCCATACTTTTCTCAGTCCCAAGTCTCCATTCTTTCCTCATAGAGCGCCTGATAGGCTGTCTCTACGCCGTCGAGTCCAGATTTTTCCAGTTCTGCCGACATAGTATTCCATTCAGTTTCAAATTCTTCTGCCGTTTTCGCCATCACAGCCCGTGGAAGATATTTCTCATAAAGGGTTTTGAGATTCAGAGAGTCCACATATTCCTGGGATTTAGGGTCCAGCTCCAATCCGGCAAATTCTGTAATATCTACGCTCATTTCCCTGTGCTTGTCGAAATAATTTTCTCCGGTCAGGCCCATTTCTCCATTGACCCGTGTAGTGTTTTCATCCCACCACATGCCTACGTCCATTTTTCCCACATAGTCGTACTGTCCGTCCGGATGGTTCACTTCACCGTAGGTAAAGGCCCACAAGCTGTTAATTCCGTGATTCCACCACCAGTTTTCGTCAGAGGCCCACATCTCCCCCATCCAGGTAGTGGCCTCGACAAAGGGCCGGCCCGGAAGATACTCGATATCCTTGTGTACGATATAGTCGTAACCCTCTGTCTCCTCAACGGTGTTCTCCCCATCGAAATCATAGTTGACAATACCCAATTGGGTCAGCCATCCCTCTTCCGAATTGAGGTAATTGTAGAACCGCAGGTACCGGTCGGGATCCCGGTTGGCTACGGTCAATGTCATGCCAGAATTGTAGAGGTTTACCGTATAGGGCGCGTAGGCGGTATGCTCCACATCGCTGTTTGCTGCAGGATAGAAGTAGACCATCTGCGTATCTGTACCATTCGCCGCCTCGTAAGCGATCACCTCTGAATTGATCTCCCAGCCTGAACCGATATAGGACCACACTTTGCCAGCCACGCATTTCTGTTTGAGCATCTCCATGGAAAGTACAGAGCTCTCCACATCCAGCAGTCCCTCTGTGTTCAGCTTGTTTAGAAATTGGAAATAGGCTTTCATGTCGTCATTCCGGGTAAAGTGCTGCAGTTTCCCATCCTTCAGAACAAGGCCGTCACTGTAGGAAAGTCCATAGGCCGCCGCACCGGTAGAGATGATGGTATCCAGCATTCCCTGGGGACCCATGGCAAGGGCAAGCGGGACCATTTCCTGGCTTGTTCCTTTCACCTCATTCAGCAGAGCTTCGTATTCCTCCAGAGTTTTCGGCATCTTGTCATAGCCGTTTTCCTCAAAGTACTCGGTACGTACGTTAAAACTGATGCCGGCCTCGGGATAAACTTGGGAATCTGCAAACTGATAACCGCCCGGCATGTAATAAAAGTCGCCGTTTTCGTCTGCGATCTTGTCCTTGAGATCCTTCCAGTTTTTCTCGAGAATTTCAGGAGCGTTCTTTTCTAACAGCTCATTGAGCTTCAGCAGTTTTCCAGCGTCCTTATACTGCTTCATCAGAGTTTTATCGGTCAGGTTTCCATTGCCAAAATCGATCAAGTCGGGAAGGTCATCGCTGGCCAGCATAACCCTCAGGCGCTCCTCCGGTTCTGCAGGCGGCAGAATCCATTTCAATCTCACCCCAGTAGCCTCATAAACCTGTTCTATCACAGGGGCTTCCTGCGGAGGCGCTTTGGCCAGAGGGTCCGGTACAAAATAGGTGAACTCGATGTCTTCCTCCCGCGTTCCCTGCTGGACCGCACTGTTCTCGCCGGCAGCACTTTCTTCGCTTCCGTTCTCCTGCCGGCTGACGGAGGACGCAGGCGCGCCGGAACAGCCTGCAAACAGTCCGCAGCCCAGCGAGGCCGCTAAAAGAAGGGCCGCTGTCCTCTTCCATCGTTTCATACTTTTACCATCTTCCTTTCCGCGGGGGTACGGGACCATGAGCGTCGTAAACCGCTTTCCAGCCTGCCGGGCTGCTCCCGTCTCCCTCCGGTTTATTTGTCACCATTATACGGGAGATATCTTCCGGAATTCTATCCAAAATTCCGATCATCTCTTTGAAAATCTGATACAAAACAGAAAGGAATCTCCACCTGAGCCCTGGTGCCCTTTCCCTCCTCGGACCAGAGGGAAAGCCCGAATTCCGAGCCGAAATGCAGCTTGATCCGCTGGTCGATGTTACGGCAGCCGATACCATTCCCCTCTCCTTCCGGAACGACGCTCTGCAGCAGGGCCTGCAGCCGCACATTGTTGATCCCCAGACCGTCATCTTCCACTGTGAGGCAGAGTCTGTCCCCTTTCACAGCAGCGGAAATCACAACGGTAAGCTTTTCCTTCTCCCCTGCCATGCCGTGCTGGATACAGTTTTCCACCAAAGGCTGCAAGGTCAGCTTGAGCACCGCAGCTTCCTCCAGCTCAGCGGGAACCTGGCAGTGCACCTGGATGCGTCCCGCATACCGCAGCTGCTGCAGTTCCAGATAAGCCTCCACTCCCTCCATCTCCTGGCCAAGAGTGATAATCTCCTTGCCCCGGCTCAGGTTAATACGATAAAAGCGCGCCAGCAGCTCCACGCTTCTCCGAACAGATTCCCGGCTGTGGTCCAGCGTGAGCCAGGAAATAGTGGAGAGAGCGTTGTACAGAAAGTGCGGGTTGATCTGTGCCTGAAGTGAATCCAAGCGGGCTTTTGTCTTTTCCAGCTCCAGAACATATTTCTGCCGGATCATCTCCTGAAGCCGTGCAGCCAGGGAAGTGAAATGCCGGTCGATCTGAGCGATCTCATCCGCCCCGCTCTCTGCCGGCCCTATTTCTGCTTCGCCGCCCAGAAGCCGTTCCATCTTCTCTGCCAACGCACCGGTTCGCCTGGTGATAGAATGAGTAAACAACAGAATCAGCAGAAGAGAAAGCAGGGCGGTGACAGCCAGAAAGGCCGCACTGAGAAAAAGCAGCTGTCTTGCCCCGGCAGAAGCTTCCCTGACCGGGCAGGAGAAGGAAAGCCTCCATCCATTTCCGAGCACTGTCTGTATCCGGTAGTCCTCTCCCAGCCGGACCAATTCGTTATCCGGCTGATCCGCAGCGTTTTCCATTTTTCCTGCTGCAGAAAGAACCGGATCCCCATTCAGGTCGTAAAGCGACGCTCCATAGAGGGGATCCACCGTAGAAAGCACATGGGAAAGCACTTCCGCCGAAACCGTCACAGTCAGGAGATGCTTCCGGGCATATTCGTTTGCAGCGCTTCCTACAAACTTGCTGTAGGCAATCGCCGGCTCCCCCGTCTCGTTCTTTCTGTTGACGGGATTCCAGTATTCTGTGTTCCGTTTCAGCTTCCGGACGCCGCTCCAAAGTCCTGTAGCTCCCATACCCGCAATCCGTTCCTCCTCCGATGTGCCTTTCAGATACTCCTCCAAATTCACAAAAAATGGCGGCGCAGAAATCAAGGTGGGATTGCCGCTGTAATAGGTCAGCTGCTTGACATCCGGATAGACGTATAGTGTTTCCAGGTATTTTGAATAGACAGAGAGATAGATTTCCTGGGCGTCAATCGGCGCGTCATAGGATCCAGCCAGCAGCTCCGAAATATTCCGGTCTTGACCCAGCGTGTTAACTAGAAGCTCGTAAGATTCAAATAAATTTTCCATTTCCCGGGAAATCCGTTGGAACTGAGAGAATATATCGCGTTCCAATTTCTCCCTTTCCATGCTTTGGGTCCGGAGAATCAGCATTCCGCCGATCAACGCAATAGGCAGGAACACCGCCAGAAAATAGATGAGGATCATCTTCCCCCGCAGCTTCAGTCTATCGAACGCAGGTATTCCTTTCATTTTTTGCTCCCCCAATACTGCTCCCGGAAGGCGCCGGGCGCTACACCGTAATACTTCCGAAAAACCAGGTTGAAATAGGAGGGATTTTCGTATCCTACTAAATTGCCAATCTCATACACCTTATACTCGGGGGACAGAAGGTACCCACGGGCCTTCTCCATCCTCACTGACTGTAGATAGTCCAGAATAGTGACTCCCATCTTGTTTTTAAAGACCCTGCGGGTATAGGAAGGGGAAAAATGGATGCGTTCCGCGATCTCCTCCACAGACAGATCCTTTTGATATTCCCTGTCCACGATCTCCTTAATCTGCTCAGCGGCCGACTTGCTGGAGTTGCTCTTCTGAGCGAAAGCCAGATCCATCAGCGTGTTCAGAACGCCCTCGAGATGTGCTTTGATTTCCTCCTTGGTCTTCAGCTGGAGCAGCCTGGTGTATTCCGCATGGGTGGAAATCCCGCTTGCAGCCGGAGCCACCCGCTTTCTGACCGCCATTACGGCAGAGGCGATGATCTCGATAGCGGTACCCAGAATGCTTTCCCGGGACTGGCGCTTTCCAAAGGCATTGAACACCCGGTCGGAAAATTCCCGCACCTTTTCCCTGTCCCCCGCAGCCAGCACCGAAATCACCTCATCTGCATAGATGGACAGGTCGTTTTCCTCCTTTTCCGCAACGGCTTCCTCAAAAAAGAATACCTTTCCGTATCCCATGTGAAAGCACTCCTGCAGGGCGCTGCTGGCCTGTAGGAGCAGGGCTCCCATCTGCAAGGGTGAAGAACTCAACTCGCTGAAGCCTACGCAGTACTCCCCCTCACAGGCCAGCTGCAACTCCCGCAATAGTTCCTCCCCACAGTCAATGAGGTGTGCCATTACCGCCTCCTCTTTGAGGATGGAAGAAAAACAGAAAATCAGCGTCAAGATCCCCTCCTCCGTCAAGACGCCGGAGGAGCATCCATAGCGGCTGCGCAGGTGTTCTGCAATTTCCAGACCTTGCTCTGGTATCCTGCCGCAGTCCGCAGCCATAACCGCATATTCTCCGGACTCCAAATAGAGTCCCGCCCCCGCCGCTTTCTTTAACAGCCCATCCTCCTCCTGCCAGTCTCCTGAAAGCAGCCTCCTCACAACTTCCCGCTGCATGTCCGCGCCCGGCAGAAATTCCCGTTCAGCCGGGGACTTGACCGGAAGCTCCTCTCCGGCCAGCAGGGAAAGCAGCCGTTCCAACTCCATTCTGTTCACCGGCTTGAGCAGATACTCCCTGGCCCCCAGGCTTACCGCCTCCCGCGCACAGGAAAAATCCTGATATCCCGAAATAAAAACGATCTCTCCGGAAAACCCCTGTTCCCTCAGCCGCCTTGTCATGGCGACGCCGTCCAGCTTCGGCATTTTTACATCAGAAATCACTACATCGGGGCAGAGTTCCAAAATCCGGCGGAGCCCTTCCTCTCCATTTCGCGCCGTCCCGCATATTTCAAGCTCCAACGGCATGTCTGAAAGCATTTTCTCGATCCCGAACAGTTCCAAATCCTCATCATCCGCCAAAAACACACGCATGGTATTTCCCCCTTCTTTTTTATTATATCACCCGTAAATTCGACAAAAAATAGCAATATCTGCCACTGGTATCACAAAACGAGCCTGCCGCCCGGGTCGTTTTCCCAGGCGGCAGGCTCGTTTATAACCCCTATTTTCATTCAGCCGGCGTACTGCGTGCAGGCCATTGCCCGCTGCCAAGCTGCTTTTCTTTTCTGTTGAAATATTCTTCCTTCAGGATGGAATAGGACTCATCGTCGAAAATCTGTCCGTCAAAACGCTGAAACGCACGAAGGATTGTCCCCTCATGCCGGAACCCGCATTTTTCAATTACCCTCCTGGAACGTTCGTTCACGGTAAAATGGCTGATGGCCAGCACATCCAGCTTCTTTTTTTCGAAGGCACAGCGGATCATTGCCTGCAGAGCTTCTGGCATCAATCCTCTGCCCCAATATTCTTTGGAAAGCTCATAACCGACAGAAAGGGAATTGACTTTATAACGGCGAATATCCTTCTGAAATTTGATTTTCCCCACTGCGTGCATGGTCTCCTTCAGGACAATGGCATAACAGCCGCTGTCCCTCATTGCCCGGTGGAAATCTCTCTCTGCCTCTTCCAGGTTGGCGGCAGGCTTTGCGCCTGAGGCCAGCATAACCTCAGGATCAGAAACAAGCCGCACAAAATCATCAAAATCGGACAACCGCCATTTCCGCAGCAGCAGCCGTTCCGTTTCCATCGGACTCTGCAAAAGCTTCATGATCCCCATCTTTTCTTCCTCACTTAAAATATTGGTAGTATTGGCATTTGATCATGCCGTTATAAAGTTTCCGGCGTTTGTCCGCCTTTCTGCCGAACATGTTCTCAAACTCCTCATCCGGCGTAATGACGCTATAGCTCCAGCCTTTTCTGCGTTCAAACCGTTCTCCCATGACCTTGTAGAGCTTTTCTGCCTCCCGCAGGTCCAGCAGCCTCTCTCCATAAGGCGGATTGCAGACAACGCATCCGAAGGGTCCCTCCTCCGAAAACTGGCGGACATCCCGAACCTCTGCCCGAACATGGGCAATGACACCCGCTTTTTTAGCGTTCTCCAAAGACAGCGAAACAGCGGCCGGGTCGATATCATATCCGACAGCACGAAACGCCACATCAGTTTTTGCCAAAGAAACAGCCCGTTCTCTTTCAGCCTGCCATACCTTTGGCTGTGCATCCAACCAACGCTCCGCCTGAAATGCCCGGTTAGCCCCGGGCGCCATGTTCATGGCAAGCATTGCCGCTTCAATCAGCAGAGTGCCGGACCCACAGAAGGGATCAATGAAATTGCCGTCCGGTCTCACTCTCGCCAGTTTGACCAGGCAAGCTGCCAGCGTCTCCTTGATGGGAGCTTCCGCTGAGTTCCGCCGGTATCCCCGCTTATGAAGCCCCTCGCCGCTGGTATCCAGCATAACGCTGGCTTCATCCTTCAGCAGCCGGAAGCGGATCCTGTGCAGGGGCCCCGTCTCTTGGAACCAGGAGACATGGTATTTTGTTTTCAGGCGCTCTACTACCGCTTTCTTTATGATTGCCTGGCAATCAGGAACACTGTAAAGCTTGCTGGAAAGACTGCTTCCGGAAACGGGAAACTCGTCCTCCTGATGCAGAAAATTCTCCCAGGGGATAGACTTCACACCTTCAAACAGCTGTTCAAAGGTAGTCGCCCGGAAGCTTTTCAACAGAATCAGGATGCGCTCCGAATACCGGGAATTGAGATTGGCACGGACAAGCGTCGCATAATCCCCTTCGAACAAGACCCGTCCGTTTTCAGCCCGAACATTTTCACATCCCATATCGCGAAGCTCTTCAGCCACCAAGCCTTCAACACCCAACAGACAGGGCGCACAAAACGTCATATTTTCTTTCATCATACCAAACACCTCTCTTTTTCAAACTGAGACAGCATTTTAGCCCCGACCTTTCAATTGCTGATACCGCAATTGAAACTCTCTCTTCTCAGTTTTTTCAGTGTACCACATCTGATGGAAAAAAGCACGAAAAAACGGAGGAGATCCTTGTGAAGGATCTCCTCCGCCCCGTTTCGTTACGCCTTTATATCTGGAACCAGCAGGCCATAATCCCCATCTTTTCTCCGGTATACTACATTGATCTCGCCGCTGACATCATCCCGGAACATAAAAAACTCATGTCCCAGCAAATTCATCTGTAAAATAGCCTCCTCCGGCGTCATCACCTTGACGAAAAACCTCTTTGTCCTGACCAACTGGTACTCTTCATCCGGCTCATCATAATAGGTGTCCGTCAACTCCACAGGCTGCATCTTTTTCGTGCGCTCCAGTTTTGTCTTATTCCTGCGAATCTGCTTTCCCAGAGCCGCCACCACATGATCCAACGCTTCGTTCATTTCCTGGGTTGTCTCTTCCGCCCTGTAAATCATCCCACGCTGTTTGATTGTTATTTCAACCGTCTGGCGATTCCGTTCCACAGTAACCGTGACGGTCGCCTCCGCATCTTCATCGAAAATCCTATCAAATTTTGAAAGCTTCTTCTCCGCAAGCTCCTTAAAATTGTCCCTCAAATTGACTTTTCTTCCGACAATAGTAATCTTCATGGTTTACACCCGTCCGCCCAAGCCTTAAAGCTTATATGGGCAAACACTTCCTTTCGTCAGATTTCCGGGAACTTTCAGCTCTTCCGGACTACCGGAAGAACACCTTCCGTCTCCGTATCTACATTTTAACACAATGCCTAAAATAAATCAATAAGACGTTTTAAATTATAGTTCTTTTGTGCCGCGTGACATGGCAACCCACATTGATAGCTACCGGCAGTCCTGCAATATGAGTGGCAAAGGTTTCTATATTCACAGCGAGCGCCGTCGTATCTCCGCCAAACCCCTGTGGGCCGACACCCGTACGATTGACGGCTTCCAGCATTTTTTCTTCCAGACGCGCATAAAACGGATCTGGATGTCTCACCAATACGCTGCGGCAAAGGGCTTTTTTTGCAAGATACGCACAAAGTTCAAAATCTCCGCCGATCCCAACTCCCAATACAACGGGCGGACAAGGATTCCCGCCTGCCGTCCTGACCGTATCGACCGCATAAGCTATCAAATCCTCCTCCGTTGCCGCCGGAGTCAGCATGCGGATACTGCTCATATTTTCACTTCCAAATCCTTTGGGAGCAACGATAAGGCTGATTTTGTCTCCCGGTACCAGGCGGGTGTGGAGCACGGCGGGCGTATTATCGCCGCTGTTCACTCGCCGTAAGGGGTCGCTCACTACAGAACAGCGAAGCAGTCCTTCCACATATCCCCGGCTTACGCCAAGGTTGACCGCTTCCTCAAAATTTCCCTCAATATACACTTCCTGGCCTACTTCTGCAAAAACAACGGCCATGCCTGTATCCTGACATATCGGAATTTTCATGTCACGCGCCGCATCCAAATTTCTGCAGAGGTCGCACAGAACAGCGCCCGCTGTCTCCGCCGTCTCCTGACCCACCTGTTCGCGCACAAGCCGTTCCAAATCAGGCGGCAGTTCGCGGTTTGCCTCCACACACAAATTTTTCACTGCCTCTGTAATTTGGCAGGCCTGAATTGTCCTCATATGTATTTCCTTTCTTTTCTTTAAATTGCCCAATGCAAAACTAAAGCTGCTTTCCTTTTTCTCTTCAGCTTCGGAAACAGAAAAAGAGCCCCGAGACAGGCCCAAAATCAGCGGGGCCTGACCGTTGCTCTCATCAACTCTTCCTTTATTTCTGCTGTCCCCGACGTGAATAACCACGACGGGTGTCGTTACCACGTTTCAGGTCAGAAATTTTTTCATCACTGGTCTGCTTGAAGCGGGACATCATATCCTCAAAACTGCCGCTGTCATTCTTCTTGCTCTGCCACTCAAAATCCCCAGGACGAGCAGGACCCGGCTGCGGAGCAGGCCGAGGCTGTCTGGGCGGGCGGGAACGGTTATCGCGCCGGGGGCCGTCCGAACGGCGCTCCGGTCTGCGCTGTTGGTCTTCAGGAAGCGCCTTCTTCATAGACAGGCTGATCTTTCCCTCAGGACTTATCGCCAGCACCTTTACCTTCACTGACTGCCCCTCTGTCACAAAATCTTTAATTTCATTGACAAAAGTGGGCGCAACCTCAGAAATATGTACCATTCCTGTCTGACCGCCCTCAAAGCTGACAAACGCGCCGAATTTGGTGATCCCTGTCACCTTTCCCTCATAGATCTCTCCTACCTCAAGCTGCATAAAAAGAAATTTCCTCCTCGGCTGTGCCGAACGTAAATTAACAGATCAGTCGCTTCCACCGACATCCACAAAGACCCGTTCGCCCGGCTTGGCATAATCGAGATCCCGGCGGGCGACCTTTTCCGCATAGTCCGCCAAATCCTCATCCTTTTCCAGCGAATTTTTCAGTTCCTCGTTTTTGATCTGCTGTGTTTTTAACTGTGACTGCAGTGCATCCAGAGTATTCTGCTTGTCATGAATCTGCATCTGCTGATTCACCAATGAAAAAAGAAAAAAAGCGGCAAAACAGAGCACTGCAAATTTTAGGATCCAGCTCCCTTTATAACGGTCTATTTTTATCTCGTGCATTGGAGCCACCCCCATAATCCAATGGCCAAATGAAACAGTCCACTTATGTTACTATATTATATAATAGTCTACATAAGTTTTTCAAGACCTTTTTTTGTTTTCCCCGCCTTTTTTTGCTTCACTTGCCGCTTCTTTCCTGGCTTTCTCTTCTTCTTTCTGAAAAAAGGCAGCTTTAGATGCTTTTTCAGAAAGAAAAGGGCCCGGTCAGCTGCCTTTCGGATTCCCGCCGCCGTTCCAGAAACGAAGGGATCCAGCGCCAAAATCACACTAAAAGCTCCCAACAAATGCAACCCGGCCTGAAAGAAGCGCAGCCGCCCCTTATCAACCGCAAGCGCGCAGAGAAAGACCACAGCCGAACAGACTGCGCAGAAAATCATATCCAGAACCGCAGTCCCCACTTTTCCCAGCCCCAACAGAATCCGGAGAAGCTTGAAAATCAGAAACAAGCCTCCCAGAACAGCTCCCACAGCAAGGCAAAGAAACACACAACGCAGCGCCCAATCGCTCATTTAAACAGCCTGCCGAAAAAGGACATTGCCGGGTTGCTTTCCGTATAGGAAACAGCTGCCACCTTCCCAGACACCAGCATATCGCCTGTCTCGGAATTCAATGTTTCAATGTGCAGGGCCTCTCCCTTGATATTCAATTGTCCCAGGTCGGTCTGGGCGGTGATCAGCTCGTCGCTGAAAAAATCCACCCGCTTAATTCCCGTAGCCGTCAATTTTTCCCTGCCGTCTATGGTAAGGCTATGTTTTTTAATGGTTCTTTGCAGTTCCGGCATATGCATTCCCCTTTACTTTTATCAAGAAATGGATATGCCGCCGCCACTCAAATTATTCTTCTATCATACGATACAGATCCGCCGCCTGCTCCTTCTTGACCACTTCAGAAACCTGAAGGATTTCCGCTTTTATGGTACGCTCACCCAGTTTGAGTTCCAGAATGTCCCCTTCTTTGACGTCATAAGAGGCTCTGGCCTGCTTTCCGTTCACAAAAACGCGCCCGGCGTCACAGGCCTCATTGGCCACAGTCCTGCGTTTAATAATCCGGGACACTTTCAGATATTTATCAAGACGCATAAAAAACCAGCTTCCTTTCTCCGGCTTACAGGTTTTCCACACCTGCTTTGGTACTAGCCATATAAAAATGCAGGTCCGGAAACTGCACCGGACCTGCAAAACATACGCTGACAAATTACTTTCCGTTCACTGTATCCTTCAGAGCCTTGCCGGCTTTAAAAGCAGGTGCCTTGGAGGCAGGAATCTTGATTTCCTGATTGGTTCTGGGGTCACGGCCAGTGCGGGCGCCGCGCTCACGAACCTCAAAGGTACCAAAACCAACGAGCTGAACCTTATCACCCTTCTTCAGAGACTCCGTAATAGCCTCAATCACAGCATTAACAGCAGCGTCTGCATCCTTCTTAGTAATTTCAGCTTTAGTCGCGACATCAGCGATCAATTCAGATTTGTTCATCGTAAAGAAACCTCCAAAAATTTTTATGCGGCATTCCCAATTCTACAATACCGGCCGCGAATTCACTATGACTTTCCTTATCTTTCCCCGGAAAGTCTATAACATTTGCAATAATATCATATCCATCCACGTTTTTCAAGCATTTTTGCAATTTTTTGTCCTTTCGGAAGCATCAATACGTCGTTCCTGTCAACTGCATGCAAAAGGCCCAAACTTATCACATAAACGACTGCTCCTACGGCTATTCCTGCAGCCAGAGCAGCAGCCTCCCCAAAACTGTTCAGGACAAATTGTCTGCTGAAAAGCTCATAGATAAAGTATGCGCCGCATGCGCAGACGCCGGCTGAAGCCAGCGGTCTCAGCAACAACCCTGCAGAAATTTTGACCCCCGTTACCTTTTGTAGGCACCAAAGCTGCGATACTACCAGAAACAGATAACAGCAGAGCGTGCCGACCCCGGCGCCTGCAATATTGATTTCCGGAATCCCGCAAAGCCAGAAATTTACAGCAATCTTAATACCCATAGCCGCAAACAACAGCTTTACCGGAAGATCCATCCTTCCTACCGCCTGAAGCATACTGGAAAGCGGCGTGCTCAGCGCGGCTGCCAAAGACGCCAGCCCCAACAGGAACAACGCGCCTGCTATGATGGAACTGGACTGCCCCTTTCCATATAAAACCTGTACAATGGGTTCCGCCAGGGCGCTGATCCCCAACCCAGCAGGAAAACAGAAAAGTGCAGTCACCCGGATTACAGATTCCATACTGGACTTGATTTCCTTTTTGTTGCCCCGGGTCCACGCTTCCGTCACGCTGGGCAGAGCGCTGACGCCAAAGGCCTGTGTAATAGCAGGAACCAGCAGATAGATGGTGAGCGCCAGCGTGTAACATCCGTAAAGAAACGTGGAGACAGAGGATGGAGAATCCAAATAAATTTCTGGAATCTGTCCCTTGTAACAGGCGAGCAGGGCCTGCGGCGCCGTTTCCATAATGTGGCCAATCCGGTTCTGAAGAAATGTAGCGTCGATCAGCCCAGCCACATTCATCGCAATAGACCCCACAGCAATGGGAAGCGTGGTGGCGACAAGTTTTTTCATCGTTTCCCTTTTCCCTCTGGCCGGCGGCGCTTCCCGGTACATCCGGGCAGTGATGCCGTCACCCCGGAAACGATAACGCAGTGCCAGATAGAACAGGGAAAAAATCGACCCGCAGGTCACGCCCAAGACGGCAGCGGCGGCGGCAAAGGCCAGGGTAAGAAAAACGGCTTCGTCCGGTGAAGCCGGATGTACTGCAAAGACAGTTCCATTGGCCGCATACTCCTCCGTACACGCGGAGACCACCGCGCAGGCGGCGGAGAGTCCAATCAAAAGCTTAGCCACCGCCTCTACAATTTCCGACACTGCTGTGGGAATCATGTTGCGCAGCCCCTCATAATGCCCACGGAAAACCGCTCCAACACAGGCGAATAAAATTGCCGGGGCCAGAGCGAGCATGGGCAGAAGCGCATTTTGGTTTCCAACAATTTTTTCACAATAATCAGGCGCTGCCAGGGTTATCAGCACCATGCCAAGCAGGCCAGCCAAAAGGAAAGCCGGCAGGGAAACCCGTTTGACCTGCCGTACGTCGTTCCAGCGGCCCAACGTGCTGTCTTCCGATACCATTCTGGCAATGGCGATGGGGAAACCTGCCGTAGCCAGGCTGAAGATAGGACCGTAAAAATTATAAGCCACATTGAAAAGCCCCATGCCATATTCCCCTATGGCATACTTCAGCGGGATTTTGAACAGTGCCCCGATCACTTTCACAACAGCCATGCCGGCTGTCAGGATTAACGCCCCTTGCAGAAAGCTCTGCCTTGCGCCTCTCTCCTTTTTCTTCTCCGCTTTTGTCAAACAGATCATCCCCCTCTGCTATCCGATATCTATGAAGCAGGATGTCCGTTCAGTCCCTTTTTTTGAAAGCAAGCCTGTCGATAAACCTGAAATCCAACGTTTTCGGAGGGAAGAAAAGGAGGGCGCCGTCAGGGTTTCCCCAGGAAAAGCAGAATTGCTCCCCCCTCCCGCGTTGATTTTTCGACGCAAGTTTTCGTAGAAAGATGCTTTCTGAGAAAACAATTTCCCCCTGCAATCTTTGAACAGCTAGGCGGAGTGCTCTTTTTCGGCAAACTTAGAAAGCCTGTTCTCTGCAGATGAGAAACAGGCTTTCATTCTTTATAAATCAGTCAATACCATCACACCATAGGGAGGCAGAGTTACCCTTCCGCTGTATTGCAACCCACTGAGCACATCTGCGAGCGGCTTTTTACAGGTAAAGATACTGTTTTCTGCCGTATAATTCAGCAGGAAACGATAGACTTTGTCTCCCTTGACCCGTACGGCCAACTCCACTTCCGGCGGCAGCTCCAGTTCAGCAGCATAAGGTTCCTCCAAGCCGACACGGCACAGCAGCGCGGCTGCCAATTCTTCCGAGAAAGCCGAGCCCACGTAAACCGCTTCTCCCTGCCCGACACGCCTGCAAAGTATAGCAGGCTGCCCAGCATAATACTCCCTTTCATAAACGGCCAGTACCTCTCCGCCGGAAGCTCCCAACACTTCATTCAAAAGCGGCATCGGAAGAGATTTGCCCGCATAAGAAGCTGTACCTCCGCCGCCTTCCGGTACCAGCGTATACTCCTTCACCGTGCCTCCTATCAGCGATGCGGCCCCACCCGGAGCCGGGCGCATCGGGCAGCGGCCATATTCGTCCTTATAGCCTGTACGGGCACCGAAGATGATTTTCCCTCCCTGCTCCAGATAAGCCTTCAATACATCACAGACCATATCGGAAAGAAGAGAAATATGAGGCAAAATCAACAGTTCGTAAGGAAGCAGCTGTTCCAGGGTAAGCTGATCCCTCAGACATAGCAGGTCCATCGGCGCATGGGCCGTCTGGCAAGCGGCAAACCAGTTCATCACGGAGACGCCGTCAAGCGGTCCATGGAAAATATCCGCCTCCCCGTCCCACTCGGTGGCATAGTGATAAGCAAGGGCTATTTTGGCCTGATAACGGCTTCCTACTACAGAAGAGAGCTTTTCCGTCTCCTTATGAATTTCTCTGAGTTCCTGCAGCCTGCGCGTGTCCCGATTATCCCAGTCAAGAATACCGTTCCAATAGATTTCTGTTCCCACACTGCAGGTACGCCAACGGAAAAAGCTGATATAATCGGCGCCATGGGCAATAGACTGCATCGCCCAAAGGCGCATTTGGCCGGGCCTGGGCGCAGGCTGAGGCATTCTGGTCTGCCAGCCACCTCCACCGGACTGCTGCTCCATAATGCCGAAATTGGGCGAAATAGACCTCACTTTGGACAATGCCAGCCCGCTTGTCCTGTCGCGAAGCCTTCCAGCTGCAGCAGCATTGGCGTTGACAGACTGGTTCAGCGAATAGGCAAAATTAGGATAGCTGTCATACGTAAAAAAGTCCAGTGCTTCTTCGGTCATCTGCACATTGTCCAAATGGCCGAACATCCCGTTTGTCGTGATAAAATCTCCAGGTTTGCAATGGCTCCGGAGAATGTCGGCCTGCATCCTGCAGAAATCAATGGTCACTTTGGAGACAAAGCGCTTCTGTTCCAGCAGCAAATGGGGATTGGGAGAATCCGCCAAGGTGGGCCTGGCCACAAAAACCTCCTCCCAGTCGGTGTACTCCTGATTCCAGAACACCGTGCCCATAGCGTCGTTCAAAGCTTCCAACGTTCCGAATTTATCCTTGAGATATGCACGAAACGCCTTGGAATCGCTTTCGGCATAATACATGTTGGTCTCGCAGTTGAGCTCATTATCGATCTGCCAGCCTATGATCGCCGGATGCTTTCCATAGTGAGAAGCCAGCTGCTCCACCAGCCGGGCGCACAGCTCCAAGAATACTGGAGAAGTGTGGTTGCAGTGCCCCCGCATGCCGTGCCGGACTAAGGTTCCGTCCTGGAAAGCATTGAGGACCTCCGGATACTTCTCCGTCAGCCAAGCCGGCGGCGTCGCGGTCGGCGTACAGAAAATCACTTTCATTCCCTTGCTCTGCGCCAGATCCAGAAAACGGTCAAAAAAATCAAAGGTAAAGATCCCCTCGGTCCTCTCAAATTTGCTCCAAGCAAACTCCGCTATTCTGCAGACCTTGATTCCTGCCTCCAACATCCTGTCAAGATCACTTTCCCACAGTGTTTCCGGCCAATGCTCCGGGTAATAACAGACACCCAGCGTCAATCCCTGTAGATCAATTGCCTTTTCCATACTCCTGCCCCTTTCCAGCCCTGCGGCCTTCCTGTCAAATTGAGTTCATTATAGAGATATTCCCGCCGTTCTGTCAAGAGAAGAACCCCTCCCGCCTAAAAAGAAAATCCGGCAGTGCGGAAAGGCACTGCCGGACCCTTTTCTTTCAGACAGATCTGATTATTCTCCCAGTTTTGCACCGCAGGTGCCGCAATAGGCCTCAGAAGAAGAACACTGCCGTCCGCAGCCGGGGCAAGTCACTTTGTTCTGCTTGTCTCCCAATTCCTTTGAAACAGCCGCATACTGGGCAGCCAGTTCATCGATTTCAGCCATCTTGCCAACAACTTCTCCATCTCCTGCAAGCTGTTCCCTGCAGCTTTCATACACATACTGACCCAAAGCCTGATAGCGCTTGCTGATTTCAGAGTTGAGTTCAGCGGCGTTGATGCGCAGTTTGGAAACATCCATAATCTGCCCCGCCTTTTTTCCGACCGCCTCAGCAGCTGACTTTGCGTTTATGACTACATCATCAAGAATTCCCATGACAGTGATTCCTCCTTTTATCTGATCACATGAAATTTCGGAAACTTACCGCCGTTTCCTATGGTTTCATTATAACACACCGCCCCGGAATGTAAAGCAATTTTCCCGGGAGAAATATTACGATTCCCTTAAAGTTCCCTTACTTCGTCACAACTCATTTAACCAAGAAATTCCCGCAGCATGGAATTCCTTGGTACCAGTTCGGGACTGACAGGTTCAAACCTCATCAGCCTAGACTCCAAATCCCGGGCCTTTCGGTAATGGGGGCTGTCCGCTGCGATATCCCGCAGCAGCGGAATGGCTATCGTACGCAGCACGCAAGGTTCATAAATATGAATGGAGTTTACGGTATAATCAGCACTGATACGATAGGGACGGATATATTTATCCTCTCCCGAAACCACTTCCGGCCACATGGAAAGTGTGTGCTCCGGCGTGGTGTTCCGAAACTTGATGTCCCTGACGATCCTGCGGACCAGCCGCAGGTCCTGGGGCGCCATCACCTCTCCGTTGGCATCCTTAATCTGCTGCTTGACGCTGACATAAAGCTTGATGCAGCTTTCCTCAGGAAGCTCTTTTGTGAAAATCGGATTTAATCCATGTATTCCTTCTACGATCACAATATCATGCGTTCCGATTTCAAAACATCGCTCCTCGCCCTCCGGCCTGCCCAACAGAAAACTGTATTTAGGCACACTGAATTTTCCCGTGGTGATCACATTGGAAAGACAGGTTTTGATCTTTTTTTCGTCCAGCGCCTCCACGGACTCATAGTCATATTTCC
Organism: Neglectibacter timonensis; assembly: GCF_900048895.1. GTDB lineage: Bacteria > Bacillota > Clostridia > Oscillospirales > Acutalibacteraceae > Acutalibacter > Acutalibacter timonensis. Next base: position 168,695 of record NZ_LT160640.1, on the reverse strand, counting down.
CATTTGGAAGTACCGGGGCAAGGCCTGTTCCGCGATAGAAATCGTCTAAAGAGATAATAACAGACCTCACGCCGAACTCAGCCAAATATGCCTTGAGCAGATGAGCCGTTGTTGTTTTCCCGCTGCTACTGGGTCCGGACAGCATGCAGATTTTCACCTTTTTGTGGTGTTCCGTCACATTTCGTGCAATGTTACAGAGATGTTCGTGATAGGATTCCTCCACCTCCCGAATCATTCGCTCCGGATTTGATACCGCCGCGTCGTTGATCTGTTCCAAATGATTGATGTATTTAATGTATCCGCTGGCGAAATTGCTCATAAAGCGCTGTCACACCGTCCTTTCTCTGCAGGATTTCACTGTTTCTTGCGATGTATTCATAGGGATATTTAAAATTGAAAATCCGTTCCAATCTATCGCTGTAGGGGTCCTTCAGTTTGGATACGCCTCCCGCTCCACAGGCTATCACCGAACTCGATTCATCCATGGTGTAAATGTTGTACCGGCAGATACTGCCGGGCTTGGCCCATCCGGTATTTTCCAAGTTTCCTGCCATACGCGTCTGCCTGTAAAGATAATAGGGCTCGTAACCCTCTTTCGTCAGGCGGCTGATCGAATAGTCCATCATAGCCGCCGTCTCTTCTCCCTTCCGGTGGAGAGAAAGGTCACCGCCCTCCGATACCAGCCGGGCGGAACGCTTCAATGCCAGAGAGTGCACCGTGATGTTGGAGGCCCCTAAGGAAATCACCCCCTGAAGCGTTCTCTGGAAGCTCAACAGATCATCCCCCGGAAGTCCTACGATCAAATCAGCATTGATTTCCCGGAAAGCAAGAGAATCCGCCAGCGCAAAAGCGTCAGTCACATCCTTTGCCGTGTGCTTCCTGCCAATATTTTGCAGGACCCGGTCGGAAAGGGATTGCGGGTTAATACTGATGCGGGTTACACCGCCGGCTTTCAAGGCTTCCAGCTTCTCCCTGGTAATCGTATCCGGTCTGCCCGCCTCCACTGTAAATTCATCGCAGCGGGAAAAATCGAACTGCTCCCGAATCTTCTCACAGAGAACGGCAAGCTGCGCCGCAGAAAGGGTAGTGGGCGTTCCTCCGCCAATATAGACGGTAGAGAGAGTAAGCCCCAAAGCGCGGGTAACCGCCGCTGTTTTTTCAATTTCCAGCAGCAGCAGTTCGAAGTAGGGGGCGATCAGCTTTTTCGCCTGTTCCACACTTTGTGACACAAAGGAACAGTACGCACAACGGGTGGGACAAAAGGGAATTGATACATATAAATTGAAATCGTTCTCTTCCAATGCCTCTACAGCCGCGCTCTGGGCCCGAAGGGTTCGCAGAGCCAACTCCGTCTTCCCCGCGCTGACATGGCAGCGCGTACGAAACTTCTCTGTACCACGTTCTTCCCCCAGTTCCCCGCAATACTGGCGGAGAAGCTTGACAGGGTGAATTCCTGTCAGCATGCCCCAAGCCGGCTGGTAACCCGTCAGTTCTACAAAAGCCCGATAGAGCAGATTTGTCATGGAGTATTCCTCCATAACCTCCCGCTCACAGGAGCTTTCCACGGTATTTTTTCCATCGGACACCTTGGCTGTATAATGATATTGTCCGCCCTTCCGTTCTATGCCCGCAAAGGCACAGGGTTCTTCTGCCCGTATCTCCGGTTCCGCCTCTCCCACCCTAACCGGGCTGTAGGGAAAAAAGAGCCGGCACAGGTTTTCACATTCATAACGGTAGGAGTGTCCGCTGAGAATTAGCTGCATGTAATTTATCCTTTTCTATACCGAGTTTCTGAGTTTATTCCTTCAGGTGCGGTCGATGGAGAGCACTCCCTGAATTTTGGAGAGCCTCTCGATAATCGTCTGAAGCTGAGGCAAACCGTTGATGGTAATTGTAGCAGAGATAAACGCATTGAGGCTGTTGCGCTCCTGCCGTGAGTTCAAAGAATGAATGAAGATATGCATATTTGATAGCAGCTGTGTGACATCGGCCAGCAACCCGGCTCTGTCCACCGCCACAATATGCAGGGTGGATTTGAAATCATCCTTGATCTCCCCAGCCCAGTGGGCGTTTACCCATCGCTCCGGCTCCGGACAGAGGGAAAGATCCTTCGGCACATTGGAACAATTTCGCTTGTGAATGGATACACCGAAGCCTCTGGTAATAAAGCCGATAATGTCGTCTCCCGGCAGCGGATTACAGCAGCGGGAAAACTTGATCAGGCAGTTGTCTTCCCCCTCTACCAAAACCCCGCTCGCCACCCGCGTCTTGGGCTCCGGTACGGCAGGCTGTGCAGCTTCTATCCCCTCCTCAGAGCCATTCTTAGCAAGGCGGAGATATTCCTCCTTCACTCTTGGAAGGACCTTCCAAAGTTGGATTCCGCCGTATCCTATGGCTGCGTAAAAATCCTCCTCTGTGCTGCAGTTGTGCCGTTTTCCCACGCTCTCCAGCATATAGTCCATCAATTCAGGCGAAAGCACGATATTGCTGCGGCGGAACTCCCGTTCCAGCTCTGCTTTGCCCTCTACAATATTCTCATCCCGTTTTTCTTTTTTAAACCAGGCGCGTATTTTATTGCGCGCTTCACTGGTACGCACCAGTGTAAGCCAATCCCGATTCGGCCCTTTTCCAGCCTCCTTGGTGGTGAGAATTTCGATAATTTCCCCAGTCTTCACCTTGTAATCCAGCGGAACGATACGTTTGTCTACCTTTGCGCCGATCATCCGATTGCCCACCGCACTGTGTATCGCATAGGCAAAATCGATCACAGTGGAACCCATGGGCAGATTGATGACGTCCCCCTTGGGGGTAAACACAAAGACTTCCTCCGGGATAAGGTCGCTCTTGATCGAATGAACCAGATCCGTCACATCTTCGCTTTCCGCCTGATTTTCCAGCATTTGGCGAATCCAGGCCAAGCGGTCGTCCAGCATGTTATTGTCCGCTTCCTTGGCGGACATGCCCAACTTATATTTCCAATGCGCCGCGATACCGTATTCCGCCGTATGGTGCATCTCCCAGGTTCTGATCTGCACTTCAAAGGGAACCCCCGCCTTATTGATGACAGTGGTGTGCAGGGATTGGTACATGTTTGGCTTAGGCATCGAGATATAGTCTTTAAACCGATTAGGCAGAGGCTGGAACATATCATGTACGATTCCCAGCACATTATAACAGTCCTCAATTGTGTCTACGATTATACGCACCGCAAAAACATCATAGATTTCCTCAAATGTCTTTCCTTGAATGAACATCTTTCGGTAGATACCGTAGACGCTCTTCACCCGTCCTTCAATATAGACATTGGGAATAGAGAGCTCCACCCTCTCCTTGATCAACGCCTTAGTAGTTGCGATAAACTGCTTCCGGCTTTCCCCTCTCGCCTCCAGATCCTCCTCGATTTCATGATAGGCCAGCGGGTCCAGATATTTCAGAGAAATATCCTCCATAAATTCCTTGACCGTCCGGATACCCAGACGATGCGCAATTGGGGCATATACCTCCAGGCATTCCAGCGCCTTGTCCCTCTGCTTCTGGGGGGAGACATATTCCAAAGTGGTCAGATTATGCATGCGGTCTGCAAATTTGATGATAATGACCCGGATATCCTCCGCCATGGCCATGAGCATTTTTCGCAGGTTTTCCGCCTGCTGCTCTTCTCTGGAAGAAAAAGGAATCTTTCCCAGCTTGGTGACGCCGTCTACCAGCTGAGCCACCTCTCTCCCGAACTTCTTCGCGATCTCGTCCAGAGCGCAGTCGGTATCCTCCACCACGTCGTGCAGCAGCCCCGCCATGACGGATTCAGAATCCATACCAAGGCCCACCAATATTGCCGCCACCGACAGGGGGTGGATAATATAGGGCTCGCCGGAACTGCGCCGCTGCTCCCTGTGCTTCTCAGCAGCCAGCAGATAGGCCTGTTCGATGCGTTCCCGGTCATATTCTTTATCGCTGTCCGCTATAATTTTCTGCAGCTCCTCATACGTGCCGATCTGTACCGCTACCGCCATTCCTGCCTGCCTCCTTTACCGATGTATCAATGTGCGCATCGTCTCGAACACACCAGACGCAAAAACGTCCACCTTTCCCGCCGTCTCCAAAACATGGACCGTCCAGAGATCCCCCTCGGTTTCGCTGGAGATCAGCTTCCTCTCCTCAAGCGCTTCAAGGCACAGTAAAAGCTTTCCCAGATTGAATCTTTTCAGATCCAGAGTGCCTAATAAAGCCTGAATAGGAAAAGGTGTCTCTTTCCGGGCAACCAGCATCCGGTACAGCATAGCCAGATCATCTCTGGTTGGAGCCAATATCCGCGCTTCCTGCTGCTGCATATGCTCTCCCCGGCGGTATTTTTCATAGACACGGTAACTGTGGATGCACAGCTCCGAATCCAGCGCAGAAAGCTTGAGGTCTTTGACTAAAACCGTCAGCTGAGACTCCCCGCGAAATTCCCGCTGCTCGAGAGATACGGCCAGATCCAGCACCGAACCCGGCAGAAAAGGAAATTCCTCTGCACGCATGCCAAATTTCATACAAGTAACAGAGGCTCCTCCGCGACGGCAGACCAGCCGCAGATGGTTGCCGCCCCCCACCGGGACGATCTCGACCAGCTCCATGCCGTAAAGGCCGAACAGCGGACAGGGATTTCCCGTGCCAAAAGGTTCCAAAAGCTGAAGCTGAGCAGGCATCTGAACCGATAGAGAAGCCGGATTCAGCTTACAGTCAAGCCGGAGTACCGGCGCCGGCATTTCCGCGACGGCCTCTTTTGCGTATTCATTTATCTTTTCCCGAAAAAGTGGGATATTCTCCGCCTTAAGATTGATTCCGGCCGCCATTGGATGACCGCCGAATTTTTCCAGCAGTTCCGAACAGGCGGAAACCGCATCAAACAGAGAAAAACCCTCTACACTGCGGCCACTTCCCTTTGCACTTTCCCCGTCCTCTGAAATGACAAAACAGGGCTTTCCAAACCGTTCCGTCACCCGGGACGCCACGATTCCGATCACCCCGGGATGCCAATCTTTGCCGGAAACGATGATAACACGGGAGTAAAGCAGCGCTGAATCCTGTTCCACCTTCGCAATGGCTTCTTTTGCAATCTCCGCCTCCACGCGCCGCCGTTCCTCGTTATCGGCGCAGATTTCCTCGGCCAAAAGGACTGCTTCCTCCTCATAATCGCACGTCAGAAGCCGTACCGCACGCTCTGGAGAGCCCATACGGCCGGTGGCGTTGATCCGCGGTATCGCCGTAAATGCCAACGATGTGGCTGTAGCCGTCTTCGCGCTGCCGGAGCAATTGGCAAACAATGCCTCAACCCCAGGACGCACCCCCTGGGACAAAAGTTTCAGCCCCGCCTTTACAATCGCCCTGTTTTCTCCCAATAGGGGCACCACATCTCCTACGGTGCCCAACGCCGCCAAATCGGAGAATTCCTCTAAAACCGCTTCCTGGTCTCCGTCTTCCAGTGCGATGAGCAGCTTCAGCACTACGCCTGCGCCGGAAAAATCCTTGAAAGGGCTGAGATCATCCTTCCGGTAGGCATCTACCACAGCTGCGGCCTCCGGAAGCTGCTTCTGCGGACGGTGATGGTCGGTTACCACCACGTCCATTCCCAACTCCCTGGCCAAAGCCGCTTCGGCTATGGAAGAAATGCCGTTGTCCACCGTGATGATCAGCTTCACCCCCGCCTCATAAAGCGACCTGACGGCGGCAGGGTTCATGCCATATCCTTCGCCTTCCCGCTGCGGAATATAATACATCACGTCGGCTCCCCGAGCCTCAAGATAGGTGTATAGCATGGAGGTGGAGGTGACGCCGTCTGCATCGTAGTCCCCATAAACAGCAATTCTTTCAAAGCTGTCTATGGCATTCCGGATCCGTTCCACCGCCCTATCCATATCCTTCATCAGGAAAGGGTCAGATAAGGCAATCTCCGTCTCCAAAATTTCATCCATATGCTTCGCAAAACCTCGGATTTCAATCATCATGGCAAGAAAAAAAGGGATGGCATATCGCTCAGCCAACTGTGCGGCCCTATCCTTGTCGAGATGGGAAACCTCCCATTTTTTAATATTCACCACATGACCTCTCCCCACCTGAACTTGAAATCATATTTTATCATTGTTTGGGAAATTATTCAATATGTGCCGGGAATTTTGCCGCACTGTACTAAATGCGGCTTGTTTCCGCAGGCAGTTCACGCTATGATGAATACGGAAAGACAAACCGAAGGTTCCCCTGTGAGGGAGAAAGGATACACAATGAAAACACTGTATCAGAATGGAACTATTTTACCCATGGATCAGGAGCGTACGGCAGAGGCATTGCTGGTGGAGGACAGCAGAATCACAGCCTGTGGGAGCTGCTCTGAAGTAGCGCCTTTGGCAGACGGTGCAGACCTCGTGGACCTGCACGGCGCCGCCCTGATGCCCGCTTTCATTGACGGGCACAGTCACATCACTGCCCTGGCGCAGACGATGGGCCTGGTGCAGCTCAACGGCGCTGAAAGCCTGCGGGATATTGGAGAGCGGGTCGCGGCCTTCCGTAGGAACGCCGCACTCCGTGCGCAGGACTGGATCATCGGTTTCGGTTACGATCAGAACTTTCTGGACGAAAAGCGTCATCCTACTGCAGCCGAGTTGGATTTGATCTGTCCCGACCGCCCCTTTATGATGGGCCATGCTTCCGGACATATGGGCGTGCTAAACAGTTTGGCCCTGCAGGCCCTGCATATCACCGCAGATACAGCTGACCCAGAAGGCGGCAGAATTGGAAGGATTCCCGGGTCGAATCAGCCAAACGGATACCTGGAAGAGACTGCTTTCACCACTCTGGGTTCCCGTATTCCCTCAGACCCGGAATCCGCCCTGACAAACCTGCAAAAGGCAGAAGATATCTATCTTTCAAACGGAATTGCCACAATTCATGACGGACTGACCAAAACCCTTGAATGGCAGCTTCTCCGGGCCGCCTCTGAACAGGGCCGCCTGCGGGCAGATATCGTCTCCTATATCGACATTCGGGACCATGCGGATTTGATTGCCCGGAACCCAGCCTATCATAAGCAGTATAAAAACAGGCTGAAAATCGGAGGTTATAAGCTCTTTTTGGACGGTTCTCCGCAAGGCAGGACCGCCTGGGTGACGGAGCCCTATCTGAATGGAGAAAAGGGATACTGCGGCTATCCCATCTATAGCGACGCCGAAGTGCTTCGCTTTCTGGACCGGGCTCAGCGGGAAGACGAGCCCATCCATGTACACTGCAACGGAGACGCTGCGGCGGCTCAATTTCTAGCCTGCTACGAAAAGGCTTACCGGGAATATAAAAATGAAATCCGTCCGGTAATGATCCACGCACAGCTGCTGCGTCCGGATCAGCTTCCAGCTTTGAAACGGCTGCACATGATCGCTTCCTTCTTCACCGCACACACTTACTACTGGGGCGATATCCATGTAAAAAATTTCGGACCTGCCAGGGCGGAACAGATCAGCCCAGCAAAATCCGCATTAGAACACGGCGTTCTGTTCGATTTTCATCAGGACACCCCCGTTATTTCCCCCAATATGCTGGAGACTGTCTGGTGTGCTGTGAACCGGATTACCCGCGAAGGAAGGCAATTGGGAAAAGTGGAATGTATTTCCACTTTTCAAGCACTAAAAGCCGTCACCGCCAATGCTGCCTTTGCCATTTTTGAAGAGCAGGAAAAGGGAACGCTCACCCTCGGAAAGAGAGCTGATCTTGTGGTTTTGGATCAGAACCCGCTGAGCTGCCCGCCGAAAGAGCTGCGCAGCCTTCGGGTATTGGCCACAATAAAAGACGGGACAGCCGTATACCGGCAGAAATAAAGTATTCTTTTCCCATGAAAAAATTGGAAAAAGGAAAAGGACCGGTAAACCGGTCCTTTTCCTTCTTTTGGGGAGGAGTTGTATTGAAAAGTGCGGCTTTGCTTCAGCCGCGAGGCTTGTAATCTTTTTTACAAGCACATTATATCGGCAAAATTCCCCGTTGTCAACGATTTTCCAGAGAATCTACCTTTTGCATAATCTGCACAAGTTCCAACAGCTATTTTCAGGAGGTTATTCCAGTTGAATCCTGCTTTTTTCCGGATGTTTTCTTGTAAATAACAGACTGTCTATAGTATAATACCTGAAAGAAATAAATCAAAAAGGGTAACTGACCCAGGAGAGCAACATGGAACTTCACAAAAACGAACTCTTACAAATTCATATAACCGGTATGACAGCAGAAGGTTTCGGCGTTGGCAGAATCCACGGAATCGCTGTTTTTGTTCCCTTAACGGCTCCCGGCGATATTGCCGAGATACGCATTGTGAAAACGGAAAAGCGTTTTGCCTACGGCCGGTTGGAAAAGCTAATCACCCCATCCCAGGACCGTACCGAACCTGACTGCCCTGTCTTTGCCCAGTGCGGAGGCTGCTGCTACCGCCATATCAGCTACGCGGCAGAGCTGCGGATCAAGGAAGAGCGGGTGCGGGACGCCCTGACGCGCATCGGGGGCCTTTCCGATCCCCAGCTCAAACCTATTCTTGGGGCTGATTCCAGGGACGGCTACCGAAACAAGGCTTTGCTCCCTCTCGGGCAGGGCAAAGCAGGTGCTCTTCAGATGGGATTCTATGCTGTTAACTCCCACAGGATTGTAAACTGCGAGGCCTGCGCACTGCAGCCGGAGGAATTTCGGCTGGCTATGAACGTATTTCGCCGCTGGGCCGAACAATACGGGGATCCTGTCTACGACGAGGCCTCCCACAGCGGTACAATGCGCCGCCTGTACCTGCGCAAAGGGGAAATAACCGGCGAAATTATGGTATGCGTGGTGGTCAATGGCAATGGGCTTCACCATGAGGCAGAACTTACCAGAATGCTGAAAGAGGCGCTTCCAACCCTTGCCAGCGTGGTGATAAACTCCAACAGGGAGCGCACCAATGTGGCGTTGGGGAAGAAATGCCGCACCGTCTATGGTTCAAGTACCATCCGGGATCAGCTTTGCGGTCTGGAATTCCATATTTCCCCTCTCTCCTTTTATCAGGTCAACCGCGGTCAGGCGGAACGGCTTTACCTGCAGGCGGCAGAATACGCAGCCCTCACCGGCGCCGAGACACTTCTGGACCTTTACTGCGGAACCGGAACAATCGGGCTTTCCATGGCGCACCGCATTCAAAAGCTGATCGGGGTGGAAATTGTGCCGGAAGCAATTGAAAATGCAAAAAAGAACGCGGAAAGCAACGGGATACACAATGCAGAATTCCTTTGCAGAGACGCCGCCCAGGCTGCAAAATTACTGGCTGAGCGGGGAGAATTCCCCGATGTGGTCATCCTGGACCCTCCCCGAAAGGGTTGCGGAGCGGATTTGATCGATACGGTGGTTTCCTTTGATCCAAAACGCATTGTATACGTTTCCTGCGACCCCGCCACCCTGGCACGGGATTTGAAGCAGTTTGCCAGACTGGGTTACCCGCTTATAGAAGCCGCTCCAGTAGACATGTTTCCCGGTACCAGTCATGTGGAGTGCGTAGTATTGATGTCAAAAGTCAAAGAATAAGATAGCGAAAAAGTGTAGAAAACAAGGAATTTCCGGGAGTCGGGGCTTGTCATAAGACAGGTTCTGGTTCCCGGATTTTTTAATTTTACGGGTAAGTGGGAACTGGTCTACTGTGAAAAATGGCGGAGAGTTGAGTGGTTGATTTTGATATTGGGGGTGTTGAGTTGACAGGTTGGATAAATGGTATGTGGAGTTGATAAGTTTAATGGACAAAACCACACCGAGATTGATACAATTCCATACCCTCAAAAATGCCGTAAATCCGCCGTTTCTGGGCGGTTTTTCTATTTTCGGCACTGTGGCGGCATAGGCAGAAAGGTCATTCAGCCGAAACAGATACGCTTTCCAGTTCTACTCTGTAACGATAACTTTCTTATCGTTACAGAGTAGAATCATCGTTAAGATGTAGGTGTTGTTGTTTTCAAAATAGTGTCCTTGCAAATGTGTGTTTAAATACACAAACAGATACAAACATATACAAATTACAAAAAACACTTGAAAACTTTTCTGGTTTGTGATATGATAATATTCGGTAAGTTTTAAGCGATTTTAAGCTGGTTGAGGTGGAACCATGAGCGAAAGAATTGAGGAAAAATGGATTAACATTGATGAGGCTGCCAACTATCTTAGTGTGAAGCCTGCAACTGTTAGGGATTGGATTCGAAAAGGAAAAAACATCCCTGCCCATAAAATCGGAAAACAATGGAAATTCAAATATTCAGAGTTGGACGCTTGGGTAAACAGCGGCAAAAGCGCAATGGAGTGATTTTTGATATACCACAGCAAGCAAGGAGTTGGTAGCATGGGCAAACAATTCAAAGTAGTAGATTTATTCTGTGGAGCAGGCGGACTTCACATGGGATTTGAAAAGACCGGGTATGACATCAGGCTTTGTGTTGATAACGATAACCTTGTAGAAAAAACGCATAAAAGGAACTTCCCGAACATTCCTTTCATCAATAAAGATATCAGGGAATTGTCATCGGACGAAGTCAAGAAATATCTCGATGGTAGCGATGTAGACATCGTCATTGGTGGTCCCCCGTGTCAAGGCTTTTCAACAATTGGTAAGCGAGTATCCTCCAATCCTGAAGTGAGGGCCGAACACGATCCTCGCAATGAACTGGTACTGACGTATGCAAGACTCATCCGTGAATTGCGTCCAAAGTTTATTGTTATGGAAAACGTAAAAGGTATCCTTACTATGAAAGGTGGAGCATATCTTGCAACTGTTCTCAAGGAATTAAAGGGTGCAGGATATAATGTAGACTATAGACTTATAAACATGGCCGACTACGGGGTACCTCAAATTAGAGAGAGAGTCATAATAATAGGAAACCGCATGGGGCTTCCCGTTGCATTTCCCGAACCGGATCATTCGGACAATCCTAATGACGGCTTGCCAGGATGGGTACCGTGCTGGGATGTTATTAAGGACTTGGTTGGTCTGAAGGATATGCCGGAATTCAACCATGTAGCTTTAAAACATACAGATAAAATAATAGCGAGGTATAAGATGATTCCGGAAGGCGGGCGTCTTCCAGAAGATTCATTACCGCCAGAGCTGTACAGAAAAAATTTTGGCAACACATACAAGAGGCTTAATCGGTCACGGCCTGCGCTAACGATGGTTCCAGGAAATGATGCGTTTCCAATACACCCAGAACTGAACAGAAGCCTTACTGTCCGTGAAGCAGCCAGGATTCAGACATTCCCCGATGAAATGATTTTTGAAGGGAATCGAAGACAGCAAGGACACCAAGTGGGAAACGCGGTGCCCCCGCTCTTCTCCGAGAAACTGGCTAAATTCTTGCTCTTGCAGTTAGAAAAAGCCTCGGAGGAGGAAAAGGATGAACGCAATTGATTTATTTTCAGGAGCCGGCGGTTTGACTCTGGCACTAAAAAACAGTGGATTTAATGTGTTACTGGCAAATGAGATAAATGCGCGGTTCGCCGAAACACACAGTTATAATTTCCCCGATATTCCTTTAATTCTGGAGGATATCAAGCACCTGGGACGAGATAAACTGGAGGCTATACTAAAGGGGCGTGATGTCGATTTAGTAGTCGGCGGCCCGCCTTGTCAGGGCTTTTCGGTTTTCGGAAAACGAAGATTTATCAATACGCAGGGATATGAACCGCAGAACGATCCTCGGAATGCGCTTGTGTATGAGTATATTAGAATTGTGGAGATGCTAAAACCGAAATTTTTCTTTATGGAGAATGTAAAGGGATTTACAAATCTTGACAAAGGTCTATTTGTAAAAAAAATCGAAGAGCGATTTAGAGAAATCGGATATGAAAATATTTGGTGTGAAATCGTCTGTTCTGCTGATTACGGTGTACCGCAAGAACGATATCGTATGTTTATGATTGGGAACAGAATTGGAGTGAATTATGAGCCGCCGGAGAAGACGAATTTCCCAATCGGTTCTGGAAAAATGCCGGTGTACGCTACAGTTGGTAGCGCAATCATGGATTTGATGGGAAAAGAAAACCAGATACCTAACCATGTTCCTTTGGCCCATAAGCCAATTGTGGCCGCGAGGTATGGGTATGTTAAAGAGGGATGCAAACTGAATGTTGATGATCTCCCTCCCGAACTTGCGGTAGCTACACGGAGAGACTCAAAGACGGGGAAAGTGTCAAATTACAGCCACGTCTATAAACGGCTGGACAGAAACAAGCCGTCAACGACAATGGTCCCGGGGCATAACGCATTCCCAATTCATCCGATATTAAATAGAACGCTTACTGCAAGGGAAGCTGCTAGAATACAGACTTTTCCAGACACACATATTTTCTTCGGAACAAGGCAGGAACAGTGCATTCAAGTCGGCAATGCGGTTCCTCCTAAAATGGCTGAACCATTTTTAAAGAAAATACGGGAATATATTGAAAACAGTGAGGAGGTAACGCCATGAGCCATGATACAGAAGCCGCATATGCTTCATCTGAAGTAGCGGATATGATTATGCTTAACCAGGACGCATTCTTTGGGACGATGGGTACAAGTGGGCTGTGGTCGGTTTATGCGATGCGCGAAGGCGGACATCAGTGGCCGCTTGCTGATGGTGTCATTCTTGCTGAGAATACCACTCACAGCGATATAAAAATAGCATTTGAGTATAAACGGCCTAACGAGGGCGTTCACGGCATACTCACCGCATTGGGACAGTCTTTTGCTTATCTGGAAAAAGGATACGATGCATCCGTTATGGTGATTCCAGATAAGTATTCATCCCACAGTACACCAGGCGCGCACATTAAGAGAGTTATCGACGCGACCGCACCGGATATTCCGATCAGCATATATACATATGCAGCGCCAAATCTCTCCGCCGTTCGCCCCTTCCAAGGAAAATTGAACTGCGTTAGAGATATATCCCTACCAAGTTGTCGGAGTATCGGCTCTACTACGATCGCTTCTACTACAGGAAGTGTATCAACCTTATGGGCTCATATGCGTGAGGGAATGAGCCACCCAGATGCCTTTTTCAGATTCTGTCAGGCAGTAAAAATCGTTACTGCAATGGGCGAGGATTTGAGTGGGGTCAGTATCCCCATCAAACTTTCCGAAGCAGTGAAGAGAATTGATCCTTCTGTGGATGTTTATAAATATTTGTCGAATACCCCTGGGGATACTGTCTCCGATATGGCGTGGAGGTATGTCTGGTTTCATTATTATTTTTGGAACGATCTTATGCCAATCTATCGGGGCACCAGTCCGTTCACGGTAAATGATATGCCTACAAGAATTCGCCTGGATGACGATGGACATTATCAGGGACTCTTTTCTGGCCGGAGTGATTCGATAAAGTCTAAGCTGGTGAACAAACTGAATGCAAATCCTGCTGACGAGGATGCTATTTGGGAGGAATATGCCGCAAAGGTCAGAAAAGATTCTCATAGCTACCGGGAAGTTATTGATTCTGGACTGTATCATATAGGTTTTCTTGCTCCAGGTGGGACCTTAACAGATTTGGGCTATAAGTATGTTGATGCCTGTGAAAGAGTTGCAAGCGCTTATGCAGGCGTTCCTATGGAAATTTTGAGGGCGGCAGTATTACAGAACGGGCAGTATGGTGCGATGCTTCACTATTTCTACAAACTATCTGAGGAGAAATTCGAATCGGATTTATTCGCATTCGCAACGAAGGATAGCCGCGGAAATTACAAGTTTGATTCCGGGGCCTATTTGTCGTGGTTGGATGACGAGTTTACGAACACACTACACTTGGCAAAGAAAAGCACTATCCGTGCTGGTGGCACGAGAAAGCCATTTCAGGCAGAATTGTCATTTTTGAAAAAGATGGGGTTTGTTAAAGAAAATGGTCGCTCGGCAGCATATCGGGTCGGTGTCGGATTGGAAATAAACTGGCCACAAGTGCAAAACAGCATGATGTTTTTTAATGCATTGTAGGAGGGTGTTCATGTGAGACAAAGCCGATCATTCAAGGAGTATGTTAAGAATAACCTTGACAATCAGATGTGGAGGGCAATTGAGGATTTTCTGACTTCTGTTGACCCTTCTGTTCTTGATTTGCGCCTTAACAGAGTCCGGAATGTCGGCGAAATTGAGCTTTACGATACAGATTTGCAGTTTGTCGATGTATCTGACCTCCCCGGCTCAGCCATAGAATTTGATGTGGTAATGGATACCACGCTGATTGTCCACGATGAAGACCAGTACTATAATGACGAGACCGAAGCAACGCATCAATGGTTCATGCTCCGTTGCCGTGGGGATCTGGACTGCGGACTGAGTGATCTGGATATTTATGATGTTCTTGTATATGACAGCCGTAACCGTCAGAAACGCCCGCTGTCCAATGCGCTCGTGCCAATCATCTATAAAGACAATCTGGAAAAAGAAGCCGAAGCGTTCCTGCGGAAATACTACAAAGAGGCGCTTCTGCAGCCAATGTGGGTTAACCCCACCGAATTGGCAAAGCGGATGGATTTGACAGTAATCCCACACCGTATCTCAGAGGATCTGAGCGTTTTCGGACAGATTTATTTTCGGGAAACGGACGCTAAACTGTATGATGACGATAAGGCAGAAGAAATTGAAAAACATGTCTTCCCAGGAACTATTGTTGTTGACCCGTCCGTGGCTTTCCAGAGAAATCTCGGAGCATATAATAATACCATCGTTCATGAGTGTGTCCACTGGGAACTTCATAAAAAAGCGTTTGCATTGGAGCAGTTATTCAACGAGGAAGCAAGCCAAATAAAGTGTAAGGTTGTCGGTGGCATAGAAGGACCGAGCAACGATGACACTAAGTGGATGGAATGGCAGGCGAATGCCCTTGCTCCCCGCATCCAGATGCCTCTCGCTATGTTTAAGCGGCAGGCTTCCGCTACAATCCGGAAATACCGTGACGAGCTGGGTGTTTTTGAACTGTGCGAGTTGATGCCTTTCGTCATTGAAGAACTTGCGACCTTTTTCATGGTTTCCCGGACAGCGGCAAAGCTGCGGATGATCGATGCCGGGTACGAGGAAGCGGCGGGAGCGTTCATTTACATAGACGGGCATTATGTAAAACCCCACGCCTATAAGAAAGGCTCGATCAAGCATAACCAGACCTATTCTATCCCGGCGCAGGACGCAGCAATCCAGAGCATTATCAATCCCAAGCTGAAAGACGCCGACCATTATGTTTATATCGATTCGCACTTTGTTCTGAACCATCCAAGGTATGTGTATCAGAATGAAGCAGGCGAGACTTTGATGACCGACTATGCCCGGTATCATGTGGATGAATGCTGTCTGGCATTTGATCTTTCCATCCGTGGCCGGGTCGAGGAACGCTACCACAGGGAATGCTTCCTGAACCGTGATAAAAGCTCCCCTATTGACTTCGATATTGTGTATAAGGGAGAAAATGGTGAGCTTGATGCGGAAAGCAGGAAGAAATTGATCCGTGATACGGTTATGGAGGAGGCCAGGGTACTGGACGGTCTTTCCAACAACTACACGAAAGCATGGAAAGAACTGCTGAAGTGGAGGGGCATTTCACAGGCAGAACTTGCCCGCCGCACCACGATCACGGAAAAGACCATCGGGCATATCATCAATGGCGATACTATCGGAACGCTCAACAATGTGGTGCTGATGTGTCTTGCTGCCCATCTGCCCTGGGAAATGAGCGACTACTTGATTCAACGCTCCGGGCATAAGCTGCTCTTAAACAACGATGACCACAATTGGTATCGGTTTGTACTGAAGAATATGTATCCAAAAGAAATACCGGAAATACAGGCGTTCCTGCAGGAACAGGGAGCCAGTCCGCTATAAATACGGGATTATAACATGAGGAGGAAACCCTATGAGTGAAAATGTACGTCTTGGTGATGGCGTTGTGGATGAAGCAAAAGCTGAGGCTAACAACAGGATAAAAGAACTGGTTAAGATGTCAGTCAATATGTTTTTTGATTATCTGGAGAGTCAGATGAAAGACCTCCCGGATACTATCAAGCGGTTACGCAATAATCCAGAATTGGAACAGAAAGTAGAGACATTATGGTCAGAGCAACTTTTTGAAGAAGGGCTTATCCCCAAGGGATATAGCGGTCTGCCTGACAAATTGCTAATTGACAACCTCCATCAGACGGGGTATCTGGACGGACTTTATGTTGGATATGCCCTCGCTATGATGGCGATGGTAGATAACAATGCTGATGAAGACTTGATTCTTGCTGCCCGCGATTATATTCGTCCGAATTTAATGGGGCATCATTTTAATGATAGAGACGAGTTTATCTGCCAATATAAAAACGAAAAATATAGCTGGGTTGAAAAAGGCAAACGATGATCATGCCTTTTTGAGAATCAGCCTATGGATTTGAAAAAATTTGATGCGAAAATACGATAATATGGAAATCCGATTACCATGCTCAAATTAATATGAAAAGCGCCTGACAGAGCCATATGTGACCTTAACGGTCATGTATGGCTCTAATTTTTTGCCTTTTTTCAGGGGTTTTAGGAGCCGAACATGGAAATGTGCTTACAATTCCGTGTCCTGCACGAAGCGGCTAAAATGGAATTATCAAAGGGAACACCTTTGAAATAAATCAAATCCGCTTTGTGAAGTACGCGCGTTAAGCAGAGCGGTGGATACATACGGAAGTCTGAAACTGGCGTTAGTGAGCCGGTTCGGAAAATCCGATGTCCACCGTTTTCTCGCCATGCCCTCACAAGGCTGCCGGAGTCGGTGTGTCATCAGATGCACCGGCTTTCTTCGTGTCTACCGCTCGATGAGCGGTGAAAGGACACGAAATGACAGTAAATCAGAGTAAAAAGCAGGACAGGCAGTATCAGATCCCTATGGCAGTAACGGACGAGGTCATCCGCGATTTTGGCTTCAAACCGGAGGAAGTCACCTGGCGGCGCATCGGTAACCGCAAGTATCGTGTAGTGATGGTGGACGCAACCGAGAAGGAGTATCGGGCGTATATGACGCCGATCTGGGCGGAAATCAAACGGGAAGACCGGGATGGCCGCTGTATGGTAAAGGGCAAAAACGGCAAGCTGATCCGCTGCCCGGAAAGTAACCGCTGTGAGGAGTGCAAGCACTTCTCAGAGGCCAGCCGTGAGCGGAATAAGCCAGCTTCGCTCTCCGTACTGATGGATGAGGGAACAGAGCCGACCGCAGAAGGGGCGTTTGATGATGATGTGATTTATGAGACCATCTTGGAAGACCTTATTTCCATGCTGACAGAAATCAAGCCGAAGTATGGCAGGATCTTCCGTCTGCTCTATGACGGAGCCACCCAGCAGGAAATGGCGGACGAGCTGGGCATCAAGCAACGGACGGTGTCGGATGACATTAAAAAAATCCGCAGCCTGGTGCAGCCGCTGGTGAAAGACATTTTCAACCGTTAAAAAGTGAGCGGTGCTTATCATTACGATAGGCACCGCCTTTTTCAGTCCTTCTTGTAAAACATGGTTTCATAGCCGTCCGCCCGGAGATTTAGCCCCTCTATCCACAGCGGCGTCCTTCCCATCTGTTTACAGACAGCGTTTAGGGAGACATCCATGCCACACTCAATGATCAGCTCATCGTGGACATGGCCGACGATAAAGCAGTGAGACAGCGTCCGTATAGCATGCATGAGAATATCCCTGGAGATGGCCTGGACGACGTTTTCCGTGAATTTCGGGCCGTAAGATTCGATGCGCTCCCACTTCTTTGTGCTGCCGATGCCCTCATAGGTGACGGAATCGCCGCCGAATTTATTTGTCCCCATCTTCGGCTTCACATAGCAGAGCTGGCGGCCGGAAGGCAGAATGATGAACAGCATCCCGCTGCGGTAACGGAACCGGATGCCGTGCGTCTCTGTGTCAAGCCGCTGGCGGACGGTGGTTTTTACCGCATTGTCCACATCCCACCAAAGCTGCACGATGTTCGGATTGGAGGTGCGCCACGCATCCACAAGGGGCTGGAGTTCCTCCTCGGAAAGCCCCATTTCCAGCGCGCCCATCGACTTGAGCGCGCCCACCGATCCGCCATATCCGAGGGCGAGTTCGGCGATTTTACCTTTCTGTCTCAGATGTGCGTTCTGTCCGTGCTTTTCCACCGGGACATGGAACATGGCGGAGGCGCTGGCACAGTAGATGTCGCCGTTCTCCGCAAAGACCTTCAGCCGCCAGGACTCGCCGGCCAGAAAGGAAAGCACTCTGGCTTCGATGGCGGAAAAGTCAGAAACGATGAATTTGTACCCGTCCCTCGGCACAAACGCTGTGCGGATGAGTTCCGACAGGACTTCCGGCACGGAGTCATACAGTGCAGAGAGCAAGGCGTAATCCCCGGAACGGACAAGGCTTCTCGCATCTTCCAGATGCGCCATGTGGTTCTGCGGTAGGTTCTGCAATTGGATCAGCCGGCCCGCCCAGCGGCCACTGCGGTTCGCGCCATAAAACTGGAACATCCCTCTCGCCCTGCCGTCCGCACATACGGCGTTCTGCATCGCCTGGTACTTCTTTACAGAGGACTTGGCAAGCTGCCGGCGCAGTTCCAGCACCTCGGCAAGCTCCGGCGGCGCAGTTTTCAATAGTTCCTTCACGGCTTTCTTGTCCAGGGAGTCCACCTCAAGGCCGTGCTTTGTGAGCCATTCCTTCATCTGCTGGACGGAGTTCGGGTTTTCCAGGGCGGTGAGCTGCCGCATCTTTGCGGAGAGTTCTTCCCTGGAACGCTCATCAATGTCGATGGCCTGTTCCACCAGCACCATGTCAAGCTGTATGCCCCGGTCGTTGATCTCCTGGTCGAGATGATATTCCTCCCATAGGAAATCCGGCACGGGGAACTTCGACAGCTTCTGCTGGATCGCCATCTCGGTTTCCACATCCCGCTTGTTATACGCGATGAAGGTTGACCACTTCACCGGGTCATGCTCCGGAAGATTACGCATCCTGCCGCCGTTGGCCTTGGTAGGCTTGCAGGGGACGCAGAAATAGCGGATGAGCGCCTTGCCTTCTGCCATCTTCTGGTTTTCCAGCTTCAGGACTTTGCCGATCCCCTCCAGAGAGAGGGGCAGCCCCATGTACGCGCCCCATACCAGGGAGCAGCGCCAGGAGGACGGGTCAAGGTAATTCCGGACGGTATCGTCCTCTATGCTGTAGGAAGAAAAATACTGCGGATAGTTTCGGCGCAGCCAGACAGAAAGGCAAATACGCTCGAAGGACGCATTGTACGCCCACTTGATGACGGAATCGTCCGAGAGGGCTTTGATAATCTCCTCCGGTACGATGTCGCCGGACGCCAGATCATATACGGTGACCTCGCCGCCATCCACGGACACGCCGAAGAGCAGGATTTCAAAATCATGGGACTCGGCGTATTTATACACGCCGCATTTTTTCAGATCGACATCGGAAAAGGTCTCCAAGTCGATTGATAGGGTGTGGATTGCCATGTGTTTTACCTCCATAAAAACAGGCGGCAGGAGTGCTGTTCCTGCCGCCCGGTGCGCATTGCTTATTCCTCCGGCTGTTTTGCCGCCTGGCGTTTTTTCTCCCTGTGCTTCTTGAACTTTGTCCAGCACCAGTGCAGGAAGTCGGTGATCCAGTACACGATGCTGCCGACGGCAAATCCGTACAGGAGAATGAAAATCACGATCACATCAAACTGTTTTGCGAACTCATAAAACTCTGTCATATCCATTTACCTCGCATTTTCTTTGAATGGGCGGGCGGCAGCGGTGACTGCCGCCCTGTGTTGTCTCAGGAAAGATAATCGTCATCGTCCTCGGTGGAGAAATCATCCTCGGCACGGCTCTTGCCGCCCAGCGGCTCCCCATCGGAGATCTTCTGCAGGTTGTTCAGCCCGCAGGCGATGCCCCGGTTTCCGTTGGAGTTAAAGGCATACAGGTTGATGCTGGCCCTGCCGTACACGCCGGAGTACACCTCGGAACGCTCCAGGATGGGGTTCAGGTCCGCATCCACGATGCCGGGGGCGGTGGCGGAATTGGCGTTGATGAAGTACGCATCCGCATAGACTGGATCATCGGGGCGCTCCGCATCGCCGTCACGCAGCGGGGTCTTGATGACTGAGAGCGCGGGGACGGTCTTGCCGTTGCCCTTCAGTTTGGACTCGCCCTCCTCATAGGCCGCCTGGATCGCCGCCTTGATGGCTTCCACGGTTTTCTTGTCGGACTTCGGGATGATCAGGCTGACGCTGTACTTGGGCGTGCCGCCGTTGATGCTCTTGGGGTCCCAGACATTCGCATAGCTCCAGCGGGTTCTGGGGCCGGTGATTACCTTCGTCTTATTTACGATCTTTGCCATAGTTGTTGTCCTCCTCATTTTCTTTGAAATCGTTAATGGCTGTGTTCATGGCCGGGCGCTTATCGCTCTCCGGCACAAGTACGGGTTTGCCGGGCGGCTTGTAGACAAGGCCGCCGAGCAGCTCTTCAAACTTCTTCCGGCCAAGGGCCTGGCTCATGGCCGTGATGCCCAGCAGTTTCTTCTCATAAGGCTCGTAACCGGCATCCTCGACCGCTTTGGCGACTGCGGCTTCATCGGTGTACTTCCGGTTGGAGCGGCCCTCGACCACTTTGAATCCTGTGAACTTCGTCCCGGACAGGGCTTTCTGCAGGGCGTAGTCCTTGATGTCCCCGGCCCAGGAGACCAGCTCGTCCGCTTTGGTAAGAATAGCGGCGACCTCATCATCTCCCAGGAGCGCGGGCATCTCGAAGTCATACCGTGCCAGTTCCAGGTTATATTCCGCCCGTTTGCGGCAGGTAGCTTTTGCCTTGCAGAACTGGCAGTGATTCCCGGCTTTAAACTCGCCCTTGCCCTCGTATGCCAGCTTTGCGGCAGGGGCAAGCACGGTCTCAGCCCAGGCCAGAAGTTCTTCCCGGCTCATGGTGTATGTGCTGACGTTCTCCCGGCGGGGCTGGTAGATGGTAAGGCTGACCTGCGCGATATCGTAGATGCCATCGAACAGGTCGAGGGCGCCCAGCGCATAGCAGGAAAGCTGGCTGTTCTTCTCCGCAGACACCAGGACGCCAAGCCCGTGCTTGTAGTCGATGATGTGGAGAAGCCCGTCCGAAACAATGACGCAGTCCCCGGTGCCGAAGCTGCCCTCGATCCCCACATAGCGGGAATAGTCGAGCCGCTGCTCCACAAGCACCAGCGGGTCGGCGCAGCGTTCCCTGGCCTTTGCCACTTCCTCCATCACGAAGGCACAGTAGCCGTCGGCGCAGTCCTCCATCTCCTGGGAGTAGTAGGTCAGGTTCTCCGTAGGGTCCTTCACCCTGCGGCCAAGGGCTTTTTCCACCTTATAAGCACACAGCTCATGGCAGTCGGTACCCTCCTGGGCGTATTCGCTGGGCCTGTCCGCATACTCCTCGCAGAGCCGCGCCGACGGCGGGCAATTGATCCACCTGTGGCTTGCGGAGGCGGAAAGGAAGGAATGCTTACCCATCGGTCCCCGCCTCCGGCTTTCCGAGCGCGTCCGCTTCCTTCAGAAGCCCTTCGAATTTAGAAGGGTCGATGTCCGACAGCTTCCTCGCTCCGTACTTCGTAATGAGGGCTTTCACCTCTGCTGAGTGCCCTGCCTGGGCGATCACCGTCATGCGGTGGCGCACCTCCTCAAGGGTGAGTGCTTTCGGCTTCTCCTTCGGCGGCGCATCCTCTGCCGCCTGGGAAGAAAACATCCCCGCCAGCGTGTTGGCGATTTCGATGATGGTCTCCCCGCAGGAGCGCAGCTCCTTAATCTGTAAGTCCAGGTCGCTCAATTTCCCCATCCGGCGTTCCTCCTTCCTGATTGGCCGTCTGCAGCTTTCTGGCGAGACGCTTCGCAATCACGCTGATGGCAATCAGCACATCGGCGAGTTCCTCGTCAAGCTGCCTGTCTCTGGTTGTCTCCGTGTTTTCCTGCATCCGCAGCACCTCCGTTTCCGAGCGGCTTTCCTGCCCCTCTGTCTCTGAAAGGACAGAACCGGATTTTTTCAGCGGAGAAAAATTTGCCGTCCCTGTGCCTCTCACTTCTGAAAGGACAAGGACGGCATTTTTTAGCGGTGTTTTTGCGGAAAATCTGACAGCGGCAGTTCGCATTTCAGCAGGATGCGGGCATGGTGGAACGACGGTTCGTGATTGCCTTTCTCCCGGCATCCGGGCATAAAAAGAGCAGGGAACCTCTTTCAAGATTTCCTGCTCGGTGGTGCTGCCGGTTGCGGCTGATGTTTAATTCTCTACAGTAAAAATATCTTCGATTGAGACATTGAATGCTTTTGCTATGTTCCACGCTAATACCAGTGATGGATTATATCTGCCTTTTTCTAAATTCCCTATGGTTTCTCTACGGACACCCACTAACTTTGCCAAATCTTCCTGCTTCATGTCATATTTGGCCCGATACTCCTTAATTCTATTCTTTATCATTTTCCAGCCCCCATTTTTCTTTGAAGCCATAGTAAGCAGTAGATAAAGCATAGATTGCGACAGACACCGCCCAGCCAGAGGCAAGACCTGTTATCAGCACTTCGTTTTCTTCTTTCATCCCAGCAAAGAAACAGACAAAAGAAACAAGTGCCACGGAAATCATTCCGCAATAAAATGCGCGTGAAGCTGACTTGTTCATGTATTCCTCCAACATTTCATCTGATTTGATGAAGAAATATTCAAAATCAACTGCAAAGGCAAAGAAGCCAAGAAAAGACTTCGCTTCTGTGAAAATGCCAATAAAACCTAATAGAGAGAGCAAGCCCATAAGCCCATATAAATAGCGTTTTGATTTCATAAACTATCCTCCAAAATGTGGTGTATTTCGCTCTTTATGAGATAAATATACCATATACATTGGCGATAGTCAAGGTATTGAATAACGGTGCAAAAATTATTTTTAGAAGATTCTGGCTATCAAGTGTTTGCAGGGCAAGTTACCCTCAGTCTGGCTGTTTTCTCTTGAAATATGGGCTTTCCGCCCTTGGATTTTGAAAAAGGACAGACACCCACCGCTGAAACGGAGGGTTTCTGTCCTTTCACAGTTAGAGAGGTGTAAGCCGCTCAATTTTCAGAGAAAGGATGGAAAAAGCTATGAAAACAGCGAAATCAAAAGGCCTGCCGCGCTGTACTGCGCACAGGGACTGCTTTGCCAATAAGGATGGCGTGTGCGTCTGCCTGGGTGACAATGACTTCCACGGGAAGGACTGCCCGTTTTATAAGACCACGGCGCAGTGTGACGCAGACAGGCAGAAAAGCTACGAGCGGCTGGTGCAGCTTGGCCGCACGGATCTAATTGAGCTGTATAAAGTGAGGGGCGCTTATGGGAGTCAGTAAATATAACAGTGAAGGTTACTACGACCCGACTGCCTATGAAGCCCTCACGAAAGTTGCCCAGGAGGAAAAGGCGGCGAGATACCGGCCGTTGGTGTATATCTGCTCCCCGTACTCCGGGGATACGGAGGGCAATACCAAAAAAGCAAGGCGGTACAGCCGGTTTGCAGCAGACGCCGGCATGATCCCCATTGCGCCGCACCTGCTGTTCCCGCAGTTCTTATCAGAGGAAACGGAGCGGGAGCTGGCGATTTTTATGGATCTGGTGCTGCTGGGCAAGTGTGAGCAGCTCTGGGTGTTCGGCGGCGAGGTGTCAGACGGGATGCGCCGGGAGATTGGAAAGGCGAAGCAGAAAAATATGACAATCCGTTATTTTACGGAGGATATGGAGGAAACGGAATGCAGATGACAATTTATGACGCCGTGACGGTGGGGAGCCGGTCAAACTGCGTGTATCCGAATCCCGTGACGGTCACGGATGCGGACACCATGCGGCAGGCTGCAGCCTTCGACCATGTGTGCGCGGCATATAAGCAGAACTACCGCAGCGTGGACAATTTCCTGAAAGCGGACTGTCTGCCGATGGACTGCGACAACGACCACTCAGATGACCCTGACGATTGGCTCACGCCCTTTGATGTGGCGATGGATTTTCCGGGCGTGGGGATGATCTTTGTCTACAGCAGGAGCCACATGAAGCAGAAAGGAAAACGCGGCCCCAGGCCCCGGTTCCATGTGTATTTTATCTGCACGGAGACAACAAATTCAGAGATTTACAGCTCATGGAAAGACAGATTGATCGCCGATTACCCTTATTTCGATGACGGGGCCAAGGACAGCGCCCGGTTCCTGTTTGGGGTAAAGAACGCGGTGGTCGAGGTGTATGACGGCGAGATTACCATTGATGAGTTCCTGGCAGACAGTTTTGCGGAGTGGGACGCGGCGCAGGGGCAGATCCCGGAGGGTTCCCGGAATAAGACCATGTCCCATTACGCCGGCCGGATCATCAAGCGGCTGGGGAATACAGAAGAAGCCCACAAGCAGTTCCTGAAGGAGGCGGAAAAATGCAGCCCGCCGCTGGATGACGCGGAGCTTGCGGGCATCTGGGCCAGCGCTGTGAAGTTCGGTGCGAAGGTAGCCGCCCAGGAGGGATATATCCCGCCGGAGCAGTATAACCAGGACTTCCTGCTCATGCCAGAGGATTTCTCGGATGTGGGACAGGCCATTGTGCTGTCAAGGGAGTACATGGATCGGCTCCGCTTCTCCCCGGCTACGGATTACATTGTGTTCAACGGCTCGTTCTGGGAGGAATCCCAGCCTAACGCCCAGGGCATTGCCCAGGAGCTGACCGCGAGACAGCTTGAGGAAGCGGAAACAGAGATACAGCGGTGCATGAAGGAAATGTCGGAAAACGGCGCGTGGGCCATGCTTGCCGCGATGGGCGCCAAGAAAGCGATGGCGGCGTTCAGCGAAGCCCAGCGGCGCTCCTTTGAAAAGTATGAGCGGGCGGAAACCTATCGGAAGTACGCCATCAAGCGCCGGGATACGAAATACATCTCGGCCGCCTTAAAGGAAGCCCGCCCGATGATCCAGATCGAACAGCGTGTCTTGGATGCGGATGAGTTTTTACTGAACCTGCCGTCCGGCACCTGCGATCTGAGGACGGGGGCTGTTCGGGAACACAATGCCCAGGACTATATCACGAAGCAGACGGCGGTGGACCCGTCCGGGGATGGCATGGATGTCTGGGAGGATGCCCTCCAAACCTTCTTCCAGGGGGACACCGACCTGATCCGCTATGTGCAGGAGATCGTGGGGCTTGCCGCTATCGGCAAGGTCTACATTGAAGCGCTGGTCATTGCCTATGGCGAGGGCAGGAACGGCAAATCCACCTTCTGGAACACCATCGCCCGTGTGCTTGGCACCTACTCCGGCAATATGTCCGCAGACACCCTGACCGTGGGCTGCAAGCGCAACGTGAAACCGGAACTGGCGGAAGCCAAGGGCAAGAGGATGATCATTGCCGCCGAGCTTGAGGAAGGGATGCGCCTGAACACCTCCAACGTCAAGCAGCTCTGCTCCACAGATGAGATCTATGCGGAGAAAAAGTACAAGGCGCCGTTCTCCTATGTCCCCACCCATACGCTGGTGCTGTATACCAATCATCTGCCCAGGGTCGGGGCGATTGACCAGGGCACCTGGCGCCGGCTCATCGTAATCCCCTTCAACGCCAAGATTGAGGGCAAGGCCGACATCAAGAACTATTCGGACTTCCTGTTCAAAACGGCGGGCGGCGCTGTGCTTTCGTGGATCATCGAGGGCGCAAAGCGCGTCATTGCCAGCGATTACAAAATCGTCCAGCCCAAGGTAGTGCAGGACGCCATCCAGAAATACAAGGAGAACAATGACTGGCTGGCCCATTTCCTGGATGACTGCTGTGAGGTAGGGGACGATTTTGAAGCAAAATCCGGGGAGTTTTATAACGCCTACAGGAGCTACTGTCTGCAGATGGGCGAATACACCCGGAGTACGACTGATTTCTACTCCGCGCTGGAATCCACGGGAGTGGTGAGAAAACGTACCCGTACAGGCGTGATCATTTACGGGCTGAAACTCAAATCGGAGTTTGAGGATTAACAGGTGTGTAGGTCATGTACCTCTCTACCAGAGTTGCTCTAAGGAGATAAAAAAACAATATATAAGAGAGAATCGGGGGAAGAGGTACATGACCGTCACACAGGAAAAACGGAGGTTGAAAAATGCTTTTTTACACATGGATGATAAAGAACCATTTAAAGGGCAATTCCGCCAAGGGGCTTCTTGCCAGGAGCATGAAAGCAGAAGGAAATGGATTCCCTAAAAGGCGGCGCTTAAAAACGCTGGTCGGGTATCTTGAACATCGCGGCGCAAGCCAAGAAGTTATGGATGCCCTTGTGGAGTGTTGGGAGGAATACGAAAACCATGAGAGAGAAAGTCATCGAACAGAAGCTGGTTAAAGCGGTCAGGGCAAAAGGCGGGATTGCGCCAAAGTTTGTGTCGCCGGGATTTTCCGGGGTTCCTGACCGCCTTATCCTATTGCCGGATGGGAAATGCGGCTTCGTGGAAGTCAAGACCCCTGGCAGGAAACCACGGCCGCTACAGCAGTCAAGGATACGGCTTTTGCGGCGGTTGGGATTCCTGGCATTCGTTCTGGACGACGAGAGCGAGATTCCCCACATCCTTTCTGAGATCGGAGGTGACAGCGGTGGAGTTTAAACCGCACGATTATCAGCAGTACGCCATTAAGTATATCGAAACGCACGAGATTGCCGCCATTCTGCTTGACATGGGCCTTGGCAAGACAGCCATCACGCTGACGGCATTGTACGACCTGCTGTTCGACTACTTCGAGATTACCCACGTCCTGGTGATCGCGCCGCTGCGGGTAGCGAGGAATACCTGGCCCCAGGAGATCGAAAAGTGGGATCATCTGAAGGATGTCCGCTATTCCGTGGCGGTCGGTACCGAAAAGGAACGGCTGGAGGCGTTCCGCAGGGATGCAGACATCTACATCATCAACCGGGAGAATGTCCAATGGATGGTGGAGAATGTCCCCTTTGAATTTGACGCCATCGTGGTGGACGAGCTTTCGTCCTTCAAAAACTGGAACAGCAAGCGGTTCAAATCGCTGATGAAGGTGCGCCCCAGGGCAAAGCGCGTCATTGGCCTTACGGGTACCCCGTCCGGGAACGGGCTGATGGACCTGTTCGCCGAGTTTAAGGTGCTGGATATGGGACAGCGATTGGGGCGGTTTATCACCAAGTACCGCCAGGACTATTTCCGGCCGGATCGGATGAACGGTCAGGTGGTGTATTCCTATAAGCCTCTGCCGGGAGCAGAGAAACGGATCTATGACAAGATCTCCGATATTACCATCTCCATGAAAGCCGCCGACCACCTCAAGATGCCGGAACTTGTAAACAGCGAGTACCGGGTGTACATGGAGGAGTCGGAACGAGCCATTTATGATGAGATGTGCGAAGATCTGGCGGCACAGCTTGACAAGGGCGAGGTGACGGCGGCAAATGCCGGAGTGCTGTCCGGAAAACTCTGCCAGATGGCAAATGGGGCGGTCTATACGGATGACGGGGATGTGGAATATATCCACGACCGGAAACTGGACGCCCTGGAGGACATCATCGAGAGCATGAATGGAAAGCCCCTGCTGGTGGCCTACTGGTACCAGCACGACCTTGACCGCATCGAGGATCGGCTGCGGATGCGGAAAATCGGCTTTGCAAGGCTGGATTCTGACGCCAGTATCGCAAAGTGGAACCGGGGTGAAATCCCCGTGGCGCTGATCCATCCCGCTTCTGCCGGCCACGGGCTGAATCTCCAGAGCGGCGGTTCCGCCCTCTGCTGGTTTGGCATCACCTGGAGCCTGGAACTGTACCAGCAGACGGTGGCGCGGCTTTACCGGCAGGGGCAGACGGCGGGGACCGTGGTTGTACAGCACATCATCACGGACGGCACCATTGATGAGCGCATTATGAAAGCCCTGCAGTATAAGGACAGGACGCAGTCGGCGCTGATCGATGCGGTCCGGGCAAACCTAAGAAAATGAGAGTCAATCAAGGCAAATCCGAGGGAAGAAATTTCTTTTTCGGAGGTAGTGCCTATGAACAAGCAGCAGACGGAAATGAAGGAGTACCTTTCCCAGGCGTTCCGCATTGACCAGCGGATACAGAGCAAGATGGAGCAGGTGGCGTCACTGAATGACCTCGCCACACGGGCAACTGCGACCTATTCGGATATGCCCGGAAGTGAGACGAGGAACCTCCACCGCATGGAGGACGCCATCCTTTCCATCATTGAGCTGGAGGCGGAGATCAATGGGGACATCTGCAAACTGGTGCAGACGAAAAAAGACATCGTCCATAAGATCAAGGCTGTCCAGAACACGGAGTACCAGACCCTTCTGGAACTGCGGTATCTGTGCTTTAAGTCCTGGGAGCAGATCGCCGTGGACATGGGATATGAACTTCGGTGGCTGTACCGTCTCCATCACAGGGCGTTGGACGCCGTTTCTGAAATAAGCCACTAAAAGCCACTGCAATACACCTTGTCCCTGTGATATAGTTAGAATCAGAAAAACAGGACAAGGAACGAGCCTTGCGGGAGCAATCCTGCAGGGCTTTCCTTTTGCCCGGAAAGCGAGGTGCAGCGTGCCAAAGAAACCAAAACGCCCATGCTCCTACCCCGGCTGTCCAAACCTCACGGACGGGCAGTACTGTGAGGAGCATGAAGCTATTGCCCGGAAACGGTACAACAAGTACGGCCGCCCTGCTGACAACAACAAGAAGTACGGCAGGGCTTGGAAACGAATCCGCGACCGCTACGCTGCGGCGCACCCTTTGTGTGAGATGTGCCTGAAGGAGGGTCGGCTGACTCCTGTGGAGGAAGTCCATCACATTGTCCCCCTCTCGCAGGGCGGGACGCATCGGAATGACAATCTGATGTCTCTCTGCCAGTCCTGCCACACAAAGCTGCATCACGAGCTTGGCGACCGGTGACCGTGGGGCGGTCAAAATCTCCGGGACCTTCATGAGCGGACAGCGGCCTGGGGCTTCGTGCGCGAAAAAGGCGAAATCAAAAGGGTAATTAAGGGCGGCCGGCTGCGGCTGCTCATTTTTTCAAGGAAAGGGGTGAGAAAATGCCGACAAAATCTAATAACACAGGCGGGCGCGGCGGCGCGAGACCCGGTGCGGGAAGAAAAAAGTCCGCGGTCAAGGAGAAAGCCGAGAACGGCAATCCGGGCGGGCGCAGATTGGAAGTGCTGGATATTCCCGAAGTCGAGGGTGTTGATATGCCAAAGCCCCATGAGTTCCTCTCCGCCGAGCAGCGTGACGGAAGCACGCTCCAGGCGGAGGAGATATACACGGAAACCTGGGAGTGGTTAAAGAAGGTGGGCTGTGCGGCGAAGGTGTCTCCCCAGCTATTGGAGCGGTACGCCATGTGCAGCGCCCGCTGGATTCAGTGCGAGGAGATGACCAACCGCATGGGTTTCCTCTCCAAGCATCCTACCACCCAGAAGCCGATCCCATCCCCGTTCATTAACATCGGCATTAACTACATGAACCAGGCGGTGCGGCTCTGGAACGAAATCTTCCAGATCGTGAAGGAAAACTGCAGCACCGATTATGGGGAGATATCTCCCCAGGACGATTTGATGGAGCGTCTGCTCCGTGCAAGGAAGGGGTGAAGCCATGTTTGAGAAAGTAAATCCGTGCCACCCGGATAAGGTGGCCGACCGAATCGCCGGCGCACTGGTGGATGCGGCGTACAGGAAAGAAGAAAATCCCAGGATTGCTGTGGAAGTCCTCATCGGCCACGGTGTCTGTCACATCATCGCGGAGAGTTCCGTACACATTTCGCAGGATGAGGTGGACGCCATTGTGAAGCGTATCGGCGGGAATTTGCACCCGGATTATGTGGAAGTGCCGCAGGACGGACGCCTTGCCAACAACCAGGCAGAAGGAATCCGCTGCGGCGACAACGGTATCTTCAAAGGAATGCCGGTCACGGAGGAGCAGAAAGCCCTCTGCGAGATTGCCAAAAATGTGTATCACACATATCCCTCGGATGGGAAGTACATCATTGATGAGGCAAGGCTGATCCTCTGCCAGAGCAATGCGCCTACGGAAGAACTAAAAAGGTTATATCCCTCCGCCGAGGTCAATCCCCTGGGCGACTGGACGGGCGGCACGGATGTGGACTCCGGCGCAGCCAACCGGAAGCTGGGCAGCGACATGGCCGATTCCGTGACGGGCGGCGGCCTTCACGGGAAAGACCTCTCCAAAGCAGATGTGTCTGTCAATATCTACGCATGGCTGAAGGCGCAGGAAACGGGAAAGCCCGTGGAACTGTGCTGCGCCATCGGGGATGATACGGTGGACGGCATTCTCTATAGAGAGATCGTGGAGACTGCCCGGAGATACATCCAGAGCCTTGGCGGTTTTGAGAAATTTGCGGAATGGGGGCTGGTGCGATGAAGACAACGACCGAGATGCAGCTTGTACCCATTACTAAGCTGGTACCCTATGTAAACAATGCCCGCACCCACTCCCCGGAGCAGATCACCAAGCTCCGCTCGTCTCTCCGGGAGTTCGGTTTTATTAATCCCGTCATCATCGATCGTGACTATGGCGTGATTGCAGGCCACGGCAGAATCCTGGCGGCAAAGGAGGAAGGCATCAAGGAAGTGCCGTGCGTCTTTGCTGACCACCTCACCGAAGCTCAGAAGAAAGCGTATATCATTGCGGATAACCGCATGGCGATGGACGCCGGATGGGATGAGGAGCTTCTGCGGGTGGAGATCGAGTCTCTGCAGGGCATGGACTTTGATCCCCTGCTGACCGGCTTTGACGAGAAGGAACTGGCCGACCTGTTTGCGGATGATTCCGGCAGCGAAGCCAGGGATGATGATTTTGACCTGACCGCCGCGCTTGAGAAAGCCTCCTTTGTGGAGCGGGGTGATATCTGGACGGTGGGCCGGCACCGCCTTGTATGCGGGGATGTCACCTCCGCCGAGGATGTGACTCTGCTCATGGACGGCAGGAAGGCCAATCTCATCGTGACGGACCCGCCCTATGGCGTTTCCTTCAAAAGTTCCAGTGGTCTGACCATCCAGAACGATTCCATGAAAGACGAGGAGTTTTATAACTTCCTCCTCTCCGCTTTTCAGTGCATGGCGGAGCATCTGGAGAAAGGCGGCGCAGCTTATGTGTTCCATGCGGACACTGAGGGCTTGAACTTCCGAAAGGCGTTCATTGACGCCGGGTTCCATCTGGCTGGCGTGTGTATCTGGGTGAAGAACTCCCTGGTGCTGGGACGCTCGGATTACCAGTGGCAGCATGAGCCTGTGCTGTATGGCTTCCTGCAGAATGGCAAGCACCCGTGGTATTCCGACCGCAAGCAGACCACCATCTGGAACTACGACAAACCGAAGCGCAATGCAAACCACCCGACCTCCAAGCCGCTGGACCTGCTGGGATATCCCATCGGGAATTCCACCCAAGAGAATGCCGTGGTGATCGACACCTTCGGCGGCAGCGGCTCCACCATGATGGCCTGTGAGCAGATGAACCGTGTCTGCTGCATGATGGAACTGGACGAGAAGTACGCATCGGTCATCCTCCGCAGGGCCGTGGAGAACGGCATCCCGCCGGAGGATATTTTTGTGGAGAGAAACGGAGAAAAGATGATGTACTCCGACCTTGTAAAAGAGGTGGAGGTACCAGATGAATAAATTGACTCTCGGCAGCCTCTTTGACGGCTCCGGCGGTTTCCCCTTGGGCGGCCTGCTCTCCGGCATTACCCCCGTGTGGGCTTCGGAGATCGAGCCGTTCCCCATCCGGGTGACCACAAAGCGGCTGCCTTTTATGAAGCACTATGGCGATGTCTCCCGGATGGACGGCAGGAAGATTGAACCGGTGGATATCATCACCTTCGGCTCGCCTTGCCAAGATATGAGCATTGCGGGTCGGCGGGAAGGATTGGACGGCTCCCGTTCCAGCTTGTTCTATGAAGCCGTCCGGATCGTAAAGGAAATGAGGTGTGCAACTGATGGCAGATATCCAAGGTACATTGTCTGGGAGAACGTCCCCGGCGCGTTCAGTTCCAACAAGGGCGCGGACTTCCAGTCCGTCCTCGAAGAGATCTGCTCGGTCAAAGGATACGAAATTGATCCTGCTCGACCTGAGAGATGGGCAAACGCCGGGGAGATCGTGGCAGACGATTTCAGTCTCGCATGGCGGGTATTTGATGCGCAGTACTGGGGAGTCCCCCAGCGCAGAAAACGCATCTACCTTGTCGCAGATTTTGCAGGCGGGAGTGCCGGAAAAATACTATTTGAGTCCGAAGGCGTGTCTGGGTATACTCCGCAGGGCTTCCGCCCGTGGCAAGGAGTTGCCGGAGCTTTTGCGGAAGGCGCTGGAGCGTCAGGCTGCGTCTGCCTAAACGACCAGGGCGGCAGCCGCATAGATGTGACGGAGGATGTCGCGGCAACTCTCCGGGCGGAAAACCACGGGCACCCGCCTTGCGTGATGGGTGCCGCCGGCTTCTGTACCGAGCATTCCGCACAAGCCAGGGGCATCGGGTATGGGGAGGAAACCTCGCCCACCCTCCGTGCCGGTACGGTGCCGGCGGCGGTCTATGAGAACCATAGCCAGGACACCAGATACATCGGCCCTCTGGAGACAGCGCCCACGGTCAATGCCACTTATGGTATGGGCGGGAACAACCAGCCCTTTGTAGTGGAGACGCCTAAGACGCTGAAGATCCGCTCCGGCTGTGAGGGCGGCGGCAAGGGCGCGCTGATCCAGGATAATAAATCCGCCACTCTGGGCTGCAACAATGACCAGACACTGTTCGTGCCGAAGGTCTATGGTATCTGCTCCAAGGACAGCAACGCCATGAAATCGGAGAATCCCAAGAGCGGATTCTACGAAGCGGAAACTTCCAGATGCCTGGATGCGAACGGTGGCAATCCTACCTGCAACCAGGGCGGCATGGCTGTAGTGGCCCTGCAGGGTTCCATGATCGGCAGGGCGGATAAGAACGGCCCCCAGGGCAGCGGCGTGAATGAGGATGTGTCCTTTACGCTGGATGCCACCGACCGTCATGCGGTGGCTTACGGAATCGACCGCACCACATACAACATGGGACGGAACGCTAAGTTCAGTCTTGGAATTGAGGAAGAACTGGAGCCTACGATAGTGGCAAAAGGACCGGGCGCAGTGGCCTACTGCATGACCACCGGCTCCTATACCCAGGCGCTTGAAGAACAGTCACCAACCTTGATGGCAAGGGACTATAAAGACCCGCCTGTGGTGAACGAAACCGAGCCTGAGTACATCGTTCGCAGACTGACGCCCACCGAATGCGCCAGACTGCAGGGATTCCCGGACTGGTGGTGTTCCGACCTTGGCACGGCCAATCCGACCGAGGATGAAGTAGAGTCCTGGACGGAAGTATTTGAAACACACCGAAAGGTCATGGGAGCGTCCTCCAAGCCGAAGAGCCGCAATCAGATCATCAAGTGGCTGAAAGCCCCTCACTCCGATTCTGCGGAATACAAGATGTGGGGCAACGGCGTGGCGCTGCCTAACGTCTGTTTTGTGCTTTCCGGCATCGTGTACTATGCACAGTTATCCGGCGAATGATCCGGCAGCTATTCTACAGCAAAATGTGCGGAAATCGCTTGCTATTTCAGGGGTTCAGAGCGAATATGTGACTACCAAAAACAAAGGAGGTTTTCGCACATGGAAATTAGATACAATGTGACAGGCGCAAAACGCAAGGAGCTGGTCAAGGTCATTTCGGATGCCACAGGTGCCAGGGCGGAATACAAATTCATGCCCACCTGCAATTATGAGATCGACTACTTCACGGTCACCAAGGAAGGGACGCTCCTGTTTGACGACCGCGCCGACAGCGAGGAGGTCGAGCAGGTACTTGAAGCTATCACCGTCGCAGGCTTTGAATGCGAGGCACAGGACGGCGAGGAACAGTTCTTCGAGGAAGAATCCGAAGCCGCCGACACTGCGCCACAGGAGGCAAACGTGGGGCTGACAGTGGAGATTCCGCTGGACAAGGTGGCAGTAGGCAACCTCACCAAACTGCTGGATGCCAAGGGCAGCCTTATCAAAAAGGCGCTCGGTGTGGACGCTCTGCCAATCGAGATTCAGGAAGACCGGGTGGCATTTCCCTGGTTTATCGAGCTACCAGGCGCCGATGCGGTCAAAGCCTACACCCATTTCATTTCCGCACTCTGCGAGATGAGCAAAAACGCCAAGCGCGTGACGGTCACGGAAAAAGCTGTGGACAATGAGAAGTACGCCTTCCGCTGCTTTCTCCTGCGCCTGGGCTTCATCGGCAGCGAATACAAAGTCGAACGCAAGATCCTGCTGAAGAACCTCTCCGGCTCCTCGGCATTCAAGAACGGGGGTGTAGACCATGAAGTTTCCAAGTAGAGAAATCGTGGAGCGTATCCGCAAGGAGTTTCCGTCCGGCACCCGAGTAGAGCTGCTGCGGATGGACGATCCCCAGGCACCGCCAATCGGCACACAGGGCACTGTGATGGGCGTGGATGATATCGGCTCCATCATGGTCGCGTGGGACAACGGCAGCGGCCTTTCCGTGGCGTTTGGAGAGGATTTGTGCCGAAAGGTCAAGAACACATCTGATGGTGGTAAGCGGGTGTGAATTACACAATATCTTGCGGTCATCTTTGTGTAGTATATTATCGGAAATGGCCTTGCTATTATCCTCTTTTAGAGCGAATATGTGTACACCGAAAGGGAAAACACACCAAACGAAAACGGAGGATTCACCATGAACGAGAAAACAGCAAGGCAGATCGCAGAGATGAAAAACCAGACCATCGGGGTCGAGGTCGAGATGAACAACATCACCCGTCAGAAGGCAGCAAAGGTTGCCGCCGACTTCTTCGGCACAGGCAGATACGAGAATACCGCAGGCCGCAACGGCTACAGCACCTGGAGCGCCTGGGACGCACAGGGGCGCGAGTGGAAATTCCAGAAGGACGTTTCCATCGCAGGGCCGGACGAGCAGAAATGCGAACTGGTCACCCCGATCCTGACCTACGGGGACATCGAAACCCTGCAGGAGCTTTGCAGACAGCTCAGACACGCAGGAGCGAAAAGCGACGCCTCCAGAGGATGCGGAGTTCACATCCACATTGGAGCGCAGGGCCACACACCGCAGAGCCTTCGGAACCTCGCCAACATTATGGCAAGCCACGAAAGCCTGATCGCAGAAGCCCTGAAGCTTGACCGCAGCCGCATGAGCCGCTACTGCCGCACGGTAGACCCCAACTTCCTCGCCAAGGTCAACAGCAGAAAGCCCAAGACGATGGCGCAGCTTGCGGACATCTGGTACACCAGCCACGGCGCGAGCTACGGCAGAAACCAGCACTACAACGACAGCCGCTACCATATGCTCAACCTCCACGCCACCTTCACCAAAGGGACGGTCGAGTTCCGGCTCTTCCAGTTTGATGAGCCGACCGCAGAGCGCCGGGGCGGCATCCACGCAGGACAGCTCAAAAGCTACATTCAGCTTTGCCTGGCGCTGAGCCAGATGGCGAAGGATGTGCGGACGGCAAGCCCCAAACCCCAGCAGAGCGAGAACCCCAAATACGCCATGAGAACCTGGCTCCTACGCCTGGGCTTCATCGGCGAGGAGTTCGCAACGGCCAGAGATTTCCTGACCCGTAACCTTTCAGGAGATACAGCCTTCCGGCACGGCAGAGCAGCCGCTTGAAGGATTTAGGTTAAATGCCCTGCCCCTGACCGCTTCGGCGGTCTTAGGGTGGTAGAAGGACAAGTAACCTAAGTCCTCCAGGAAAGGATGGATACACATGAAAGAAAAAAGATACTACATCGCCTACGGCAGCAACCTCAATGTACCGCAGATGCGGATGCGCTGCCCTCACGCCACGATCCTCGGCACGGCTAACCTTAAGGGGTGGGAGCTGCTGTTCAAAGGAAGCAAGACTGGCTCTTACCTCACGATTGAGGAATGTACTGGCGGCACGGTCCCTGTGGTGATCTGGGAGGTGACGGCTGCAGATGAAGCCGCCCTCGACCGCTATGAGGGATTCCCCAATTTCTACTACAAGAAAGACATCAAGCTCCAATACAAGGGCATCCGTACAGGTAAGCGCAGAACGGTGACGGCTTTTGCCTACGTCATGCATGAGGACAGGCCCATTGGAATCCCCTCCAACTTTTACATGAGGACCTGCCTGGAGGGGTACGACACCTTTTACTTCAACAAGAACATTCTGATCGATGCCTACGATAAATGCAGGGAGGTATGCGGCTATGAAGGATAACATCATAAGGACGGCGGTCTGCCCGCTTTGCGGCAGGACCTACCACGGCGCTCCGGCGCTTTCCAGGGAGGACAACAAGACCCTCATCTGCCCGGACTGCGGCACCAGGCAGGCGCTCCGGTCCATCGGCGTGGACACTGCCGAGCAGGAGCAGATCATCGAGACGATCCACCGCCATATGGAAAGCCGGGAGCGTTGAAAAATTCACAATTTTGCTGTATAATAAAGTAATCTTGGTGGGGACAAATCGGAATTGAGGGGATAAAAATAAATGAAGAGCGGAAGAATTATTGTAATTACTGGCGCACCAGGAACAGGAAAAACCACAACATCAGCTATTGTTGCCAAAGAATCCACTATGGAAAAATCTGTGCATATGCACACGGATGATTTTTACCATTATCTTAGTAAAGGAGCAATCCCCCCACATTTGCCGGAATCTAATGAGCAAAATCTAATTGTGATTGAGGCTTTTTTAGAAGCCGCAAAGCGTTATGTCCGTGGAGGATATGATGTGATTGTAGACGGTATTATCGGTCCGTGGTTTTTAGAGCCGTGGCTAAACATTGTACGAGAGGGATATGAAGTGCATTATATCGTTTTGAGGGCTAATAAGGAAGAAACCATGAAGCGGGCGATTGAACGCTCAAAATTAGATAGAAAAACTAATATTGAGTTAGTAGAAATCATGTGGGAGCAATTTAATAATTTGGGAGCATACGAGAAAAATATTTTAGATACAACACAACTTTCCGTTGAAGATACAGTTTCTGCTATTAAAGAGAAAGTTGCAAATAAAGCGACCTTACTTCTTGAATCGCTTTAAAACTGGTAATACAATTTCCAGTTTGTCAACCTGTATTTTTAAGCATCGGTTAGAAATAGCCGGTGCTATTTTTATGCCATTTTGGAGGTGGTGCCTATGCGAAAACTGAAGAAATACACGCCTACCCGGTTTATGGCGAAGACCTCACACTACGATAAGGACGCTGCCGATTTTGCAGTGATGTTTATCGAGTCTCTCAGCCATACCAAGGGCACCTGGGCAGGCAAGCCCTTTGAGCTGATCGACTGGCAGGAGCAGATCATCCGAGACCTGTTTGGAGTTCTGAAGCCCAACGGCTATCGGCAGTTCAATACGGCGTACATCGAGATACCGAAGAAACAGGGCAAATCGGAGCTGGCCGCTGCGGTGGCACTCCTGCTCACATGCGGCGACGGTGAGGAACGTGCAGAGGTCTACGGCTGCGCTGCGGATCGTCAGCAGGCGTCCATTGTTTTTGAAGTGGCAGCCGATATGGTCAGGATGTGTCCGGCGCTTAACCGGCGCGTCAAAATCCTAACGGCCACCAAGCGTATAGTTTACGCTCCTACCAACAGCTTCTATCAGGTGCTTTCTGCAGAAGCCTACAGTAAACACGGCTTTAATATCCACGGCGTGGTATTTGATGAGCTGCACACGCAGCCCAACCGAAAGCTCTTTGATGTTATGACCAAGGGCTCTGGCGATGCGCGTATGCAGCCTTTATATTTCCTTATCACGACTGCCGGTACGGATACAAAGTCTATCTGCTATGAAACGCACCAGAAGGCACAGGATATTCTGGCCGGACGCAAAATCGATCCGACCTTCTATCCGGTGATCTATGGCGCAGATGAGTCTGATGATTGGACGGACCCAAAAGTGTGGAAAAAGGCAAACCCCTCTCTCGGTATTACGGTCGGCATCGATAAGGTAAAAGCCGCCTGCGAGTCCGCAAAACAAAATCCCGCTGAGGAGAATGCTTTCCGGCAGCTCAGGCTCAATCAATGGGTAAAGCAGGCTATCAGATGGATGCCGATGGATAAATGGGATAAATGCTCCTTTGCCGTAAACGAGAATGATCTGGAAGGTCGCGTCTGCTATGGCGGTCTGGACCTGTCCTCTACTACGGATATCACGGCTTTTGTGCTGGTGTTCCCACCGGAGGATGAAGATGACAAATATGTGATCCTTCCATACTTCTGGATACCGGAGGAACAGATGGATCTGCGTGTCCGCCGTGACCACGTTCCCTATGACCTTTGGGAACGTCAGGGCTTTTTGCAGACTACTGAAGGCAATGTGGTCCACTACGGCTACATCGAGAAATTCATCGAACAGCTGGGTGAACGGTTCAATATTCGGGAGATCGCCTTTGACCGCTGGGGCGCGGTGCAGATGGTGCAGAACCTGGAGGGCATGGGCTTTACAGTCGTTCCCTTCGGTCAGGGTTTTAAGGATATGTCCCCACCGACCAAGGAACTGATGAAGCTGGTGCTGGAGGAGAAAATCGCCCACGGCGGGCACCCAGTGCTGCGGTGGATGATGGACAACATCTACATCCGCACCGACCCGGCAGGCAACATCAAGGCGGACAAGGAAAAATCCACAGAGAAGATCGACGGAGCCATCGCCACCATTATGGGGCTTGATCGTGCGATCCGCTGTGGCAATGATACGGGAGCTTCGGTTTATGACAGCCGGGGCCTTTTGTTTATTTGAGGAAGGACGGTGATCACATATGGGTATCTTTTCAGGGCTTTTCCGTTCCCGGGATAAGCCCCAGAATCGCACCACGGGCAGCGCCTACAGCTTTTTCTTTGGCAATAGCTCGGCGGGCAAGCGTGTCAATGAACGCTCCGCCATGCAGATGACAGCAGTTTATTCCTGCGTCCGTATCCTGGCGGAGGCTGTGGCGGGACTGCCGCTCCACCTCTACCGCTACAAAGAGGATGGCGGCAAGGAAAAGGCCATCGACCACCCGCTGTATCTGCTTCTCCACGATGAGCCGAACCCGGAGATGAGTTCTTTCGTGTTCCGGGAAACGCTCATGACCCACCTATTGCTGTGGGGTAATGCCTACGCCCAGATCATCCGCAACGGTAAAGGTGAGGTCATTGCCCTTTATCCGCTGATGCCGGACAGGATGACGGTAGACCGTGACAGGGACGGCAAACTCTACTACGAATACACGTTCAGCACGGACGATGCGCCCACAGTCAAGGGCACAGTCGTGCGGCTGAAGCCCTCGGACGTGCTGCATATCCCAGGGCTTGGATTTGATGGGCTGGTGGGCTATTCCCCTATCGCTATGGCGAAAAACGCCATCGGCATGGCCATTGCCTGTGAAGAATATGGGGCAAAATTCTTTGCCAACGGTGCTGCTCCTGGTGGGGTGCTGGAGCATCCGGGAACCATCAAAGACCCACAGCGTGTCCGGGAAAGCTGGCAGTCCACCTTCGGCGGCAGCGGCAACGCCAACAAGATCGCTGTCTTAGAGGAAGGTATGAAATATACGCCCATTGGCATCTCCCCGGAACAGGCGCAGTTTTTGGAAACGAGAAAGTTCCAGATCAACGAGATCGCCCGTATTTTCCGAGTACCGCCCCATATGGTTGGCGACCTGGAAAAGTCCAGCTTCTCCAATATTGAGCAGCAGTCGCTGGAGTTCGTGAAATACACGCTGGAGCCCTGGCTGGTGCGCTGGGAGCAGTCCATCCAGCGGACGCTCTTTTCCGCAGAGGAAAAGAAACAGTATTTTACCAAGTTCAATGTGGAAGGTCTGCTCCGAGGGGATTATGCCAGCCGCATGAACGGCTATGCTACGGCAAGGCAGAACGGCTGGATGAGCGCCAACGACATCCGGGAACTGGAGAATATGGACCGCATCCCTGCCGAGGATGGCGGCGATCTTTACCTTATCAACGGCAATATGCTCCCGCTTGGCAACGCCGGAGCTTTTGCAGATACACAACCGAACGATGACGGAAAGGAGGAAAACCCCGATGAAGAAGTTCTGGAAGTGGAAGAACAGGACGGTGACGAATCAGGAGAATCAGACGGAAACAGTGGAGAGAACGCTGTTCCTGAACGGCACCATCGCCGAGGAAAGCTGGTTTGACGATGATATCACGCCCCAGCTTTTCAAAGAAGAACTGATGGCAGGCTCCGGCGACATCACCGTCTGGATCAACAGCCCCGGCGGCGACTGCGTGGCAGCGGCACAAATCTACAATATGCTGATGGACTACAAGGGCAATGTCACGGTCAAGATTGATGGCATTGCGGCATCTGCGGCAAGCGTGATCGCTATGGCTGGTACCCGCGTACTGGTATCTCCGGTATCCATGATGATGATCCACAACCCTATGACCGTGGCAATGGGCGATACCGCAGAGATGCAGAAAGCCATCGAGATGCTTGGGAGCGTGAAAGATTCCATCATCAATGCCTATGAGATCAAGACCGGTCTCTCCCGCGCACGTCTCTCTCATCTCATGGATGCCGAAACCTGGATGGACGCGAGCAAGGCAATAGAACTTGGCTTTGCAGATGAAGTCATGAAACGCTCCGAAGTGCCGGAGGATATGGAGCCGCCTGCGGTGTCCATGCTGTATTCCAAAGCCGCTGTGGTCAATTCCCTCATGGATAAGATTGCAGCGAAGTGCAAGACCAACCCGAAGAAAACTGAAGACCCCAAACCCCAGGGCCGCTCCGTGGATAGTCTCTACGAGCGGCTTAATTTGATGAAATTTTAAGGAGGATAACGACTATGACTATTCTTGAACTGCGCGAAAAGCGCGCCAAAGCCTGGGAGGCCACCAAGGCATTCCTGGATTCCCATCGTACCGACAAGGGCACTCTGTCCGCTGAGGACGATGCCACCTACTCCCGCATGGAGCAGGAAATTACCGACCTGGGCAAGGAGATCGCCCGTCTGGAGCGTCAGGAGGCGCTGGATGCGGAGCTGAACCGCCCGGTAAACAAGCCCCTCACCGGCAAGCCCATGAACGGCAAGGAAACTGCCAAGACCGGCCGTGCCACGGATGAGTACCTCCAGAACTTTTGGAACATGATGCGCTCTAAGACTCCTATGCCCACCGTGATGAACGCCCTGCAGATCGGCACCGATTCCGAGGGTGGGTATCTGGTTCCTGACGAGTATGAGCGTACTCTGGTAGAAGCTCTGGAGGAAGAGAACATCTTCCGTCAGCTGGCGAAGATCATCCAGACCTCCAGCGGTGACCGCAAGATCCCCGTGGTAGCCACCAAGGGCACTGCGTCCTGGATCGATGAGGAGGGCGCATACCTGGAGAGCGATGATTCCTTCGGGCAGGTGTCTATCGGTGCTTACAAGCTGGGCACCATGATCAAGGTTTCCGAGGAACTGCTCAACGACAGCGTCTTTGACCTGGAGAGCTACATCTCCCGTGAGTTTGCCCGCCGTATCGGTGCCAAGGAAGAGGAGTCCTTCTTCACCGGAGACGGTACTGGCAAACCCCTCGGTGTGCTGGCAGAGACCGGAGGTGCAGAAGTCGGTGTGACTGCTGCATCCGCTACGGCGATCACTGCCGATGAGCTGATCGACCTGTTCTACTCCCTGAAAGCCCCTTACCGCAGAAACGCTGTGTGGGTGCTGAACGATTCCACTATCAAGGCTATCCGCAAGCTGAAGGACAACCAGGGTCAGTACCTCTGGCAGCCTTCCCTGACCGCAGGCGCTCCTGATCTGCTGCTTGGCAAGCCGGTACGTACCTCTGCGTATATGCCTGCCATTGCCGCAGACGCCAAGACCATCGCCTTCGGTGATTTCAGCTATTACTGGATCGCTGACCGCCAGGGGCGTTCCTTCAAGCGTCTCAACGAACTGTATGCCGCTACCGGCCAGGTTGGCTTCCTTGCCTCCCAGCGTGTGGACGGCAAGCTGATCCTGCCGGAGGCCATCAAGGTGCTGGCGCAGAAGTCTGCGGGCTAATGAGAGGAGGCGGCGGTGATGGATGCACTTCTTTCTAAGGTCAAAGCCAATCTCATCCTGGCGCATTCGGCGGACGATGAGCTACTGAAGGGCTACATCACTGCCGCTGTTTCCTATGCGGAGAGCTACCAGCATATCCCGGAGGGCTACTACTCAGAAAATACGATGCCAGCCACTACCGAACAGGCGGTGATCATGCTGGCATCGCATTTCTATGAGTCCAGGGATGGCTCCACAGGCGGCTTCTTCGCAGACAACACCAATGCGGCACAGCAGGTGTGGAACACAGTCAATCTTCTGCTGCGGCTTGACCGGGATTGGAAGGTGTGACCATGAGCTTTGGCAAGATGAACACCTTCATTTCCATCGTAGAGAAACAGTTTACTCAGGATGAGGACGGCTTCAAGACGGAAACAGATGTGACCGTGGCAGAGGTGCGGGCATACCGGGAAGGTCGGCATGGCAGTGAGAAATGGGCAAACATGGCGTCCTTC
The DNA here is from genome assembly GCF_900048895.1 of Neglectibacter timonensis. Classification (GTDB taxonomy): domain Bacteria; phylum Bacillota; class Clostridia; order Oscillospirales; family Acutalibacteraceae; genus Acutalibacter; species Acutalibacter timonensis. The sequence goes on along the minus strand of NZ_LT160640.1, from coordinate 126,185 downwards.
TCTACGGCCACCGATCTGTTCCGATTCCGAGTCATTCCAGGTGTGGAAATAACAACGGATATGCGAATCCTCTGTGACGGGCATACCTTCGAGATCACTTCTGTAGAGGATGTCAAAGGCAGAGGGATGTATCTGGAGGTACTGGGGACGGAGGTGAAAGCGGGTGGCTAAAGCAACATGGAAAATGCCGGAGGACTTTCTGATGAAGGTATCCCGGCTGGCGGATAAGACGGATGAGATCATCCCGAAAGTGCTGGAGGCAGGCGCAGAGGTCGTGGAGGACAAGGTGCGCTCCAATTTGCAGTCTGTCATTGGCAGCGGGACAAAGTATGACTCCAGAAGCACTGGGGAGCTTTTACGCTCCCTTGGCACTTCTCCCGCCCTGCAGGACAGGAACGGGGATTTTGACATAAAGGTGGGCTTTTCCGAACCCCGTTCTGACGGCGACAGCAACGCCAAAATCGCCACCATCCTGGAATACGGCAAAAGCGGCCAGCCTGCAAAGCCGTTTCTGAAGCCCGCCCGATCGGCATCCAAAAACGCCTGTATCAGCGCCATGAAGGCAAAGCTGGGCGAGGAGGTGGAGAATATTTGAGTTTACTTTCGGAAATCAAGGCAGCAGTCACAAACTGCGGCCTGCCTGTGGAGACTGGCGTGTTCTCCGATGAGCCGCCGGAGGAGTACGTGGTGGTCACGCCGCTTGCGGATACCTACGAGCTTCATGCCGATAATCTGCCGGAATATGAGACTCAGGAAGCACGGCTCTCCCTGTTCTCCAGGGGAAATTATCTGAAGCGGAAAAAGCAGCTTTCCAAGACCCTGCTTGCCGCTGATTTTACCATTACGGACAGACGGTATATCGGGCATGAGGATGATACCGGCTACCACCACTATGCCATTGACGTGGCGAAACTATACGGACTTTAAAGTATGAACGGCGTAACGGCGCGGGCGATAAAGTCAAATCAGCGCAAAAGCTGGTGCGCGAATTGCTCCCGGCGGCTCGCCGGTAGATTGGAGGAATGAGATATGGCTACCATTGGCCTTGATAAACTTTTCTATTCAAAAATCACGGAGGACGAGGACGGCAACGAGACCTATGCCACCCCTACATCCCTTGCGAAAGCCATGACCGCAGAGCTTTCCGTGGAGCTTGCGGAGGCAACGCTGTATGCGGACGATGGCGCTGCGGAGGTGGTGAAGGAGTTCCAGAGCGGCACCCTCACCCTTGGCGTGGATGATATCGGCGCAGCCGCCGCATCTGACCTGACGGGAGCGGTGATCGACCAGAACGGCGTCATCATCTCCGCCAGCGAGGACGGCGGCGCTCCTGTAGCCATTGGCTTTCGTGCAAAGAAAGCAAACGGCAAGTACCGATACTTCTGGCTGTACAAGGTGAAGTTCGGCATCCCTGCTACCAACCTGACTACCAAGGGCGAGAGCATTGAGTTCTCCACGCCCACCATCGAGGGGACGGTCATGCGCCGCAACAAGGTGGACGGCCAGGGCAAGCACCCCTGGAAAGCCGAGGTCACCGAGGGGGACGCTGGCGTGTCCGCATCGACTATCACCAACTGGTACCAGGAAGTCTACGAACCGTCCTATGCGGAAACCACTGCGGCCTCTCTGGACGGCGAAGGTTAAGGAGGATCTGAGTCATGGATGAAAGAACAGCGATGGTCACCATCGGCGGCGTGGAATATGAGATGCTTCTGACCACCCGTGCTACAAAGCAGATCGCCGGACGCTACGGCGGCCTGGAAAACCTGGGCGAGAAGCTGATGAAAGCAGAGAATTTTGAAATGGCGCTGGACGAGATTGTGTGGCTCATCACCCTTCTGTGCAACCAGCCCATCCTCGTCCACAACCTGAAGCACCCAGAGGATAAAAAGCCGGAACTGACCGCCGATGAGGTGGAGCTTCTCACCTCCCCGATGGAGCTGACCGACTACAAGGACGCCATCATGGAGGCAATGTACCGTGGTACCAAGCGGAACGTGGAAAGTGAGCCGGAGGGAAAAAACACGGTGGCCGGGTAAGTGACGAGGAGTTGTTTACCCGGCTTTTGTATTACGGCATGGCCCATCTGAGTCTCTCGCAGGATGAGGTGTGGCTCATGCCGTTTGGTTTGCTTATGGATCTCTGGGAGTGTCATAAGCAGTTTATGGGAATCGCAAAGCCGAAGCAGATGCTGACCATTGACGATGTGATTCCCTATGGAATTTAAGGAGAGGAGGTGCAGCCCGTGGCAGATAATTTCGGTCTGAAAATCGGCATTGAGGGCGAGAAGGAATTTAAAAAGGCCTTGTCCGAGATCAACCAGTCCTTCAAGGTGCTTGGCTCCGAGATGAAGCTGGTGTCCTCGCAGTTTGACAAAAACGATAAGTCCGTGCAGGCGCTTTCCGCAAGGAACACTGTGCTGAATAAGGAAATCGAAGCACAGAAAAACAAGGTGGAAACCCTGCGGGCTGCCCTCCGGAATGCCGCAGACTCCTTTGGGGAGAACGACCGCCGCACGCAGAACTGGCAGATCCAGCTCAATAACGCAGAAGCCGCCTTAAACAGCATGGAGCGGGAACTTTCCGATAATGAGCGGGCCATTGAAGCCTTTTCCCAAGAGGAAACAGACGCAGCGGACGCTACGGAACGCCTCTCCCAGGAGATCGCCCGGCAGGAGGATGCGCTTGCAGGGATGAAGCGTGCCTATTCCAATGCCGTGCTGCAGTACGGTAAAGGCTCCAGCGAGGCAAAGGAACTGGAGGGGCGCATCTCCCAGCTTTCCGGGGAGCTTCGGGAAAACCGGGAGCGGATGAAGGACGCCGGGGATGTGGCGGAGGATTTCGGTGATTCGCTGGAGGACGCCTCCAACGGTGCGGATAAATTAGGCTCCGGCCTTTCGGTTGCTACGGTGGCGATGGGCAACCTCATCTCCTCCGGTATCCAGGCGGCGCTAAACGGCATCAAGGAGCTTGGCAGCGCCATCTGGAACCTGGACGAAGCCACGGAGGAATACCGGGTAGCCCAGGGCAAGCTGACCACCGCTTTTGAAGCGGCCGGCTACAGCGGCGAAGCGGCGCAGAAGTCTTACAACGAGTTTTACAAGATCCTTGGCGATACGGATACGGCAACGGAAGCCTCACAGCTTTTGGCACAGCTTGCCCAAAACGAGCAGGACATCACCAAGTGGACAAACATTGCCGCAGGCGTTTACGGCACTTTTGGCGATGCCCTCCCCATCGAGGGCATGATCGAGTCCGCCAACGAGACCGCTAAAGTGGGTGAGGTCACCGGCTCCCTGGCGGACGCCTTAAACTGGGTGGGCATCAGCGAGGACGCCTTCAACGAGAAGCTGGCGGCCTGTTCCAGTGAAAGCGAAAGAAACCGTCTCATCATGGAGACCCTCTCCGGGGCCTATGACGAGGCGAGCAGCGCGTTTTACCGCAACAATGAGGCGCTGGTGGCTTCCAGAGAAGGACAGGCGCAGCTTGACGAGACCCTGGCAGGGCTTGGGGAAACCATCTCCAATGTGAAGAACAGCCTCCGGGCGGAATTTCTCCCAGCAATCTCGGAAGTCATCTCCGCCTTTACCGACATGATAAACGGCGTGGATGGTGCGGATGAAGCCTTCGCCGGGGCCATTACGGGGCTGGTGAACACGGCGGTTTCCATGCTGCCGCAGTTTGTAAACACCGGGATGCAGATGCTGACCTCGCTGCTTTCCGGCATTATCCAGAGCCTTCCGGCTGTGATGGAGGGCGCGGCGCAGATCATTGTCACGCTGGCCCAGGGCATCGCGGCGGCGGTTCCTACCCTGATTCCGCAGATTGTCCTTGTGGTTACCCAGATTGTGCAGACCCTGATCGAAAACCTGCCGATGATCCTGGACGCGGCGCTGCAGCTGATTCTGGGACTGGCGCAGGGGCTGCTTAATGCCATCCCGGTCCTGATTGCGGCCCTGCCTGCCATCATTACGGCGATTGTGGAGTTTATCGTGGGGGCGATTCCACAGATCATCAATGCCGGGATACAGCTATTGACCTCGCTGGTTTCCGCGCTGCCGGAGATCATCACGGCCATTGTGGCGGCGATTCCGCAGATTATTGACGGGCTGGTGACGGCAATCCTCGGCAGTATCCCCCAGATCATTGACGCAGGCGTGAACCTGCTGATTTCCCTGATCCAGAACCTGCCGACCATCATTACCACCATTGTGGGGGCGATCCCGCAGATTATTTCCTCGCTGGTAAACGCCATCTTAAACAGCATCCCGCAGATCATCCAGGCAGGCGTGCAGCTATTTGTTTCGCTGATCCAGAACCTACCTACCATCATCGTGGAGATCGTAAAGGCGGTGCCGCAGATCATTGCGGGGATTGTGAATGCCTTTACCTTGTCTATGGGGCAGATCGTCAACATCGGCAAGAACATCGTGCAGGGGCTGTGGCAGGGTATCCAGAGCCTTGCCGGATGGATCTGGGACAAAGTCTCCGGCTGGATTTCCGGCATCTGGGACGGGATCTGCAGCTTCTTTGGCATCAACTCGCCCTCGAAGGAAATGGCCTGGGTGGGCGAGATGCTGGGCAGGGGCCTTGCCGGCGGCATTGAGGACAGCGCCGGTGAAGCGGTCAACGCCGCAGAGGATCTGAACAACGGCATCCTGGGCGTGATGAACGGCCTGGCTGCGGATATGCAGTCCGCAGTCCCGTCAAACTTTGCCTTTGATACAGCCGGGACAGTGGGCACCGTGGCCGGCGGCATGGGCGGAACGGGCGGTTCTTCCTTCGGAACCCTGATCACCATCCAGCAGATGATCGTCCGCAGCGAGGATGATATCCGCAGGATTTCCCAGGAACTTTACAACCTGATCCAGACCGGCTCCCGCGCCCAGGGTCGGTTCAGCACAGCATAAAAGGAGGTGCGGCCTGTGGGCTTTTCGTATAACGATATCACATCCAAGAGCATGGGCCTAAAGGCAAGGCTGACCTCCTGGCAGGTCAGCGGAAATTTGCGGAACTTTACTACAACGGTCCCCGGCAAGTACGGTGTGACGGATTTCGGCGCGGATTTTGACTACCGGGAGATTGTGGTCTCCTGCAGTATCTTCCCCAGGCACAGTTTTTCCGCCCTGGTTTCCACGCTGGACGATATCGCTGCGTGGCTCGACCCGGTGGGCGGCTTAAAGCAGCTCGTCCTGGATGATGTGCCAGACCGGTACTTCATGGCAAGACTGAACGCGGCGGTGGAGTGTGAACGGCTCCTGCGCTCCTCCGGCAGTTTTGATTTGACCTTTTTCTGCCCTGACCCCTTTGGCTATGCCATCGAGGATGAAAACTTTTCTGTCACGGCGGCGGGCAGTCACACCATAACCCGTCATACCGGGAACATGGAGTCGAATCCCATCTACCGCATTGAGGGAGAAATTACCTCCGGGGCTGGAAACTATATCAGCATTACCACCAACGGGCAGGAATTAAAGATCGTTAACGCCACCCTTGCGGCGGGCGAAACGCTGGTGGTGGATACCGACCGCATGACCGCCTATGTGGAGGATGAAAACGGTACTACAGTGCGAAACGGGCTGCCCTATCTGGAGGAGCTGAATTTTCCCACGCTTTCTGTGGGCGACAACACAGTCTCTGTGGCAGCGGCAAACGCTGTATTTACGGGGCTGGAAATCCAGGCAAGGAGCAGATGGAGGTGAGCGGCAATGGCACTGAAAACGATACTGAACAAACAGACGGACTTTACCGGCGAGTTCCCGGAAGAATGGGCAAAGGACGGTCTGTGGCGGTTCAATGAATCGGACCCGGATGAGAACGACTGCCTTTTGGATTCCTCCGGCATGGGGCGGGCGGCATACATTAATAACTGGAGCGGCACCAGCGCATCCCTTTCCGCAAACCGTCTGGGGAATTACTTCCGCATGAACATTGTGAACCCATCCTCCGAGCAGAACTATCTGAAGGTGACCAATGATGGCAGCATTTTCGCAAGCCTTGGGGCAAGGATTGTCTGCGGCGGCTGGATGAACCCCACCACCTATTCCGTGGGGAATACCTACTGCCCGATTTTTAACACCCGGTACGGGCCGGGGCAGCCAATCTTCTACCTGTCCCTCATCCGGGGCAATCCGAGGATCATGCTCTATGACGATACCGGGTCTTTGATCCTGGACGAGTCGGTGGACCCGCCCTTCTCCTTGGTCAACGGCGGCTGGTACTTTATCGCCTGCCTGATCGAGCCGGATAACAAAACGGCGCAGTATGTGGTGGGCGACCGGGGCAGCGGCACGGTGTGGGCGTCGGAGGTGCTTTCCTTTACCGGGGAACTGAACCGCTCCTGCACGGCGGATTTGATTCTGGGGATGCACGCCGACTCCTATTGGTACGCCGGAGGGCTGGACGATTGGTTTTTGGACTGTGACACCCAACTAACCGCAGAGGACCTGGAAAACTACTTCCTTTCCTCACTCTGCGCCAACGGCGGCGATACTTCCGGGGATGTGGATGGCATCACGGAGCCGGGGGCGGTCACGCTCCGGGCATCAAGCGGCGGTTACCCTTCGGAAGGTGTACTGACCACAGCGGCGGCAGACTGCAATCTCTCCGGCACCGGGCGTGTGTCTGTGACCAGCGAGTACATCTCCGGTGCCACGGCGGTTTCCCTGGTGGAGACTTCCACCAGCGATGACCTGGAGGAATGGAGCGATTGGGCGGCAGTCCCTTCGGACGGGAAACTGGCGTCCCCCAACCGGGCGTATATCCGGTTCCGGGTAACGCTGACTACCACAGACACCTCCCGGACACCGAAGCTCATCGATATCCGGCTCTATGACATCCCGAAAGCGCCCTATGAGAAGATCGGCTATGCCCGTCCGGTGGTGCTGGACAGTAATGGGGCATGGGAGGCGGTGCTGGAAAACGCCTATGACATCATTGTGACCAGCGAGATCAACGGCGAGGACACCCTTTCCTTTAAGATCCCCTACCGGGACGGCAAACGGGGGTATATCGACAGTGAGAAGAAGATCCAGATCGTGGATGATGTGTATAAGGTACGGACAGTTACCGACACCAGGGATACGGACGGCAGTGCCGTCACAGAGGTGTACGCGGAGGCGGAGTTCTATGACCTGACCTTCTCTGTCCGCAAGGAGGAACGTACCTTTGAAGCGGAGTACCCGGAAACGGCGATGGCATACGCCCTGGAGGGGACGGAATGGAGCGTCGGTACGGTGACGGTGCGGACACAGCGCACCTGGACCAGCACGGAGAAGAACGCTTTGTCCATCCTTCGGAATACCGCAGACCTCCACGGCGGCGACCTGGTCTTTGACTGCCCGAACCGGCTGGTGCATCTGCTGACGGTCAACGGCAAGGACAGCGGCGCGCTGTTTGCCTACAAGAAGAACATGAAATCCATCCAGCGAGTGGTGGACACCAGGGAGCTTGTGACCCGGTTGTACGCCGTGGGCGCGGAAGGGATGACCTTCGCGGACATCAACGGCGGAAGGCCCTATGTGGAGGACTTCACCTACACAGACGAGGTGAGAATCTCCACCCTGGACTGCTCCTCTTTCACGAATCCCTACCAGATGAAAGAATATACCGAGATGCGGCTGGCGGATTACGCAAAGCCCACCATTTCCTATGTGTTAAACGCGATGGACTTATCCGTGCTGACGGGCTACGAGCATGAAGCCTGGGAACTGGGAGATTACGTCCGGGTGGAGGATAAGGAGTTGGGGCTTTCGGTCACCACAAGAATTGTCCGCCGGGAATACAACCTGCAGGAGCCGTGGAACACGGTGCTGGAGCTTTCCACCACGCTGAAGAACCTGGGCAGTTCCGCCAGTGAATGGGACAACGCGGCGGATTCTCTGGAAGGCACCAGCATGGTATCCAACAATGACATCCGGGAGATGGTCCCCTTTAACCTGCTGCGGAACTCCCGCGCCGATGACGGGCTTGCCTATTGGGTCAGCTCCGGCTTTGAAGCGGACAGCGAAAACGGCGCGTCCGGCACGGCTTCTTTCAAGGCAGAGGGTGTGGCCGGCATGACCAAGAGCCTGTCCCAGACCGTCTATCCCGCCAACCGCTCCAGCTACACCCTGTCGGCACAGATCGGCTCGGAAAATCTGGAGAAGTTAAGCGAGGATTCCCAGGTGGGCATTGAAGTGGTGATCGAGTATGAGGACGGCAGCACGGAAAGCCGGTTCATTGATTTGTACTGATGGAAGGAGAACGGCATGGCATATTTATCTTCAACTTCTGCCAGGATCGCGCCGGAGAATTACTCCTCCAGGGTCAAGTCCATCACGGTGCGGGTGTGCATGACAAACTGCACCGGGACGCTTTTTATCACGGACATCCTCCTGCAGGCGGGGTCCGTGGCGACGGGATGGGTAGGCCATCCCTGCGAGATGAAGTGGACGCTGGATGGGTAAGATCGCTTTTATCCGGCTGGCGGAGGTCATTAACCGAAAACAGGATATGCGTGTCGTGAGCGTCACCGTGAAGCCTACCATCGCGGATTGCTCCGGCACGATCTATTTTACTGACCTGATGCTCCAGGAAGGTCCGGCGCTGACGGGATACACGCCCCATACCGAACCCTTCCTCCAAAAGCTGCGTGAGGATGGAGTGATCAAAGCTCCTGTCTGGTTCAACGGCGTGGTGCGGGGCGAGGAAACGGTCATCCTCTTTAACCTTGGGGAGACTTCCGCTGGGCTGGATGTGCATTTGTACCCCAAGTCCGACCTGGAAGCGGGGGCGGTTTCCCTCTGCCAGGGCGTGGGCGGCCAGAAGGTATCCTTCCCCAACGCCGTCCCCGCCGAAGCGGACCTTGCTCTGCTTGCCAGCACACGGCAGTGTACGAAGAACGGCAGCCCGGAGAAAAAAGAGGGCTTTTACCAGTACAGCGCCGCCTGGGATTCCAAGCATAAGGTGACGCTCCCGGAAGGGAAAACGGCGAGGGTGCTGTTTGAGATGCAGGAAATGCAGGATGGAGGTGAGCCGATCTGATGGACACACTGAAAGGCAAGCAGATCATGGTATGGACGTTCATGGGCAATGCCCGGATGTACGAAGCCCTCCGGGACTATGGCGACCGCATCAGCCAGATCGGACTGTTCTCCTTTAAGGTACGGGCCACCGGGGAGATTTACGAGAGCGGTGTGGCGATTTCGGATATGCTCACCTACATTAACAAGTGGCCACATATCAAGTGGCTGCTGACGGTGGCAAATGACGGGGCGAACAGCATCTTCCGCGCTCTGCGAGACAACACAAACGGGGCGCAGGAGATGTTCCTCTCAGAGATCGTCCGCATCATGGAGAAATACCCCTGGTGTGACGGCATCGACATCGATCTGGAACGCGGGGACGGCTATTCCACCCATGCCGCGTCAACCGCCATGTTCCAGAACATCTACAATACGGTAAAGAATTACGATGCCACGAAGCACATGAATATCTGCCTGCCGGGGATGACCAGCGTCAACGGCTCGGTGGGCGGTGAGAACTGGTGTGTCTACGGTGACCTCGATGCCTACTGTGACACGGCGTCTATTATGAGCTACGGCATGGCCTGGGCAGGCTCCGCGCCGGGGCCGGTTTCTCCGAGAAGCTGGCTGGAGGGCATTTACGATTACGCCACCGAGGTCATGGACCCGGATAAGATTTTCCTGGGAATGCCGGCCTACGGCTGGAACTGGCAGATTTACGATACGCCGGAGAACCTGGGCGAGACCTACCGGGGCGTTTCCAACACCTACTACGCCGCAAGGTACTGGATGACGGGAGCGTACAACTTCACAGGTGACGCGCCGCCCCAGCCCTTTCTCCCTATCGTGGCCTATTGGGATGATTATGACAAGGTGCCTTACGCCTTTCCCCATGTCTACGATTACATGGAAGGAGCGGACGCAGTTTCCCGCGAGTACCCTCAGCTTGCGGACACATACAACCGCAGACGCTACCTGACTGCCTACGGCAAGGAGCAGAAAATCGAGTTCGGAACTATTTTCATCGACCGGGACGCTGACGGCTACTCCAGCGCGTCCGGAATTGTCTCCATTGAAAACGGCATCGCAACCCTGGGCGATAACGGCACGGTGACCTACAGTTTTACGGTGAACGCAGCGGGAACTTACGATGTGGCGGTGCGGCTCTGCTATCCCTTCTGGGATAAGAACGGCATCTATGTGGCCCTGGACGGCAGCAGAAAACATTTCACGGAGAGCCGCCTGTGGTGGCCGTACTGGCGGAGTACATTCTGGACGTCCCTTGCGGAGAATGTAACGCTTTCTGCCGGTACGCATACCATTACGATCTCGGTGGATGTCAAAGGCGTGCAGTTTTACGGTTTCCGTGTCTGCTCCAATTTTTCTGAGGAGCCCTCCGCCGGAGAAGCCACCTTTGCCCTTGCGCCCAGGAGCTTTAAGGATGTGGACGGCAATATGGCTGTACCCGATAAGGGCTTTAAGCTGACGCTGGAGATGCTCCGAAGGAAGCCGGACTCGGCGCTCATCTGGTATGAGGACTTCCAGGATTACGGCGTGCTGGAGACGGACTACTGGACGGTGCGCTCCGGCTCCTTTGAGGTATGGCGGTCGGATGAATATTCGATGGAGCGTGTCTACTCCCAGCTTGAAGGGCATGGGGAGCTTGCGTGGCAGTATGACGGCTTTTCGGAACTGCATCTGCGGGCCAGGCTGGCTTTCCCGGCAAACGGCAGCGGCAAGGCGGGTGTGTTCTGCGGCAGCCTGTTCTGCTGCTTAAACTATGATACTCAGGCGGTGGAACTATACAATGATTCCACACTCCTTGGCAGCTACAGCCAGGAGATCGCAAGGACTCCATCGGCAGATCTGAGGGACAACCCCTCCATGTACACGGTGGAGATGCGTATCCGTGGAAACCGGGTGCGGGTGTATTCCGGCTCCTCCTATACCCTGCGCTTTACGGCAACGATCAGCGGCTTTTCCGGGGGCTACGCCGGGTACCGCTCGGACAACACCACGGTCTGTGAACTTCTGCGTCTGGGAGACGCCTGGACCTACGAGCCGTATGAGCGGTTTGATGTGGAGATGCCGGACGGCAGCTTTAAAAGCTACGGAAGGATCAGCCGTTCCAACTGCACCTGGGATGAGGAGTTCCAGGTGTTCACGCTGACCTCTGATGTGGAGGAAACCTCCACCCGGAGCGAGGAAATCTCCCTGGATTATGACTTCTTCCATTCCGACCTTTTAGAGATTTCCTGCGGCGGGAACTACACGGCGAAGGTCATACCAAAGGACATCAACATCTGGATTTCCCGGCTGTTCCTCGGAGACGCGGACGGTTTCTCCATCCTCTACTACCAGGACGTGGATTCTCTGGTCTACTGGGCGAACCAGGCGGCGTACCGCTGGAAGCTCCGGGGGATGTGTATGTGGTCTTTGGGGCAGGAGGATATGCGACTGTGGGAATGGCTGCCGAAGCAAACAGAATAACTTACGGGAACTGGCGACTGCCCTGCGGGGCGGCCGCTTTTTTCATACACAAAACCATTTCAAGAAACGGAGGTATCAACATGAAGGAACTTTGGAACACGGCGCAGGTGATCTTTGCGGCCATCGGCGGGTGGCTGGGCTATTTCCTGGGCGGATGCGACGGGCTGCTCATCGCCCTGGTGGTATTTGTGGCGGTGGATTATGTTACGGGCGTGATGTGCGCCATCTCGGACAAGAAGCTGTCCAGCGAGGTGGGCTTTAAGGGCATCTGCCGGAAGGTGCTGATCTTCCTGCTGGTGGGGATCGCCAACATCCTGGATGTACAGGTGATCGGCACAGGCAGCGTCCTTCGCACGGCGGTCGTCTTCTTTTACCTCTCCAACGAGGGCGTGAGCCTTCTGGAGAACGCGGCGCACCTGGGACTCCCTGTGCCGGAGAAGATGAAGGAAATCCTGGAACAGCTCCATGACCGGGCGGAAACAGAAAACAGCAATCAGGAGGATGAGTGATTATGAAACTGGTGGAATCGATCTTAACGAAAAACCCCTGCTATACGGCGGGGAGGAAAATCACGGTCAAGGGGCTGATGCTCCATTCCGTGGGCTGCCCGCAGCCGAAGGCGTCTGTGTTTATCAACAGCTGGAACAGCCCGTCCTATGACAATGCCTGTGTGCATGGTTTTATTGACGGCAATGACGGCACAGTGTACCAGACCCTCCCCTGGAACCACCGGGGCTGGCACTGCGGCTCCGGCAGCAAGGGCAGCGGCAACAACACCCATATCGGCGTGGAGATGTGTGAGCCTGCCTGTATCAAATACACAAGCGGGGCAAATTTTACCTGCTCCGATACCGCAACGGCAAAGGCTGTGGCGAAGCGCACTTATGAAGCGGCTGTGGAACTGTTTGCCATGCTGTGCAGGCAGTACAGCCTGAACCCGACCGCAGACGGTGTGATCATCAGCCACCGGGAGGGACACAGCCGGGGCATCGCTTCTAACCACGGCGACCCGGAGCATCTCTGGACACAGCTTGGCATGGGCTACACGATGGACACCTTCCGTCAGGCGGTTAAAGCGGCGATGGACGGCGGTTCCTCTGCAGAGACCAGCGGCTATACCAAGATCATGGGAAACGCCGTGGCCACGGCAGAGCAGATGGAAACCTACATCCAGGGGAAGAACCCGCAAGTCCTGCAGAGCGTCCTGGACATGATTCCGCTCTACCTTTCCGAGGGACAGGCCGAGGGTGTGCGCGGCGACATTGCCTTCGCGCAGTCCTGCCTGGAGACCGGGAACTTTACTTTCTCCGGCTCTGCGGTCACACTGGACCAGAACAACTTCTGCGGGATGGGTGTGACGAGCAATGGGCTGAAGGGCAATTCCTTTGACACGCCGCAGCTCGGCATCCGGGCGCAAATCCAGCATTTAAAGGCGTATGCGTCCACCGATGCTTTGAAGAATGACTGCGTTGACCCGCGTTTTAAGTACGTCACCAGGGGCAGCGCGGAATATGTGGAGTGGCTCGGTCAGCAGGAAAACCCCCAGGGAAAAGGCTGGGCGGCCGGCGCTGGGTATGGGGAGAAAATCCTGACCATCTTGAAGAATATCTGCGGTACGGCGGGCGGCGCTTCCGGGACTGCCGACATCTGGTACCGGGTCCGTAAGACATGGGCAGATGCCAAATCGCAGATCGGGGCTTTCCGCGTTTTGGAGAACGCAAAGAACTGCGCGGATGAGAATCCGGGATATCGTGTGTTCGATGTAAATGGTGTAAACATCTACACACCGGACACGGCAGCGTTTTCCCCGTATCTGGTGCGGGTGTCCATCACGGATCTGAATATCCGTAAAGGACCGGGGACGAACTATGCCAAAACCGGGAAGTTCACCGGTAAGGGCGTGTTTACCATCGTAGAGATGCAGACAGGCAAAGGCTCAGACACTGGATGGGGACGCTTGAAATCTGGAGCTGGATGGATTTCCCTTGATTATACCGAAAAAATTTCATAACTTTAAGAATGTTAAAATCCCGTGTATGGTTAGCTGAAGAAAGCTGATTATACACGGGATTTTTTTATTTATCCGCTGGAAAGCGGAAAATTTGTCCTTTCAGAGTTAGAAGGGGAAAGCCCTTGCTGATTGGAGGGTCAATGATGGAGAAACAGAAATCTATAATTGTTTTGCACCAGAAAAAAGAAAAGGCAAATGGAGAATCTGCGGATGGCTTAATGAATATGGGAGATATCAGGAAAGGTAGTGTTTGCCAAAATGTAACGAAACTGGAGACAGGGGAGTCAATCGTTGCGAAAGGCGGTAAAGTGCGACGGGAAAGAAGTATAGAGAAAGGTGAAGAAGCTGAGAAAAATATTCATCCTGTAACAGGGGCACTTTTTACACAGGAGATGTTGCAATCAGAATTTGACTATTACATGGCGCAGAAACTACTGGAAAAGTTGCGGGAGGCAGGTCTGATTACCAAGGAAGAATTGGACAAAATCACGGCGAAAAACCGCCAGTCTTTCTCTCCTTATCTGGCCCGGATTATGCCCTGAATGACTTGCTATTTGTAGGCTTTAGAGCGAATATGTCCGTACCGAAAGAGAGGTGAGAGGATGAAACGGATCACAAAGATTGCGGAGAATGCATCCCTTGGGAAAAAGAAAATCAGAGTGGCTGCCTACTGCCGGGTGTCTACAGCCAGTGAGGAACAGCTTGTCAGCCTGGCAGCGCAGAAAGCCCACTATGAGAACTATATCAAATCCAATGACAATTGGGAATTTGCCGGACTTTACTATGACGAAGGCATCTCTGGCACGAAAAAAGAAAAGCGGGATGGGTTGCTGGCGATGGTTGCCGCCTGCGAGAGAGGAATGATTGACTTCGTCATTACCAAGTCCATCAGCCGGTTTGCCAGAAATACCACGGACTGTCTGGAACTGGTGCGGAAGCTGCTGGACTTAAATATTTACATTTATTTTGAAAAGGAAAATATAAACACGGGCTCCATGGAAAGCGAATTGATGCTTTCTATCCTAAGCGGCCTGGCAGAAAGTGAGTCTGTGTCTATTTCTGAGAATGAGAAGTGGGGTATCAGGCGGCGGTTCCAGAATGGCACCTTCATTATTTCCTATCCCCCATACGGCTATGCCAACGTGGATGGGGAAATGATGATTGTGCCGGAGCAGGCAGAGATTGTGAAACAGATCTTTGCGGATACGCTTGCGGGGAAAAGCACCCATGAGATTGCAAAAAGGCTGAATGAGCAGGGCGTTGTCACCAAGAAGGGCGGGCGCTGGACACCGGGTACCATCAACGGCATCATTGGGAATGAGAAATATACCGGGGATGTCCTGTTCCAGAAGACCTATACAGATAACAGCTTTAACCGCCATCAGAACCGGGGAGAAGTTGACCAGTATCTCATGCAGAACCACCATGAGGCAATCATCAGCCGGGAAGAGTTTGAACGTGCCAATGCGGTTTTGAAACAGCGTGGACGGGAAAAAGGGAATGGTCATGATACCGGGAGATACCAGAACCGGTACGGCTTTTCCGGCCGGATCTATTGCGGGGAATGCGGCGGTAAATATAAAAGACGGCTGCATTATAAACCCAGCGGCCAATATGCCGCATGGACCTGTGTTACCCATTTGGAAGATAAGAAAAGCTGTTCACAGAAGTACATCACAGATGCTGCCCTGCAACTGGCTTTTGTTACCATGATGAACAAGCTGGTCTTCGGGCAGCAGACGGTGCTGCGTCCTCTTTTGCAAAGCCTGCGGGGGCTGAATGATCAGTCCCGGCTGCTTAAAATTGAGGAACTGGAAACAGCTATCGAGAAAAACAGGGACCAGAAACAGGTGCTGACGAACCTGATGGCAAGCGGCTATCTGGAGCCTGCTCTCTTTAATAAGGAAAGCAATGAGCTTGCGGCAGAAGAGGACACTTTGCGGCAGGAAAAGGACGGGCTGATGCGCTCCGTCAATGGAGATATGGTCAAAATAGAAGAACTGCAGCGGCTGCTCCGGTTTGTATCCAAAGGGACTATGCTGACGGAATTTGATGATAAGACCTTTCTTTCTTTTGCGGAACGGATTACCGTACTGTCCAGAAAAGAAGTGGTTTTTGAATTGAAATGCGGACTGTCCTTGAGAGAAAGGCTGGTGGAACCATGAGACACATTCCGTATGGATACCGGATTGAAAACGGCCGGGCGGCCATTGATGAAACACAGGCTGCCACGGTGCGGGAGCTTTTTCAGAACTATATTTCCGGCATGGCGCTTATGCCCGCCGCTGAGAAGGTCGGATTAAATCTGTACCACGGGAGCGCCGGAAGGATGCTCCGGAATAAGAAGTATCTTGGAGATGATTACTATCCGGCTATTATCGATAAAGAAACCTTCGATAAGGCAGAAGAAATACGCATGAGCCGAGCAAAAGCACTGGGGCGGGTGAGGGAACTGGAAGGAAAGAAGGCCATCCTCTTCCCTACCAACTTTACCATACCTGCAGTGAGAAAGGTTTCTGACGATCCCTTTGAACAGGCGGCGTATGCATACAGTTTGATTGAGAGTGAGGTGGATGGGGATGGAACTAAGTAGGAATATTACTGTGATCCCGGCCAGAAAGCGGGTAGGAAATACGGCCGCAGCAGAACAGAGACCAAAGCTGAAAGTCGCCGCTTACTGCCGGGTTTCCACGGACAGTGAGGAGCAGGCATCCAGCTACGAGGTGCAGGTGGCGCATTATACGCAATTTATCCAGAAGAATCCGGAATGGGAGCTGGCAGGGATTTACGCCGATGACGGGATCACCGGAACGAATACGAAAAAGCGGGAGGAATTTAACCGCATGATCCAGGACTGCATGGACGGAAACATTGATATGATCATCACCAAGTCCATCAGCCGGTTTGCCAGAAACACCCTGGATTGTCTGAAATATATCCGGGAACTGAAGGAGAAGAACATCCCGGTTTTCTTTGAAAAAGAGAACATCAACACCATGGATTCCAAGGGTGAGGTACTGCTTACCATCATGGCAAGCTTGGCACAGCAGGAAAGCCAGTCTTTGAGTCAGAACATCAAACTCGGATTGCAGTACCGTTTCCAGAACGGGGAGGTCCGGGTCAATCACAGCCGTTTCCTGGGTTACACAAAGGATGAGGAAGGAAACCTGATCATAGAGCCTGCGGAGGCGGAAGTGGTAAAGAGGATCTACCGGGAGTACCTGGAAGGAGCAAGCCTGCTCCAGATCGGGCGTGGCCTGGAAGCAGACGGCATTCTTACCGGGGCTGGGAAAACGAAGTGGCGTCCGGAAACACTGAAGAAGATCCTGCAGAATGAAAAATATATCGGAGACGCCCTTCTACAAAAAACATATACAATTGATTTCCTTTCTAAAAAGCGAGTTAAAAATAACGGAATCGTTCCCCAGTATTATGTAGAAAACAGCCATGAGCCTATTATTCCACGCGAGCTTTTTATGCAGGTTCAAGAAGAGATGGTTCGAAGAGCGAATCTCCGAGGAGGTAAAGGCGGTAAAAAGAGAGTCTATAGTAGTAAGTATGCTTTATCAAGTATTGTTTACTGTGGGCAATGCGGTGATATTTACCGACGAGTACATTGGAATAACCGAGGTTACAAGTCTATTGTTTGGAGATGTGTTAGTCGTTTAGAGGAAAAAGGCTCTGAATGTACGGCACCTACCATAAACGAGGAAACATTACAGGCAGCAGTGGTTAAGGCTATTAACGAACTTTTGACTAAAAAAGAGCCCTTCCTCTCAACGTTACAGAAAAACATAGCTACCGTCCTTAATGAAGAAAATGATAATACCACCGATGATATTGATAGAAAATTGGAAGAGTTACAACAACAGCTCCTTATACAAGCAAAATCAAAAAATGATTATGAAGATGTGGCTGATGAAATTTATCGACTTCGGGAATTAAAGCAAAATGCACTAGTAGAGAATGCAGAGCGAGAAGGAAAAAGGCAACGAATTGCAGAAATGACTGATTTCTTGAATGAGCAATCCTGCGAGTTAGAGGAGTATGATGAGCAATTAGTAAGGCGGCTAATTGAAAAAGTTACGGTATTTGATGAAAAGATGACTATTGAATTTAAATCAGGTGTGACGATTGAAGGAAGGATATAGATTATTGAGTTAACCACAATTAAGGAAAATATCGCCCTTTGGCGGTTTTTCCTACTTTTATATTTTTTATATTGAATATATCACCTTATTGTGCTAAAATATAGGTTGCTAAAATAAGAATTTAGGAGGAACCGAAACTATGACAGCCTCAATGCGTTTAAGATAAGCTGGCAATAAAAAAAGCAGAATCTATCCCCGATGATAGGCTTTTTTGTTGTGCTTATTTATACGATATTGAGCATTCATTAGTTACGGTGAGGATATAGGTTATTAAACTATACCTTTATTTAACTATGTCTTTAATATGAATGTTTCCAAATTGTATGTATGCAGACCAAAAGCCACATTGTGGATTTAGGCCTGCATTTTTTATTGCCTAGAATGCTATTCAAAATAGAAATTCAAGCAAAATAATATGCAGGAGATAATATAAATGGAAAAATACAACAATTGGAAACTTAAGTTTTATACAATATGGGCAGGGCAAGCAGTATCATTAATCACTAGTGCCATCCTGCAAATGGCGATTATTTTTTACCTTACAGAAAAAACTGGATCTGCGATGGTCTTGTCTATGGCTTCACTAGTAGGTTTTTTACCCTATAACCTTTAAGGAGAGGTTATAATGAACAAAGTAAATATAAAAGATAGTCAAAATTTTATTACTTCAAAATATCACATAGAAAAAATAATGAATTGCATAAGTTTAGATGAAAAAGATAACATCTTTGAAATAGGTGCAGGGAAAGGTCATTTTACTGCTGAATTGGTAAAGAGATGTAATTTTGTTACGGCGATAGAAATTGATTCTAAATTATGTGAGGTAACTCGTAATAAGCTCTTAAATTATCCTAACTATCAAATAGTAAATGATGATATACTGAAATTTACATTTCCTAGCCACAATCCATATAAAATATTTGGCAGCATACCTTACAACATAAGCACAAATATAATTCGAAAAATTGTTTTTGAAAGTTCAGCCACAATAAGTTATTTAATAGTGGAATATGGTTTTGCTAAAAGGTTATTAGATACAAACAGATCACTAGCATTGCTGTTAATGGCAGAGGTAGATATTTCTATATTAGCAAAAATTCCTAGGTATTATTTCCATCCAAAACCTAAAGTGGATAGCGCATTAATTGTATTAAAAAGAAAGCCAGCAAAAATGGCATTTAAAGAGAGAAAAAAATATGAAACTTTTGTAATGAAATGGGTTAACAAAGAGTATGAAAAACTGTTTACAAAAAATCAATTTAATAAAGCTTTAAAACATGCGAGAATATATGATATAAACAATATTAGTTTCGAACAATTTGTATCGCTATTTAATAGTTATAAAATATTTAACGGCTAAAAACAATAGGCCACATGCAACTGTAAATGTTTAGTTATAGGTAGGGTAGCATAAGTTAAAATGCTATTCTGCCTTTTAAAAGTATGGTATACATTCCAGAGAGAGATTGGATATGTTCCCGTATACCGATAGTGCCAAAAGCGAAGTGGATATGTTTCCGAGAACGGACGTACTCAAATGACATTCATTCTGTCCTCTCAAGCCATGTGGAGACGGTATGTTTATTGTCCAAGGCTTAATGCCAAGCAGCATATTGAGGTTGAATTGAATATGGATGAGTTGGACTTGACGGCAGCGGAGAAAAAGGCTACCTATCAGGAGATCAAGGACTACGTACTGGAGCATAACGGCCTGAAAGTCAGCCACCTCTATATCGCCCAAGTCAAGAGAAAACATGGTATTATTGAACGGGCTAACTACAATCTCCCTAAAAACGAAGATGCCAAGCAGCCGGTCTGTCCTCCCGAAAAGGAAAAGGCAATTACGGAGGCATTGAAGTTCTTCGGGATGATTTGATTCTTGGAAATGCTGGGCGGAGGTATAAAATGAACGATACACAACAGAAAGAAGCAGCAAGAAAATTTGCAGCATATTGGAAAGATAAAGGTTACGAAAAAGGAGAAAGTCAACCATTCTGGCTTTCTCTGCTTCGTGATGTCTATGGTGTGGAACATCCTGAACAATTTATCACATTTGAGGAGCAAGTGCATCTGGATCATACCAGTTTCATAGATGGAACAATTCCGTCCACAAAGGTGCTAATTGATCAAAAAGGTTTAGGAAAAGATTTGAAAAAGCCAATTAAGCAGTCGGACGGCACTCTGCTGACCCCATTTCAGCAAGCGAAGCGTTATATTACAGAACTGCCCCTGTCGCAGCATCCACGTTGGGTCGTGACTTGCAATTTTGAAAAGTTTTTTGTCTATGATATGGAACGCCCTGGTGGAGAGCCGGAAGAAATTTTACTGAAAAATCTTGAAATAGAATATTACCGCCTTCAATTTTTGGTTGATGAGGGTAGCGAACATTTGAAGCGAGAAATGGAAGTATCTATTGCCGCCGGTGAAATGGTTGGCTTGCTTTATGATGCGTTCCATAAGCAGTATGCAGATCCCGACAGCGAACACTCTTTAAAAAGTTTGAATATCCTTTGTGTTCGCCTTGTTTTCTGTTTATATGCGGAGGATGCGGGCATATTCGGGCATCATGGAATGTTCCATGACTATCTGGCAGAATATAGCACCAGACACATGAGAAAAGCGCTGGTTGAATTGTTTAAGGTGCTGGATACCACGCCCGAAAATCGTGACCCGTATCTGAAAGACGATAATCCGCAGTTGGCTGCATTCCCTTATGTGAATGGCGGCCTGTTTGCAAATGAAGATATTGAGATCCCACCGTTTACAGATGAAATCAGGGCGTTGCTTCTGGACAAGGCCAGTACGGATTTTAACTGGTCTGAAATCAGTCCCACTATTTTCGGTGCTGTTTTTGAAAGCACTTTGAATCCGGAAACACGCCGCAGTGGCGGTATGCACTATACTTCTATCGAGAATATCCACAAAGTCATTGACCCGCTGTTCCTGGATGATTTGAAAAAGGAACTTGGTGAGATTTGCGAAATCGCAGTAGAGCAAACCAGAAAACGAAAGCTGGAATATTTTCAGAACCAGCTGGCTTCCCTGACCTTCTTAGACCCTGCCTGTGGTAGCGGAAATTTCTTGACAGAAACCTATATCAGCCTGCGCCGACTGGAAAACGAAGTGCTGAGGATTTTATCTCACGGACAGATTTCTTTTGGTGATGCGGTTTACAATCCTATTCAAGTATCTATCGGGCAGTTTTACGGAATAGAAATCAATGACTTTGCTGTAACAGTTGCGAAAACCGCACTCTGGATTGCAGAAAGTCAGATGATGAAAGAGACAGAAGAAATTGTTCTGATGCACTTGGAATTTCTGCCTCTGAAATCCTACACAAATATTATTGAGGGAAACGCTCTACAAATAAATTGGGAAGATACTGTACCAAAATATAAGTTGTCTTATATCATGGGTAATCCGCCGTTTGTTGGATATTCTTTGCAGAGTAAAGAACAGAAAAACGACATCCTCTCGATTTATATTGATGAAAAGGGCAAGCCATACAAAACTGCTGGAAAGATTGACTATGTTTCCGGCTGGTACTTTAAGGCAGCGCAGTTTATGCAGGGAACCAATATACGCACTGCGTTTGTTTCGACAAATAGTATTACGCAGGGAGAGCAGGTTGCAGGGGTATGGAAGCCTTTATATGACCGTTTTAATGTACATATCGATTTTGCTCACAGAACATTTATATGGGACAGTGAAGCAAGTTTGAAAGCTCATGTACATTGTGTGATTGTGGGATTTAGCACAGATTTGAACACCCAAAAGAGGGTGCTGTATTCGTCTGATCGTTTTCAGATAGTTGATAATATCAATGCATATCTTGTTGATGCGCCGGATGTTTTCATTGAAAGTCGTTCTCTACCCATTTGTAATGTTCCTAAAATGACAACGGGAAATCGTCCGGCTGATGGAGGCAATTTGATTATTGAGAGCTCAGACTATGACGATTTTATAAAACAGGAACCAGGAGCAAAAAAATATATTAAACGCCTTATGGGTGCCAAAGAATATATCAACAATCAAAAAAGATATTGTTTATGGTTGGTTGGAATAAGCCCTGCTGAATTGCGAAAAATGCCATTCGTATTAGAACGTGTGGAAGCATGTAGACAAGATAGATTAAATGGTGCAGAAGATAGGCAAAAATTAGCGGATACGCCTACTCTTTTTAGAGAATTAAAAAATCCTCTAACTTATATTATTGTACCTCGTCACAGTTCAGAAAACAGAAGATATATTCCCATGGGATTTTTGGATAATACATTTATTCCCGCAGATTCTGCTACAATCATTCCAGAAGCCACTTTGTTTCATTTTGGTATTATAATGTCAAATGTTCACATGGCTTGGGTGCGTACTGTCTGTGGAAGAATCAAGAGTGATTACCGCTATTCAAAAGATATCGTCTACAATAATTTCCCATGGCCTACACCTACGGATGAACAGAAAGCTAAAATCGAGGAGACTGCGCAAGCTATATTAGATGCCCGTGCGCTTTATCCTGACAGCAGTCTTGCTGATCTCTATGATGAGGTTGCCATGCCACCAGAATTGCGAAAAGCCCACCAGCAGAATGACAAAGTTGTCATGCAGGCTTACGGTTTCTCTGTCAAGGATATGACCGAGAGTATGTGTGTGGCAGAACTGATGAAGATGTATCAGGATTTAGTAAGCAGATAAGGACGGATACCATGCGAGACTTTATTTCTGAAATTAAGAAGATAAATACTGATGGACTCATTTACAAATTTTCAGAAATATCTATTGAGATGTTCAAAAAAAATCAGTACATGAGGAAGGTAGAGAGACCTGTTATACGCTATGGAAGAAATCAAAAACTGATTGTACAGTTGTCAGCGTGGGACATTCCTAATATTGCATTTCTTTCTGTGAAGGAGAGCAATGATTATCGTCATGCGGATAAAGTATCTTCTGTAGGACAACTTGTTGATTTGTATCGAGAATATGATAATGAGCATTCGGCAACAGAAAGCATTAAAAATGCTGCCGATGGAGTGTTCCGTGTTGTTTTAGGGATGACCGCAGAGCAGTTCCAATATCAAAATTTATGGTGGATATATGAAAAGTTTAATAGAGATTATTATATTCTGTTAGCAGGAAAAAATTTTGAACATAGAAGTAAAATAGATACCAATGCTGCCGTAAAGGAGGTGTTTGGCTGTTCAGTAGATGATTATATTGCTATACTTCTTATGATATTTTGGCTTTGCAGTCAACACCCAGATCCGCTATCCGCTCCAGAAAGCCTATACTGTAGAAAAGAAAATACTATTTTAACCACAGAAAATATCACTAAGTTTATTGGGTATTATTCTTGCGACTATAAAGAGTTGCGAGAAGATTCATTAGGGAAACAACTATTATATTCAAAGCCTTTTATTAAAACTCAAAGGTATGGAGTATATCTGGCTGTAAGCATGTATCTTGTCTCAATGATGGTTGGAAATGGGCTTTATTGGCTTGTTAGAGACTATTACTTTAAGCAAGGGACTCAGAAGTTTGTTAATGCGTTTGGATTGCTATTTGAAGATTATATTAAAGATTTAGCTATGAATTATTGTGAACCCACTGAGTGGTCAGTGCTATCTACCGGTTCAAAAAAAGGGGCTGATTTTCTATTTGATTTCGGTGTACTCCAAATACTCGTTGAATCGAAATCGTCATTGCTCAAATTAGATGTCAAGCAACAGGTTCCGAATTTGAAGTCAGTGAAGACTTTTTTTGATCACACAATAAGTGAAGCATACGCACAACTGAATAGTAGTTACGAGCAACTTAATGGCAAGGTGGATGTTCCTGTAATAAAAATTATTTTGTTGTATGATGAGTTTTCTAATGCGGCTATTATTGAATTGTCGAAGAGCGAAATATTTGAAAAAGATCCTCTTTGCTTTGTTATGACGATTCGTGAGTTAGAAATGCTGCTTTATCTTCATCATAATGACAAAATAAAAGAAAAGCAAATTTTGAACAGATTGCTTGACTCAATAAAACTGGACGGACTGCACAAAAATATAGGCGCCATATATGAGGAGTTATCCATACACGAAAATCCACATCTTGATGGGAAAATGGATTATTTCTCTAAGATGATGAAACACTTTGAAAATAATCTACAATAAAAATGCTGCAATTTTCATTTCTATAAAGGATGAAAGTTGCAGCGTTTTTTTGTTTTGGGAGGTATATATCAAGCCTTCGTTTCGCCATAGCGAAACGCTTATTTTTCGTCCTCTGTGGGCAGCTCCAACATTTGTTTTGTAAGCTGCTGAAGCAGCGCAGATGTAGATTCATCCATCGGAATCATTTTCCCAACATAGGCAGCCATAGCGGCTGATACATCATCGGTGGTCAGCTCAGATTGTGGCTTGTCTGGCAGCGAATCACGAATGCCCTTTACAGCTTCTGCTGTAGCGATTGCTCCGGTAGGCTGTTGTGCTGTTACATCTTCCTTAATCTCTCGGAAAATTTTCATCAGGATATTCTTAATTTTCTCAACATCCGCTTCATTGTTCTGGATTTTTGTGGAGTTCAGGAAACTCATATCCTTAATGATTTCTGCCCGCTTGGAAGGTTCTGTGCTCATCAGCTCTGCCAGTGGCTCTGTGGCAAAGTCAATGACTTGATTTCTTGCCATGATGCCGTTTGCAACGGTATTGTCAAAGTTATCGGCCTGTTCCGCTTCTTTACTCAGACAGTTTTTTTACAGAATTGTAATGACAGCGGATTCAAACACAATCTTATCATTTCGGACACAGTAGGTTTCGATCCCTTTCATCCCCGCTCCTCTGTTTTCAAAGATGTGCAGCGCGTACTCACCGGCGGCAATGTCTTGCGCAACCTCTTTGTCCTCCTCCGGAGCGTCTGGATCTTCTGAAAAATTGATGACGTTCATTTTCAGGATTTCAGCAATCATGTCGCGAATCTCCGCCCTGCCTACTGCAGGCTTGTCCACAAGGTTGCAGAGCACAACTGCATCCTCTGCATAGTCTGCTGCAATAAAATCAGGATCCATGCTGCCCATTGCATTTCCATGGCGCTTTAAAACTCGGATTACTTCTGGTTCCGGCATTTTCTTCCTCTCCTATCCGTATTTATTATTTTTGAAACCTGCCTTCGCAGATTCACTTTTTGTTTGTGAGTATTACTACTCTCGTGTATAATAGTAATGCACTTTGTTTCTATTGGCAATGACCAGATGGAAGATATGTTGTAGTACTACTCACTTTATGCAAAAGTGAGTAGTACTACAACATATCTTCCGAAGAAAGGAGGCTTTAAAAATAGAACTCAAAGTAGACCGCAGAATCCTGAAATCACAAAAGGCCATACAGAACGCCTTCTGTGAAATGCTTCTGGACATTGGTTTTGACGCCATCACAGTAAAGGCGATCACTCAAAAAGCAGATATCAGCCGAAAAACCTTTTATCTACATTATTCCGACAAATTCGATCTGCTCAACGCAATTGTCGATAAGCAATTGGAAGAACTCACCGCTGTCTGTGAAAAGAAAAGGGAGATGGGTTGCACAGAAGGCACTGTTCTGTGGTTCCGCTATTTCCAACAGCGCAAGGCTTTCTTTGCCGCTTTGTTTACCACGGAAAGCACCGTTTTATTTCGGCACCGTATGCTCGGCTTTATCGTAGACCAGCTTAACAGCAGGCTTGAGGATGCATCCCCCGGAAAAGATACAGAAGTCTTATTAAATTTCATGAGCAGGGCTGTCCTGGGAGTGTTGGAAGCCTATGTACTCGGTCAACTCCATGCAGAAGTTGAAGAAATTGCGGAACAAGTGGGCAAATTGCTGGAACAGATTATCAATGGCCAAGGTCCGGATGCACAAACGAATATGGTATCTATGCAAAAGGATGAATGATATGGATTTGTACGTAAAACGGTTTGAGGAGCTCTCCGCCGGGGAGCTTTATGACATCCTTCAGCTCCGGGTTGCGGTCTTTGTAGTGGAGCAGCAATGCGCTTATCAGGAACTCGACGGCAAAGATTTCTGTGCCCTTCATGTCTATTTGAAAGATGAAGCGGGAATACAGGCCTATCTGAGGGTATTGGACAAAGGCGTTTCTTTTGAAGAGGTATCCATTGGGAGAGTGCTTACCCGAAAAAGAAACTCCGGTCTGGGCCGTAGAATCCTTTCAGAAGGCATGAAAGCTGCCAGGGAACAGCTGCAGGCAGAGCAAATTCGGATTGAAGCACAGACCTATGCCAAAGGCTTCTATGAAAAGCTAGGATTCCGCCAGGTTTCTGAAGAATTTTTAGAAGATGGCATCCCTCATATTCAAATGCTTTGGAACGTCTGACTTAGCAGCTTGCCTGACGTCCGTCCATATCAAATACCGCAGCTTCAAGCGAAACCCGATCGAAAGTAGGGAACCTATGGAATTGTTTATTGATGCAAAGAATTATAAACCGGATGGATCTGTTTTTCACAGAACCGCTGCACGGGCCATCCTGCAAAAGGGGAACCTGTACCTGTTCGTTTCCACCAAATCAGGCGAATACAAATTCCCGGGAGGCGGCGTAGAGCACGGTGAAAGCCTGGAAGAAGCAGTTCTCCGGGAGGTGCGTGAGGAAACGGGATACCTCGTTCTCCCTGCCTCCCTGCGAAAATGCGGCGTTGTGCATGAAAAAAGGAAAGGCAGCATCTCTGATATTTTGGAAATGGATTCCCACTACTTTTTCGGTGTCACAGATCCTGTCCCTGGAAAAAGACAACTGGATTCCTATGAAGCGGAAGAGGAATATCAGGCCGAGTGGGTTTCCCTGCAGACAGCGCTGGAACAAAATGCAAAAGTTTTTTGCCCGAATGCCCGGCCCTGGATTCTACGCGACACCGTGGTAATCGAAGCTCTCCTTCAAGAAAATATACCTCCGCAAGATTCTTATTTATCCCCTGAATAACGCAAAATACAGAAAGAAGGATTTTATGCTGAAAATAGGATGTCATCTTTCCTGTGCCAAGGGCTTTCTGGCCATGGGAAAAGAGGCCGTGAAAATCGGCGCCAACACCTTTCAATTTTTTACCAGAAACCCACGGGGCGGAAAGGCTAAAGACTTGGATCAACAGGACATAGCCGCCTATCTGGCCCTCGCAGAGGAACATGGTTTTTTCCCAGCTTTAGCCCACGCCCCCTATACTTTGAACGCCTGCGCTGCAGAGGAACGAATTCGGGAATTTGCCCGCCAAACAATGCAGGACGATCTGCGCAGGCTGGAATACCTGCCGGGCAGCATGTATAATTTTCACCCAGGAAGTCATGTAAAGCAAGGGCCGGAAAAGGGAATTGAACTGATTGCTGCCCAACTCAATGAATTGCTGCAGCCCACACAGTCCACCACCGTCCTGCTGGAAACCATGGCTGGCAAAGGCTCCGAGGTCGGCAGGAACTTTGAGGAGCTGCGTGCTATTTTGGACCGAGTGGAACTATCGGATAAAATGGGAGTGTGTCTTGACACCTGCCATGTCTCCGACAGCGGGTACGATTTGGTTCACCGGCTGGACGAAGTTTTGGATACCTTCGATCAGGTCATCGGCCTTTCCCGGCTGCGTGCTGTTCATTTGAACGACAGTATGAATCCGGTAGGGAGCCATAAAGACAGACATCAAAAACTGGGGGAAGGCACGATTGGTCTGGACGCGCTGAGGTGCATCATCAACCATCCCTCTCTCCGCAGCCTGCCATTTTACCTGGAAACGCCCAATGACCTGGAAGGCTATGCCCGGGAAATCGCATTGATGAAAAGTCTTTAC
Source organism: Neglectibacter timonensis (assembly GCF_900048895.1). GTDB lineage: Bacteria > Bacillota > Clostridia > Oscillospirales > Acutalibacteraceae > Acutalibacter > Acutalibacter timonensis. Next base: position 98,729 of record NZ_LT160640.1, on the reverse strand, counting down.
AGGGACCAACAGAATTGCTCGGAATAATGACCCAGTTTATTATCAAAGGATCCACAGGAACGGATTCTTTGATAAAATTTGTTCCATGCAGGAACGCCCTGAAGTCTGCAGAATGATCTGCGCTCCAGGGCGTTCCTGCCATACCGGCTTTCCATCCTTTTTCAGTCCCTCAGTTCTTTTCTATTCCGGCCACGCTAATTAGCCGGCGCTTCCTTTTCCATCTCCAGCAGTACAAGTGCGTCTTCCGGTTTTACGGCAAATGCCTGTTTTCTTTTTTGGCAGGGTGCAGCAGAAGTTTTTCCCCTTCTACAGCCAGCAGCGGGAACAGGGAAAGCCCCGCTACAATCAGCCACTGCAGCCCTGTCAGCGCCGTTGTCCTGAAGATCGCAGTCAGCGGCGGGAACAGGATCACGCTGACCATGAGAAATGCGCAAACAGCGCAGGCTGCCACCAGCTTTTTATTAGAAAAAATCCCCAACTTCAAAACAGAGTGTTCCGAACGCATATTGAAACTATGTACCAGCTGGGAAAGGCTGAGCACCGCAAACGCCATGGTCCTTCCCACCACTGGGTCCTGCGGATCCACGTCAAACCAGATTCGTCCTACGGTATAGGCCAATAGAGCCAGCGCGCCCACCAGGCAGCCTTCCACTGCCACAGAAAAGCCCATGCCGCCGGAAAAAATGCCTTCATTCTTTTTGTGTGGAGGTTCCTGCATAATATCCCGTTCAATGGGGTCTGCTCCCAAAGCCAGCGCCGGCAGGGAATCTGTAACCAGGTTGACCCACAAAAGCTGAATTGCCAACAGCGGTGTGGGTACACGCAGCAAAAACGCCACAAATACCACAAGAATCTCACCTATGTTGCAGGAAAGCAGAAAATGAATGGTCTTCCGGATATTCTTGTAAATCCCCCTGCCTTCCCGGACAGCACTGACGATAGTGGAAAAATTGTCGTCTGTCAGCACCATGTCGGCGGCCGATTTTGCTACTTCCGTTCCATTTTTTCCCATCGCACAGCCAATGTCCGCGCCTTTCAGCGCAGGCGCGTCGTTTACCCCATCCCCGGTCATGGCCACCACCATGCCCCTGCGCTGAAACGCCTTGACAATTTTAACTTTATGCTCTGGAGAGACCCGGGCAAAAATTTGGTAATCAAAGATTTTGCCGCTGAGTTCCGCTTCAGAAAGCCGATCCAGTTCGCTGCCAGTTATAACGCCGCTGTTCTCTTTGGCAAAGCCCAGCCTCTTCCCTATGGCCAACGCCGTGGCGGCATGGTCTCCGGTGATCATCACCGGCAGTATTCCGGCTCTTTTACATTCCGCCACTGCCGCTTTCACACCGGAACGCGGGGGATCCTCCATACCGATCAGGCCGCAAAAGATCAATTCGCTCTCTGTTTCCCGGTCCTCCCGGGAAAGCTTTGGCGTATCTTTATAGGCCACCGCCAGCACCCGCAGCGCTTTTTCCGCAAGCCTGCTGTTATCGGAAAGAATACGCGCTTTCATGGCCCCGCTCAGCGGAACAATGGAGTTTCCCTTGAGCATTTGAGAGCATCTGGCGATCAGCACATCGGGCGCTCCTTTGCTAACGATACGGTATCCCTCTCCAAACCGGTGGGCAGTGGTCATCATTTTCCGTGAAGAGGAAAATGGGATTTCTCCCACCCTTGGAAACGCCTGTTCCAATTCTGTCTTTCTGCTTTTGCAGGCACGCAGAAAGGCTGTTTCCGTGGGATCCCCGCTGATCTTCCCTTCATGCTCTTCAGAATTGTTGCAGAGCGAAGCAAGCTCCAAAGAAAACTGAGCGGTTGCCCCCTCCAGCTTTTCCTCGCCATATGCTCCAGAAAAGGCTACTACCGTCATCTTATTTTGTGTCAGAGTTCCAGTTTTGTCGGAGCAGATCACCTGCGTGCTGCCAAGGGTTTCCACTGCCGGCATATGCCTGACAATAGCTCTCTTTTGTGCCATGCGCTTAATCCCCATGGCAAGCACAATGGTCACGACGGCGGTAAGTCCCTCCGGAATTGCCGCCACACCTAGGCTGATGGCGATCATAAACATATCCAACGGCTCAATTTTTTGAATTAAGCCAAGGCCAAAGATCACTGCGCAGATCACCAGCACCCCTGCGCCCAAAACCTTTCCAGTCTGCTTGAGCTTTTGCTGCAGCGGAGTCTGAGGCGCTTTCTCATTCTCCAGCATGGTGGCGATCTGTCCCATCCCGGTTTCCATTCCGGTTGCCGTCACGATCCCAACACCGGCCCCAGAGGCGACGCCTGTTCCGGCAAATACCATATTTTTGCGTTCTGCAAGTGTGGCATCCACCGGACAGATCGTCCCAGCATCTTTTTCTGTCGGCACGGATTCCCCTGTAAGAGCCGATTCTTCCGCTCTCAACTCTACGCTCTTTACCAGCCTGATATCAGCAGGTACCAAATCGCCCGCTTTCAGGATGACCACATCTCCAGGGACCAGCTCCCAGCTTTCCACACTCTGCTTTCTGCCGCTCCGCAGAACCTGCGCATGGGGAGAAGAAAGCTTTTTCAACGCGTCGATCGCCCGGTCCGCCCGCACCTCCTGTACCATACCGATCATAGCGTTGCAGACTACAATAATCAGAATAATGATGGAATCGATATATTCGCTGTCGCCCCGGATACGCGACACAGCAAAGGAGACTGCTGCGGAAGCCAGCAGAATCAGCACCATAAAATCTTTGAATTGACTCAAGAAACGCAGAAGCAAGTTCTGCCGCTTCGACTCCCGGATTTCATTCCTTCCGTATCGGGAGAGACGCTTCTGTACTTCGGCGCGGCTGAGTCCGCGCTCTGGATCCGTCCCCATCTTTTCGGCTGTTTCATGCCAGCTTACGCTGTGAAGCTCCATCTGGAAAACCATGCCTTTCCGCCTTGATTTTTCGAGAGGGCAGTGTTCTGCCTTCAGAAATATATACTGCCGGATACCTCTGTTTATGATTTGTCCCAAAGGTTTGGCAATTACGCGGCCATATGCTATAATAAAAATGTATTCTTTTGGATTCACATGTGCGGTGGCGACAGTCAGCCGCCGTGCCTTCATCCTGTCAAATAAGGAGAGTTGCAAAATATGGAAGGCCTGAATGCTTTTGACGCTGCCGTCATGGGGTTTGTCCAGGCAAACTTTCACACTCAGATAACCGACGCCATCTTCCCCATCATTACCTATCTGGGGGAAGCGGGAATCGTTTGGATTGCTCTATCGCTGGTGCTCCTGTTTACAAAAAAATACCGGCTGTGCGGAGTGCTGATGCTCTGCGCCATGCTGGGCGCCTTTCTCACCGGAGAGGTGCTGATCAAGAATATTGTGTGCCGTCCCCGGCCCTGCCAGCAATTTCCGGAATATGTTGCCATGCTCATTCCGCCGCCGGGGTCCTACTCCTTTCCCTCCGGGCACAGTTCCTCCTCCTTTGCCGCCGCCACAGTGCTGTTCGGCTTCTCCAAAAAATGGGGAGTTTCTGCATTTGTACTGGCGTTTCTGATTGCACTTTCCCGCGTTTTCTTATTTGTACACTACCCCACCGATGTGCTGGCAGGTGTGGCGCTGGGGATTCTTTTTGGCCTGCTGACCCTCTTTGTTTACCGGCACGCCGTCCGGCCAAAGCTGAACAAAAAGGCAGACGTCTGACCCTTTTCTGTTGTTTTTCTCCATCTGTCCTTTCACAATAGAAACTCCGCAGTCCGGTTTCTTTCCAGGACTGCGGAGTTTCTTTTTCATCGATGTTATACCTTTCGCTGATAGGAAGGCGCATTTTTTGGTGTTTTCCCCCTGATGACCGTTCGGTAATATGTGTAAGTCAAGGGATTCTCCTCGCTTAAAATCTCAGCCTCTTCGGCTTCCCCCACAAACATCAGGTGAGTTTCCAGATCTACGGTTTCCGTCACCCGGCAGCTGTAACGCGCACAGGCCGCAGCTGTGGAATAGGGCATGCCGTTTTCATCCCGTTCTATGGGAAGTCCGGAAAATTTATCAAAATCCCGTCCTTGTCGGAAACCAAACCTGCCAATTAACGGGAGGTCTGCCCGCTGGTCCAATGCCACTGCTGCAAAACGCCCCGCCTGTTCGATCAGTTCGCAGGTATAATTTTCCTTGCTTATTGTCACCGCCAGCCGTATGGGCTCCGCAGTGACCTGCTGAAGTGTGTTAACAATGCAGCCGCTCCGTCCTCCGTCCGCCTCTGCAGACACCACATAAAGCCCATAAGTCACCTTGTAAAATGCCTGTTCATCCATCGCCAAAACCTCCTTTTGCAAATCCGCTGTCATTTAGTATCCCACGCTGCAACCGGTTTATCAGCTCTTGACTTTACTCCTGCCTTCCATGCTATAATAGCTCCGGCCTTTTGTCAAAAAAGCTGAGACAATGCGAAAGAAGATGGGATCTTGACAAAAAAGAGAACGCTACAGTACGCATTTCAAAAATCCCTGCCTGTGATGTGCGGTTATCTGTTTTTGGGATCAGCCTTCGGCGTGATGATTCAGCATGCCGGCTACAACTTTATCTGGGCCTTTTTGATCAGCCTCACCGTGTTTGCCGGTTCCGGGCAATTCCTTTTGGTATCCCTGCTCAGCGGCGGAGCCTCCCTGCCCATGACAGCCGCCATGACGCTTCTTATCAACAGCAGGCATATGTTTTACGGACTTTCCTTTTTAGACCGTTTCAAAAAAACGGGCCGTAAATATATCTACATGATTTTTTCCCTGACAGACGAAACCTATTCCGTGCTCTGCTCTGTCAAGCCAGAGAAGGATGTGGAAGAGGGAAAAGCAATGTTCCTGATTGCCCTTTTCAATCACATTTACTGGATTTTAGGCGGTGTACTGGGCGCTTTGCTGGGGCAGTTCCTGCCTCTGGATTTCACGGGAATCGATTTTTCCATGACGGCGCTGTTTGTTGTTCTTTTTATAGAACAGTGGTTCGACTTCAAATCTCATCTGCCTGCGGTCACCGGATTATGCATCTCGGCGTTCTTTCTTCTGGTATTGGGTCCGGACAACTTCATCCTGCCATCGCTCATCGTCACCGTTACCGTACTGATGGCCTGCCGGAACCTGGTACAGAATAAAATGGAAGAACCCGAATCTCATAAAAAAGAGGGGGCTGGGTCATGAGCACCGGTATGTCCATTGCCACAATCGCCATAGCCGCCCTCTGCACCTTTGCCACCCGGCTGGTCCCCTTTGTTCTGTTTGGGCGAAAGAGGACAGTTCCCAGAATCGTAGTGTTTCTTGGAAATGTATTGCCTCCGGCCATCATTGCCACGCTGATCGTGTATTGCCTAAAAAGCGTCAACCTGCTGGCCTTTCCCAGCGGGATCCCTGAACTGATTTCCATCGCCGCGGTGGTGCTTCTGCACCTTTGGAAACGCAATACTCTCTTAAGCGTCGGCGCAGGAACTATTTGCTATATGATTTTGATTCAGTGTGTTTTCGTGTAAGACAGAAAGGCTGGACTTCTTTCAAAAGATCCTCCGCCATCCCTGCCGCAGATTCTCTCAAAAAGCGATCTGCCCTGTTTGCAGGGAAGGCGGATTTTTTTCATTCAAAATCCAATTTTGTCCCGGAATACCGCCCAAAACGGGAGAAAAGGGAGAGTGAGCCGCATAAACTCGTCTTGCCGCATCACGGTTTCTGGTTGCATAACAGTAAAAACAGCCGTTTACACAGGTATTGTAAGCGCCTATTTCATAGCTTTCTACGCAGCCGCAGGCGGGACGTTGTCCGGCATCTTTTTTCACTTTCAGCTGATTGCCTGTGACAGCTTCCAATTTTTCACGACTGATGCAGGCTCCGGGATGTATGCCATACCCGGTCAAATTCATCTCCTCCGCGCAGGTGACAAGCGGCAAATTCCAACGGGACGCCTCCGCAGCAAGCGCCTTTGCCGCCTCTTGGATTTCCTCCTCCTTCATTGGGGGAACGGAATTTTTCAGATGCCGGTAAGGGTCGGCAAAACTGAGAATGCAACGCTTTGTAAAACCGTTCAGTTCCCTGCAAAGAACGCCGAAACGCTCCGCTGTCCATTCGACTGAATATTTTTCATTGATCAGGACCGGATCGAAACGCCAGTCCACACGTTCTGCGCCAAGCCGCCGGCTCAGCCGTCGAAACGATTCCAGCCTCTCCTCCAAAGGAAGAAGGTTCGGTTCCTCTTCTCCTCCGAAGGCTGTAATGGTATAGGAAAAATAGTAATTTGGGTAACCAAGCCTCTCAATTCGGGAAAGGTACGGTTCCAAGGGTATGGGATTTTTTGTCCAGAATACAATACAGTCCACCGTTTCCGGCGAAAACATCAGTTTTACAGCGTGCCCTGTACGATAGGGATTGGGCACAATCACACAGCCCTCTCTGAGCCGATTATAAAGCCATTCCGGATAGAGAGATGGCAGATCTGTCCTTCTGCTGGCGCTGAGTATCATAGGCGGACACCTCCTGTTGGCGCCACGTAATTTCTGCATACAAAATATGTTTCCTGCGGGAAGGGCGGAGAGACGTCTGGTCTCTCCGCCCTTCCCATTTTTCCTTAAAAACCTACCCCGCTAAGCGGCCCTGTCCATTTACCGGGGCCAGCGGTATTCTCTGTCAGGCAAAAGGGGAAACGCCCCGTGAGGCTCCGCCTGGTACCAATAGGCCACGGTAGCCACATCGTCCTGACGCTCAAACAACCCCCTGTGACAGACGCCGATCTGCTGCAGCGTCACTTTTAAATCCTCTTCGAAATGAATGGGGTCCATAATATGCCAGCGGTAAAACCCACGCATGGGCGGGCAGTCGTCATTGTGGTAATCGTTATGGACGGAATCGTCATGGTGAGAATAATAGGGATACCCCAAAAACGGCGTGCAGTAGGTGTTTTCCACCGTTTTCCCATCCTCCTGAGAGGCAAAGCTCCAGGCCCCGCCGAAATAATCCTCTGTGCCGGTACCGCAGATAGTGGGATACTCCAAGTCTCCGTCCAGGTAAAACTTCATCTCCCCCTCGCCCCACCAATAACGCTCCAAGGTTGTCAGGGCTAAGTAGGTGCCAATGTACTGTCCACGGCCCTGTACACCGTCCAGCACCACATAATCCTTTTGCTTTTCCGTAAGCCGCTGCCGTCTCCACTGGGCGTGAAAATATCCTGTGTTTTCAGGAAGCGCCTCATAAAGACAGTAGTCAATCTGATAGAAAAAAGCCGGCACACTGTTCTTATGCTGGTTTTCCACCGTTATTTTTGCCTTCTTCCCAAAGGGCATGGGAAAATAGCTGTTGAATCCCCGGGCCGGGTTGACCACGATTGGCATGGAATTTACCACGCATCCCCGCCCGAAGCCACAGCAGAAAAAGTCGCCCAGCGGACTCTCCACAGAGGGGTTCTCTTCTCCGTCCCAGTACATCCGCAGTACCAGGTCGCGCAGGACAAAACAGTCTGCATCACTGGTTTTGTCGGTAACGGTGATCCAAATGTGCTGAATCACGCCGGGTCCGTCAATCTCTGCCAAAGTGGCGGTCTCCCCCGGCTTGATCTCCCCAAGACAGGGAGATCCCTTTCTGGAAGGGCCAAGCCCGCTGGAAGCCATACCGCCCCGGCCCTTCTCTCCTCTGGGATTTTCCGCGTTAACCGCCCTGCTTTTCCCGCCCGTAATCATTGGCAGGGCAGAAAATCCGGCAACAAATGGGTTTTCAAATATCATCCTGAGTCATCCTCCCTCAACCGTTTTTTCTCCAGTGCTTTTCTGTCATGATAGCACAGAAAGCCGTTCTTTTCAATGCAGCCGCTCCGTTTCCATCCAAGAAATACGGGAGGGTCACCGCTCTGAATGAAAAGAACGGCGACCCTCCTTCAAACTCCTTTTTCAATACATTACCGTCAAACTGGCAGCCACTTTTCTTCCTCCGCCGAGCGGATAATGCTCTCCAGAGCATGTTGGATATGACAGCCTTCCTTAATCGTGGCAGCCATGCCGTCTCCTGTATCATTGAGAATATCGGCAAAAGACTGCATCTGGTCAGCCCGGTATTTTTCAGGGATGGGAATTGTGGTAAAGGAACCTGCCCTGCCCACTACCGGCCCGATACACACCTCAATTTCGTCCACGCCGGGTGCTTTTGCATCCAAAGTGTAGACCACGGCGCCCTTACTGCCGTAGATTTCCAAACGCTGGTAGTTGCCGCGGCCATAGGCAAACCGGGTAATCTCAAAATCGGCAGCAGTCTTTCCGTCCATTTCCATCAGGTAGTTGCAGAAATCATCCACATCCACCTCTCCAAGACCTTCGCCCTCTTCCAACTTTCTCATTTTTGTAAAGGTGTCGGCATGCCCTACCGCCTTCACATAGTCTTTCCCGGTGACAAAGCTGACCAGATCCAGGGCATGACACCCCAGGTCTCCCAGCGCGCCGGTCCCTGTAAGCTCCTTGATGTAGCGCCAAGACCGGGGCAGGTCCCACTCCGGGCCGCCGCCCGCCTGTAGATATTGCATGTACACGTGGTAAATCTGACCGATAGAGCCCTGGGCGATGATATCCTTCATATAGCGGGCCGCCGCTTTGAAGCGATAGGAAAAACAAACCATATTTTTCAAATTCTTTTCGGCCGTCATGCGGGCCAAGATATCCGCTTCCTCCGCCGTCATGGTAACAGGCTTTTCAATTGCATAGGGTTTTCCCGCCTCAATAGCTGCCTTGGCCACCTCAAAATGGGCATTGTTGCTGGTGGAGATGTCGATAACGTCCACGTCCGGGCAATTGATCAAATCATGATAATCGGCAAAGCAATGAGCCTCGTCAATCCCGTATTTCTCCCTGGCATATTCCATCCGTTCCGGACGGATATCGCAGACTGCCACGAGCTGAAGATCCGGACTTTTTTCGATTCCGGGCAGATGGACTCCCCTGGAAATTCCGCCGATGCCGACACTGCCTACTCTCCAAATTTTTTTCTCCATACTGTTTTCCTCCCACAGAATCACTGTTGTCTAATCTTCCGATTGGAATCGGGAGCCCGGGAATAAACTCCCGGGCTCCGTCATCGAATCGTATCTATAGCAAGTGTAGTTGAACGCGCAATTCGTCAGCTGGCGCTGTTGTAAGAATCGAGAGCTTCCTGATAGATTTCCATCAGACGCTCGAGTCCCATCTGATTGAGCTGGGCAATGTAACCGTCCCAATCGTTCTCAATGCCGCCGTTGACAATCCAGTTTGCCCAGGATTCCTCGACGTACTTATAAATATCCACTGTGAGCTTAGAGATCTCGTCCATCTGCTCTTCTGTGTAGTTGACCAGCGGATAGGGCTCGGCAACAAAGTCTTTGATAATTTCGTCGCACTCCAGCTTGGCGCCGTCGCCGCTGCCCTCGGGCAGAACAATCTTGGCTTCGGTTTCGGGGCTAATATATTTCGGGCCATGGTCGCGGCAGGTGACTTCCCAATACCACCCGTCGCCGTTCTTTCCTTCAGGAGGATCCAGGAACGTGATTGTGCCGTCGTCGGCTTTATCCAATACTTCGCCGTAGGGTCCCCAGTAAGACTGCACAGAGATGTCGTCGTCCGCATAGGCATCTGCCCAACGCATGGCAACTTCTGGATACTCACAGGCTGTAGTGACTGTGAACTCATTGCGGCCATAAATAATGGTAGCGTCGTTGCCGCGGATATAGCGGTCGCCGTTGGGGCCGGCCAAAGGAGGCATGACCACATATTCGTCGGAGTGGGGATTGGTGTGGGACTTTACTTCCCAGGCAATACCGGTTCCTACTCGGGAAACCTCTTCATTCTTCAGTTTGGCATCTGCCATGGAACCGTCCTGGGTAAAGAATTCCTGATCCATGATGCCCTCGGAATACAGCTTGTGGAAGAACTCAATGCACTCCTTGTAGCGCTCGTCGGCAGGAATAAAGACGGGCTTCTTAGTCTTCTGGTCGAGGGCCAGCAGGTTCTCTTCCAGACTGTCCGTGATGCCCCAGGCATTGGTATAGCGGATCCAGTCGAACATGCCGCATCCGGTGAGGGGAACTTCGTCATTGGGATCGCCGTTGCCGTTTGCATCCTGCTCTTTGAAAGCTTTCAGTACATTGTACCACTCATCTACCGTGGTGGGCATTTCCAAGCCCAGGTTATCCAGCCATTTCTGATTGATGAAAGGTACGTCGCAGCCCTTCGGCCGCAGAGGCAGCTTTCTGGAAAGCGTGTAGATGTGACCATCGGGAGAGGTGATCATCTTACGCATGATGGGCTCCGCTTCATAGGCTGCCTGCAGGTTAGTGCAGTATTTGTCGATGTAGTCCTCCAGCGGGACAAAGTAATCCAGGTTGGTCATGATGTCCATATCCTTCAGCGTATTGCTGCCGAAGAACACGTCGGGCAGATCCCCGGATGCCAGCAGAAGGGATTTCTGCTCCGGCCAGTCAGCGTCGCCGGCATACTGCCAATCAATATGTACGTTGGTGGTCTCCTCCAGCTTCTGGAACATGGCGTTCTCGTTGAGGTCGCGCATGTTAGCGCTTTTCACATACACAAAGGAAAGGGTCACCTTTTCGTTGACAATGGGGAAACCGGTCTCATTAAAGTTTTCGTTTCCGGCTTCCGCTCCGGAAGAAGTCGAGGCGGAAGAGTTTGCTTTACTCTCCGTTTCTTTGCTTGCCTCACTGCTGCCGTTATTGTTGTTGCCGCAGCCGGCGAGGATGGAGGTCAGCAGTCCCGCGGTAAGCAGAAGAGCGCCGGCCTTTTTCCATAAATGGTTCATAGTTTTCTCCTCTCATTTCATAAATTTCCTTTTTGTCAGGATCTATTGACAGCGTTCCGGCAAAGGCTGGATCCAAACCAGAACGCGGTGTCACAGGAATAGTAGTCAGGTCTCAGCCCTTAATGGCTCCAATCATAACGCCCTTGCTAAAATACTTCTGCACAAAGGGGTATACGCACATAATTGGAACTGTGGTGACGATAATGACCGCATATTTCATCAGTTCAGAAAGCCTTCTGGCCTCTTGGGCAGCCAGACCGTCGCCTGTTCCAGCTATCGCCTGTTTAGTGATGAGGATGTTCCGGATAATCAGTTGCAGAGGCTTTAGCCCGTCATCCTTGATATACACCAGGGCATTAAAGTAGGCATTCCACTGCGCCACTGCCGTATACAGGGCGATTACAGCAAGCACCGCTTTGGAAAGCGGCAGGGCAATCTGGAAGAAAAATCTCAGGTTACTGCATCCGTCAATCTGCGCTGCGTCCAAAAGCCCCTGAGGAAGGCTGCTGTCAAAGAAGGTTCTGGCAATGATGATATGATAGACCACCACGGAGAAGGGCAGCACCATCACCCAGAAGCTGTTGTAAAGGCCGAAATCCCGAATGGTAAAATAAGTAGGGATCAGGCCGCCGTTGAAAAACATAGTAAAAATAAAGAAGAAGGTAATTATCTTCCTGCCCACCAGGTCGTGCCGGGACAGGGCATAGGCAGCAGGAATGTTCACTGCCAGGCCGATCACCGTACCGACCACTGTGTAGAAGATGGTGTTGCGATAACCCACCCAAATTTCTGCGTGCCGCAGGATTTCCTTATATCCATCCACCGTGAACTGGCTGGGCCAAAGCCATACCTTACCGTTGGCAACCTCGGTAGGGTTACTGAAGGAGGCGATGACGATAAAATAGAGCGGATAGACCACAATGAGCAGAATAATAATGCAGATTGCGTAAAGCACAATGTTAAAGGCCAGGTCTTTGCCGGTAACCTGCCGTCTGATAGATTTCAGTTTTGCCATGACATGATTCTCCCATCCAAAAAATATCGGTTCATTTTCTCAGAACAGGCTGGTATCGCCCATTTTTTTAGAAACCTGGTTGACCAGCAGAAGCAGGATGAAATTGATCACGTTGTTAAAAAGTCCCACTGCGGCAGAAAGACTGTACTGGTTGCTGATAATACCGATTTTATAGACATAAGTGGCAATAATTTCGCTTACCATGGTATTGAGCGGATTCTGCATCAAATAGACTTTTTCAAACCCTACATTCATGATGTTGCCGGCGCGCATGATCAGCAGGATTACAGCGGTGGGCAGCAGGAAGGGAATATCTATGTATTTAATTTTCTGCCATTTTCCGGCGCCGTCCACCGTGGCGGCCTCGTAGAGGGAGGGATCCACCGCCGCCAGGGCCGCGATATAGATGATGCTGTCCCAGCCGGCATGCTGCCAAACATCGCTCCACACATAGATGCTCTGGAAAGCCCCGGCCTGCCCCATCAGGTTCGGCGGATCAATTACACCGAACATCCGCGCAATATTGCCGAATAATCCGCTGCTTGGCGAGAGCACGATAAGCATAATGCCCACCATGACCACCGTGGAAATGAAATGAGGCAGATAGGTAACCACCTGCAGCGTCTGCTTAAAGCGCTTTACCCGGATCTGGTTCATCATCAAAGCAAGGATAATGGGAAAGGGGAATCCGGCGATCAGGCTGTAAAGGCTCAGGGTAATGGTGTTGGTAAACAGGGATTTTACCTGGAAGGAATTGAAAAAGGTTTGGAAATGTTCAAATCCCACCCATTTGCTACCCTCAATTCCCAGCTTTGGAACGAAATCCTTAAAGGCAATTTGGATACCGTACATCGGGATATAGGTGAAACAAAACAGGAGCACTACCGCAGGTACCAGAAGCAGATAAAGCTGCCAGTTCCGGCGGATCCCCTTGCAATTCTTTCTGAATTTGTCTTTGGCGCTGAGTTTCTGTCCAACAATCTTAGCCGCCATGCATTTTCTCATCCTTTCCTCTTTTGCTGGAAGTAATTATAGATGGCAAATCAGGATAAAAAAATGATTCAATTTACGATTTGTTAACATTATTTGCCCTCTTTTTTTGCACAATCCCTAGAAACGGGATATTTTAAAAAATATTTTGGCTGATTTGTCGTCACCTCATTCCTACAGCCTTGTCTCAATAAACCAAAAAAACACCGCTCGTCCGTCTTGATCGACGGCGAGCGGTGTTTTTTGATTTTGCTGTAGCTGAGCTTTGCACTCTTTTTTACCCGAAATCTATACCGGAACTATCACAGAACTGCCTGAAAAGCTTAACAGGAAGAGCTTTTTTCCCTGCTCGAAATCCCCGGGGTTCTTCCTTTTAAGCTGCAGGAGAAAATTTTTCCCAATACACTTCACAAACCGGCTCTCCCGGCGCAGCAGCTCATGGTACTTCTTGCAAACCAGTACCACAATAACGTTTTCGTCAAATTTATCAGCCGCCCCTTCCCCACTCTTTTCTGCTGTACTTAGTCAGGATTCTCCGGAATCCGTGATTTTCGGTACAGCTTCCTGTTGATTTGATGACGCCAGCTCTTTGGCTTTCTGGTACCGGTTCTCCTTCCAGTTTTCCAAAAGCTCATAATCTCCATTCTTCATTTCCTGGAGAGTCTCACTATAGATACGTTTTACTTCTTCCGGCGAACTGCTGAGCACCATCTTGATAATCTGAGCGGACCGATAATTTTCCGTGCGGTCGTAAATGGTAGCCAACCTTGTATCTGCATAGTGGGAAAATAAAATTTCATAAGGGATGGTAGGAACCGCAAAGGTATGAAAAGCATCCTTCTCCAGTTCAGGCCTTGGGAGATGCTTCACCCACTGGCTCAGGCCTGACCGTACCAAAGCTTCCTGCTGTACCGGCGAAAAATCCATATTGCACACACAGAAACGAATCAACAGCCTGGCTTGAACAGACTCATAAGAGCTGTCCAGGAAAAACATCGTGGAAGCATACTGCTCGTCGTAATTCCTTCTGAATTGAAATATTTTTCCGGAATCGGAACGGATAGGTCCTGCAGGCTCATAGTTCTGCCAGACCAGGTCATCCTCCGGCAGGCATTGCAGGATAGAGTACAGATCCCTTGTGGAAACGAGAAAAACCTTTCCCTCCCGAAGCTGAGACAGCAAGGCGCCTTCCGTCAGGGTGAAAAGCTCCTGGGGAAGCATCCTTTCCCGATAGAGCCTGTTGAGATACTGCAGTCCTTCCAGAGTCTCAGGTTCAAAAAACTTTTCCTGCCACGTTCCATCCTCATCCTCAATTCTAGCGCCGAACATCTGCTGCAGAGACGTCAGGTCCAGATAACAGGGAACCATATCCGGTTCATTTTTCCGAATTACTTTGAGGGCATCCACCACCGCCTCTTTCGTTCCAAAGGTTGTAGATGCAGAAAAATATTCTTCTTTTTTTTCCTTCTGTACCAGCATAGCCACACCGGACGAGGGACTCTTATCCTCCTCTGTTACAGTTTTCGTATGTGGATACGCGTAAACATCATTCTTCGTATTCCCGCACCACTCAATAAAGGACTCCGAAAAGTTGAAGCCATGTAAATTTTTCTCCGCCAACAATTCCAAATTCCAGACTCTGCCGGATGTCTCAAACCGTTTGAGTTTGGAGTCTGTATAGCAGGAAGTCAGCACATCCATCGGAGCGTTTGCCGCCGTCAGATTCAGGAATTTATCTGCCGTGCACACCTCACGCTGCACTGGGACTCCGGCAAGCTCGGTCAATTCTTTTTCCGAGGGAAGCAGGGAAAGGTCCTCTTCAAAGGTGCTGCCGCTTTTGGTCACAAAATACCAGGTAAGTTTGTCTTCCCTGTCGTTTTCCAACAATTCGAAAGGGGCTGCGCTTCCGCCGTAATACCGGGAGGCAAAAAGCAGGGAAAAACTCAGCAGCAGGCACAACAGAAAGGCCAGAACCCAATACTGCCTAATCCTGTTTTTCTTCCAAATGGGCAGATATTTCCATTTCATAAGAAGCATTGGCCTCCTTTCTTCCTCACAGGACGCTGTGCGAAACAATTCTTAGCAGCTGGTCAAATTGTTGGATATGGACATCGGCAGAAGCCATCAATTCCCTTTGTTCCCTTTTTGTCTTTTGGAGCAGCGCTTCTGAAAACACCGTTTTCATCCCGGCTTTTTTCGCGCCTTTCAATTCATCCGAGCCCCCATCCCCCACGAACACACATTCCGAAGCTCTCAGGCCCAGCCTGTTTAGCGCCAGCCTGTAAATTTTCTCGTCCGGTTTAAGCAGCCCCACCTCACAGGAAAAAACTGCGTCGTCAAAAAATCCAGCCAGCCTTGATTGATCCCAGAATTTGATATCAATTCTATCACAATTGCTGATCAGGCCGATTTTTATATGGCTTTTTCGAAGCTCATTCAAAACCTCAAGCACCAGTTCCGGGACTTCCAAAAAAGCTGACCGCATTCTCCGCTCCCGCCTTGACAGCACCTCCGCCCTTTGTTCCGGCGTGATGTGGACCGGTATCTGCGACGTGATGCGCTCCAGAATTTCGGATTCCGACTTCACCATGCCCAAGGCACGCTCCCGGTAAAGGTTCTCCTCCTCTGCATACCGTTCCCATTCCTCCACAGACATTCCCAACACATCGCATTCTTTTCTGTCGGCAGGATAGCGGGGAAGAATTAAGGTAAAAAACAGATCAAAAAACACACCCTTTATCAAAGCTTTCCTCCTCACTTTCATCGCTTCGATGAAAAATAGCCTTATTTATCTCTTCTGAGATAACGGCCGGCTACAACTTTTTTTATTGTGACATGTTTTTCTGATTTGTGCAAGAACTTCCTGCATTTGATATTTTTCTTCCGCGTGATATAATAGTGCTGAACTGCCTTACCTCTCAAATTCCACAAAAAAGGAGGTTTTCTCCTATGTTATCCTGTTTTCATAACATGAAAATTTCCCATAAGATTACTCTTGGGTTTCTGGCTTTGATTCTACTGCCTTTGGTGATTCTTCTCACCTATAATTTCAGCTCCTTTACCAAACAATTCAATGAGCAGCTTATTCAAAATGGAAATTACATTTTGGGCAATATGGAACAGGATGTCAACGAAAAACTGGATTCGGTAGAGACCATTACCCAATCCCTTACCACCAACGGCAGCCTAATCTCCTTTTTATCCCGGTCTTTTGCCGGCCCTTCTTCTTTCGAAGAGTATACCCAGACGGTCCTTCCTTTGCTGTTGGGCGCTGAGAACACCATCTCTCCTTTTATCGAACATCTTTGGATCGTCACTGGAAACAATACCATCCCTCAGGATTTCCATCTGATTTTTCATAAATCAGACGTTGCTCTACCGGAGTTATGGGATTTCATTGAAGCTGAAAAGGACCGAAAATGGTATTTCTCCCCGGAAAACCTGTCACAAAACTCACTGGACAATTATCTCTCACAGAAATTTTATTATATTCAGAACATTACCTCTCCCTACGGTAAGTCTGTCGGTTACGCCATTGTGCAGATTAAATCATCCACTCTGTTTTCCGGATACCTGCAGTCCCGTGAGCCGAACACCGCTTTTTTCCTGTTGGATGAGGAAAACCGGCCCTATATGGCGAACATCGTCCTGCAAAAGGATTTTGTCTTTCCGGCCGTTTCTCAGGAGAAACCCTTTCTAGACCGTTCCACCCTTTATCTCACCGGCTCCTCCCCAAGCAGGCTCCCCCTGCGTTTTGGCCTGGCGCTTGCTTCTTCAGAACAGGATGTCCTTCTGCAAAATTCCTTCCTGACTATTTTTCTGGTAGGGCTTTTGTCCATGGTATTCCTCTTTATCTTCTATGCGTTTATCCGTTCCATTACATCCCGTCTGCAGAGCTATGCTTCTGATATGGAAACCATTGCCGCCTCGGGCTTTCAAAGTTCCCTACAGGTGGACCAGCCGGATGAAATCGGGGAAATCGGTATGCAATTCAACGCTACCCTGCAAAAGGTACACTCGCTGATGCAGGAAAACATCCAAAAGGAAACCGCTTATAAGGATGTGCAGCTTCAGGCTCTTCTTCTGCAGATCAACCCTCATTTTATCTACAACACTCTGGATCTGTTTGTGGGCAAGCTCACACTGAACGGAGAATACGAAATCGCCGATTATCTCTGTGATTTTGCTCAGATGATCCGTTATAACACCGTCACTACCCGCATGTTCATCTCCCTGCGGGATGAAGTGGATTATGTTGAAAATTATGTAAACTTACAGCGCTGCCGTTATGGGGATTCCGTAATTTTCCGCACCCATATTTCATCAATCCTTCTCGAGATACAGGTACTGCGTTTTCTGCTTCAGCCCATTGTGGAGAACTCCTTTGTCCATGGATTTGAGGGAAAACCAGCGGAGGCACAGCGCATGGTGGTCATTGGGGCGCGCCGCCAAAAAGGTACTTTAATCCTGCGTATCCGCGATAACGGGCATGGCATCGGCCGAGAACAGGTCAATGCCATGAACCAGAGGTTTGAAGAGCCTTACCGGGCAGATTCCCTCAAATATGAAACAAAGAAAAAAGGGATCGGCTTGGAGAACATCAATGACCGGATTCACCTCTTTTACAATAACACCGGCGGTCTGCGTGTGAACAGTCGGAAAGAAAGATACACCAGCGTATTCTTATTTCTGAAACTTTAACGTCAGGAGGGAAAAGCTTGTTTACCGCACTTATCGTAGACGACGATCCGCTTTTGTGCAATGCAATGCGTTTGAAAATCGACCTGGTGAATCAGGAAAGCCAGCTTGGCCTGGATGAGGTAATCACAGCCAATTCCGCATACGAGGCCTATAGCATGATGCAGAAAAAGCAAGTTGATATCCTGATTACCGACGTACAGATGCCCTACCAATCCGGCCTGGAACTGATCGAAGCAGTTTCAAAAGAATATCCCGATGTTCAGCTGGTGGTTCTCAGCGGCTACAGCTATTATGAATACATGCGCAGCGCCATGCTCAGCGGTGTGGTGGACTATCTGCTCAAACCGGTCAAGCTGCGGCAGCTGAAAGAAATCCTGATCAAATGCCTTGAGAACATCCGTACGAAGAGAAACTCTCAAGAGGATATGGCGCTGCGCAGAAAGCAGACGCTTGACTACCGAACGGAAAAATACTGCAGCGCCCTGGAACGGGGCAATTTGGCTGAAGCGGGGAATATCCCGGAAGAGCTGACCTTCCCCTATTTTTATGCGGCAGCATTCCGAACTGACAATTCTGTTTCCTTTGTCCAGCTGTTCCAGGAATTCCGCATGGAAAAAGAAAAAAATGCCGGCTTACTGGCCTGCCATCTATATGACACAAGGCAGGTAAACGTCCTGTTATTCAATACCGCTGCAGAGGATTCTGCCGTGCGCTCCTATTTAGAGGAATTCTGCGCCTTTGCCGCGTCGCGGAAAATGGAGTGCCGCTGTGCGGTCAGCCAGCGTGGGCTTTCTCTGGAGGAGTATCCTGAACTTCTCCATCAGGCCAGGCATACCCTCTCCTACCAGCTGCTGGAACGCTTTTCCGTACGGATGAGCAAAGCCGCAGACCGTCAGGATTCCACACGTTATTCTTCCGAGCTTTTCCCCAAATATATCAGGCGAATCCAAAGTGCATTTCAAAGCCGGAATTTCGAATTGATCAATGTCTTCCTGAATGAAATATTTACATATGAGTTTTTTCACGATACACATGCCACCCTGGCTGACATCCGAAATTTCTACACCTATTATCTCACCCAGGCACAGGATTTAGCCGCTGCCTTCCATATGGACTTGGAGGAGCCCCGTCATTTCAGCGATTTTGCCAGTCTGGATGAAATCCGGCTTTACTTTAAGGAAATCCACTATCGCCTGCAGCAGCAGAGCGAAAAAGAAACTGACAAGGCACAGTATGTTATTTCAACTGCCATCAAATATATCGAGGGCCATTACAATCAGGAAATCAGCATGAATGACGTAGCCAGTGCCGTCAATATGAGCTACACCTATTTCAGCAAATTTTTCAAGGAGCAGACCCAACAGAGCTTTTCCGAATATATTACCAGTGTCCGCATGCGCGAGGCAAAGCGGCTTTTGGAGGAGGATCCTTCTATCAAGATCAAGGATGTTGCAAATCTGGTGGGTTATGAAAGCGTCTATTCCTTTTCCAGGGCTTTCAAGCAGTATTATCAGATGCCGCCCAAAAACCTGCGGGAAAAATAGCGCGCTCGTCCACATCTGTGCGCCATCCTTCAGGCAGGACAGCAGCCGCAGGGCAAAACGGATTCTTCCGCTGCCATGCGGCTGCTTTGATTCCATGGAATCTCCTTTATTCCGCCTTTTGTTCAGCGATATACTTCGCAGGATTGTACGGTGCAGCCGGTAAATTGGATTTTTTCAGAACCCGCCGTTTTTCCTACCGCCTCGAAGTCCTTTTGAAGCTTGTCCCTACCAAAACTTTCCCCGCCGCCCGACAAAACCACGTTCAGCTGATCCCTCATTTTTTGACGAACTGTCTGAAGGAAAGAATCCCTCTCAGCTACAGTGAGTTCGTTCTCCTTCAGAATGCGGTACGTAAAACAATACTCCACCTCCGCAGCCCCTACAGTTACCTGATCTCCGTATACATCTTCCTTTACTTCTTCATAGCAGGAATCCGATACCTCCGGGTCTGTAATGCGGCCGGTATAAACCTCGCACGATTTTGCCTCGTACTCATTTTGGGAATTCCGAATGGTTTCATGAAAAAAAGAATAATTGGGATCGCTCTCCGGCAGGGAAGAAAGCAGCATTTCATAGGCTGTCAAAAGCTCTTCCAGGTTTTTCTCTGCACCCTCCGCCGCCTCTGTGAGCGCCGTATGGATTTTGCGGTTAAACTCCGCAACCGGCATCGATTCATAGCCGTCAAATTTCAGGTTTCTCACCGCCAGTTGATACTGTTCAGGGGTGTAGGCACCGCTCGTGCTCCATTCCTCCTTAACGGCTATGCTGCCGCCCTCCTGTATCGCTGTGGTACCGGCGTTCTCCCAGGATTGGTTCCACCAATAATTTAAGCTCAGCTCCCCCTCCCATCGGATACCGCCGCCCAACGATTCTAACTGTCGCTTCAGCTCCTTTTCCAAAGCTTTTTCCATGGTTTCTTCTTTTGCCAGCTTTTCTTTTCCTTGACTTGCCAAAAATTTTTCCATGGAGGTTTCCACGCCCTGAAGCAGGGCGTCGCGTTCCCCGACGGTCAGCTTATCCTCCTCAGGGATACTGTAATTGAAGCTGAAATCCGAATACCCGCCTGCCAGCACTACCCGATCTCCAAAAATATCGCCGGTAACTTCCCAGTTTATCCAGCCGCTGTGCCAAGGCGCCCTGCTATGGGCACAGGCGTTATAGTGCTTCTTTTCGCATTCCCGCCAAGAGGTGAACAAGGTCCGAAAAATGAAATTTGCATTCTCATCTTCCTCAGGCAGGCTGGCTGAAAGCCTTTCAAAAGCCTCCTCCGTTGCGTGGTAAGCTTCTTCATTCTCCCAATCCATAACCTGGCGGTTAAACTGTTCCACGCTCTGATTTTCATACTTCTCTTTCCGGAAGGACAAGGCCAGTTCGTAGTCAGCTTTGGTATACTTGCTTTCTTTTTCGTTCCAATTCCTGTTCCAACCGCTTTTACCAGACGCCGACACAGAAGCCGGTTTGCTGTCGGCCGGAAGCCCTCTGCAGCCGGTCAGGATCAGCACCAAAACCACCATCAGAGACGAAAGCATTGTACTGTGCTTTTTCATGGAATAACCCTTCTTTCTTTGAACCGAAAATCCTCTGTCCTTTTGAACATGAAATGCCTCTCTTTCCTACTGTCCGCTGTTTCATTCGGAATCATACAGAAGTTCCACACCCTCCACCTGGCAGCCGGTGAATTCAATTTTTCCATCGGATACCTGCAGCGCTGCAGTTTTCAGTGCCTGCTGGAAAGCCTCGATTCCGCCGCTTTTCTCTACCTGTTCTTCCAACGTGTTCTGTGCAGCTGACATTACGGCCTGCAAGAATCTATCTCTCTCCCCCACGGTGAGAGAATCCTGATCCAAGATGCGGTAAGTAAAGCAGTACTGTGCCAGGACGCCGGACTCCATCCTTTCTCCAAGCACCTTATTCCTACGGTAAGCTTTCGCCTCTCCCCAGAATTCAGGATCCGTCCGGCTGCCGGAATATACCTCTTCCAACCTGGCATAATACTCCCGCATGGAAGCGCCCACTGTATTGCGCAGGAAAGCCGCTTTCGGATCACTTTCCTTCAAGGTATTTAAAACAATTTCGTACAGTTCCATCAAATGGCCTGAATGCTCCGCATTCAGCGCCGCATTGACCTTTCGGTTAAATTCAGCGATGGAGAGCTCTTCATAACCATCCAGAAAGAGCGCTTCCAACACATAATCATACTGTTCCTGCGAGCTTTCAGGCCAATTACTGATGTCATCCCCATCCTGCAGGAAGGCAGCTCCCTCCACCGCTCTTACCGCTGTAGTCATTTCGCTGGTATCGGTTTCCTGCACTGTGCCGGCGTTTTGCAGGCCTGTAAGACTCGCCGGATCTTCGTTCTCTCCGGGGGGGTTGGTGGCAAACGCTCCTGCCACCACAGCGACCAGTATCAGTGCACACCCCACACTCACCGCTGTTATCTGATGAGAACGCAGGATAGAGGTAACGCGTCCCGTAAGGTCGTTTCTGCTGAAGCTGCTCTCCAACGGTGCAAGAACTGTGCGATGCTCTTCCAACCCCACCAGTGTCAGTGCATAAGAAGCCCGCGCATCTCTCCCGTATTCCTGTACAACAGCCTCGTCACAGGATAGCTCTAAATCCCGGTTAGCCAGCAGATACATCACCCAGACCAAGGGATTAAACCAATGCAGACAAAGCCCCGCAGCCAGCAGCCATTTCCCCAGTGCGTCGAAATAACGGATATGCGCTGTTTCATGTGCCAGGATAAAGCCCAGCCCGCGTGTATCCTCCCAATCCAGATTCTTTGGCAAAAGAATGACCGGCCACAGAATGCCATAGGTGAGCGGAGAACCGATCTGGTCGGAAACCCGCACCCGTACCGGCCTGCGTAATCTGTGGCGCTCCAACCACGCTTTGACAAAAGGATGCTCCAGTGGAAGCGCTTCCCGATATCCCCGGCGGCTGCGCATATGGCAATACACGAAATAGAACGCTAACAGTAAAGTTCCCGCCGCCCATAGGAGGATAAAAGGAGAAATCCCAGGATTGGGTGCAGCTGCCTGAACGGACTCCCGGCCTTCCAGCAGCAGCCCCGGTTTGCCAGCCATCCTGCCAAAGCGTTCCGCCGCGGCGTAAATACTCGTTGGAGAGGGCACACGCAGCGGCATAAGAAGCCTGCACAGCACTGCCATCCACAGCAGGCGCAGCGTCACCTTGGGAAGCCATTTGACAGCAAAAATCCGTACTGCCATCACTGCCAAAATCATCACCGCCCCGGCAACGCTCATTTCCAACAAAGACAGCATGTCAGTCCTCCCAATTCCGGATCAAATCCTTCACACGCTCCAGCTCCTCGGTAGACAACCTTCTTTTACCCAGCAGCGATGCCACAAGCCGGTCCGCTGATCCGCCGTAATTCCGGCGGATCAATTCCTCGGTTTCCTGTTCACACACGGCTTCCCTGGTGACCAGGGCCCGGCAGAGGAATCCCGGTTCGATGCGCAGAATCGCACCCTTTGCCACACATTTGCGGATCACCGTATAGGTGGTGGGCTTGCTCCAACCCACAGATAGCTCCAGCTGCTCCGCAAGCTCTTTTGCGCTCAAATCCCCCTGGTCCCAAAGGCATTCCATCACTTTTCGTTCTGAATCAAACAGCTTCATTTCTGTCATAGCTTTCGCCCCTTCATTTTATTGCAGTAAAACAGCATCCTCATTTTACTGCAATAAAATGAATTTGTCAACCCATCTATACAATAAGTTCAACCACCTTTATTACCTTCCGGCAAAAGATAAGCCGCCCGATTCATTCGGGCGGCTTATCCGTCAGCAAAGGCCGACTCACAATATATTCAGAGAATAGAGTTTCATCACGGTCATACCTGATCGTGCATGAACAGTACTTCTTCAGTCCGGGGTTTTAACCCTTTTTTCCGGCATAACTTTCTTTAACAAAAATCGGGCCATTTCTTATCAGATGGCTCCGCTCCCGATTTTTGAAACGGCCGTCACTCCCCAGGCACTTTCCAGGAAAGCCTCTGCTGGAATGCTCCCTGTCAACCCTCCGCCTTTTTCAGCACGCCGTTTTCCGTAACATATTTCCGCTTTCGGTTAATTTCAATTTTGCGCACAATTTCACTTTCCAAATCCACATGCAGGATTTCAGCCAGTCCCAACAGATAAATAGCCACATCGGCAAGTTCTTCGCCTAAACCGGGCTCACGCCGGTCATAAGCTTCGAAGGCCTCTGCCAGCTCTCCCTGCAGATAACAAAATTCCCTGCAGATGTCTGTAATATTGAAGCCTTTCTCTACCTTATTTTGATATACTTCCCGCTGCAGCTGCTTCAGGTCTATCATCGTTATTCACGCCTCTCTCCAATCGGCTTGTTCTGTTTGGAAGAAACTGGTATTAGCCACGCTTCACTCCATCGGGAACATTACAGAAGCACCGTTTGTTTCCGACGTGAACCGCCTCCAAACACATCTGCCCGTTTTCCTTACAGAATTTTAACCGAAAAGCCGTAATCCGCCCCAGCTCCCGCAGGCAAAAAAGTGGTGTTCTTCTTTTGGTCAAATTCATCGCCCTCACTCTTCAGGGTAGCACAACCAGTCCAGGGTTCCAGGCACACATAGGGGCCGTCATTTTTGGCAGACCAGATGCCGAACAGCGGAAATCCCGAGAACGTCATTTCCACACCCTTCCCGGTATGCTTGTTCACGATCTGAACTTTCTCGGAATTGAGATTTTCAAAGATCAGCGCATCGCCGTAAAACAGGTCGTGACGCAGCGGGATCTCCCGCTCTCCCTTCATCCGGAAACCTATGTTTTTGTCGTCGATCAGCGCACAGGAGGTATCAATCAGCGGACAATTTTGTGTCTCCGGTTTGTCAAACACAATGGTATAATCCTCAAACGCAGCTTTTTCGTTCACCGGAATATTAAATCCAGGATGCCCGCCGACGGAAAACGGCATTACCTTTTCCCCTTTGTTCTCTACAGTGAAAGCCGTGTCAATCCCCAGATCTGTCAAAGTATAGGTCACTGTGAGAGAAAATTCAAAGGGGTATTGCTTTCTTGTCTCAAAATCAGAGGAGAGCCGCAGTGAAACACTCTCCGAGGTCTGCCCGGCAAGTGCAAATTCCATCTTCCTGGCAAATCCGTGCTGCCCCATTTCATACCACTCGCCGCCAATCTTCGTTTTGCCTTCCCGCAAAGCACCTACAATGGGGAACAGCACCGGCGCCTGGCCGCGCCAATACTTAGGATCCCCCACCCAGATGTGCTCAAACCCGTTTTCTGCCTGCAGCGAGATAAGCTGAGCACCCAGGCTGTCCACCTTCGCCGTAAGACCGCCTTTTTTCAATTCGTAGATCATAGCTTTGTCCTCCTTCTCCATTTTGCGGCTTTTTTCGGGACTGCAGATTCTCTCCGCCGCCTTACTTTCTGGCCTCATTATAACAGGTAGGCTCACACCGTGCAAGCGTCCGGATAACTTGGCAAGCAAAGATAAGAAAACGGTTTACCTTTTTTATGGATTATGATAAAATCGACTGGAATGAACAGTCTAGCAAAAAGGTGCGGATTCCAATATCCGGACGCCGCGGAACATTGCAGACCTGTGAAAGGAACTATTCATATGAGAGCAATCATTCAGCGCGTTCACTGCGCAGAAATCATCATTGACGGGAAGGAAACCCGTAAAATCGGCCCCGGCCTCGTTGTGTTTTTAGGAGTGATGAAAGGAGACGCCTGTCAGCAGGCTGACTTTCTGGCGGAAAAGGTATTCGGCCTGCGCATCTTTACCGATGAGAACGATAAGATGAATCTTTCACTTGCAGATGTGGGCGGAGAGCTGCTGGTGGTATCCAATTTTACCTTAGGTACAGATTGCAGAAAAGGCCGCAGGCCTTCCTTTGATCTGGCCGCCCCTCCCGCAGCGGCGGAGCAGCTCTATCTCCGCTTTGTGGAGCAGGCAAGGGCGCTGGGCGTCAAATCGGTACAGACCGGCGAGTTCGGCGCCCATATGGACGTCCTGGTCAATAACAACGGTCCTGTCAACCTGGTCATCGACACGGAAAAGATCGGAAAATAATCGGTTGCCCGTATCCGGGCGGAATGGAGAATTTGTATGAACAGGGATTTTCTCGAACTTATGATGGAGAAAACCGGATTTCCCCAAGAGGCCAAAACAGAACTGCTTCGCTGTGCAGACAGTCTTGCAGCCAGTGGACAGGAGGCGGCGCTGGACGGCGCGGTGGAATTTTTCTATGAGAACGAGCTGAGCATGCCGCTCACCAGTCCGCTGATCCTGGATATCGGCGAGCGGGCCTCAGTCTCCCCTTACACGGTTTGGCTTCTGTTTCTGATCGAGGCGGCTGTTCCCACCCGGGAGGCCTATGCGCAAGCCGGCCTCAGTGAAGAGATCTTCTGGAATACTTTTCAGGATCTGAAGTACAAATTGCTGGAATGCCGTGAAGTTCAGGGGGTCTGGGGAAACTTTGTCTCCTTCTGGTACCCCATCTTCTACACCTGCGATATTTTCAAGCTGGGCAGGCTGGAATATGAAAACACTACCTATGCCTGGGAAGAACCTTATATAAAAAACGGGTACGCCATCAAGCACGGCGACCCGGTAAAGAGCGTACATATTCCTTCAAGCGGCGAGCCTTTTGAGGAAGCCGCACGTCTCGCCTCCTACCGTCTTGCCTACGAATTTTTCAGAGAGGAGCTGAACGGCGGCCCGCTGGTCTGCGTATGCGATTCCTGGCTTCTGTACCCTGACTATCAGCAGATTCTCTCTCCTTCCTCCAACATACTCAGTTTTCAAAAGGATTTCGACGTCATCTCCTCCCGCACAGAAGAGGAATTCCACGATATTTGGCGGGTGTTCGGCGGAGATTACCAAAGACCGCTCTCCCAGCTCCCGGAAAAAACATCTATGCAGCGCGCCTTCAAGGAGTACCTGTTGCAGGGCAAAAAGACTGGGGAAGGCTTCGGCGTGCTGATTTTTGACGGAGAAAAGATTTGTAATCGCTGAAATCTCACATTTCAGTGCCTCTGCAGCGGAAAATCATATCTTTTTCAGAAAAGAAAAACGCCCTGAAGCTCAGGCAGTAGCCGTGCTTCAGGGCGTTTGACATCACAGAGACCGCAAGAACCTCACGCCGGTCTGACCAGCGACGCCACCAGATCCCCCATTTCATGACAGGAGATGAGTACCGCGCCGCAGTCCGGAGAATAGATATCCCGGGTACGCGCAGTCACTAAGGCCCTTGCCACGGCATCCTCTATGGCCTGTGCCGCTTCCGGCTCTCCCAGAGAGTAGCGCAGCATCATCGCCACGGAAAGAATGGTAGCCAAGGGATTTGCCACATCCATTCCGGCGATATCCGGCGCCGAGCCGTGAATGGGTTCATAGAGGCCGAAGCCGCTGCCGCCCAGGCTGGCGGAGGCCAGCATACCAATGGAACCGCTGATCATGGAGGCCTCATCCGACAGGATGTCCCCAAACATGTTGGAAGTGACGATCACGTCAAACTGCGCAGGATTCCGCACCAGCTGCATGGCGCAATTGTCCACATACATATGGCTCAGCTCCACATCAGCATATTCCTCTGCTACCCGGCAGACAGTCTGCCTCCATAGACGTGAGGAATCCAGCACGTTCGCCTTATCTACGCTGCATAAACGTCTGTTCCGCTTCCTGGCCAGGTCGAAGGCGGTATGTGCAATTCGTTCGATCTCCGTCACACTGTATTTTTCAGTATCAAAAGCAGCTTTGACGCCGTTTTCCTCCAACGTTCCCCGCTTGCCAAAATAGATGCCTCCGGTCAGCTCCCTTACCACCATAATGTCCAGCGCTTCCCCTACCACTTCCGATTTCAGGGGAGAAGCGTCTTTTAAAGGTCCAAAAATCACCGCAGGCCGCAAGTTTGCATAGAGGCCAAGCGCCTTGCGGATGCCTAAAAGCCCCGCTTCAGGGCGCTGATTTCCCGGCAGAGCATCCCATTTCGGTCCTCCTACTGCTCCCAGCAGCACAGAATCCGCCGTCTTGCAGCATTCCACCGTCTTCTGAGGCAGAGGCGTTTTTTTGGCGTCAATGGCAGCGCCGCCAAGCAACGATCTCTCATAAGAAACCGCAAACCCAAAGCTCTGCGCTGTCCTGTCCAGAACCTTAACTGCCTCCGACACGATCTCGGGGCCGATTCCATCCCCTTCCAGCACCGCGATGCGATATTCCTTCATAAAATAACTCCTTCCTGTTCCAGAACTTCCTGAAAATTGTACCATGGATAATCCGGCAGTTTGATAACAAACTTTTAATTCTTCCGTTCGTTCCGGTTGATGGCACAGATAATGCCCTTGATGGAGGCAATGGAAATATTGCTGTCCATGCCTACGCCAAACACGATCTTTCCATCGTGACGAAGCTGAATGTAGGAAACAGCCTTAGAATCCGCGCCTGCGGAGACCGCATGCTCGCTGTAGGAGACAAACTCATAGTCACCCAATCCTACGGAATGCAGGGCGCTGAAAAAAGCATCGATTGGGCCGTTGCCCTTGCCGGAAATCGCCTTTGTGCAATGGTCATGGCGGATAGTTCCCTCAAAATCCACAACGACTCTGCCTTCTCCGCCATCTTCTTCAAAAATCTTGTAGGTGAGCAGATGATAGGGTTCTGTGATTTCCAAATACTCTCTCTTGAAGATATCGAAGACTTCGCCGGGACTGATTTCCCGGCCGCATTCGTCGCAGGTCTTTTTCACCATCGCTCCGAATTCCGGATGCATAGCCTTCGGCAGCTGATAGCCAAAGGTCTGCTGCATGACAAAGGCTGCTCCGCCCTTGCCGGACTGACTGTTGATGCGGATGATAGGTTCGTACTGCCGCCCCAGATCGGCCGGATCAATGGGCAGGTAGGGTACTTCCCA
Organism: Neglectibacter timonensis; assembly: GCF_900048895.1. Lineage (GTDB taxonomy): Bacteria > Bacillota > Clostridia > Oscillospirales > Acutalibacteraceae > Acutalibacter > Acutalibacter timonensis. Next base: position 70,809 of record NZ_LT160640.1, on the reverse strand, counting down.
ATAGGCTGATTCGTGTTCCGCCATATAGTTGACACCCTTGTTGATAGCGTCCTGATGGGAGCCGGAAAATGCGGTAAATACCAGCTTGCCGGCATAGGGATGGCGGGGATGAACCTTCATCTGAGTGCAGTCCTCATAGATTTCCCGGATGTGGTTCATATCGGTAAAGTTCAATTTTGGGTCCACTCCTTGGGAATAGAGATTCATGGCAAGGTTCATGATATCGGCGTTACCTGTACGCTCCCCGTTGCCGAAAAGGGTGCCCTCCACCCGCTCAGCTCCTGCCAGCAGCCCCAGCTCAGTAGCGGCTGTCGCCGTGCCGCGGTCATTGTGAGGATGCAGGCTGATAACCGCACTGTCACGATGACGGAAATGGCGGCAGAAATATTCAATCTGATCCGCATGGGTGTTGGGGGTAGACAACTCCACTGTGTTGGGCAGGTTTACAATCACCTTGTTCTCCGGCGTGGCGCCCAATTCTTCCAGCACCCGGTCGCAGATCAGCACCGCATTATCCATCTCAGTGCCTGAAAAACTCTCCGGAGAATATTCATACCGAATCTTGATCTCATTTTCCGCAGTCATTTCATCGGTGAGTTTTTTGATCAGCCGGGCCCCCTCCACCGCAATGTCGATGACGCCCTGCATATCGGTGCGAAACACCACCTTGCGCTGAAGGGTGGAAGTGGAATTATAAAAGTGTACGATCACATTTTTCGCACCGCGGATCGCCTCAAAGGTCTTCCTGATCAGGTGCTCCCTGGCCTGCACCAGAACCTGAATGGTCACGTCGTCCGGAATCAAGTCTTCCTCGATCAACGTACGGAGGATCTCATATTCCGTCTCCGAGGCGGAGGGAAAGCCTATCTCAATCTCCTTGAATCCAATTTTGCACAGCATCTGAAAAAACTGAAGCTTCTGCTCCAGATTCATGGGATTTACCAGAGCCTGATTTCCATCGCGCAAATCCACGCTGCACCAGATGGGGGCTTGTGTCAGCGTCTTGTCGGGCCAGGTTCTGTCCGGCAAAGCAACAGGCTCAAACGCCTTATATTTCTGATATCCCTGATTCATAACAGTTCCATCCTTTCTCAGCCATTCTCTTTAGAATTTCTTTTTATTTCCAGAAAGGCCATGATCTCCGAAAACAGAAAAGCCCCGGACACGAAAAACCCGTGTCCGGGGCGAACTCTTTTCAAATCCGCGGTACCACCCGTTTCAGTTTCCGGTCACCCGAAAACCCTCTGCGCTTCTAACAAAGCCGGGCGTGTAACGCCGCCGCACGTCCTCTCCTGGCAAAATGCTCGGAGGGGCGACTCAGGGATGAGCTATTCACGCTGCGAAAACCGCCTGCTTTCACCGCTTACAGGCTCTCTTTAGATCTCCAATCAGCGTCTTATTCCCGTCAAAGTCTTTCTGGATATAAACTTTGTAACGCATTATAGGCCGTTTTTTTTCGTTTGTCAAGCTTCATTTTTTTAACAAGCCCGACCTGCTTACTCTTCTTCTCTCTTTCCATAGGCTCTATCTGCAGCCTCGCGTGCCAAATCCACCACCAAGTGATCCGGGCTTTCGCCTTCCTCCCCCCGGGGCAGGGTTTCAAACACCTCGGCCACATGGGAACGCATCCATAGTCCCGGGGTAATACGCATGGAATAACCGCAGCCGCTCTCACACATCCAGTCGTAAAAATTGGCACGGGGCAGCCCGTAGGCGGAAAGAATCCCCATAATGACGCCGCCGTGCGTCACCAGCACCGCAGAGGTCTCCCCCTTGCTCATCATATTCTGCACCAACATTTCAAATCCGCTCAATACCCTTTGCAGAAAAACCGCCCCGCTCTCCCCGTTTGGGGGCGCATTTTGACCTCCCTCCTCCATCCAGGCCCGGAATTTTTCATCCTGCTGCAGCTCCTGTGCGGTCCGCCCTTCCCAATCGCCGAAATCACATTCCGCCATCTCCAGAATCACTTCAGGATCCGCCTCAGGATAGAGAATTTTCAGCGTATCCACACAGCGGGTGGAGGGACTGGCATAAAATCCCTGTGCCTCGGGATAGATAAATTCTTTCTTCAGCCCGACAAGCTCCTGAATGGACTGCATGGCAAGCGGCGACTCGGTTCTGCCGATATAACGCCCCTCCAAATTTCCCTCGCAGGGAGCGTTTCGAATAAGATGGATCACATAAGATTTCATGAGAAATTCCTTTCTTTGTTTTCTGCGCGGTAGCAGATGAATTGGTAAATTTTATATGAATATTTTGTGTATTTCTAATTTTTCTCTTTACATCGTTTTCTACTTGTAGTAAAGTCAACAGTATAATATTATCACACTGCCCATACCCAGGGCAGATGTACGTGTCGGCAAAGATTCTGCCAGCCGGTAACACACATTCTATTTTTGAAAGAGGTGTTTTGGCGTTGATTAACAATGATTTTCCAAGAATTCTTACCCTGCTTAGAAAAGAACAGGGCTTCAGTCAAAAAAAGGTAGCCGAAGATTTAGGCATTTCTCAAGCTCTGCTTTCCCACTATGAAAAGGGAATTCGGGAATGCGGACTGAATTTCGTGGTAAAGGTGGCTGACTATTACGGTGTTTCCTGTGACTATCTTTTGGGGCGCACTCCTCACCGAACCGGAAAAAAATTTACTCTCAATGAAGTTCCGGACGACAGCCCTGCCCGGGCCAAAAAAAACGACAGCACCCAATTGGAATACAACCGCAGAATCCTTGTGAATTCTCTCAACATTGTATTCGCTATCCTAAGAAAAATCAAGAGTGAAAGCCTGACCAACGTGGTTTCTCACTACCTGTTTTCCGCCGTTTATAAGGCGTTCCGCGTTCTCTATTCCTCCAATCCTAAAAACCCTCAGGGTATGTTCGAGCTGGACCGCCGTCTTTTCGGCGCCACCATCGAATCCTCCATGGCCGTCTCCGAAGCCAAAGAACGTTACATTTTAAGTGGGGAAGATATTGGAGAATGCAGAGGAGTCAGCAGGGATTCACTGCCTCATCTGACCCCCGAACTGCTTGCAAACGATTATCCTCTGTATGCCCCCAGTCTTTTTGACATGATCAAAAAGCTCGAAACCGACGTCAAATCATAAAAATAGGCTGAGTTTAAAGAACCACTGTCAATTTCAACCTTTTTGTGGTATAATAGGATCATCTGTCCGAATGAGTTTGGAAATGAGCTTTTCAGAATTGACCGCCGGTCGTAAGGTTCCGGAACAAGGACAGATTGCAGGGCGCGGTTTCAGGACGTCCGCGCCCTTTTTTACTGTGCAGGATACAGATTTGGAGGTTACATGGTATGTGTGGATTTGTGGGATTCATCAACGGTGGTGACACTCAGCGTGACGAAAGTGTGCTTCACAGCATGACAGACGCTATCCGGCATCGCGGCCCCGACGATGCCGACTATTATATGGACGGTTCGATCTCCCTGGGATTTCGCCGGCTTTCCATTATCGACCTGGAAGGCGGCAGGCAGCCAATACTCAATGAGGACGAGAGCAAAGTGCTGCTGTTCAACGGGGAGATTTATAATTTCCAGGAAATCAAAAGGGACCTGCTTGCGGCAGGACATGTGTTCAAAACTGCTACAGATTCCGAGGTACTTCTTCACGGTTATGAGGAATACGGTACAGATTTACTCAATAAGCTGCGTGGGATGTTTGCTTTCGTCATTTGGGACCGGAATTCCCATGAGCTGTTCGGCGCCCGGGACTTTTTTGGAATCAAGCCCCTCTACTACGCAAAGATGGGCAGCACGCTGATGTTTGGCTCAGAGATCAAGAGCTTTCTGCACCATCCCCATTTTAAAAAAGAGCTCAACGAGCGCGCCCTGGAAAGCTATCTCTCCTTCCAATACTCTCCTGGCTTTGAAACCTTTTTCAAGGACGTATATAAAATGCCCCCCGCCCACTACTTTCTCTATAAGGACGGTAAGATGAGTCTGACCCGGTATTGGATTCCTGAATTCCGGGCGGAGGAAGACAAAACACTGGAATACTGGGTGGATGAAATTGAAAAGACCTTCGATGACAGTGTGGAAGCGCATAAGATAAGCGACGTGGAGGTTGGTTCCTTCCTTTCCTCCGGCGTAGATTCCAGTTATGTGGCCTGTTCCGCCAATGTGGACAAGACCTTCACGGTAGGTTTCGACAACGGTACCAAATATAACGAAATCAGCTATGCGGAAGAGCTCTCCAGACAGATTCCGGTTAAAAACATCAGCAAGATTATCACCCCTGAGGAGTTCTGGAGCACCTTCCCGAAAATCCAATACCATATGGACGAGCCTTTGGCGGATCCCGCCGCTGTGGCCCTGTACTTTGTGTGCAATACGGCTGCCCAACACCTGAAGGTGGTGCTCTCCGGCGAAGGTGCCGATGAGATTTTCGGCGGCTACAATATCTACCGGGAGCCGCTGGAGTGTGCCTGGTATGATAAGATTCCTTTCCCCATCCGCAAATTAGTCGGCAAGGCAGCTTCTCTGCTTCCCGCTCACCGGGGCCTGAATTTTCTTGTACGCCGGGGCAAAAGGCTGGAAGAACGTTTTATCGGCAACGCTTATATGTTCTCGGAAAAGGAACGCAAATCTCTGCTGAAACACCCCACAGATGCTCAATCTCCAGCCGCTTTGGTAAAACCTTATTACGACATGGTACAGGATAAAGACGCAGTGACAAAAATGCAGTTTGTCGATCTGAACATGTGGATGGTCGGCGATATTCTGCTCAAGGCAGACAAAATGAGCATGGCAAATTCCCTGGAACTGCGGGTTCCTTTCCTGGATAAAGAAATTATGGCATTGGCCGGACGTATTCCATTAAAATACCGCGTAAACGAGGAAAACACAAAATACGCCATGCGTAAGGCCGCTCTGCGCAGGATGCCCGAAAAGTGGGCTGGCAAAAAGAAATTGGGCTTTCCCGTACCTACCCGTGTTTGGCTGAAGGAAGAAAAATACTATAACATGGTCAAAGAAGAGTTCACCGGCAGCAATGCAGAAAAATTCTTCCACACGGAAAAACTGATAAAGCTATTGGACGATCACCGGGCCGGCAAGGCGGACAACAGCCGCCGTGTATGGACCGTATACACCTTCCTGATCTGGTACAAGCAATTTTTCCCAGAAGCCGCGTAAAAAGCGCACGTTCTGACAGTATCAGCGCCGCATCCCTATGTGAAATGGACAGGCGCAAGAAAGGACATGATTGAAACATGGCGGATCAAATCGATTTTCAGCCCGTTTTGCTGGGCAGCGATATCAACGTTTACGGCATGGCTCGCTCCTTCCACGAGGAATACGGCCTGAAGTCCGTGGCCATTGGCAAGGGGGTGCTGGGGCCCTGCACTGCCAGTAAAATCGTCTCCGTAGAGGTGGTGGAGCCAAAATTGGAGGACGGCGAGGTGTTTGTCAGAACCTTGCTGGATTTTGCCACCCGGTACAAAGGCAGCGGCAAAAAGCTGCTCCTGGTTCCCTGCGGAGACAACTACATCAAGCTGCTGGTACGCAACCAGGACAAGCTGCGCGGTATCTATGAATTCGAGTGTATCGACGAGAAGCTGCTGATGCGGCTTTCCATCAAGGAAAGCTTCTACGAGGTGTGCACGGAGCACGGTTTTTCGTTTCCCAAAACCACTGCCTGTTCCTATGAAAATTACAGGGGGATCACCCTCCCCTTCGAGTTCCCGGTCATCATCAAGCCTTCCAATTCCGTGGCTTACTGGAACTGCCGGTTTCCCCATAAAAAGAAAGTTTTTGTGGCGGAAAGCAGGGAAGAATTCGACGCCATTCTAGACGCCATCTATTCCTCCAGCTACAAAGATCACCTGATTCTGCAGGAGTACATTCCCGGAGACGACAGCAATATGAGGGTGATGAACTGCTACTGCGGCAGGGACAAAAAGGTGAAGCTTATCGCCTTGGGGAACGCCTTGCTGGAGGAGCATTCGCCTGAAGGGATCGGCAGCTATGCCGCCATTATCAACGGCTTTGATGAAAAGCTCAATGAGATGATGAAAGGGTTTCTCGATGGAATTGGCTATGTGGGTTTTGCCAACTTTGATATGAAATTTGACCAAAGGGACGGCACTTACAAACTTTTCGAAATGAATCTGCGTCAGGGCCGCAGCAGCTTTTTTGTAACAGCGGCAGGATACAACCTTGCAAAATGGTTGGTGGATGATGTGATTTACCACAAGGATCTGCCGTGCACCGTAGCGAAAAATAAAGTGCTGTGGACCATCATCCCCACGAAGATTATTTTCGACTACGTTCATAATGAAAGCGCCAAAAAAGAGGCCCGCGCCCTCATCCGAGAGGGCAAGGTATGCCATTCCTACTATTACAATAAGGACCGTTCTCTCCGCCGCTTGATCAACTACGCCAAAAACCAGTTTCACTACTTCGAAAAATACAAACGCTATTTTGGAAATAAAGGATTACGGGATTAATGAAAAGCTTAGGCATCATTGGTGGGTTAGGCCCCATGGCCACCGCTTATCTTTTGCAGCTCATCATAGAAATGACGGACGCGAAGACAGACCAGGAACATTTGGATGTGATTGTATTTGACCGGCCCAGCGTACCGGACCGGACCTCTTATATTCTCGACCCTGAAAAGCCCTCTCCCCTGCCTTCCATGCAGCAAACTGCGCGAACACTGGAACAGCTGGGAGCTGGCTGCCTTTGTGCGCCCTGCGTCACCTCTCACTATTTTTACCGGGAACTTGCCGGCAGCGTCTCCATCCCCTTTCTCAATATGCTGACGGAAACCGCACAGGAACTGAAAGCTGCCGGACGCAGAAAGGCAGGCATTCTGGCCACTACAGGCACAGTGAGCACCGGTCTGTTCCAAACCGCCTTGGAAGCCTGCGGACTGGAGTCCGCCGTGCCTGGTTCATACGGCCAAAACCTTGTGATGTCTCTGATTTATGATGAAATCAAGGCGGGCAGGCCCGCCGATCCGGAAAAGTTTGAAGCCGTCTCCCGTGAACTGCAGCTCTCAGGCTGTGACAGCCTGATTCTCGGCTGTACCGAGCTTTCCCTCATAAAGAAAAACACGCCGTTAGGCCACGGGTATTTAGACGCCTTGGAAGTTCTGGCAAAGCGCTGCGTACAGGCCTGCGGCGCTCCTCTGAAAACAGAATACTCCGTTTTGTTTACATAATTTTCTACAGGAAAGGAAGATTAGCCATGTGCGGCTTTGTCGGTTTCTGGAATACTCCGGAGGTTGCAGACTATGAAACAGTTATCCATGCCATGGCCGACCGCATTATACACCGCGGTCCGGACGATGCTCATTATTATGTGGACGACGACATTTCCCTTGGATTCCGCCGCCTCTCCATCATAGACCTGGAAGGCGGCAGGCAGCCCATCCTCAACGAGGACGGTTCAAAGGCCCTGCTGTTCAATGGAGAGATTTACAATTACCAGAGTCTGCGGGAGGATTTACTGCAGAAAGGCCATACCTTTACTACGAAATCCGATTCCGAAACCATCCTTCACGGCTACGAGGAATACGGAAAGGAAATTTTGCAAAAGCTGCGGGGAATGTTCGCTTTTGTTATCTGGGATAAAAAGGAGAAAAAGTTATTTGGAGCCAGGGATATTTTCGGCATCAAACCTTTCTACTACTACAAAAAGGGAAACCAGTTCATGTTCGGCTCTGAAATCAAGAGTTTTCTCTCCCATCCCTGCTTTGAAAAGGAGCTGGATGAAGAAAAAATCCCGGAATACTTGTCCTATGAGTACATCCCCTATGAAAACACCATCTTTAAAAACGTTTATAAGCTGCCCGGCGCACACTGTTTTGTGTACCAAAATGGAAAATTGGAAGTTGAGCGGTATTATCGGATCCAGTACCGCATCGAAGAGGATAAACCCCTGGAATACTGGGAAGACGCCATTGCCAAGGAATTTACCGAATCCGTGGCCATGCATCAAATCAGTGATGTAGAAGTGGGGTGTTTCCTCTCCTCAGGAGTGGACTCCAGCTATGTGGTCAAGGAAATCTCCAAGGGCACAAAGAAGGTAAAAACCTTTTCAGTGGGTTATGAAGAGGAAAAGTACAGTGAACTGCCCTATGCCCAGGATTTTTCCAAGGTAGTGGGGGTTCCCAATATTTCCAATAAAGTGTCTGCCGATGATTTCTTTGACGCCATGCCGGAAATCCAGTATTTTATGGATGAACCTCTGCCAAACCCTTCGGAAATCCCCCTGTATTTTCTGGCTCAGAACGCCCGTAAATATGTAAAAGTGGTGCTTTCCGGAGAAGGTGCGGACGAATTGTTCGGAGGATATCCTATGTATCTGCAGGGCGGGCATTTCCAGCGGTACACAAAAAAGATTCCTCGTCCCGTCCGTAAAATGGCCGGTGCAGTAGCAAAACGGCTGCCGGAATTCAAAGGAAAACATTTTATTGTGCGGGGCGCCATGGAGCCTTATCAACGTTTCATGCGGGCCAACTACGTGTTCCAGAGTGCAGAACGGCAGAAATATCTGAAGCGGACAATCACATCCTCTCTCCCGGAAGAATACAGCAGACGTTACTTTGACGAGGTACCGGGTCTGGATGAACCCACTCAGCTGCAGTATGTGGATATGCACACCTGGATGATCTACGATATTCTGCTGAAAGCGGACCGCATGAGTATGGCAAATTCTTTGGAACTGCGGGTTCCCTTCCTGGACAAGAAAATGCTGGAGCTTTCCGTCCGCATCCCCACCCGCTTCCGGGCGGACTGCGCTACAGAGACCACTAAAAAAGCGCTGCGCAGCGCCGCCATCAAACAGCTTCCGGAACGCACCGCCAACAAAAAGAAATTGGGCTTTCCCGTACCTCTGACCGACTGGCTGCGGGAGGACAAATACTACAATAAGGTAAAAGACGCCTTTCAAAGCGATATCGCTGAAAAATTCTTCGTCACAAAAGAACTGATGAAACTGTTGGACGATCATAAGGCTGGCAAGGCTTTGAATATGCAGAAAATCTGGTCCTTCTATACCTTTATCATTTGGTATGACCAATTTTTTATTAAGAATTAAAGCTCAATGAAAAAAGGGAGACCGCTGCAGTTTATCCTGCAGCGGCCTCCTGTCATATTCATAAGCGGCGAAAAAATTGCATCCGGGGTGTTTTAAACTTGGTACAAAGCCGAATGGTGGAACTCACTTCTTTCTGACCGGATAAGCCAGCCTGGCCCCTTCTGCCGCTGAAGCCCCAAAGTTGAAGCTGGGCGCGGTGTCGGGAGCCCATTCAAATCCATACCTTCCCGGTTCATAGCGTTCCACAGCCCGGAAAGCAGCTTCTATCGCTGTGCAGAACTCTTCCTCCCGCTCAAAGGGCTCGCTCTGAAAATACAACAATGTACAAGGCGGAAGCTCTGCCAGCTCACAGTTTTCCGGCAGTCTGGCGCAGTAGTCCATCGGCACTTCCACACCGGCCGCCACCCTGGAAAAGCCCGCCTTATGCAGAAAATCCGGTAATTCCAAGATCGCCGCCGTGTCGAATTTTTGGGGTATACTGTTGAATAGCCCCTCCCAATCACAATTGAGTTCCTCGCAGTAGGTCCAGTAATCCGTCGCATTCCTGGACCGTTGAAAAATCAGCTTACGGGCGCATCGCTCCACCGGGATCACCGTGCAGGTTGTCATGCTTTTTTCCATTTTTTCTCTCTCCTTACCAGTGATATAGAGATAATAATTGCGAACCGGATACTGGGTAAAAAAAGGAATCGCCATTTTCTCCCTCCGATACTCTCTGGGGGCCACGCCGAACATTCGTGAAAAAGCTCGGGTGAATCCCTCATGGGAATCGAAGCCTGTGGACAGCGCGGTTTCCAGTATGGTAGAGGATTCCTTAGCCAATTCTTCAGCACTCTGGGTCAGCTGGACCCTCCGGAGGTATTGGCCCGGCGTATAACCAGTAAGTTCCCGGAAAATCCTGCCTGCATGGCGTCTGGAATAGCAGGCCGCCTTCCAAAAGCCTTCCCAGTCAAATTGCTCCCCAGAAGCATGTATACGCAGATAATCCTGCATCCTCTGCACCGCCTCCACCTTTTCCCAATGTTCCACCTGCCTTCCCCCTTTCAACAGTAAATCCAGCTGCGTTGGAGCCTCTGACTCGGTCTCTACATTCGGCTGGTCACAATATTCTCTCTGCCGTTAGCATACCGCACCTCGCGATAGATTTTCTTGACGGAAACAGCCATTCTTTTCGTATTTTCTAACCGTCAGTAGAATTTGACTTTTCAATCCGCTTTCCCTTATAATGGAATTGGCAGTTATGCCAATTTTATGCAGAAGGGAATGAGAGTTCTATGAAAAAAGCAGTGAAGGGCCTTATATTCGGCGCAGTGCTGGGTGGTGTCGGTATCCTCTGCGCGGCTGTGTTCAGCCGCTTCGGCACCTCATTTCAGGACTTATGCTTCTACATTGGTATCGTACTTCTCGTCCTGGGGCTTTTCGCCATGCAGAAGGGCTCTCCCACCACAGGCATTTTCACTCCATCCGGCGGGGCTAACGCCTCCGGGGAGGCTCACTGGAATGCCAGTGTCGCCATGCAGGAATCTCAAAATACGGGCCCCTCCAAATTTCGGCAGAATCGTGTACTGGAATTTAATCCTGCTTCCCTCGCCATGCTGCTGGCCGCCGCTTTGCTGTTTGCCGCTCTTGGTATTTCCTATCTATTGAAATAAATAACAAAATTCGCTGTTCCATTTGAAGAAAGGGCCTGCTGCCTCAGGAGTTTTTCTCCTCTGCAGCAGGTCCATTTTTTTCGGCAGAGTCATCCGCCGCTCTAAAGCCATTTGCTAAACAGACGGCGGTAAAATGCGTTACCTGCAGGCAAGCAGTTCCGGCTGAATTTCCATTAAAAAATCCAACAGCTTTCCCTGCTCCCGGCACTCAGCATTGGTCGCAATTACAGCGTTGTCATCAGGAAAAACGACAGCGAACTGCCCATACTTGCCGTCGGCCCGGAAGGAGTTCCTGGCTCCTCTCCAAAAGAGATAGCCGTATCCCTCCCCTCCGTTGTCCGCCTGCTTCCGAGTTGCCTCGCTGACATACTCCTCCGGCAGCAGCTGCCTGCCGTTCCAATTCCCGTGCTGCAGAAGAAGCTGGCCAAAACGGGCCAGCTCTGAAACACAGAGAAAAAGTCCCCCGGCGCCGAAGGTATAGCCCAGCGGATCCGCCTCCCAGGTGGGACGCACAATTCCCAAAGGCTCAAACAAACGGGGAGTCAAATAGCTGACTAAATCGCAGCCTGCACGTCTCTGTACCAATATTCCGGCCAGGTAGGGACCTACATTGTTATACTGAAATTCGGAGCCAGGCTTCCTGATAAAAGGCTGCGCAAGGGAATATTTTACCCAATCACGTTCCTTTAAAAACGGCCGCTGTTCCCCCATCAGCGCAGGAGATTTCTGTCCCAGCGCCATCGTCAGCAGATCCCGCACTCTGGCCTCCTGCAGAAATTCATCAGGCTCATCTGGAATCTCCTCCGCAAAAACATCTGCCAGCTTCTCCTCCAGGCTCAGCAGCCCCTCCCGCTGGGCGATGCCCACCGCGGCGCTGGTAAAGCTTTTACTTGCAGAATACTGGTTCCGGCGTATTTCGCCGTCGTAATCCCGCCGCAGAATTTCCTTACCATCCTTCCATACCAAAAGATTCAGCAGCCGCAGCTCCTGCGCGGAACGATCAAACTCTTTCAAATCCATGGAATCTCTCTCCTCCGCAACTATATTTGGCATCAGTATAGCATGTTGTCGAAAAAAAGAAAAGCAGAGAGGAGGACATTGTCCCCCTCTCTGTTCAGTTCAAAAAGTTTTCATTCAGTGTAACGCCAAAATCGTGGGCAATAGCGCGAAGATCATCATCGCGGATGGTCTGAAGCAACTTTCCCTGGCCCCCGGAAAGCACCAGAAGATAAATCTGTGCCGCCTTTTCAATGGTGTGCATCAGCCCAAAGGTTGTGTCAAAATCCGGACCGGAACAGAACAGTCCGTGATGGGCCCATACAGCCGCATCGTACTCCTTCATCAGTTCGCTGGTAGCCCGGGCAATAGCCGCCCCGCCCGGCACCATCCAGGGCACGACCCCAACGCCTCCGGGAAACACCACCGGACACTCTGTAGCACTTTGCCAAAGGGCTCTTGTAAACGCCTTGGCTTCCAGAGGCAAAAGATAGGTCAGGGCAATCAGATACGGCGTATGCGCGTGATAAATAACCCGGCATTCACCGCCGGTAGCGTTTTTCCTGACACTGTGATTCAAAAAATGGCTGGGAAATTCGCTGGTTGGCTTTGCGCCGCCCTCTAGTCCCCAAACAATCCTCCAGGCAGAGCCCGCTTCATTGATCTCTACAATGCCAATATTGTGTTCTGGATCATCTTCAACATTGCGGAAATATTTTCCGCTCCCTGTAGTAAGGAAATACTCTCCCCCGAGATTCTCTGCTTGCACCCCCATGTCCGTCCACTGGCTGGATACATAGAAGTAAGGACGGCAGGCCTCTGTCTCCTCGGGCCGCATACGGTAGGTGAGGTTTCCCCCGTTGCGTTCATGCCAGCCCTGCTTCCAGCCGTCGGCACACATGCGGATATAACCGCGAACCGTTTTATTTTCCTGGACCTTCATTCTTCTGCTCTCTTCCTTTCTCAGCCTCTTCTGCTCAACACATCCATCTCGTACTGCCTTACCTCTTCAAACCATACCTTGGTCGCCGGTACGTGCTGGGTGTCGCAGTAGTGCTCCCAGATATCGCCAAACGGCAGTGTTTTCAACTCTTCTGAAAGCATCATCAGCTCTGTAAATTCCGCTTTGTCCTGCAGTTCCTTCATTTTTTCAGCAGGCTGCAGCAGAGCATAGAGCAACGCTTTTTGCATGTTGCGGGTTCCCACTATCCAGGCGGAAATTCTATTGACAGAGGCGTCAAAAAAGTCCAGGCCAATCAGAACGCGGTCCAGCGCATCATTGCGCACGATTTCTTTGGCTATCTCCTTGAGCTCGTCTTCCAGCAGCACCACATGGTCGCTGTCCCAGCGGACAGGCCGGGTCACATGCAGCGGAACCTTATCAAAAAAGGCAAGCAGGCTTGGAATTTTATCGCTGACCATCTCAGTGGGATGGTAGTGTCCATTGTCTAAAAGATCGTAAACGCCGGGATGAGACGCCGCATAGCTCAGGTAGAACTCTGCAGAACCCACGGTATAGGCCTCCATCCCGATTCCGAACACCTTGCTCTCTACACAATCGATAACCCCTGGAAGCTCTTCCGCAAAAATTTCATCCAAGCTTTTCTTCAGGCGCAGCCGGGGAGACAGGCGGTCCGCCGGAATGTCCTTATATCCGTCAGGAATCCATACATTGCAGAGGACCGGAGACCCCAGCTGCTGGGCGATATAGGAAGAAATCCTCCGGCAGCAGATCCCGTGCTCTACCCAGAATCTTCTTACAGTTTCATCCGGAGAAGAGAGTGTGAGATTGTCCCGAATCATGGGATGGCTGAAAAAGGTGGGATTAAAGTCGATACCGATGTTATTTCTTTTGGCAAATTCCACCCATTTCTCAAAGTGACGGGGCTCCAGGGCATTTCGATCCGCCCGTTCGCCGGGTTCTAACACCGCATAGCTGGCATGCAGATTGATCCGCTTTTTTCCCGGGATCAGGCTTAACGCTTTCTCAAAATCAGCTGTCAGTTCCTCAAAATTGCGGGCCTTCCCGGGATAATTTCCGGTAGCCTGGATTCCTCCGGAAAGCGCTTCACCGCTGTTCTCAAATCCTGTGACATCATCCCCCTGCCAACAGTGGATGCTCACCGGCACCTTCACAAGCTTTTCCAGGGCTTGTTCCACATCGACACCCAATTCCTCATAGCGCCGCTTTGCACCTTCATAGCGATTTTCCATAAAAAGTCCTCCTATTTTATTCCACATGATATTCCTGAATAGGAAAGCTGTTCCTTTCCGCTTTTCTGGCTGCTTCCAACGAAGGAAATTCACCTGCCGCGATCATCTGCACCATCAGATTTCCCAGTGCAGTTCCCTCCGTAGGCCCTGCGAATACTGGAAGCCCAGACGCCTTAGCCGTCAATTCATTGAGATAGCTGTCCTTACTGCCCCCGCCCACGATATTGACCGCCGTGTAACTTCGATGTGTAAGCGCCTCTAATTCCTGAATAGAGGCTGCATAGCAGTCTGCTAAGCTCCCATAGATACACTGTACCACTTCCCCCACAGTCTCCGGAACAGGCTGCTCCGTTTTTCGGCAAAACGCACGCACTGCTTCCATCATGCTTTTGGGAGCCAGAAAGCTTTCATCGTTTACGTCCACCCGGCTTTTGAATTGGTCGGCTTCCCGGGCTAAGGATTCCAATTGAGCAAAGGAATATTCCTTGTTCAGTTCTCTGCGTATTGATTGGATCATCCACAGGCCCATAATATTTTTGAGATATCGGAATCGATATTCATAACCGCCCTCGTTGGAAAAATTAGCTTTCCTACTGGCCTCCGTCGTGATGGGTTCCCTGTTTTCCGAACCCAGAAGGCTCCAGGTGCCGCTGGAAAGGTAGACGCCGCCCTCGTCCTTTGCAGGCACCGCCAAAAAAGCCGAACCTGTATCATGGGTTGCCGGCAAACGTACCGTACAGTCAAATCCTACAGCTTCCTGTACCTGAGGCGTCAGTCCTCCCAAAAGGTAACCAGGCATCCGAAGCTCATCGAACAGACGCCGTGGAAATCCGAAGCGGTCAATCAATTCCCAATCCCAGGTCTTTTCCTTGGCGTTGACAAGAGCGGAGGTGGTAGCTTCCGTATACTCGTTCTCTTTTTTTCCGGTTAGGCAGTAGTGCAGGTAATCCGGAACCATCAGCAGCCGATGGGCACGTTCCAGCAAATCCGGCTGTTCCTTTTGCAGTGCCGTCAACTGATAGAGGGTGTTGAACACCTGCTTTTGAATCCCAGTTCTCTCATAGAGTTCTTCAAAGGGGACGCATTTCTCCGAAATTACATCCATACCGCTGGTTCTGCCATCCCGGTATGCCACCGCGTCTCCCAGCAGCTTTCCCTCCCGGTCCAGCAGCACAAAATCCACGCCCCAGGTGTCAATTCCCATGGATACAGGCAGCTTCCCAGCTGTCCGGCATGCCCTCATCCCTTCCAGTACATGAGAGAAGAGCCGGGAAAGATCCCAGCACAGATGGCCATTTTTCTCCTCTGGGTTATTTTCAAACCTGTATACCTCTTCTAAAATGACCCTTCCGTCCTCCACATGACCGAGGATATGCCTTCCCGACGACGCGCCGATATCCACTGCCAGATAGTATGTGACGCTCATGGTATTGCCCCCTTTCTGTTCCTATGATACTGGATCAAAACAAAAAAAGAAAGGACGGTATTTTATAAAAAACACGTCCTTACTTATTTATTGACTGATTTCAGACAGCCGTACCTTCTGCAGGATTCATCGGCGCCGGTACTCCCTTGGCGTCATTCCGTACCGCTCCCGAAAAATCCTATAGAAATAGCTGGTATTTTCATAGCCCACTGCCGTTATGATGTCCTGCACCGGAAGCCTTGTGCTGCACATCAGCTCAGCCGCCTTGGTCAGACGCTTTTCACGAAGCAGCTCTTTGAAGGTCCTTCCTGTAGCCTCATGTACTGCATTGCTCAGATACGGCAGAGAAAACCTCCTGTCCCGCGCAAAAGCCGTCAGATCTGCTGTACGATAGTTCTCCTCAATCTCCCGCAGCACATCCAGCACAATCCCATTTCCGCTAAACGCGTTTTTCTCCAGAGAGATGTCCGCCGTGTAATTCAGAAGCTGGAGAAACAGAAGGCCCATTGTAGTTTGGTTGATCCGCCGGGAATTGGATTGGGCGTTGACCAGGCTCCAAACCAAGTTTTCCATTAAATTTTGCACAGGCAGGGCGTCTGCCACCCGGAAATGCAGATAGCTGATCTCTTCCCCGCCGCGCCGAAGACTGCCGATCAAAAATTTCCCCAAAATATTGTCGGCTCCTATCATCTCAAAGGCCAAATCGAAAAACTGGGGCAGCACAATGAGATTGACGCCGATATCCTCCAAATCTGCCCTTTCTACCGAATGAACAGCGTGCTGGTTGAGAAACAACAGCTCCCCCTGACGAAGCGTTAATGGAGGCGCGCCGTCAACCGAATGCACCGTCTGACCGCTGCACATATACATGATCTCCACATAATTGTGAGAGTGGCGCGGAAACCTGGTGAACCTGGTGTGGGGCCGCATGGTAATCAGCTTTCCCTTTTCCAGCAGCTTTTCCCTGTCCACTGTAAAACCGCTGCCGGTGGCATAGCGCTCCCGCTCCACCCCACCGCCTGCAAGGAGGGCCCGTTCCTCCTCTGTGACCATTCGAAGCCGCTCCATGAGCTTTTGTTCCATCTTTATGACCATGGCTTTCGCTTTGCGAAAGCATTCCTTTCCTGTGGAACTGTGGCTTTCGGGATTTGAAAAATCTCGAAAGCCACAAAACACCGTTTGAAAGAATGATCTTTCAAACTTCACTTTCTCATTTAAAAAAGTATAACATGTTTTTCCTGTTATGAAAAGCCGCCGCTTCTTTCCAAACGGTGCAAACTGCAGCATCAGGCCAAAATCGTCTCAGCCTCCTGCTGGGTGAGATATTCATACTTGACCATCTGCTCCACTACCTGGCGCTGGCGTTGCATTGCGAGATCCGGGTTTTCCGTCAGGTCGTAAACCGAAGGAGCATTAGGGATCCCCGCCAAAAGGGTGCTTTCATAGTCCGTCATCTCCGACGGCTCCTTGCCGAAATAAGACAGGCTCGCTTCCCTTACGGTATAACAGCCGTTTCCGAAATAAATACTGTTAAGGTAGAGCTCCAGAATCTCTTCCTTGCTATACTTGTTTTCAAGTTCCAGAGCCAAAAAGACCTCTGCGATCTTGCGGGTAAACTTCTTTTCCTGTGTAAAATACAAATTTTTAGCCAGCTGTTGCGTGATTGTACTGCCTCCCTCCGCCAGAGAAAGCGTTTTGATATCGTTCCATAAAGCACGTCCCGTCGCTAAAAAGTCAAAGCCTCCATGCTCATAAAACCGATGATCTTCCACCGAAATCACCGCATCCCGGTAAATGGCAGGCAGGTCCTCCAGCGGAGTGTAATTTTCTTTTTCCCGCACTTCCTCCACCATTCGGGAGACAGGGGTTTCAGAGACAGCTTTGCTGTACATAGAATAGCCCTGCCAAACCAGTACCGCCACAGCACATATCCCCACCACAAGCAGCGCTGCAAACAAATTTCGTATCCAACGAAGCAACTTCATGGAATGTTCCTTCCTTTCTCCAATAAAACTCTCCTTTTGCTGGAGAAAGCATACCATAAGGTTCTTACGAAAAACTTGTGACTCTCTTGCAATTCAATATCAATTTTCTTTCAGGTTTTCCGCGGGCTTTGCCTCATTTCCCCTTTTCCTTCTGCCTGTCTCAAAAAGACATAGGACGATCTGTCCGAGCGTTCCGGACAGAAATGGTATCCCAATCGCTGAAAGGCCTGCATTTCTTCCGGATTCTCTGCTTGCCTTTCTGCAAGGAACCGCACCATCTCTCCTCTGGCCATCTTCACGTAGACGCCTTTTTCCACCACCCTGCCCTCCTCCAGCTCACCAAACACCGGCGTAACACAGCGGATTTCTTCCGGCAGGTAAGGGAGCACCGTCCTGGCATATTCTTTCGATGCCAGGTTGACGAGTACCTCTTCTCCGGATATAAGCTTCTTGGCCGGCTCAGCTCCCCAAAACTCATACAGGCTTTTATAACCCTTAAACTTTATCTTCGCCTGCATCTCCAGCCGGTAAGGGAGAACTCCGTCAAAGGGCCGCAAAATCCCATAAAATCCGGAAAGAATGTACAGACGTTTTCGTACATATCCGAACTGTTCCTCTGTAAAAAGTTGAGGCGCCATATACTGATACTGAATGCCATCAAATGCCAGCAAAGCCGGCGTAACGGCGTGCTCCAACACCATATCCCGGTACCGTTCATAATTCAGGGCAGCGATGCCGTCATTGCAGCAAAGGAGCTTTTTAAGCTCCTGGACGGTCAGTCCCCTGCAGTATTCCAAAAGTTCGCAGGCTTTCGACAGCAACTGCGGCAGCTGCTCCGCCTGCAGAAAATCCACGTCAGCCCGCATCTTCTTTGCCGGTGAGATGAAAAGCCTCATCACCCTTTTTCAACTCCATGCATCTCCTCATGCTCCCGCTTAAGTTCCTCATGCAGCTGCAGGGAATCCCAGCGGAGATTGGTCTCCGTCAGGACCGCTTTCAAGGCTATCGGAGCCAACTTTTTCCTGCGGTACTTCTGCAGAAAGGCCTCCAACAGGCGCGTCGGAAAATTGGCCATCACAAGCATTTCCTCTCCCAATTCAGAACCACTGTACAACCCGCCTAGAAGAGGTTCCATTCCGCATAAAGCGGCAAGAGTTTCCTGGTACTCCTCTTTTTTTACCTGTCTCACTTTTATTTTCAAAGCCAGGCACAACAGTTTCAGCCGGCTTTCCTTCTGTGGATCAATCTCATACAGCAAAATCGTAGGCACGCTCATGATTTTCTTTTTCCTCCTGCAGTCTTTCGGCTTTACCACATATGACGCCGAATGTTTTTACTATGTTACCATTAACTTTTCCACCCTGCAAGCCGGCTTTCTAAAATTTCAGCTTGACAAATCTAACTGTACCATTTATAGTAACAGTACACTGAAACAATACAAATTACAGAAGGGGTTTTTATGACAAGTGAATTTACCATTGCCGTCCATGCTCTGGTCTATTTAAATCACAAGGCTCAGTTGCTATCGAGTGAAGCATTGGCGAAAAATATCTGTACCAATCCTGCACGGGTGCGAAAAATCATGACAAAACTGAAAAAAGCCGGATTTGTATCCACAAAGGAAGGCGCCGAAGGCGGTTACCGCATGTTGAAAGCGCCGCAGGAGCTCAACCTTTTGGCTGTAGCGGACGCCGTAGAGGCCAAATTTGTCACTGCTTCCTGGCACAGCGGCGACACCGATATGGACTGTCTGGTGGCCTCGGGCATGGCGGGGATCATGGACCGTCTTTGTGCGGATTTGGACGGTATCTGCCGGGAGCGCCTGGAACAGATTCACCTCAGCGATATCGACAAAATGATTTTTAAGACTTGACCAGTCTTTCTCATCAGCAAAAAGTTTAAACGAAAGAAAGGAAAACGCGAGTCCAGATATTTTCTCCTTCCCAATTTATCTCTGACTGCGCGTATGGAAAATCTATGGGATTTGATATTCAGACCGGCATTTCAGCCGTCACCGTATTTCTTCAGGGATTGCTCAGCTTTTTCTCTCCTTGCGTACTTCCCCTGCTTCCCCTTTATATCGGCTACCTTTCAGGAGGAGCCAGAACTGTGGAGGCAGACGGTACCAGCCGTTATAAGCGCGGCAAAGTGATGCTCAACACACTCTTCTTCGTGCTTGGCATCAGTTTTGCCTTTCTGCTTCTGGGGCTTGGTTTTACCGCTGCCGGACAGTTTTTCGGAGATAACCGTCTGCTATTCAGCCGTATAGGCGGCGTTCTGGTTATTCTGTTTGGCCTATACCAATTGGGCGTGTTTGGCTCTTCTAAAGTGCTGGGCCAGGATCATCGCCTCCCATTCCATCTGGACAAATTCGCTATGAGTCCTCTTGTGGCATTGCTGCTGGGCTTCACTTTCAGCTTTGCCTGGACCCCCTGCGTAGGTCCTGCGCTTGCCAGCGTGCTCCTCATGGCTTCCTCTGCGGCCGCGGCGAAGGGCTTCCTGCTGATTGGCGTCTACACACTGGGCTTTGTGCTGCCGTTTCTTGCGGTAGGGCTTTTTACCGGGGTTCTCTTGGAATTTTTCCGCAAACACAGGGGCGTTGTCAAATACACCGTCAAAATCGGCGGTGTTCTGATGGTCTTTCTGGGGTTAATGATGCTGACGGGCTGGATGAACAATATCACCGGATACCTGTCCGGTTTTGGAACTGCCCCCTCTTCTTCTGAGAGCGCTTCTGCCGGTTCCGGCAACGATACGGGGTCTTCCTCCGCATCATCTTCAGAATCCGCTCCAGAGAGCTCTTCCAACGTTTCTCAAGAGTCTACTCCGGAAACTTCTGCAGAAGAGCCGACACCTGCGCCGGATTTCACCCTGACAGACCAATTCGGTGAAACCCATACCCTTTCTGATTACAAAGGAAAAACTGTATTCCTCAATTTTTGGGCCACTTGGTGCCCTCCCTGCCGGGCAGAAATGCCGGAAATTCAGGAGCTCTATGAAGAGTATGGGTATAACGAAAATGATGTGATCATCCTGGGCGCTGCAGCCCCCGGACTGGGACAGGAAGGTTCTGAAGAGGAGGTCACCAGCTTTCTCAGCGAAAATGGATATGATTATCCCGTGGTCATGGATCCCGGCGGAGAGCTTTTTCAGACCTATGGCATTCGAGCATTTCCCACCACTTTTATGATAGACAAGGACGGCAATCTCTTCGGCTATGCCAGCGGACAGCTGACTAAGGATATTATGAAAAACATTATTCAACAGACTATCGATGGAAGGCGGCCCTGAGTTTTCACTTGAATCCACTCCAAAAATCGAGTATAATGATACAAATCACTGACAAGTATTCCAATACAACATGGAGGAGGCGCGGGATTGAAAATACAGGAATCCGCTGAAAATTATCTGGAAACCATCCTCGTCCTCAATCAGCGCAATGGCATGGTACGCTCAATCGACATCGCGCAAGAACTGGAATTCAGCAAGCCCAGTGTCAGCGTCGCAATGAAAAACCTCCGGGAAAACGATTGTATCCAGGTAGACGGCGACGGCCTGATTTTCCTGACGGAAAAGGGAAGGGCCATTGCCGAGAGGGTTTATGAACGTCACACCTTGTTTACCAACTGGCTGGTTTCCCTTGGGGTCGACTCCAAAACAGCGGCGGAGGATGCCTGCCGTATTGAGCACGTGATCAGCGATGAAAGTTTTCAGGCAATCAAACAGCATGTAAAAGGTTAAAAAGTGGTTCCGCATCTAAGCGGAACCACTTTTTGTTTTAATTTTTATATAGCTTTGCGAGCGCTTTCGCACGTTCTCTAAGTTGTTCTGCTGTTTTTTTAGGGGAGATCACCTTAACGCCTTCACCGAACGAGAGAAGAAAACGCAGGACATCCGGTTGGATCCAAGTATTCAGGACAACCTGAAAACAGCCCTTTCCAACACTTTCCACGCTCTGCAGTTTTCCAAAACAAGCAGCCAAAACACAAAGAGCCTCTCTATCCACCTCAAGACACAGCGCTTCCTGTCTGTCCATAAACGCTTTCAGAAAAACGGACTCCACCGCTTCTGTAGAAAGCTCCGGATTCCGTATTCTGTTCAAGTAAAACTGCTTCACTTTGTCTCCAGTTATCTCTGCTCCCAAGAAGCTTTCTTCTCCCAGACGCTGCAGGGGAACCACCTGGAATATTTTTCCGCTTTTTCTCAGCACTTCACGGAGCTCCGATGTCCCCTCCGCAAGCTCCAAATCGGCATATTGAAAACAAACGATCCTTTTCTTGTCAAACGCCGTTTGCACCGCAGCTTCAGCTGAAATTTTATCCGAACCCTTTGTCTTCTCCTGTACCTGAGCAATCCTCCCCTGCAAAATTCCAGCCTGATGCACGCTACACAGATAAGACAGCTTTCCGCAAAGCTTTCGCTTTTTCTCTTCTGGCAGCTCCCCATCTTTTTCCAGCGCTTCTACCAAAAACTTCAATTCCTGAGATCCCAGCAAAGGATTCGCCAGATAATACTCAAAATTTTTCGTTTTGCACATTCGGATATCCAACCCAAAGCTGCGTAGGGTCTCGATATCGTCATAGATACTTTTCCTTTCGGCAGAAATCCCATGCTCCGCCAATTTCTGGAGTATCACAGGCAGCGTGAGGGTGTGCTCCCTGTCCGTCTGCCGGTAGAACAGTTCCATCAGATAGAGCAGCTTCAGTTTCTTTTCGGAGACGCTTGCCAAGAGTACATCCTCCTTTCGGTCAGGACTCCTCCGGTCCGGCACTGACAATCACGGTAACCGTAGAACCGTAGTCAAGGGAATCCCCCTCTTTGCGATCTTTATAGCCAATGACATAACCGGGCTCGATATCGTCGCTGAATTCATCCTCTTTTACCGGAACAAATCCATTTTTACTCAGGATTTCTGAAAGGTCGGCAAAGCTTGTGCCCTTTACCTCAGGCAGGGTACGGGTAGCGCTGCCCTTACTCACGGTAACCACCACCGTATCACCTGCGGCAATGGTTTCTCCAGCAAAGGGACTTTGACTGATAATATTTCCTTCCTCTACCGTCCCGTTGAATTCCCGGGTAGAGACCTTCAGCTTAAAATCATATTCCCCGTCCGCTATCTTTTTTTCCCAATCGGCATAACTCTCGTTTACCATACTGGGAACAGTGATAACCTCACTGGCCGCGCTGCTGTTTTGGAACAATCTTTGAATGTCATTAAAAGACATTCCCCTGTCCCCCAGCCAAATTGACGCTACAATCACAAGAGCTACCAGTGTGATGACACAGGAACCGATCAGCCAGACCGCGGGCGGCAGCCCCCGATTTTGAGGCAAATCCATATCGATGGGCGGCAGACGCCGGATCGCATCAGTATGTTCAATCTCTGTAACAACGCTCGGAGCGGAAGAAAGTTCTGCCTTAAACCGCTCAAAACTGGCGGTCCTGGTCTCCTGTTTTACCTGCAGCGCATTGGCAATTGCAGTTACGGCAAAGGGAGGCAGATTTTTCAGGACCTCTTTAGAGATCAGCAGACGCTGATCGTTCAGACGTTCCGGCGCCTCCTTTGGCAGGGAACCGGTCAACGCGTAAAACATGGTGGCGGCCAGCGCATAGACGTCGCTCATCTCCCCGCACACCGCCTTACTGCTGTACTGCTCCACCGCAGCACAGCCTGGGTACAATTCTTCTATCAAAAGAGTTCCCCTTCTGCGGACCGCATTCACGGCAAATCCGGTAATCAACATCCCGCCCTCTTTGGTAACCCGTAAGGTGTCGGGAGAAACGCCCAGGTGAGAGATGCCCAGGGAATTCATCAGCCCTAATGCTGTAAGCACCGGCATAAACATCCGGTTAACCTCGTTCCAGGAAAGTGTTCCCCCCACATTTTCCAAAGAACGCCGCAGCGTAACGGAAGGCACGTATTCGTAAACTGCGTAGGCCGTATAGTTTTCCTCAAAGATATCGAGCACAGAATTCACCACGCTCAATTCTCTCAGCCTGCTGACATTTTTGGAAAGCTCCACAAAATCATCCAGACAGCTGTTAAACTCCGCCTCTTTTCCGCCGGCAGGCAGAATTGTCTGATCCTCGGCATTTCGAGAAGCAAGGGACAAGGGGAAAAACTCCCGGATCTCCACCACCTTTTTTGTCGTACGGTCCAATGCCGCATAGGTGATTCCCTCGCCGTTCATTGACTTTGCCCGTCCAATGACATACCGGGCGTCAAGAACCGTATGATACCGCAGCCCTTCTGGTACCTGCGGCTTCGCATTGTCCCATCCGCACACGGGGCAAACGCTACCGCTTTCTTCAGAATGGTATTCGGCAAAACAGTTCCTACACAGTTTGCTTTCCATCATGTCCTCCCAACCCAAGCCAAACGCAGCAGAAAACAGGAACATTCCCGTTTTCCACTGTAAATCGCAGGCAACTGCGGTTATTATAGCATAGCCAAAAGGAAAAAACAAGAAATGGTTCAGCAGATGCCTCAGAGCGCCTGCCCAACCGCCTTATATTCATGATATTGCCAGTACTGCCAGCACTTTGCATTCGTCTTATACACAGAAGAAAACTTACTCCAAATTTCCATCATTGGTCAAATTCCCATTGCCGTTCACCGGGATAGCTTTCCCCAGATAGGTGGGCTTTGGCTTGAGAATGCAGGTGAGGAAATCTTTATCCCGCGCCAAAATTTCACGCAGGTCTCTGGCGGTCTGACCGCTGTAGGTTCTGGGATCGGCAGGCACACCCCAGGCTTCTATCCCCAGTCGCTTCGCAATGTACAGTGCCCGCGATAAATGGTACTCCTGCGTTACAATGACCATCCGCCTGACCTGAAAGATATCCCGGGCCCGATAAACGCTTTCATAGGTAGAAAAACCTGCATGATCCATGAATACATCCTCTGAGGGAACACCTTGTTCCTCAGCAAACCGTTTCATAGCATTGACCTCATCATATTCTTCCCTGCCGTGATCCCCGCTGACCAACAGCTTGGGGGCTGCTTCCTTTTGGTAAAGAGCTACCCCCTGCTGAAGCCTGTCATGCAGCATAGGGCTGGGAGAACCGTCGGCTTCCAGGCCGCATCCCAGTACCAAAACACAGTCTATTTCTTCCAGCTCTGCCGCTTGTTCCTCGGTAAGGATTCTGTCCTGCACGGAGGCCTGCACATAGGTATTCACACCAAAAACAGCCCCGATCCCCGCCGCAAAAAGCAGAATCAGACCGAAAAGGAGCCGCCTAATCAGTAATTTCCTCTTATTTTCCCGCGCTTCCCGCCTCATAGACTCCCCCGGCCTGTCACAACAGGACTATCTGGTTTTCCCGGCAGATACGCCGGGTTTCTTTATCCCACATGGAGGCCTGCACTTCGCCTATGTGGGCCTTTCCCAGCAGAAGCATGCAAAGCCTGCTCTGGCCGATTCCACCGCCAATTGTCAGCGGCAGCTCACCTTCAAGCAGCATGCGGTGGAACGGCAGATTCCGTCTCTCCTCACAACCTGCCTCCGCCAGCTGCCGGTCCAGAGTTTCCGCATCCACGCGTATTCCCATGCTGCTGATCTCCATTGCAAGGCCGAGCACATCGTGCCAAAAAAGCAGATCCCCGTTGAGTGACCAGTCATCATAATCCGGCGCCCTGCCGTCATGGCGGGCGCCGCTTTTCAGCTTTCCGCCAATTTTCTCAATAAACACGGTTTTGTGCTCCCTGACTACAGCGTTTTCCCGTTCTTTCGGGGTGAGCTCCGGCCAGCGATCCTCCAATTCCTGTGCTGTGACAAAGGTCACTTCACGGCACAGCTCTGTCTCCAAATTGGAGAACTGCCATTTCAATTCATCCAGCGTGCCACAGATGGCGCTGACGATCCGCCGCACAGTTTCCTGCAGATAGGGTTCGCTGCGCATGTTCCGGTCGATCACCTTTTCCCAGTCCCACTGGTCCACATAGATGGAATGCAGGTTGTCCAGCTCCTCGTCCCGGCGAATGGCATTCATATCTGTCACCAGACCGTTACCCACAAAAAACTCATAGTCATGAAGCGCCAGCCGCTTCCATTTCGCCAGGGAGTGGACCACCTGGGCGTCCTTTCCAACCGCCGGCACGTCAAAGCTTACAGGGCGCTCCACTCCGTTGAGATCGTCGTTTAATCCTGTTGCCGGATCCACAAACAGCGGCGCAGTCACCCGCTTCAAGTGCAGTGCAGCGCTCAGTTTAACCTGGAATACGTTTTTGATCAGCCCAATGGCCCTCTGCGTTTCATAAAGGCTGAGAGCCGCCTGATATCCTTCCGGTATAATGGTCATGCTTCATTACTCCCATCCGAACACTAATTTCTACTCTTTATTATAGCAATGGACCGGAAAGAAAGAAAGACTATTTTTTTCGTTTCTCTGCAAAGCTTACAATCAGCATCGCAGCTCCCAACAACGCCAACAGGCAGCCGGAACCTTCCAAGAATCCCATCCAGAAATCCGGCAGCATTCCAAATGTTCCCAAAAGCCGGCCGGCCGCCGCAATCACGGCCCCGGCCGGAAGCAGCCATGGCCAGTATTTTAGAAAGGCATTTTCCCTATTCTTCATCTTCATCTTCATCTTCCCTCCTCTTTCTGTGATACAGCTTTTGGAAAACAGACACCAAAAATATCACGATCAGGAATACCGCTTCCAGAACCATTCCCCCCTGGGAAGTAAGCATATACCCATCCGTGAGGCTTTCTGTACCGGCTGCCAGATGAAAGAAGCTCATTCCCAAAATAGCCATTCCTGCAATCCCCAATACTGCATAGAATGCGGTCTGCCCTTTTCCCATGGGATAAATCTCCAAAAAGATGAATTCACAGAAACAGAGGCTGATTGCGGCCCAGACAATCAATATGTTTTCCCACATTCCCTCCGCCCAGACGATCCCTTCTTCTTTCAGGAACGCATTAGCTATCAGCAAAACCACCAGCAGAATCAAGGTATGCTGAAACACATTGCCTCTCTGCAGCAGCTGCCGCTCGTCCAGATTATTTCGACACCTCATCTATTAAAACTCCCTTCTCAAATCAATCCGGCTTTTAGGAATCCCAAAACAGTTCATCCAGGGTTTTGCCAAGAACCTTGCAGATTTCAATACAGAGCCTGACCGTAGGATTATAATCTCCCCGTTCGATGGCAACGATTGTCTGACGGGTTACACTTACCGCATCAGCCAGCTCCTGCTGCGTCATATCCATTGCCGCCCGTGCCGCTTTCAACTTTAGATTCTTACCCATCTCACCACCTCTGCTTAATATTGTATGATATATAATCTAAAATGTCAATTATATTTGACTTTACACTATGAACCATCCAAATAGGGCGCCACTCGTATGGAGAAATGACGCAGGATGGAAGCGGCCAGCCCACACGCACAAAATCCCCCTGAAACGGCCTGTACGAAAACCGTTCTAGGGGGATTCTCCCGATTTATCAGCCAATTCAGGCTACAGCAGCACTGGCACTTTCCTGATATGCAGCATACCGGTCTCCCACATTCTTCTGTAGGTTCCGGTAAAAAAACATATAGTCATACAGATGATAGACACCTTCTGGAAAAGACGAATTCAAATAATCTGCCTCTTTGATATCCGGAACTTTCAGTGTTCCCCGCCTGAGATCGAGATAAGCCCCTGTAAGCTGCGGGATTTCCGAAGTGATCCTGCCTTCGGAATTGATAAAACAGGCGCCCAGATTTTCTGACCGGCCGGCACTGGTACCGTCGGTCTTCCAATTCAGAGGATTGATGGAAAGGGCCTTTTCCCCCAAAGGAACCATCAGCGAATCCTCCACTTCAACAGCTTCGGTATTGTAGGATATGATCACTCCAAGATCTGTCTCACCCTGTGCCATTTTCAGCCAGGGCGCTTCTTCCAGATCCTTCTCTGTCACACGCCAACCCGGGCAATAAGCCGCGATCAACAATTCCCTGTACTCCTCCTGCTGGAAGACATCCTTGAGCAGTCGGAGCACCATATCGGATCCCTGGGAAAAACCGGCTAAAAAAAACGGCCTGCCGCCATTGTAGTTTTCCATGTAATAGAGAAACGCCTCTTTGACATCTTCATAGGCAATCTCAAAATAGGGTTCGGCCTCTTCCTTGGGCAGTGAATAAACAGAAAAAGCCGCCTCCCTGTAATAGGGGGAGAAAACACGGGCCGTACCGTCATAGATACCACGCTGCATGGTCATGGCGCCCTTTAACTTTTCCTTCATTCCAGCGTCCTCCAGCGACAAGTTATAGTTGCCGGCAGTCCCCATATCGACAGTCGGACTGAGAAGAAATACATCAGCCGGTTTAGAGGAATCCTTTTCCAGGCAGGCCCAATATTCCAGACTTTCATACCGCGATCTCTTTCTGCTGAGCTCTTCCCTCAAAATCCCCCTTTCCTGCAGCCTATCCTCTTCGGAGGAAACTGCCGGGCTGTCGCTCTCCCCCAAATTCACGCTTTCGGAGGCAAAAGATTCGTTTTTGACAGAGCTTTCCAATTCCTGCGCTTTCCCTGTACAGGCATACATAGTAAACATCAGAAGAGCCGACAGAAAAATCCCAGCCCAACACCTAGCGCCTTTTTTAATGCTTCTCACTATTCTGTTCATTGTCCTTTCTTAAGTTCGAGAATCTTCTCTGCCCAATTCTCTGCAAGACCCGTTCGGAATTCCGTTCTGCCGGCAAAACCGGAAAACAAGACCTCCTCATCTGCATTCGCATATTGATTTTACAAACGGAAATCCTTTTACAACTAAGCGTGTTTATAAAGCCTTATAAAACGTTTATACGCCTCTCTCTATGCCATACAACAAAAAATTCATATCCACACATCGAAAATTCTTTATATCCCTATCAACTATCTTCATGCCAATTCTGACCGCAACATTTTGTGACGAACTATTCGTCTCCCGAATCATGGAATACACTGCGTCCGCATCAAGAGCAGTGTATGCATATTCTTTGCACGCCATTGCAGCCTCCGTTGCATATCCTTTATGCCAATAAGCCTTTTGAAATAGATATCCTATTTCAAGCACATTCTTGCTTTTCCAGTTTTGTATTGTCAGGCCACATTGGCCGATCATTTCATTATTTTCCTTTAACACAACAGCCCAAAGCCCAAAACCAAGCGTCTCGTATCTTTTAATGTGTCTGTTTAACCAGCTCTGAACTTCTCCCTCTGTAAATGCACTTTCATAGGAGGCCCGCATTACTTCTTCATCGCACATGATTTTGCACAGTGCACCAAAATCATCTTGTGTCATTTCACGTATAACCAGTCTATCGGTTTCTAACATCATGTACTCTCCCCCCATCAGAGCACCATTTTAAAAGATAAAACTCCATGAAAACCTGTTGCCGGGGAGCTCCCGCATTCCTGCTTTTATTTTAACTCTGCCCGGTCAAAAGTGCAAGACGCTTCTTCTGACAGTAAAATCCCGGTAGAAGCAATACCCTCATGAGGAAATTTTCGGCTCGACCGCCTTTTCGAGCAAATCTGCGGCTGCCCAGCAAATCAATTTTTTCTTTTTTATTCTGTAATAGACCAATCCGGTAATATCTGCCAGTCCCCAGCCAATCGGCACAGACCACCAGATTCCCGTCACTCCTAAAAAGGGAATCGAGGAAAGAAGATAGGCCAACGCCACACGGGTTCCCAAAGAAATCATCGTAAGGACTACCGACATTCCAGGCTTTGCCAGCGCCCTGTACAGTCCATACAGCAAAAACAGGCAGCCGATTCCACAATAGAAAGCCCCCTCGATCCGCAGATAGCGAACTCCTTCAACTATCACCGCCCCCTCTTCCGCACTGACAAAAAGCTGCATCAGCGGACGCGCAAACACACAGACAAGCACAGAAACCGCCGTGCAGAATGCCAAAGCGGCCAGCACAGCCCCTTTCAGCCCGGAACGAATCCTCTTTTCCTGCCGGGCTCCATAATTTTGAGCAATAAACGTAGAAAATGCATTTCCGAAATCCTGTACTGGCATATAGGCAAAGGAGTCTATCTTCACAGCGGCTGCAAAGGCCGCCATCACCGTTGTTCCAAAGCTGTTTACGAGCCCTTGTACCATCAAAATTCCCAGGTTCATTACAGATTGCTGGATACAGGTCAAAAAAGAAAAGCTTCCGATTTCTTTCAAGCATCTCCAGCGGATACGGCAGTGCTTCCTGGAAATCCGCAGGTTGGGAAAGCTTACCCAGGTATATACCGAAATTCCGATTCCGGAAACAAACTGAGAAAGGACGGTTGCTTCCGCCGCGCCTGCCACACCCCGGCCGAGACCCAGCACAAACCAAAAATCCAGCGCAATATTCAGCAGGGCAGAAACCGCCAGGAACAGCAGAGGCGCCAGAGAATTTCCTACGGCGCGTAAAAGCGACGCAAAATAGTTGTATAGAAAGGTAGCCGCAATACCGCAAAAAATAACCGACAGGTATTCCTTCATCAACCCACATATTTCTTCGGGAACCTGCAGAAAAAGAATCATACCATCCATACCTGCCAACGTAGCCACATTTAACAGTACGGTAAAAAACAGAATCAGCAGGAAGGATGCAAAAATCCCTTCTTTCAGCGCATTCTCGTCTTTCTGGCCAAAACGGATGGAAAACACAGCGCTGCTGCCCATACACAGGCCCAACAAAATAGAGGTCAGAAAGGTCATCAGCGTATAGGAAGACCCCACTGCCGCCAATGCATTCGCGCCCAAAAAACGCCCGACAATTAAGGTGTCCGCCACGTTATAGCACTGCTGCAGCAAATTTCCCACAATCATGGGAATCGCAAAACGAAGCATGGTCTTCATGACAGGACCGTGCGTCAGATCTCCATTCATTTCTTTCTCCCGCTTACGTTTCGAAATTTTCATATTACATATCGAAACAATTTTATCAATCAGTTTTATAAATGTCAATCTTCCAATTGCATTTTCAGCAAATCTTTTCTATAATGAAAAAAACTGCCGGAGGTTTTCTCATGTTTCTGGACGGACTGGACGAACTGGATCAAAAAATCGTGCAGCTGCTGATAAAGAACGCCCGCATTTCCTACTCTGAGCTAGGAGAACAGGTGGGTATTTCCAGGGTTGCTGTCAAAATGAGGGTGCAGGCATTGGAGAAACGCGGTATCATCGAAGAATACACAACCATAGTCAATCCGCAAAAAATCAGCGGTGCGGTTTCCTGTTATTTTGAAATGGAATTCCTGCCGGAGGCGCTGGCACAGGCGACCACACTCCTCTTTCAGAATGAAACCGTCACGCAGATCTACCGCGTCACCGGGAGAGACAAGCTCCATGTCCATGCAGTGGCGTCTTCTCAAGAAGAAATGGAAAAGCTGATTCAGGAGACGATTGACCGTCTGCCCGGTGTGGTGAGCTGCAGCTGTAACAGCATCCTCTCCCGCATCAAGGATATCAAGGGGCTGCGGCTATAAGGCCCGGACAGAAATTCCGCTTTTCACCGCTTTCTTGCTAAGAGGCCAAACGTGGAATTCGCTATTATGGAACAGAGACTGCTGCAAAAACCTTCGCAGCAGTCTCTGTTTTCTCCTGGCCTTTAATAATTCTGCAGTCCTTCAGAGCCTCGCAGAATCAATTGGCTGGACAGCATAATTTTCCTGATAGGAAGCGATGGATCCTGCATCCTTCCCACCAGACACCGCGCCGCCTCTGTCCCCATCTTTTTCAAAGGCGGACGGATAGAAGAAACCCCCGGATGAAAAACGGCTCTCCATCCATCATCATCATAGCCAACAAGACGGATATCCTTTCCGGCAATCTTCCCTTTTTCCGACAAAGCCTTGACACATCCCAAAGTCATCAAATTATTGCAGACCAGCAGACTGTCTATTTTTTCTCTTTCCAGCAGCCTGCAGGCTGCTGTGTACCCGCCCTCTAAGGTAGAACCGCCGTCTGCTATCCAATTTTCTCTCGGCTCTATCCCCGCAGCCATCAGGGCGGTCTTGTACCCCTCAATCCGTTCCGCGCTGGTATCGGCCGACGGGGTGCCGCCGATACATCCCACGGCTTTTCCTCCGGAGGCAAGCATAGCCTTTACGGCTTCACTGCAGGCTTTCCGTCCGTCAATCATCACATGATCCGCCTGTTCTCCTCCAAAGGTTTCGATACATACCACGGGACAGCTGAGCTTTTGAAACAGCAGCCTGTTTTCCCGGTAGGATTGTCCAAAGACAATGACCCCGTCAACCTGCCAGGAGGCAAATTCCCGTACAGCACGCTGAATGCGGGATTCCTGTGCCGTGCTTCCCTCCGCATTGCCGATAATCATGCTGTAATTTTCAGTTTCCAACACGGATTCGATCCCTTCCAGTATTTCCAGGAAAAAGGAATTGGCATAGCCGTTGACCATCACCCCAACGGTGAAAGATCTGCCTGCACGAAGCAGTCGGGCAGCCGAATTATTCACATAGCCCAATTCTTCCAAGGCCTGATGAACCCTTTCAACCGTCTCCGGTTTAACGTACCGTGTCCGGTTCATCACATGGGAAACCGTAGTTGCAGACACTCCTGCAAGATTTGCAACATCCTTTAAGCTTACAGCCATATTCAGGCCCCCTTTGGCAGCTGCGAATTATTTCACTTTGGCTATGTTAGATGATACTATCGTGAGTTCACCGCTGTCAACATAGAGCACTATCTTTTTTCCCTGTTTTTGATACATGCGCACGTTCAGTGCAACCCCGTCAAGGAAGCAGGTGGCAATGGTGCCATCCACAACCAGCTGCAGGACGCACTCCCTTCCAGGTTCCAGGAAAACCGGGCGGTCCAGCCCTATATTCTGACACCGATACCAGTTTTGATTAGGGGTCTTGTCGAACAGCATCCTATTTTCAGAGACCGCTATGTGGAACCGGTAGGCGTCTCCATCATAGTCATCCTCATAGAGCCGTACCCCAAAGCTGTGAGTGTTCTCACTGAACCGGATTCGAGCTTCATAACAGAAAGTATCCCCGATTTCATCTGCCACGTCCAATTCAGCCACACCGTCCTGATTGAAAATCCGGCCGATTTGTGTAGACTGGGGCTCACCAAAAAAGCGACGGACCGTGTCAGGCGTCTTAGTGCCCAGGGTTCCGTCCGGACGCTGATACACCTCCAGTACGACGAGAGTGCCTCCCCAGTGCCAGTTTCCCATATCGCTTTCCCCTACGCGTGTGGGGACCCATCCGAACAGAAAACGTCCCTGTTCACTGGCAGCACTGCGTGCGGCATAGTAAGCCCTCCCATCAAAGGCATCATCTTTCGGCGCAGCCCACGGGCCATGAAGGGAACGGCTCATCCTGTAAACCGTTTTGCTCTTTTCGCTGTATTCTGTGGTCAACAGATACCACCAGTCGCCGATTCGGAACAGATCGGGCATTTCGTGCATACTGTAGAGATTCGGCGCCCAAAAATCCCCCTGGAATTCCCAATGCTCCAAATCCTTCGAGGTATACCAGACTGTGCAGCCGGTGCGTACCTTTTTCCCCTCCAGCTTGCGTGCCCCCAGTATCATAATGTATTCTTCGCTGCCCTCATCCCATAGGATATAGGGATCTCTCCAGTCATTTCCATCATAGCCCTCCGGGGCGGGAAGGAAAAACTCCCCGCACTTTTCCCAATGCAGCAAGTCGTCGCTGACTGCGCGCATCAAGGCCTGGGAAGGCTTCCCTTGCTTAGGGTAATTGCGGTTATATACCGCATACAGGGCGTGAAAGCGGCCTTCTCCCTGGAAGACGCTGCCGGCGTAGATGTATTGGTCGGGATCCTCCTCCCCTCCTTTTGCGATAGCTACTCCCTTGTCTTCATAGTGCACAAAATCCTCTGTCACTGCCAGAGACCATTCGAAGGGTTCAAAAGGGACAGGATCCCGGCTGTCCCTTTGGTGGAACACATAGAACTTGCCGTTGTGATAAAACGGCATACAATCCCCAAAATATGCATTTTCCGGCTGATAATAAATCTTTTGCATCTGTTTCTCCCTCATTTCATAGACTAAAAGCAAACGATTGCGCAATCGTTTGCTTTTAGTCTATTCGATCGAATGGTAAAAGTAAAGCGTCAAATCTCACAAAAGAAACAAATGCTTTTTGTTAAACAAGCAGAAGCCGCCAAAATATAGGACTGCAGCAGCGCCATCGGCGCTGCTGCAGTCCCCGTTTCACAGTTCTTCTGATTCAACTCACCGCTCAAACACATGGCGCACAAACTCGAGCGCGCCCTTGGCATCCCGGTCCAGCCTCTCCTCATCGGCATCCGGCACCAGATCCCGCCAGACCTTGATCTCTTTTCCAATCGTTCCACCGCTCATCACAAAAGGTTCCATTACTGCAGCGCCCTGGTAATCGATGTCGCGCAGCGCTTGACCAATCTCCGCCCACGGCAGGGTCCCTATGCCGGGCACAAGCCGGTTCTGCTCGCCGAGGTGCAAATGCCCCAGCTTATCTCCTGCCATACGGATGGCCGCCGCCATGTTATCCTCCTCAATGTTCATGTGGAAGGTATCCAGCATGACTTTGACATGAGTGCTTCCCACAGCGTCCACAAAGCGCAGCGCTTCCTCGCAGGTATTGAGCATATATCCCTCGTAGCGGTTGAGCACCTCCATGCCCAGCGTCACATCGTATTCCTCGGCAACCTTGGCCAAAACACGCATGTTCTGTATGGCACGTTCCGTATCGGCTTCCTTGTCCATCGGCAGCGCCATGTCCAGCGGCCAGTAAGAGTACAGTCCGCCGCCCAGAATTTTGATATCCATCAGATGAAGCTTCGGGATTAGGTTGGTAAAAAACTGCATTGCCCGTTTGACCACCTCCGGATCCGGAGAACAGATATTCTGTTCCTTGGTTGGACCGTAACCGGCAGTGAGGATTACACCGTTTTCTTCAGCGCACTTTTTCAGCTCCAGCAGCTGCTTATCCTCCGTATAGTCGCTCTGCAGCGCGGCGCAGGAGATTTCCAGAATGTCGAAGCCCAATTGCTTTACTTTCTGGATATAGTACTTGTAATCCGAGGACCATTCCCTGGTCCAATAAGCATTGTAAATCCCATATTTCATTTCAAAATCCTCCATATGCTTTCTCTTGGAAAAACAATCTCAGGGCGCCGCAGCACACGATGCGGCTTCTCCAGATAAACGATACCGCACCCCATCCGTTCTGTCAATCACAATTTTCTGCATCCTTACGGCCGGACACAAGTCAGAACGCACCAGCGCCTGTCGATCCTCCGCTAAATCCTGCAGGGTTCAAATCTGCCGGTCATATCCAGATTTCCAAAAAGCTTAATCTCTATTGCTTCCATGCAATGCGCCATACATCAATAGTTCAAATTCTCAAAAAGTTTTCCTTGATTTTCCATAAAAATTGTGGTATTTTAAAAATAAGATTAAATATTATTTTTAGAAAGAGGTGTGAATCATGGAAAACAAAAAGCTGACGAATGAAGCAGGCGCGCCAGTAGCAGAAAATGAGCATTCCTTAACGGCGGGTCCGCGGGGCCCTGTCATGCTGCAGGATGTCTGGCTGCTGGAAAAACTGGCCCATTTTGATCGGGAAGTGATACCGGAACGACGCATGCACGCAAAAGGCTGGGGAGCCTACGGCTGCCTGACCGTTACTCATGACATTTCCCAGTGGACGAAAGCTAAAGTTCTTCAGCCTGGAGCCAAGACAGAGCTTTTCCTCCGTTTTTCCACGGTGGCTGGAGAGCGTGGTGCGGCGGATGCCGAACGGGATATCCGCGGTGTTGCGGTCAAATTTTATACGGAAGAAGGAAACTGGGATCTGGTTGGCAACAACACGCCGACTTTCTTCCTTCGGGATGTACATAATTTTCCCGACCTGAACCGGGCCGTCAAGCGGGATCCCCGAACCGGTATGCGCTCCGCCCAAAACAATTGGGACTTTTGGACGCTGCTGCCGGAGACCTTCCACCAGACCACAGTGGTCATGTCAGACCGGGGGATTCCCGCCTCCTTCCGGCACATGCATTTCTATGGGGAGCACACGTTTTCCTTCTACAACGATAAAAATGAGCGGGTGTGGTGCAAATTCCACTTCAGAACGCAGCAAGGAATTAAAAATCTGACGGATGCAGAAGCAGAAGCCCTCATTGCCAAAGACCGGGAGAGCCATGGCAGGGATCTTTACGAGGCCATTGAGCGCGGAGAATACCCCAGATGGACAATGTACGTTCAGATTATGACCGAAGAGCAGGCCCTCAAGCATTATGAAAACCCCTTTGACATCACCAAAATCTGGCGGCACAGTGAGTACCCGCTCCATGAGGTAGGCGTACTCGAGCTCAACCGGAATCCGGAAAACTACTTTGCCGAGGTGGAGCAGGCCGCTTTCACCCCTGCCCACGTGGTGCCCGGCATCGGCTTTTCTCCCGACAAATTCTTGCAAGGTCGGCTCTTCGTATACGGCGATGCTCAGCGCTACCGTTTGGGGGTCAACTACAACCAGATTCCTGTCAACCGCCCCAAGGTGGAGGTTCATGACTATCATAGAGACGGTTTCATGCGCACTGACGGCAACTATGGCGGAGCTCCGGCTTACTCTCCAAACAGCCAGGGGGAATGGGCGGCTCAGCCCGAAGTGATGGAACCGCCGCTGGATCTCTCCGGCGCCATGTACGCTTATAACCCGCAGGAAGACCCTACGGATAACTGCTTCCGTGCAGGAGGCGATCTGTGGCGTGTCATGACCGAAGAGAAACGGGCCTTGCTGATTGAAAACACTGCCAGAAACATCGAGCCAGTCACGGAAAACATCAAGTACCGTCATGCGGTACATTGCTACTGGGCCGATCACTCCTATGGGGAGCGCATTACAGCGGCCATGGGTCTTGATCTTGAAAAAGTGAAAAAGCTGGCGGAAGGGGATCACAAAACCCTGATTGAAGCCACGCTGCACGACTGACCGCAGGATTTGCTGGTTTTTTGAAAAAAACTGATAAAGGGGGCGCCGCAGTTTTTACTGCGGCGCCCCCTTTATCATGACTGTCTGCCTGAGTCCATCTGTCCTGTGCTGCCGGTCCGCGCAGGGAATCTCCCACTTCCGAAACCGGTTAGACTCTCACAATTCTTCCATTCCTATGAATGCCTCCGCGGTCATAATCAAGCCCGCCTTGAACCCATAAACAAGGCTCCTAACCGCGGTAAGCTGGTTTACTTCATTTTGCACGTCGGCATACTTTTGAAACAGGTCTTTCTCCTGCGTACCCAGCCTGTCCATCAATTCCTGCTCTATGACCGCCGCCAGCCCGATTGCCCTTCCATACTTTGAATCCTTGTCAAAAGACTGGGCTTCCGGTGATACGTTTCCATACGCAAATTCAAACGTATAGCATGGAGGTCATTTCTTCGCTTGAAAACATGAAAAAAGCTACATCTTGAAAAATCAAAATGTAGCTTTCAACTTGGTACGAATGTTCATAACGACAGAGGCGAAAGGCACTGTATCGTTGTGTTGTTTCGAGATACTGCTAATTTATCGGCTTGTGTCTTATTGAAAATATTATTTAGGAAGGTACAATGCATTCTTCATAAAGTATTCATGCTGTTCATGAATCAGTCTTTTGATTTCGTCGACATCGGTTAACGTTACATCGGGTATTTCCAGTACAAACGCACCGCATGCGGCTTTGATCTCCCCATCAGGAAACGTATAGGTATAAACGTGCTTGCCGCCCTTACAATATCCGCATTGTCCGCATTTTGCAAGGCGGTTATTGCGTGCCAAAATTCTTTCTCGTATAACATTGGCAAATTTGTCTGAGTAATACACGCACGATGAAAAACGCAATCCAAAAAAAGCTTTTTCCCCGCCCTCTCGGACGCCGAATCGTGCCAATACTCTGTTGTGAGCAAGGTTGCTAAACGAAAGGATAAACCCTTTTGTCCTTTTTTTCAGGGGCGTATAATCCAAGTTTATTAATGTTTCAATGATGGGCTGATAGACAAGCTTTTCTTCGTCGCTTATCATCTCATAAAATTCGAAAATAAACTCTTCCCATTTCTTCATTATAAACCTCCTGGATTTGTATAACACAACTCTACAGCAGTATACTACATTTCGCCCCAAGCAGCAAGTATGGACATTAACAAGATCGGCAAGCATCGCCGTTTGTCCCAAAAAGGCAGCTTGTCAGGGCTGCCCTGATATCCTCTAAAAGAAAACAAGGATAGTCAATAAAGACTATCCTTGTTTTTCGAATGTCGCTATGAACATTCAAACTGGTGCCGGTGGCCGGACTCGAACCGGCACGGTATCGCTACCGGTGGATTTTGAGTCCACTACGTCTGCCAATTCCATCACACCGGCATATTCTGGCGCAACGGAATCATTATACCCAGTACAGGCAAAAAAGTCAACTCTATTTTTACCGAATCACATTGGAAATGGAATTTTTGAGGATATCAAGTCCCTTTTTGAGGGTCTCCTCTTCTATGAGCAGTTCGGGCATCACCTTGACCACAGTATTCCCACGGCCTACACGTTCCACAATCAGGCCGTTTTTGAAGCATTCGTCCAGTACTTTTTTTGAAGTGACGCCGTCATGGTCAAAGCGCCAGAAATCCACGCCCCAGACAAAGCCCATGCCGCGGGTTTTTATTTTCTCCGGAGAAAGCGCCTGGATTTCCTCCATGGCCTGCGCGATGACGGCGGAAAGCTTCTGTACCCGCTCCTCCACATGTTCGTTGAGCATAACCTCCAAACCTGCTTTGGCGGCAATCATGGAAAGTTGATAGCCCCGGAAGGTACCGTTATGCTCGCCGGGTTCCCAAAGATCCAGCTCCGGCCGGATCAATACCAGTGCGAACGGCATGCCATAACCGCCGATGGATTTGGACTGGGTGACAATATCAGGTACGATACCCGCCCGTTCAAAGGAGAAAAAGGTACCGGTACGCGCACAGCCTACCTGCACATCGTCGACCACCATCAAAATATCATGCTTATCACAGATAGCACGGATCCCCTTCAGCCATTCCACATCAAACACATTGATGCCGCCGTCCGCCTGTACGGTTTCCAGCACAATAGCAGCTGGCTTGTCCACGCCCGAATGGTCATCCGTCAAAAGCGTTTCAATATAGTTCAGGGTGTCTAGTTCCGGAAACATATAAGGAGCAGGAATATGGGTCACATTGGTGAGGGGTACGCCTGCGCCGGCCCTGGAAGAAGCATCCGTCGTCATGGCGATCGAACCCAGCGTCATTCCGTGGAACGCGCCCATCATGGCAAAAATATTGGTGCGCTTTTTCACCTTTCGGGCGAGTTTCAAGGCCGCTTCCACCGCATTGGTCCCGGTAGGGCCTGCAAACTGAATTTTATAATTGAGCCCTCTGGGCTTCAAGATCTTTTCTTCATAAAATTCAATGAACTCACGCTTGGGCACTGTATACATATCCAGCGCATGCATAACACCGTCGCTCTCCAGATAAGAGAGCAGCCTTGACTTGATGTAGTCGTTGTTGTGCCCGTAGTTAAGCCCTCCCGCGCCGCAGAAGAAATCGATATATTCCCTGCCGTCCTCATCGTAAAGAAACGGCCCCTTGGCGGTGGTGAACACCGCAGGGAAATTGCGGCAGTAAGAGCGGACTTCAGATTCGTACGTTTCAAAAGCTTTTGTGTTCATTTGTACCATCCTTTCTACCATGCATTTCAGCATGATTCAGCGATCGCATTCAGCAACTGTCTCCTGCTAAATGGGGCTGTTCGCTTTCCAAGCAGAAATATTTTTGGAAAGCCAGCGGCAACCAGCCAATAGATTTATTGTTAGATTTTGGCTTAAAACATATTCTATCATAAAGAATTCAAATAGGAAAGGGGATTTTTCGACTTTCTTACCCTTTCCGCGCAGTGAAATAAAGAACTTGACCGGGCGAACCGTCTCCGTAAGGAAACT
The DNA here is from genome assembly GCF_900048895.1 of Neglectibacter timonensis. Taxonomy (GTDB): domain Bacteria; phylum Bacillota; class Clostridia; order Oscillospirales; family Acutalibacteraceae; genus Acutalibacter; species Acutalibacter timonensis. The sequence goes on along the minus strand of NZ_LT160640.1, from coordinate 31,542 downwards.
GTGAATTGCCTGGGACCGATCGAAACTCTCCATGGGTATATTCTGCCACCACCCTGTTCCAAAAATGTACGGAGGGGATGTTTTTAGGATGGTACTTCAGCTGCCAGGTTCCGGGAAAACGGTCAAACAGCGCAAAGGCCGCCTCCTTTCCCAATCCATGTTTCCGGTATGGGTACATGACGAAAAATTCCGACATGCAGAAGTCCGTCTTTTCCCCCGATTCTGGATAATCGTTGACCATGGCAAAACCGGCCAGCTTCCCGTCCGCCTTCAGAAAAAAGGCCCAGCGGTTTTCCTCCGTCCAGTAGTTATCCAGATAGGAATAGCCGTAAAGCCCCAGGGCATTCACGGTACCCCCGTCATATTGAGAAAACTCATACAGGTACTTTTCCAGCAGATTCCTAAGGATTTCCTTCTCTTCCTCTTGAATCGGAACCAGTTTCAGTTTCATAATTCAGCGTCCCTTTCCTGAAAAAACTGCGCCGCGGAGAATTGCGGCGCAGTTTTTTATTCAATATTCTCACCCAAGGTGCCCTGGCTCAGCGCGGTCAGATACGCGTTGATGAAACCATCCAACTCGCCGTCCATCACGGCGTTGACATTGCCGGTTTCAAATCCCGTACGATGATCCTTCACCATGGTATAAGGCATAAACACATAGGATCGGATTTGGCTGCCCCAAGTGATTTCTTTCTGCTCACCCTTGATGTCGGAAATCTTTTCCAGGTTTTCCCGTTCCTTAATCTCCACCAATTTCGAGATCAGCATCTTCATGGCTACATCCCTGTTCTGATACTGGCTGCGCTCCACCTGACAGGAGACAACTATTCCGGTGGGGATATGGATGAGGCGCACGGCAGAGGATGTCTTGTTAACCTTCTGGCCGCCTGCGCCGCTGGCGCGGTAAACCTCCATCCTGATGTCATCGGGATTGATCTCTACGCTGTTATCCTCATCAATTTCTGGCATAACCTCCAGAGAGGAAAAAGAGGTGTGCCGGCGGCCAGCCGCATCGAAGGGGGATACCCGTACCAATCTGTGAACGCCCGCTTCACTTTTCAAAAAGCCATAGGCATTCTCGCCTTCCACCAGGATAGAAGCGCTCTTCAGACCGGCCTCGTCTCCGTCCAGATAATCCAGGGTGCTCACCTTAAATCCGTGGCGCTCCCCCCAGCGGTTATACATGCGGAACAGCATTTCCGCCCAATCCTGCGCCTCTGTGCCGCCGGACCCCGCGTGGAAGGTGAGAATCGCATTGTTGGAGTCATATTCCCCGGTAAGCAGCGTGGAGAGCTTCATCGTTTCAATCTCACTGCCGATTGCATCCAATTCTGCCCTCACCTCAGGAATCAAAGACAAGTCCTCCGCCTCATCGCCCATCTCGATCAGCGCCAAGGCGTCGTCCGCCCGACCGCACAGCTTCTGATAGGTCTCATCCTTTCCCTTCAGGGCCGCCATTCTCTGTGTGATTCTCTGAGCTTCCGCCATATTATCCCAAAAGCCAGGCTCTGAGGCCTTATGCTCCAGCATCTCCACTTCTTCCCGCAGCTTTTCAAGCCCCAGCGCAACCTTCAGGCCGTCCAGTGCTTTTTCCTGTCCTTCCAGTTCTCGTTTCAACTCTTCAAATTGCAGCATATCTGTATCCTTAACCTCTCGTTTGCGGTTTTCTTTTGCCATTATACTGGAAACAGGTAAAAAAGTAAACCTATTTGGCATCGTGTCTTCCCTTATTTTTCCGAAATATCGGATAAAATATTAACAGTCTGAAAATAAAAATGGTTTCGATTGCGCTTTCTAAAAAAATAAGGTAAAATAGGGAATCATATAACTCCTGGGAATTTTTGTTTTGTCCCAGGCTTGTCCGCGCTGAAGTTGGGAATTCCGCGGTCAAGTTTTCTTTATTTAAAGAAAGGAATGGCTGCCTCTATGCTTGACTACACTGGAATCAAGTGCCCTGTATGCGACGTACCCTTCCAGCAGAACGACGACATCGTTGTTTGTCCGGAATGCGGCGCTCCGTATCACAGGGCCTGCTACCAGAAAGAGGGAAAATGCATCTTCGAGGAGGAGCTCCACAAAGCGGGAAAAGCCTGGGAACCTCCTGCGCCGCCGGTGGCCCCGGATCCCAGTACAGAGATCAAAGACCGGGAATGCCCGATTTGCGGCACTTTAAACGGTCACAGCGCTTTGTTTTGTAATCGCTGCGGCTCTTCTCTTGTGGGGGAACCACAACGATACAACAACACCTATCAAAACTCCAATCAGGAACAGGGAACTGTTCCTCCCCCTTCCACTCCCTACGGTGTACCGCCTGTTCCCCAGGGAAATATGTACGGCGGCCCGTTCCCCTTTCCCATGGATCCAATGGGCGGTGTGAGCCCTACAGAAATTTTGGATGAAAACGTCACCTTCGGCGACGCCTCCAAGCTGATTAAACAGAACACGGCGTATTATATGCCCGTATTCCGCTACATGAAGCAAAGCGGCAAAAACAAATTTAATTTTTCCGCTTTTCTGTTTTCCGGCGCCTGGATGCTCTACCGCAAACAATATAAATTTGGCATTCTGGTCACGGCTTTGATGTTCTGTATTTATATTGCCTATCTGTGTTTTTCCATTTTCATTGCATCCCCTGTGCTGATGGAGTTGATGCAGAAAGCGGGGATGGATCTTGCCGAAGGCTTCAGCCCTACTAACGATCAAATGATCATCATTTCAGATATCATGTCTCAAAACCCCATTATGTATCTGCAGATTACTCTGCCCATGATCTGCTTGTTCTGCATGCTGATTGTGATGATCGTGGTGGGGTTCCGCGGCAATAAAATGTATATGAAGCATTGTGTCCGCACTGTCAGGGATACCAAGGTGGCAGCCGCAAAAACCGGCGAAGCGGAAGGCGCGCTGCTGGAAGCACGCGGCGGCGTAAATGTTTCCATCGCTATCTGTATGTTTGTCTGCTATATGATTATCGTGAATATCCCCCTGTTTTTATAGCGTTTCCCCTTTCCGCCCGTTTTTCCAGGACGAGAATCCCGAGAAAGGATCTGAAAACAGCCATGCAAAAAGTGAGAAAAGCCGTAATCCCGGCCGCGGGACTTGGTACCCGCGTACTGCCCGCCACCAAGGCAATGCCCAAAGAAATGCTGCCCATTGTAGATAAGCCTGCGATCCAGTATATTGTGGAAGAAGCCGCGGCCTCCGGCATCGAGGATATCTTAATCATTACGAACCGAGGCAAAGGGCTGCTGGAGGATCATTTTGACCGGGCCCCCGAGTTGGAACAGCGGCTTGCCGGAAATCCGGAAAAGGAAGAAATCCTTCAAGAAATTATTGGTATTTCAAAGCTTGCCAATATCTACTATGTGCGGCAGAAGGAGACAAAAGGCCTGGGACACGCTATCAACTGCGCCAGGTATTTCGTGGAGAACGAACCCTTTGCAGTGCTCTATGGGGACGATGTTATCATCGGTGAGGATCCGGCGTGCGCCCAGCTTATCCGCGCCTACGAACAATTCGGCAACGGTGTGGTCGGCGTGAAAGAGGTCTCACCTGAAGCAATCTCAAAATATTCCTCCCTGAAGCTTGAAGCCATTCGGGAGAATTATTTCCGTTGCACCGATATGATAGAAAAACCCCAAAAAGGCGAAGAACTTTCTCTTTATTCTATTTTAGGCCGCTGTGTGCTGCCTCCAGAGATATTTGATATCCTTGATAAAACCCCTCCCGGCGCAGGAGGGGAAATCCAGCTTACCGATGCCATGAAGACACTGGCCAGACGGGACGGTATGACCGCTGTGGACTTCACCGGCACGCGGTACGACATGGGCAACAAGCTAGGCATCATGCAGGCCAGCGTAGAGGTAGCTTTGAAACACCCCGAAATCGGCGAGGATTTCCGCGTCTATCTCAAGGAACTCTGCTCACGGCTTTGACAGCGTTTCCCACAATCTCACAGAAAGGCAAGTTCCCATGGGTGAAATTTATTTTCCCAGCTGCAATTTCACAAAAGCCAGTCCCGAAGCTGCAAAAAGGCTTCGGGCTTATCTCAAGGAGAAAATGCCTGTGGCCGGCTGCTGCAGGATAGACAGTACTTCCTATCCTGCGGGGAATACCGCCCTGTACTTCTGCCAGGCTTGCCGGGAAACTCTGGAGGCAAAGCCGGAAAACCAGTTGATTTTGGAAAACCTTTTTGTCTGGCTGGATCGACAGGAGGATTATCCCTGGCCGGATTACAAAGGCCTTACGGTAAACATCCAGGACTGCTGGCGGGACCGGGAACACCCGGAAATTTTCCAAGGGGTGCGGTCTGTCCTGCAAAAGCTGAACGTGAGAGCTGTGGAACTGACGGAAAATCGAGAGCGATCCTTCTACTGCGGGAATTTACATTTCCAACCGGAAAAGCCGGAAAATATCGCCTTGCTGAAGCGTTGGCCCGATACGCCGCTGTACCGGCTGCCAGAGGATATCCAAAAACAACTGATGGCCGAACAGGTCGAAAAATATACTTGTCCTCTTACAGTGGCCTACTGCAACCGCTGCACTGCGGGCATTCTGTTGGGCGGCGGCCGGGGCGTTCACCTGATGGAGCTGGCCACTGGCTGCTTCGCTGGATGACAAACCGCGTATTTGCAGATTTTCCTTGACTTAAATCCAATTTATGCTATAATAATTCCCGTTGACTTTTCGTTAGATCCTAACGATTTTTCATCCTTGCTCCGCGACGATATAAAACTGCGCGGGGCCAAAAGACCAGAAGGAGGTGCAATACAAATGGCAGATGGAAAGAACCTCTACGAGACCGTCATCATCACGACCGCCAAAATCGGCGAGGAGGGAAACACGGAACTCGTAGACAAATTCAAGGCTCTGATTGCAGAGCACGGTACTGTTCAGAGTGTTGACGATTGGGGGAAGCGCCGCTTTGCTTATCCCATTCAGAAGCAGAACGAGGGCTATTACACCCTGATCAACTTCGAAAGCACACCGGATTTTACCGCTGAGCTTGACAGAAGGTATCAGATTACCGACGGTATCCTGCGCACGATTATCGTAAAGCGCGATCCCCGTCATGTAAACCCCAAGAAAGCCCAGAAGCCTCAGAAGGCTGAAGAGAGCAATATCGACGTGGAAGCCATCGCCGTGGAAGCTGTAGAGGCTCCCGCTGCTGAGACAGCTTCTGCGGAAAGCGCAGAATAATTCTGCTGACTACGAAAGAGAGTGCCTGATTTATGCTGAATGTTGCCGCTATCATGGGCAGGCTGGTAGCCGACCCGGAATTGAGACATACTCCCAATGACATTGCCGTCACCACATTTACTCTGGCTGTGGACCGCTCCTATTCAAGAGCGGGCACGGAACGCCAGACTGATTTTATCGATGTGGTCGCCTGGCGTCAGACCGCAGAATTTGTCTGCAAGTATTTTTCAAAGGGCCGGATGATGGCTGTAACTGGTTCCATCCAGACCCGCAATTATGAGGACAAGCAGGGCAACAAACGCAAGGCCTTTGAAATCGTGGCCAACGATGTGAGCTTCGCGGATTCCAAGCGGGATTCCTCCGGCAGTGCGCCCGGTTCTTATGACAGCGCGCCCGCCGTGCAGCAGAGGCCGGCCGCCTACAGCGAGCCTGCCCCCGCCTATTCCAGCGGAAGCAACGAGGATTTTGAAGAGATCCTGGGAGACGACGATCTCCCCTTCTAAAATTTTGACTCTTCAGACTAAAATTTTGTTAAGGAGGCTTTTTGGCTATGGCTGATAGACCCGAAAGAGAAGTCCGCCGCGGTGGACGCAAGGGACGCAAAAAGGTGTGCAGCTTCTGTGTTGACAGAGCGGACTATATTGATTACAAAGATATCGCCAAGCTTCGCCGCTTCATCTCCGAGAGAGGAAAGATCCTCCCCCGCCGTGTGACCGGTACTTGTGCATATCATCAGCGTGCTTTGACCGTTGCGATCAAACGTGCGCGTCATCTGGCTCTGCTCCCCTACACGAGCGACTGATTCGATTCATTGGGAGACTTTCCGCTACTGCGGAAAGTCTCTTTCTCATTCTATGCTAAATTTTCTCAACAGGAGGATTCCGGTCTTATGAAATACTTCGATACCCATATTCATTTCTTCCCGGATACGTTGGCAGGAAAAGCGCTCCCCAGGCTTTCCGGCATCTGCAAATGCCCCTATTTTACAGACGGTACCCGCGGCGGGACAGCTGCAGCTCTCGCAGAATGGGGGTGTTCCGGCGGGATGGCATTGCATATCGCTACCACTGCCAAACAACAGACCTCCGTTAACAACTTTGCAGCGGAAAGCCAGCATGATTCCATCCGATGCTTCGGAAGCGTGTTCCCGTACGCCGAAAATGCATTGGAAGAGATGCGCCGTATCAAGGAATTGGGATTGTATGGTATCAAGCTTCATCCGGATTATCAGGAATTCTTCATCGGCGACGACGCTGCGCTGCCCATCTATGCGGAGGCGGAAAAACTGGGTTTGCCCATAGCTTTTCATACGGGCCGGGATCCCTATTCCCCAAGTTTGGTACACTGCCCTCCCGATGTGCTTGCAAAAATTGCGGATCTGTTCCCAAACCTCACAATCATTGCCGCGCACATGGGCGGTATGGATATGCCGGAAGCAGCTGCACAGTATCTGGCCGGCAAATCCAATGTTTATTTTGATACCGCCTTTGCTTCACACTTTCTGACGCCCGGACAACTGGAGGAACTGATTCGCCTTCATGGCGTGGACCGAGTGCTGTTCGCCACAGATTGTCCCTGGAGCACTTTTCCGGAAGAAAAAGCGTTGCTGGAAGCCACCGGGCTCAAACCTGCGGAAAAGGAACAGATCGCCTGTCGGAACGCCGAATCCCTGTTCGGCATTTCTGTTTGACATTTAGCGAAAAACTGGGTAGAATAAAGCATATATCATGACGTATTATGAGATAAGGAAATCCAGTTATGAAAAAATCGCTCTGCGTTCTTCTTTTTTGCATCATGGTTCTGCAGTTATCCGGATGCAGCAGTACTCCGAATTCCCTGCAGATGGATCTTTCCCGCGGCTATGGAGAGCATCTGAAGCTGCTCCATCTTAACGCCAGCACCTCTGAAAAGCGGGAACGCATCCAGGCTTTTTCCCGCGTTATTTTGGAAGCTGAACCTCTGGATAAATCGCTTTCCATGTTCGCTTACTATCCGGACTATCTTTTGGAAATTACCCCTTGGGAGGGCGGCAAGCTCACCGTTATAGTAGATATCAACGGCGAATATGTAGATTTCTACTATCCAGGTCCCAATCCGGAAGGTTCCGGCACAATCTACCGCTCTAATACCTCGGCTGCAGAATTCAAAAGGCTAATTCATCACGCATAACCGGAAAAGAGCTGAAAACTCCATGTGGGTTTTAGCTCTTTTTTGTTTGCCCGCACAGCTTGTTTACATAATTCATTTAAGAAATTCGTGAATCACACGCCAGGAAGCTCACAGCAGCATACAAAATGTAGCGCCTCCGCCAGGGGTATCCTCCACCCAAAGTTTCCCCTTATGCAGATCAACAATCTCACGGGCCACACAAAGCCCCAGTCCGAAATGCTCCTTATTTTGATGGGATTTATCAGTGCGGTAAAAACGGTCAAAGATTCGCAGCTTCTCCCCATCAGGAACTCCAGGTCCGTTATCCTGTACAGAAATCAGGCATCTGCCGGACTTCTCTTCGACAGAAAGTTCTACGCATCCTCCCTGAGGGGTATAGCTCAAAGCATTTTCCAGGAGCACAGAGAGCGCCTGCTGGATGCGGCCGCCGTCGCAAACGCACTCCGGCAGAACCCTTTCCGGCAAGCGTACAGACAGCGCGATCCCCCGCTCCCGGGCAGGCCCCTGGTAATGTTCATAAAGTTCGAGGATCAGGGTATCCACTTCCTCCGTGGCCTTTGTGATGCGCCAGGATCGGCTGTCTGCGTTGGCAAGCGCCAGCATATCATCAATGAGGCGAGACATGCGGTTTCCCTCCGCCTTAATATTTTCTTCAAATCTTCCGCGATCTTTCGGACCTGCCTTTTGCAGCGCCGAAAGGTTGGATAGCATCACTGTTAAAGGAGAACGGAGCTCATGGGAGGCTGCCGCCACAAATTGAGCCTGTTTTTTTCTGCTTTCCTCCAAAGGGCCAAGCATTTTTCCCGTAAATATCCAGGAAAACAGAATCAATCCTCCGATTCCCAGCAGATCCACTCCGAGAAATAGCAGTCGCTGCAGGAAAACCTGCCATTCCTGCCCTGTCAGAGAATACACTAAAACAGCGCTGAGCGCGCCGCCGCTCTTGGGAAACACTGCTGCAGCCGCATAATATTTCCGGCCCTCCTCTCCCTTCATAGAAAACTCTGTATACTTTGAGAGAACGGAATTGGAAACCGGCAAGGATATATCCAGCCCATATTCTTCTGCCGCCTGTCTCTTCGCCTGCTCCACCAGTTTTTCCCGCTCGGGCTGTATCGCCGCCAGGGAATTGTACAGCAACGGAGCCCCGTTATCATATACATCCAGAACCAGCCTGTTGTCATCCTCTGTTTTCGCAAGCCATTGATTGGAAATGACTGTTTGGTTTTCCAGATAGGAGATGACCGAATTCAGCTCATTCAAAAAGGATTGATAATGGTTTTGACGGATAGAAGCTTCTGAAAGGAATAGGCACAGCAGCGTCATAACCACCAGTATGATTCCGGTAACCGCCGCGCAGAAAAGGGTCATTTGCCTGTGGAGACGCTCAAACATTCTCATCCTCCTCTTCCAAGCGGTATCCGGTTCCCCGTACTGTCACCAGCTTCAGGGTGCTGCCCAAAGTACGCAGCCGGCGACGCAGAAAATGAATATAGTTGTCGAGGTTCCCATCCTCAACCTCGGCATCCGGTCCCCATACTCTGAGGAGCAAAGTCTCTCTCGGAAGGGTCTGACCCGGATTCTTCAGAAAGAATTCCAGCAGATCGGCTTCCCGTTTGGAAAGGCTGCACACGCCTCCCGGACCTTCCAGCCGCTTTTCCCTTGGTTCCAGGCGCAGATCTCCTACAGTATAGGTCTCATGCTGCTCCCAGCTTTGCGGCCGGCGGCCAATACTGCGAATCCGGGCCATCAATTCTTCAAAAGCAAACGGCTTTACAATATAATCATCCGCCCCTGCATCCAGCCCTTCGATTTTGTGTTCCAGTTCTCCCAATGCAGTCAATAAGATCACCGGTACAGCTCCGCCCTCTCTGCGCAGCCGCCTGAGGAGGGATATCCCATCCATGCCGGGCAGCATTCTGTCCAAGATCACCAGGTCATAGGCTCCCTGCAGCACAAAATATAATCCATCGTCTCCAGTTGTGCAGGCATCGACAGTAAAATCTTCCTTTTCCAGTTGAAATTTCAAAGATTCTAATAACCTTCTATCGTCTTCAATCAACAAAATACGCATCTTTTCTCTAAACCAGCTTTCCTTCAGCGTCAGACGATTTCCATACTTCCAGCCGTACTCTCAGTATTCCACCGCTTTTTTGATCTGAAACTAAGTATATCATGGAAATCTCGAAAAAACCTTTAAAATTTAGAGGCTGTTTAGAGATTTGGGTGGTATCCTATCGTGCAGAATTCCAAAACAGAAAGGACGCTTAGAGTATGAGACCAAAGTTAAAACGATATGGAACAAAATTAATCAGCCTGTTCCTCTCTTCTGCCCTCTTGCTGTCTGCGGTCGCCTGCAGCACCGGCGGCGATAGCAGCCTCTCGGATATTCCTTCCAATTCATCAGCCAAGGGACGTTATGTAGAAGAAGAATTCAGCCTTCCAGGAGGTGACGGGAACATCCCCCTCTCCTTGGATCAAACGGGCGACAAACTCCGTCTTACCAGTTCGGAAGGTATCTTCGACTCTTCCGACAATGGTAAGACCTGGGAAAAAGTTGCTTTCGAGGCAGAAGCTCCTGAAACATTTTCATCGCCAGCCGCTTGGGGGACCGACGGCAGCGCTGTATTTACCACCTCTGACGACTCCGGAAAGTCCCGGTATTGGCTGATGGATAAGTCGCGGAAAAAGAGGGAGCTAGTCTTAAATCTGCCCGAAAACGAGACGTTTACAGACGGCGTACTCCTGAGTGGCTCGGATGATAAATCCGGCGCTCCTGAAGATTCCTCTGAAGACAGTGCCTCCTCTGCGGCTGAAACCAGCGTCGCATCAGGCAGCTCGGCCGTCCCGGAAAACAGCATCCAGAAGTTTTCCTTTCTCCATGACGGATCATTGCTTGGGCTGGATCAGAACGGCGTACTCTACCATATCGATCCGGAAACCGGATCTTTCCTGCACACCCTGGAAGCCACGGGCACATATAATCAATACATTGATTTTGTCCTCACCACGGACACTCTCCTGGTCCGTTCCTACGATGGAGTAGACCTATTCCATCTCACTGACTGGACCTTAAAAGAACGGGACAGCGTTTTGGAAGATTTTCTGAACAGTTCCAGACAAAGTACAGGAAACCCCGAAGCCACTGTACAGACAAATGTCTCATCATCAGGAAACGTTTTTCTCACCGGAGACATTCTCCTTTTTTCCGACAGGCAGGACGATTCCATTTACCTCTGCTCGCAAAACGGGGTCTACCGTCATATTCTGGGCGGCAGCAGTATAGAGCAGGTAATCAACGGCGCCCTCAACACGCTTTCCGACCCCACTTTCCACGTACAGAAGATTCTCAAGCTTTCTGACGATTCTTTTACCCTCTTGGGGTGGAATGAAACTGACGAAAGCCACAAACTGCTGAACTATCTCTATGACCCTAACATGTCTGCAGTTCCAGAAAAAGAACTGAAAGCCTATGCGTTCTCAGACTCCACAGAGCTGCGCCAAGCTATCGCCATGTATCAGAAGGCAAATCCAGATATCTATATCAATCTGGAACTGGCCCTAAGCGGAAGCGACGCCATGACCGTTTCAGATGCCCTTCGCACCCTAAATACCAACATCATGGCAGGAAAAGGCCCGGACGTCATCTTTTTGGATGGAATGCCTGTGCAGAATTACCTACAAAAAGGCCTGCTCACAGAGATCGGAGACTTGGTAAAGGAAGTCGAGGATTCCGATGGCCTCTTTGAAAATATTTTGTCCGCTTACAAAACCGATGAAGGCTATTATGCCGTTCCCACCCGTTTTGTCCTCCCCATTCTAGATGCGGATAAAGAGTCGCTTTCCTCTGTCCATGATCTCGCTTCCCTGGCAGATGCTGTAGATAAGCTGAGGAAGGAACATCCTGACCAGAAAAGCGTTACAGGCCTTACTGACGCCGCTTCTCTCCTGAAAGCCCTCTATCCCGCCAATTCCCCCGCATGGTTTCAGACAGACGGAACACTTAAACAGGATGCCCTCTCCGAATTTCTTCAGCAGGCCAAACGTATTTTCGACACGAATCTTCCCGATGAAGACGGCGGAGATCCTCAAGATGGGCTCGGATATGCCAGTGTCTCTTTCGGCAAAAACGGTATGGCCATGGGTACCGAGCTGACGTCAGGGAACAGCCTGATCTCCTTGGAGAATTTCTCCTCCATCGGCGGTCTTCCCAGCCTGGTATCGGTTAACGATAAGATGCAAAACTATGGATATGCTCCTCAGCCTGGTCAGGCAGGCAACGTTTTTCTGCCCGCCGGCGTAGTTGGTATCAACGCCAAAAGTTCTCAGCAGGAGGAGGCAAAAACTTTTGTGAAGTTTCTCCTGTCCTCTGAAGTACAGGCTATCGATCAGGGACTGGGTATGCCGGTCAACAAGAAAACCTTTGAGCAGCTCTGTCAAGTCAAAGACAGTTCCTTGGGCGGCATTGCTGTAATCAGCTCCGACAGTTCATACAGCATAAATTTAACCTTCCGCAAACCTACCGAGGAGGAATATGACGCGCTGCGGGAAACCGTAGAAGGGTTGGAAATTCCGGCGACCCAGGATACTATAATCCTCGATGCAGTGCTGCAGTCCGGTCAAGCCTATCTGGAAGGAAAGCTGGAGTTGAACGATGCCGTTCAAGAGATTCTGAAAAAGGTAGCCCTTTATCTTTCTGAATGATATGAAAAAAAACAGAATCAAAGGAGAAAATATTGGGCTGTGCTTTCTCCTCCCCAGCTTGACCGGGGTATGCCTCTTTGTTCTTCTGCCGTTTCTCGATGTTCTTCGGCGTTCGCTATCCAGTTCTGTTTCCGAGGAGTGGGCAGGTTTTCAAAATTATTGGTCTATCCTTCACAATTCTGCTTTCCGGCTGGCCTGTTGGAATACCCTGCGATTTGTGGGGGTATGTATCCCTTCTCTGCTCGCCATCTCTCTGCTACTCGCTGTGTTTCTGCAGCGTTTAGGCCGGCTGGGCGGTATTTTGAAAACTGCCTTTCTTTTTCCGATGGCCATCCCGGTAGCCTCTGTTGCGCTGGTCTGGCGGGTCCTGTTTGAAAACAGCGGGCTTTGGAACAGTTTGCTCTGCCGGTTAGGTGCAGTCCCCGAAGACTGGATGAACAGCCCCGCCGCATTCTGGGTGCTCTGCGGCAGTTACCTATGGAAAAACCTAGGGTATGACATTGTACTGTGGATGGCAGGGCTCTCGGGAATCCCCACTCAGATTTACGAGGCCGCCCAGGTAGACGGAGCCGGAGAATGGAAAATTTTCTGCAAGATTACTTTTCCATCCCTGCTCCCGTCCCTCTACACTATTTCCGTCCTTTCCTTCCTCAATTCCTTCAAGGTATTTCGCGAAGCCTATCTGGTGGCAGGGGATTATCCAAACGAGAGTATGTACCTGCTCCAGCATCTGTTTAACAATTGGTTTCGGGATCTCTCCTTCGATAAACTCTCTGCAGGAGCGGTTCTGGTAGCTGCCGTTATCCTGGGATTGATCCTGCTTCTGCAGCGAATCTGGAACTGGGAAGAGTGAATATCTGTCCTATTTCAGGACTCCCCATATCTCCAATCTTCAAAGAGGAGGTGCTTCCTTGCGCTGGAAACTGGCACTGTTTGTGCTCCTTCCACTTGCTTTTCTGGTCTGCAGCCCTGTGCTGTTTCTTCTTACAGGTTCACTGATGGATCCCGGTGAGCTGTCACAGTATTTGTCCCCTATACTCTCTCAGGGCAAAGGCTATGTCGCTTGGCGGCTGGTCCCCCAATCCCCCAGTCTGCGCTCTTATGTAGAGCTGCTGCTGGATTCTCCCGAGTTTTTTGCCATGTTTTGGAACTCCGTGCGCATTACAGCCCTGATCCTTGTCGGACAGCTTTTGGTAGGTGCGCCGGCCGCTTGGGGATTCGCACGGTTTCAGTTCCGTTTTCGGAAAACTCTTTTTACCCTTTATCTCATCCTGATGCTGATGCCCTTCCAGGTCACCATGCTGTCCAGCTTTTTGGTGCTGGACAGCATTCATCTCATCAACACGCAGTGGTCTGTCATCCTGCCCGCTGTTTTTTCCACCTTTCCAGTATTTTTAATGTATCGTTTTTTCCGTTCCATTCCAGAGGCTATTTTAGAATCTGCCAAGCTGGATACTGGGAGTGCCTTTCAAATCTTCCTGAACATCGGTCTGCCTTTGGGTTCTGCTGGGATCGTATCTGCGCTGGTACTCGGATTTTTAGAAAACTGGAATCTGATTGAACAGCCCCTGGCTTTTTTAAAAGACAAGACGCTTTGGCCCCTCTCCCTCTATCTTCCCAACATTGACCTGGCAAAGGCAGGGGTGGCATTTACCGGATCGGTAGTGACCCTGCTGCCCGCTCTTCTGGTCTTTCTCAGCGGACAGGATTATCTGGAGCAGGGGATCACCGCAGCCGCAATAAAAGGCTGAGGGGCTGAAACTTTCACCCACTGCATCGTACCAGATTGGACGCAGGACTGTATAACACCTCTAGCGATTCCGTATAATCTCGCACACTCAGATCTGGCAGGTAGCGCACAGCTTTGCATGCCGCAGAAAGGGATTCAGAAACACAGAAAGGAACAATCTGCATGGAACGACTCCACAGTAAGAATCAACTGCCGCGGCCACACCCCGGCAGCCCAGCCCGACTGATTGAGATAGATTTACACAGCCTGATTGGACGCCGCCGTAAGAAGCCGTTTACACTGCAGGCCAAGGCTCTGCGAGCCCTTGCAGGCTTCCTGAGCCTGATGATATTCTTCACAGTTCTCTCCCGGGTCGCAGACAGCCTGACCATCGCCCGGGTAGATCTGCAGGAAACACAAAAAAGGTCAATCGATCATAAAATCACTGCTTCCGGCCAGGTAATTGCAAATGGAGCAAAGACCGTAACCTCCTTTCCCGGAATACGAGTGGCTTCCCTAGCGGTCAAGCCTGGCGAAGCGGTAGCGGAAAATGACCCGCTGTTTTCCCTGAGCCTGGAAGACCTTCAGCAAAAATTGGAGGAAACAGAATTGGAATTGGAAAAACTGAACCTGGATATCCGGGATCAGAAAAGCAGGGAGAAGACGGAAGCCGACAGCCGCAGTACCGCGCTTGCCCGAGCCCTTCAGGATTATAACGACATGAAAAGCGAGACTGGAAAAGCAGTAGAGCAGGCGCAAAAAATTCTCACTGAGGCACAGAACAGGTTGGAAGAGTACCGGGAGAATCCTCCGCCTCACGCGGACTTGGAATCTCTTCAGCTTATCTGTGAAGCACGGGAAAAGGCCTTGGAAGAGGCCCTTTCCGCTCTGGATGCGCTGCAGACGACCGTCGATCAGCAGGTGCAGGAGGCACGCCAGCAGGCTGAAACAGCGGGAGTCGATCCGGACGAGGCTGAAAATTCTGTCAGGGCATCCTATGAACAGGCATTGAATACCGCTGCTGAAAAAGCAGAAACCGCTCGTTCTGAAAAACAGACTGCCGATCATGATTTGGCGGCGGCTTCAGAGCAGGAATCCAGCTCTCAGGAGCAGGAACTGTTAGATGCCGTCTCCATTGCCCAGCAAAACTTTGACCAAGCAGTTTCCGCTAGGGATTCTGCTCTGAAGGCCGCCGCCAGAGCCATAGAAGACGCCCAGAAATCCCCGTCCGCCGACAGTTCTGCAGAAAAGATGGAGATGGAATGGCAAAAGTTGTCAGAAAAAATAGAAGAGCTTCAAAAATTGCTGGAAAACGGAGGCGTCGTCCGTTCCGCTTTCGATGGCGTGGTGGACAAGCTGAATATTGAGGTGGGAAATCCCACACCGGACGGCACTGCCGTATTGATCTCCGACCTCTCTCAGGGAACTGCTTTTATAGCGCAAATTCCTGCGGAGCAGGAAAAATATATTTCTGTAGGCAGCACAGTAACGCTGAAACCTGGCGGCGATCAAAAAGAACTTACCGGCCTGACCGTAGAATCCATTCAAAAGGTCCAGAAGGATTCCGAACTGCTGGAGATTACAGTAAAACTGCCCGAAAATTCTCTGAAACTGGGCAGCTCCGCGGAAATGGAAGCAGTCCAGCCCTCCAAACCCTATCCCTACTGTGTTCCGCTCAGCGCTTTGCAGGAAGAAAACGGGGGCTATTACCTCCTGATTATCCAGGAAGATGCAGGATTTTTGGGGCCAGAGCTTACCGCAGCCCGGCTGAACGTGGAAATTTTGGAAAAAAATGAAAGCTATGCAGCTATTGACGGAGGAAGCCTCGTCGCAGGTCAAGAATTCATCGCAGATTCCAACAAGCCCTTGGAGGCAGGCGACCGGGTGCGTCTGAATCAGCCGTGAAAGCGCTGCGCCGCCTCCTTTTACCCGGCCTTTTCTTTCTTTGTCTGTTTCTCTCCAGCACCGCCTCCCAGCAAATTCAAGAGCTCCCAAATTTGTATACGCTGATTCAGGAAGAGCGTACTTTCACCGGAAAGGAAGCACTTGAAATGCAGAGGAAAGAGGCGATGGAAAGCGACCCTGTCCCCTTTGCAGTTTGGGGGCAGGAGTCAGAGAAACCAGTGTCAAACCCTAGCTTGGGACGGACTGCTTATCCTGCTGTTTTGACGCTGTGCGGCCCTTCTTTCCTTCTCTATTCCTCTTCCGCACCGCTTCTCACCGAAGATACGGAGGGCTGTCTCCTGGACCGCACTACTGCACAGGAGCTGTTTGGAACTTCAAAAGCCGTTGGAAATACGCTGAACTACCAGAACAGGATCCTGACGGTACGCGGCATCCTGGAAGGAGACGCTCCAATACTTCTTTTACAGGCTTTGCCGGAGGATTCCGATATGTCCCGGGTCAGTCTCAGCATACCATCCGGAACTGCTCCACACAAATTTTTGACAGAATTTGTAAACCGCCATGGACTTTCAGGCCAATGGTCTTCCCTGCGCTTTTGGAGCGAACTAGCCCATGCCGGAACGCTGCTTGCCCCAGCAGTTCTGCTGCTGTCTGCTTTGTTCTCCCTTTTGAAAACAACTTTCACCGCCCTGGAATTCCCCCTTCCTTTTCTGGCCTGCCTCCTGCTCTGCGGGCTGTCCTGGTTTCTCTTGCTCTGGCTTTGCGAATTCTCTTTCCAGCTTCCCGAAGACTTTATTCCCACCAAGTGGTCAGATTTTGAATTTTGGAGCAGGCTTTGGAAAAGCAAAGGAGATGAGCTGGTTCTGCTGCTCACCTCGGAAAAGCTTGGGCCGGAGCTGCCGCTCTTTCTCAACTCTCTAAAAGCTATAGGGTTCGGCCTTCTAGCTGTTTTCCTCTATCCCATCTCTCTGCCCCGCCTCTCCATGCAGCAAAATCGGGGGCTTTGGGGAACCACTGTGTTTTTTCTGCTGCTGGCTTTCTGTAGCGTCGTCTTCACAGGGACTCCAACCTTTGCTGAAAACAAATTACTATGGCTGGTTCCCAGCGCCTACCTATGGCAGCAGGCGCTCTCTCTTCGTCTCAGGCTCTGGATCCGCTGTCTGGATAAAGAGTGCGCCGATACTGCCCTCCCCGCCAAACGGAGGTATAGAATCAGGCGCCTGTAAACTATGAGATCCCATTTCTACTAATTTCAAAAGCAGCGGTATCGTCATTCCGACCATACCGCTGCTTTCTATTGTTTTCTTCGGTTCCAGTCCCTGCCACGTCTCCGGTCCTTTTCAACATACAAAAGGATTACTGGATGCGTTTCAGCTTTCCTCCGCATTTACATCGATACTGCCAGGGAGATTTCACTGCTTTTGACATTCTGGTTCGGCTGATCCGGATGCCGCAGCTCTGGCATTCCAGAACATACTTGACCGTTTCCTTTCGAAGTGGGCCGCTTTCGTCATCCTCCAGCTGGACTGTTCTTTCTATGGAGTATCCAAACGCTTCATTTACCTGCGCCGCATGGCTTTTCCACCGTTTTCCATGATTTCTGCATCCAGGACAAGTATGCAGCAGCTCGTGAACCAGAGTCTGACGTAGCCGCTCCGGCTGCTCCAGCAGGGCCGCCGATACCTCTACCGCGTAAACGCCGTCCTGATAATAACAGCATCCAAGCCGCCGCTTGGCCCGTGTATTGATGCGCACCTGAGGTACGATATTTCGTGAAAGAGGAATTCCCAATTCACGCAGGTTCTCTTCTAATTCTGCCATCAGACAATCTGTTTCATATGACATTGTATCTGTTCCGCCCTGCCTTTTCTCATTTTCACTCTATATAGTATAACGGAAAAGACAGACAATCTCAAACTTTTCCCTCTTCATTCCTTTCTTTTCCTGCCTTATACTGGCCCAGCAAGCCGTTGTATTTTCTACCTGTAGCCCAATAATATATTTCAAACCCCAACGTAATTCCAATAAAGCCTAAAAGATAGAAAGCCGCAAAGCTGATCCAGGCCCAGGGGTCTTGAATAGGGAACCAACGGAATAGTACAGCACAGAGGCCAGCCACTCCGAACATAGGGATTGAAAACACCAGCATGCGGACCGAATAACGCATTTTTTTGATCACCTTGCCGGAGAAACAGACGAACTGCAGCAGCGTCGCCCCTACCGAAAGACCCAACAACTCAAACACCATCACGAGGTCCATCGATCTCTCACCGAAAGCCAGACTGCAGACGGTATAGATCAGTACGGCGGCAGTAAAAGATAAGCACGCCCAAGTTTTAAGTTCCACCGCGGCTTCCAATATTTTTTTCACAGTAATGACCTCCTTCTTGTCATTTCAGGCCCAATTTCTCTTTAATGTACCAGGCATACTGACGGGAGACAAAAACTGTCTCGCCGTTGCTCATAGCAAGCTGCATCCTTCCTCCAAAATCGGGTCTCATAGATTTAATCTCGTTAAAATTGATTACCATGGATTTTGACGCACGAAAAAAATCACAGGCAGCCAGACGGTCTTCCAGCTCATACAGACGCAGGGATGTTTCATAGACTCCTTCAGAAGTATAAAGAAAAGTCTTCTTATCCACTGTTTCTATATAGAGAAGCTTTTCCGCTTCCAGCAAAAATGTCTGCCCATCTCTGTACCCGGTGATCTTTCGCTCAAATACCCGCAGGGCGGAGATCAACTTCATCACTTGTGAATCTGTCTTTTGACACCGTATGATAACCTCAATCTCCCGGTACTCCGCTCCTTCCTCTACGAATAACTTCATGTTCCGCCCCTCCTTTCCGTAGCTACCGCCTCAGTATAACCTCCGATTCCGGTACTTACAACCGTTTTTTACCAAGAAGCAGAATTTCCCTACTAAACTGCGGGAGACCCGATGCAAAATGCATCGGATCTCCCGCAAATACTTCTCGATTCAAATTACCATTCTGTCTGTTCTCATTCTGATCTTCCACAGTGTTCATGGCTTTCTTGTCAGATACAGAGCTATCGTATCATGGATCATAATCCTTCCACCCGCATCAAGAACCGCGTCACGAACAGCATTCAGGAACCGTGACCGGTAAGGCTCCTGCAGTGTAATGTGCTCCACCTGAGTGCTGACCAAATATTCCACATATTCGTCTGCCGTAAGTATCCTTGTCCTTTTCCAATCGAGATAATGAAAGTCGACAAACCCATAATTGACCGCATTGCCGTAATCCAGCTTACAGTTGTATTTTGTTTCCACACGGAAATAGCGCCGATACGCTTCCTCTATCTTTTCATACAAAATTTCATTGCCTGATTTTTCATCTGACAATGTCATAAACATCGCCAGGGCGCCTCCGCTTTTCAGCAGGTCATACACTTTTGGAAATCCTATTTTTTCAGGAATCCACTGAATCGTCGCTGCCGAATACACCAGGTCAAATTTCTGATCGCCAAAATCATATGTCTCAAAATCACCATTCATTATATGGAAACGGGGGTAAGAGCTGAATTTATCCTTCATGAATTTCGTAAAATTTTCTCCCAGTTCAATGGCCCAATACTCACACCCGGTCTTCAAAAAAGGCTCAGTTGCCTGACCGGTTCCTGGACCGATCTCCAGCGCTGCTTTTCCATCCTCCAGTTTGGTATACTCAATTACTGCGGCAAATAATTCATCACAGTAACGGGGCCTCCACTGATCGAACTTTTCCGGAATTTGGTCATAAGTTTTTCTGAAATCCATTTTACCGCAGTCCTTTCCGTGTTTTTCCTTCCCTTGTTGGGAAATAATCTTATATGCCCTTGCTCAAGAACCTGTAGATCTATAATGACGAACGCCAAACCGCCACAGCAGCCAGCAGGGAATTAAAAAAGCAGAGGCTATCAGCGGCAGGAAAACATAGAGTAGATCAGTACTTCTTCCCAGCAGATACAAAAGCGGATAATACTGCACCAAAGCATAAGGGATCACAAAAGTACAGAACTCCAATACACGCTTTCCATAAATGCTCAAGGGATATTTGCCATGCTCCTTTACGCCATCGGTGAAGACGTTTACCACTTCCAGCCCGGCGGTAGTAAAAAAGGAAAGGGTGGCTCCCAGGACAAAGATTCCAGCAAACAGCAGAGTCCCCCCCAGGATCATGAAAAGAAGCGTCAGTACCCGGAGAAAATTCCACTCCACCCCGGCAGTAGCCATCGCATAGGGCAGCAGAACAAATCCCTGCAGCAACCTGCCCATACGAGTGAAATCCATCTGGCTTGTAATCACTTGAAATACCGTATTCCTGGGGCGAACCAAAATACGGTCGAATTGACCGTTGCCCAACATAGAGGCAAAACGGTCAAAGCCGCGAAAGAAAAACTCCGCCAGATAGAATTGAAACAGCACTGCACTGTAGCACAACAATACCTGACTGTAAGTAAAGCCTTCCACAGAATGAAAGCGCTGAAACATAAAATAGACGCCTAAAAACACTTCAAAGGACACAAAGAACTGTGCCAACATGGTAAGAAAAAAAGATACCTTATACTGCATAGCGCCTTTTAAAAAGACGGAGAAATATTTTCTGTAGAGTCTCACAAGACGCACCTTCCTTCCCTTTTTAAAGCTTGACCTGTTCCAAAGCCAGGGCACAAGAGTTCTCTGTCAACCGCCCTGAATCACGGTCTTTTTCATGGCGTTTCTTTCCAAGAGCTTTCCTGCCGCCACCAGCACCCCAAGCCAAAAAAACTGCAGAACCACCGTGCGTATCAGTGTAATTCCGGCAATATCTCCGGAATAGATCCGCAGGGGAGCATTCAAGGTGGCGGCAAAGGGCAGAAGCTCCAAGACCTGGCGGATCCCATCCGGCATGAAGGGCAAGGGGATGACAGATCCCTGGAGAAAATCTGTAAGACAGGCAGATATGGTCCGTACGCCTGTGGAATTGACAGTATAGAACGTGCTGAAATATACCAGCATACAAATCGCCGAGGAAACCAGCATTCCCAAAATGCCAGACAGCAGTGCCCACAGGAGCTGCTGTACACAGGAAGGCGCAGAGATTCCATAGGGCGCTGGCAGAAGTGCGCCCAGAATCAGCACAGGCCAACAGCGCAGGAACGTGGCAGAAGCCCTAGTGGCTACAGTTCTTGCAAACCACATATTGTAAACGCTTACCGGCCTGCAGAGTTCATAAGCCACACTCCCGCTGCTGATCGCTTCCAGAATATCATATTCAAAGCCCCAGGGTTGAAACAACATCAAAAAGGCTTGCTGCAGCCAGACATATGTAGCAGTCGCCTGAAAGGTCATGGGGAAGGCATTGGGGTCCGCCCGGTAAAAGGCTCGGTAAGCAAGGATCAGCATGCCGCCCCAGGCGAACTGGGTCACCAGGCCGGCAAAAGCCGCTACCCGGTATTGAAGTCCCATAGAGAACCGCAGACGGAAAAAACTCAGATATTTTTTCATGCCCTCTCCCTCCTAAATTTCATACTGCTTGTAAAGTTGAGCCAGCGTCTCATCGATGTTCTTTCCGCCGTCTCCGCTGGAAGCCAAGCGGATATCCTCCAGCGTACCGTCCAGCAAAATCCTCCCTTTGCCGATAAGAAGTACACGGCTGGCTAGGGCTTCAATATCCTGCATGTCGTGGGTAGTCAGGATTACCGTGGTTTTGTGTTCTCGGTTCAGCTGTTTGATGAAGTCCCGCACCGCCAGCTTGGACACAGCATCCAGGCCGATAGTGGGTTCGTCCAAAAACAGGATTCGCGGGCTGTGAAGCAGGGATGCAGCCATTTCACACCGCATCCGCTGGCCCAGGGAAAGCTGCCGTGTAGGAGTACGAAGCAGCTCCGACAAGTTCAGAAGCTCTGTCAGTTCAGAAAGATTTTTGCGATACAAATCTTCTGGAACCGCATAGATTTCTTTTAGCAGCTCAAAAGAATCAATTACAGGCACATCCCACCAAAGCTGCGATCTCTGCCCGAATACCACGCCAATCTGCCGTACATGGTTAACCCGGTCTTTCCAGGGAACTTGTCCATCAACCAGGCATTCTCCGCTGTCCGGTGTCAAAATTCCGCTTAGTACCTTAATTGTGCTGCTTTTTCCCGCGCCGTTGGGACCGATATAACCTACCATTTCTCCTTCTCCGATAGAAAAAGATACTCCATCCAAAGCATGTATTTCCTCGTATTCCCTGTGAAACAAGGCTTTGAGGGCCTGCGAAAAACCAGCGTTCCGCTTTGCTACACGAAAGGTTTTCCTCAGGTGCGACACTTCGATCATACTCAAAACACACTCCCTTCTCCTGTATCGTTCAAATTGCTGTCTTCGCGCCAAAATTCGGCACGGAAATTTATTATAGCCTTCTAGTTTAAAAAAGTCAAACAAAATTTGATTTTTTTGTGAAATCATGTTAAAATCAAAAAAACAGGAGGAGCTTATGGAACAGCATCGGTGTGTCTGGGCAAACGGAGACCCACTTTTAGAGCGCTATCATGATGAGGAGTGGGGAAATCCTCTGTGCGACGACCAAAAGCAATTTGAATTTCTAAGTTTGGAAGTCATGCAATGTGGTTTGAGTTGGATGACCATACTGCGGAAGCGTGCCGCTATGCAGGCTGCTTTCGATCAATTTGATTACCAAAAGATCGCCTGCTATAGGGATGATAAAATCGCAGAACTATTGGAGAATCCAGGAATCATTCGTTCCCGGAAAAAAATAGAAGCGATCATCCATAACGCGAAATGCTTCCTGAAGATTCAGGAAGCAGAAGGCAGTTTTAGCAAATATCTTTGGTCTTTTGTGAATGGAGTTCCCCAACGCTATCCTGATGGAGAACGGAACAGGCCCTATAATGAGCTCTCAGAACAGATCAGTACAGACTTGAAAAAGAGGGGCTTCAAATTCCTTGGCCGGGTAACAACATATTCGCATCTGCAGGCAGCAGGAATCATTAACGATCATGACGCCGCCTGCTTCAAAATCCGGGAAGGGCAAGCGGTGAAACCAGCTGAAATACTAGGTTCAACTGTGTTGGTTGCAGTCGACCGTCCTCTCGGTTCCGTCCACCCATCGCATCCCGACATCGTGTATCCTGTCAATTACGGCTATGTTCCCGGTATCTTGGGTGGGGATGGAGAAGCGCAGGATGTATACCTGTTAGGAGTAGACCAGCCTGTGCCAAGCTGTCGTGCCGTAATCCTGGCAGTTGTCCATCGGAGAGACGATAACGAGGACAAATGGATTGCCGCGCCGGAGAGGTATACTTTTTCCAAAGAAGCTATTTGGGAACAAGTATGGTTTCAGGAACAGTACTTTGATTCCGAGCTTATCATGGTGGACGAATAAGCAAATGAAGGGATCCGATTCCGATCCGCGTCATCCAATGCTATTGCCAAGGAACCCGCCGCAAATCGGGGCAGGTTCCTTGGCAATAAAAAAGGCTTGCATCTGCTCTCTACAGACCGCAAGCCCATCTTCTTGAGAATACTTGAAAGATAAAATACAATTTATCCCCTTTGTGCTTCCAAATAGACAGACATCCTTCCCTCTTCCTCAAAGCGTTCCACTTCTCGAAACCCGGCTTTTTTCAAGGCCTCGATGGATGACAGATTATCCGCATAGGTAAAAGCTCCCATTTTATTGATCTGATAACGGGAAAAGACCTCTGGAAGAAACAGTTTGGCCGCTTGGGAGCCTATCCCTTTCCCCCATAGTTTTTTTTCAAATATCAAAAAACTGAACATTGCCATTTTTTCTTCCCGTTCATCAATTCCATAGCACCAGACATCGCCGACATAGCAACCATCTGCGTAAATCACGCGGCCAAAGCTGGAAGCCCCCGGGAAAAGAGATTCTTCGTACTGCCGCAGGGATTCTTCAAAGGTAAGTTCTGCTATAGGGATTAAGGCCCGGATTTCCGGATCCTTCGTTCTCTCCCAGTAAGTCTTTACATGATCAGCCGTTCTGGCTTTCAATTCCACATTCATTCAATCTTCTCTCCCTTATTACAAGCCTATAAAACAGATGCACTGCGTCCCAGGCAATGGGACTATAAGAAATAATTGATAGTAACCATTGTACATGCACTTATCAGTTGTGTTCGATTGGAAAACTTCGAAACACAATAGAATTTCCATCGGGATCGTTAAAATACATATTTTTTGCGCCCCATGGTCTTAGTGTCGGAAACTCTGCTATCTGTACACCGAGCTTTTTTAGCCGCTCAAATTCCATATCCACATCAGTGACTGTAAACGCAAGACAAATATGTTGAGAGTTATTTTCTCTTCTCTTCCCATCATTATAAATAGTGAAACCGGTTCCTTCTGTTAAAATAACCTGGTGAATATCATCCTCACTGTCATTATCAATATTAAAAAGCATTTTGTAGAAATTCGCTAGCCTAATTACATCATTCGTTGAAAGAGAAACCTCGCCGATTTTCATTTTGAAATATCTCCTTGTCCACAAGTTTAACACCGTTCTTATTTTATCATACAAGTTAAAAGAAGTCGACTGATTTACAACAATCGGCTTCCTTCAACAAATAAGTTCTCACGTTGGATTAATACGAAACATTGCAGCAAAAGAATAATACCATACATATCATTAAAATATTGGAGAGGAGATTTTTATGACACTTAATGACGTAATAAGAAAAATTCGAAAAGAAAGTTTTGCCTCTTCACTTTATGCCACAGACGGATGCAATACGGTTAAATTTGTTACAGACAATCAAAATGAATACTTTGCAGTAGAACAGTATTTCAATACTATTTGGGATATATGGGAATCAAAAGATTTTTTGGGTAGCGAGCTTCTTCTTACTCGGATTATTAGTCTTAAACTGGAGCATTATGACGAAACAGTTTCCATGTTTCATTTTAGGCCGCAAAATGATTTATTTTATGATAGAACGTCAGGCTTTTTATACAACGATGATCTATTCTATGTTGTAGCGAAAAATCCATCAGATAGTATCACAATTTTTGATAAAAGAAGAAGAGAAGTGTATTTTTTACGAAGCTCAGACAAGGTTGATACGATACACCTGAGTCAACTTATAAAAGATCCAATAAATTCACAAAGGTTGATGCAAAACACAATATTGCTGCACTCTTCTTCTTGTGTCTTCGAAGGTAAGAGCTTCTTATTTCCCGCTCAAAAAGGAGCTGGAAAGTCAACGATTGTCACGAGTCTTCTAAGTTATGGGGGCAAATATATTGGCAATGACTCCTCGTTTGTTTTTGTACAAGGAAAGAGACTGTTCCTCAGCAAAAACCCCCATTGTTTGCGCCTAGGTCTTGAAACGGTCGAACATAATGATAACCTGAAAAATTATTTAGCAAACACAGCCAATATCAGTCAGTCAAAAATGTTGTATGCAGAACTTGTTATAAATGGTAAAGTACAGATTGTCCCTTCTGCCTTAAAACATATATTTGGTGAATCTTCAATAGCAAAAGATATGTGTCCTTTGGACTATATCGTATTTCCAAAACTTTCTGTCGATAAACAGTACAATACAATTCGGCCTTTATCAAGAGAGGAGGGGATAGAGAAATTAGCAGGATGCATCAAGGATTCTGATCATAAAGTGAATTGGCTGCCATTTAACGAAATAGGTGATTTGGAACAAGCGACTAATCAGGCATTTCATGAAATCTGCGAAAATTTACCTTCTTGTTATGCAATCGAATACAATGGGAATCCTTTAGAAGTGTATCATTCGATGGAAAATTTTATTAATAATGAAAGGAATTAATTTAAGGGTATATATTATCCGTTAAAACTTTAGGCCCAAATAAAAAAGCAGCCAACCTTTGAACTGTTATAAGTTCAAAGGTTGGCTGCATCTCGTTTGGTGGACCATCAGGGACTCGAACCCCGGACCGACCGGTTATGAGCCGGTTGCTCTAACCAACTGAGCTAATGGTCCATAAAAGAGAACCGCCGCTAAATAACTTAACGGCGGCTCTTCATTTTTGGCTCCCCCTGTTGGACTCGAACCAACGACCCTGCGGTTAACAGCCGCATGCTCTACCGACTGAGCTAAGGAGGAATATCTCGGCAGTTTACTAAACTGCCGCAGTTCTTGGTGACCCGTGCGGGAATCGAACCCACGTTAACGGCGTGAGAGGCCGCTGTCTTAACCGCTTGACCAACGGGCCAAAGAAACTGGCTCGCAGCCAGTTTGTATGGTGCACCATCAGGGACTCGAACCCGGGACACCCTGATTAAGAGTCAGGTGCTCTACCAACTGAGCTAATGGTGCATTCAAAGGGAAACTGTAAAACAGAATACCCTAAAAACTGAATAAAGGAAGAAGCGAGAAAGAGATCGAAGTGGGGAGACAAAATCAGAAGAAAATGTCTCAAAGAAGCCTGACCTAAAAGAAAGCTATGGTCAAGCCCTCGGCCTATTAGTACTGCCAAGCTGAACATGTTACCATGCTTACACACGCAGCCTATCAACCTTGTAGTCTACAAGGGGCCTTACTAGCTTACGCTATGGGATATCTAATCTTGGAGGCGGCTTCACGCTTAGATGCTTTCAGCGTTTATCCGTTCCACATATAGCTGCCCAGCTATGCCACTGGCGTGACAACTGGTGCGCCAGAGATGTGTCCATCCCGGTCCTCTCGTACTAAGGACAGCTCTCCTCAAATATCCTGCGCCCACGACAGATAGGGACCGAACTGTCTCACGACGTTCTGAACCCAGCTCGCGTACCACTTTAATCGGCGAACAGCCGAACCCTTGGGACCGAATACAGCCCCAGGATGTGATGAGCCGACATCGAGGTGCCAAACCTCCCCGTCGATGTGAACTCTTGGGGGAGATCAGCCTGTTATCCCCAGGGTAGCTTTTATCCGTTGAGCGACGGCAATTCCACTCTCATACCGCCGGATCACTAACTCCAACTTTCGTTACTGCTCGGACCGTCATCCTCGCAGTTAGGCCCGCTTATGCGTTTACACTCTAAAGCACGGTTTCCATCCGTGCTGAGCGGACCTTTGAGCGCCTCCGTTACTCTTTTGGAGGCGACCGCCCCAGTCAAACTGCCCACCTAACAATGTCCCCCGGCCGGATTCACGGCCGCAGGTTAGAATTCCAACAATCTAAGGGTGGTATCCCAAGGTTGACTCCACACAAGCTAGCGCCCGTGCTTCCTAGTCTCCCACCTATCCTGTACATAAATTATCGAAACCCAATATTAAGCTGCAGTAAAGCTCCATGGGGTCTTTCCGTCTTGTCGCGGGTAACCGGCATCTTCACCGGTACTACAATTTCGCCGGGCGGGTAATTGAGACAGTGCCCAGATCGTTACACCATTCGTGCGGGTCGGAACTTACCCGACAAGGAATTTCGCTACCTTAGGACCGTTATAGTTACGGCCGCCGTTTACTGGGGCTTCGATTCAATGCTTGCACATCTCCTCTTAACCTTCCAGCACCGGGCAGGTGTCAGCTCCTATACTTCATCTTTCGATTTAGCAGAAACCTGTGTTTTTGATAAACAGTCGCCTGGGCCTATTCTCTGCGGCCACATCGCTGTGGCATCCCTTCTTCCGAAGTTACGGGATCAATTTGCCGAGTTCCTTAACTACCCTTCTCCCGTTGGCCTTAGAATCCTCTTCCTATCTACCTGTGTCGGTTTGCGGTACGGGCGCCTAAGATATACACAAGGCTTTTCTCGCCCTCGTCTAAGCATACTTCCCTACTTGATTTCGGTCCCTTTCGCCCGGGGCAACCATCGCCCGGGTTATGCTCTTTCAAGGTGTCCCCTTGCTTAAATCTTTTGGCGGCTACGGAATTTCCACCGTATGTGCATCGGCTACGCCTCTCGGCCTCACCTTAGCTCCCGGCTAACTTGGAGCGGACGAACCTTCCTCCAAAAACCTTAGACTTTCGGCCAATATGATTCTCACATATTTCTCGCTACTCATTCCGGCATTCTCACTCGTATGAAGTCCACCAGCGCTTCCGCTCTGACTTCACCCCTCATACGACGCTCTCCTACCACCCATACTTGCGTATGAATCCCAAGCTTCGGTATACACTTTAGCCCCGTTAAATTTTCGGCGCAGGGTCACTCGACCAGTGAGCTATTACGCACTCTTTTAATGAGTGGCTGCTTCTAAGCCAACATCCTGGTTGTCTGTGCAACCCCACATCCTTTTCCACTTAAGTGTACTTAGGGACCTTAGCTGTGGGTCTGGGCTGTTTCCCTTTCGACAATGAAACTTATCTCACACTGTCTGACTCCCGTACATCAATTATCCGGCATTCTGAGTTTGATAGGCTTCGGTACCCTCTCGGGCCCTAGGCCATTCAGTGCTTTACCTCCGGTAATCTAATACGAGGCTAGTCCTAAAACTATTTCGGAGAGAACCAGCTATCTCCGGGTTCGATTGGAATTTCTCCGCTACCCACACCTCATCCGCTACCATTTCAACGGGAGTCGGTTCGGTCCTCCATGGAGTTTTACCTCCACTTCAACCTGGACATGGGTAGGTCACCCGGTTTCGGGTCGAATACATCTGACTTTATGCGCCCTATTCAGACTCGCTCTCGCTTCGGCTCCGGACCTTAAGTCCTTAACCTTGCCAGATGCATTCACTCGCCGGACCATTCTACAAAAGGTACCCGATCACCCATTGACGGGCTCTCGGTGCTTGTAAGCACAAGGTTTCAGGTTCTTTTTCACTCCCCTCCCGGGGTTCTTTTCACCTTTCCTTCACAGTACTTTACACTATCGGTCACTGGGTAGTATTTAGGCTTGGAGGGTGGTCCCCCCATCTTCCCACCGGGTTTCACGTGTCCGGCGGTACTCTGGATTCAGCTAGCTCAGTTCCTCTTTCGCATACGTGACTCTCACACTGTTTCGTCGGCCTTCCCATGCCGTTCTGCTAGATTCCCTGATACTTGTTGCTGTCCTAACCCCGGGGATATTACTACCCCCGGTTTGGCCTCTTCCGCGTTCGCTCGCCACTACTAGCGGAATCTCGGTTGATTTCTCTTCCTCGCCCTACTTAGATGTTTCAGTTCAGGCGGTTCCCCTCATACACCTATGGATTCAGTGTATGATGTCTGGACATGACTCCAGACGGATTGCTCCATTCGGATATCTACGGATCGATGCCTACTTACGGCTCCCCGTAGCTTTTCGCAGTTAGTCGCGTCCTTCTTCGGCTCCCAGTGCCAAGGCATTCCCCTTGCGCTCTTTGTAGCTTGACCATGTGATTCTTTCTTTTGAGTAGCTAAATCTTTCGCATTTCTTTGAATAGACTTAACTTTGCAGAAAAGGCGTCTCTTCCCTTCCTGCTTCTTCGCTTCTTTGAAATTGTAGTCATTTACCTTTAACCAGATCTTTCGACCAAATTAAATCTAAATAACATTCTCGATTTCTTATCTGCTTCGCTTTATTCAGTTTTCAAGGTACTCTTCTTGGGCTTAAGAACCGAGTCACTCTCTGCCTTTTGGCTTATACTTCGTATAAGCTTCCGACACTGCTTCTCTTTTCTTAATCCCCGCACCTCTCGGTGCTGGTGGGCTTAAGTGGACTCGAACCACCGACCTCACGCTTATCAGGCGTGCGCTCTAACCGGCTGAGCTATAAGCCCATTTCTTGGTTTGAGAGGTGGTTTCTACCACTCTGCCCTTTTCCTGCCTCCGACTTGTCAACAATACGGGCGCAATGCCAATTTCTCAACCTTGCTCCCTATCGCAGCTTGCCTTCCGCAGGTCTGGTGGAGATGAACGGGTTCGAACCGATGACCCCCTGCTTGCAAAGCAGGTGCTCTCCCAGCTGAGCTACACCCCCATATTCTTTTCAGAAAAGAAGTGTTCCCTTTCTCTCCTGAGGTTCCCTTTCAGGACCCTCAAAATTAAACAACGATTAGATTTCTAAGACTCGTCCTGACCTTGGATGTTAAAAGGCTGACTTCCGTCTCCTTTTGGTCTCCATAGAAAGGAGGTGATCCAGCCGCACCTTCCGATACGGCTACCTTGTTACGACTTCACCCCAGTCGCCAATCCTACCTTCGGCAGCGTCCCCCTTGCGGTTAGACTACTGACTTCGGGTATTACCGGCTCCCATGGTGTGACGGGCGGTGTGTACAAGGCCCGGGAACGTATTCACCGCGGCATGCTGATCCGCGATTACTAGCAATTCCAACTTCACGCAGGCGGGTTTCAGCCTACGATCCGAACTGAGACCATTTTTAGGGTTTTGCTCCACCTCGCGGGCTTGCTTCCCTCTGTTAATGGCCATTGTAGTACGTGTGAGGCCCAGGTCATAAGGGGCATGATGATTTGACGTCGTCCCCACCTTCCTCCGTTTTGTCAACGGCAGTCCTGCTAGAGTGCTCTTGCGTAGCAACTAACAGTAAGGGTTGCGCTCGTTGCGGGACTTAACCCAACATCTCACGACACGAGCTGACGACAACCATGCACCACCTGTCTCAACTTTCCCCGAAGGGCACCTAATGCATCTCTGCTTCGTTAGTTGGATGTCAAGACCTGGTAAGGTTCTTCGCGTTGCTTCGAATTAATCCACATACTCCACTGCTTGTGCGGGCCCCCGTCAATTCCTTTGAGTTTCAACCTTGCGGTCGTACTCCCCAGGTGGATTACTTATTGTGTTAACTCCGGCACGGAGGGGGTCAGACCCCCCACACCTAGTAATCATCGTTTACGGCATGGACTACCAGGGTATCTAATCCTGTTTGCTACCCATGCTTTCGTGCCTCAGCGTCAGTTAAAGCCCAGTAGGCCGCCTTCGCCACTGGTGTTCCTCCCGATCTCTACGCATTTCACCGCTACACCGGGAATTCCGCCTACCTCTACTTCACTCAAGCTCTACAGTTTCAAAAGCAGTTCATGGGTTAAGCCCATGGATTTCACTTCTGACTTGCAGAGCCGCCTACGCACCCTTTACACCCAGTAAATCCGGACAACGCTCGCTCCCTACGTATTACCGCGGCTGCTGGCACGTAGTTAGCCGGAGCTTCCTCCTCTGCTACCGTCACTATCTTCACAGAGGACAGAGGTTTACAATCCGAAAACCGTCTTCCCTCACGCGGCGTTGCTGGTTCAGGGTTTCCCCCATTGACCAATATCCCTCACTGCTGCCTCCCGTAGGAGTCTGGGCCGTGTCTCAGTCCCAATGTGGCCGTTCAACCTCTCAGTCCGGCTACCGATCGTCGACTTGGTGGGCCGTTACCCCGCCAACTATCTAATCGGACGCGAGTCCATCTTTCAGCGGATTGCTCCTTTGACCGCCGCTCCATGTGAAGCTGTGGTCTCATGCGGTATTAGCGTCCGTTTCCAGACGTTATCCCCCTCTGAAAGGCAGGTTACTCACGCGTTACTCACCCGTCCGCCACTAAGATAAACAAGAAATTCTTACAGCAAGCTGTCTCCCTTTCAGCGTCTATCTCCGTTCGACTTGCATGTGTTAGGCACGCCGCCAGCGTTCGTCCTGAGCCAGGATCAAACTCTCTAAAATATGGTATCTAAAACCCTCTCGGGTCTCAAATCATCTTTAGAGCTTTTGTAGCTCATTTGACGTCTCTGACGTCTGTCACAGATTTTAGGTTCTGTTTCCTTTGTTCTCCCTCGAGTTCCCTCAAGGAATTACGGGTCCTATCTTTCTTCTCGTTGTTTAATTTTCAAGGTCCTCTGCTCTCTCGAAATCCAGCTTCTATGCGGCTTCAAGCTCTCTCGAGCTCCCTTCCGCTTCCGCCCTCTCTCTCGAGCGCTTGACTATAATATCAAATCCTTATCCTTTTGTCAACTACTTTTT